>NZ_JAWQNH010000006.1:0-489307 GCF_033741155.1 Mycolicibacterium chengduense | reverse complement strand
CCGAACAGCAACGCCTCCCAGTCCTGCGACCCGGCCTGCGCCGCCGCCGCATAGAACTGATTGCCCATCCCGTTGACCGTGATATGCCACAGATACAGCACCGCGGTGCCGACGAGCAGCGCCGGCAGCGCCCAGCGCTGGAGATTCATGGGCTGCGCCGCAGGCAAGTCAGGGTCGGCGTCGATGGGCGGTACGAAAAACGTCGCGGTCGTTTGGGGTGTCACATAGCCATTGAGGACCGTCTACATGTGAGCAAGCTGTGCGCGTCACCGGCGGCCGCTGTGACAGCAAACTCCATGGCGGCGTTGGTGCAACGTTCACCCGAGCGAGTCGACGAACAGTTTGTGCACCCGTCGGTCACCGGTCACCTCGGGATGGAACGCCGTCGCCAGCATGCGGCCCTGGCGCACGGCGACGGGATGGCCGCCGGCGCGGGCCAGCACCTCGACCTCCGGGCCCACCCGCTCCACCCAGGGCGCTCGGATGAACACCGCATGCACGTGGCCGTCCAACCCCTCGAACGCGATGTCCTCTTCGAAGGAGTCGACCTGGCGTCCGAAGGCGTTGCGGCGCACCGTCATGTCGATACCGTGCAAGGGCTCGGCGCGCCGGCCTTCGGCGCCGGCGTCCAAGATTTCGTCGGCCAGCAGGATCATCCCCGCGCATGACCCGTAGGCCGGCATCCCGCCGGCCAGCCGGGCACGCAGCGGCGCCAAGAGCTCGAACTCCCGCAGCAGATGACTGATCGCGGTGGATTCCCCACCGGGAAGCACCAACGCATCAACCGATTCCAGCTCCGAAGCCCGGCGTACCGTGAGCGCGTCGGCACCGGCTTCGCGCAGCGCGGCCAGGTGCTCGCGGGTATCGCCCTGCAGGGCGAGCACGCCGACCCGGACGGTCACGTGGGGGGCGGGACGAAATCCCGCTGGTATCGGGTCAGCCCCTCCTGCATGACGGCGGCCACCATCTCGCCGGAGCGATTGAAAATCTTGCCCTGGGTCAGCGAACGGCCGCCACACGCCGACGGCGAGGACTGGTCGTAGAGCAGCCATTCGTCGGCCCGGAACGGGCGCATGAACCACATGGCGTGATCCAGCGACGCCACCATCAGATGCGCACGCTCCGCGGGATGGGTCACCTGCGCCGAGCCGAGCAAGGTCAGATCGCTCATATAGGCCAGCGCGCAGATGTGCAGCACCGGATCGTCGGGCAGCGGATCGCGATGACGGAACCAGACCTGCTGCTGAGATGCCTTGCCCGGCAACAGGTTCAGCGATTCCCTCGGAATGATCCGGACATCCCATTCGTCGAACTGCCGGAAACTGGCGTCGTCGAACACCTTGCTGACCGACTTGAAGTCAGGAATGTCGTCCGGCGGCAGCGTGACCGGCGGCGCGTCCTGGTGCTCGATCCCGCTCTGGTCGGTCTGGAACGACGCCGACATGCTGAAGATGGTCTGGCCGTGCTGGATGGCGCTCACCCGGCGGGTGCAGAATGATCCGCCGTCGCGGATCCGCTCCACCAGATACACCGACGGCGCGCGGGCGTCGCCGGGCCGCAGGAAGTACCCGTGCAGTGAGTGCACCTGGAACCTCGGGTCCACCGTGCGCACGGCCGACACCAGGGACTGGCCCGCGACGTGTCCGCCGAACGTGCGCTGCAGGAAGCCCGACTCCGGGCTGAACACCCCACCGCGATAGATGTCGACCTCGAGCTGCTCCAGGTCGAGGATCTCTTCAATCGCCACGTTGTGAGTTTTACCAGCCGCGTTCGGCGAGCCGGTGAGGCACCGGGATGTCGTCGACGTTGATGCCGACCATGGCCTCGCCGAGACCGCGGGAGACCTTAGCCAGCACGTCGGGATCGTCGTAGAAGGTGGTGGCCTTCACGATGGCCGCCGCCCGCGCAGCCGGGTCGCCGGACTTGAAGATGCCCGAGCCGACGAACACACCTTCGGCGCCGAGCTGCATCATCATCGCCGCGTCGGCCGGGGTCGCGATGCCGCCGGCGGTGAACATCGTGACCGGCAGCTTGCCGGCCCGGGCCACCTCGACCACCAGGTCATAGGGCGCCTGCAGTTCCTTGGCCGCCACGAACAACTCGTCCTCGCTCAACGAGGTGAGCCGGCGGATCTCGGCGCCGATGGTCCGCATATGAGTGGTGGCATTGGAGACATCGCCGGTGCCGGCCTCACCTTTGGACCGGATCATGGCCGCACCCTCGGTGATCCGGCGCAGCGCCTCACCCAGGTTGGTGGCACCACAGACGAACGGCACGGTGAAGCGCCACTTGTCGATGTGGTTGGCGTAGTCGGCCGGGGTCAGCACCTCGGACTCGTCGATGTAGTCCACGCCCAGGCTCTGCAGGATCTGCGCCTCGACGAAGTGCCCGATGCGGGCCTTGGCCATCACCGGGATGGTGACCGCGTCGATGATGCCCTCGATCATGTCCGGATCGCTCATCCGGGAGACCCCGCCCTGGGCGCGGATGTCCGCGGGCACCCGCTCCAAGGCCATCACCGCCACCGCACCGGCGGCCTCGGCGATCCGGGCCTGCTCCGGGGTGACCACGTCCATGATGACGCCGCCCTTGAGCATCTCGGCCATCCCGCGTTTCACCCGGGCGGTGCCGGTCTGGTTACCGTTCTGCGCTGCCGCACCGATTTCCCGGTCGCTGCGCTCCTGCCCGACGAAATCCATCGCAATCTCCTCCAGTTCACTACTGATCTAGTCTAAACGTGGCGCCAAATCAATTGGATCCGCAGTCTCAGCGGATCTCTTGAGGCTGGGTTCCCGGCCCGGCACCGCGCACATCGGCGAGCTCTCCGGCCTGCGCCAGTAACTCGCCGAGCTGCAGCGGATACACCGACTCCCCCTTGGCGACCAGCTCGGCGATCATTGTCGCATCGCACCATCTGTGGCCGTGAATGTAGCGGCGTTCCAGGGCCGTGTGGCCGATCGCCACGGGTTCGAACCGGCGGGTGCGATGCACGAAGTACAGCTCCTCGCTGCGGATCACCGCGCCGTTGAAGTCGATGATGGCGTCCCGGCGCCATACCGGTCCGACGAGGTCGGCCGTGGGAACCCGCAGCCCGGTCTCCTCGAAGAGTTCGCGGGCCGCCGCGTCCGCCAGGCCCTCGCCGGGCTCGACGGCGCCCCCGATGGTGAACCACCACGGCCGGGCGTCCGCACCGTCACGAGCTGGGTCGGATCCGCGGAACAGCAGCACGTGACCGTCCTGGTCGAGCAAGACCACCCGCGCGGAGACCCGCGTGCCGGCCGAGGCGGTGTCGCGCGCTGCCGGCCCTGCGCGTTCGACGATCTCGAAATAGCTGGGCAGGGCGGCGGTACCACCGAGGTGCAGCAACCGCACCATGGGCCGTTCGCGCAGCGCCAGGGTGTCCCGGACGGCGTCGTTGTGAAACCGGCGGGCCAGCAGCACCCGGGCCTCGGCATCGGCGAGTTCGGCGACCAGGGCCAGCGGCAGCGCCGACGGGGCGACGGCGCCCAGCGCCGCGGACAGTTCGTTCTCGGCGGCTTCGCGTGCCGCGCGGGGGGCGCGTTCGGCGGCGTCGGCCAACGCGGCGAGTCGCTTGCCCTGGGGGTCCTGCCCGAAGGCGTCGACGGCGACCGCCCGCGCGACGACCGCCCGCCGGGCCAGCGCGGCGTCCAGCGCCTGCCAGGACAGGTCGTATCGCACGTGCAGGCGGTCCAGCCGGTTGGCGGTCAGATAAGCCCAGGAGCCGGTCAGCAGGATCGCGGCGCCGATCAGCACCGCCAGCACGATCGTCAGAACCAGCACTAGTCGGCCACCCGCACGCGCACCCCGGACATCGCCACCGTCTCGTACACCCGCATGATGTCGGCGGCCACCACCGACCAGTCGTAGCGACGCACCACGGTGCCGGCCACCTCGACGTAGCGGGCCCGCAGCGGGTCGTCACCGAGCACGGCGATCAGGGCATCGGCCAGCGCGTCGGCATCGTCGACGGGGACCAACCGGCCGGCCTGGCCGTTGTCCAGCACGCGCCGGAACGCATCCAGATCGCTGGCCACCACCGCGGTGCCGGCCGCCATCGCCTCCACCAACACGATGCCGAAACTCTCCCCGCCGGTGTTGGGTGCGCAGTACACGTCGGCGCTGCGCAGTGCCGAGGCTTTGGTGGCGTCGTCGACCTGGCCGAGGAATCGCAGATGGGTGGCCAAGTCGCCGGCCTTCTCGGCCAGTGCCTTCTCATCGCCTCGGCCCACCACCAGGACCTCGATATCCGGGAAGGCCGCGGCCAGCCGGGGCAGCGCGGCCAGCAGCACGTCCATTCCCTTGCGCGGCTCGTCGAAGCGGCCGAGGAAGAGCACGCACCGGCCGGGGCGCGGATAGCCGTCCAGCAGCGGGGCCGAAGCGAATGTCGCGACGGGCACCCCGTTGGGAATCTCGACGGCGTCGGAGCCCAGTGCCTCCATCTGCCACCGCCGCGCCAGATCCGACACCGCGATGCGGCCGACGATCTTCTCGTGCCAAGGCCGCAGGATTCCCTGAAAGACGCTCAGCGTCAACGACTTCGTTGTGGACGTGTGGAAGGTGGCGACAATCGGGCCCTCGGCGATCATCAGCGCCAGCATCGACAGACTCGGGGCGTTCGGCTCGTGCAGGTGTAGCACGTCGAAATCGCCTTGGCTGAGCCATTTCTTGACGGTGCGATGCGTGGCCGGCCCGAAGCGCAACCGGGCCACCGACCCGTTGTACGGGATGGGCACGGCCTTACCGCCCGACACCACATAGTCCGGCACCTGCACATGCGGGGAGGAGGGCGCCAGCACGCTCACCACGTGCCCCTGGGAGCGGAACACCTCGGCGAGTTGCAGCACGTGGGCCTGCACGCCGCCGGGGACGTCGAACGAATACGGGCACACCATCCCGATGCGCATCGGTGCTCCCCTACCGGCCTTCGAGCCGGGCACGGCGCTCATCGGAGAGGTCGGCCAGCCACTGCGGCTGCAGCATGTGCCAATCGGCCGGGTACTGCGCGATATTCGCCGCAAAGTGGTCTGCCAGCGCCTGGGTGATCACCGTGACGTCACCGGAGGAGGTGTCCAACGGCGCGTGGATGCGGGTGCCCCAGCCGTCACCGGAGAACCAGCAGTGGGTGGGCAGCAGCGCTGCACCGGTCTCCAGCGCCAGCCGGGCCGGGCCGGCCGGCAGCCGGGTGGCCTCACCGAAGAACTCGACCTCGATACCGGAGCGGGTCAGGTCGCGGTCGGCCATCAGACAGACCAGCCCGTTGGCGCGCAGCCGGTCGGCGAGCACCTCGCCGGGCGGGCGTGCCCCGCCGTTGAGCGGCAGCACCTCGAAACCCAGGCTCTCCCGGTAGTCCACGAACCGCTGATACAGCGACTCCGGTTTCAGGCGTTCGGCGACGGTGGCGAACCGGCCGTACGTGTTGGTCAGCCACACGCCGGCCATATCCCAGTTGCCGCTGTGCGGCAGGGCCAGTACCGCGCCCCGGCCCGCCGCCAGTGCGTCGGCGACATGCTCGTCGCCCTCGGCCAGTTCCTGCAACCGGGCCGCGAGCACTCGATGGTCCATCGACGGCAGCCGAAACGCCTCGCGCCAGTACCGGGCGTAGGACGCCAGCGACGCGCGGATCAGGCTGCCGGGCACGTCGGCGGGGCGCACTCCCAAGATCCTGGCCAGGTTCTTGCGCAATTGCGCCGGGCCGCCACCGCGAGCGGCGTACAGCGCACCGGCCTCGAACATGTTGCGGGCGGCGAATTCCGGCATGGCCCGCACCACGCGCCAGCCGGCTGCGTACCCGAGGTCGGTGAGCTCACCTCCCAGCGGCACACGCAGTCCTCGCACCTTGGGCAGCCCCGCCGACGGTGTGCTCACTCTTCGCCCACCTCGGTCGCCGGGGGCGTCGGGGTCAGTGGGTCCATGGCGCCCGGCGATGTCCGCACCGCATGCAGCCGCTGGGCGACGGTCACCACGCTGGCCAGGGCCAGCATCCACATGGCGATCTCCAGGATCAGCGGCACGCCGAACAAGCCACTCAATCCGGCACCGGTCAGGGTGATGATGAGCCGTTCCGGGCGTTCGATGATGCCGCCGTCCCCGCGCAGGCCGCTGGCCTCGGCGCGGGCCTTGATATACGAGATGACCTGTGAGGTCACCAGACAGATCAGGATGGCCACCACCAGTTGGGAGTTGTGCATGCCGAACGCCGCCCACCAGGCCAGCCCGCAGAACACCGCACCGTCGGCGATCCGGTCGCAGGTGGCGTCCAGCACCGCCCCGAACCGACTACCGCCGCCGCGCTCTCGGGCCATCGCCCCGTCGAGCATGTCGGCCAGCACGAAAAACCACACCACCAGCGCGCCGTACCACAGCTGGCCGATCGGGAACAGGGTCAGCGCACCGAGAACCGACGCGGCGGTGCCCAGCACCGTGATGCTGTCGGGGGTGAATCCGGCGTGCAGCGCCGCCCTGGCGACCGGTCGGGACAGCTTGACGTACGCCGCCCGGGTCATCAGGTAGAAGTCACTCATTTGCCGACTGCCCCGTCGCCGTGCCGCTCTGCCTCGCCCATTCCGTCGCCAGCAGTTCCCGGGTGTCGCGCAGCAACTGCGGGATCACCTTCGACCCACCGATGATGGTGATGAAGTTGGCGTCGCCGCCCCAACGCGGCACCACATGCATGTGCAGGTGCTCGGCCAGCGACCCGCCGGCCGACGACCCCAGGTTCAGCCCGACGTTGAAGCCGTGCGGCCGCGACACCGCCTTGATGACGCGAATCGCCTTCTGGGTGAACGCCATCAGCTCAGCGCTCTCCGCAGGGGTGAGGTCTTCCAGTTCGGACAGCCGCCGGTAGGGCACCACCATGAGATGACCCGGGTTGTACGGGTACAGGTTGAGCACCGCGTAGACGTGCTCGCCGCGGGCGACCATCAGACCGTCCTCGTCCGCCATCTGCGGGATGTCGGTGAACGGTTCCGAGGACAGCGCCGAACCGGCGCCCTTCTTCATGGGCGATTCGGCGATATAGCTCATCCGGTGCGGGGTCCACAGCCGCTGCAGATGGTCGGGATCGCCGACACCGGTGTCCACGATCCGGTCCGCGTCGGTCATGCGCCTACCCCGTCAGCTTCGCTCACCCGTCCACCTTGAACAGATCGGCGTTGGGCGTTGCATTTTCCCGACGGGTGACCCAGTCGGCGATGGCCGCCACGGCAGCCTCGCGGGGCACGCCGTTGATCTGGCTGCGGTCCCCGAATCGGAAGGACACGGCCTGCGACTCGATATCGGTGTCTCCGGCGAGCAGCATGAACGGCACCTTCTGGTTGGTGTGGTTCACGATCTTCTTGGCCATCCGGTCATCGCTGGCATCCACCTCGACCCGGATGCCGAGCGACTTCAGTTGGGCGGCAATCTCTTCCAGGTAGGGAACGTGCTTGTCGGCGACCGGCACCCCGACCGCCTGCACCGGCGCCAGCCAGGCCGGGAACGCCCCCGCGTAATGCTCGGTGAGCACCCCGAAGAACCGCTCGATCGACCCGAACAGCGCGCGGTGGATCAGCACCGGCCGTTGCCGGCTGCCGTCGGCGGCGGTGTACTCCAGCTCGAACCGGTCGGGCATGTTGAAATCCAGCTGGATGGTCGACATCTGCCAGTGCCGGCCCAGCGCATCCTTGACCTGCACGGAGATCTTGGGTCCATAGAACGCCGCGCCGCCCGGGTCGGGCACCAGGTCCAGCCCGGAGGCCTCGGCCACCTCACGCAGCGTCGCGGTGGCCTCTTCCCACAGCTCGTCGGAACCGACCGACTTCGCCGGGTCGCGGGTGGACAGCTCCAGGTAGAAGTCGTCCAGACCGTAGTCCGAGAGCAGATCCAGCACGAACTGCAGCAACGATGTCAACTCGTCGCGCATCTGTTCGCGGGTGGTGTAGATGTGCGCATCGTCTTGGGTCATGCCGCGCACCCGGGTCAGCCCGTGCACGACACCCGACTTCTCATACCGGTACACCGACCCGAATTCGAAGAGCCGCAACGGCAATTCGCGATACGACCGGCCCCGCGACCGGTAGATCAGGTGGTGCATCGGGCAGTTCATCGGCTTCAGGTAGTAGTCCTGGCCGGGCTTGCGCACACTGCCGTCCGGGTTGTACTCCGCGTCGATCTGCATCGGCGGGAACATGCCGTCGGCGTACCACTCCAGGTGGCCCGACGTGATGTACAGGTTCTCCTTGGTGATGTGCGGGGTGTTGACGAACTGGTAGCCGGCCTGCTCGTGCTTCTGCCGCGAGTAGTCCTCCAACTCCTTGCGGATGATGCCGCCCTTGGGATGGAAGACAGGCAGGCCCGAGCCGAGCTCGTCGGGGAAGCTGAACAGGTCGAGTTCCACCCCGAGCTTGCGGTGGTCACGACGCTGCGCCTCTTCGATGAGCTCCAGGTGCCGGTCCAGCGCCTCCTGCGATTCCCACGCGGTGCCATACACGCGCTGCAGGCTGGCGTTGTTCTGGTCGCCGCGCCAGTACGCCGCGCTACTGCGGGTCAGCTTGAACGCGGGGATGTACTTCGTGGTCGGGATGTGTGGCCCCCGACACAGGTCCCCCCAGATGCGTTCCTTGGTGCGGGCATTGAGGTTGTCGTAGGCGGTCAGCTCGTCACCCCCGACCTCCATGACGTCCGGGTCACCCGACTTGTCGTCGACGAGTTCGAGCTTGTAGGGCTCGTTGGCCAGCTCCTCACGGGCCTGCTCCTTGGATTCGTAGACGCGGCGGGAGAACAGCTGACCGTCCTTGACGATCTTGGCCATCCGCTTCTCCAGCTTGGCCAGATCCTCCGGCGTGAACGGTTCGGCCACATCGAAGTCGTAGTAGAAGCCGTCGGTGATCGGCGGGCCGATGCCCAGCTTGGCCTCCGGGAACAGCTCCTGCACCGCCTGGGCCAGCACGTGCGCAGCCGAGTGCCGGATGACGCTGCGGCCGTCGTCGGTGTCGGCGGCCACCGGCACCACCTCGACATCGGCGTCAGGCGTCCAGGACAGGTCACGCAGCCGGCCGTCGGCGTCCCGCACCACCACGATGGCGTCCGGCGCGCCCCGTTCGGGTAGGCCGGCAGCGCGGACGGCTGCACCAGCGGTGGTCCCGGCAGCAACCCGGATCGGGGCTGCGGGGGCGGGGCTGGCGGCGGCGCTCATCGGGAACTCTCCTCAGGCAGGTACACAGAACGCGACCATGCTATCGGGGTGGGTCAGTCGGAGCCGATACCGATCGGGCTCTTCAGCCAGGCCGGTTGGAAGCCGATCAGATCGCCGAACCAATACAGGGCACCCAGACCCCACAGGCTGGCCACCACCACCAGCCCGGTGAAGGCCGCACTCAGGGCTTTCACGGCGATGTGCTGGCGGCCGAACCAGGCCATCACGGCGTCGTACCGTTGCCTCACCCAGTGCAGCGCCACCTGGGCGGCGCGGAATTCGGTCGCCAGGATCGCCAGACCGAGGAAGACGATCGCCCATCCCGGGCCGGGGTACGGGATGGCGATGATGCCGACGGCCAGCACCAGCAGGCCCACCACCCCGACGACGACGCGGTAGACGAAATCGGCGACCGGCCGTTCCCGCAGCCCGTCACGCCAGCGTGCCCAGCGGCGCTTGACCGCCGAGTACCTTGACTGATTGGCGGATTCGTTCACGGACTCGTTCACGGCTGCCCCGGCTTGAGCCGGACGAACAGGGCGTCGGCCTCGGTGAGCAGCTCGTCACCGTCGAACAGTCGACCGCTGACGAAGATCTTGCGCCCGTCGATCCTGTCGATTCCGGCGTCCACCCGCAGCTCCTTCTCGATCGGGACGACCTTGCGGTAGTCGATGCCCAGGTGCGCGGTGCGCTGGTACGGGCTCTTGGTCAGTTTGGCGGTGGTGAAGCCCAGCAGCGAATCGAAGAGCAACCCCAACGCACCACCGTGCACGGCACCGTTACGGCCCAGATGGAAGCGACGGAACCGCGCCGCCCCGCCGATCCGACCAGCGTCGGTGACCACGAGGTCGACCGGCACCGACATGATGTTGCGGCGGTTGGGCAGGTCCATCCGGCGACCGGACGGCGAATGCCATTCGTCGGCCGCGTAGGGCGCCAGCAGGGCCGACACCTTTTCGATCAGATCCGCGGCCTCGCTGATCACCGCGTCGGGCGCGTCGGCGGCGCGGGCGTGGTCCTGCAGCGTGCGCACCGCGTCGACGAATCGGCCGTAGTCCGGGCCGCCCTTGGTGGTGGGCTCGGGCGGGTTGAAACCGCCGCCGGGGTGCGTCGCTGGGTTCACCACACCCGCCACGGTATTGCACAGCCGGTTGCCAGGGCGCTGCGGTCGGCGAATCTGCTTGCCACGCTGATCGATTGACATCGGGGGTGCGCGTTGACTTATGACTGCGGTCACAGTACGGTGTTTTGAAACGTTTCAATCATTCATCCGCGCGATCGCCGCCACCCCGCCGGCGGCGGCGTTAATCTGAGGAAGCTATGCGAATCGCCCTGTTCGCGACCTGCCTGGCGGATGCGCTCTTTCCGCAAGCCGCAATTGCCACCGTCGCCGTGCTGGAGCGACTCGGCCACGAGGTGGTGTTCCCGTCCGGCCAGACCTGTTGCGGGCAAATGCATATCAACACCGGCTATCTCGACGAGGCCACCACGGTGGTGCGCCATCACGTCGACGTCTTCGAGACGGTGGGGTGTGACGCCGTCGTGGCCCCGTCCGGATCGTGTGTGGGTTCCGTGCGCCACCAGCACGCCATGGTGGCCCGGCGTGCCGGTGACGAACGGTTGGCCGCCCGCGCCGAGGCGGTTGCCGGCCGCACCTTCGAACTCTCGGAATTCCTCGTCGACGTCCTCGGCATCGACGATGTCGGGGCCTACTACCCACACCGGGTCACCTACCACCCGACCTGTCACTCGTTGCGCATGCTGCGCGTCGGCGACAAGCCGCTGCGGCTGCTGCGCAACGTCCGCGGATTGACCCTGGTCGAGTTGCCGGCCGCCGACTCGTGCTGCGGTTTCGGTGGCACCTTCGCCCTGAAGAACGCCGACACGTCGACCGCGATGCTCGCCGACAAGATGACCAACATCCTCGACACCGGCGCCGAGGTGTGCAGCGCCGGGGACTCGTCGTGCCTCATGCACATCGGCGGCGGCCTGAGCCGGCTGCGGGCTGGGGTCCGCACCGTGCACCTGGCCGAGATCCTGGCCGGGCAGGACGCAAGCGCGTGACGTTCCTCGGCACCCCCGGCGTCGGGAATCTGCGCGGTGACGTCCCGTTCCCGCAAGCCGCGCGCACCGCGCTCGACGACGCCCAGTTGCGCCGCAACATCGGCCACGCCACCCGAACCATCCGCGCCAAGCGCCTTGCCGCGGTGCAGGAATGCGCGGACTGGGAGCAGCTGCGCGCCGCCGGCAGCGCCCTGAAACAAGACGTCATGGCCCGGCTCCCCGGACTGCTCGAACAACTGGAACGCAATGTCCGCGCGCACGGCGGAGTGGTGCACTGGGCCCGCGACGGCGCCGAGGCCAATCAGATCATCACGGACCTGATCCGCGACACCGGCAGCACCGAGGTGGTCAAGGTGAAGTCCATGGCCACCCAGGAAATCGGTCTCAACGAGCACCTGGAGGCCGAGGGCATCGCGGCGTTCGAGACCGACCTCGCCGAGCTCATCGTGCAACTCGGCCACGACAAACCCAGCCACATCCTGGTCCCCGCGATCCACCGCAACCGCGCCGAGATCCGCGAGATCTTCACCCGGGAAATGCCCGAGGCCGGTGAGCTGACCGACGATCCGCGGGTGCTGGCGATGGCGGCCCGGGCTCATCTGCGGCGCAAGTTCCTCACCGCGAAGGTCGCCGTGAGCGGAGCGAATTTCGCTGTGGCCGAGACAGGTACGCTCGCCGTGGTCGAATCAGAGGGCAACGGCCGGATGTGCCTGACCCTGCCTGAGACGCTGATCACCGTGCTGGGGATCGAGAAGATCATCCCGACGTTCGCGGATCTGGAAGTGTTCATGCAACTACTCCCCCGGTCCTCGACAGCGGAGCGGATGAACCCGTACACCTCGATGTGGACCGGCGTGCACCCCGGCGACGGTCCGCAACACTTCCACCTGGTGCTGCTGGACAACGGCCGGACCCGGGTGCTGGCCGACGAGGTGGGACGCGCTGCGCTGCACTGTATCCGGTGCAGCGCCTGCCTCAACGTGTGCCCGGTGTACGAGCGCACCGGCGGCCACGCGTACGGGTCGGTGTATCCCGGGCCCATCGGGGCGATCCTGTCGCCCCAGTTGACCGGCACCACCGGGCACGACGACCCCAACGCCAGCCTGCCCTATGCATCGTCGTTGTGCGGGGCGTGTTTCGACGCCTGCCCGGTGCGCATCGACATCCCGTCGATTCTGGTGCATCTGCGCGCCCAGCAGGTGGATGCAGAAAGGGGCGTAAGGGGCGGACTGCCCGGCGGGCAGGACCTGGCCATGAAGGCCGCGGGGTGGGCGATGTCGGCGCCCGGCCGGTTCGCGCTGGCCGAAAAGGCGCTCGGCGCAGGACGATTGATCGCCGGAAAAGATCACCGCATCAGTGCGCTGCCCTGGCCGGCCTCGAAATGGACCGCCAGCCGCGATATCCCCGAACCGCCGAAGGAGACCTTCCGGCAGTGGTGGGCGCGCACCCGAGGGAGCAACACATGACGGATGCACGAGCGGCGGTGTTGGGCCGGATCCGCGCGGCGCTGGCCGGTGCGCCTCCGGAACCTGTTGTGGTACCGCGGGATTACTCCCGGGATCCGCTCACCGGACCGGCCGATGTCGAGCGCTTCGCCGAGGCCGTCGCCGAATACCGGGCCCGGGTGCACCGGGCCACGGATATCGCGGCGGCGGTACGCGGCCTCGTCGCGGCCGATGCGACCGTGGTGATACCTGCTGACGTCCCGGCCGACTGGGTGACCGGCATGCATGTGGTGGTCGATGCGCCCCCGCTGGATGTCTCGGCGCTGGACCGCGCCGATGCCGTGCTCACCGGCTGCGCCGTCGGCATCGCGGCGACCGGAACCATCGTGCTGGATGCCGGTTCCACGCAGGGCCGTCGAGCCCTGACCCTGGTGCCCGATCACCACATCTGCATCGTGCGAGTGGATCAGATCGTCGACACCGTGCCGCAAGGTTTCGCCGCCCTGAACCCGACCCGGCCCCTGACCTTCATCTCGGGGCCGAGCGCCACCAGTGATATCGAGTTGCAGCGGGTCGAAGGGGTGCACGGCCCGCGCACGTTGGACGTGTTGATCGTGCCGAGAGTGCGGCGTGGGTGCGATTGCCCACCTCCGAGCGACTTTTCAGCGACAAGCCCCAATAACATTGCGGCGGAGCAAAATCGGTGATGCATGTCGGTGGCCGGGCGTAGTATGAACATATGTTCGAACGGTCCGAGGCCGATGCCGCAGCGCTGATCGACGCGCTGCGGGCAGCCACCCGGACCGAAGCGGTGGCCGCCGCGAATCGATGGGCGATGATCGCCGCGATCGTCGCGCAGCACTGCGATGACGAGGACGACGCGATCGCCCACGCCGCGATCGACGGCTGGGAGTACGCCACCGCCGACGTGTCGGCCGCCTGCGGGCTGTCCAAGCAGGCCGCCTCCGCCCAGATGCGCATCGCCGTCGCGCTGCGGGACCGGCTACCCAAGGTCGGGGCCCTGCTGGCCAGCGGCGAGATCTCGGCCAAGATCGCCGCCGCCATCACCTGGCGTACCCGCCTGGTGATCCACGACGAACCCCTGGCGCTCATCGACGCCGCGTTGGCAGGCATCGCCCCGCACCTCGGGACGCTGTCCCAGAAAGGGCTGGAGGACGCCATCGACGTGTGGATCGAGAAGTTCGATCCGTCCGCCGTGCACGGCTCCCGCTGCGCGGCCCGCTCGCGGTACCTCGAGTTCGGCGGTGCCGACGATCTCGCGGGCACGGTCGGTGTCTACGGGCAACTGTTCGCCACCGATGCCGCTGCCCTGCGCGCCCGCCTCGCCGCGATCGCCGCCACGGTCTGCGACGACGACCCGCGTACCACGCCGCAGCGGATGGCCGACGCCCTCGGGCTGCTCGGCGCCGACCCCGGTGCAGAACGGCTCGCGTGTCTGTGTGGGAACCCGAGCTGCCCCGCAGCACAGGAGGATCCGCGCTCGGCCGCGGTCACGGTGTACGTACTCACCGAGTCGGCGCCGCCCTCGAATTCGCCCCGCGACCCCGACCTGCACGGTGACGGTGCCCGCCGCCAAGGCCCCGTGGCGACCGTCGCCACCCCCGGTGTGCTCATCGGCGGTGGCGTGCTGCCAGGTCCGGTGCTCACCGAACTGGTGACCACCGGCGCCCGCGTCACGTCCCTGGCCGACCCCGCCGATCTGCCCGCGGCGCCCGGCTACCGCCCCACCATCAAGATCGCAACCTGGGTCCGCACCCGGGATCTCGTCTGCGTCTTCCCCGGCTGCAACCGCTCCGCCCAGCACTGCGATCTCGACCACAGCGTGCCCTGGCCGGCCGGGGCCACCCACCCCGGCAATCTGTCGGCCCTGTGCCGCACCCACCATCTCCTCAAGACCTTCGGCGGCTGGACCAAACGGCAGCATCCTGACGGATCTCACACCTGGACCAGCCCCACCGGCCACGCCTACAGCACCGTGCCGCTGAGCCAAATCCTGTTCCCCGACAGAGCGGTTCACACCGCGGCACCGCCGCCCACACCGGTCAGCGACATCCCCGACCGGGGACTGGCCATGCCACAACGCCGCCGCACCCGCGCTGAAACGCGCACCGCCCGCATCGAGGCCGAACGGCGACTCAACCAACACACGATCGACGAGAACACCGAACCCCCGCCGTTTTGACGGCGCGCTATCCCGTCGACGCCCGGACCACAAGTTCGGGTTGGAATACCACATGTCTGGGCTTGCGCCGGTCGCCACCATGCTCGGACGCGTCGATCAGGAGGTCTACCGCGGTGGACCCGATATCGGCCGTCGGCTGTCGCACGGAGGTCAACGGCACCACGGCCGACCGCGCGAAATCGATATCGTCATACCCGACCAGCGCGATGTCCTCGGGCACCCGCAGATCACCCATCAGGGTCAACGCCTGCAGCACCCCGATCGCCAACAGATCGTTGGCGCAGAACACCGCATCGGGTCGCCGCGCCGTCGGCCGTTCCCGCAACCGTTCGCCGACCGCGCGGCCGGCCAGCACACTCAAGGCCGCGACGTCGATGTTCTCCAGTTGGGCGCCAGCCGTTCCGGCAACGGCCTCGGCGGCTCCGCGGCGTCGGTCGCGGATCTGGCGCAAGGCATCCGGGCCGCCCACGAAGGCGATCCGCCGCCGGCCCGTCGCGCACAGGTGGGTTACCGCCAACCGTGCGCCGGCCACATCATCGACCGCGACCGAATCGAAAGGCGTTCCGCTGCCGTCCCGATCGACGAGCACGACCGGGGTGCCACGTTCCCGCAGCGCGGTGAACCGGTCCAGATCGTCATTCACCGGCGACACCAGCAGCCCATACACCCGTTGTTCGTCGAATGCGTCGATATAGGCGCGTTCGCGTCCTGCGTCGTCATCGGACGTACCCAGCAGCACCGTGAGGTTGTGCTCACCGGCCCGGCGTTCGGCGGCCCTGGCGATATCGGTGAAAAACGGGTTGCCGATGTCCAGCACCACCAGCCCGACGCTGCGCGACCGGCCGGCCTTGAGCTGCCGGGCGGCGTCATTGCGGACGAAACCGAGGTGATCGATCGCCGCCTGCACACGGGCCACCGTCGCCGGGGCCACCTTGTCGGGCGCATTGAGAACATTGGACACGGTGCCGACGGACACCGAGGCCGCGGCAGCGACTTCCCGCATGCTCACCACGAGACCATCACACCATCACAGCGGCCCGATCGGCGCGTGGGACGTATCGGCGCGGCGGAAACCAGTCCGCGACCCGCCGCCGCAGGTCGTCCAGGTCACCGGTGATCAGGCCCTGGGCCCGCGCGGTCAGCAGGATATTGCCCAGCGCGGTCGCCTCGACCGGCCCGGCCAGCAGGGGCAGGCCCAGCCGGTCGGCGGTGAGCTGGCACAGCAGCTCGTTCTGCGACCCGCCACCGACGATGTGTACCGCGTGCACAGGTGCGCCGGCCAGCTCGGCCGCGGTGCGCACCGCGGATGCGAACGCGGCGGCCAGGCTCTCCAGGATGGCCCGCACCAACTGCGCCGGGCCATCCGGCACGGGCAGGCCACGTTCGCGGTACCAGTCGGCGATCCGGCCCGGCATATCACCCGGCGGCAGGAACCGTGCATCATCGGTGTCGAACACGTGCGCCGGTGCCGGGACCTGTGCGGCTTGGGCCAGCAGCGCGGTGAGGTCCGCGCCGCGGCCGTCCCGGTCGAACTGGCGCACTGTTTCGCTGAGCAGCCACAGCCCCATCACGTTGTGCAGGAAGCGGTTCCGGCCGTCCGCGCCCGCCTCGTTGGTGAAATTGGCTGTCCGGCTCGCCTCACCGACCACCGGGCCGGGCAGCTCGAGGCCGACCAGACCCCAGGTGCCGCAGGAGATATAGGCCGACGTGGCGGCGTCCATCGGGATCGCGGCGACGGCCGACGCCGTGTCGTGGGAAGCCACCGACACCACCTCGGCATCGAATCCCAAGCCGGGCAGCACCCGCCCACACGGCGTTCCCGGCTCGACGATGTCGGGAAACAGGTTGGAAGACAGTCCGAGTCGAATCATCAGATCGGTATCCCAGGCACCGTCGAGCCCGAGCAGTCCGGTAGTCGACGCATTCGTGTGTTCGGCCGCCCGGCGCCCGGTCAGCCAATAGGTCAGCAGGTCCGGAATCAGCAGCACGGTGTCGGCCTGATCCAGTAGGTCCTCGGCAGCAAGTTGGTACAGCGTGTTGAATGGCAGGAATTGCAACCCGTTGCGCGAGTACAGTTCGGCCGCGCCGATCCGCTGGTGCACCAGCTCGACTCCCCGCTCGCTGCGGGCATCCCGGTAGTGGTACGGCACCGACAGCAGCCGTCCGTCACGCAGCAGCCCGTAGTCCACCGCCCACGCGTCCACGCCGATGCCGACCAGCCGATCGGATTCCCGTGCAGCACGGGCCAGCCCGCCCAGCACATGACCGTACAGCCCGGGGAGGTCCCAGTGCAGGGCCTGGCGCGCACCGTTCCAGATGGTGACCGGGTCATTGCCGAACCGGGCCACTGTGCGCATCTCGAACCGGTCCAGGTCCGCGACGATCACCCGCCCGCTGGTGGCCCCGAGGTCGACGGCGGCAACCTGAGCGCAAGCGCTCACCGCAGGAAGGCGGCCGCGACACCCGCATCGACCGGCACGTGCAGACCGGTGGTGTGCGAGAAGTCGGACGTGCACAGCGCAAACGCGGCGTTGGCGATGTTCTCCGGCAGCACCTCCCGCTTGAGCAGTGTGCGCTGGGCGTAGTAGGCGCCGAGTTCCTCCTCCGGCACGCCGTACACCGCGGCACGTTTGGCACCCCAGCCGCCGGCGAAGATGCCCGACCCGCGCACCACCCCGTCGGGGTTAATGCCGTTGACCTTGATGCCGTGCTCACCGAGTTCTGCGGCCAGCAGCCGAACCTGGTGCGCCTGGTCTGCCTTGGTGGCCGAGTAGGCGATGTTGTTGGGCCCGGCGAACACCGAGTTCTTCGAGGAAATGTAAATGATGTCGCCGCCCAGCTTCTGGTCGATCAGCGCGCGGGCCGCGGCCTTGGACACCAGGAAAGAACCGCGGGCCATCACGTTGTGCTGCAGATCCCAATCGGCGACGGTGGTGTCCAGCAGGGATTTCGACAGTGATAGTCCGGCATTGTTGACCACGATGTCGATGCCGCCGAAGGCCAGCACGCAGGCGTCGACGGCGGCCTGCACGGCGGTTTCGTCGGTGACATCGGCAGCGATACCGATCGCCACATCCGGACCACCGATCTCTTCCGCTGCGGCAACGGCTTTTTCGGCATCCAGGTCGGCGATCACCACGCAGGCCCCCTCGGCAGCCAGCCGGGTGGCGATGGCCTTGCCGATCCCCGAGGCAGCCCCGGTGACCAAGGCGATGCGCGTCGCCAACGGTTTGGGCTTCGGCATCCGGGCCAACTTGGCCTCTTCCAGCGCCCAGTATTCGATGCGGAACTTCTCCGATTCGTCGATCGGGGCGTACTGCGAGATCGCCTCGGCGCCGCGCATCACGTTGATGGCGTTGAGATAGAACTCGCCGGCCACCCGCGCGGTCTGCTTGTCCTTGCCGTAACTGAACATGCCGACGCCGGGAATCAACACGATCGCCGGGTCGGCGCCGCGCATCGGCGGCGAGTCAGGGGCCGCATGCCTTTCGTAGTACGCCCGATACTCCGCCCGGTAAACCTCGTGCAGCTCGGCCAACCGTGCCTTGCAGTCGTCCAGGGGGGCGTCGGTGGGCAGGTCAAGCACCATCGGCTTGACCTTGGTGCGCAAGAAGTGGTCCGGGCAGCTCGTTCCCAGGGCAGCCAGACGCGGATGTTCGTCACCGGCAAGGAATTCCAGTACACGTTGGTCGTCGGTGAAATGGCCGACCTGCGCCCTGTCGGTGGAAGCGAGTCCGCGGATGAAGGGCGCCAGCGCAGCTGCCTTGACCCGTCGCTGCTCGGGGGGCAGAGCGCCGAAGCCGGGCAGTTGCCTGCCGAACGGGGCCGGGCGGCCGTTGTCGGCGATATAGCGTTCCGCGGTGTGGATGATCTCCAGCGAATGTGCCTGTGCCTCGGCTGAAGTCGCGCCCCACGCGGTGATGCCGTGACCGCCGAGGATGGTCCCGATGGCCTGCGGGTTGCGTTTCTTGATCTCGGCGATATCCAGGCCCAGCTGGAAGCCGGGACGGCGCCAGGGCACCCACATCACCCGGTCACCGAAGATCTGCTTGGTCAGCGCCTCGCCGTCGGCGGCCGTTGCCAGCGCGATACCGGAGTCGGGGTGCAGATGGTCGACGTGAGCGGCCTCGACCAGGCCGTGCATCGCGGTGTCGATCGACGGCGCCGCTCCACCACGACCGTGCAGACAGTAGTCGAAGGCGGCGACCATCTCGTCCTCCCGCTCGACCCCGGGGTACACGTCCACCAGCGCACGCATCCGGTCCAGCCGCAGCACCGCCAGGCCGTCCTCCGTCAACGTGCCCAGATCGCCACCGGAACCCTTGACCCACAGCAGTTCCACCGGGGTGCCGGTCACGGGATCGAGATCCGTGCCCTTGGCCGAGGTGTTCCCGCCGGCGTAGTTGGTGTTCTTCGGATCCGATCCCAACCGGTTGGAGCGTTCGATCAGTTCGGTCACGGTGTCACGCATGTGTCATGCTCCCCAGCTCGATTGCGTACCGCCGACCCGGTCGGCGTTGATGATGTCCTGATAGCCCGAGGCTGCAAAGGCGGCCATCGGGTCCTCGGGCAGGCCGCGGTCGGCGCGCCACTGCGCCAGCGCGGGCCGGACGTCGGTGTAGAAGGCGTCCATCACGATTGCGTTGGCGCCCAGCACGTCACCGTTGTCCTGTGCGCCGGCCAACGCTACGGTGTCGACCAGCAGCGCCCGGGCAGTCATCTCCTGCACGTTGAGCACGGAGCGGATCTGGCCCGGAATCTTGGCTTCGACGTTGTGGCACTGGTCCAACATGAACGCCACATCCGCATTTGGTTCGAGCGCGCCGCCGCGAACCACCTCGAACATGATCCGGAACAACTGGAAGGGATCGGCTGCCCCGACGATCAGGTCGTCGTCGGCGTAGAAACGAGAGTTGAAGTCGAACGAACCCAACTTGCCCAGCCGCAACAGCTGGGCGACGATGAACTCGATATTGGTGCCCGGGGCATGGTGCCCGGTGTCCAGGCACACCACCGCCCGCTCCCCCAATGCGCTGACCTGTGCGTAGGCGGTGCCCCAGTCGGGTACGTCGGTCATGTACATAGCCGGCTCGAAGAACTTGTACTCCAGCACCATTCGCTGGTCGGGGCCGATGTGCTGGTAGATGGATGCCAGGGACTCAGCCAGTCGGTCCTGTCTGCCGCGGATGTCGCCCTGCCCGGGGTAGTTGGTTCCGTCGGCCAGCCAGATCTTCAGGTCCCGCGACCCGATGGCATCCATGATCTCGATGCACGCCAGATGATGGTCGATCGCCTTCTGCCGCACTGCTTTATCGGTGTGGGTAAGGCTACCGAACTTGTAGTCGTCGTCCTGGAAGGTGTTGGAGTTGACGGTACCCAGCCGCACCCCGTGTTCGGCGGCGAAGGCACCGAGCGTCGCGTAGTCGTCGACCACATCCCACGGGATGTGCAGCGCCACCGACGGCGCGAGTCCGGTCAGGCGGTTAACGGTGGCGGCGTCGGCGATCTTCTCCTCGATGGTGCGGGGAGTGCCCGGCGCGCCGAACACCTTGAATCGTGTGCCCGAGTTACCGAACGCCCACGACGGCAATTCGATGGCGAGGTTATCCAGTAGCGGCGCCAGTTTCATACCGCGGTCCTTTCGACGGGAAGGGATGGCGAGACGGCAGCGCCGTAGCGCTCGGTCTCGATCTGCTGCAACGTCTTTCCGCGCGTGGCCGGCGCCCAGATGGCGCCGATCAGCAGGGCGACAGTGAGCAGCGCGACCAGCAGGACACCGACGACGGCGAGCCCGGTGGCGGCCAGCAGTGTCGGGAAGAAGTAGCTCAGCAGACCGGTGGCGGTGCGCACAACGAAGAACATCACGCCCTGCGCACTGGCCCGATACGGAGTCGCGAAAAGCTCACTGGCCCAAAGGCTGTAAAAGGCCTGCGCCCCGATGCCCGACGAGATGCCCCACAGCACGGCGAACACCAGCATCGTCGGCACGCCGCCGTCGGTGAAGGCCACCAGTACAGTCCAGCCGACGATGCCCAGCGCCGCACCGATCACATACAGCAGCCGCTGGCTCATCCGGTCGGCGTAGCGCATGAACCCGAAGTAGGTCGCAGCCACCGTGCAACCCCAGACCAGTACCTGCAGTAGGTTCTGCGCCACCGGGCTGTGCAGTCCCGCGGTGTCGTAGACACGCGGCATGAAGATGCCGGCCTGCCCGGCGACGGTGTTCCAGAACAGATAGATCCCGCCAAGGAAGAGCAAGGCGGTGATGTTCACCTTGCGGGAAAACAGGCCGCGCAAACCGCGGTTGCCGACAGTGTGTGTCATCGAAGCGGATTCGTTGAGCCCCTCGTCCTTCCAGATCTGCGATTCGGCCAGCCCCTGCCGCACCCACCAGACGACAGCGGCGACCAGGAACAGGTGTCCGAAGATCAGCCTGGAGCCGAGCAGGCCGAGCGGCGCGAGTGCGGCGGCCAGCGCGAAACCGATGAGCGGGCCCACCGACCACGCCAGCTGCGCAGTGCCGACATGCTTGGCCCGGTCGGCCGACGGCGCCTGCTCGGCGATGTAGGTCCAGGAGGCCGGGACGCCGGCACCCACCGCGATCCCGGTAACGATGAATGCGGTCAGCAGCATGGCGAAGTTCACCGCGAACGCGGCCAACAGCACTCCGGCCATGTACACCAGCAGGTCGTAGGTGTAGATCGCCTTACGGCCGAACCGGTCGCACAGCGGGCCACCAAGGACGGCGCCGATCGCGGCACCGAATGCGTTGGCGCTCAACGCCGCCAGCAGTCCAACGGCGAAGTTGCTGATGCCGAAGGCTGCCTGCCAGAACCCCAGGCTGGTGGCGATCGCGATGATCGACCCGGCCTCGATGTAGTTCGACATCGCGACCGCGATGGTCGCCCGCCAGCCGGTGGTGGACCGCGCTCCGATTTTCATGTGACTCCTGTGTCAGACGAGATGGAAATACTCGGTCAGCGGACGGATGTCCGCATCGGGGGTGCCGGCCTCGAAATACTCGGCCATGCCGGCCTGCCAGCGCGCGTTCACGTCAGTGCGGGCCATCCGCTGCTGCGCCGCGGCGAAGTCGTCGGTCTCCAGGTAACCGACCACCAGGCCGTCCTCGGGACGCACGAACAAGGAATAGTTGCGCCACCCTGCTTCGCGCAGGGCCGCCAGCATCTCGGGCCACACCTCCTGGTGGGCATGGAGGTAGTCGGCGATGCGGTCCCGCCGCAGGTGCAGCAGGAAACACACCCGCTCAGTCGCACTGTCCGTCATCATCCGCCTTTGAAACGTTTCAATTTGTGATGCCGGCAACAGTACGGCGAGCGCTGCCCTTGCGTCAAGACCTAGGGTGATGCCCGCCCCACCCCTTGCGGGCATCACCCGTTGGTTTGCCATCCACGGCGTACTCCACTCGAACAATGTCGCCATCACCGCGATGTCAATCCGAACAGCATCACTCGGGCCACGAACTGTTCCGGATGATCTCGACGAAGTCCTCCCGAACGAACGAGGGGTCATAGTGGGCGAGCACGTCGGCATTCATGTTCCCGAAGGTGCTGGTCGGCCGGTGCAGGTTGCCGTCGGCGAAGGCTTGCAAGATGCGGTTCTTGAAGTCGGGCCGCGGATGCGCGGCCGTCACCGCGGCCACCAGCTGGGGCGGCAGCTGGTCACGTCCGATGCCGAGAACATCGGTCTCGACGCCCGCGATCACCGACGCGACCTCGGGTTCCAGGAATTCCGGCACACCCGGCGTGGTGTGCAGCGCGATACCCAGCCAGACCAGACGTGCGGAGGCCTCGTCGATACCCCGTGCGCGGAGGAATTCACGCGCGGCGTTGGCGCCGTCCACCTCGAAACGCAGCTGCGAGGCGCGGTAGGTCTGCGTCAGCCCGATGTCGTGGAACATCGCGGCGGTGTAGAGCAACTCCGGATCCGGCGAAAAGCCTCGCGCGCGGGCGCGCAGCGACCCGAAGAGGAACACCCGTCGGGAGTGGTGGTAAAGCAGGTCGTCCTCGGTATCGCGGATGAAGGCGGTGACTTCGCGCACCAGCGCGGTATCCGGGATGGTGATATCGGCGATGGTTTCGGCAACACCGGTCATGATCGAATCTCCTTGTTCGGCACGGTTTTATGACCTTCTGAAGACCAGTCTCGCCGCACGGGTCCGGCACCGGGCATGGCCGATCGGCCGTCTTTCCCACAGAATGAGACACAATGGAGCAGTGGCAACGCGGGAGATGGTCATCGTCGTCTTCGACGGCGTGAAGCTGCTCGATGCCGTCGGGCCCGCCGAGGTCTTCGCCGAAGCCAACAGATTCGGCGCCCGATACCGGCTGCGGATCGCCTCCCCCGACGGCGCCGAGGTGGCCACCTCGATCGGGACCCCCTTCGCGGTCACCGATCGGCTCGACGACATCGAATCGGCGGACACCGTCTTGGTCGCCGGCGGCGACGCATTGGTCGGCAGACCCATCGATCGCACGCTGGTCGACGCGGTGCGCGCGGTACCGGCGCGCACCCGCCGGCTGGCCTCGATCTGCACCGGCGCCTTCATCCTGGCGACCGCGGGCGTTCTGGACGGGCGGCGCGCCACCACGCACTGGCGCCACGTCACCCTGCTTGCGCACGCATTCCCACAGGTCAGCGTGGAACCTGATGCGATCTTCGTGCGCGACGGCGAGGTGTACACCTCCGCAGGGGTGACCGCGGGAATCGACCTGGCACTGTCCCTGGTCGAACAGGATTACGGAACCGATCTGGTGCGCTCGGTGGCACGCTCGCTGGTGGTGTACCTCAAACGCGCCGGCGGTCAGTCGCAGTTCTCCGCCCTGGTCGAGGCCGACCCGCCGCCGGAGTCGGCGCTGCGCGCGGTGACGGCGGCCATCGCTGCCGACCCGGCAGCCGATCACAGCGTGAAACACCTTGCCGCCGTAGCCGCGTTGAGCACCCGCCAGCTGACTCGGTTGTTCCAGGCCGAGCTGGGCACCACCCCGGCGCGATACGTGGAGAAGGTCCGGATCGATACCGCCCGCGGTGCCCTCGATGCCGGCCACAGCGTGGCCGACGCCGCGCAGATCGCCGGATTCGGCAGCGCCGAGACGCTGCGCCGGGTGTTCGTCATCCAGCTCGGGTTGTCCCCAAGGGCATACCGCGACAGGTTCCGCACCGCTCAGGTATCGCCCGACCAGCCGTCCTGACTGCGATAGTGAACCGGTGGATCTGACCTACTCCGAGATCGGTGCGACCAAGGGCCCGCTACCCGCCGGTTATCACCACGTGCACGCGGCGGCGCCGATCGGCACGGGCCGAGCACGCTTCGAATCCGCCGGCGACGCGGTTTTGCGCTGGGGCATGCAGCGCGGCGCCGGGGTGCTGGTGCGCGCCGCCAACGACACCGCCACCGTGGGCGCCGAGGTCACCGTCGGTTTCGGGCCGCTGCGCGCGCCGTGCCGCGTCGTCTACGTCGTGGCAGAGGAGAACCGCCGCGGGTTCGCCTACGGCACACTGCCCGGGCACCCCGAATCCGGCGAAGAATTGTTCACCGTCCGGTACGACCCCTCCGACGGCACCGTCTACGCGGAGGTCATCGTATTCTCCCGGCATGCCACCTGGTGGAGCAGACTGGGCGGGCCGATAACCGCTGTGGCACAGCGCATCATCACCAAGCGGTATCTGACGGCGGTGTAGCCCGCCGCTACGTACAGCCGCTGACGTTGATGCGGCCACGCGGCCCGCCGACGTTGCCGCAGACGCTCACATTCGAACCGATCTGCGGGGGCGGTGGTGGCGGGGGCGTGTCGAAGTCCTCGGGCAGCGGCGCATACTCCGACGGCGGCGGCGCCCAGTCGGCGATGGCACCGGCGATATCGGTACATCCCCCGACGCTGACGTTCCCGCGCCGTCCGCTCACACTGCCGCACACATCGGCGTGCGCGGTCACCGGAACCACTGCCACCGAAGCGATTCCGACGGCGACCGCCAGCCACACCTTCATGCTCATCGCGTGAGTATAGGAAGCCGGCTCCAGTTTTCACAGCCCGGCGGCCAGCTCCCACGCCCGCCGGGCCAAGTTGCGATAGCGATCCCGGAAAAGGCCGGTGCCCGCCCTGGCATCGGAGGCGTTACCGTCCATGCCACGGCGCCACACCCCGGCGACGATCGAGGCCAGCCGGAACATCGAGAACACGATGTAGATGTCCAGGTTGTCCGGCACGTCCACACCGGCGTGCCGACAGTAAGTCGCCACGAACTCGCGCTCGGTAGGAATGCCGGTACCGGTCAGATCTTCACCGGCCACCCCGGTCAGCGGGTCGTCGTCACCGGGCAGGTGATATGTCATGGCGGCATATCCGAGGTCGGCCAACGGGTCGCCGATGGTGGCCAACTCCCAGTCCAGCACCGCGACGATGCGCGGCTCGGCGGGATGGATCAGCACGTTACCCAGCCGGTAGTCACCGTGCGCGATGGTCGCCTCCTGGTCGGCGGGCAGATGGTCGGGCAGCCAGGCGGACAGCCGCTCCATATCCGGACAGTCCTCCACCTTCACGGCTGCCCAGGACCGCGTCCACAACGCGACCTGCCTGGCCAGATACCCGTCGGGCCGACCGAAATCCCCCAGCCCGGCCGCGCGCCAGTCCACGCCGTGCAATCGGGCCAGCACCCGAGCCAGGTCCTCGTAGATCGCCGCCCGCTCGGCCGGTGTCCCGTCGCGCAGCACCCGATCGGGGAACACCCGGCCCGGCACGTGGTCCATCACGAAGAACGGTGTCCCGATCACGTCGGGGTCCTGGCACATCAACCGCATGCGTGGCACCGGCACACCCGACCCGGCCAGTGCCGCCATCACCCGATACTCGCGGCCGACGTCGTGGGCACGCGGCAACAGCACACCGGGGGGCTTCTTGCGGAGCACGAATTCGCCTGCGCCGGTGCTCAAATGAAACGTCGGGTTGCTCTGGCCGCCCTGGAACTGGTGGATCACCAGCGGACCCTCGATACCGTGTGCGCCCAGATAACGACCGAGAGCGGCTTCGTCCAGGCGATGTTGCGGCAGGACGTCGACAAGCTCGGGTACACCGGACATGCCCGCAGCGTCTCACATCAGTTAACCCGCCCGACGCCTCTTGCGCGCGCGATGTGCACGTACCCCTGCCAGACTGCACCCATGACCGATCTCGACGCGCCCTCCCCCACCGCCGAGCGTGCCCGCACCGGCCTGTCGGCCGACGCACTGCGCCGTGCCATCGTCGATCACATCCGGTACTCGATCGGCCGCCCAGCCGCGGCGCTGCGGCCGGAGCATTACTACCGCGCGCTGGCGCTCGCTGTCCGGGACCGCATGCAGGACAATCGGGTTGCATCCACCCAGACGTCACTGGATCTCGGCAGCAAGGTCACCTGCTACCTGTCCGCCGAATTCCTGATGGGTCCGCAGCTCGGGGCCAATCTGCTCAACCTCGGCATCGAGAACGCCGCCCGCGCCGCATTGGCCGAACTCGGCCAGGACATGGACGAGGTGTTGGCATGCGAAGAGGAGCCCGGGCTCGGTAACGGCGGCCTCGGCCGGCTGGCGGCCTGTTACCTCGACTCGCTGGCCACCCTCGCCCGGCCCGCCATCGGCTACGGCATCCGCTACGAGTTCGGCATCTTCGACCAGGAGATTCACGACGGCTGGCAGGTCGAGAAGACCGACAACTGGCTGGTCAACGGAAACCCCTGGGAAATCGCCAAACCCGACGTGCACTACCCGGTGCTGTGGGGCGGCCACACCGAACGTTACGCCGACGATGCCGGCGTGCAGCGGGTCCGCTGGATCCCCAGCCGGATCATCCAGGGCGTGGCCTACGACACACCGATCCAGGGCTACGGGGTGAAGACGTGCAACGTGCTCACGCTGTGGAGTGCCCGGGCGGTGCAGTCCTTCGCCCTGGATGCCTTCAACACCGGTGACTACTACAAGGCCGTCGAGGAAGAGGTCACCTCCGAGACCGTCACCAAGGTGCTGTACCCGAACGACGAGCCAGAGGTGGGCAAGCGACTGCGGCTGCTGCAGCAGTTCTTCTTCGTGTCCTGCTCGTTGCAGCATGTCCTGCACATCATGGACGACCTGGCCGACGTATCGGTTCTCGATCTGCCCAACCGATTCGCACTGCAACTGAACGACACCCACCCCTCGATCGGCGTCGCCGAGCTCATGCGCCTGCTGGTCGACGAGCGCCGCCTCGACTGGGAGACGGCCTGGGCCATCACGGTCGCGACCTTCGGCTACACCAACCACACCCTGCTGCCCGAAGCCCTGGAGAAGTGGCCGCTGGGCCTGTTCGGCGAGAGCCTGCCGCGTCACCTGGAGATCATCTACGAGATCAACAGCCGTTTCCTGGACGAGGTGCGCGCGAAGTTCCCCGGTGACGAGGAGCGGGTGCGCAGGATGTCGCTGATCGGTGAGGACAACGGCAAGACCGTCAAGATGGCCTACCTGGCCACCGTCGGCAGCCACGCCATCAACGGGGTCGCAGCACTGCACTCGGAATTGCTGAAATCCAGTGTGCTCAAGGACTTCTACGAGCTGTGGCCGGAACGCTTCTCCAACAAGACCAACGGTGTGACGCCGCGGCGTTTCGTGGCGCTGTCCAACCCAGGGCTGCGCACCCTGCTCGACCGCACCGTCGGTGACGGTTGGCTGACCCATCTGGACCGGCTGCGTGGCCTTGAACCGTTCGCCGACGATCCCGGCTTCCGCCAGGAATGGCGAGACATGAAGCGGGCCAACAAGGCCCGGCTGGCCGAGTTCGTGGTGGCCGAGACCGGTGTCGAATTGGACCCGACCTGGCTGTTCGACATCCAGGTCAAGCGGATCCACGAGTACAAGCGCCAGCACCTCAACGTGCTCAACATCGTCACCCAGTATCTGCGGCTGAAGAAGAACCCCGGCATCGAGATCGCGCCGCGGGCCTTCATCTTCGGCGGCAAAGCAGCCCCCGGGTATTTCCTGGCCAAGCGCATCATCAAACTCATCACCGCCGTCGGCGACATGATCAACAACGACCCGACGGTGAACCAGTACCTGAAGGTGGTGTTCCTGCCGAATTTCAACGTACAGAACGCCCATCTGATCTACCCGGCCGCCAACCTTTCCGAGCAGATCTCGACGGCCGGCAAAGAGGCCTCCGGCACCGGCAACATGAAGTTCATGATGAACGGCGCGCTGACCATCGGCACGCTCGACGGCGCCAACGTCGAGATCCGCGAGGAGGCCGGCGCGGAGAACTTCTTCCTGTTCGGCATGACCGTCGAGGAGGTCGAGGCGCTCAAGCACGACGGGTACCGTCCGGCCGACTATATCGAGGCCGACGCCGAGCTGGCTTCGGTACTCGATCTGATTGCCGGAGGCCACTTTTCGCACGGCGACACCGAAGTGTTCCGACCGCTGGTGGACAACCTGCGCTACGACGACCCGTTCCTGGTCCTGGCGGATTACGCGTCCTACGTGGAGTGCCAGGATCTGGTGAGCGCTGCGTGGAAGGATCGCGACGCCTGGTCCCGGATGTCGATTCTGAACAGCGCCCGCAGCGGTAAATTCTCCTCGGACCGGGCCATCGAAGAGTATTGCGACGACATCTGGGGCGTCCGTCCGGTCAACGTCGTGACCTAAGCCCCTTTCGTAGACTCGCGACGAACGGGTACACCGGTTACATGACCACCACCGCACCGCTCTCCGATCACGAGCTCGCGCAACTGGATGCCTACTGGCGTGCCGCCAATTACCTTTCGGTGGGCCAGATCTACCTCCTGGACAATCCGCTGCTGCGCGAACCGCTGGTCCCCGAGCACGTCAAACCGCGGTTGTTGGGGCACTGGGGTACCACCCCGGGGCTCAACTTGCTGTACGCCCACCTGAACCGGGTGATCCGGCACCGGGATTCCGATGTCGTGTTCGTCACCGGACCCGGTCATGGCGGCCCGGGTCTGGTGGCCAACACGTACCTCGAAGGCACCTACAGCGAGGTGTACACGGGGATCGGCGAGGATACCGAGGGGTTACGAAAACTGTTCCGGCAGTTCTCCTTTCCCGGCGGCATTCCCAGCCATGTGGCCGCCGAGACCCCCGGCTCCATCCACGAGGGCGGTGAACTGGGCTACGCACTGGTGCACGCGTTCGGCGCCGCCTTCGACAACCCCGACCTGGTGGTGGCCGCCGTGGTCGGCGACGGCGAAGCCGAGACGGGACCGCTGGCGGCGAGCTGGCATTCCAACAAGTTCCTCGATCCGGTCCGCGACGGCGCGGTGTTGCCCATCCTGCACCTCAACGGTTACAAGATCGCCAACCCGACGGTATTGGCCCGCATCCCGCAGCAGGAGCTGGAGTCGCTGTTCACCGGATACGGCTATCTCCCGATCACCGTTGCCGGCGACGACCCCGCAAACGTGCATCAGCAACTCGCGGCGGCACTGGACGACGCGTTCGACCAGATCGGTGCCATCCAGCGAGCCGCCCGCTCCGACGGCGAGACCGGCCGTCCGGTGTGGCCGATGATCATCCTGCGCACCCCGAAAGGCTGGACCGGGCCGGCCCAGGTGGACGGCGTCAAGGTGGAGGGCACCTGGCGGTCCCATCAGGTGCCGCTGTCGGAGACCCGCACCAATCCCGAGCACTTGGCAGCGCTGGAACGCTGGCTGCGTGGCTACCGCCCAGAGGAGCTGTTCGACGAGGACGGCGCCTTGCGGTCCGATCTGCGCGCCCTCGCACCCGAGGGGGCCCGCCGGATGGGGGCCAACCCGCACGCCAACGGCGGCGTGCTGCTGCGCGACCTCGACCTGCCGCCGATCCAGGATTACGCGGTCGAGGTCGGCCACCCGGCCGCCGAGACCGCCGAAGCCACCCGGGTGCTGGGCACCTTCCTCCGTGACGTGATTGCGCGTAACCAGGACAACTTCCGGTTGATGGGTCCGGACGAGACCGCGTCCAACCGCCTGTCGGCGGTGTTCGACGTCACCGACAAGGCGTGGCTGGCCGACGTCTCCCCCGACGACGAGCATCTTTCGCCGACGGGCCGGGTGATGGAGGTGCTGTCCGAGCACCTATGCCAGGGCTGGCTGGAGGGCTACCTGCTGACCGGCAGGCACGGGTTGTTCAGCTGTTACGAGGCTTTCGTGCACATCGTCGACTCGATGCTCAACCAGCACGCCAAGTGGTTGTCCAGCAGTGCGCGACTGGACTGGCGACGCCCGGTGGCATCACTCAATTATCTTCTCACGTCCCATGTTTGGCGCCAGGACCACAACGGGGCCTCCCATCAGGATCCCGGCTTCATCGACCATGTGGCCAACAAGCGGCCAGAGGTGGTGCGGGTGTATCTGCCACCGGACGCCAACACCCTGCTCTCCGTCGCCGATCACTGCCTGCGCAGTCGTCAGTACGTCAATGTGATCGTGGCCGGTAAGCAGCCCGCGCTGACCTACCTGACCATGGACGAGGCGATCGCGCACTGCACGCGCGGAGCCGGCATCTGGGAGTGGGCCAGCAGCACAACCGGTGAGCCGGATGTGGTGCTCGCCTGCGCCGGCGACATTCCCACCTTGGAGACGCTGGCCGCCGCCGATATCCTGCGCCGCCGGCTGCCCCAGCTGGGGGTGCGGGTGGTCAACGTCGTCGACATCATGCGCCTGCAACCGGAATCGGAGCATCCCCACGGCTTGTCCGACCGGGATTTCGATGCACTCTTCACCACCGACAAGCCGATCATCTTCGCCTATCACGGCTATCCGTGGCTGATCCACCGGCTGACCTACCGGCACGCCAACCACGATCAGTTACACGTGCGCGGGTTCAAGGAGCGCGGCACCACCACCACTCCCTTCGACATGGTGATGCTCAACGACCTGGACCGCTTCCATCTCGTGATGGACGTCATCGATCGCGTACCGGGCCTGGGCAGCTCGGCGGCGGTGCTGCGCCAGGAGATGGTGGATGCGCGACTTGCGGCCAAGCGCTACACCCGCGAATACGGCGAGGACGACCCGGCAATCACCGGCTGGACCTGGGCACGCGACATCTGACGTTTCCCGCTCCGCGGACCCGGGTAGTCGACCGGAGTCCGAACCACCAACGGAGAGGAACAACTATGCGTGCCACAACGATCGCCGGGGCCGCCGGAACCACCTTCGCCACCGTGTCGCTGGCAGTCGTGACTGCCGCTTCGGCAGGTGCCGCGCCGGCCAGCGAGAGTTACGGCAACCAGCAGGAACTCAACGGCCCGGCCGGCACCGTGACCGCGTGGACCGTCGAAGATCTGCGCCCCAGCACCGATACGCTGCCAGTGCCGGTGAAGGGAACCCTCTACGAGGCCACCGCTACGGTGCAGGCCGTGCAGGGCACCGCCACCCCGGTGGTGACCGACTTCAACGCCCGCTCGGCCGCGGGCACCGATTACCGCGCCGTGCCGGCACCCAGCGCCACGGGTGTCAACCCGGCGCCACTGCAGCAGGGCACCAGTGACACCGGCAAGATCTACTTCGATGTCACCGGCCCCGCACCGGAGAGCGTGGTGTACAACAGCGGCGGCCAGGACGTGCTCGTCTGGAACTAGATCCACCGCGTAGGAGAACGTGAAAAGGCGTGAAGGGGTCGGCCATGGCGTCATCTCATTCGTCGGTACGCAATTGGGTGCTCGCCCTGGCGACCCTGCCCGCCGCGGCCGCGGTCGTCGGATTTGCCTACCTGCAGATCATGGGCACCGCGGGATGCAGTAAACCCGATTGTGCGCATCTGAACACGCTGGGGTTCACCCTCATTCAGTACGGAGTACCGGCCGTCGCCGCGCTGGCGGTGGTGGCGTCATTCGTCACCGCCCGCCGGCGCGGCGGCGTGCTGGTTCCAGTTGCAGCCTGGGCCGTGATCGTCGTCGCGGTACTGGTGCTGATCGTCAGCTTCCCGCATTAGGGCCCATCAGCGTTCTCGGCCCGCGCCTCGGCGCCGGATTCTCCGGCGTCGATGGCGTCGTCGGGGTTGGTTCGTCCGACATAAGCCCCGTCGTCGCCGTCCTCGCCGGCTCGGCTGGCGGCCACGTGCGGGTCGTCGGCGACGTCTTCTTCGGACTTTTCGTCAGGGCCGTTCTTCGGCATCAGCGTTCTCCTTGGGATTCTCGTGCCGCGCACGGGGACAGGGTTTTAGGTACCGGTTGAGGAGCCAGTTCGACATCGACCATCAACGGTCGGTGATCCGAGATCGCCAATTGTGGTGTGGCACATCTGCGGGCCCGCAACCGTGGATGGTCGGTCAGCACATGGTCGAGCTGTCGGCTCGGCTGATGGGTGGGAAATGTGCTCCCGGTCGCCAATGGCCGCAAGCCGGACCACCGGCGCACTGCGGCGCCGGTGAGGTTGAGGTCTCCCAGCAACATTCGCGGGCCGGGAAACGCCGAAAGGTCCCGTGACAGCCGGCGCAGTTGGTAGCGATTCCAGCCGGGAACGAAGCTCAGATGAGTGCTGGCCACGGTGAACGTCCCCAACGGGGTGTCGAAACACCCGGCCAGTGCGGCGCGCGGCTCTTCGTCGACCATCATCACGCGATTGGGGCCTGGCAGGTACATCGGGAAGGTGAACGGGATTCGCGGCAGATAGACGACATGCCAGTCCCGCACCGGATAACGGGACAGCAGCGCGACACCGTAGGCAGCCGTGCCCGGCTGCTCGACCCCTGTGGCGGCGGCCCAGACCGCGCCGGGGGTGCCTGCGATGGTGGCCGCGAACCGCTGGGCCACCGCGCCCATGGCATCGGCGGCGACGGCGGTCAAGTCGACACTGCCGGATCTGGGTTGGTGGACGTCGACCTCCTGGAGCGCCAAGAGGTCGGCGTCCAGGGTGCGGATGCAGCGGGCGAACGCGTCGATGTCCACCCCGGCGCCGGGGCTTCGACCATGAAGAATGTTGAAAGTGGCAATCCGCATGGGTACTCCATACCCAATGAGCGAGCACAACCACACCCATGACAGCGCCCTCGGCGCCCGACACGACGCACTGCGGGAATCCCTGCGGCACGCCGCGGCGGCGCTCAAGCGCGACGGACCCGAGTTCGCCCCGGCGGGCAGCTACGCGCTGTGGGTGTACGGCGGGCCCGAGCCGGTCCATGACGTCGATTTCGTCGTTGCCGAATCCGACGTCGACGCGGCGGTTACGACGCTGCGCGCGGCCGGCTTCCAGGTGCTGCCCTGTCCCGAGGACTGGCTGTTCAAGGCGATCCTGGACACTGCCGCGGAGGTGGTGGTCGATGTGCTGTTTCGGATCAACAGGGTTCCGGTTACTGCCGCGGCGCTCGGGCACGCCGAACTCCGCGATGTGCTGGCCATCCCGATGCCCGTGCTCACCCCGACGTGCGTCATCACCCACAAACTGCGCGCGTTCGACGAACACAACTGTGATTTCGGCGCGCTCCTACCCGCGGTGCGCGCGATCCGTGAAGCAGTGGATTGGGCGCAGGTGCGGGAGTCAACCGCCGACAGCCCATTCGCGACGGCGTTCTTGTGTCTGTGCGGGGGTCTGGGTATCGCTCCTGCGGTCTGAGTCGGCCGCGATTGCCTTGCCATCACCGTGCGCCGATCTCTTGAACGCGCAGGACAGCGTCGCAGACTGGATGGGTCGGCGCCGCCTCCCCCGGAATGGTCGCCGTGGAGCGTGCGTTGTCGGTGACACCCAGGAAAGCGAGGCACCCCCCGTGGCTGACCCCGACCTCATCCACCTCGCCGTCGCCTTGGACGGCACCGGTTGGCATCCGGCGGCGTGGCGCGAGCCGGGCGCTCGCCCCGAAGAGTTGCTCACCGCCCGGTACTGGGTTGACCTCGTCGGGACCGCCGAGCGGGGGCTGCTGGACCTGGTGACCATCGAGGACAGCCTGGCGCTGCAGTCCGACCATCCGGGGCGGGCCGATGAACGCACCGACCGGGTCCGCGGTCGCCTGGACGCCGTGCTCATCGCCGCCCGGGTCGCCCCGACCACGCGCCATATCGGCCTGATCCCCACCGTGATCGCCACCCACACCGAGCCGTTCCACCTGTCGAAGGCCATCGCCACCCTGGACTACGTCAGCTCGGGGCGGGCCGGCGTCCGCGTCCAGGTCGCGACCAGCCCCGAGGCGGCCGGGCATTTCGGGCGCCGTGCTGAATCCCCTGTCGATCTGATCGGTGAGGCCGCCGACTACATCGAGGTGCTGCGCCGGCTCTGGGACAGCTGGGAGGACGACGCCGAGATCCGAGACGTCGACACCGGGCGGTTCATCGATCGAACCAAGCTGCACTACATCGACTTCCAGGGCCCGCATTTCTCGGTACGGGGCCCGTCGATCACCCCGCGCCCGCCGCAGGGCCAGCCGATCGTGGCCGCCCTCGGGCACGTCGACCCGGTGTATTGGCTCATCGCCGAGGGCGCCGATATCGGCTTCGTCACCCCACACAGCGCCGAGGAGACCACCGCGCTGGTGAACACCATCGCCACCCGACGGCCCTCCGGGCAGCCCGCGGTGCGGGTGTTCGCCGACCTGGTGGTGTTCCTCGCCGATACCACCGTGGCAGCCCGAGCCCGCAAAGATTGCCTGGACGAGTGGTTGGGTGCCGAATACCGCAGCGATGCAGAGCTGTTCGTGGGCACTCCCGGCGAGCTGGCCGACCTGCTACAGCAGTGGCATGCGGCCGGAGCGGCCGGGTTCCGGCTAAGACCGGCCACCCTGCCACACGACCTGCACCAGATCACCGGTGGGTTGGTACCCGAGTTACGTCGCCGCGGGTTGTTCCGCACCGACCATCCCGGCGGCACCCTGCGGGACGTGCTCGGTCTGCCCCGCCCCACCAACCGGTATGCAGGAGTTGCCCGATGAGCAAGCCCGTCAAGCAGATTCACCTGGCCGCCCACTTCCCCGGTGTCAACAACACCACGGTCTGGAGCGACCCGGCGTCGGGCAGCCATATCGAGTTCGACTCGTTCGTGCATTTCGCACAGACCGCCGAACGGGGCAAATTCGACTTCATGTTCCTGGCCGAGGGTTTGCGCCTGCGGGAACAGAACGGACTGATCTACGATCTCGACGTGGTGGGCCGGCCGGACACCTTCACCGTGCTGGCCGCCCTGGCCGCGGTCACCGAACGGCTGGGGCTGACCGGCACCATCAACTCGACCTTCAACGAACCCTACGAAGTGGCAAGGCAATTCGCCTCACTGGACCACCTGTCCGACGGCCGCGCCGCGTGGAACGTCGTCACATCGTGGGATGCGTTCACCGGGGAGAACTTCCGCCGCGGCGGATACCTTGCCGAGGACCAACGATACTCTCGGGCCGAGAGCTTCCTGCGGGCTGCCCACACCCTCTTCGACTCCTGGCGTGGCGACGAGATCGTCGCCGACCAGGAACGCGGGGTTTTCCTGTCCGATGCGCAGGCGGGCGCGTTTTCCTATCACGACCAGCATTTCGACATCAGCGGCCGGTTCAACGTGCCGCGCAGCCCGCAGGGCCGCCCGGTGATCTTCCAGGCCGGCGACTCCGACCACGGTCGCGAGTTCGCGGCGGCCGCCGCCGACGCGATCTTCTCCCGGCACGGCACCCTAGCGGACGGGCAGGCGTTCTACGCCGACGTGAAGGGCCGGCTGGCGAAATACGGGCGTCGCCATGATCAGCTGCTGATCCTGCCCGCGGCGACCTTCGTCCTCGGCGACACCGATGCCGAGGCCGCCGATATCGCCCACGAGGTGCGTCTGGCCCAGGTGTCTCCCGCCACGGCGATCAAATTCCTTGAGCAGCTGTGGAATCGAGACCTGTCCGACCATGACCCGGACGGTCCGCTCCCGACGGTGGATCCCATCGTCGGGGAGAACACCGTTGCCAAAGGCCGGGCAAGCGTGCGCATGCATCGGGATCCGATCGCCGTCGCCAACGAGTGGCGGGCCAGGGCCGAGGCCGAGAACCTCACCACCCGCGAGCTCATCGTCGAGGTGACAGGTCGGCAGAACTTCGTGGGATCACCGGAATCCGTCGCCGAATCGATCAACCACCTGGTGCAGTCGGACGCGAGCGACGGTTTCATCCTCGTGCCCCATGTGACGCCCAGTGGTCTGGACCCGTTCGTCGACAAGGTGGTGCCGCTGCTGCAGGAACGTGGGGTGTTCCGCGCCGACTACGCCGGTACCACGCTGCGCGACCATCTCGGTCTGGCCGCGCCGACCCGGCAGTCCAGGGCCAGTTAGGTAGGCAGCATCGCGCGGTGTGAACGGCTAGACGCCGTCGACGACACGCGCGTCCGAGTCTCGGCCCGCCTCGCCGGAGTGCTCGGGCCGTATCCCGTACTGGCGGCCCCGGGTGGCGATCGTCAACGGAATGTAGATCACCGGGCCGAGCAGCATGGCGGCAAACGATGCGAGGTACATCGGGTACAACCCGGCCACACCGAGCGCCCCGACCAGCAGGCTGGATCCGAGTGCCACCATTCCGCACACGTTCCAGTCCTTGACCAATCCGTCCCGATACTCAATATCGTGGGCAGGTGCCAAGTTGAGCAGCTTCCGGCACACGTAGTAGTCACTGAGCAGGATGAAGATCCAGGTGTTGGTCATGATCCCGGTGACCGCCAGGAACTCCCCGGTGTACTGCAGGATGTTCACCGGGTAGCAGGCGACGCCGGCGACACACAACGCCACCATCCACCACTGCCGACCAACCCGCTTGGACGCCAACGCATCCCATGCGTTGGACAGCGCCAGTGAACCGGAGTACAAGTTCATGACGTTGATGCGCACCTGAGTGATGACGGCGAAGACAACCCCCAGGACTCCCATCACCACCGCGAAGATGAGGCCGGGATCGGTCGCCGAGAGCTGACGCTGCGTATCGGTACCGTCGAAGTGCCCGAGCATGGTGAAGCCGAGCAGCACACCGAACACCATGACGACCACGATCATCGCCAGCTCGACGAACATGACACCCGCCGTGCCGGCATAACCGACCGAACGCTTGACGAACCGGCCATAGTCGGTTGCGATCAACGCCTGAAACACCACCTGACCATTGGCCAGGCTCATCGCCTGCCACATCGACGTCGCGGTCAGCCCACCCTGCGCCGCCCACTCTCCCGGGCCCACCAGCACGTAGCCATTGGCCAGCATCACCATGCCGATCACGAACAGGATGAGAAAGATCGGCAGCCCGAAGCGCTGTAGCAGATTCATGGAGTGCATTCCACGCCAGGAGAAGTACAGTGCTGCGGCGGCGATCACGGCGAAGACCACCGTCGCCTGTCCCGAGTCGATCGGGATGCCCAGGAGGTGGCTCAGGCCGTGCGAGACGATGCTGCCCTCGAAGACGAAGTAGAAGACGTAGTTGACGGCGTACACGATGGAGGCGATCGCCGAGCCCTTGGCGCCGAAGCCCAGGCCCCGGGACAACAAGGTGAGCGACAGGCCCTCCTGACTGGCGATGCGCATCACCAGCGCGCCGATGATGGTCGCGCCGATCACCATGTAAGCCACCGGAATCAGGAACATCGGCCAGCCCACCAGGAAGCCGATCTGGCCGCCCAGGGCGAACCAGAACATCGCCGTGATGTTGCCGCTCAGGACGAGGAGCACGGCGGGGCGTCGCCACCGTTGGTCGTCGGGTACCCGGGTGGTGGCATAACTCTCGACCTGCTCGTCGAGACTCGTCGCAGGACCCTGGAAATAGCTTTTGAGGGACAAGGCTTCACCTTCTTCGTGAGGACACCCCCGTGGGGGGGGGTATGACGTAGCGACCGTCGGCATGAAGTGGCACGACGGGACCGTGTGGACGCCATGGCGGGCGTCCACACCTGTGCGGTGTCGGGGTTACGCGACCGTCGCGGGGGTCGGTTCGCGAACCCGCCAGTCGTCGAGTTCGGCATCGGCGTCGCACACCGGCGCGTCAGGGCCCGACAGCGCGCCGTACCAGTGCGGCAAGCGCATGGTGACGAGATCTTTGCGGCGCACCACATTCGACGGGTACACCGAGGCCGCGTCGCGCGTGTCGATGCGCACGGCGGCCACGCCCTCCTGCCCGGCCAACACCTGTTCGTTACGCGGGAACGCGAAGGTGTCCGGACCGAACACGCCCGAGCACCCGCCGCCTCCGTCGGTGTCCACGGTGTTCGCGAAAGCGAGGTAGACGTTGTTCTCACCCGCTCGCACCCGCATGTGGTGCCAGTGTGTCAACGACGGCCCAGTGGGAATCGGATAGCTCTGTGCGACTTTGCTTCCGCTGTGGGCCGTCATCAGTCGCTCGCGATTGTCGGCGCTTCCCGCGATGATATCGCAGGCGTTGAGGGCCAGGATCCGCCCGGATTCCGGTAGCAGGAGGTCGTCGCCATGTAGTAGTCCGACGCGGCCGATCGGGATGTCTGCATAGGTCCAGGCCGACCCTGCTTCGAACACCGCGCGTTCACCATCGCGCAGGTGGATCTTGCGGTGTACCGCCTCGATGCCGTCGGGACCGATCAGGACCAACGAGTTGTACCGCCGTCCATCGGCGGGATCGGACTCTGCGAGACCCACGACCAGCCATGCCGATGCCGCGGTGGCCTCCTGCATGAGTTGACGGACTGCCGGATCCTGCAGCGTCACCGCGCGGTTGGTCAGCGACAACTCCGGAAAGACGACGAGTTCTGCACCGCGCTCGGTGACAGACGACGTGAAGAGCCGGCTGATCGTGGCGAGATTGGCATCGAGATCAGGCACCGGACCGAATTGCGCCACCGCCACCGTCGCCGACTTACCCTCCGGCAGACCACGGTGGCCGTAGAGACCGAAGAAGTCTTTCGGATTCCACAAGTAGCTGTTGATCTGCAGCTGACGGTAGAGCTCGGGCCGCCGCGCGCGCAGTGCGGGGCGATCTGCCCGATCCGAGTGGGCCGCAGCATCGACGGTGATGGTCGCCGTAGCGATGCCGTCGCCGGAATCGATCTGGTCGAGAATGGTCGCGTCAGGGGCGATGACGCAGCTGCCGCCACTGAATTGCACACCCCGCTCCAAGCCCCACCGATTGCTTTCGATGACGTAGCAACCATTTTCGTAGGCTCGCGAGATCCAATACGGTGCTGGGGTTCGTTCGGCCAACCAGTTGCTGAGATGACAGATCACCTCGGCTCCGCCCACCGCGGCCAGTCGTGCGGTCTCGACGAAGTGGATGTCCATGCAGATGAGCACGGCGATGCGCCCGATCTCGGTGTCGAATACCTGGTGGCCGAGGTTCCCCGGGGCCGCCCATTTCGGCTCCGCGATGTACGCGTGCGTCTTTCGGTGCTTTCCGATGAACCCGTCGGGACCGACGAAGGCCGCAGTGTTGTAGAGCAAGCCGGTCTCCTCGTCACGCTCCGGCATCCCGAACACGATGTAACAGTGGTGGTCACGGGCGATCTGCGCGAACCGGTCCGTGGTGGGACCGGGCACCGGCTCTGCCATCCGCTCAGCCTCGCGCTGGTCGAAGAAGCAGTAGCCCGTGGTGCACATCTCGGGAGCGGTGATCAGTTCGGCGCCGTCGGCGGCCGCGCGGGTGACGAGCTCTGCGACGCGGTCGATGTTGCCGGGCTTGTCGAACAGTGTGGGCTCGAACTGAACGGCAGCGACCTGAATGTCTTTCACGTGTAAGCCTTTCCGGCCGGGAATAGGCGTCCCGATCCGCTCGTGATCGAAAGCACAGGCTAGCCAGTTCACGGTCAACACTGAAGACATTTACGTTACTTAAAGGTTAACTACTCATCAGTATGTTTCGTCCACGTTACGTTAATCGGTCTGAACAGTGGTTTTTCTATCTCGGAAATTATCGCGTCGGTGAACATCAGGGTCCGCCCGGCGCCCTCAGCTGAGGGTGCGCCAGGACCAGGTCGTCCAAGAAGGCGCGCAACGCACGCACGCGCACCTGCCGCGATATCTCGCGCGGAACCACCTCCCAGTAGTGCCGGGTAACGGCGAATTCCGTTGGCAGCAAACGGGTCAGCGTGTCATCGGCATCACCGATGTAGGTGGGAAGCGGCGCGATACCCAAACCGGCGCGCACCGCATGGTGATGCCCGGTGATGTTGGTGGTCTGCACACGGGCACGGATACCGGGTAGCAGATCGGCCAGGAACCGCAGCGGGGCAACGTCGAGCAAGGCCTCGACGTACCAGATGACGACGTGCGAAGCGAGGTCACCGAGACTGCGCACTTCGGCATGTTCGCCGACGTATGCCGACGCCGCATACAGGCCCAGCTCATAGTCGGCGAGCGGGCGTACCACTCCCGCGTGGCGAGATGGTTCCTCCAGGGTGATGGCCAGATCGAAGTCGCGCATGGTGAGCACGCCGTGGGCGGTGGCGGTGACCACGGCGACCTCCAGGTCGGGATGTTCGTCGGTCAGCGGTCGCAGCCCGGGGGCCAGCAGATAAGCCCCGAACCCGTCGGACGCGACGATCCGCAGTTGTCCGCGCAGGCCCTGGTGCCGATCGGAGTCCTGAAAAGCCGATACGACCGCCGCGTCGATCGCCTCGGCGTGCGGCAGCATCCGCCGGCCGGCGTCGGTCAACTGCCAGGCACCGCTGGAGCGATCGAACAACCGCTCGCCCGATGCTCTCTCCAGGCTGGCGATACGTCGGGTCACGGTTGTGCGGTCGACCCCGAGACGTCGTGCGGCATCTTGCGGTGAGCCCGAGCGCGTCACCTCGAGCAGATAGCGGAGGTTGTCAGCAGATTCCATAGCCCCATCCTTGCCGTGCAGATCTGCACGGGCAACGTGCGGATCTGACTGTTGACTGGTGCATATTCGCCCAGGAAGCTGATACCGATTCCCTTGTCGGTCGGCGCGGGCCATCTGCCCGAACTGCTACGAACCGAATCAGCAATCGAGATCGAGGACACCTATGACACATGCCATTTCAGTGCCGCGGACGATGAGGATCGGCGGCGGTTCCGTCGACCAGACCGGCGCCGTGCTCACCGACCTCGGCGCCCGGCGTCCCCTGATAGTGACCGACGCGTTCCTGGTCGGCACCGGCCAGGTCGACAGGCTCGTCGCCGTACTTGAGGCCGCCGGGGCGAATGTCGCCGTGTACTCCGACACCGTGCCCGATCCGACCACGGATTCGTTGGCCCCCGCCAAGGCGGCGCTGGCCGCACATCGCGCCGACTGCGTGGTCGGTTTCGGTGGCGGCAGCCCGATGGACACCGCCAAGGCGTTGGCCGTGCTGGGCGTCAACGACAAGCCGATGCGAGAGTTCAAGGCGCCCAACGTCTACACCGGTCCTGCGTTACCGATCGTGGCGATCCCGACCACGGCAGGCAGTGGATCGGAGGCCACTCAGTTCACGGTCATCACCGACAGTGCCACCGACGAGAAGATGCTCTGCATCGGGACGTCGTTCCTGCCGGTCGCCGCGATCATCGACTACCGCCTCACCATGTCGATGCCGGCGCGACTGACCGCCGACACCGGCATCGACGCACTCACTCACGCGGTCGAGGCATACGTCAGCCGCAAGGCCAACGCGTTCTCCGACGGTTTGTGCCTCCTTGCCATCCGGGCGATCGGTCAGAACATCCGGCAGGTGGTCGCCGACGGACACGACGAGCAAGCACGTGCCGCCATGATGATGGCGGCCACGCAGGCCGGAATGGCGTTCTCGAACTCCAGCGTCGCCCTCATTCACGGCATGAGCAGGCCGATCGGCGCGCATTTTCATGTGGCGCACGGCCTTTCGAATGCCATGCTCTTTCCCGCGGTGACGCGGTACTCGATCGACGGTGCCGCCGATCGCTACGCCGACTGCGCCCGTGCCATGGGTCTGGCCACCGAGCACGATCCGAGCGCGGTCGCCGCCGCGAAGTTCGTCGAGGGAATATCCGAACTGTGCCGCGACCTCACCGTGCCGACGCCCCAGCAGTACGGCATCTCTCGCACCGAATGGGATCGGCTCATCCCGACCATGGCCGAGCAAGCCCTGGCCTCGGGCTCCCCGGCCAACAATCCGCTCGTTCCCGATGCCGATGACATCGCAGCGATCTACGACGAGATCTATGCCTGGTGACCGATCCCGGCGGTGGGATCCTAAACCGGGATCCCACCCTTGCTCGGGGCGGAATCCGCCACGTCACGCACCAAGTCGCACAACGCCGTCAGCTTCTGCAGCTGATCCTGGCTGTACAGCAGATCGCAGCGATCGACGGTTTCAGCCAGCTGCCGGTACGAACTGGCGCCCCGCGACGTCAGCCGAAGGTTGATCTTGCGCCGGTCGGCGTTGTCCGCCCGGCGATACACCAGATTGTTGGTCACCATGCGGTCAACGATCTTTGTCAGCGCCGACGGCGGAATCGATGCCGTCTCGCTGATCTCCGACATGGCCAGCGCTCCAGAGTCCTTGAGACAATCCAGAATCCGCCATTCCTCCAGAGTGCATCCCTCTGCGGCGAGCACCTCGCGAACCCGATCCAGCAGCGAATTCTGAATCGCGCTCAACGCCAGCGCAGCCTGGCTCACCGTTCCCAACTGTCGTTACCTCCCGCCGTGGATTACCGTAGCGGGTGGTTCAGGGTAATCGAACGACAACCCCGACCTCGCGGTGGAGATGGGTCGCATGAACAGCAACGCACGCGCGGAAGCAGACGCCGTCGTCGTCGGCGTGGTCAATCCGCTACAGGGACCACTCGGGATCATCGGTCCGTCGGCGCAACTGTGCGCCGAACTGGCTGCCGAGGAGATCAATCGCGACGGCGGCATACTCGGCCGCGAGGTCAAACTCGTGCACGTCGACGGCGGTGCGCAGGTGCACAAGGTTCGAGCGGAGGTGCTTGAACTCGCCATGGCAGGCAGGATACAAGCGGTTGCGGGCGTACACACGTCCACTGTGCGGGAATCATTGGCGTCGGCCATCGGCGGCGCGATCCCCTATATCTACAACTCGCTGTACGAGGGTGGTGAGCGGCGCCCGGGCGTTTTCGTCACAGGCGAGACGCCGGAAACACAGCTGTTGCCCGCAATGACGCTGCTCGCTGGGGAGCGGCGCATCTCCCGCTGGGCATTGATCGGCAACGACTACGTGTGGCCACGCGGGACCGCGAACACCATCCGAGGGCATCTCGCCACGACAGGAGCCGGGACCCTCGTCGACGAGATGTACGTGCCGCTGGGCACGTCGAACTTCGACATCCATCTCGAGCGCCTCGAGCGCTCGACCGCCACAGCAGTGGTCGTCCTGCTCGTCGGCCAGGACGCCGTCGAATTCCACCGGCAGTACGCCGAACGCCAACTGGACACCAAGGCGGTTCGCCTGACGCCCTTGATGGACGAGAACATGCTGTTGGCCGCTGGCGATCGCAGTTGCCGCGACCTGTACGTCGGCGCCGGCTACTTCTCGTCGCTGTGCACCTCCGACAGTCTCGACTTCGTGGGGAGATATGCCCGCCGGTTCGGCCCCGACGCCCCGTTGGTGGGGACGATGGGCGAATCGTGCTACGAGGGATTGCATCTGCTGGCGGCGCTCGCGCGTACCGCCGGCACCCTCGACGTGAACTTGATGAACAGGTTGTCGAATTCGCTGGTATACGAGTGCGCTCGCGGCGTGCAGCGCCTCGACGCCGGACACACGGCCCCCAGAACTTACCTGGCCGAAGCCGACGGCTTCGACTTCAACGTGCTCACCGAGATGACGCCCGTCCCATTGGGTTGACCCGTACCGCGGGCTCGGACCCGGCAGCCGCGGCGCCTCCTACTGTGGAGTGCGGCACCGTACCTATTTCGGCGAACGGGATGTCACGGCCGGCTGCGGCGGCAATGATGGAACCGGACCCGAGCTCGACGAGGAGCGCTTGACATGACCGCGATCGAAAACAACGTCACTTCCACCTCGGCTTTCGACGACGACGTCGCGGCCACCCAGGCCTATTTCGACAGCGGACGGTTCGAGGGCATCACCCGGCTGTACTCGGCCCGGCAGGTCGCCGAGCAACGCGGCACCATCCCCTCGGACTACCCCGTGGCGCGGGAGGCAGCCACCGCGTTCTACCCGCTGCTGCGTGAGCTGTTCGCGCAGAAGAAGAGCATCACCACCTTCGGCCCCTATTCGCCAGGCCAGGCGGTGGTGATGAAGCGGATGGGCATCAAGGGCATCTACCTGGGCGGCTGGGCGACCTCGGCCAAGGGCTCCATCAGTGAGGATCCCGGTCCGGACCTGGCCAGCTATCCGCTGAGTCAGGTGCCGGACGAGGCGGCGGGCCTGGTACGCGCGCTGCTGACTGCCGATCGCAACCAGCAGTACCTGCGGCTGCAGATGACGGAGGAGCAACGGGCCGCGACCCCGCCGGTGGACTACCGGCCGTTCATCATCGCCGACGCGGACACCGGCCACGGCGGTGATCCGCACGTGCGCAATCTGATCCGGCGTTTCGTCGAGGCCGGCGTGCCGGGTTACCACATCGAGGACCAGCGTCCGGGTACCAAGAAATGCGGTCACCAGGGCGGCAAGGTGCTGGTGCCGTCCGACGAGCAGATCAAGCGGCTCAACACCGCCCGGTTCCAGCTCGACATCATGCGGGTGCCCGGCATCATCGTGGCCCGCACCGACGCCGAGGCGGCCAACCTGATCGACAGCCGCGCCGACGAACGGGATCAGCCCTTCCTGCTGGGTGCCACCAATCTGCGTATCCCGTCGTACAAATCCTGTTTCCTGGCGATGACGCGGCGGTTCTTCGATCTGGGCGTCACCGAGCTGAACGGGCACAAGCTCTACGCGCTGCCCGATGGCGAATACGCCGCGGCCGAGGCCTGGCTCGATCAGCACGGGATCCTGCGGTTGGTGGCCGATGCCGCAGTATCGTGGAAAGACAATCCCCGGCAGTCGCTGGACAAGCTGTTCGACGGCGTGGAGTCCGCGTTCGTCGATGCCTGGCAGGACGACGCCGGGTTGCAGACCTACGCCGACGCGGTCGCCGACCTGCTGGAGTTCCGCGAGCGCGAGGGCGAGCCGCCGACCACCAGCGCCAAGGAGTGGCGCAAGTTCGCCAAGACCGCGTCGTTGTACTCGGCCCGGGAGAAGGCCAAGGAACTGGGCGCCGACGTCGCGTGGGACCCCGAGCGGGTGAAGACGCCGGAGGGATACTTCCAGATCCGCGGCGGCATCCCGTATGCGATCGCCAAGTCGTTGGCCGCCGCCCCGTTCGCCGACATCCTGTGGATGGAAACCAAGACTGCCGACCTGGCCGATGCCCGTGAGTTCGCCACCGCCATCCACGCGGTGTATCCGGACAAGATGCTGGCCTACAACCTCTCGCCGTCGTTCAACTGGGACACCACCGGCATGACCGATGACGAAATGCGTTCTTTCCCTGAGGAACTCGGCAAGATGGGGTTCGTCTTCAACTTCATGACCTACGGCGGCCATCAGATCGACGGGGTGGCGGCCGAAGAGTTCGCGACAGCGTTGCGTCAGGACGGCATGCTGGCGCTGGCCCGGTTGCAGCGCAAGATGCGGCTGGTCGAGTCTCCCTACCGCACACCACAGACGCTGGTCGGGGGCCCGCGCAGCGATGCCGCGCTCGCCGCGTCGTCGGGCCGCACGGCCACCACCAAGTCCATGGGTAAGGGCTCCACCCAGCATCAGCATCTGGTGCAGACCGAGGTGCCCAAGAAGCTGCTGGAGGAATGGCTGGCCTTGTGGGGCGAGCACTATCAGCTCGGGGAGACGCTGCGAGTGCAGTTGCGTCCGCGCCGGGCGGGGTCGGATGTGCTGGAGCTCGGTATCTACGGCGAAGGCGACGACAAGCTGGCCGACGTCGTGGTCGACCCGATCAAGGATCGGCACGGCCGCAACATCCTGACCGTCCGTGACCAGAACACCTACGCCGAAAAGCTGCGCAAGAAGCGCCTGATGGATGTCATCCACCTGTGGCTGATCCACCGGTTCAAGCCGGAGATCGTCTACTACGTGACACCCACCGACGACAACGTCTACCAGACGGAGAAGATGAAGAAGCACGGCATCTTCAGCAACGTCTACCAGGAGGTCGGCGAGATCATCGTCGCCGATGTCAACCAGCCCAGGATCGACGAACTGCTGAACGCCGACCGGGTGGCACTGGGCAAGCTGATCCGTAAAGAGGACTGAGCGGTTCGCGGCTGGACTCGTCGCGTCACGGAGCGCACGAGGCCAATTCGTCCTCATGCGCAATGTCGCCGAGTCCTCGCACCGGCCCCCGGGCGCGAGCCACCAGCGGGCTGAGCGCTGCCACGGCCGCCAGGGCAACCGACACCACGACAGCGCCGGCGAAGCCGTGGGCGTCGGTCACCACGCCCCCGGTTGCCGTGCCGACCGCTCCGCCGGCGAGGTTCCCGCTGTTGAGCCAGCCGAACGCCTCGGCAGAGGCGTGCTCGTCGACGGAGCGTGACACCATCAGATACAGGGTGGCCAGGGCCGGCGCGAAACCCAGGCCGGAGGCGAACAGCACCGCCAACTGCAGCCCGTGCTGGCCGACCACGCCGAACAGCGCGGTCCCAACGGCGACGGTCGCCAACGCGGCGACCAGGCCACGCACCCCGAATCGGCGGTGCCCGAACATGATTCCGCCAACCAGCGAGCCGAGGCTGGCCACGGCGATCGCGGCACCGGTCATGACGCTGCTCGTGCCGTAACGCGCGACCACGCCGACCTCCAGCGCGGTGAAGGACGCGATCAGCGGCAGGCTGGCCGCGATGGCCAGCGCGACGGCTCCATTGCCCAGCACCCGGCCGAAGGCCGCACTGCTGTGCCGCGGCACCGGCCGCACATTGCGGGCGCTGTACAGGAACCACGCGGTGCCCACCACCGTGACGGCCCCGGCGACCACCAAGGGCAGGGCGGTCGACAGAGCCGAGGCCAGCACGGTGGCGGCCAGCGGTCCGACCACCCAGCACACCTCCTGCGCCGTGGTGTCGAGCGCGAACAACGCCCGCAGGCCGGGGCCGGACACGATGTAGGGGTACAGCGCGCGGACCACCGGCGCCAGCGGGGGCACCGAGGCGCCGATCGCCAGACCCAACAGCAGCAGCAGCACCGGTGCCGAACCCGCGACGGAAAGAGCCACCAAGGCGCCGCCGTTCACCATGGCCGCGGCCATCAACGTCGTTGCGCGGCCGAGCTTGCCGGCAATCCGCGCGATCAGTGGCATGGCGAGCGCCTCACCGATGCTGACGCACGCGACCACAGCGCCGGCCAGCGCATACGAGCCGGTCTTGGCCTGGACGTGCAGCAGGACGGCCAGGGACAGCATGCCCAGCGGCAGCCTCGCGAAGGTCTGCGATGCCACCAGCGTCAGCACACCCGGGACGCGCAACAGCCCTGCATAGACCTTCACTCCCGGAACTGTACCGTCCAGACGGTACAGTTCGAAAGCGAGAATGTACGCTCTGCCGATGAGCTCGGCACGCGACCGCATCCTTGACGCGTATGAGGAGTTGCTCGCCGTCGAGGGCGAGCGGTACGCCACCCTCGACGCCGTCGCGGCCAAAGCCGGTGTGTCCAAAGGCGGCCTCTTGTACCACTTTCCCGCGAAAGAAGAGCTGAGCAACGCCTTGTGTGAGCGGCTACGTTCGCTCGCCGCCGTGGACCTCGATCGGATGCGCAGCGCCGAAGAGGGTCCCGCGCGGTATTACGTCCGCACGTCGCGCTACGCGGGCACACCACTGGACCGGGTACTGGTCGCGGTGTCCCGGTTGCAGCAAGCCGGTAATGCGCAGGCCCGTGCCGCCATCGAGGAGGCGTCCGGTAATTGGCTGGCCGTCCTGGATGACGCGTTGGGCGATCTGGCGCTGGCGCGGGCCATCAAGCTCATCGGTGACGGCCGGTACTACAGCGCGCTGTCCCGCGCGGTCGCCGGAAAGCCCGTGCCGTCCACCGGCGACGACGAACTGCTCGCTGTCATCGACCGGATCGTCGGTATCGGCCGCGCCCCGTAACGTCAGCGCGTCAGCGCCGCCCGCACGTCGCTTCCGACGAAGCGCGCAAACTCCTGCACGTCCGCCTCAGCGCTCGGTTGCAGCACCACGGTGTCCACCCCGGCGGCCACCCACCGGCCGACACCGGCCGCCACCTCGTCGGCGTCGCCCGCCAGTCCGACGTCCTGATTCGGGTCGAGCTCCCAGAACCGTATCTCGGCGGCCAGATCGGCCTGCGCGGTCGGCCCGGTGGAACAGAGCACGTAGGTGACCACCGAATGCGCGGCGGGTTCGGTGCGCAACTCGCCACCCGCCCGGATGTGTGCCATCGCAGCGCGGACCCCCTCGGGCGTCGTGCCACCGGCCAGCACCGTGCCTGCCGCCAGTTCGCCGCCCAACCGCAGCGTCTTCGGACCCATCGCGGCGGCCAGCACCTCGGCACCCTGGGGCGGCGGCCAGTCCAGGGCGACCGCGTCGAGGTTGACGTAGCGTCCGTGAAAGGTCACCCGCTCGCCACGCAACAGGGCGGACAGACACGTCAGATACTCGCGCAGCAGCGTCATCGGGGAATCCACCCGTGCCCCGATCTGGCCCATCCACTCCTGCACGCCGTGCCCCAAGCCGATCCGGACACGGCCGGGAAAAGCCCGGGCCAGTGTCGCGATCTCCATGGCGGTCACCGCCACATTGCGCATCGGGACCGGCAGCACACCGACTCCGACCGTCAGACTGTCGCTGTGCGACAACGCAATCGCGGCAGCGGAGATGCCTCCGGCCAGGAAACAGTCCTCCCACAGCCACATTTCGTCGACGCCGGCCCGATCGGCCGCTCTGGCAGCGGCCGCCAGATGCTCGGGAGCGATTTGCGGCCGGTAGACGATTCCCAACCGGGTGTTCGCGGGATCGGTGCTCATCAATGCCTCCTCGCACGCGTTTGACACGGACAAGTGAATCGTATCAGCCCAGTTGATCAGTCCTAGGAAACCTCCCTTGATGATACGATTCACCACACCTCGAACGAGGCTCGACAACTCACCCCGATCATCGGAGTCATTCATGGGACAACTCGACGGCAAGGTCGCATTCATCACCGGGGTCGCCCGTGGACAGGGCCGCTCCCACGCCCTCACCCTGGCCAGGGAAGGCGCTGCCATCATCGGTCTGGACCTGTGCGGCAAACCCCGCACCACCGCCTACCCGGGCGCCACCGAATCCGACCTGCAGGAAACGGTGCACCAGGTCAAAGAGCTCGGCGGTCAGATCTTCGTCGACGTCGCAGACACCCGGGACTACGCACAGGTCAAGGCCGTATTCGACCGTGGGATTGAGCGATTCGGTCGCGTCGACATTGTGGTACCCAATGCCGGGATCTGCTCGGGCGCCAAGACCTGGGAGATCGATCCACAGGATTGGCGCGAGATGGTGGACATCAACCTCAACGGTGTCTTCCACACCGTGAAGGCCGCGATACCCACCATGATCGCCCAAAACCAGGGTGGGTCAATCGTATTCATCGGATCGACCGAGGCCCTCAAGGGAGCCGAGAACATTTCGTCGTATGCCGCCTCCAAGCACGGCGTGACGGGGTTGATGATCTCGCTGGCGCGCGAACTGGGTCAGTACAACATCCGGGTCAACTCGGTGAACCCGACCTGCGTGGACACCGACATGATCAACAACGATTTCGTCTACGGGCTGTTTCGTCCCGACCTGGACAAGCCCACCCGCGAGGATGTGCTGGACACTTTCGCCGGCACCCATATCCTTCCGGCGCCGTGGATACAGCCACAGGACGTCAGCAACGCCATCCTCTACCTGGTCACCGAACCGGGCCGGTACATCACCGCCACTCCCCTGGTCATCGACGCCGGATTCATCGTCAAATCCTGATCACACGATGAGCTCGCCTGAGTAGCCCTTCCGGCCGGGAGGGCTACTCTCGTATCCGCCCGTCATGCCGGCCCCGCAGCAGAAAGCAACCCGATGGTCACCATGAAGGATGTCGCCAAAGCCGCCGGCGTCTCCCAAGCGTCGGTGTCCTACGCCTACAGCGGCTCTCCGCGGGTATCGGAAACCCAGCGTCACCACATCTTCACCGTGGCCGCCGCACTCGGCTATACCGGGCCGAACATCGCCGGGAGCTTCCTGCGTTCGGGCCGGATCGGCGCGGTCGGCGTGCTGGTGCCCGGCCCCCTGGCCACCGCCGTCGAGGATCCATCGACGGCCCTGCTACTCAAAGGGATTGTCGAGGTGGGCGAGCTCGCCGATGTCGCGCTGACGTTACTGCCCGTTCCACGCACGGCTGCCCCGGACACGACGGCGCGCCCGGCGACACCAGCAGTGCTGCGGGGCCTGGTCGACGGGGTCGTCCTGCACTGCCTGCCCAACGATCACGAGGTGGTCCAGGCGATCCGAACTCGCGGGCTGCCCGCGGTTGCCATCGATTCCCCGCGTCTGCCGCATCTGCCGTACGTGACGGCCGACCACCGGCAAGGTGGCACTGACCAGATGAATCACGTTCTGGCCCAAGGCCATCGTCGCATCGCGGTACTCACCGACCGCATCGGTGACCGGCACTTCCCAGGCTGCCGCTCGCTGGCGCAGGTGCCGACGGTGGCCGAGACGTACCTGGCCGAACGCTTCACCGGTTATCGCGACGCACTGCACGCGCACGCGGCGGACGACGCCGACGTGACGATCATCGAGGCCGCCGACATCGATATGGCCAGCGGAATGGCCGCGGCGGCCGAGCTCATCGCCTGCGCCAGGCCGACGGCCGTAGTGACGACCTCAGATGTGCACGCCGCGGCCACCCTGAAAGTGCTTCGCGGACAGGGCATCGAGGTGCCCCGTGACGTCTCGGTCATCGGGTTCGATGATGCCCCGATTGCCGACCTCCTGGGACTCACCACCATCCGGCAGCCGCTCGAAGACAAGGGACGCACGGCAGCGCAGATGCTGCTGGACGTCATCGGTGGCCAGCAACGACGGCGGTCTGTCAAACCGGTCGAGCTGATCGTGCGGACCACCACCGGGCCCGCCGCCGGCTGAGCAAGACGAAGCGGCCCTGCCGGAGTCCGAGGTTCTCCGGCAGGGCCGCTTCGTGCATCGCGCTAGTCGGCGGCGCCGACTTCCTCGCGATCGGCCCGGCGACGATGGGGCTGAGCCACCGGCGGGGTGGGCTCGGCCAGCGGCACCTCTTCGGCGTAGGAGGCCATGTCGTGCTGAGCCCGGTGTTTGCGCAGGATATCGGCGATTTCGATGGCGTCGCCCTCGGGCGCGGTCGATTTCCGGTAGGGCTTGGCGACGACCATGTAGAGCAATCCGACGGCAACCACGACCAGGAAGCCGATGAGGGCGATCCAGCGGTCGGCGAAGTGCAGGCTCGGATCTCCGTTGGGGCGAGCGAGCACGATCATCGAGAGCACACCGTAGGTCAGAGCACCGATGCTGACCGGCCAGCCCCACCTGCCCAGCGTCCACTGACCGCCTGGCTTCCAGCCCTTGGCCCGAGCCCGGATGGACGCCAACACGACCATCTGGAAAGCGAAGTAACCGGCGAGCATCTGGAAGGCGGCCACCCGGAACAGCGCGTCCGGCAGGAAGTACAGCAGCAGGAAAAGGCAGAAGCACAGGGACGCGACCAGGATGGTCGAGTTCAGCGGGATCTTGCGGCTGGAGATCTTCTTGAAGATGTGCGCGCCGGGGAACATGTCGTCACGCGCGAACGAGAAGATCAGCCGTCCGCCGGCCGCCTGCTGTCCCATGATGCAGGCCAGGAACGACGTCAGCGCGATGACGAGGAAGACCTTGGTGCCGATCTCGCCGAAGTTGTCGGTGAGGATCGCGGTGATCGGGTTGGCCACGTCGCCGGCGACGATGGCCGCCAGATTCGGTGCGGCCAGGATGTAGCCGATGAATGCGAACATCGCCGCGGCACCACCGAGCACGACGGTCAGCATCATCGAACGCGGAATCGACCGGCTGGGGTTGGGCGTCTCCTCGGCCACCTCGCCGCAGGCTTCGAAGCCGTAGTACAGCACCAGGCCGATGATCGCCGCGGTGACGAAGGCGCTCATGTAGTCGCCGTCTCCACCCGTACCGAAGGTGTTGAACAGCACCGAGAAATCGTTCTTACGGGCGAAGATCAGCAGGTACAGCCCGACCACGATGATGCCCGCCAGTTCGGCGGCCAATCCCACCTTGGCGATGGTGGCCAACGTCTTCGAACCGGTCGAGTTCAAGAACACGCAAATCACCACCACGATGGTCGCGATGATCAGCTTCTGCAGCGGGGTCGACGAGATATTGGAGTCCGGATTGAACAGGGCCAGCACGAAATCGGCGCTGAACATCGCCGTGGTGGTGCAGCCCACGACGACACCCGCGATGTAGATCCAGGACATGATCCAGGCATACGGACCGTTCCACAGCCGCCGCGCCCATTGGTAGAGGCCGCCCGCGATCGGGAACTGGGACACGATCTCGCCGAACACCATGGCCACCAACAGCTGCCCGAAGGCGGCGATGACCAACCACAGGATCGACGGCGGACCCGCTGTCGTGAGGGCCTGGGTGAACATCGACAAGACGCCCACCAACGGTGACAGGTACAGGAAGCCGAGCGCGAAGTTCGACCACATGCCGATCTTGCGATCGAATTTCTCTTCGTAGCCCAGCACCCTCAGGTGGGCATTGTCACCGGAGAGCGGTTGCCCTCCGGAGTTGGTCACTGACATCGTGGTCTCCTTGCACTAAGGGTCTGGTGATCGGCTGGATTGGTCAACCACGGGTCTTGGCGTACCGGCGGCGGGAGCGTTTGCGAGGTGCCCGGCGCCGGGGTGCCTGTGACCATGGCCACAGATGAAGTGTCGATGAACGGGATGGCCGCAAACAGACTCAATACGTGCAAGCAATGTCGAAGTGTTTTCACGCAGTGATTACCTCCGGCGCCCCGCAATATGGCCGTAACTCGCCGCAAATATGCAGGTCAAATAGCACTTCTCGGGGTGCGCGGCGGATCGGTCGCGTCAGTCCTGCCCAGCCGCCCGTCGGTTCGTCGCGAAGCGGCGAACCTGTGCAATTGAGTGCACCTTGCTTACTCACTGTGCGCATTCCCTGCGGCCGCCCGCGGACCTACCGTCGTCTCGGGAGACCCGCGATGAAAGGACCGGCCGATGCCCGAGACCGACTGGCGTGAACGGCACCTGGCGGCAGTGACCGACGAGGCCGCGCTCGATTTCCCGTCCTTCGGATACCGCGACGCGTGGGCACTGGGTACCGCGATGGTCAGCGCGGCAGCGGCCCGCACCCTGCCGGTCGCGATCGCCATCAACTTCGGCGAGCAACGCGTCTTCCACGCCGCACTCGCCGGGTCGGCGGCGACCAACGACGACTGGTTGGCACGCAAGTTCCGCGCCGTCGCCAAGCACAACTGTTCGTCGTGGGCGCTGGCCTGTGCGCAGCGCGCCGAGCCGGCGGACTACTTCGAGACGGGCGGCTACCGGCGCCGCGAGATCGCCCTGGCCGGCGGAGCCGTGCCGCTGCGGGTGCGGGGCTCGCTGGTCGGAGCCGTCGGCGTGTCCGGGTTGGCCGAAGAGGAGGATCACCGGTTCGTCATCGAGGCGCTGCGCGCCTTCCGGGCGTGACAACCCGTTACCGGCGCGCGGCCCAGGCAATACCCTGCTTGGTCAGGCGTCGCACGTCCTCACCCGCGAGATCTTGCCGGGCATGGCCGATCGAGTGGTAGAAAACCCGGCCCTTCCCCCACTGCCGCACCCAGGCCACCGGACTCGTCAGTCCGTCGAACCACGCGAAATGCTCACCGCTGAAGGTGGTTTCGGCCAGCACGGTGTTGTTGGGATCCACCGACATGTAGTACTGCTCGGAGGCCACGGGGAAATCGCCGACGCCGCAAGTCACCTCGTGGTCGCGATCGGTGATGGTCACCGTGTAGGGCTGCGGATAACCCTCGCCGGCAGGATGAGCCAGGAAGTCGCCACCCAGCATCAGGTGGTAGCGCAGGCTGGACCGAAACGCCGCCGCCGCGCCGTGCCAGGCGGCCACTCCGGTGCCCGCCTCGACCGCCGCCAGCAGGTGATCTTCCTGGGAGTCCGACAGGTCCTCGGTCGTCAGCGCGTTGTTCCAGCCCAGGATGATCAGGTCGTAGCCGGTGAGGTCGCGATCCAGAGTGAAGATGTCATGGGACTCTTCGATGTCGAAGCCGAGCTCGGCGACCAACCCGCGGGTCCACTCGGCGATGTTGTAGGGGCTGTGGCCGGGCCATCCACCGTAGAGATACAAGACGTTGGTCATGTCAGGCCTTCCTTCTTCTCGGCGATCGTCTCGATCGCGGTAGTCATCGACAGCAATTCCCGGGGGCCTACCAGAGCCTCCGGGGCGAGGAGCCGGTCGACCTGCTCGGCGGTCAGCAATCCTTCCTCGACCACCAGATCCGGGATGGATCGGTCCGTGCGTAACGCTGCCTTGGCAATTCTGGCCGAAGCGGCGTAACCGATGTAGGGACTCAGGGCGGTGATGACCCCGATGGAGTGGGTCACCGAGTCGTGCAACCGGTCTCGGTTGGCCGTGATCCCGACGATACAGCGGTCGACGAGGGTACGGCAGGCCGCATCGAGGTGCGCCAGTGACTGGAAAAGGCAGTGGGCGATGATCGGCTCGAACGCGTTGAGCTGTAACTGCCCGGCCTCGGCGGCCATGCTGATCGTCACGTCGTTACCCGTGACCTCGAAGGCGACCTGATTCACCACTTCCGGGATGACCGGGTTCACCTTCCCCGGCATGATGCTCGAACCGGCCTGCATCGCAGGCAGATTGATCTCGTTGAAGCCAGAGCGCGGGCCCGAGGACAACAGCCGCAAGTCGTTGCAGATCTTGGACAGTTTGAGCGCCGTGCGCTTGAGCACACCGGAGAGTTGGACGAAGGCGCCGACATCCTGGGTGGCCTCGACCAGGTTGCCCGCGGTCGACAGCGCGAAACCGGTGATATCGGAGAGCTTCTCGCAGGCCAGAGCGGCATACCGGGGATGAGCGTTGAGGCCGGTACCGATCGCGGTGCCGCCGAGGTTGATCTCGGATACCAGCAGCGCCGCCTCCAGCAGCCGGTCGGCGTCCTCGGCCACCATGACCGCGTACGTGCTGAACTCCTGGCCCAGCGTCATCGGCACCGCATCCTGAAGCTGGGTGCGGCCCATCTTCAAGACGGAGGCGAACTCGGTCGCCTTGCGCCCGAACGCTTCCGCAACCGCCAGCAGGGTGGCATGCAACGTACGGATCTGCACATGCAAGGCAACCTTGATCGCGGTCGGATAGACGTCGTTGGTGCTCTGGCTGCGGTTCACATGCTCGAGCGGATGCAGCCGGTCGTAGTCGCCGCGCCGGTGTCCCATCAACTCCAGGGCGCGGTTGGCAATCACCTCATTGGCGTTCATGTTGGTCGAGGTGCCGGCGCCACCCTGGACCACGTCCACCACGAACTGGTCGTGCAGGCGGCCATCCCGGATCTCGACGCACGCCGACACGATCGCGTGCGCGTGCCGCGCATCGAGCAGGTCCAGCTCGTTGTTGGCCTGCGCGGCAGCCTGTTTCACCGCGGCCAGGGCATCGACGAAATGGGGATAGGTCGACACTGCGATACCCGAGATCGGGAAGTTGTCCAGGGCGCGGGCGGTGTGCACGCCGTAGTACGCCGACGCGGGGACATCGTAGTCACCGAGGGAGTCGCGCTCGCGCCGCAGCTCGACCGGCGGCGCCTGCGCCGTCATCGCCATCGCGCGCTCGGCGGGGCCATGGCGGCGCCGGGCAGGCTGTCGTAGAAACCCTCGGTGCCGCTCGTGGTCAGCTCCAACTGCATACCCCACGGTGTCTGGAAGTAGAACCAACGCTGCCCGGCAACCGGCGCCGCCGGGTCGACACCGTTGGGACCCTCCTGCACGACGACGCCCGGGATCGCCCGCACGTAGGCGTACGCGGCCTCGATGTCGTCGACGTAGAAGGCCAGGTGATGCCCCCCGATATCGCTGTTGCGGGGGCGTTCGGTGCGTTGACCGGGCGCGCTGTACTCGAACAGTTCCACGTTGTGGTGCTTGCCGATCCGGATCATCGCGATGGTGCATCGGGCCCGTGGATCGACATCGAGCCGGCGGCGCATCCCGTCACCGGTTTCGTCGACGAAGGGACCGTCGGTGAAGACGAGCTCGGCCCCGAAGTGGTCGACGAAGAACCGGACAGCCTCGTCGAGGTCGGGCACGGTATAGGCGACGTGATCCACGGCCCGCAACGTGGGCAGCGTGGGAGCGGTCATCTATTCCTCCTGGAAGTCTGGCTCGGGCTACTGACCAACCGTCGCCGCCTCCGAGGTGAAGCGGTGTTCGGTCCACGGCAGTTCGTCGGCGCCGAATTTCGCGGCCCGGACGTCGGCCGAACGGGCGTGCCCCTCGAAGTTCTCCAGGCGCGCCGCGCGGCCACAGATCCTGCCAAGTTCGGCGCTGGATTCGGCGCTGTCGATCTCCTGGTACGTCACGGTCTTGAGGAACTTACCCACCCACAAGCCACCGGTGTACCGGGCGGCACCGAGCGTCGGGAGTACATGGTTGGTGCCGATCGCCTTGTCGCCGAACGAAACACAGGTCTTCTCCCCCAGAAACAAGGCACCGTAGTCGCGCATCTCGGTGAGCGCCCGGCGCGGGTCGGCGGTGAGGATCTGCACGTGCTCGCTGGCCACCGTGTCACCAAGGGCGAAGGCGTCCTCCAGCGTCTCGACCAGGTGCACCTCACCGTGGTTCTCCCAGGAAACGGCCGCCACCGGGCTGGTGGGCAGGTTCTGCAGCTGGCGGTTCACCTCGGCGATGGTCTCACGCCCGACCCGCTCGGAAGTGGTGATCAGCACGCACGGCGAGTCAGGCCCGTGTTCGGCCTGGCTCAGCAGGTCCGCGGCCACCACGAACGGATCTGCGGTGTCGTCGGCGATGATCAGCACTTCGGTGGGCCCGGCGAACAGATCGATGCCGACCTCGCCGAACATCTGGCGCTTCGCCTCGGCGACATAGGCATTACCCGGTCCGGTGAGCAGGTTGACGGGTGCGATCGTCTCGGTGCCCAGGGCCAGAGCACCGATGGCCTGGACCCCGCCGAGGACGTAGATCTCGTCGGCTCCGGCCAGGTGCATCGCGGCAACACTGATCGGCGGCGGAGTGCCCACATTCGGCGGCGTGGTCGCGGCGACGCGTTCCACGCCGGCCACCTTGGCCGTGACCACGGTCATGTGCGCCGATGCCGTCAGCGGGTACCGCCCGCCGGGCACATAGGCTCCGGATGCCGACACCGGAACATGCTTGTGTCCCAGGCGAACACCGGGCAGCGTCTCGATCTCGACATCGTGCATCGAGTCCCGCTGCGCCTGGGCGAAATTGCGGACCTGGCGCTGCACGAAGGACAGATCGTCGATCACGGTGGTCGGCAGATCCGCGACGATCTTGGCGATCTGGTCCTCGGTCAGCCGGAACGACTCCGGCGCCCACTTGTCGAACTGTTCGGAGTACTTGCGCACCGCGGCATCACCGTTGGCCCGGATGTCGTCCAGTACGTTGGCGACCGTCTCGACGACCTGCGGGTTGCTCTTGTGGGGTGTGCCGGCCTGGGCGGCCGGCGCCTTGAGTAGAACCGACACCGTGTTCTCCTTGCGCTGTACTGCTGTGGCTGAAACGTCACGCGCGACGCGTTGCGACGTAAACCAAGTCTGTGCGGTGTGGATCACCGTCGGGAGACCCAAGCTGTGCAATACGTCGCCGATTCGCTGCACAGTCCCTACGGTTGCCCCGACCGTGCGCGCACCGCTGTCGCCGCAAGGGCACAGACCACCACCGCACCCAACGGGAGCACCAAAGCGGTGTTGATCGAGCCGAGTTCGGCAAGCCAGCCGATCAACGCGGGCCCGGCCAGCAGCGCCACATAACCCATGCCGACCACGCGGGCCAGCGCCGCCCCTGCCCCTGGGCCGATATTGCCTGCGGCGGTGAACACCTGCGGAATGCCGCCCGCCAGTCCGGCCCCGAACAGCACCCAGCCGGCCAAGGCCATCCGCATGTCCGGGGCCAGCAGCACCGTGGTCATCCCCAGCGCGGCAACCACGCAGCCCCACCGAATGGTGGCCACCGCACCGAACCGGCCGGCGACGGCGTCGGCGCAGAACCTGCCGACGGTCATGGCGGCGACGAAGCAGCCGAAGGTGATCGACCCGAGCGCCGGGGAGGCCCCGAAATGCCGTTGGGCGTGCAGACTCGACCAGTCCATCGCCGCACCCTCGGACAACAGCAGCAGGAAAGCCAGCGCTCCCAGCACGATCACCCGGAGCCGGTGTGTCGACGCCGGCGCGGCCATCTCGTCGGCTGCCGCGGGCGCCGGGCCGCCCAGCTGCGCACCGCGCAGCGGGCGGACCACCGCCAGCAGCATCACCAGAACAACCGCGGCGACCGCCGCCGATGCCGCAGGGGTGGTCAGGTGCAGGGTGAAACCGATTGTCGCCAAGATCGATCCGGCGACACTGCCCATGGAGAAGAGGGCATGAAAGGATCCCATGATGGGTCGCCGGTAGGCGCGTTCGACCTGTACCGCCGCAGTGTTCATCGCCACGTCGGCGGCACCGGTGGCCGTACCGAAGAGCAGGGCTCCCGCGGCCACCCACGCCGTGCTGGTCGCCGCGAGCGGTGCGAGGACGCTCACCGCCATGGCGCCGGCGGCGTAAAGACCCACCCTCGCACCGCCCAGCCGGTCGGCCAGCGGCCCGCAGACCTGCATCCCTGTCAGGGCGCCCAGCCCGGAGACGAGCAGGATCGTGCCGACCATGGCCGTGGACATCCCGGTGGCCCGTTGCACCGACGGCAGATGCACGGCCCAGGTGGCCATGCTCATGCCGAAGCACACGAACAGCAGGCTGACGCCGGTGCGCACCTTCCGCAGCCGGCATTCGGCGGGCGCCGAGACCATGCCGCCTAGTGCCCGGCGAATGCCGGTGCGGTCGTGGCTGCCTCCATATCGGCTGCGCTGCCGCGGATCCGGCGCGCCGCACGCTCGCCCTCGTGGACGGCGTCCATCATGGTCCGGCTGGCGATGGCGTCGCCGACGCGCTCGATGGGCACGCCGCGGCCCTTGAGCGCGAAGTACAGATCGGTGACGGGGCGGTGCCAGCCGGCGAGGATCACCGTGTCCACGCCGGCGATGCTGGCCGCGACGCCCTTCTCCAGGATGTCCACGGTCCGCCCGGTGACCGCCTCCAGCCGGGTGAACGGGTGAGTCACCATGCCGGAGGCGTGAATTCGCGGCACCGCCAGGTTCGCGCTGAACGGTCCGAGTTTGGCACCGACGTACGGCAGCGGGGTCAGGAAGTCGACCTGGTGACCGTCGGCCCGCAGCTGCAGCGCCAGGCCGATACCCTTCCAGCCGCCCTCTCCGTCGTCGACGATCACCACGTGCTGGCCGACCGGCTTGTCGTCCTCGAGAACGTCCCACACCGACAGCACATGGTCCTGGTCGAGGCCGGGTGTGAAGGGCTTGCCCTGGGCGAGATTGCCGACGATGTCCGGTCCGGGGGCCGAGCCGGTGGCCACGATGATGTGATCGGGCCGCAGCTCCAGCACGTCCTCGGCGCTGGGTGCCCAGCCCAGCCGCAGGTCCACGCCGTGTTTGCGGATCATCACGTCGAGGTGGTCGATGACACCGCGGATTTCTTCACGGCCTCTGATCCTTTCGGCGATGCGCAGCTGCCCGCCGGTACGGTCGCGGCGCTCGATGAGGATGACCTCGTGTCCCTTCCGGGCGGCGACCTCGGCGGCTTTCATGCCGGCCGGACCGGCCCCGATCACCACGACGCGGCGCCGGAAGGTGGCCTGGATCAGGGTGCCCGCACCGAGTTCCTGCTCGTAACCGGCGGCTGGGTTGTGCACACACGACGAATGGGTGATGGCGAACAACCGGTCGATGCAGCCCTGGTTGCAGCCAATGCAGCGGCGGATCTCGTCGAGCCGCCCTTCGGCGATCTTGTTGACGGTTTCCGGGTCGGCGATCTGCTGACGGGTCATGGCCACCAGGTCGGCGTGGCCGAGGTCGAGGATATCGGCGGCATCGTGCGGGTCGTTGATCCGGCCGACCGCGATGACGGGCACGTCCACGACGGATTTCACCCCGGCGGCCAGGCTCTCCCAGATCCGCTTCGGGTGCTGCATGTCCGGGACGTTTTGGTGTGCCTCGTTGTAGGTGGCGGCCTTGACGCAGATGTAGTCGATCTTGCCGGTCGCGGTGATGGCCTGGGCGATCTGCTGGGCGTCCCCGATGGTCAGCCCGCCGGGACTGAAATCGTCGCCCTGCAGGTTGATGCCGACCAGGTAGTCGGGTCCGACCTCGTCGCGTACGGCGTCGATCACCCGCAGCACCAAGCGCATCCGGTTCTGCAGTGAGCCACCGTACTCGTCGTCGCGGTGGTTGGAGAACGGTGACAGGAACGACGCCAGCAGGTAACCGCCGTAGCCGGAGTGGATTTCCACCCCGTCCATGCCGCCCTGTTTGGCGTGCCGGGCGCCGATGGCGTGACCGGCGACGATCTCGTCGATGTCCTCGAGTTCCATCTCCTTGGGCATCTCGAGGTTGAACGGGCACGGCGTGTTCGACGGCCCCCACAGCGCACGCTCGGTGAAGGTGGAATGTCCCTGGCGTCCACCGTGTCCGAGCTGCATGACGATGCGGGCACCGTACTGGTGCACGGCGTCGGTGATCTTGCGCAGACCCGGCACGATCTCAGGGAGCCAGGCCTGCGGCTCCCCGGGGACGTCCTGCGAGGTGGGATGGATTTGCGGGAACGCCATCCCGATCAGGCCGGCGCCGCCCATGGCGCGCTCCCGGTAGTACGCGACGTGCTGGTCGGTGGGCAGGTAGTTCTTGGCCATCCCGGTGCCGTGCCCGGTCATGACGATGCGGTTACGGACCGCCACGGTGCCGAGCGTGATCGGCTCGAACAGGGCGGCCAGGGCAGGGTCGGTCTTCACGGCGAGCTTCTCCATCGTCGAGTGAAAGAAAACGTGCTGTGTCAGAGGTGATTACGCCGTGAGCTCCCCGGAGTGGCCGAGCCGCAAAGCCAGGGCCGCCGCCGTGATCGCGGGGTTGACCGCGGCCGAGGACGGGAAGACCGAGGTGTCGGCGATCCACAGGTTGTCCAGGTCGTGGGTGCGCAGGCCGGCGTCGACGACACTGGTGGCCGGGTCGTCACCCATCACGGCGGTGCCGCACTGATGTGAGGTTGCCTCGACGCCCAGGCTGCGGGTCATGACCACCGGGAAGCCGGCCTTGCGTACGACGGTCTTCATGTTCGAGATGAGTTCGTGGTGGGCGGCCAGGTTGGTTTCCCGCCGGGTCAAGGTGATCTGGCCGCCGCCGCCGAGGGTGACCCGGTTCTCGGGCAGCGGCAGGTCTTCGGTCTGGATGAACAGGTCCAGGGTGTATTTGGTGACCTCGTCGAGGATCGGCATCGGCACCCAGGGCTTGCCCATCTTGGCTTGGGGGCCACGGAGTTTGCCCAATCCCTGGACGTTGCCGAGTGGGTACTTGTTGGTCGGCCCGGCGGAGTACCAGTCGTTGATGCCGATCGTCTTCTGATAGACGGCTTCGTTCTTGCGGCGCGGATCGATGGCCAGGAAGAAGGTGGTGACATGCGCCATGTAGTTGCGCCCCACCTGATCGGAGCTGTTGGCCAGTCCGTTCGGATGATCATCGGAGGCCGAGCGCAGCAGCAGGGCCGCGGTGTTCACCGCGCCGCAGGCGAGCACGAAACGCTTGGCCCGCACCTGGATGCGGCGTCCGCGATGCATGATCGATGCCGAGGTGACGCGCCGGCCCGCGGCATCGGTGTCCAGTCTGGTGACCTCCGCGTTGGTCAGCAATCGGATGTTGCCGGCCCCTCCGTGTAGCGCGGGGCGCACCGCGGCGACGTCGGCGTCGCCCTTGGCGTCGACCATGCAGGCGAACGAATCGCAGGTGTAACACAGGACGCAGGCACCACCGGGGTGGCGGTCCAGCGCCTGTGGGGCCGAGAAGGGGTGCAATCCTTGCCGTTTCGCGCTCTGGACCAGCCGGGCCATCGCGCCCTCGTGCGGCACACCGGGAAACGGGTAGTCCTGCGAGCGCCACGGATCGGTGGGATCCTCACCCTTGTTGCTGTGCACCCAGAACATCCGCTCGGCCTGACAGTAGTACGGCTCCAACTCGTCGTAGGACACCGGCCACGCCGGGGAGACGCCGTCGACGTGTTCGATCTCACCGAAGTCGCACTCCCGGAAGCGCGGCAGTGTCGCGCCGTACAGCTTGGTGGAGCCGCCCACGTAGTGGTAGTTGCCCGGCACGAAGTCGGTGCCGGTGCTGGCGTCGCGCCATGCCGCCGAGTTCTTGTACCGGCCTGCGGTGTGCACGGCGTCGAATGACCAGTTCTCCCGCTCGATGGGCAGGAAGTCCCCTTGCTCGATGATCACGACGCGGGCACCGGATTCCCGCAGCGCGTAGGCCAGGGTGCCCCCGCCCATGCCGGAGCCGACGATCGCGATGTCGGTGTCGAGGACGTCGGGCGGGTCGGTGATCACGTGCGATTGCACGGCGGACGCGGAAATGGCCATGTGGCGCTCCTCTGGGCTGAGAGGACGTATGGGATGAGCCCATGTGATGGGCCACATTCCAAAACTAGGCCGGTTACCCCCACCGCCGGGAGGGCCATAGTGTGCAGCGCTGGTGCGCATGCCTGCTCACACCATGCAATGCCGATCAGCGGTTGCCGCGGTGCAGCAGATCGTGCCCGCGCACCGCGAACACCAGCGCCTGCCGGGTGTCGGGATCGTCGAGCGAACGGCCGAGCAGGCTGGTGATGCGCTCCAGCCGGTAGTACAGCGTGCGCCGTTGGACGAACAGTTCCGCGGCGGCCTGGGACTTGTTCCCGTCGCACGCCAGGTAGGTACGCAAGGTGGGCAGCAGCGGATTGGTGGCCTTGGCGTCGTGCTTGAGCACCGGGCCGAGTTCGTCTTCGATGTAGCGGGCCAACTCGGGACCGCCGGCCAGCGAGGCCAGCAGTCGCAGCACACCCAGATCGTCGAATCGGTGCACCGCCTTCTCCGGGCGGGCCGCCGCCACCGAGGCCGCGCTGCGGGCCTGGTCGACCGCCGTCGGAAGCTGATTGGCGCTGACGGGACGGCTGATCCCGGCCCGCACGTTCAGCGCGGAAAGCCGTTGCACCACTTGCTTTTCCGAACTCGTCCTGGACAGACCGACGATCGCCAGGGTGTGCTCGCCGAGGTCGGCGACCACGGCGGGTACCCGCATGCCGCGGCACAACTCCTCGATCGCCTCGTCACCGGAATTCCCGATCGGGTTCTCCCGGCAGACGAAGATGACCACCAGCGCGTGTTCGCGGAAGTCGCGACCGATCCGCAGGGCCCTGGTGACGAACGCATCGCCGGAGATGTCGCCCAGCAGAAGCCGGCTGACCAGCGCGTTCTGCCGCTGCGCGGATTTCGCTCCGCTTTCCCGCGCGCCGAGCAGGGTGATGGCGATGCCGTCGGTGGCCCGGTCCAGCGCATAGCCCGCCGTGCCGGACACCGCGGTACCGTCGTGCAGGACATGCAGCCAGCCCCACCGTTCCCCGCGCAGCACCACCGCCCGCCGGCTGCAGTTGTGCGCTTCGTTGGGGCTGCCGCCCCCGGCGGCCGAGTCGTGGTCGATGCGGGAATGATGCTCCCATTCGGCCAGCACCGCGTCGCCGGAATCGGAGGGTCCCGAGTAGGCGACGACCTGACAGGTGGCGTCCTCCAGCACGACGGGGTGGCCGACTTCGGCGGCCAGCGCATCGGTGAACAGCACCGGGTCGCGGCCGGCCAGCAACAATTGCATGAAGGTGGCGTTGAGCCGCTCGTAGGCGCTCAGATCCAGCACCCGCTGATCGATGATCGACTCGTGCACCTGCGCCGACACCTCGACGAACGGCAGTTCGCCGTCGAGCCCCACCAGGGGGAAGCCGCGCTCGCGCGCGGCGTTGACCAACGCATCGGGCATGGCGGCGAACGCACGCCCGCTCAGTTCGATGATCAGCACCGCGGCCTGCGCGTCGGCGATCTCGTCGAGGTAGCGGACTTGCTGCTCCGCGGTGGAACCGATGCCCAGACCCGCGGTCAGCAACATCTCGCCGCCGCTGAGGAAGGTCGCGATATCGGGGATCTCGGTGGGATGGACCCAGCGGATGGGGCGGTTCAGATTCTCCTCGCCGGCGTAGACCTTGAGCGGGACGCGGGTGAATACCTCCAGTTCGAGGGCAGTCTTGACCGTCATTGCCATGCCGAACACACCTCCGGGTCACATTGTGCAGGAAAACTTGAGTTCACTGCTCAGATTGCGTCTGACGAGAGCTGCGTCACCCTGGGCAGACTGTGAGGCAACGGCGCGAAAGTACGAAAGGATAGTTGATGCCAAGACTCAGCGGCGGACAGGTCATCGCCCGCATTCTCAAGGAGTATGGAGTCCCCTACGTCGCCGGCATCCCGGGCCACGGCATCTGGGGCCTGATGGACGCCTTCAACGAGAACGAATCGAAGATCCCGTTCATCCAGACCTACCACGAGCAGAGCGCGGTGCACCTGGCCGACGGCTACTACCGGGTGTCGGGCCGGCCGATGTGCGCGGTCACCTCCATCGGCGCCGGGGCATCGAACACGGTCCTCGGCCTGGCGACCGCCTACAGCGACTCGACCAGCGTGCTGGTGATCACAGGTGGGCCGCCGCGCCATATGCGCGGCCGCGGCGTGCTCCAGGAGCTGGATCGCCAGAAGGACAACGGTTTTCCGCAGGTGGCCGAGGCGGTGTCCAAGCGCAGCTGGGTGGCCAACAGCATCGAGGATCTGCCGTTCATCATGCATCGAGCGTTCTCCACGATGCTGACCGGCCGCCGCGGCCCCGCGCATATCGAGGTGCCATGGGACCTGCATGCCGAGACCGCCGAGGTGAACTTCCACGACCTGGCCCGTCGGTTGCCGGTCGGCTTGCAGTACCCCGACCCGGAGGCCGTCGCGCGCGCGGTCGACGTGCTCTCGACCGCCAAGCGGCCGATGATCGTGGTCGGCGGCGGGGCGATCAGCGCCTACGCCACCGACGAGGTGCGGGCACTGGCCGAGGGATTCGACATCCCGGTGGCGACGACGTGGAATGGCAAGAGCGCCTTCCCCGAAGACCACGATCTGTTCGTCGGCAGCGTCGGGCAGACCGGCACCATCCACGGCAACTATCTGGCCGCCAACGCCGATGTGGTGGTCTCCATCGGCTGCCGTTTCACCGACTGGTCGGCATCCAGCTACGCGCAGGGCAAGTCGTTCTCGTTCCCGCCCGCCAAGCTCATCCACATCGATATCGACCCGCACGAGATCGGCAAGATCTACCCGGCCGAGGTCGGGATCGTCGCCGACGCCAAGCCGACGGTGGCCGCCATCGTCGATTCGTTGCCGGCCAAGCCAGACCGCACCGAATACCTGGCCGAGGTGGCCGAGCGCAAGGCGGCGTGGGAGATCGAGCTGTCCTCCCGCCGGGACACCGACCGCTTCCCCTTCACCCTGCAGCGCCCACTCGCCGCATTGCGAAATGTGATGGACCGCAACGGGATCGTGCTCGTCGGTTCCGGCAACACGCAGGGTGCGGTCAAGCAGACCTTCCCCGTGTACGAACCGCGTACCCACCTGACCACCGGTGGATTCTCGTCGATGGGCTGGCCCGTGCCGGCGGCACTGGGCGCCAAACTGGCCGCACCCGAACGCCAGGTGGCCAGTATCACCGGAGACGGCGATTTCCTGATGACGGTGCAGGAGATCGGGGTGGCGGTTCAGCACAACATCCCGGTGGTGTTCATCGTGCAGGACAACTCCGGATACATCTCCATTCGCGGTGGGCAGCGCAACGCCACCGATCGGATCATCGGCACCGAGTTCAACCGCCCGGACGGTTCGCCGTACAGCCCCAGCTTCAAGGAGGTCGGAAAGTCCTTCGGACTGGAGTCCTTCCGGGTGGAATCGGCGGGCGATCTCGAACCGACGTTCAAGCGGGCGTTCGACGCCCAGGCGCCGGTGCTGGTCGAGGTGCCGACCGACCGTGATCTGGCCAGCCCGTTCGTTCCCGGCTGGCTGGACTTCCCGCCGCTGCCGCACATCACCGACGAGCGCGCCGACGAGTACCGCGAACTGCGGGCCCGTGAGCAGCACCAGTAGGTAAGACCCGCCGCCGCACCGGCTCATCCCAGGTCCGCCGTCGCCGCTGTCCCCCGCAGCGGCGACGGCGGACCTGTCCATATCGAAGGTAGGTAGTCATGTCTCGTCTGCAGGGCAAGGTCGCCCTGATCACCGGCGCCGCCCGCGGGCAGGGCCGCTCCCACGCGCTACGTCTGGCCGACGAGGGCGCCCACATCATCGCGCTGGATGTGTGCGCGCAGATCGGCACCGTGCCCTATCCGATGTCGGATTCCGATGACCTGGTCACGACCGTCGATCTGGTGAAGAGCCGCGGCCGCCGCGTCTTTGCCGCCGAGGTGGACGTCCGCGACCTGGCGGGCCTGGAAAAGGCGGTACAGGAGGGTGTTTCCGAGCTGGGGCGGCTGGACGTGGTGGTGGCCAACGCCGGAACACTGAACGACACCGCGCCCCTGTGGGAGTTGTCCGAAGAGCAGTTCCAGGATCAGATCGACGTCAACCTCACCGGGGTGTGGAAGACGATCAAAGCCACCGTCCCGACCTTGCTCGCCCAGAACGAGGGCGGCGCGGTCATTCTGATCAGTTCCATATCCGGCTTGACCGTGGAGCTCAATGTCGGCCACTACGCGGCGTCCAAGCATGGCGTGAACGGTCTGATGCGCACGCTCTCAGGTGAACTCGCGCCGTACGGGATCCGGGTGAACTCGATCAACCCGACCAATGTCAACACGTTGATGATCAACAACCCGCGCTACAACCGGTTGTTCGCCGGCGGTGTCGAAGGTGCCACCCAGGAGCAGGCGCTGCCGGCGCTCACCGCGATGCATGCGCTGGCAATCCCGTTCCTCGACCCCGTGGATGTCAGCAATGCCGTGGTGTATCTCGCGGGTGAGGACGGCCGCTACATCACCGGGACCACCCTGGTGATCGACGCCGGTGCGATGAACCCGTTCAAGGCACCGCACCGGTGCACCGGCTGAGTACCCGCGGTCAGGCGGCCGGGGTGGGCGCGTCCTCGCGGATCAGTCCGGCCGCCCGGAGGTCGTCCCATACCTGCTGCGGGACAGCAGTTTCGAATAGCTGTTCGTTTCGCCGCTGTTGATCGGCGTTGCGGGCGCCGATGCACACACTGACGACGGCAGGATGTGCGTAGGCGAATTGCAGGGCCACCGCGGGCAGCGCGACACCGTGCCGCCCGCAGATCTCCTGGATGCGGCCGGCTTTGGCCAGCACGTCCTTCGGCGCCGGCCCGTAGTTGAAACGGGCTCCCTCGATCGGCCCGGTGGCGAGCACGCCGCTGTTGTAGACGCCGCCCAGCACGATCCCGATACCGCGCTCCGCACAGATCGGCAGCAGTTCGTCGAGAGGTTCCTGCTCGAGCAGGGTGTACCGGCCCGCCAACAGGCATAGGTCCGACTCGGTGGTCTTGACCGCCTCGGTCATCACGTCCGTTTCGTTGACACCGAAGCCGATCGCCTTGACCACGCCCTGTTCGCGCAGCGCTTCCAGGGCCGGGAACGCGCTGACGATCGCCTGGCGGAAGTACTCGGGTTGCCCTGAGCCGTGGGTGAATCGGTCGCAGTCGTGGATGAACAGGGCGTCGAAGTGATCGGTGAGCATCCGCTGCATGCTCTGCTCGACAGCGCGCATCACCCCGTCGTAGCTGTAGTCGTAGGACGCCACCAGCGGCGGGATGTCCTGGTACTGGCCATCCTGGTTCGGCGCGTTCAAACTCGGGGTGAGTACGCGACCCACCTTGGTGGACAGCACCAATTCGGAGCGGTTGTAGTTGCGCAGGGCATGGCCCAACCGGTATTCGCTCAGCCCGTTGCCGTACCCGGGCGCGGTGTCGAAGTAGCGCACGCCCTGTTCCCAGGACTGTGTGACCATGTCCGCCGCCGCGGATTCGGTGAACGTGCCGTTGAAGTTGCCGATCGGCGCCCCGCCGTACCCCATCGCGGTGAACGTCAGCTTCGACCGTTCATGGATTGTTTCCTGCGATACCTTCACGTCGCCGCCTCGCTTGGGTCAAGTGTGTTGTCAGCCAGCCGAATTGCTGTCTTCTCTGACGTTAGAGATGACGCCGACCCGGCGAACTACACAAAACGCGCACTGTTGCCTGCGGACGATTCACGGTTTGGGCCGCACACCCACCTGCTGCTGCACTTGTTCGGCAAGTAGTTCGTGGGCATGGGTGGTGAAGTGCTCGGCGGCGGCGAACACATACGTGTGATCGGCGTCGGGTTCCTTCAGCGTGTCCGCGTCGCAATAATCTTGTCCGGGCTGGGCGCAGGCGTCCTCGTTCGCCCCATGCGTGAACCCATAGCGTGCCGGGTCGGTCAGCAGATCGGTCACGAATGCGCCGGTGTCGAAGATCTGCAGGCGCGGATCCTTGGGCAGCTGGTCCAACAGCGCGCCGTTGTAGGCGGCGGTCAGATCGTTGACGTAGTTGCGTGCGGCCGTCGTCTCGAACCACGGGAGGACGCCGAGGTCGAAGAGGGTGAACACCACGAGGTGCTGGGCGCCGTGCCTCAGGACGGTCGATGCCGTGCGCGCTTCGGCCGCCGCGGCCTGGCGGACCCGGGCTCGTTCGGCGTCCATCGCTTGCGGGGACGGCGCCCGGTCGGCGCGCAGGTCGTCGGCAAGGCTCTTGCCGAATCGTGGATCGAAGTTCAGCGCCACGTCGTTGGTACCGATCCAGAGGGTCACCAGCTCATCCGGCCTGAACCGTGCGTGCTGAGCCAGGTAGCGCTGAACCTGGACGTCGGCCGAGATGGGTGTCCCTTGCGGGTTTTTCGACACGACGGAGTAGGGCAATTCGGCACGTGCGCCACCTTCGGCGTAGTTCAGGCCGCCTGGACCGGGGCGACCGGGCCTGCCTTGATAGACCTCGTCGTAACTGTCGACGTGTTCGTTGGGGGTGTCCGGCTGGCCGAGGGTGTCGGCGACATGCTGGGCCCAGGTCCGCCCGGGATTGGTGGTGAACCGGAAGCCGTAGGTTCCGGCGTCGGTGAGGCTGTCGCCGAAGAACACGGCGCTGGTGATCACCGGTGCTTCGGGTACGGCAGCCGCCGGCGGGAGGCCGGCCAGCGCGAGAGAGCCGGCCGCGCCGATCGCGAGTGCCCGCAGCGCAAGACGTCTCATGCGGCTCGACGTTAGCAATATCGGGGCGCCGCCCGACCACCCAAACCGTGCAGTCTGTGCGGCACATCTTTCTCTGTTTGTCGCGAAAGCAGTTGTTGGCCTCTCAATGCGGAACAAACTGCCGACGCGGAATGTAGACAGAAAGCATGGACAGCTTCTCGCTCGGCACCCACACCGTCGGCCGCGTCGGATTCGGCGCCATGCAGCTCCCCGGTCCCGGGGTCTTCGGTCCGCCCCGCGACCACGACCAGGCGATCGCCGTCCTGGAGCGGGTAATCGAACTCGGCATCAACCACATCGACACCGCCCAGTTTTACGGGCCACGGGTATCCAATGAGCTGATCCGCGAGGCGCTGCACCCCTACCCCGACGACCTGGCCCTGGTCAGCAAGGTCGGCGCCCGCCGCGACGGCAACGCGAACTGGATCGCCGCGCAGGAGCCCGATGAGTTGCGGGCCGATATCGAGGAGAACCTCGCCACGCTGGGCGTCGACCGATTGGCGGCGGTGAACCTACGCATTCACTCCGGCGATCCGAGTGCCGTTGGCCCGGTGGACCGCGAGCTGTTCGACCGCCAGCTGACCGCCATGATCTCCGCACGCGACGAGGGGCTGATCGAGGGCATCGGATTGAGCAGCATCTCGGAGGAGCATCTGCGCATCGCATTGGACCGCACCGACATTGTGACCGTGCAGAATGCCTACAACCTCGTCGACCGTTCGGCGCAGCCGGTTCTCGATCTGTGCACCGAGCGCGGGATCTCCTTCGTCCCGTTCTTCCCGCTCGGCTCTGCGTTCACTGCGGACAACCCGGTGCTCGGGCATCCCGCGGTACGACGCGAGGCCGAGAAGCTGGGCCGCACCCCGGCGCAGATCGCGCTGGCGTGGACGCTGACGGTGGCGCCGAATGTGCTGCTGATCCCGGGGACATCGTCGGTGGCTCATCTCGAGGAGAACACCGCAGTGCGTGACATCGAGCTGGACGACGAGACGAAACGCCAACTCGACGCGGCGGCGAGCACCGGAGCGGCATGACGGGCTCCGGCGAGGCGCCGATACCGCAGCAGCCGCTGCACTTTGGCCGGCGTCACCGGCCCGTCTCGATCGGATAGCGGTAGCTCTCCTTAAGGGTGTGCAGGTGCACCCAACTATGCAGCTGTGTCACCGAGGTCTGCGCCCGAACCCCTTCCAGTGCGGTCACGACCTCGGTGAGGCTATCCGCATGCAGTGTCGCGACCACGTCGTACCGCCCGATTGTGGTGGCCAGGAATCGGATTCCCGAGAGTTGGCGAATCTGCTCGACGCCTTCGCTTGCCCGTCCCCGCGTCCTGATCCCAAGTCCGACGTCGACCGTACGACCCTCTCGGCCCAGAGCCGCGATCGCACCGATGCGGACCACCCCGGTCTCGATCATGCGCAAGGTGCGCGCCCGCGCAGTCCCCACCGAGACGCCGGATCGAGCGGCCAGCGCGGTGTAGGGCATCCGGCCGTCGCGTTGCAGCAGCGACAGCAGCCTCCGGTCGACGCCGTCGAGCCACGCCACCGAGACCTTGGTCGGCCCCAGGAAGTCGCGCACCAGATCGGTGTAGACCAGTGTCTCGGTCGATTCGACGCCGTCCAGGGAGCGGACGACGTCGAGCAATTCGGAGAGTTCGGCGTCATCATGAGCGCGAACCTCGGCGATCAACGGGTAGGCACCGCTGACCAGCGACACGAACGGAACCTCGGGTCGGGTGGCCAGGCGCCTGCCGACCTCGATGGCCGGGGCCTCGGTGGCGATCGACACATGCGCCAGTGAGCGCACGCCGACCGTCTCTGGGTGCACCATGCCGACCACGCGCACGTCGGCCGTGTTCAACAAAGCGGCCAACCGCTTGGACGCCGTCGTCCGGGACACGCCCAGACGGGTGGCCAACTCCCCCGGGCCGATCCGTCCGTCGACGCGCAACGCCGCGAGGATCTGATCGTCGAGGTCATCGAGTCGGCTGCCGAAGCGCGAGTCATCTGAAGTTAACAAACGCCGAACACCTCACCTCGACTACACAATTATTCAGCATCTCAGTACAGAGAAGCAGATACGTGCGTTATTGACCAGCCTTGCTTCACTAATTATCCAAATTGCTAGGGCGGAGTGCATATTTGGTGTTGATGGTTCGTGGCGGCACTTCTAGTGTTTTCACCGCACGTGTTTTCACAGCCCCCCGCAGCCCATCACAGGAGTTCCCATGAATCGGCGGAGCCAGCCTGCCCATGTCGCCACCATCATGGGCGCGGCGTTGAGCGCCGTCCTGCTCGGCGCTTGTAGTGGCGGGGGCGGTACGAGTGAAGCCTCGGGCAAGGCGCCGGCCGGCCTGCTCCAGGCGGGGCAGCTGTCAGTGTGCACCGACCCGGAGTATCCGCCGATGGAATACCTGGAGAACGGGGACACGGCCAACCCGGCGGGGTTCGATTCCGACGGGGCCCGCGCACTCGGCAAGCTCTGGGACGTCAAGGTGGTGTTTCAGAACACTTCCTTCGATGGGCTCATCCCTGCTCTGAACGCGAAGCGTTGCGACATCACCTGGTCTGCCCTCTACGTCAGCCCCGAGCGCCAGCGCGTCGCCGACGGCATCCCGTTCATGACCACCGGCCCCGGGCTGATCGTCCGCAGCGGTGACGAGTCGATGCGCTCCGCCGACGACCTGTCCGGCAAGACCGTCGCCGTGCAGGGTGGTGGATCGAATGAGCTGACGCTCAAGGCACTCTCGGACAAGTTCACCGCCGCCGGCAAGCCGGGCATCACGATCCAGCCCTATCCGAAGACCGCGGAAACGGTTGCCGCAGTGACCAACGGCAAGGCCGATGCGCTCATCGAAACCGACGTCGCCGTCGTCGACATGGTCGGTAAGTCGGGCGGCAAGCTCGTCTCCGAACCCGGGATCTTCCCCACCGAGACGCAATTCGGCGTGTTCACCCGTAAGGGGTCGGAGCTGACGCAGCCCGTGACCGCCGGGATCAAACAGCTGATCTCCGACGGCACGCTGCCCGACCTGGCGAAGAAGTACGGTCTGGATCCGTCCCGACTCGTCAGCCCCTGACCGCCATGGACTTCGATTGGGACATCTTCACCGCGGCCTTGACGTCGAGCGCCTTCCTGCGGGGCGCCCTGCTGTCGGTGACGCTCGCGGTATGCGCCATGGTCCTGGCATCGATCATCGGTTTCGGGGTGGCACTGCTGCGCATCGCCTCCAACCGGTTCGCCACCGCCGTCGGGGGTGTGTACGTCTGGTTCTTCCGGGCCATTCCGACACTGCTGGTCCTGCTGCTGATCTGGAACGCCGGACCTCAGCTGCTGCCGGCGTTACGCGATGACTGGTTCACGCCCTTCCTCGCGGCGCTGATCGGATTCTCGATCGTCGAGGCCGCGTACATGGCCGAGATCCTGCGGTCGGCCCTGCTCTCGGTCGACGACGGGCAGCACCTGGCGGCCCGCGCACTCGGCCTGCCACCGCACAAGGTCTTGTTCAAAGTGGTTCTCCCCCAGGCCATCAAGGTGGCGATTCCGCCATCGGGCAACGAACTGATCGCGATGCTGAAGTACACGTCGCTGGCATCGGTGATCTCTTTGCGCGAGTTGCTGACCACCGCCCAATCGCAAGTGTCGGTGACCTTTCGCTACGCCGAGTACTACTCGGCTGCGCTGGTCTATTACCTCGTGATCGTCTCGGCGTTGATGGCCGTGCAGCACGTCGTCGAGCGCCGCTACCGGTGGATCTCCGCGGGGCGCGTCGGCCAGGTTCCCGGCAACCAGGTCGGCGCGGCGGTGCCGGCATGAGTGCACCCGTCCTGCAGGCGATCAACCTGCATCGCCGATACGGAGACACCGAGGTCCTCAAGGGCGTCGATTTCTCCGTGGTCAGAGGGGAAGTCAAAGCCCTGCTCGGACCATCGGGTTCGGGCAAGTCGACGATCTTGCGGTTGATGGCGCTCCTGGAACATCCCGATGCCGGGGAGATTCTGTTGAACGGCAAGCAGGTTGGCGTCTCCACATCGCCGAACGGCTCCACCCGCCGACTCCCCGAGCGCCACTTGGCGGCACAGCGCCGCGATATCGGGATGGTATTCCAGCGTTTCAACCTGTTTGCCCACCTCGACGTCCTGCGCAACGTCACCCTTGCGCTCACCGAGGTCATCGGGATGAGCAAGGCAGACGCGACCGCCAGCGCCGAGGCGATGCTGGAGCGCGTGGGTATGGCCGACCGACTGCGGCACTACCCCAGCGAACTATCCGGCGGTCAGCAACAGCGCGTCGCCATTGCCCGTGCCCTGGTGACCAACCCATCGGTGATGCTATTCGATGAACCGACGTCCGCACTGGACCCGGAACTCGTCGGTGAGGTGCTGGAAGTGATGGAAGGACTCGCCGAGGGCGGCATGACCATGGTGGTGGTGACTCACGAGACCCGGTTCGCCCGACGGGTGGCCGACGACGTCATGCTCTTCGATGGCGGCGTCATCGTCGAACAGGCACCGCCCGACCAGTTCTTCGACGACCCTCGTCACGATCGCACCCGCCAGTTCCTCTCCCACCTGCGCCAGGTGGGCCACTGATGAGCGCACCGCTGGCGGTCTACACCGATCTCGACGACGGTGATGACCCCACACCCGGTATGGAGTTGTTACGAGCCAACGGTTTCGAGGTGGCCTACGCGCAGTCGCGCGACCCGGACGAGATCGCCGCCGCAGCGCGGGACGCCGAGGCACTGCTGGTCGGGTATGCGCCGGTCGATGATGCCCTGCTCGAGCGGCTACCCAAGCTGCGCATCATCTCCCTGCTCTCAAACGGTTCGGACAACGTGGACGTCGAGGCTGCCTCGCATCGCGGGATCTGGGTGGCGACGGTCGGCCCCGTGGCGAGTGAAGAGGTCGCCACCCACGCCTGGGCGCTCACCCTCGCGCTGATCCGTCGCCTCCCCTACTTCATGGGCTCCGGCGTCGCGCACCCCTGGGACGCCCGTCCTGCGCAGTCCCCGCGCCGGCTGTCCGAACTGACGGTCGGCATCCTGGGGCTCGGCTCCATCGGCCGCCGATACGCCGAATTCGCCTCTGCGGCAGCCCGTCGCGTGGTTGCGGTCGAGCGCCGCGGCGCCGTGACGGTGCCAGGGGTCGACATGGTGCCCTACCCCGAGGTGCTGGCCGTCAGCGACGTGCTGGGCGTGTTCCTGCCGTTGACCGACGACACCCGCGGACTGCTCGACGCCGCCGCCTACGCGCGGATGCCCTGCGGTGCGCATGTCGTCAACGTCTCGCGGGGTGCGGTGGTCGATGCCGAGGCGCTGCTCGCCGCCGTCGACTCGGGGCAGCTCGCCGGAGCAGCGCTGGACGTGTTCGTCCAGGAGCCGCTGCCCGCGTCGCATCCGCTGCTCAGCCATCCCCGGGTGATCACGACGCCGCACATCGGATTTCTGTCCGACGCCACCGACGCCGAATACGTGCGCCGGCAGGCCGATGCCGTGGTGTCGTGGCACCTCAACGGCAGGCCCAATCGCGCCATCAACCGGGTGGCGGTACCGTCGTGACGGAATTGCACCTCTACCAATCGATGTGGGCAATGGAGGACCTGCCGCGGCAGGGCGCACCATGGACCCTATCCGAGCAGATGGCGCGCATCGCCGGCGCTGGCTACGCGGGCATCGGGGTCGATCTGGGCGCGCGTCAGGCACCCGCGGCCGCCGACATCGCCCCTTTGATGGCCGCGCACGGCCTTCGTGGCTGCGTCTTGGTGTTCGCAGCCTCGGACGAGGATATCCAACAGGCGATCCGATACGCGAAAACCATCGCCGCCGACTGGATCATCTGTTGTGCCAGGGTGTTCGGCTTCGACGCGCCCGCATTGGCGCATCTGCTCGGCAAGTGGCACCGGATGTGCGCGGATGCCGGAATCGACATGGAGCTGGAGACGCACCGCAATACCGTCACCAACGATCTGCGGTTCACGTGCTTGCTGCTCGACTACCTGGACGAGCCGGTCGGGCTCGCGGCCGATCTATCGCACTACGTTTGCGCACACGAAATCCCCGAGGCACCCGAACCGGAGTACGAATCCCTCATCACGACCATCCTCGACCGATCGGGGTCCCTGCAAGGACGGATCGCCACGCGCGCCCAGATCCAGGTGCCGCTGGGGCACCCGATGGCGAAGCCCTGGGAGTCCCGCTTCCGGGATTGGTGGACACGGGGATTCGAGTCGCTGCTCCGTCGGCACCCGGACCAGCCGGCTCGCTTCGTCACTGAGCTGGGCACCGCGCCGTACGCGATCACCGACGCGCAGGGAGTGCAGATCTCGGACCGCTGGGCGGAGTCGACGACGTTGATGCGTTGGGCGGCAGACGCCTTCAACTCAGCGCTTGGCGTACGGCCGGCGACCGCACCATGAGAATTGGACGGCACACGATGTACGATGTCGACTTCAACACCACCTCCACCGGCAATCGGGTGGCGACAGGCCCGCTCACCAGCGACAGTTCGCAGCACGCGTTGCTGCCCGCGCATGCGTATACCAGCGCCGCGGTCCACGAACTCGAACGTGAGCGAGTCTTCGCCGCCGGTTGGGTCTGGGCGGGCTATGCGCACTGGGTGGCCGAACCAGGAGAGGTCAAGCCGACTGCGGTTGCCGGCCAACCGCTTCTGATGATCAGGGGTGAGGACGGCGAGCTTCGCGTCTTCCACAATTCGTGCCGGCACCGTGGGATGGCGCTGACAGCGGAACCCATCAGGGTCAAACACCGCATCCAATGCGCTTACCACTGCTGGTCCTATGACCTGGACGGCAGCCTGGCAACCACTCCCTACTTCCGGCGTGAACGCCAGGGGCGTAGCGGGCCGGCCGACAAGCGAGCGCTCGGTCTGCTGCCAGTGGCGAGCCGGGTGTGGGCCGGGATGGTTTTCGTCGACCTTGCTGAACGCGATATCGACTCGGCGGCAGCATCTTTCGATCGATTCATCGCGCCACTGGCGCAACGCTGGGCACACATCGACTTCGGTAGAATCAGCCTGGCCGAGGAGCGCGTGTTCGACGTCGCCGCCAACTGGAAACTCGTCGTCGAGAACTTCCTGGACTTCTACCACTTGCCGTTCATCCACCCCCAAGTCGGCCCGGTGAATTCATCGCTGGACGTCGACGACGAGGTGCTGGCACCGGAGATCATCGGCGGCTGCTATCCGCGAGGCGCGACGGGGAAGGCGGCCAAGACGTCCGAGGCGCTGCCGTTCCTGGGCGAGGTTCCGCAGGAGAAGACCGAGAACCAGGACATCTTCTGCGTGTTCCCCAACGCGTTGCTGTTCCTGGAGGCCGATTGGTTTCAGGTGATCGGCTTCGAAGCGTTGAGCGCCGACCGTACCGTCGAGCACATGGCAATCTTCGTCGACCGGGACGGCGCAACCGAGGATCACTCGGTGAACCGCAAGCGGCTGGCCGAGGTCTTGTTCGGGGTCAACGAACAGGATTTGCCGATCCTGGACAAGCTTCAGGCAGGGCGGCATTCGCCGGCATCGGATCGCACGAGCCTGGTGCCACACTGGGATCAGGTGACCGCCATGTTCCAGCAATTGGTTGCCGACCGCATGGCCGGCCCTGCCGCCGAAGGAGACTGAGCATGGGCATCGATTCGGGGGACCCGGAGGCGACCGAGGCGCAGCTGCGCCAGGAGCTCGCCGCGGTGTACCGTCTGGTCGCCCACTATCGGATGACCGACCTGGTGTTCACGCACATCTCGGTGCGACTGCCCGGCGATGAGGATCATTTCCTGATCAATCCCTACGGGTTGTTCTTCGATGAGATCACCGCATCGAGCTTGGTGCGAATCGACCTGGACGGCAACGTCATCGGCGAGTCGCCCCATCGGGTGAATCCCGCCGGTTTCGTCATTCACAGCGCGATCCACCGTGCACGTCCCGATGCGATGTGCGTGTTGCACACGCACACACTCGCCGGCTGTGCGGTCGCGGCATCGGCTTCGGGGCTGCTGCCGGTGAACCAGATCTCGATGGAGTTCTTCGGTCGCGTGGGCTATCACAACTACGAGGGCGTGGCGCTGAACCTCGACGAACAGAAGCGGCTCGTCGAGGATCTCGGGACACGCGACGCGCTGATCCTGCGCAACCACGGCCTGCTGACGGTCGGCGCAACCCCGGCGCGGGCCTTCCTGCGGATGTACTACCTGAACAAGGCCTGCGAGATCCAGGTCGCCGCGTCCCAACTGGGCGAGTTGGTGATCCCCGACCCCCGGATCAGCGAACACGCCGCCCAGCAGCTCGTCGGCGATGCCGCCGACGACGACTTCACCGACGATGTGGGATACGACCTGGCCTGGGCGGCCATGCTGCGGATGCTCGGTCGTACGCAGCCGGATTATCGCGACTGACCCTGGGTGAACCGGGCGTGGTTCCAGGCACTCTTGCCAGGGCGAACCAGCGCCGAAGGGTCAGTCTGGCGCGCCGCCTGAGCCGGTCACAGGAGTTCTCCGTTGTGATGAAAGCGGTTTCCGCCGGCCCGCTTGGCCTGGTACATGGCGTCATCGGCGGCCCGGATCAGGTCGTCGATGAGTTGCAAGCTGGGGGTGGCCGTGTCACCGTCGATCGGCGCGCTCGCAGTACCGACACTCGCGGTCACCGATACCGGAAGGTTGGCGATGGCCTGGCGCACCTGCTCGGCGTGGATCTCCGGTACCGGCTGGCGCACGACATCGGCGACGAGGAACTCCTCTCCCCCTGCCCGTCCGATCACGGCCGAGCGCCGGCAGCTCTTCTCCAGCGCTTCGCTCACCCCGATCAATGCGGCGTCGCCGGCGGCGTGACCCTGGGTATCGTTGAGCTGCTTGAAGTTATCGAGGTCGATCATCGTGATGATCAGATGGGCACCGCTGCCGTGGTGGCGCATCATCAGTTCGTAGACCGAGTAGTGGAACGACCGCCGGTTGTGCAGTCCGGTCAGCGGGTCACGGCCGGAGCTTCGCAGGTCGACGCGCAAGGTGCGGACCAGCGACTCGATGCCGAACGGCAGGCTCACGTTGAGCGCCGCCACGACCGCGAGCGCAGCGGCCGTCAGATAGGCGTCGCCGGTTTGGGCGACGACACGACCAGCCAGGACAGCGGCGCAGATCGCGGCGACCGCGCAGTTGAGGATTACCTCCCGCAGGGTGTGGAAATAGGCGACGAATCCGCCGACCACCGAGAACGTCGCGCAACCCACCAACCCTACGTAAGGGTTCGAGTACGACAAGCAGGCCGCGGCGATCGTCGCCGACGAGGTCAGCGAAAAAGCCATCGACTGCCGCCGCGTTGGCCAGTGCAGGAGGAAAGGCAGCGCCGCGACCACAGCCGACCCGGCCGCCACGAAGCAGATGCCGGTCGTCAGCCGGTTGCCAGGCCCCTGGGGGCTGAAGCCCATCAACGCCGTCGAACCCGCCAGCAACACTGTGGCGATGAAGATTGTCACCCGCCACAGCAGCTGCAGGCCGCGGTCGTACAGGTAGGCGCTGATCCAGTCGTACTGGTCCGGCACGCGTCCCCACCGAGCCATCGCCACTCCCAGAATTTGCTCGGGAACTGCCGCCAACAATTGCCCGTCAATCTTGCCAGCGCCGTCTGCGGTCGACAGTCTAGCCCTGCCGCGATGGGTCCTGACGCGCGCCCGGCGGGCAACCAGTGACAGGTCGGATGTCCATGACGCCGCATATCTTGAACAAAACCCGTGCGGTCGTACATCCACGCGATGCCGATTCTCCGCTGACACGTGGCACGCCGGAAATCATGCGCCACTCAATCCCAAACCAGCCCGGCGCAATTCAGCTCGCCGACTGACGCCGACACCACACCACTCGAGCGGATCTCCGGTGCCGGCCGGAGTCAGGCAGGCTGAGCTGGCGGCGCGGAGATGCCTGGGCAGAAGGCTGCTTCACTGATACCCACGAGCAGTCCGGCGTGATACCGGTCCAAGGTGACACCGCCGGGCGGGTAGTCGATGAGTCCCAGCTCGGATCGTCCGCTGCGCAGCGCCGCGCAGATCATGTGCCCGAGTTCCAGCAGATCCTGGCCGGTGCCCGTGGTCTTGCAAGGGACACTCGTCGAGCACCCTAGTCCTTTGGACGTCAGCAGGTCGATGTACTTCTGCGCACGAGGTCCTGGCGAATCCGCCCAGACGGGTCCGGCGCCGAAGATCAGGATCGCACCGCCGCCGAGGGCGACGGCAAGAAGACGCCTCAGCGATCGGTCGTGGCGCCGCGCATGATGGCCAAGAACCGTACCGATGGCCGAATAGTTGTTTGCTGGTCGAGCACCAACCCGACATCCCGACCGCACGCCCGACCTACCACGCCACGTGTCATCGACCTGGTCGCATTCGGCTATTTGCATACTTCCCCAGAGCGTGGTGACTGATTGACCCCAAGAAATCTAGCACGGCCACCATAGCGATGTATTGTTGCCAGCATTGTTTGTAACCTGGATTAGTAGCGTGTTTACCCAGTTGGGGCGGCATCCGAATTTCAAGAGTATAGTTTGCCGCAGAGCACGTCCGCGGTGACGACACGGCACATCCCGAGCGGAGCGCAGCAGCATCACCACCCAGCCACCGTCCGGACTGAATCTCGATCCGAGGACGCGATCGAGCCAGAAGCGCAACCATAACCACGAGCGCCGCGGGCGGACCAGAAGTTGGCTACGAACTCTACAACTCGGTTATCCGGAACGGTCGGCGGATATGCGTGTCGTGACTCCGCCACTCGCTGAATGCCTCTCGCGCCCCCGGTGCCAATGTTGCTCGCACTGTGGGCGTCTCAGCCACGCGCGACGTCGGTGCTCACTTCGCTGCCCATATTGAGGCCGATCTTCTTCACGTCGATATCGCTATAGTCCGGCCCATGGGGGTTAGGTCTGTGATCGAGTGGCTGTTGGATTCCGATCCGGCATTGCGTTGGCAAGTGGAGCGTGATCTCACCGGCGAACCGGCTGAGACCTGGCAAGCGACACGGGCACGGACCGCGACCGAAGGCTTCGGTGCACGCCTCCTCGCGAGGCAGGATCCGGACGGCCAATGGGCCGGAGGCGCCTTCTTCCCCGCGGACTTCGATTTCGACGGCCCGGAAGCTACCGACGGCGCCGGCCAGCCCTGGACAGCGACGACGTGGACGCTCAACTCGCTTCGGGAATGGGGAGTTGATGCCGGCATCCTTCATGAGCGCCGTACCGTCGAACTACTGGCCGAGAACAGTCGCTGGGAGTACGAAGGCCTGCCGTATTGGAGCGGTGAGGTCGACTGCTGCATCAATGCCTGGACAGTCGCCAATGGGGTGTGGCTCGGTGCAGATATCACGGCCATCGTCGACTGGTTCATCGAACATCAAATGTCAGACGGCGGCTGGAACTGCGACTGGGTCGACGGCTCAACCCGATCGTCATATCACTCGACGCTCAATTCGCTGAAAGGGCTACTCGCCTACGACACGGCAACCGGAGGTACCCAGGAATCCAGGGCCGCGCGGCATCTTGGACAGGAATATTTGTTGCAACGCAATCTTTTCCGCCGTCTCTCAACGAGCGAGCCGGTAGCTGCATGGGTGACCCAATTCGCCTATCCCTTCCGCTGGTCCTACAACGTCCTCAACGCCGCCGACTACTTCCGGCAGGCGTCATTGGTTGACGGCACACGGCCCGACCCACGCATGGCAGATGCCATCGAACTCATCCGCGCTGCCCAACAGCCCGACGGCACATGGCTGCAGGGTGATCGGCATCTCGGCCGAGTGTGGTTTGACGTCGACGTACCCGCCGGGCAACCGTCCAAGTGGCTAACCCTGATCGGCACACGAGTCCTGTCATGGTGGGATTTGGACGGCCGCACAGGAAGCGGTCGCGACGGAACGGGCCCAAGCCTTCCAACTACGCCTGGGATGCCGGCGTGAACACGTGTGTTCCCTCGCAATAGATTTCGCCGCTACTGCGAGGTGTGCGCACGACCAGGTGACAGTTTGACCTGGCACACCGTGTGGGACTCCCCTGGTCGCAGTTCAAGCAGCCGTCTGGGACGCATTGGGGCCACGGTTGGCCGGCCCACTCGCTTCCGCCGGGCGACCGTGCAGCGGCTCGCATTCAACCTGGGGATGCTGGTCAGGCGCTCCGCGCCCTGTCGGCGAAGCTCGCGTGCGCCGAGCGTATGCGACGGACGATGAACTGTGCCGGTCCGCCGATCGCGGCCAGGGTGAACTGTTCCGCGCGACGCCATATGACACGCTGGAGGCATGACGGAGAGCAAGCGCAGTACCGCCGAGTTGATCGTCGAATGTTTGGAGAACGAAGGCGTCAGCCACGTGTTCGGGATCCCCGGGGAGGAGAACATCCGACTGGTCGACGCATTGTCCCGTTCGTCGATCGAGTACGTGCTCACCCGTCACGAGCAGGGCGCCTCGTTCATGGCCGAGGTGTACGGCCGGCTCACCGGGCGAGCCGGGGTGTGTTCGGCCACGCTGGGTCCAGGCGCGATCAATCTGCTTCTCGGCGTGGCGGACGCAACCACCAATTCGGCTCCGGTGCTGGCACTCTCGGCACAGGTGGGAATGCAGCGCAGCTATAAGGAATCACATCAGAGTGTCGACCTGGTGTCGATGTTCGCACCCGTCACCAAGTGGTCGGCGCTGGTGGCAACGCCTGAGTCAGTTCCGGAAATGGTCCGCAAGGCGTTCAAGCTCGCCCAGACCGAGCGGCCCGGTGCGGTGTACCTTGCCGTCCCCGAGGACGTCGAGGAGGCCGACGCCCCCACCGATTCGACCCCGCTGCGTGTCAATGTGCCGCGCTCGGATGATCCGTCGGCCGCGCAGATCGCACGGGCCGCCGAGATCCTGCGAAGTGCACACAACCCTGTGCTGCTCGCCGGGCACGGCGCGGTGCGCAGTGACGCGTCGGCCGCCGTGCGGCGGTTCGCCGACTCGCTCGGCATACCGGTTGCAACGACATTCCACGGCAAGGGCGTCATACCGGACGACCACCCCCTCGCCCTGGGGGCCGTCGGGTTCATGCGCCACGATTACGTCAACTTCGGGTTCGACCAGGCCGATGTCATCGTCGCGGTGGGCTACGAGTTGCAGGAGTTCGATCCGGTCCGGATCAATCCACGCGGTGACGCCAAAATCATTCACGTGCATCGGTTTCCGGCCGAGGTCGACGTTCACTACGACGTCGCCGTCGGATTACATGCCGACATCGGCCGCAGCCTCGACGTGCTGGCCGGCGCGGTGGGCACCGACCAGCAGGCTTCCTCCGGTAACGAACGCATACGGGGTCTACTCGCCGCCGAACTCGACCGGGGTCGCGCCGACGACAGCTTTCCCCTCACCCCGGCACGGATCGTCGCCGATACGCGGGCGGCGCTCGACCGGGACGACATCGTCTTGGTCGACACCGGTGCCCTCAAGATGTGGATGGCCCGGCTGTACCCGACCTATGAACCGAACACGTGCCTCATCTCCAACGGACTGTCCACCATGGGGTGGTCATTGCCCGGTGCCATCGCCGCGAAGATCGCGCGCCCGGCGGCGAAGGTTCTCGTGGCGACCGGTGACGGATCGTTTCTGATGAACTCCCAGGAAATCGAGACCGCACTGCGCGTCGGAACGCCCATGGTGATCCTGATCTGGGTCGACGATGCCTACGGGCTGATCAGCTGGAAGATGGACCTGGAGATCGGCCACTACGTCGACACCCGCTTCGGCAATCCCGACTTTGTCTCGTACGCAGAAAGTTTCGGTGCCCGCGGCTACCGTATCTCCGCCGCAGACGAGCTGTTGCCCACCCTGCGCGAGGCGCTGGCAGCCGATACCGTCAGCGTCATCGCATGTCCGGTCGACTATGGCGCGAACAGCGCCTTGATCGCATCGCTGGGTGAACTGGACGAGTCCTGGTCCTAGCTCACACCGTCGATATTGAAGAGTCGGCGCGCGTTGTCGCTCATGAAGTTCTGACGATCGGTCTCGGTGGCGAACTCACCGAGGAACGTCTCGACCTGTTCCTTAGTGGGACGTTGGAACGGGTAGTCGGTCGAGAACATCAACCGATCGATCGTGGTGACAGCGAGCGTGTGGCGCAGCAGAGCAACGCTGAGCATGCCGGAACTGGTGATGTGGATGTTGGATCTGATGGTCTCGGTCACCGAGCGCTGCAGTCCGGCGAAGCGGGCGAGCCCGTTGGCCCGATCAGACCAAAGGGGAAGCAGCTCGCCCCAATGGCCCAGCACGATCTGCAGATCGGGGTGACGGTCGAACGTGCCACGGACGATCAGCCGAAGCGCGGCAAGCCCCGCCTCGATGTGCCAGCCCCACGCGAAGGTGGACAGCGCCAGATCGGTCATCTCGTCGAAACCGCTGTAGCTGATATCGCGCACCACGCGTGGCGGGATCTGCGGGTGAATAAAGATCGGCTGCCCCAGGGCCGCGGCCGTCTCGAACAGATCGTCATAACGTGGGTCGTCGAGCATGACGTCGCCGGTCCTGCCGTACACCATCGCGCCGACCAGACCCAGGCCCGTCGCCCGGTCCAGTTCAGCTCCGCAGGCAGCAGCATCGGACATCGGCAAGGTCGCCATCGCCCGCAGGCGGGTCGGATGTCGCGAGACCGCCTCGGCTGCGATGTCGTTCATATCGCGGCTGAAAGGCACGGCGTCGGCCGGCGATAGCGGCCCGGTTCCCGGCGGAGCGAGGGAGATCACCGCGAGGTCGATGCCTTGGTCGTCCATGTCGGCGATGCGGGCGTCGCCGAGATCCTCGAGTCGCTCGGTGATGCCGTGGCCGTCGTTCAGCGCGAGGCTGTCGTCGCGGCGCTCCGGTGGCACCTGCATGAGGGCGGCCGCGAGTCTCGGCGACGTCCAATGCTCCTCGATGGCGATGACGGTCATCTCACCCCTTCGCTCAACAGGTGTTTAGTGAAACAGTACCACCGCGCCGGGGTGGGCGTTAAGGTAAAGCGTGGCGACGACGCGAGCCGCCAAACGTGCGGCGACGGCTCAGCGGATACTCGAAGCGGCTCAGTTGGAGTTTGCGCGACATGGCTATGACGGGACCACGATCCGGTCGATCGCCGAGCATGCCGGCGTGGATCCGTCGCTGGTGATGCAGCATTACGGTTCGAAGGCGGCGTTGTTCACGGTCGTCGCGAAGTTACCGCGAGGCGATGATCATAGCGCCTCGGAGCACCTGATCGACGTCCTCGGTGTGCGACTGACCAGCCTGGCCCCGGAAACCCGCGCCCTGGTCCGCTCGATGTTGACCAATCCCGATGCCGAGGCGCACATGCGCGAATTCCTGCAGGAGCGCATCGAGAACCTCACGGGCTCGCTGTCGGCCGAAGATGCCGAGCTTCGTGCGACCCTGGCAGTGAGCAGCATCCTCGGGCTGACCATCGCCCGGCACTTCCTCAAACTGCCTGCCTTCGAGTCGGTTTCGAGCGACGAGTTATTGCAAGCAGCCGAGAACTGGCTTGATGGGATCGTGGATTCGACGCAGCGGTAGCCCCGGCAGACAAGTGATCCCGGGTCGCTGACCTACTCGGTAACGCGCCAGTGCGCGGTCATCAGTAGGTTGTCGAACACCGATCGTTCGGGCAGGTGCTCGCCATAAGCGAGCTCCTGGATGTCTTTCAGAAGCTGCGCGGCGAAGGTCGCCAGTTTCGTGTTGGTCTCCTGCGATCGCCACTTGAGCAGGCCGAATGCGGAGTTGTGGTCGATGCGATAGATCAGCATGAGCATGCCGCAGAGATGTTCGATTCCGGTGCGGCGGTCCATGATGTCGTTGACCGCGGTTGTGATCCGGGCATCTTGTTGTTCGCGGTTGGATGACACATCGAGATAGAACCCGCGCGTGCCGATCACCGTGCCGGCCTCGTCGCGGATACGTTCCCCGATGACCACAACCTCGTGGATCTGACCCTGGGTGTCGATGATTCGGTGCCGGGTACTGAATGGCCGGCGTGTTTGGCGGATGTCGTTGAGGGTGGTTACGACGTGAGCGAGATCGTCGGGATGCTTGTGTGACAGCACCAGCTCCGTCGTAGGGCGGGCCGTGCCCGGCGCATACCCGTGGATGCGTTCTACCTCCGGTGACCACACCCAACGCTCGTCGGCGGCATCCTCGGCGAAGTAGAAGGCATAGGTGCCGACAACCTGCGGTGATCCGCCAGCGACTGCCTGCTCGATGGGCAGGTCGTCATCACGAACGCCGTCCATAGGAGAAAGATAAACACTCGTTGGCGATCGGGCGACGGTTTGATCTTGTTGCAGTCCTTCGTGCGTGGGCGCGCGGCCCTCCGCCGCCACGAGCGCTATATGCCCGTGCCGCGTTGCGTGCGCATCACGATGCTGAGATCTGACAGCGAGTCCACCCGCACATCGGCAAGCGCTGCGGCGTCCTGCAACGAATGCAGATACCCCCACGGGCCGCGCCGGACGAAGGCCGTGCGCATACCGGCCGCCCGGGCGGGCAACACGTCATTGTCGAGCCGATCCCCGACATACAAGATGCACTCGCCTGGCACACCTGCTTCTGAGATCAGTCGGGCGAAGAACGCCGGATCCGGCTTGGCCACACCCCACCCCGCCGACGAAGCCAGGAAATCCACTTCCAGACCGGCCGAGCACAGCATCTGATCGATGCCCGCCGGTTGGTTCCCCGCGACACCGACAATCATCCCCAGGCCACGGGCTGTTGATACACATTCCAACGCATCGGGGTACAGCTGCCCCAAAGTAGGGTCCAGGCCACTGGCTGGCCGCTCGACACCGAGGATCTCCCACGCGTGGTGATGATCCTTGCCCGCAGCGATCAGCGCACCCACCACCGCAGACAGCGCGAACGGGGTGACACCCACCTGCTGAGCCAGACCTGTCCACATCCGCGTTTCGTCAACCAGCGTCTCCCCGACGTCGAACACGACACAACGAATCTGCGAAACGAACCCCGAACCCACCACCCCAGTGTCACACCCCGAACGGCCTACGACGGTCACTCGATCCGGAACGCGTGCAGCCACGCTGTCGCCAACACTTGGGGCGCACCCCACTGCACGAACGTGTCAACGACCCTGAACCCCAGGCGTTCCGCCAGGCGAAGCGACGCATGATTGGCCGTCTGTGTGACAACCAGAACCGGCTGATCGGCAAGCTCTATCGCGGCCGCCTCCAACACGGCGCGTGCCGCCTCGCCTGCCAAACCCCGGCCCCACGCATGCCGCCGGAAGACATACGACAACTCAAGCTCGTTCTCACCGTCCTGGACATGACCCGGTACGTCCCTTCCGCGGCGGTCGAGGACGACCGTCCCCAACATCTGGTCGGTCTCCTTGTTGGCCACGACGTAACTGCCAGCGGCCCCCAGCAACCCGGCTACGCCCACGGATGTGAACGCCTCCCTGACCTCACCTTCGGGCCGGGGGCCGCCCAAGAAGCGACGCACGGCGGCATCAACCTGAATCTCGATCAGACCCTCAACATCACCGCGGTGGGCCATCCTCAGCACCACCCGTTCGCCTTCGATGCGGGACGCCGACACGGTCGAACCATCAGCCATCGGCACACCTGTCACAGACCATTGGACTCCTCGCCGCGGTACTCGAACTCCAGGTGGTCCCCGGCGAAGAACCTCCGGAAACCCCTTCGCTCCTTGATGTCTGCGCCATCGACGCGCCTCCTCGCGACCGTTGCCAGAACGTGCATCACCGTTGCGGCCACCTGACCCCGGTCGCGTGCATGACGAACGCAGCAAACCTGCGCCTGCGCCCCTCCACCAGGCCGGCGCACGCGAACCTGCGGTCGCGCCCGTCTCGCGGCGAACCCAAACTCCTTGTGCGCCGGACCCGCTCCCTCTTCAGGACCAAACCTAGCCGGAACCCATGATTTTTCGGCCGACATGGCAAACCTCGTACCTCGGGCAACATGGACTGCCATGCTGGGTCTCTACTACCGAGAAGGGCGACCCGCGGTGAGCGAACCCCGACAACCTCCCGTCGTAATGTCGGGCGGCCCTGTCGACGGCCTGCTGATGCAGTGGTGGCGTCAGAGTGACGACTACGAATGGCGGACGGAGTTCCTGCGCAGCCGAGGGATGCTCCCCGTATTGCGCAGAATCATCGCCGGCATTGGCGTGACCATGGGCTTGCTCGCCGCGATCAACGTGGCGGCGCCGCCGGTCACCGACACTGCCCTCATCAGGATCGGGTGGGCCGCCGTCGGCATCGGCTCGCTGCTGTGGTCTGCGCGATGGGCCTTCTGGGAGTGGCCGAACGAGCGGCAATCGGCTGTCCTTCTTATCTATGTCGACATCATCATGACCGTGTCAACCCTGCTCTTCGGGGATGCCAAATTAGCCATGTCGAGCATGCCGCTGCTGCTCTGCGCCGGCGGGTACGTGGTCTTCTTTCACGGTCCGCGGCTTCACCTGGCCCACATCTTGTGGTCCGTGGCATCCGTCGTCGGCGTCGCGATCTGGTTGGCCAAGACCACACCCGAGTACGGTCTTCAGATCGCGGTGTCGCGAGCGGTCATCGCACTTCTGGTCACAGTGTGCATCCTGCCTGCGCTGCACTTCGGTTTCTGGTTGTTGCAGAGCAGTTCCCGGCTGGCACTCATCGATCCCCTCACCGAGATGACCAACCGGCGCGGCCTGTCGGTGGCGATGAAGCGACTCAACGAGGCGGCGCCGCCGACCTCCGGGTTGTGTGCGCTGTTGATCGACGTCGACGGGTTCAAACGCATCAACGACGCCTTGGGCCACGCCGTCGGTGACGAGGTCCTCATCCGCATCTCACGGTGCATCAGATCCAGTGTGCGCCGCGACGCCGTGGTGGTGCGCTGGGGCGGGGAAGAGTTTCTGGTGGTGGACCGCATCGCCGACCACTACGCCCACGTAGTCGCCGAGCGCATTCGCCTCGCCGTATCAGCCGCCGCACAACCGACCGTCACCGTGAGCATCGGTCTCGCCACGGCGACGCACGCCAACCAGACGCTCACCGAGGTGATCTCAGCCGCCGATGCGGCGATGTACGAAGCGAAAGGTCAAGGCGGAGACCGCATTGTGTTGGCGAGCCGGGACGACAGCACAAATCCCTCGCAGCCCTAGGCTCCGACGAAGTGGGGCCAGGGGTGCGCTGCGTCGACCGAACTAGACCGACTTTGGGCGACGATGATGGTGAAATATCCCCATGAGACGTCTTCTCGGCGGTGACCAGATGAAATCTGGCCTCGGCCGCTCGCGCCTGGGACTGCGATCGCTCCGAAAGCAGGCTCATGATCGGCTCGCCGAACCGGGAGCATACAACGACACCGAGGTCGCTGGCATGCTGCGGGAGATCGGCATAGCCTTGGTCGAAGTGCAACAGCCCACCCTGCTCGTCACTGCCCGATTGCAGAGGATCGCGGCGCAATACACCGCTCATACGGTTCGAATGATCGTGCTGCCAACCGTATTGGTGATCCAGGTCGGCACCGTGGCTTACGAAGTAGAGACCTCGACGCACTCCACGGTCCAGCTCGATCTCGCCGGTCGCATCGACGACATCGCCGCTCTCGCCGAGGCAGGCGCCATCACGCCAAGTGACGCGATCAAGACCGTCGCCGCAGCCCGGGTCATGAAGCCACGCTTCAACCCGATCACGACGATCGTGGGTTATGCGGTGACCTCCGTGGGCTTCGGGATGGTGATCAACCCCACGTGGGCTTCGTTGCCAGGGTATTTGTTTCTAGGACTCGTCGTAGGCGCCGTCATCGCCATCGGCCGGCCTCTCCCGTCACTCACCGCGGTATTGCCGACTCTGGCTGCCATGATCGTGACTGTGCTGGCCACCTGGTTCGTGGCCGATGCCGCCAATGACGGACTACTGAGAGTGATCAGTCCCGCTCTCGTTGCGCTTCTCCCCGGAATGTCGCTCACGATCGGCGCCATGGAATTGGCCAGCTCTCAAATCATCTCGGGAGCCAGCCGGCTCGTTTACGGCGTGGTGCAGCTGATGCTGCTGGTCTTCGGCGTGGCGCTGGGAATCCACGTCGCCGGCCAAGTGGCGCCCCAAACCCCGTCTCCGCAGATGGGGTCATGGTCGATGTACGCGGCAATCGTAGTGGTGGGCTTTGGACTCTATATCTATTTGTCCGCGCCGAAAGGATCACTGTTCTGGATCACCTCTGCCGTGGCAGTTGCCCTGGTAGGCCAAAAGATTGGCGGGATCCTGATCGGCTCGGAGCTCTCCGGGGTCATCGGAGGCTTCCTCGTGGTCCCGTTCGCCACCATGGCATCACGACTGAAGACCTCACCACCGGCCATCGTGATGCTGCTGGCAGCCTTTTGGTCGTTGGTCCCCGGCGCGTTGAGCTTCCAGTCGATGAGCGAAGTAGCCACCGGAAACGGAACTGACGCCACGAGCCTGGGCCAGACCGTCGGCGCCATCTTCTCCATCGCACTCGGCACCCTGGTCGGCTGGAGCGTCTTCACGCCCAGTTCGAAAAAGGCGCGTTAGTCGGCCGGCCCGGCTGCGGCAGCGCTAGGCGGTGTTGAGCACGGCGCGGATGTTGGCGTCCTGCTGCTTGCCGTAGTCGGTGACCAAATCGAGCGGGACAGGATCACCAGCGCTGCCGTTGAACCGCACCGCGGCGACGGCAGGCCCCCGAGTGAAGAGCAAGACACTCTCCGCTTGCCCGTTGGTCGCCTGGCCGGTGATCAATGTTCCACTGTCACCAATCGCCATCGGACGTGATGAAGCGCCCGGAATGTCGGCAAGAGCGTCACCGCGGCGCGCGTCCAGCGCTGCCGTTGCCGCCTGCGGATCGGAGAGCATGACTACCGTATCGGTGATGGCCCGAGTGCCGTCGCGATGGGTGTAGACGACCTTGATGCCGGGTTGCCCGTCGGGATCGATTACCGGAGCATCAGCTTGATACGCAACGGAATCGGTGATCACGTTGGGATCGACCGGCAAACCGTCGTAGTTCACTGAGTCCGCCAGCGCGGCCGGACAGGTGAGGGTAGCGATCGCAATACCGACGGCGCCGGAGAATACGAAGCGGCGAGTCTCTCTGGAGGTGCGCCGAGTCAGCATGGGTAGCAACCGAATCCGTGCCATCCGTCGCGCCAGAAGAAGCCGGCGCCGCACCCGCGATCGCCGGTCGAACCCTGGCAGTCGAACATCTGCACCCCAGGCACGGGCGAGGGCGCAGGCGCAGGAATCCGAGGAGTGTCGACAACCTGACCGGCATTCGCGGCCGGCGCGCTCAAGAGTGCACCGCCTGTCAACATCACCCCCACAGCCAAGCTGCGCATACGAGATCTCATACCTACCCCCTCTGGCTAATTGACGCTTACGACATCAGTGTGCATCCTTTGCGCCGCACCCACTGGCGATTGAAGAACACCGCATATCGGCTACCGCCATCGAGTTGGCCGGCAGACCCTTGGACCCCCCGGCCTCACATGGCCGTGACGGCCGCGGTGAGGCGAGCGTAATCCGCGGCAACGACAACGAAACCCAAAAACACGGTATTTGAAATACCGGTTTAGCAACCTGTGGTGGTCCGCCCTGCGGCGCGGCAGACCATCGCCAGCACGTTTCCGTCACACACCGGGAGTAGCCATGACACTCAACTTCACCATGTCCGACGACCAACGAAAGCTTCAGCACGAGGTGCGCACCTTCGCCGAAGAGGTACTGGCGCCCGCGGTGGCGGCCGCCGACGCCGAGCCCGATCCGCTGAAGGGCTTCCAACTGACCAAACCCGCCTACATCGAGGCCTATCACGCCGGCATCGCGATGTGCATGCTGCCGAAAGCCTATGGAGGCGGAGGAGTTTCCTGCGTCGACTTGGTCATCGCCGCCGAAGAGATCTGCGTGGTCGATCCCGGGTTCGCATGTACCGTGCTGTGCAACGGACTGGGACTCATGCCGATCGCGTGGTATGGCAACGAAGAACAGAAGGAGCGCTTCCTCCGCGCGGCCACCTCCGACCCGACCGGCGAATATCTCGGCGGCTGGACCGCCAGCGAGCCGCCGGGAAACCCATCTGGGACCGCGAACTTCGATATCCCGCTGCCGCGGCCTGCGGGCGTGGGGTTGACCGCGATTCGCGACGGCGACGACTACATCGTCACCGGAAGCAAGTACTGGCCGTCGTCGGCCGGCTGGGACGAGAGGGGCGTCAACGCCGGGACGCTGATCGTTCGAACGGACTCCGAAAAGGGTGGAACCGAAGGACTCTCGGCGCTCGTTCTGGAACGTGATACCCCCGGAGTGACTTTCCGCCATCTCGACAAGATCGGTCACCGGCTCGCGTCCAACGCCGAGATCGTGTTCGAGGACGCTCGCATTCCGGCAGCCAACCTGCTACCTGGCGCGCAAGGGAACGGAGATCTCGTGATCAATCGCAATTTTGCGTGGTCGGGTCCGGTCGCTGCGATCGCGGCCGTCGGCATGGCGCGAGCCGCATACGAAATGGCGCTGGATTGGGCCAAGAACAACACGGCCGGCGGCCTCGCCCCGATCATCGGTTTTCAGAACGTCGGCTACGTGCTCGGCGACGTGGCTGCCAAGATCGAGATGGCCCGCACCTTCTCCTGGCGGGCCGCCGACTATCTCGACAAGCACGATCAACACGCCGAACTGGTCGGTGCAATGAACAAGATCCAGGTGACCGAGCTGATGTTCGACTGTGTCTACAAGTGCATGCAGATCGTCGGCGTCAACAGCCTCGAGACCAAGAACGGCTTCGGCAAGATCCTGCGCGAGGCAGCGGTTTTGCCGATCTACGACGGCGGCAACATGGGGATGCAACGTCGTCGCGTACACGGCATCATCGCCGATCCCGACTTCAATCCACGCGCGATTATGGAGGACGAGTACGTCATGTTCGGTAAGCAGCACGAGGGCATCGGCACCATGGCCGGTTGAGGTTAAGGTAGCCACCCGGGCTCGACGGTTGAGCCCTCGAGCCTGGGTGGGTCATCCCGTTGCCGTTGAGCAGCCACGGGCAAGCCGCGCAGCCGCGGAGTTGCCGTGGCAGAGTGGGACGGTGCAATCGTCAAGGGAAGCCGCGGCCACGTGAAGCACACCAACCACGCAGACTACGCACTACGCGTGCTGCTCTATCTGCGCGTCGCACCCGACCGACGTGGATCGGTCGCGGAGATAGCCGAGGCGCACCGAGTTTCGCGAAACCACCTGGACAAAGTTGTTCAACGATTGTCGGCCGCGGGTTTGGTTCGCACGACGCGCGGACGGTCCGGCGGCGTCGAGTTGGTCCGTGACCCCGCCACGATCAGCATCGGCGACATCATGAGAACGATGGAATCGGACTTCGCCGTCGTCGAGTGCCTAGGTCCGGCACGCTTTTGCCGGGTGGCGGGGGTGTGCGGCGCTCGCAACGTCTTCTCCGATGCTCTACAGGCTTACTTCGAGGTGCTCGATCGATCGACCCTCGAAGATGTCGCGAGCAATGATCTCGGACTGCGTGGCGCCCTCGGACTGACCAGCGGTTGAGCGTCGACGCATCGCATCACAGGCGGTTAAGGAGCCCGGCATGCCCATCGACTTCGCGATGACTGCGAAACAGAGCGCGATCAAACGCCGGGCACGGGAGTTCGCGACGGAAGTGCTGCGCCCGGCGGCGGAGCGTGCAGACGCATTGGCCGACCCGCAGGCGGCGTTCCTTGCCATGCGACCGGTATACCGGCAGGCGGCGGAGGCGGGCTTCACCACCATGTTCTTGCCCCGCGAGTACGGAGGAGGTGGAGCCTCCCATGTCGACTTCCTCATCGCGATCGAGGAACTGTGCGCGGCAGATCCCGGGTTCCCGACGACAATCCTCGTCAACGGCCTGGCCTTGATGCCAATCCTGTGGCACGGCACCGACGAACAACGCGACCGCTGGATCACCCGGGCCGCGTCCGACCGCGATGGCTCCTTCCTTGCCGGCTGGGTGGTCAGCGAACGTGGTGGTACCGCCAACTTCGATCACCCGAGCTCTTCAGCGGGTATCCAGCTGCTGGCCCGACACCACCCCCGTCAAGGGCGATACACCCTCAACGGCGAGAAGCACTGGCCTTGCAACGCGGGCGGCTGGGACTTATTGGGCGCCGACCTCAATGTCTGCGTCGCGCGGACTGATTGCTCGAAGGGTAGCGCCGGCGCCCTGAGCGTCTTCGTCGTCGAACGCGGCACGGCCGGTATCGAATACGAGGTCATCGACAAGCTTGGACACCGCACCTGCCAGAACGTCACCATGACATTTCGTGATGTGAAGGTGCCCGAGCAGAATGTGCTGGCCCGCGGCGACGGCGATCTGTTGATCAACCGAAATTTCAGCTGGTCTGCACCGATAGCCAGCATCGCCGCGGTAGGTGCGGCGCGCTGCGCCTACGAATTCGCGCTCAAGTGGGCCAAGACCTACACCGGCGGTGGTTCCGCTCCGATCATCCACCACCAAGCGGTGGGGAATCTACTCACCGAGGTCGCAGCCCGCATCGAGGCAGCCCGGTACTTTTCCTGGAAGGCAGCGCATTACCTGGACCGTCATCCCGGCCAGGGCCATGCGCTGAGCGGAATGAACAAGACGTTCTGCGGAGATCTTATGCACAGCGTGGTGTTCGACTGCATGAGGATTGTGGGGGTGAACGCGCTCGACAAACGGTTCCCGCTCGCCAAGCTCTACCGTGAGGCCGTCGTATTCCCGCTGTACGACGCAGGAAACTTGGCCATGCAGCGCCGCCGAGCCTGGGGAGCCATGGCGCACCGCGACTTCTCGACCGATGCGTTCGCCGATGACGAGCCGCTCGAATTCACTAGGGAGATGCAGGGATTCGGAACCACGCCCAGCTGATGATCGATGTACTAGTCGCCCGTGTCTTTACTCGGACGCATCGACACGGCGCGCTAGTGATGAGTCGGCAGCAGCGTTGACGCGATTGTGCCCAGTGCTTTCACCGCGGCTGCGGCGTCGCGCTGATACTGCGCTTGCACGATAGCGCCATCAACTGCCACGCCGAGCGCTTGTGCCGTTCGGGTTCGGTTCGCACCCGGCGGAAGTGTCGCTTTGATGGCAGCGACCATGTCGGCCTTATGGCGCGCGGTGATGGCGTGCACCTCGGGCAGCTCGGCGCCGATTTCGTTGACACTGTTGATGAATGCGCAGCCGCGGAACGCGTCTGACGTCAGCCATTCTTCGATCGCGGATACCACCGCGGGCCGGCGGCGATTGCCGGTTCCGTGGCGATCGAGCGCGTCGACAAACCAGTCCATCCAACGCCGGTGTCGCAACTCCAGAAACGCCACGATCAGAGCGTCTTTGCTGGGAAAGTGACGATAGAACGTCACCTTGGTGACGCCGGCTTCGGCTATCACCTTGTCGATACCGGTGGCTCGAATTCCGTCGCGGTAGAACAGCCGGTACGCGGTGGCCAGTATCCGCTCTCGAGCCGGGAGGGCCGGCACGTCGATCTGCGGATCCAGAGGCTGGGTGATGCTCACCCCATCAGAGTAGACAACTCTGTCTACATGCGCTAGCGTTCCTTCTATGTAGACAGATCCGTCTACATAGATCGTCGCCCCAAGGAGAGACAATGAACATGACTTCTGCAGTGAGCATCAAACCGCCAGTGCCACCGTTCACTGACGAATCGGCTGCCGTGAAGGTCCGGCTGGCCGAAGACGCCTGGAACAGCCGCGACCCGCAGCGGGTAGCCCAGGGCTATTCAGTCGACAGCGTCTGGCGCAACCGGTCGGTGTTCGTGACAGGCCGCGCGCAGATCATCGACTTCTTGAGCGGCAAGTGGGACCGCGAACACGAGTACCGCCTCATCAAGGAATTGTGGGCGCACAGCGACGACCGCATCGCGGTCCGGTTCGCGTACGAATACTACGATCACTCAGGCCAGTGGTTCCGCGCCTACGGCAACGAGAACTGGCAATACAACGAACACGGCCTGATGACACACCGCCACGCCAGCATCAACGACCTCCGGATCGAGGAAGGACAACGCAAGTTCTTCTGGGACACCAATGCGCCACGACCAGCCGATCATCCCAGCCTGTCCGAACTGGGCCTGTGACCCTTGGGGCCCGCTCGGCCATCCTGATGCCGGCGTCACGCCGGGGGCGGGCGGTAGCCACGCGACTCGACGAGGTCGTGGGCGAGTCGCCTGAAGGCGGCGGCCGCCGCACTCTGGTAGGCGCCTTCGCGCTGCAGAAGGACGACAGAGCGGGCTGGTATGGGCGGATCGAGCGGCACCGGGGCCAGATGATGATGGTCGTGCGCGACGGCATCAGGTAGCACGGTGGCTAACGATGTGCGGTGCACAATCTCGATAAGGGCCTGAATCGAGTTGGCCTCCAGCGTGATCCGCGGTTCGACGCGGTGTTCGGCAAAAAATGCGTCGACGTACTTCCGGGTGGCAAAGTCGGCGCTCAGTAGCGCCAGATGTTCGCTGTCCAATGCCCGTACCGGCAGCGGATCGGGCAGTTCATCGGCGTGCGAGCGGCTGGCGACCAAACCCAGTGTCTCGCTGAACAGCACATCGGCGGCAATCCCCGGCGCATGTGAACCGGCGAAGGCGATTCCTACGTCAAGGTCGTCAGCGAGCAGGCACGCTTCGATGTCGTTTTGGGACCTCTCGGACACCGTCAGCCGAATGCCCGGATGCCTGAGCTGAAGGCCTGCGGCGAGCGGGCCCACCAGGTAGGCGATGAACGTCGGCGTGACACCCAGCCGTAGATGACCGCGGGATAAGTCTTGGACGTCATTGACGGCTCGTTCGGCCGCGGTGATTTCACGCAGTGCGCGCTGGACGTGGTCCACATAGGCAACGCCGACATCTGTGAGCCGCACAGCACGGCTGCTCCGGTCCAGCAGTTGGGCGCCGACAACGTGCTCCAACTGCTTGATCTGCTGAGACAGCGTGGGTTGAGAGACGTAGAGCACTTCTGCGGCCCGGGAAAAACTGCCGTGTTCGGCCACGGCCAGCAGATAACGCAGGTGACGCAACTCGACAGCCGCCATCCACCAACTATAGATGCCATCGATCGACACACTTACATCCCTCTATTGGACGCTATAGACGCCCGTAGAGCATGGTGAAGTAGTCAGCCACCACGGAAGGAAACCCACATCGTGATTCACGCCCAAATCGATCCCACCACTCGCCAACTCCTCGCCGCCGCGGCCGTCGAGGCCAAAACTCGCAAGGACCTGTCCTGGCAGCAGATCGCCGATGCCGCTGAACTGTCCGTCGCCTTCACGACCGCAGCCGTTCTGGGCCAGCACGCGCTGCCGGAAGCATCAGCGCGGGCCGTCGGCGCCCTGCTGGGACTGGACGAGGAAGCGGTGCGCCTTCTGCAGACCATCCCCACCCGCGGCTCGATCCCCGGCGGCATACCCACCGACCCGACCATCTACCGCTTCTACGAGATGCTGCAGGTCTATGGCACCACCCTCAAAGCGCTCGTCCACGAGCAGTTCGGCGACGGCATCATCTCGGCCATCAACTTCCGACTCGACGTGAAGAAAGTTGCCGACCCCGACGGAGGCGAACGCGCCGTCATCACGCTGGACGGCAAGTACTTGCCGACCGTGCCCTTCTGAACGGCCGCCGCATCCGCGGATACCCGCTGCCGACAACGCCATTCAGGCCATCGATGTGCCGCCGGCGGTCCCGGCGATAATCCGTAGTGGCCGCGCTGTCCTGGACAGGGTCGCTCACGTTCGGTCGGTCAACGGCCCGTGTAGGTGGCCTTCCCCGGGCCGACATCGAGGAAGCTGCGCACCGCGCCGCGCAGGTCGTCGGTGGCGAATAATGCACCCGAAACGTCCGGAGTGATGATGTCGGCATGGGCCACACCGCCCGAACGCCACGCTGCGACGATCGCCTTGGTCGCCGCGTGCGCCTTGGTCGGGCCGTCGGCGAGGCGCTCAGTGAGTGCGCGGGCCTCCGCGTCGACATCGTCGTGCACCGCATTCACCACTCCCCAGTCGGCGAGCGTCGTTGCGTCATACAGATCCCCGGTCATCACCAACTCCCGGGCGCGTCCCGAACCGGCCCGCTCGGCCAGCCGCTGCGGGCCGCCCATCGACGGCGTCAGTCCGACGACCGTCTCGACGAGACCGAACTTCGCCCGCGGGGCCGCCAGGATCAGATCGCAGGCCAGTGCGACTTCGAACGCTGCGGTGAGCGTCAGCCCGTGCGCGGCAAACACCACCGGGCACGGCAGCGCTTCGATGGGGTGGATGATCCCGTCGAACAGCCGCCGCCATAGGTCGGCGGCCTGCTGTGGCGTCAACCCGTCGAAGACGTGCACGTCGACGCCCGCCGAGTTCACCTTGCCCTCGGCTCGCAGCAGCAGCGCACGCGGTGGCTCGGCGGTCAACTCGTGCAGCCGCGCAGTCAAGGCGTCGAACATCGACTGATCGAAAAGGTTCAGCGGGCCGTGCGCGAAGGTCAGCACGGCGACGTCGGCGCCACTGGCAGTCGCCGAGCGTTCGAGAGTGAGGGATTCAACAGGCACGCGGCCAGCGTGCCACATCCCGCGCCTGACCAGCGGCCGAGGCCGGCGCCCGGTCCGCGCTACCGGCCGGTAGCTAAGCTTCGAGGCAGAGTTGCCGCACGAGGAGTCAGCCATGAAGCGCACATTGTTCGACGCCGACCACGAGGCGTTCCGCGAGTCGGCCCGCGAGTTCGTCACGCGGACCCTGGAGCCGAACGAAGAGAAGATGATCGAGCAGCGCTTCGTCGACCGGGACAGCTGGCTCGAGGCGGGTCGCAACGGGTTCCTCGGTCTGGAGGTGCCAGAGGAATACGGCGGAAGTGGTGCTGAGGACTACCGCTTCAACGCGATCTTCAACGAGGAGTTGGCGCGTTCCAGCGCCGCGGTCGCCTCGGCGTTCTCCATCCAGTTCGACATCGTCGCGCCGTACCTGGTGAAGCTGAGCACCGAGGAGCAGCGGCAGAAGTACCTGCCGCGGTTCTGTTCCGGTGAGCTGATCACAGCCATCGCGATGACGGAGCCGTCGGGCGGCTCCGATCTCGCCGCGCTCAAGACCACCGCCGTGCGCGACGGCGACGACTACGTCATCAACGGGTCCAAGACATTCATCACCAACGGCACCCAGGCCGACCTGATCATCGTCGCCACACGCACGTCGCCGGAGAAGAAGGCGCGGGGCATCACCCTGTTCGCGGTGGAAGCGACCGACGAGGGCTTCTCCCGCGGCCGCAAACTCGACAAGGTGGGCCAGCCCGAGGCCGACACCGCCGAGCTGTTCTTCGAGGATCTGCGTGTGCCGTCCTCGCGCATGATCGGTGAACTCGACAGCGGCTTCATCCACATGATGCAGCTGCTGCCGCAGGAGCGCATCAGCGGTGCCGTGCAGAACCTGGCACACGCTCGCCGCACCCTCGAAGACACCATCACATACACCAAGGAACGCAAGGCGTTCGGCCAACAGATCGGCTCGCTGCAGTACAACAAGTTCCTGCTCGCCGAGCTGATCACCAAGCTCGACGTCGCACAGGCTTTCATCGACAACTGCGTGCTGGCCCACACCCGCGGCGAGTTGTCCGCGATCGACGCCGCCAAGGCCAAATGGTGGAGTTCCCAGGTGCAGAACGAAGTCCTGGACCACTGCGTGCAGCTGCACGGGGGCTACGGCTATATGAACGAGTACCGGGTGGCCCGCGCCTGGAAAGACGCCCGCGTGACCAAGATCTGGGCCGGCTCCAACGAGATCATGAAAGAACTCATCGGGCGAGACCTTGGTTTGTAGCGCCGGCCACGCTGGTGATGCCGCCCTCGGCGAAACGCACCATCGCCTGATGACGCTCATCGATGTCGTGTGCGTGCACGCGACCGCTGGTGAGGCTGTCCAGGCGCATGTTGTTGGAATAGGTGTGCATCGACGCCGCGACCAGATGTAGGTAGGCGTCATGAAGAGCGGCATCGCCGGCGTCGGGAAACACGTCGCCCAACCGGGCGATGAAGTCGGCGGCGATGCCGTTGAACTCCTCGGCGACCAGGCCGCGAATCGGATGCCCGGAGTTGGCGAGCTGGGCGATCAAGCGAAAGTAGTTGTCCCAACCGGGATCACCGGCACGCTCGCGCATCGGCTCACTGAACGCCTCGATCAGGGCGCGCAGACGCCGGGCGCGGCTGCCCCGCGTGGGTAACGCTGCCAAACGCGACCGACGGTCGGCGTTGAGCGGCAGGATGCGACGCGACACCACTGCGCGGAACAGCCCCTCCTTCCCGCCGAACTGTTCGCTGACCGCTGCCAGGCGTGTTCCGGCATGGTCGGTGATGTCACGGACACTGATACCGAAGTAGCCCTGGTCGGCAAAGAGTGCCTCGGCACTGTCGAGCAGCCGGTTGCGCAGATCGGCACGGCCGGCTTCACGCGACGTCGCGCCTGCGCAGGCCGCCGCACGCGTGCTCATGACCCGATGATCCGGTGTTCGATGCTGCCGATGCCGTCGATGCTCAGGTGCAGGACATCCCCGCTGCGCAGCCAGTGCCCGGATTCCATGCCACTGCCGCCGGGAAGTGTTCCGGTGCCGAATAATTCACCGGGGTACAGGCATTCGCTTCGGGATGCGTGCGCCAACACCTCCCCGAGACTGTGCGCCATACCGGCGCTGGACACCGTCTCGACCACCGCGCCGTTGATCGACACGCGTCCTTCGAGTTGATCAACGCGGGGCAGTATCTCCTCGGCAGTGACCGCGACGTCAGACATCGAGCTGACGAAGTGTTTGGCCTTTTGCGGGCCCAGGCCACTGTCCATCTCGGCGCGCTGTACGTCGCGGGCGCTGAAGTCGTTGAGCACCACGAACGCACCGATCGCACCGATCGCCTCGGCCGGTGTCGCGTTGTACAGGCCGCGGCTGAGCACGAACCCGATCTCCAATTCGAAATCCAAGGCTCGGCTATAAGACGGCGGAGCGATCGGGGTGCCCGACGGCACGAACGTCATCGCGTTGGACATGTAGTAGATCGGCTGCGAATAGAAGAGCTTGTGGGGTTTCAGTAGCGGGAAGGGGCGCCCGGTGATCGCTTCGGCGGCCGCGATGACCCGGTATTGAGCGTGATGGAACCGGCGTACCAGGCCCCGGCTCGCATCCAGGACGTGACGCTCGTAGAGCATGAAGTCCCGAAACGACACCGGCTGAAACGGCAGCAAGAGTTGGCTGCGCTGCAGGTGCTCGTCGGCGCGGGCCATCTCCCAGGCTTCGTCGAAGATCTGCCCGCCCACCGGTGAGCGGTCGTCGACGGGGTGCCAGTCATCCCCGCCGGTCAGCGTCTGCAGTTGTAGACCGGTGCGGGTGCGAACGCGTCGCAGCTTCATGCCGTGCCTTCCCATCGTGTCGGAACAGTTGTTCCGAACTCCGCCGCTTCGATGCTAGCCTCGGAACGATTGTTCCGTAAACGATGAGGCTCAGTATGGGCAAGACCACCGATGGGGGTGTTCGGACTACGACCATGACCGACGCCACCCTGCCGCAAAAGCTGTTCGTGACGGCCTGCGCCGCCACCCGCACCACCAACCTCGCGACGCGCTGGACCGGCGCGGCCCCGTTCTTGCCGAAACTGTTCGTCCTGCGCTACGCCAACATGGGCGGCCTCGACCACACCGAGTTCGCCCGTCAGATCCGCCGAGCGCGGTCGTTCCGCGACGACCGCTGGTGCGCGCACTGGGACCGCATTGCCGACCAACACGCCCGCCGCGCCACCGACCTACTGCGCGAGCTCGCCGGCAAAAGCACTGCCGTCACCTCCGACCTCGCCGACCCGGCCGCCGAGGAGATCACCATCTTGGCCAGTTTGATCGCCCCCGCGGCAACGCTGTTCGCCGACCATGGACCACAACCAGGCCAACGCTTCATCACCACCCTTGTCGACAGATATGCCAAGCCGGCTGACAGCGTTCGAATTACATTGGCGTTCAGAGCCATCGACGCTTGGGTCAAAGCCATCACCTACTACCAGATCAGCGCCTTCCCCGGACACAGCACTCAGCGCATGCAGGCCTACCGACGCTCACGAAAGCTGTTCGACACCCTGATCACGGCCATCGCCCCAGCGATCGATATCACCGCAGAGCACATCGAGATTTCCGTCCCCGGCGGTGATGTCGTCCGCGGGTGGCTCGTCCTACCATCGGGCCCCGGCCCACACCCCGTGGCGTTGATCACCAACGGGCTGGAAGGCACCGTGCAAGAACTGGCCGTCGGGCAATTGCGCTACCGTGCATCCGGCCTCGCGGTGTTCATGATGGAAATGCCCGGCAGCTACTCCTACACCAATCCCATGGGCGCCGCATCCGAGACGATCTACCACCACGTCATCGATCATCTCAGTGCCGACCGCAGGCTCGACCCCGACCGCATCGCCATGGTCGGGGTCAGCTTCGGTGGCTACTGGGCTGCCCGGATGGCCGCCGCCGACGACCGACTGGCATGTGCCATCGCATGCGGAGCCCCCACAGACCACTCTTTCAGCGGCGGATCGCTGGGCACCCCCGAAATCATCATCAGCGCACTGTCCGACACCCTCGGAGCCACCAGTCCCCTCCACCTCCTGCGCACCCTCAAAGCCCTCTCCATTCGGGATCGCTACGCGCACATCACCATTCCGCTACTTGCTATCAACGGCGACCACGACACTCTCATGGCCACCCAAGACACCATCGACCTCGCGGGCGCTGCGCCGCGAGGAGAATTGCTGCTCTATCCCGACGACGACCACTGCGCCATGCGGCATTACCGCGACTGGCTCGACCATTCCCAAAACTGGCTGATCGCACATCTCACGGCGGCGACGTAGCCTAGCTGCGCAACCGCCTCGGGTTCGGTTGCGACCCTATGGACTGCGACTCGCCCTGCCTGCTGGGTCAACTCACAAACACTATTTGTGAGTTCACAACATCAGCGCGACTACCGTGTTGCGCTCGCCGGCGCAACCATAGCTGTGCAGTCCTTTCGGTGCCAGACGCCTACCGCGAGAGCTTCACCGCGGTGGTGCTGGACCCACCCAGCTTGAAGGAGCACACGCGCATGCAGTCACCAGCCCTCGGTGGACCGCCATCGGCGCCGGACCGGCAAGGTCATTGCGACGAGCCACGACGTGGTCCCGGCGGTGGCGAGATCCTGTCGTCAGTCAGCTCGCGTCACCCGGGAATATGACTGCGGCAGTGCGCGCGGTGTCCTGGGCATTGTCGGCAGCAGCTGTGATGTCGGCGTTCGTGGTGACAGCAGCATCCGAACCGCCTGCACGCCGGGACTGCCTAGCAACCGCCGTTACCGACATCTGCACTGCGACTGCACAGGCTGCCTTCACCACGACTCCGCCAAAGACCGGCGGACTGCCGCTACCGAATGATCCGCGGTGGCGAGCGCTTGGTTACGACCCGAAATGGCCGGCGGTGGGCCACAACCCGAAATGGCAGAGCCTCGTATACGACCCGAAGTACAAAGGATTCCAGCCACCATCGAAGAAAACGGGACAGGTGCGCGATGAGCACAGCCTTGGCGAGCCTGCTGACTCGCGGGTGCGCCGAGGACACCGGGCGAATGCGTGAAACGAAGCAAGAGTGGAACCAGAGGCGCGCCGGCCACCCATGCCCACCCATCAAATCCGACCCGACACAGGATCGCCCTTGTATGGTCAACCCATGGCCGACCCCCGCGTCCTGGAGTTTGACCTGCCGCACCTGCGCCTGACGGCCCTGGAGTGGGGTCCGTCCGACGGCCGGGTCGCGCTGTGCGTGCACGGCTTCCCGGACAGCGCGCACAGTTGGCGCCATGTGGCTCCGATGCTGGCGGATAACGGGTTTCGGGTGATCGCACCCTTCACCCGGGGCTACGCGCCCACCGGGCCCGCGCCCGACGGCGACTATCACCTCGGCGCACTCATGTCCGATCTCGTCGAACTGCACGCCGCGCTCGGGGCCCCCGCTGACGCTGTGCTGATCGGACACGACTGGGGCGGGTGGACGGCCAACGCGCTGGCCGCCTCCCCCGACTCCCCCTTCGCCGCTCACATCTCCCTGGCGCTGCCGCCTATCCGCGCCATCGCGAAGGCATCCCTGCGCCTGACCCGGACGGTGACCATGGGAGCGCGCCAGCTCCGAATGAGTTGGTACATCTTGTTCTTCCAAACCCCGTTGGTGCCGGAGCGGGTGCTCGACCGCGTCATCCCCCGGCTGTGGAAGGACTGGTCCCCGCCGGGCACCGACGTCGACGACGATGCCGCCCGGACACTCACCGCGCTTCCCAGTGCCGCACATCGTCGCGCCGCCGTCGGGTACTACCGCGCCAATATGCGGTTCACACCGGCATCCAAGCCCTACAAGCAGCTGCACCGCTACCGGCTGAGGCTGCCGCGCGTCCCGGTGCTCTTGTTGCACGGCGACACCGACGGCTGCATGCAGGCGGGTTACCTGGACGGCGCCCAGGACTTGCTACCTCCCGGCAGCAAGATTCAAATAATCGCGGGCGCAGGGCATTTCCTGCAGATAGACCAACCCGAGGCGGTTACCGCGGCTATTCTGCAGTATCTCGGCTAGGTCTGTCCGACCCGTCCGGTCAGCGATTGGATCGTCTGGATCTCGCTGTCCCGGTACGCGCGTCCGTCGGGATATAGCAGGTCGTGGAACCACAGCTTGGGTTCCGCCGGCGACGGGTGGTCCCACGAATCCCACGGGAAGTAAGTCTGTGTCTTACCGGCCACCAAGCCCCAGTTGTACACTCCGATATTGCGGCGCTTGGCAATCGGCAAGATGGCCTCGATGGTGCTGCCTTCCGGGCGAGCCAGATATTCCGTGCACAGCAGCGGACGCCCCAGCGGGACGAGTTCGTTGACACGGTCCTCGAAGTCGGCCGGCTTGCCGTAGGAGTGGAAGCTGATGACATCGGAGTTATCCAACTGGATGCGGGCCATCGCGCTGAGCTTGCCCGGTGCCCAACTCCCCTGCCAGACCCCGCTCGTCAGAGGTTGGACCGGATTGGCCGCACGTGCCCACTGGAACACCTGCGGCAGCAACGCCGTCACCAACGCGATCTTGTCGGACCGTTCCGTCGTGCGGTAGACCTTGGCGGGGTTATCGGGTTCGTTCCACAGATCCCAGCCCAGCACCCGATTGTCGTTGCGGAAGAGGCTGATGACGCCGGTCACATAGTCGTACAACACATTCCGGTAACGCTGGTCGCCCAGCAGCGCCGCACCCGGACTCTGCACCCAGCCCGAGTTGTGCACACCGGGAACCGGCGCATGCTGTGGGCCCAGCTTGGGGTTGGGATCCCAGCACGAGTCGAAGAACACGAACAGCGGCTTGATCCCGTGGCTGGCCGCGATACCGACGAACTGGGCCAGCTTACGCTGAAAACCCGAACGGTCCTGGGTCCAAAGCTGGTCATGCAGGAACACCCGCATGGTGTTGAACCCGATCTGCCTGGCCACCCGTAGTTCGCCATCGATTCGCCGGGGGTCATAGGTGCCTGACTGCCACATCTCGATCTGGTTGATGGCGTTTGCCGGAATGTAGTTGGCCCCTACCAGCCAATCTTGAGCTTTGTACCAGGCATTGGCTCGTTCGGCCGGCCACCGCACGGGATCTGCCGAGGCAAGGGGGATGTGGGCAAGCGCCGCTCCGGTGGCCAGGAACAGAGGCAGTTTGAGGGCGGTACGACGATCCACTTGCCGAACATAGTTTGCCAACACTCTCCTTGAGGTCCCGCTTATCGAATAGCAACCAAGGGGCGTGGGAATCGTTATAACCGAGCCCCCGACACGAGAAACGGCCGTATCATTCGGCGGGTGCGGCACTGCGCTCCCGTGACGTCCCCCGGTGTCTCTTCGCTGCGCCGGCGGTATCCGTTACGCCGGCCAGCCCCGCTCCATGTCCGCCGATACGACGGAGTACCCGCCAGATAGCTTCGGCATACGACGTTTTCGCGAGAACGTCGAGTCGGCGCGGCCACTGAGACGAACAGGGAGACGAGCAGGGAGGTCCCATGATCGAGGTGATGTCGGACATGCCCGCGGGCGTGACGGGCATCCGGGTGTCGGGCCGGATCAGCGGTGACGATCTACGCGCCTTCACCCCGACGATGCAACGACTCGGCGGGTCCGGCGAGATCCGGATCGTCGAAGTCATCGCACCGGACTACGAAGGCTTCGGCCCCGGCGGCCTCGCGGCCGACCTCAAGCTGGGCTTCGGCGCGCTTCTGCAGCACCATTCGGCGTTCAAGCGCATAGCCGTGGTGTCGGACAAGGAATGGGTGCGCCACACACTGCACGCCCTGGCGTGGATGGTCCCCGGCGAACTGGCCCTGTTCACCCTGGACGAGCTCGCCGAGGCCGCGAAGTGGGCCGCGGGCTGACGATGTCGCACGGGCCGTCGATGACCGGGCAGACGGTCGTGCTCGTCGGGGGAAGTGCCGGCATCGGGCGCGCGACCGCGCGTCGAGTCCGAGCCGAGGGCGCCGAGGTGATCCTCACCGGGCGCGACCCGAACCGGCTGGCCGCGGCTGCAGCCGAGGTCGACGCCCAACGCACCGCCGCGTTCGACGCCACTGACAGTCCGGCATTGGCCCGGTTCTTCGATGACCTACCGGGACCGATCGACCACGTGCTGATCACCGCAGGAGGGCCGCGCTACCGGCCAATGCTCGACATGGGCCGCGAAGAGATCCGTGAGGCGCTCAGCGGCCACGCCATGCTGGGGTTGGAAGTCGCCCGCCACGCTCAGGCGAGGATGCGGCCCAGCGGCAGCCTGGTGTTGATGGGCGGGACCGGCGGACGCCGCATCGATCATCGCTTGGGCATCGTCCCTGCCGCAACGGCGGTGCTTCCGCCGTTCACCGCGGCGCTGGCGTTGGAACTGGCACCGATCCGGGTGAACCTGATTGCCGCAGGATTCGTCGATACGCCGCTTTCGGCAGCGCTGCTGGGCGAGGGCCTGGACCAACGACGGCAGGAACTGGCCGCAACGCTGCCCATCGGACGGGTGGTGCAGCCCGATGACGTCGCGGCGTTGGCCGTGCATCTGATGGTCAACACCGCGCTGACCGGTGCGACCTACGATATCGACGGTGGCCAGCAGTACGTTTGACGCGGTGAGCACGCCGGCGCATCCCCCGGTAGCGCGACGGCCGCCGCACCACGAAGGTGCGACGGCCACCACGACACGCTAGAGCCGGGCGAAGGTATTCATCTGGCCATCCCACACGCCCCATGTCCCCAGATCCGGGTTCCAGACGATCGTCATGCCGGTCGCCCAATCCGGCAGCTCCGGCTGAGCCGGCGCATCCATCGGCGGGGTCACCGGCGTCGTTGCCCACACCGGTGCCGTGGGGAACGAGATCCGGTCTTGCGGCATCGGGCCGCCGTGCCCCGGCGGCGGCAGGTAGCCCTGCCCCGGAGGCAGCGGGGTGCCCGGTTGGCCGGCGTTCGCCCCGGGCCCGGTCACCGCGGTCGGCCACGGCGCCGGCGTCCGGTCACCGCCGCCGGCGTTGTCGGAGTTGCCGGGGCTCGGACTCGGCGGCGGGGTGTGGGGATCGGCCTGCGCCAAACCCACCCCGAGACCGCCCAAGCCGAGCAGACCAGCGGTGGCAATTCCAGCTGCGAAAGTCTTCATCTGCATCACATGTACCTCCGAAATACGTTGGAGTGCGACCTGAGTCGGTGCAGCACTCGACGTGCACTTTCTGCATGTGACCCGTCGACATTTGACCTGTAGCCAACGGCTGAGCCCCCGCCCGAAAGCCGGGATAACCCGTCACCCGGGAGGTAAACCTGTCGATTTGCTGGACGCGGCGACGACGTGCCGCGGCCTCCCCACCGTTGTCAATATTTCTTGACATGCGCACTGCGTCAACATAGGTTGACAGATATGACCGAACTCAGCGCGTTGGCCGATGCGGCCGCCAGTACGGACCCCGCCGAAGGCCTACGCGCGGTGCGAGCACTACAACGACTTCAGGAGCGATTGGAGGCCGTCCACGTCGCGAATGCGCGCGCTCAAGGGTGGAGTTGGCAGGCGATCGCCGACGCGCTGGGGGTCAGCCGACAGGCCGTTCACCAGAAGTTCAACCGGCGGAGATGATCATGTTCGAACGTTTCAGCCGCCATGCCCGAATCGCGGTGGTCCTGGCACAGGAAGAGGCCAAGGAACTCGGCCAACGCGATCGAGCCGCAGCATCTGCTGGTCGGGGTGCTGCAGAGCACAAGCCGGGAATTCTCGGCCGCACTGGCAGCCAGTGGAGTGACCACCGACGCGGTGCGCAGAAGGGTGACCGCGAGTGCAAGTGCCCCCTCTTTCGATGACGACGCCGACGCCCTGCGGGCCATAGGAATCGACTTGCACGCGGTGCGGGACAGTGTCGATCACACTTTCGGAGCGGGAGCTTTCGACAACGCGGCCTCCAGGTCAGGTCGGCCACCCCGGCGCGGCACGCTGCCCTTTGCCAAGGCCACCAAGAAGGCACTTGAACTCGGATTGCGAGAAGCGTTGGCGCACAAGGTGTCGGTGATCGAGTCCGAGCACCTACTGCTGGACATCATGTGCGGTGGCGACGTCGTCGCGTGCGGGCTGATCGCCGAGCATGTCGAGCTCGACGCGCTTCGTGGCACGATCGACGCCCTCCTCCGCCGAGCGGCCTGACCGCCGGAGGATGACGGGTTTCCTGGCGTTGCACCACGTAACTCGCGAACACCATCAGTGCAGCCAGGGGCAGGCCAGCTTCGTCACAGGCTGGACTACTACTAACTGTGTAGTATCACCGTGTCGGATCAGTCATACGGAGGCAACGGTTGTCGACTATTCAAGGGCTGCCCGCCCACGTCCTGTTCGTGCACTTCATCGTGGTGCTGGCCCCGCTCACCGCCGTGCTGGCCATCCTCTGCGCCGTATGGCCCGCGGCGCGTCGGCGGCTGGTGTGGCTGGTCGTCGCGTTGGCCGCGGCGACCACCATCCTCACACCGCTGACCACTGAGGCCGGGGAATGGCTCGAACACCAGACGCAACGCACCCCGCTGTTGCATGAACATGCCGAACTCGGCGACACCATGGTGTATTTCGCGGTAGCACTCCTGGTCGCGGCGGTGCTGCTCGCCGTTGTCCACATCCGTGAAACCCGCGAGCGCCCACTCAAACCGCTTGTCGGCTGGGTTCTCGCGGCGATCATCGTCATCACCGCCGTCGCCACCACGGTGCAGGTGGTGCGGATCGGCGACTCGGGCGCCCGATCGGCGTGGGGGGACGCGGTGGCCGACACCGCGGGACAGTGATTGTCCTAGCACTCAGCCGATGACCGTGGACAGCGTCTCGCCGACTTCCGGGGCCAACCGGTCCTGGATGACATCGGCCGCCAAGTAACTCTGACCACTGAGCACGAAGGCGACCAATCCCGCGGCCAGCACCGCACTGCGGCGCTGGCGCACCGGTGGCGCGCCCACCAGTGCCACCACCCGCACGCGCGCGTCGCTCGGGGGGCCGGTGATGTGACAAACGCCCGGCCTGACCACACGCGCACACAACAGTGCCGCACGTGCGACGGCTTGTGCGGCGGTGCGGCGATCGCGGCGTGCGGCGTACTCGTCGGCGCAGCGTTCGGCCGCCAACCGCACGACGTGGCACCACGGCCGCAGCATCGGATTGATCCGGGTGGCCAATTCGACCGCTTGCACATGCAGATGGTGATGGTGGCGCAGATGTGCGCGTTCGTGGTCGATCACGGCACGGCGCTCGTCGGCCGTCAAAGCCCCCGCCAGAGCGGTCGTGAGCACGATCAGTCCCCCGCCGCGGCCGGGCACCGCGAACGCATCTGCTCGATCATCATCGAGTATCAGCACCCCGGCGTCATCGCCGCGGTGGTCCCGGAAGGCACGATTCACCCGCACCGACGACCACACGTTTCGGGCATGCCGAACCGCACTGAAGACGCCGGCGGCTGCAGCCACCGCCAACACCGAACCAGCTGCGCGGCAGGCGATATCGCATTGATTGGACAGCACCGTGGCGCCCGCGGCCAGCGATATCCAGCTGCTCACCGACACCGTGACCGCCAGCCAGGCCACCACTGGTACCAGCCAGTCGGGGTGGAACCTCGATATCAGGCGGGGCAACTGCCACGTCAGAACCGCCGCGACCAGCCACGGCACACTGAGCAGTATGCCGACGTTCACCGCTGATCACCACTGGATTCATTGCGGGACAGGACTTCTCGAAGCAGGGCCTCATCCTCCGCGGAGAGGCTGGCCACAAAGCTGGACAGTACATCGGCACGGGCATGCTCGCCGTCGAGCTCACGGCGCATGCGCAGCGCCGCCTGCAGGGCCGGGATATCACCCGGCGTGGCTACAAGGCGGTACCGGTGCGAGCGGCCCGTACGGTGACGGGTCAGTGCCCCCTTGTCGGCCAGCCTGGTGAGAACCGTCATCACCGTGGTGTAGGCCAGCTCGGCATCCAGCTCCGCGCGCACCTCGGCCACCGTCATCGCCGCTCCCCCGGCCATGACGGCGATCACCGCACTCTCCAGATCGCCTCGGTCTCTGCGCACCGCCCACTCCCTTCACGTTGAGCATAGGAGACCTGAGGCGAGCGAAGCGACGGGGGAAAGACCCAGGGCGAGCGAAGCGACGGGAGCAACCGGGTGACCAAATGCCCTAGCCGCCGGTGGCGACTCGATTAAAGCTGAGGGTGTTCGACAACGAGGAGAAGTGATGACCGGTCGCCGCCTGAGCGTCCTGGAAACTGGCTACCTGCAGGCCGAGGATGCCGATGGTCATGTCAGCTTGGCGCTCGCTGCGCTTGCCGTGCTGGACGGCCCGGCCCCGGATATGCCCACCCTGTTGACGGTGCTGGAAGAACGCACCGCCGGGCTTCCCCGGTGCCGCGAGGTGCTGCACGAAGTGCCGATGAGCCTGGCCGCGCCGCAATGGGTCGTCGACCGCTCCTTCGACATCACCCACCATGTCCGGCGGGTGACCGTCGCGGCGCCCGGTGACGATGCCGCGGTGTTCGCCGTCGTCGGGCAGGCAATGGAGCGGCGCCTGGATCGCTCGCGGCCGCTGTGGGAATGCTGGGTGATCGACGGCCTCGCCGGTAACCAGTGGGCGATTCTGATCAAGATCCATCACAGCATCGCCGACGGTATCGCGGCGTCGGCGATGCTGGAGCAGATCTGCGACGATGCTGCGGCAGTGGTTCCGGCCGCGGAGCAGCCCTGCCCCGCGGCCGACAGCGGCCATGCCTGGAGCCTCAACCCGGTCGACTGGTTGCGAACGGCCCTGCAGGTCTCCACGGATGTGTCCCGGACCGCGCTGAGAGTGGCGACCGGTGCAACCGAATTGGCTTCCGCTCTGTTCGCGTCGACACCACGGTCCTACACCGGCCCGTTGAGCGATCTGCGTCGTTATAGTGCTGCGCGGGTGCGGCTGGCGGATGTTCGTATGGTCAGTGAGCGATTGGGAGTCACGATCAACGACGTGGCGCTCGCCGCCGTTGCCGACAGCTTTCGGTCGGCGATGCTGCGGCGCGGCCACACTCCACGGGCCCACTCCCTGCGGACGGCGGTGCCGGTTTCGCTGCGTACTCCGGATGCATTGCACATCCCCGACAACCGGATCGCGGTGACACTGCCGCAATTGCCGGTCGAGTATGCCGACCCGTTGCGCCGACTGCAGGCAGTCCATGAGCGGATGAACGCCGTGAAATCGGGCGGCCAGATCAGCGCCGGTGCGCTCGCCGTGGCGGCGGCCGGGCTGCTGCCGTACGCGGTCACCGCGCCGGTGGTCCGGCTGCTGAGCCGACTGCCGCAACGCGGAGTGGTCACCGTCGCCACCAATGTGCCTGGGCCGCATCGCCGGCTGACGTTCGCGGGGCACGATATTCAGGCGCTGCTCCCTGTCCCGCCGATCGCGGTGCACCTGCGTACCGGCATCGCCATCCTGAGCTACGCCGACGAACTGGTCTTCGGCGTGATCGCCGACGCGGACAGTCCCGTCGGTCCGGACGAATTGGCCCGCGGCATCGAAGCCGGCGTTGCGCACGTGGTGTCCATCGCCGCTGCCGCGCGGCACTCACGGCGGCTGGGCAATCTGCTGCTCCTGGCCGGTTAAGCCGACGGCACAAGCGAATAGGAGACACACGATGGTCTACGACCACGATATGGGCTGGTGGGGTTTCGCCGGGATGGGTATCGGCATGGCGGTGTTCTGGGCGGCCGTCCTGTTCGGCATCATCGTGACCGCGGTGTATCTCGTCGGAGAACGCCGGTCCCCTGCGTCCACCGGGCATCAGCGGACTGCCGAGGACATCCTGGCCGCTCGGTTCGCCCGCGGCGAAATCGACGAGGCCGAATATCGCCAACGCATCAACACACTGCGAGACCACGTCCAGCGCTAGCGTGGGATTCATGGCTGCACCAATCATGCGGGCCTGGCGGGTCCGCACACCTGGACCCATGCCCACCCGACCACTGGAGTTCGTCACCACCGCGGTCGGCAAACCGACGGCGACGAGGTGTTGATCGCCGTGCACGCCTGCGGAGTGTGCCGCACCGATCTGCACGTCACGGAGGGTGATCTGGCCGTCCACCGGCCTCATGTCACGCCAGGTCACGAAGTCGTCGGTGAAATTGTCACCCTGGGACCGAAAGCCACCGGCCTGTCCGTCGGCGACCGGGTCGGGGTGGCGTGGCTGCGGCACACCTGCGGGAAATGCCGATACTGCCTGGCCGGCCGGGAAAACCTTTGTCCGCAATCACTTTACACAGGATGGGACGCCGACGGCGGCTACGCTGAGTACCTCACTGCGCCGGCACCATATGTGCATCGATTACCCGAGGGCTACTCCGATGCCGAACTCGCTCCCCTGCTGTGCGCCGGCATCATCGGCTATCGGTCGCTGCTGCGCGCCGACTTGCCGCCCGGCGGGCGTTTGGGTATCTACGGTTTCGGCGGCAGCGCGCACCTGACCGCTCAGGTGGCGCTGGCCCAAGGAGCCGAAGTGCATGTGATGACCCGTGGGGATGCGGCCCGCGAACTCGCCCTGGCGTTGGGCGCTGCCTCGGCGCAGGGTGCAGCCGATCGTCCCCCGGTACCACTGGATTCCGCCATTCTCTTTGCGCCCGTTGGCGATCTGGTTCTCCCTGCGCTGGAGGCGCTCGACCGCGGCGGCACCCTGGCCATCGCCGGTATTCACCTCAGCGACATCCCGACGCTCAACTACCAACGTCATCTGTTCCAGGAACGGCAGGTGCGGTCGGTGACGTCGAACACCCGCGCCGACGCACGCGAATTCCTGGACTTCGCCGGGCGCCACCACCTCGCCGTCAGCGGACCCGAGTATCCGCTGGATCGTGCCGACGCGGCGCTGGATGACCTGAGCTGCGGCCGGATCGCGGGCGCAGCGGTGTTGCGGGTCGGCTGAAGACACCGCCGGTGGGGACTTATGGCCCTGCCGCAGCGTAGACCGGATCCGTACCGTCACCTACATGATGTCTGAAACCACACCGGTCACGATTCTGTCCGAGAGTGAATGCTGGAGCCTGCTGGGCAGTGTGACGCTGGGCCGCCTCGTCACCGATGTCGATGGAGAGCCAGAGATCTTCCCCATCAACTTCGTTGTGCAACACCGCACGGTGCTTTTCCGCACGGCCGAAGGCACCAAGCTGACGAGCGCGGCGATCAACAGGAATGTGCTGTTCGAGGCCGACGATACGACGATCAGCGAAGGCTGGAGTGTCATCCTCAAAGGCATGGCACAGACGCCCCGGACCGACGACGATATCCAGGACGCCGAACGTGCTTGGTTGTATCCGTGGACCGCTACTCCCAAGCCGCATTTCGTGCGCATCCGGCCGCTGCGGATCACGGGTCGGCGCTTCGTCTTCGGTCCCGAACCCGGCCACTGATGTCAGACGACACGATGTCCCGGTCGAACATCGACCAGCCGATCATCGTCGCCGTCGACGGGTCACCGGCGAGCAGGGCCGCGATCGAATGGGCGGCCGAGGAAGCACTCCTGCACGGGCGGCGGTTGACGCTGGTGCACGCCGTCGCCCCGGTGTACGTGGATACCCACGACCCCGTTCTGCGTGCACGCATTCAGCGGTGGCGCATATATTCGGCCAGAGAGCTTCTCGCCGACACCAAAGCCGACCTCGTGCAGCGCACGCAGCTGGATGCCGACGCGGTGGCAACGGTCCTGCAAGTGGCCCATCCGGTCCATATTCTCACGCAGGTTTCCCAACACGCCGCAATGCTGGTGCTGGGCAGTCGATTCCACGGCTCGTGGGGCGGACGGCGCCTCGGGTCGGTCAGTGCAGCGTTGTGTTACCGCGCGCACTGTCCGGTAGCCGTTGTGCACACGCATCGCCATGAAAGGGAAACCGCACCAGTCCTCGTCGGGGTCGACGGATCCGTGGCCTCCGACCACGCCGTGTCCGTGGCCTTCGAAGAGGCTGCCCGCCGCCGTGTCGGTTTGGTGGCGGTGCACGCCTGGAGCGACGAGAATGTCCTCCAGCTGATCGGGGCCGACTGGGATCATTACCGTGCGGACGCCGAGACGGCGCTACACACGGCCCTGCTGCAGGCCAGGGTGCGATATCCCGGCGTGACGGTGACCGAAAAGGTCTTCTGTGATCGCCCTGCCCACTGGCTCATCAAGGAAGCCGAGCACGCCGGTCTGGTGGTCGTCGGCAGTCATGGACGAGGAGTCGTGTCGGCATTGCTGAATGGCTCGGTTGCGACCGCGGTTGCCGAACGCGCCGATGTTCCGGTGATCATCGCCAGGGCTGGGTGAATGCACACCCAACACGTCTGTTTGCTCGACGGGACAACGGCGATGGTGCGCCCGCTGGAGGCCGCGGACTTCGACGCGGTTGTCGAGCTGGCCGATGCGCTCAGCGACGAGGAACGCTATCTGCGTTTCTTCACCCTGCACCCTTCCCATGTCGCCGACTGGGCCAGGTCACTGACCGATCCCGCGGCGGGCGCTGTCGCATTGGGCGCCTACGACCACGGCGAACTGGTCGGCGTCGCCAACTACATCCCCACGGCCGAGCCACAGCGCGCGGAGGTGGCGGTTCTGGTGGCGCGTTACCAACACGATCGAGGTGTGGGAACGGCATTGCTGAGCCGGCTCATCGGGATTGCCAGGCAAGCCGGGATCGAGCATTTCGTCGCCGAGGTGCTCGCGGAGAACAACGCGATGCTGCGGCTGTTGACGGGCTCGCATCTGCCGATCTCGATCCAGCGTTGCGAGTCCGTTCTCAATGTGGACGCCGATCTAGGTGCGATCCCGCAAGACCAGTAGTGAGCACTCGGTGCCACGCAGAATCGCCGCGGTCGCCGGGTCGACGAGTTGGGCGATCAGCTGCGGGTCGTCGGCTTGGGCGATGACGAGCTGGTCGATGTCGGCACTCTGCGCGAGCAGATCGGTGACATCGCTCGGTCTGGGCAGCACACACACCAGGGCACCAGAGCCCGGGCTGCGCTCGCCGAGGTAGGACTCGATCTTGGCTCTGATGTACTCGGAACGCTCTGACTCCGCGGGCCACGGGGTGAGCGCCAAGATCGAGGCGTCCCGCAGGCTGGCCTCGTCGATTGCCCTCTGGAGGATCGCCCGCGGGTGGGGCCGGTCATCGAGGATGGCCACGACCCACCGGTGCGGTCCCACCGCCTCACGCGCATGCCGCCGGTGCACGACCGCCACGGAGCACTCGGCCGCCTTCGTCACCAACGCAGCGGTCGACCCCCGACGTCCCGGCCCGGAATCGTGAGTCCCCTTCCAGCCCAGGCATATCAACCCTGCCGAACGCGACGCTTCGGCGAGCACGTCGACCGGATCTCCTTGCAGGATGTCGGTCTCTACCTTGACTTGCAGTCCGCTGGCGTTCAGCGCCTCGGCGACCGAACGCAGCGCGGCGGCTGCCGCCGCGGTCGCCGCGTCCGGGTCGGCCTCGTCAGCCTCCACGACAGAGATCAATCGCAACGGGACCTGGCGGCTCACCGCTTCCTCAGCGGCCCAGAAAGCGGCCCGCCGAGCGAACTTGGATCCGTCGATCCCGACGACAATGGGCAGCGATGGCGATGAGGACTGCGAGGAGGTCATGATGCACTTCCGGCTGGCTGGACGACTGCGGTCACCTTCACGCTAGGCGCGCACCGAACGCCCCGGTACGGTCTTTGGTCCCCAACCTGGGAGCATCAGTCCTTCGCCGACAGCCTGCCGTGGTGGCTGAACCGAGCGGCACGACGATGTATCCGATTCTCGACGCCTCGCGTTCGGCCGGCCGGGGCTCCGACAGGTTCCCGGTAGAACACCGACTTGGTGACCTCGACCAGGATCAGGTAGGCGACGGTGAGGCCGGCCAACGCCGCGAAATACTGCCAGGGCAGCGGGGTGAATCCGAGCTGCCGAGCAGGCGGCCAGTAGGTGATGGCGATACCGGCGGCGATGACGGACGCCGTCGACAGGGTCAACAGCCCGCCCGGCCTGCTACGGACGAACGGAATCCGTCTGGTACGGATCGCGAAGATGATCAGGGTCTGGGTGGCCAGCGATTCCACAAACCATCCGGTGCGAAACTCCGGCGGCGCGGCGTGCAGCACGCCCAGCATCAAACCGAAGGTGAGGAAGTCGAAGAGCGAGCTGACCGGGCCGAACGTCAGCATGAACCGCCTGATGAAGGCGATATTCCAATGCGACGGAGCCCGCAGCTGCTCGGCGTCCACCCGGTCGGTGGGAATGGCCAGTTGGGAACTGTCATAGAGCAGATTGTTCAGCAGGATCTGGCTGGGCAGCATGGGCAGGAACGGCAGAATCGACGAGGCCGCCGCCGCGCTGAACATATTGCCGAAATTGCTTGACGTGCCCATCAATACGTACTTGATGGTATTGGCGAAGATGCGTCGTCCCTCGGCAACACCGGCGGCCAGCACGCTCAGGTCCTTCTCGATCAGCACCACGTCCGCAGCATCCTTGGCGACATCGCTGGCCGTGTCGACCGAAATGCCCACATCGGCGGCATGAAGTGCGAGCGCATCGTTCACCCCGTCGCCGAGAAATCCCACCGATCGGCCGGTGCGCCTGGCCGCGGCGATCAAAGCCGCCTTCTGCTCGGGTGAGATCCTGGCGAAGATCGTGTTGTTCTGCACGGCTACGGCATACTCGTCCGGAGCGAGGCGCTGCAGCTCCGTTCCGGTGATCGTGCCGCGAGTGGGCAATCCGAGTTCGGCGCACACCTTCTCGGCGACCCGGGGATTGTCGCCGGTGGCCACCTTCACCTCGATACCCAGCGTGGCCAAAGCCTGGAGCGATTCGGCGGCAGCGGGTTTCGGCTCGTCGGCGAAGCACAGGAAGCCCTCGAGGGTCAAACCGCATTCGTCGGCGGCGGTGAGCAGGTTCAGCGCGGGTGCCGGCCGGCTCGCGACGGCCACCACACGACGGCCGTCGCCGAACAGTCTGTCCAGGGTGGCTTGGGCACCGTCGGGCACCACCGCACAACGGTCGAGAACCTGTTCCGGAGCGCCCTTGACGATGAGCCGCCGCACATCGTCGTCCACGAGCACCGAGGTAGCCCGCCGAACGTGGTCGAACGGCAAGGTGGCAATTCGACGTACGTCGCCGAGCGTCACGGAACCAACCGCGCCCTCGGCCAGAGCCGCATCCAGCGGATTTCCGCTGGCGCCGCCGGCATCGTCGACATCACTGGCCAGCAGGCCGTGGCGCAACACGGTGAGGTCCTGTGCCCCATGGCAATCGAGCGCACCGATATAGCTGATTCGCCCGTTCGTCAGCGTGCCGGTCTTGTCGGTGATCAGCACGTCGATATCGCCGAGGTCCTCGATGCACACCAACCGCTTCACCAGCACGTGCAGCGCGGCGAGCCGACGTGAGCCGGTGGCCAGGCTGGTGCTGACCACGGCAGGCAGTAGTTGCGGTGTAATGCCCACCGCGATAGCGAGCGCGAACAGGGCCGAATCGATGAGCGGGCGGCCCAGCATGATGTTGATGCCCAAAATGAAGGCGGTGAGCGTCAACGCCACCCAGAGCAGCAGGTACGAAAACTTGCGCAGGCCACGCTGAAAATCCGTCTCGGGGTGTCGCTCTCCCAATCCCGCCGCGAGCCGCCCGAACTGCGCATGCTCCCCCGTGGCGTACACCACGCCCACCGCTTCACCGGCGGTGACGACGGTCCCCATCAGGGCCAGGTTCGGGTAATCCACCAGGCCGCGCGGATCGTGGTCGGTGTCTGTGGATTTCTGCGCCGGGGTGGATTCACCCGAAAGGATGCTCTCGTTGCATTCCAATCCGTCGACGTCCGACAACCGGATATCGGCGGGTACCACCTCACCCAGCGTCAACCGGACCACGTCCCCCGGCACCAGATGCGTCACACTGTCCTTCACGAACTGGCCGTCGCGGCGAACCAAGGCGAAGTGGTGCACCTGCGAATGCAGCTGCGCGGTAGCCCGTTCGGCGCGGTACTCGTTGACGAAACTCAACCCGATGCTCGCCAACAGGATGACCCCGATGATGACTGCCTGGGTGGGGTCACCGAGAAAGAACGACATGACCGCGGTCGCGGCCAGCAGGAGCAGCAGGGCGCTGCGCAGTTGGCGGATCAGCACGGCCACCGCGCTGACCCGATGGGTCCGGACCGCGTTGGGGCCAAAGCGCTGTTGCCGCAGCAGTACCTCGCCCGACGTCAACCCTGCTGCGGTGGCACCTAGGGCGGCGAACACCGTCTCCAGCGGCTGCGCGGCGGCCTGGTCGGCGCCCAATTGGCCCGTGGGCGGCGTGGCGACGTCATCGCCCCGTCGCCGGGTGGGGAGCTCCGTCACCGGTCGTTGCTTTTCGGCCCGCAAACCAGCACCGGCACGGGCGAGTGGTGCAGCATGTTGAGGCTGGTCGACCCGAGCACCGTGGCAGCGACCGTATTGCGGCCACGGGCCCCGACAACGACGAGTTGCGCATCGTCCAGGCGCTGCAGCAGCGCCCGGCGCGGCTTCGACGGATCGACGACCAGGCTGACCTCCACGTCAGGATGCAACCGACGGTGAGGTTCGACGGCACGGGCGAGTTCCTCGTGCTGCAGAGTTTCCAGCGCTTCCCAGTCGATCAGGAAGGGGATGGACACCTCACCGGGCGGCATCCGAGTGGACCAGGCGTGCACGACCCGTAAGGGGGCCCCCAGCACGTCCGCCAATTCGAATGCATGCACAAGCGCGGCGCAGCTGGATCCGTCCACTCCCACCACAATAGGTTGTGTTGTCGGATGCAATGTTTCGCCGCGCCATGCGACGACCGGACACTCGGCGCGGGTCGTCATCTCCAGCGTGAGCGAACCCACCAGCAGTGCCGACGCCGGCGCGATGTCGTCGCCGCCCAACACCAGCAGGCGTGCATGCCGGCTCAGGGCCAGCAGCGTCTCCTCCACCGGATCGGTCGACGAGGTGGTGGTGACCTCCAGATCGGGATACGCGTGACGCACCCGGCCTGCGGCTGCCTCCAAGATCCTCGGCGCCGCCTCTTGTTGCACGTCGATGTACGCGGCGCGAACGGCGGCCATCGCATCGGTCAGATTGTGCGCGGCGTACGGTTTGGCGTGCACGATCTGCAGCGGCGCGCCGAGCCGGGCGGCGAGCGCGCCGGCCCAGCGTGCGGCATGCAGGGAGGTGATCGAGCCGTCGACTCCCACCACGACAGGCGTTGGCTGATCGGTCATTTCGGCTGATCTCCTTCCAGGCTGTCGACCTGGTACCGGACCGCGTCGAGCAGCAGCCGCTGTTCGGCTGCCGCCACCGCGCGACGCGTCCTGGGTACGGCATCCGGGTTCACCGAGATCGACGTGATCCCCATCCGAACGAGATGCTCGGCGAACGCCGGATTGGTGGACGGCGCCTGACCACACAGCGAGGACGGGATATGGAATCGGCGCGCGGTGGAGACGATGTGGCCGATGGCGTCCAGCACCGCGGCGTCGGCTTCGTCGAACACCTCGGCACAGGTTTCCGAGTCGCGGTCCACTCCCAACATCAGCTGGGTGAGGTCATTGCTGCCGATGGACACCCCGTCGATGCCCATCCCGATGTAGGTGGGAAGCCAGTGCACCACCGACGGGACCTCGGCCATGATCCACCGGTGCAGTCCGTGTTGCCTTCCCAGCCGCGAGCCATCCACCAGGTGCAGGCATTCGTCGAGCTCCCAGCGGGTCCGCACGAACGGAACCATCAAGTGCACGTTGGGATATCGATCCCGCACCTCGGCAAGTGCGGTCAGTTCCAACGCGAACAGGTCCGGCTCTTTGATGTAGCGGTAACAACCGCGGTAGCCGATCATCGGATTGTGCTCAATCGGTTCGAAGTCCTGTCCACCGGTGAGGTTGCGGAACTCGTTGCTCCGAAAATCGGTAGCCCGGTAAATGACGGGGCGGGGCGCGAAGGCGGCAGCGATCCGGCCTATCGCGTCGGTCATCGCGGTGACCAACGTGGACTGCTCGCCGCGAGCCATCAGTGCCCGCGGGTGCAGGCCCCCGAGCGCGTCGGTGAGCATCATCTCCGCACGGAGCAGTCCGACGCCGTCCACATCGGCGGTGGCCGCCGCCTCAGCAGTGTCGGGCATCGCCAGGTTCACATAGATCCGGGTGGCGGTGACCGGCGTGGCCGATGCCACCGACGCGCCGGCCGGAGCGGCGACAACCGCGACCGGTGCGGCCGGACCGGTGTCGCGGATCTGGCCGTGTGTGCCGTCGACGGTCACCATCGCGCCGGTCTGCAGCAGCGTGGTCGCCGACCGGGCACCGACCACGCACGGCACCGACAGCTCGCGGGCCACGATCGCCGCGTGACAGGTCATCCCCCCGCTCTCGGTGACGACTGCAGCGGCGCGACGGATGGTTGGCAGCCAGTCGGGGTTGGTCATCGGCGCCACCAGAACCTCCCCGTCCCGCAACAAGGAACCATCCGCAGGGGTTTGCAGCACCCGCACCCGGCCGCTGGCGGTGCCCGGCGCAGCGGGTAAACCGTTGAGGAGTACACCGTCACGCGACGGACGCTCATTGGGCGCTGCGGTCGGTGCCGGCCCCAGGGTGGTGATCGGCCTGGCCTGCACCAGCCACACGGCCTCGCCCTCGATCGCCCACTCGATGTCCTGCGGGTCCCGATAATGCCGCTCGGCGGTGATCGCCAGTTCGGTGATGCGGCGCAGATCCGCCTCGGAGAGCACCCGAGCGTTGACGTGGTCGGCGTCCAGTTCCACCACCGCGTCGCGCCCGTCGTCACCGCGCACGATCTTGAACGGTTTGACGCCGATTCTGGTGTCGACGACCCGCCCGGTTGTTTTGTCGACGACGTAGGTGTCGGGTTGCACCTTCCCGGATACCACGACTTCGCCTTGACCGAACGCGGCTTCGATGACGAGATGGTCGCGATTTCCGGTGCTGGGATCGGCGGTGAACGCAACACCCGCCCGATCCGCAGAGATCATGCGCTGAACGACGACGGCCATCTCGGGCGCTTCGGTGAAACCCCGCGCGGCCCGATAGGTGAGCACTCTCGGGGTGAACAGTGACGCCCAGCAGCCGGCCACCGCGTCGACGAGGTCCTGCTCTCCGGTGATGTTGGTAATCGAGCGGTTCATGCCGGCGAACGACGCATCCCTGCCGTCTTCACCGGCCGCCGACGAACGAACGGCCACCACCACATGCGGTCCGAGAGCGCGGTATGCCGCCACGACGGCGTCACGGAGCTCGGCGGTCAGGTTGCCACTGCGCACCTCATCGCGCATGCGCCGGCACAATTCGTCAAGACGTGCCGGGTCGTCGACACTTCCCAACGCCTCATGATGCAGCGCAGCCAGTTCGGCGTCGACACCACCGGCACGCATCGAGGAACGGTAGGCGTCACACGTCACGACGAAACCGGGTGGCACCGGTAATCCTGCGGCGATGAGCTCCCCCAGATTGGCGCCCTTCCCGCCGGCCTGGTCGGCGTCGACGAGCCGGATATCGGCAAGGTCCCGGACGAGCGCGCCGGTGTCTGCCGCTTTCCGCACCGGTGTCACTGATGTGCTCATCTCGATGCCGCCAGCAGCACTTTCAGCGCGCCGGTCTGGGCCGGCCGGCTGAACACGTCGTAGGCGTCTTCGAACTCGTCGAAGGTGAATCGATGGGTGATCATCGGTGCGGTGTCGATACGGTGTGCGGCGACCAGGTCGATGAGCGTCGGGGTGGAGTACGTGTCCACCAGCCCCGTCGTGATGGTCAGGTTCTTGATCCAGATGTCTTCCAGATGCAGCGTCGCCGGCGCGCCATGCACCCCGATGTTCGCGATGTGGCCGCCGGCTCGGGCCAACCGGACCGACTCCTCGAACGTGCCGGGCGTACCGACGGCTTCCATCACGCAATCCGCACCCAGCCCGCCGGTCAGTGAATCGACAACCGCGCGGGCCGATTCCCTGCCGGGGTTGACGATGACGTCGGCGCCGAACTTGCGCGCCGCCTCCAATCGTGAGTCAGCCACGTCGATCGAGACGATGGTGCGGGGACTGTACAACCGCGCGGTGAGGATGGCGGCCAGGCCGATCGGGCCGGCTCCGACGATGGCGACGACATCCCCTGGCCGCACCGTCCCGTTGAGCACACCCACCTCGTAGGAGGTGGGCAGGATATCGGCGAGCATGAGCATCTGATCGTCGGTCACCCCGGCCGGCACCAGATGGGTGGAGGTGTCCGCGAACGGAACCCTGACATATTCGGCTTGGGTGCCGTCGATCAGGTGCCCCAGGATCCAGCCCCCACCATCGAGACACTGCCCATAGCGCCCGTCCCGGCAGTAACGGCACCGTCCGCAGGCGCTGATGCAGGACACCAAGACACGGTCTCCGACCTTGCGGTTCTGGACCGCGGAGCCGACGGCGGTGACGGTGCCCACCGCCTCGTGACCGAGGATTCGACCGGCCTCGACTTCGGGGACGTCACCCTTCAAGATGTGCAGATCGGTGCCGCAGATCGTGACCGCATCGACCCGGACGACCGCATCGGTCGGATGCTGGATTCGCGGATCGGGCACTTCCTGCCACGACCGTTGCCCGGGACCTTGGTAGACAAGAGCTTTCATGCGTGGGAATCCTTCCGACTGACGTGTTCGACCGGGTGTCAGATGGTGACACAGCACAGCTTTCGCGCCTCGGCGATGCTGTCCTGTATCGGCTTGGTGGTGTCGATGCGGTGCGCGCCGGCCCAGGAGTCGGCATCGACCGCCAGGGGGGCCGCCATCTCCGCCGTCGCATCCGACGACGTGACTCCACGTCCCGAGATGCGCGCCTTGGCATCGTCGAGCGTTGTGGTGCAGACGAACTCCAACATCGCTGCCGCGCAGCGGGCGGCGAGTCGGCGAGCCTTGGCGCGGTGTTCGGGATTGCGCCAGGTGCCGTCGAGGATCACGCTGTAACCGCCGTCCAGCAACAGCCGGGCCCGCCGCAGTACCTCGTCGTAGACGAGGTCGACGTTCTCGGCCGTGTACAGCCCGCCATGCAAGGCTCCGGTGGCCCCGCCGATGCGTCCGGAGCGTCGAAGTTCCCGGCGGACGTCATCGGTCGACACGACGTGCGCGCCGATCTCACCCGCCAGCGACTGTGCCAGCGTTGATTTCCCGGTGCCCGGGCCGCCGCCGACGATGATCAGCCGGACCGCGCCATCCATGAGATGGGCGAGCGCAATGTCAAGATGCCGGCGGGCGTCGGCGCGCGCCTCCCGCCGGCCCTGCTGTACCCGGATGCAGTCCACCTTGGCCCGTACGACGGCGCGATAGGCGATATAGAAGTCCGTCAGCGCCGGCGGCGCCTGGTCGCCGGCCAGCATGCCGTACTGCGCGATGAAGTGCTCGGCGAGGTCTCTGCGGCCCAGGAATTCCAGATCCATGGCCAAGAATGCGGCATCGTCGATGCCGTCGACATAGCGCAGGTGGTCGTCGAATTCCAGGCAGTCCAGCAGCGCCGGACCGTCGGGCAGGCAAAAGACGTCGGCGGCCAGCAGGTCGCCGTGACCGTCGACGATCCGCCGATCCGCGATGCGCTGCGCGAAAAGGTGCTGGCGGCCCGCGATGAACCGCTCGACGAGCCGCTCGACCTCCATCACGGCGTCGGGGGCCAGGATGTCGCCGGTGAAACGGGTCAACTCGGTGAGATTTTCCCGCCAGCGGTCGGCAACGGCATCCACGGTTGCGCAGGCGTCGACCGCGCCACCGCGCTCGGCGTCGCGGTGGAAGGCCGCCAGCACCGCGGCAATCCGGTCCAACTCCGCAGTCACCGAGCGTCTACCGCTGACCATGGTCGCCAGGCACATCGAATCGGGGTGCCGGCGCATCACGATCACCGGCTCCGCAGGGCCGGTCTGTGGACCGCTGAAGTGTGCGACTCCCAGATAGCTCGACGGTGCCAACCGCCGGTTCAACTGAATCTCACGTTGGCAGACGTCCTCGCGGGCCTCGACGGTGCGGAAGTCCAGGAAGTCGGTGACCACCGGTTTCTTGGCTTTGAACGCCCGGTCACCCACCAACACCACGACACCGGTGTGGGTTTCGTGAACGGCCGCGGTGTCAGGTGCTGGTTGCATATCCACCATGCTCGCCGCCGGGTCCGGCCACCGACAGCGGTCGAGGGACCCAGGTGGTGCGCCGATGGTCCTCGTTGTTCAGGGCACAAAGACTCTGTTCATCGCGGCTGCCGCGAGCTTCACCGATTTGTGGGACCTATGGCCCTTACGCGGGCTTCACATCGACGCCAGGGTTGAACACGTGCCGACAACGACGATGAAGGGAGCGATCATGCCGCAGACCACGGTGAGCACCGACGTGCTCAAGGAGGCGGTGCACCTGGCATGCCGGGCTCCGTCGATACACAACAGCCAGCCGTGGCGTTGGATCGCCGGTGCCAGCACGCTGGAACTCCATCTCGATGTCAGCCGGCTGGTCAGGTCCGATTCCTCGGGCCGCCAGGCCCTGATCAGTTGCGGTGCCGTGCTCGACCACCTGCAAGTGGCGATGGCAGCCGCCGGATGGGCATCGTTCGTGGACCGCTTCCCCAACCCCAACGACCACCGCCATCTCGCGTCGATCGACTTCGCCCCGATGGAATACGTCACCGATGGCCACCATCGGCGGGCGCAGGCCATCGGCCGGCGCCGCACGGATCGGCTCCCATTCGCCGCCCCGAAGAATCCCGCTGCCGTCGAGACGGCACTGCGGCAAGCCGTGACCGATGCCGCCATTCTCGATGTCCTCGGCGACGACGCCCGACCGGCTCTCGTCGAAGCCGCGGCCGGAACCGAGGCAGCGCGACTGTACGACTCCGCCTACCATGCCGAATTGGATTGGTGGACTTCTTCTCTCGACCCGACCGCCGGTATACCCCACAGCGCGTTGGTCTCGGCTCCCGAACGGGACCGGGTCGCGCTCGGCCGCCGCTTCCCGGTCACCCACCACGAAGAGCAACGGCGCGAGGTACCGGAAGACCGCTCGTTGATCCTGGTGCTGTCCGCCTACGACGACACCCGCCAAGACGTACTCCGCTGCGGCGAAGCGCTTTCCGCGTTGCTGCTGACGGCCACCATGGACGGGCTCGCGACGTGCACACTGACCCATCTGACCGAGACCCCGGCCGGCAGGGATATCGTCAGCTCGCTGACGGGCCGTGCGCTGCCCGAGATATTGATCAGGGTGGGCAGCGTACCCACCGATGAGGAAACTCCTCCCCCGACCCCGCGCCGGCCGCTGGCCGAAGTCCTGATTGTCAATCGCTGAACCCACGGGCCAGTCACTCGAAAGGAAATGGCATGGGCCACAAACATTCCAAGAAACACCTCGACAATCTGACCGTCAAGATCGACGTTGATCGGGTGGGCGAAGGAACCACGGCAGTCGCCCGGATGGACTGGGAAGACGGCGAACTGATCGGTCGCGGCCGGACCACCCTGGACCCGGAAGATCACTTTCCCGCGGAGGTCGGCGAGAATCTCGCCATCGCACGGGCATTGTCGGATATCGCCGGCAAGCTCTACGCCGCGACCGCGTCGGAGATCCAGCTGGTGACCGGCGAACGAGTTTCGGTCCGCTGAGTGGGAAACCCTTCATGATCACCGCCTGCCATATTCCGCCGCCACGCCCGCGAGAGCCCGCTGACGTCAGCACCATGAGTGCGGGCAACGCCGCAGAGTCGGGGGCCTTGCGGGTCTTCCTCGTCGACGATCACGAGGTGGTCCGGCGCGGGTTGATCGACCTGCTCAGCACCGACCCCGAACTGCGCGTCGTCGGCGAGGCCGGTTCGGTGGCACAAGCCATGGCATTGGTACCCACCGCCCGGCCCGACGTGGCGGTCCTCGACGTGCGCCTACCGGACGGCAATGGCATCGAGCTGTGCCGCGATCTGCTCTCGGACCTGCCCGAACTGAGTTGCCTGATGCTGACGTCCTTTACCTCCGATCAGGCCATGTTGGATGCCATCCTCGCCGGAGCCAGCGGCTACGTGCTCAAAGACATCAGGGGCATGCAACTGGCCCAGGCGATCAAAGATGTGGGGGCGGGCCGTTCGCTGCTGGACAATCGAGCGGCCGCCGTCCTGATGGCCAAACTGCGTGGCACGGCGCAACGCGCCGATCCCCTGGCGAAGCTCAGTGAGCAGGAGCGTGTGCTGCTCCAACTGATCGGTGAAGGGCTCACCAACAGACAGATCGCCGCCAGGATGTTCCTGGCCGAGAAGACCGTCAAGAACTACGTGTCCCGACTGCTGACCAAATTGGGGATGGAACGCCGCACCCAGGCGGCGGTGTTCGTCTCCACGTTGGATCAGCCCAGCAACGACGACCCCGAATCGGCGTCCGCCGATCCCACGGGAATCACGGTGTGCCGGTGACCGAATCCAGGTCATGTGCACCTGCGGCCGTCAACCGGCTCGCCAGATCGGCCAGGGCTCGTGCCGCAGCCAGCTCGTCGTCGATGGCGACAAGCCTGGGATTACGGTTCCCGACCCGGCTGAACCCCACACCGGTCGATATCTTGCCCAGCCGGTGCAGTTCCGCACGAGCGCGGGTCTGTCCCTGGTACTCGTCGAAGCACACGTCGATGGTCCAGTGCTTGGCACCATCGTCGCCATCGGTGTGTGGGCACCACGCGCCGGAAGGATTCATAGCTCTATCCGACTACACCCGCTGCGAGGGCACTAGGGAAAGAAGTCCTTTCCCGGCGAGGCTTCCAGTGTGGGACCAGTGGCCCTAGTGGCCGACCGGCCCGGCGCGCCATGGTGTAAGCATGAGGATCAACGTGGCGCGACTGGGAGCGTTGGCGGTGCTGCTCTACGGGGCGCGGCGCTATTGGCGCAATTGGGGTACGACGAAGGACGAGTGCGATTCGGCACTCACCGGTGACGAACGGCTGCACGCCCCGCGGGTGACGACGACCGAGGGCGTGTGGGTCGACCGGCCCGTGGAGCAGGTGTGGCCGTCGGTGACCCGGCGGCTGTGCGCCGACGGCGCCGGGAAACTCGCGGTCGGCGACGTGACCTGGCTGGTCCCGCCCGGCCGGTACGGTTCGCGCGACGGTATCGCGTTATCGGTGGTCGACGTGACCCCCGATGCGGAGATCGTGCTGCGCGGAGCCCCGCCATCGGCCCCGTGGGAGGTGGTGTGGTCCATCCACCTGGTGCCACGCTGGGATGACCGGTGCCGCTTGCTCGTGCGCACCCGGGTCGGATTGCGGCATCCGGCCGAGTTCCTTGTGACCGCACTGGGCGGCCCGCTGATCTCAGCCCTCAATCGCCGACTGTTGCTGGCCGTCAAACATGCTGCCGAACAACAATCGACGCAGCCCGCCGCGGCGGGCGCGGCCGCGCCGTGACGATGCGCTGGAAGGCGCTAGCCGACCGGGCTGCCCGAGGCGGTCCCGCCACGCTGTTGGTGATCACGCTCGTCGCTCTGGGGAGCGGTGGGCTCGCTTGGTGGTTGGGCGAACATCTATTGGCCCAGCGGCTTTGGAGCGCAGGGACCCTGGTGGCTCTGGTACCGGCGGTGTGGTGGGTGATCACCGCGATACAGCGTCGCCGATTCGGGGCCGACATCATCGCCGTGCTGAGCCTGGTCGGCACGCTTGGGATCGGTGAGCACCTCGCCGGTGCATTGATCGCCGTCATGCTTGCCACCGGGCGTGCGCTGGACGCCGCGGCAGAACGGCGGGCCCGCCGCGACCTCACCGCCCTCACCGACCGGGTTCCACCGCACGCGCGACGAATCGACACCGATGGTGTGACGACTGTGCCGCTGCGCGATGTCGTCGCCGGCGACCGGCTGATCGTCGGTCCCGGCGAGGTGGTCCCCGTCGACGGACTGATCAGCTCCGACGCGGCGACACTGGACGAGTCGGTGCTCACCGGCGAATCCGTCTATGCCGAACGCCGATCCGGTGATGCGGTGCGCAGCGGGGCTGTCAACGCCGGCGCGGCAATCGAAATCCGGGCCACGGCCACCGCCGAGCGCAGCACCTACGCCGGCATCGTACGGTTGGCCCAGGAAGCTGCCGCCCAGAGCGCACCGGTGGTCCGCCTGGCCGACCGGATGGCGGCCTGGTTCTTACCGTTGACACTCGCGGTGGCCGGTGCCGCGTGGTTGCTCAGCGGATCGGCCGAACGTGCCGTCGCCGTCTTGGTGGTCGCCACACCGTGCCCGCTGTTGCTCGCGGCTCCGGTGGCGATCGTGTCGGGATTGTCGCGGGCAGCTCGAATCGGCGTGATCGTCCGCAGCGGTGGCGCATTGGAAAACCTGGGGCGGACAACCACTTTGGTGCTGGACAAGACGGGGACACTCACCACCGGCCGGCCGATCGGATCCGACGTCCTCACCGCACCGGGGTGGACGGAGACCGACGTGCTGCGGCTGGCCGCCACCGCGGACCGGTTCTCGCCACATGTGCTGGCCCAGGCCATCGTCGAGGCAGCCAACGGCCGCGACATCGTCCTCGGTATGCCGCACGACGTCGTGGAGAACGCCGGGACCGGCACGACGGCCACCGTAGAGGCGACACGTGTGACGGTCGGCAACCGGTCGCTGCCGCCGAACCCACCAGCGTGGGCAGGTAATGCAGTGACCCGCGCGGCATTCGACGGATCGGTCATTGCGTGGGTATCGGCCGATGATGCGTTGGTCGGCGCGATCCTGCTGCAGGATCCGCTGCGGGTGGACGCACCCCGAACTCTTCGCCGATTGCGTGCGGCAGGTATCGACCGCATGGTCATGTTGACCGGCGACCGCCTCGCCCCTGCCGAACACATCGCCGCGGTGCTGGGGCTCGACCAACTGCGGGCTGACCAGACCCCGGCCGACAAGGTGGCAGGCGTGCGGGCCGAACGGGCCAAAGCCGTCACGGCCATGGTGGGTGACGGCGTCAACGATGCGCCGGCCCTCGCGGCGGCTTCGGTCGGAATCGCGCTCAGCGGATTCGGTTCGACGGCAAGCTCACAGACGGCCGACGTCGTCTTGGCGACCGGGCGCATCGACCGGCTGGCCGATGCGATGCTGATCGCGCGTCGGGCACGGCGCATCGCCATCGAGAGCGCCGGCATCGGTATGGGGTTGTCCCTGCTGGCCATGTGTGTGGCCGCGGTGGGGCTGCTGCCGCCAACCATCGGCGCTTTGTTGCAGGAGATGATCGATCTGGCCGTCATCCTCAACGCACTGCGGGCGCTGCGCACACCTGGTGTCGGTGGACCGGTCTTGGCGCCTGACACCGAAGCACTGCTTCGTCGCTTCTCCGAGGAACACGACCGCATGCGCGGGGAGTTGGGGGTCTTCCGTGCGGCCGCACACCGCCTGTCCGACGGCGATCTCACCGGGGCGCTGCCGCTGGTGCGACGCGCCGACGCCTTCGCCCAACAGGTCATCCTCCCGCACGAACACGCCGAGGACCGCGGCCTCTATCCGGCACTGGCAGCCCCGCTGGGTGGACCGGAAGCCACCGCGACGATGAGCCGGATGCACGCCGAGATCGACCGGTTGGTGCGCCGACTACACACCCACGTGACGGTCGCCGACGAGCGCGGTGCGATCGGCGAAGCCCAGCACGAGGACCTGGTTGCCTGCCTGTACGGCCTGGATGAGTTGCTGGCCGTGCATTTCGTTGCCGAAGAGGAGAACTACTTCACCCTCCTGCAGCACACGACGACCGCTTCGCGGTGATGACTTTTTGCCCTATCGGCCGGTATCGGATCCGCGAAACGATGAGCGTCAATAACATTCAGCGAAGGAGCACCCCGATGTCCACGTCCACAACGAAATACGGCATCTTGGTCGCCGTCGACGGATCACCGGCGTCGGATGCGGCCGTGGCTTGGGCCGCAAGGGAATCCGCACTGCGCCATATTCCGGTCACCCTGTTCCATGTCATCGCACCGCTCATCGTGACATGGCCGATCACCACGGCACAGCTGGAGATCGCCGAGTGGCAGGACGACAACTCGCGGCAGGTCCTCGAACAGGCGGCGAAGATCTTCCACGCCGCCACCGGTGCTGCCGATGCTCCCCCGGTGCGCACGGAGTCCGCGCCCTCGCCGGTCATCCCCACCCTGTACGAGGTGTCGAAGGACGCAACGATGATCGTGGTGGGAAATCGCGGTACCGGCCCGCACCGGCACCTGCCGATCGGATCGGTGGGCGCCGGGCTGCTTCATCATGCCCACTGCCCCGTTGTGGTCGTTCGCGCCGGCGTCGACGTGGACACCAGCGCCCCCGTCCTCGTGGGGGTCGACGGATCGCCCACGTCAGAATCCGCGACCCGGCTCGCCTTCGAAGAGGCGTCGCTGCGGGGGGTCGACCTAGTGGCCATGCACGCGTGGAGCGATACCGAGGTGTTCCCGGCGGTCGAGATGGACTGGCACCTCTATCAAGAGCAAGCACACGAGACGCTGGCCGAACGCCTCGCCGGCTGGCAGGAGCGGTATCCCGATGTCCACGTGGAGCGCAGACTGCCGTGTGACCGTCCCGCGCACTGGCTGGTCACCGAATCCCGCACGGCGCAATTGGTGATCGTCGGGAACCGCGGCCGGGGCGGCTTCTCCGGTTTGCTCTTGGGCTCGGTGAGTTCCACCGTGGCACAGCTCTCCGCGGTACCGGTGATCGTCGTACGGGAGTGAGCACAGCCGTCATGACCGAGAGTTACCCGCCGCGGGAGCCGGCGGCGTGATCGCTGAGGCCCCCCGCATCGGCACCGACCGGGCCGATCGCCGTATCGGCACGCTGCCCGACGCCCTGGGTAGCCTGGACCAGATCGATTCGGTCCTCGCCGGCCGAACGCCGGTCGTGCTCCTCGATCTCGACGGGGCGCTGTCCTGCGCAGGCACAGATCCGACCGCCGTGACGTTGGCGCCGGGAGTCGCCGGGGCGGTGCGTGCGCTGAGCGCCGTCTGCCCCGTCGCGGTGATCAGCGGCCGTACCCTGTCCGATATCAGAGCCACGGTGGGGATACCCGGGTTGTGGTACGCCGGTTCACACGGTTTGGCAGTGCTCGACCCCGACGGCCTCCTCCACCGCAACGGTATCAACCACGGCCCGGATGCCAGCTGGGGCAGGGGCGACGCGGTGCGCTGCCTCGTCGGCCAACTCACCACAGATCGCAGGCTTCTGCCGATCTACATTGGTGCCAACCTGGCCGACGAGGATGCCTTCGACGCCATCCGACGCGACGGCATCGGCATCGTGGTCCGGTCTCGAGACGGTGATCGCGCTACCGCCGCCGACTTCACCCTGAACGGGACCGATGGCACCACCAGGCTGCTGACCCGCCTGACAAAGGCGTTGTCCCCCGCACAGTCGGTCACCGAAGGCTGGTCCCTCTCGTTCGAGGGGTACCACCCGCAGGCGGAGCGATTGCATGAGGCGTTGTGTGCCGTCGGTAACGGCGCTCTGGCGAGCCGTGCCGCAGCACCGGATGGTGGTGATTCGGCCGCCCACTACCCCGGCACCTATGCCGCAGGTGTCTACAACCGGCTGACCGATGTCGTCGACGGCATAGCGGTCAGCAACGAGAGCATCGTCAATCTGCCCGATTGGCTGCCCCTGACCTTCCGCATCGATGGCGGGCGGTGGTTCGACGTGGACACCGCCGAGCTGCTCTCCTATCGTCAAACAATCGATATCCGGACTGCGGAATGCCTGCGTGAGTTACGGTTTCAGGACCAGGCGGGCCGTCGCACCTCCATAACCCAACGACGGTTCGTTTCCATGCACGACCCTCATGTCTGTGCGCTGCAGATGACGCTGGTCGCCGAAAACTGGTCGGGCAGCATCGATATCCGCTCGACCATCGACTCGACCACCACCAATTCCGGCGTGGCGCGGTACCGAGCGCTGTCCGGCCGGCATCTCGAAACCGTCTCGATCGGTGAACTTCCCGGAGATGCGGTGCTTGTCGAGGCCCGAACGACGCAGTCGCACATACCGATCGCGGTCGCGGCCCGCACTACCCTGTGGGAGCTCGACCGAGCCGCCGAGGTCACGGCACGTTTCCGCAACGATCCGTCAGGCGCGGGGCACGACTTCACCACCGATGTCGTCGCCGGCCGACCGCTGACCGTCGAGAAGTGCGCCGTCATCGTCACCGGTCACGCTCGCGCGATATCGGTTCCTGGGGAGGCCGCCGGTCAGCGGCTGACCCATCTCGGCCGCTACGCCCAGCTGTTCGATGACCAGCGCACGATCTGGACGCAGCTCTGGCAGAAGTTCGATTTCGGCATGCCGGCCGCAACGGAATCCGAGACGATACTGCGCCTGCACATCATGCACCTTCTGCAGTCGGTTCCCGGCCCTGGCGCCGACCTGGACGCCGGGGTACCCGCGCGCGGATTGCACGGCGAGGCGTACCGAGGCCACATATTCTGGGACGAGTTGTTCATCATCCCCCTGCTCAGCCTGCGTCTACCCGAGGCAGCGCGCAGCGCCCTTGCCTACCGCAGCCGGCGGCTGCCGCAGGCTCGCCGGGCCGCGCACGACGCCGGATATACGGGTGCGATGTTCCCGTGGCAATCCGGCAGCGACGGAAGCGAGCAGAGCCAGCGGCTACACCTCAATCCGCTGTCAGGACGCTGGATTCCGGACAGCAGTCACCTGGCCCACCACATCGGGTCCGCTGTCGCCTACACCGCGTGGCACCACTACCAGATCACCGGTGACCGTCAGTACCTGATCGACCGTGGGGCCGAGATCATCGTGGAGATCGCCCGATTCTGGGCCAGCCGGGCCCGGTACGACGGCGAGCGGCACCGGTTCGTCATCGACGGTGTGATCGGACCCGACGAATTCCATTCCGGCTACCCGGATGCACCCGGCCACGGCATCAACAACAACGCCTACACGAATGTCATGGCGGTGTGGGTGATCCTGCGCGCGTTCGATGCGCTCGACGCTCTACCGCTGCCGGACCGATTAGATCTACTGGACCGGATACACGTCACCGCAGCGGAATTGGCGCAGTGGGATGCGGTGAGCAGGCGCATGTTCGTTCCGTTTCATGACGGTGTCATCAGCCAATTCGAGGGGTATCAGAACCTGGCCGAGCTCGACTGGTCCGCCTACCGCCGACGCTACGGTGATATCGCCCGGCTGGACCGCATTCTGGAATCGGAGAACGACGATGTGAACCGGTATCAGGTTGCCAAGCAGGCCGATGTGCTGATGCTCTTCTACCTGTTGTCCGCAGATGAGCTCCGTGGCATCTTCGCCCGGCTGGGCTACCGGTTCCGACCGCGGCAGATACCCGAAACCGTCGCGTATTACGCGGCCCGCACGTCACACGGGTCCACATTGAGCGCTGTCGTGCATTCCTGGGTCTCGGCGCGCGGCAACCGCGATCAAGCCATGCGCTACTTCGCCGAAGTGCTCAAGTCCGACATCTCCGACGTTCAACACGGTTCGACGGCTGAAGGCGTCCACCTGGCGGCCATGGCGGGCAGTGTCGATTTGTTGCAGCGCTGCTTCACGGGCTTGGAGACCCGGGGCGACCGCTTGGTGCTGGGCCCGATGTGGCCGAAGGCTCAAGGTCAGCTGACGTGCTCACTGTGGTATCGCGGCCATCGGTTACATCTGGTGATCAGCGGACGGGAGGCTGACGTCACCGCCGATCCCACGGGGGTGCCCGCGATCGAGGTCGAGTGCCGGGGCCACGTTCAGCGTTTGGCGTCGGGGCAGTCCATCCATATCCGGTGAGCACGCCGGTGACCGCTGCTGCCGGGTCAGCATGCGCCGGGTGACATTGAGGGTGAGCGGAATGAGATGGGCCGTGATGCGCGCGTCGGCCGCCAGCCGGTGATACGTCGTCGTCACCAGTTGGGTGATCTCCATCCGGGAGTGCCCGGGAAACCTCGTCGCCAACATGGATACCAAGCCGTCCAGTTCATCCCGCAGCAGTGCCGGTTCCGGCAGGTGGACCGCGACGGTGAGACTCATCAGCTGTCGAACCGATGTGGTGCGCGACCGCCGGGTCCGTCCAGCGCCGCGGCGAGCTCCCGATCCCAGGTCGCATGTCGGACTCGGTCGAGGCGCCGACGCACCGCCCAGACGATGCCGGCCGATGCGGCGGCGACACCGCCCCACAGCAGCACGGCGACCGCCACCGCATCGGCCACGGCTTGGCGGGCATCGGTCGGCGCCGTGGTGTTCAGGCCCTCTGCATCCACCCAGATATCCCCTTTGGCTCCGGCTTTGGCCGGTTCCGGCCAGGGCACCACGTCCAGATGGTCGGTGCCCGCGGCGGTCCAGCGGGCCCGGACGGTGTACGTGCTCTGGGTGTGCTGCATGACGACCGTGGTGTCGTCTTGGGCGGTGGCCTGAACCAGGTGGCGGGTCGCCGCCTGGTCGGCGTAGCGGTGCGCCTGGGTGTCGTGCACCGCGGTGCCGACGGCCGCCGCAACCGGTGCGGCCAGGACGACGAACACCATCGCGAGAACCATTGCCAGATCCTCGATTCGGTCGCTGATCCGCACCAGCGGATTACGGCTGAGCAAGCGGGCTCCGGCGGCACCGCCGAGACCGATGATGAAACTGTCCACGTCCGCTCCTCCGATAGCCGCCCGGTGGTGATGTTCCCAGCATGTCCCATGGGGACCGAGAGACTTAGGGTCCAAGGTCACCGGCTGAATCGACCTTCGACCAGGCGGCTTAGTCCAGCGGCTCACCGTCCAGCCGTCGTGCGACGTCACCGAGCGCACGCCGGGGTGTCGCAGGCAACGGGTCGGCGTTCGGCGGCAGCCAACCGATGCGCAGCAGCACCTGCGGGCAATGGCTGCCGCCGAACAGTTTGTCCCGCAACTGTTCACGTGTCTCGACGAGCTCAAGCGGTTCGGTGAGGATGCAGCTCGCCAGCCCCATCGATGTCGCGGTCAACAGGATCTGACTGGTCGCTTCACCGGCTCGCAGACGTGCCACCACATCATCGGCCGCGGTCCCGAGCGCCAGCAGGACGCCGTGGTCGTCCGCTGCGGTCGAGTCCTCGGGTTGAGACAGGGCCGTGCCCGCGAAGACGCGCGCGGGAACCTGAGCGCCCGGGTCCGGTGCCGGGGTATTACGCGCCGGCACCCCGGCCACCGCGCCGTAACGCCCACTCCACGCGGCGAGTTCGCTCAGGTAGCCGGCGTCGTCACCATGCCGACGCCGCGCCCACTCCAGGATCGCGCGGAACTCCTCGTCTGGATCGATGCGCCGCATCGTCACACCCATTCTCGCCGCACGGGCACCCATCATGGCGACGTGCCCGGGCGGTACCGGCCACGCGCTGAAGTGCCGCCGGTCTGTTCTGCGGCGCGGGATCGCCGACGCCAGGGAGATGTCCATCTCGCCGGCCGGGCTCCGGTGCAGCTCGAGCGACGCGAGGTGATCTGGCTGCTCCGGGTTGGGCAGCCGATGAATCTTGGTCTGCCAGCCCAGTGCCGCCAGGGCAACGGCGCAATGGTTCAACGCGACACCGCAACTGACGAGGAGTTCACGTCCGTCGGGATCGGTGTGCTCCAGCCGTAACGACCGCTCGGCGAACAAGTGCACGCTGTGCGGCCCCACTCGCCAGCGCCAGGGCTGTGAATTGTGTATCGACGGCGCCCGCGTTGCCAAGGACAACGCGGCGTTCGCCGTTTCGGCGTCGAGACAATAACGGGACATGGGGCGATACCTCTGCTTCGAGTCGTGATGCCCTTCGACGATGCGCGTTCGATATGCGGCATCGTCAGGGCCGGAAGTTGTCGGGACGAAGGACTTATGTCCGGAAGGTGATGGCCAGGACGGCGAGATCAGTGACCAGCAACCCGAGTGCCACCACCGGAACCCAGACCCCGTGCTTGCGTGATGCGGTGAACAAGGACGCAACGATTGCCGCCACGGCAACGAAGGGCGGCCCGTATCCGAGAATCCCGAACCAGAACTCCCCGGGGCCCATATGGGGGCACGCCCCCTCGGTACAGCGGGCAAGTCCCATCACGGCGCCGAAAGCGAACAACATCACCGCCATCGCGACCGGCACGGTCAGTAGCGCCAACAGCCAGTTGAGCCACACCGGGCTTCCGCCGCGCCGCTCTGACACAGGTTTTCCTGCCGAGACGCCAGTCGAGGTATCCATCAGCTCACTTCCTTGTCCACTCGCCGTCCAATCGCCGTCCACTCGCCCCAGGCGTGTCGCGGGATGTCGGGGAATCACATCACCCCGTGCGACCCGGCCACTAGGGCCTGAAGTCCTTTGCCGGGCGTGGCCGCAGGTAGGGACATATGGCACTGGAGCCCGGTCGATCGCTACCACTAGAGTCCTGGGCAGCCACTCGTTCCCGCAACCGACAGAGAACGGCAGGACACCACGTGAAGTTCGAGAAAATCGTTGTCGGCGTGGACGGCTCGGAATCCGGACACGTCGCGTTGGAGTGGGCCGCACGCGAGTCGGCTCTACACGGTGCAACACTGGTCCTGTTGCACGCTGCCGCACCGCCGATCGCAGCGTGGCCGGTGGCCCCGGCTCCGAACGGGTATCTGGAATGGCTGCGCGATCGCGGCAAGGACATCCTGCACGCGGCCGCCCGCACCGTGCACGAGATGACCGACGGATCGGTCGAGATGGTCACCGAGTACGCGCACGCAGCGCCGGCCGCCGCGTTGACCGACGCGTCGCGCACGGCGGGAATGGTCGTGGTGGGTTCGCGCGGCCGCGGCGCGCTCACCCGCACCGTTCTCGGCAGTGTCAGCACCGCCGTGTTGCATCGCGCCCATTGCACGGTGGCGGTGATCCACGACAGTCACCGACCACCGGATTCCGACGCTCCGGTGCTGCTGGGTTACGACGGGTCCGCGGCGTCCGAGGAAGCGACCACTCTGGCATTCGAGGAGGCTGGTCGCCGCGGTGTCGACCTGATCGCCCTGCGTGCGTGGTGGTCTGCGGGTGCCTTCGAACTACCCGGATTCGATTGGGAACAACTGCGGCCCGACGTCGACGGTGAGGTGGCCGGCCAGCTGGCCTCCTGGCAGCGCCGCTACCCTCGGGTGAACGTGCACCGCGTGGTGGTTTGCGACCAGCCCGGCCGTCGGTTGGTCGAATTGTCCGATACCGCGCAGCTTGTCGTCGTCGGGAGCCACGGGTACGGAGCGGTGGCAGGAGCCCTTCTGGGCTCCGTCAGCGGCACCGTCGCCCAGGCAGCGACGGCACCGGTCCTGGTGGTGCGCTCACGCTGACTTCTCGTCTGGACTCAGACAGCCAACCCCGACCGGACGACCGCACCATCGGCGGTCATTGCCCGGCCGATTCCGTCGATTCCCCGGCAAGGTACTTGTCGGCGTCCGCTACCGCGGCTTTCAACGTGACATCCTCGATATCACCGGCGGTGGCCGTGAGCAGTTTCTCGGCGAGGTCGTGCAGGGTCCGTGCCACCGCGGGCTCATCACCGATCGCCGGCACATCCCGGTCGACCGGATTGCGCCGGGCCACAACGCTTCCCGTCAGATCACGGGTGTCACCGACCAACCATGCGGTGACCCTGGTGTGGTCATCATGCTCGTCGACGCACACGCCGACGGCCCATTCTCTGCCCTGCGGGTTCGAATCGTTCATCGCCGCAGCCCTCCTATCCGGTTGTCGTGCAAATTAATCGCGCTGCGGTCGGGCCGAACAGGGCCGAATGTCACCTCCGGCCTAGACACCTTGTCCGGTGGCAGGACCAGTCTCCAGCGGAGCCTGCAGCGTGTCCAATTCCCGGTTTCCGAGCAGCGACACCAGCAGTGCGGTGTCATCGGCTGTGGTGACGACCAGGTGATCCAGGTCGGGATGCTGCAAGACCATCGCGGCCAGGTCGGGTGGTCCCGGCAGTACCCACACATCGAGATCGGGCTCCGGACAGACCGACTCGGTGATGCGCACATACTCATCGAGCTCGGCTCCGTGCGGAGCCAGCACCATCACGGCGCTCCCCCGCAGGCGCGCCTCGGTTATCGCCGCGTGTAGCACCCGCCCTGCGACCGCTTCCGCTGCGCTGAGCGCGACCACCCACCCGTCCTCTGACGTCCCACATTGCCGCTGCGGATTCCACACCAACAGCAGCGGTGATCGCGCCCGACCCACTACCGCTGATCCTCGGGCACCACGCGCCGGGAGGCAGAGCAGCTCAGCGCAGCGCGATCCGGCCACGAGAACGTCTGCCTCACCGCCTGCATCGATGCGCGTACCGATCTGCAGGTCGGTGCCCACCGCATCGAGGGCCTCGGTCGTTGCCGAGCGGAGCGCCTCGGCCGCCCGGCGTTCGTGGGCGGTAGGAGATCCGTCCAGAAGTGGCACCGCGGCTAGCAGCAACAGGGCGGTGCCACGGCCGATCGCCTCCCGTGCTGCGTATCGGACAACGGCGTTCGAGGACGATGATCCATCGACGTACGCAACGACCGGCAGAGTACAGACGTCCATGGGCAAGACCTTCGGTCATCCGAATAAGTCAGTGATCACCTGAGGCTATGGCCGCGTGGGGCTTCGTCACGACTGACTTTGGTCTCTGCGCGCAGGGACCTTGGTCACAGCACGTCATTCCACGGTAAGGGGCACACTCCAGACCACTTCGGTGCCACCGCCTGGGCGATCTGCGACGGTGAACCGACCTTGCACTGATTCGGCGCGGCTGGCGAGGTTACGCAGCCCGCTGCTCCGCCGGTTGTCCGGCGGTATGCCTTTGCCATTGTCGGAGACCACGATGGACAGGTCGTCGGCGACGGTGATGCTCGCGCTGATCTCGGCGGCCCCGGAGTGCCGGATGGCGTTGCTCAGTGCCTCGGTGAGAACGGCTTCGGCATGGTCGGCGAGCTCGGCCGTTACCACGCTCAGCGGACCGCTCACGTTCAGCGTCGCAGTCACGTCGGTGTTTTCGGTCAAGGTTTCGAACAGGTCGTGGATTCGCGAAGGAAAGCCCTCGTGCGCAGCTGACGACTTCTGCAGATGGAAAATAGTGGCTCGGATATCGGTGATCACCGATTGCAGTTCGTCGACCGAACGGGAAAGCCGATGCGCCAACTGAGGGTTTCGCATCCGGGCGATGACCCCTTGCAGGTCCATTCCGACCGCGAAAACACGTTGGATCACCTGGTCGTGCAGATCGTGGGCAATGCGCTCCCGGTCGGAAAGCAGGGTCAGTTGGGCCGCGTCGTGCCGGGCCCGGGCAATCGTGAGCGCGACCGCCGCGTGGCCGGCGAAGTCACGCACCAGATCGAGATATGAAGAGTCGAAAGGCGGATCAGAAGCGTTGCGCGCCAACGCGATCACACCCATGGTGCGCTGCTCGGCGCACAACGGGGCGACAATCGCCGGTCGTCCCCCGGCGCCGGTGAACGACTCGATCGGACGGCGGAACGTCTCGGTGATCAGCGGCTCGCCGGAACGGAACACCTCCCCGGTGGTGGACCCGGCGACCGGGATGCGCTGGCCCAGCACGTCATCGGCGTAGCTACCCACGGCCGCCGACACCACCAACGTTTCCACCCCGTCGTCGATTGCATCCGGATCGTCAGGGACCAGCACGATGGCCTGCTCCGCTTCGGTGAGCTCCAGCGCGCGCTCGGCGATGAGCCTCAATGGTCGCAACAGCTCGGGATACTCGTCGGAAAGCACTGCAGCGGTGATCTCGCGGCTGGCATTCGTCCACGACGCGGTTACCCGCATCTGGTTGAACAATCGCGCATTGTCGATCGCGACCGCTGCCACCGACGCCAACGCCCGGGCCGTCAACTCGTCGGTGGCGGTGAAGCTGTGCTCCGGCCGGTCATCGGCGACATAGAGGCTGCCGTACGGTGCGCCCCTGATCCGGATCGGCATGCCGAGGAACGACCTCATCGGCGGGTGCCCTTCCGGAAAACCGGCCGAGGCGGGGTGTTTGGTCAGGTCATCGAGGCGCAGTAGATCGGTCCGCTCTCGGAGCGCGCCGAGTATGCCCTTACCGACCGGTAGGTGACCGATGTGCGCGACGGTGCCCGGGTCCATGCCCTCGTGCACGAAGGAGGTGAGCAGGTGTTCGGGACCCCACACGCCGATCGCGCCGTAGCGCGCACCGGTGAGGGTGAGCGCTGCCCGGATGATCCGATACAGCGTCGGATCCAGCTCCAGGTCGGAGCTGATCTCGATGGCCAGTTGGAGCAGCAATCCCATTTGATCGCGATCGGCCGCCAGCTCGTCGAGCTGGTCATGGATGCGCCTCAGTTCATCCGGCCGCCGCCGCGCGAAGGCCGAGTTCGGTCCATTGTCCTCCGTCATCCGATCCCCCGGGCTGGACTGCTCCTTACCCGAGTCTGCCATCAATTCAGCCAGAGGAAAAGAGTCACGGCCGTCAATATCTCGGCAAATGCCCAGCTCAGAGCGCATCCCCGGGTAACGTGCCCGTCATGGCCGCGCGGGTGACGGGCCAATCGTGGGCGTCCTTGGTGATGATGCTCGGGCGTTATGTGCCGGTAGTACGCCGATCTGGATGGCGACCGGCAAATTGGCCATCACGCGGTCGAGCAGGTCGCTGAAAGCCGTGCCGTCGTCGCGCAAATGCCGGTAGCCGCGATGCGGCAGGAATGTCTCGAGCCGGCGTTCGATGGGCCAGTGTGCGTAGACGTCGCCGGTGAACTCCGACCGAAGAAACTGCCACGCCACATTGTCGAGCTGGCGTCGGGTCGCGCAGGGGCGGGTGGTCATGGAACCCATGTCACTCCTTCCGGAATGTCCTGATTCATGGTCTGCCGGCACGGCGATCCGCGCCTAGGGGCCAAAGTCACCGGTGCACCGAAGGGACTTTGGTCCTCAACGGTGCGTGCTCTTTACCCCTGCGCCTCGGAGTCCGGTTCTATCACCATCAAGAGATGCCGAACAACTCCACTCACCCGGCCCATCGCACGCTGCGCAGGTTCAACAACCATCTGCTCAATCCGCTGATGTTGAAACTTGCGGGCCGCAGGCATTGGTACGCCTCGGTGATCGAGCACGTCGGGCGCAACACGGGCAAGGTTCATCGGACCCCGCTCGTGGCGATCCCCACCCCGACCGGTCTGCTCATCCCGCTGCCCTACGGCGCCGACACGGACTGGCTGCGCAACGCCCGCACCGCAGGGACTGCCACCGTCACTGCCGGCGGCGAACGCTACGAGGTGGTCAACCCACACGTCATCGACAGTGCCGAAGCTGCAGAAGCGCTGCCTGGCCGACGCCGACAGGTATTCGCACGCTTCGGGATCGAGCAGTTCGCCGAGTTCGACCGGGCGACGCAACCGAAGGAGGCCGGACATGACCGATAACGCCCTGCACACACTCACCAAGGCACGCGGGCCGTTCGTGTCGTTGCTCATCGACGACAGCCACGAGACACCCGACGCACAACAACAGGCACATGCCCGCTGGACGGTCATCGCCAGGGCACTGGAGGACAACGGGGTATCCGCGGACGTGATCGCCACCGTGCAACGTGCCGTTGCGCGCAGCGTCCCAAATTCGAACGGCTAGAACATGACCGGGCCGCCGACACCCTGGCTCGATTCGAGGCCGCCCGCCGGTCTGGGATGGCAGTCCAGGGTTTACCGGACGTGTGCGCGGCGTTGTCCGACGGTGCCGTGGAAACACTGATCGTCGGAACTCTTGGCAGCGCCACGGTGGTCAGCGGGCAAGACCTAACGATCGTCGCACCGGATGCCGATTCGCTCTCCGAGTTCGGCGAAGCACCCGAGGTGGTAGCGCCGGCCGATGAGGTCCTACCGTTCCTGGCGTTGTCCTCGGACGCATCGGTGGTGCAGGTGCACGACGGACCGCCGCTCGCCGACGGGGTGGCGGCTCTGTTGCGGTATCCAAGGGTCAACCCATCGAGGGTCTAAGGACCCTAGAGGGGCGCCTCGCCGACGACCCAGAATGGGGAAATAACCAGTCACTGACGCTGACATACGAGGAACAGCAGATGAGTAACTCGCAACTGGCAGGCGCTCCCGTCACCGGTCCAGACACCTCTGACATGGAGGACCAGCTGCAGCCCCAGGACACGCTGGTGGATCGCGGCGTCCCCGACGCGCTCGACGAGGGGTTCTCGCCGGCAGAACGGCCGGTGGGAACGGACGCTCTCATCCCGTCAGGCGGTGTGGATCGTCTTCTTGCGCAGGAGGAGCCCGATCCGGCAGCACGCATCAACGTTCCGTTGGACGAGGCCGAAGTGCGCCGATCCGATGCCGCCGAGCAGGAGGCCGAATTTCCCCGGCACGAGGAGGTCGGACGCGACCGTGCCGGACGACTCGTCGCCCCCGACCGCGGGTTCGGTGCGGACACCGAAGCGGAGCTGATCGCGACTGACGTCGGCATCTGTGGTGGAGCGGCGTCTGCGGAGGAGGCCGCTGTGCACGTCATCGAGAACGCCGACCAAGGTCCTGTGGTCGATGAATGACCCCGGTTGGACCGGGCATTACCAGGGAGCACCCACATGCTGCAGTCCCACGCTGTCACAACCGAGCCGGTGCGGGTGCCAACCAGCACCGCCGACCTCAACGGTCTGCTGGCCATCCCAGAACATCCACACGGTGCAATCGTTTTCGCGCATGGCAGCGGTAGCAGCCGGCACAGTGTGCGCAACCAGTACGTGGCAGGAGTCCTGAACGACGCAGGATTCGCAACGCTGCTGTTCGACCTGCTCACCCCGACCGAGGAAGCCGACCGCGCCAATGTCTTCGATATCGGGCTGTTGGCGCACCGGCTCGTCGACGTCACCGGCTGGCTCACGAGCCAACCAGGTACCGCCGGATTACCGATCGGCTTCTTCGGCGCCAGCACGGGAGCCGGTGCGGCGCTGGCGGCCGCCGCCGACGAGCGGATCGACATCGCGGCCGTGGTATCCCGCGGAGGTCGTCCCGATCTGGCGGGCCCGCGACTGGCCGATGTCACCGCGCCGACCTTGTTGATCGTCGGTGGACGGGACGAGATCGTGCTGGAACTCAACCGCCGCGCTCAGGCAGCGATGACCGCCGAATGCCGCATCGATGTGATCGACGGCGCCACCCACCTTTTCGAGGAGCCCGGCACTCTGGAGCGGGCAGCGCAATTGGCACGAGACTGGTTCATCCGGCATTTGGTCGACCGGGCTGGGGACCAAAGACACTCGAAGACAGGGATATACGACCGTATTCGGCGGTGGCCCGACTTGATGTGATTGAGGAGACACACCGACCGAGGAGCTACCGATGAGAACTCTCAACGCTCGGAGCCGGCGCAAGAGCACGGCCTCGGCCGCAAAGTATGTTCTCACCGATCGACTGCACCAGGAACGTTGCGTCTGTGTGTCGGCCGATCAGCTCGACACGACGGTAGCGCTCTGGCTGGCACAGCTGGGGGTGCACAGCGGGATAGCAGCGGACTTCGCTCGCACCGTCTGTGAAGGCAACTGGGCCGCGGCGCACGCCTTGGCCGACGCCCTGTCGATCGATGTCGCCGTGGCGGCTTGATGATCCGCAGCACCGGAGCGGTGGTGCACCACGTGGCGCACCATGACCCCCCGATTGCCCAAGCCCTGCCCGGATGTGGCGCTTGCACAGGGCAACCCGCCCTCCACAACGTTCCGGCGGTTTGGCTGGACGTCGTGACGGCGATTGCGCTCAGCGCCCCACTGTAGCGTCGAAACCGTCGAAGAGGCAGTCGACCTCGGCCCGGTGGAACGCCGAGGTACCCGCTGTCTGCAGTTTCGCCGTCGCTGCCGCGATTCCATAGCGCACCGCCGTAGGGAGCGGCCATCCCCGGGCCAGCCCGACGACCGTACCCGCGACCAAGGCATCTCCGGCACCCACCCCGCTGACTGCGGTGACCGGCATGGCGGACAGCCGTGAACTGTCTCGCGCCGTCACCACGAGAACGCCCTCCGCGCCGAGCGAGACCACAACCATCTCGGCCGTACCCGCATCGATGAGTTCACGTGCCGCAGCCACTTGGTCGGTTTCGCAGTCAAGCCTGCGACCGACACATTCGCGCAGTTCCCGCACGCTCGGTTTCAGCAAGAACACGCCCGAGGTGAGGTGTGTCAATCCCCCACCGGACGTATCGACGACCAGGCGGGCATTCCGCCGGCGGCAGATGTCGGCCACCCGCTGATAGAAGTCAGGCGGCACGCCGGGCGGCAGGCTGCCGCTGGCGACGACGAAGTCCGCCGGCGCTGCGGCATCCACCATCAGGTCGAGGCACCGCCGCTGCTCCTCTGCCGTGAGAACGGGTCCGGGTAGCACGAAACGGTACTGCTGCCCGGTGGCACACTCGTTGACGGTGAGGCTCTGCCTGGTGATCCCCTCGACGGCGACGGGCACATGGGGCACGTGTGCCGCGTCGATCAGTTCCACGACGTGTGTCCCCGTCGGCCCACCCGCAGTCAGCACGGCGAGGACGTCGGCGCCCATCGCGTGAGCGAATCGCGCCACATTGACGCCACCACCGCCGGCATCGTATCGCTCTGCGCGGCAACGGATCTTGTCAGTTGGACGGACGCGATCAGCTTCGACGGTGACATCGAGAGCAGGATTCATCGTCAGGGTGAGGATCACCGGTATCCCTCAGAGACCGGTGGGATAGGTTTCCGGTGTTTCCCCGGCAACCCACGTGCTGGTGGGCTCAAGGGGCTCCAACGCGGTGGTCCGGTCGATGTGGATGATCGCGTCGAATTGGTCACCGGGCCGTACGTGGTAGTAGTGACTCTGCCGCTCGGTCGCGGGCAGATAGATGACGCCGATCGCCCGTCCCAGACGGAGGGTGTCCAGCGGACCGGTGGCGTCGCGACCGATCAGTGCCGACACCAGGAACTCGGGCCTGTCGACCTCATGCATGAGTTCTTCGACGCTGCCGTTGAGGGCCGGCCGGACCGTCTTGCGTTCGGCGACCCCGCCCCACTCGCTGGCGGCGGTCACCGTGCCGCTGTACGTGGTGAAGCCGATCAGTCGGGATTTCTCGCCATAACCTTCCCGCACCAGTTGACCGAGCGTCAGCTGACCGTCCGCACCGACTTCGGTCGCCCTGGCATCCCCCACGTGCGAGTTGTGTGCCCACACCACGATCCCGACCGGTTCGTCGTGGTCGTGTCGATGCAGATGGGCACGCAACGTCTTGAGGGTCTGGAACATGTGTTGGTCCCGCAAGTTCCACGACGTGACGCGACTGCCGAACATAGCCCGGTAGTACACCTCGGCATTGCGGACGGTCTGCGCGTTCTGCTGCGCGTAGAACAGCGCGTCCTCGGCCAACAGCCCGTCTCGATGCGCGTACTGAAGTGCAGTGCGTTGCAGCTCGACCAACTGCTCGACCACCTGACGCTCGCAGGACATACCGGCGCCGAAGGCGGCGGCGAAACCGTAGGCCTGTCCGTCGTCGCCAGAGGTGCGATCGAAACAGGCGTATCGGTCCCTGGCCCGTTGCGCGGCATCCGGATCCACGTTCTCCAGATAGTTGATCACCTCCTCCATCGAACGGTGCAGACTGTAAAGGTCGAGCCCATAGAAACCGGTCTGGCGGCGGCCCTGCGCCCGACTCTCGTTGTTGTGCAGACGAAGCCATCCGACGAAGTCGCGCACCACGGTGTTGCGCCACATCCAGGCGGGGAAGCGTTCGAATCCGCTCAAGGCCTCGTCTGCAGAGGTGTCGCCGCCGTAGCCACGGACGTACCGATTCACCCGATACGCGTCCGGCCAGTCGGCTTCGACGGCCACTCCACAGAAGCCTTTCTCCTCGATCAGCCATTTGGTGATCTCCGCCCTCGCCTCGTAGAACTCGCGGGTGCCGTGTGAGCCCTCACCGATCAGGACAACCCGTGCGTCACCGACGATTTCCTCGAGCGCCTCGATCGGCGGCATACCCGAAGGCGCATCGACAGCGCAGCGGGCGATGACCTCTGCCGGTGTTTCGGCGATCCGAAGCCTGGTGGTGGCAATACCCACGGTCGGTGTGGCAAGAAGCTCACGCACCTCGTCGTCGGTGACCTGTTCGAAGTCCCAGAACGACTCCCCCACGGCGAGGAACGGCGTGGGCATCGACGCACAGACCAGATCGTCCACCAACGCCGCGAACTCGCGGCATGTCGACTCGGGGGCGGCAGGTACCGCTACGACAATCTCGGCGGGATCCATCTCGCGCAACGCCTCGACGGCGGCCAGCATACTGGCCCCGGTCGCCAGACCGTCGTCGACCAGGATCACCGTCTTACCTGCCAATTCCACCGGTGGACGGTCGGCCCGGTAAGCGCTGACACGCCGCGCGAGTTCGCGGCCCTCCCGTTCCGCGGCATCACGCAATTGCTGGGGGGTGACCCGAAGTGCCCGGACGACGTCGTCGTTGACCACCACCCGACCACCGGTGGCCAGCGCACCCATCGCGAACTCGTTGTGCCCGGGCGCGCCCAACTTCCGCACGATGAACGTGTCCAGCGGAGCACCCAGTGCGGCGGCGACTTCCCATGCCACCGGCACACCGCCACGGGCCAAGCCGAGCACGACGACGCCCTCCTTGCCGCGGTATCCACCCAGCAACTCGGCGAGGACTCGACCGGCCTCGCGGCGATCCCGAAACATTCGCCTGGGCTGATGTCCGCCCAGAGCCCGCGCATTGGTCATGAGTCACTCCGTTTCGTCATCGGTGTTTTCGTGTTGTAGACCACCGGCTGCGCCGGGGCCGGTGGGGTGATGAGTCCGTAATCGCCGTCGTGGCGGCGGTACAGCACGCAGGCCCGCCCCTGACTGGCCTCGATGAAGAACAGAAAGGGGACGTCGAGCTGCGCCATGCGATCGCGTGCCTCGCACTCGGTCAGGCACGGCAGCGGATGGGGGCTGATGGTCACCAGCCCGCGGTACTCGGCTACCTGCGCAGCCAGCTCCGGTGCCACCAATGCCAACCGGTAGCCGGTGGGACCACCGCGGTATACGAGCGCCGCTGTGCCGGAACCGATCTCGTGGAACAGGTGGAAGTCGTAGGAAAGCAACTCCATCTCACCCACGGCGACATCAACGGTGCACGGGGCCATCGCGAAGGACGTGCGCCGAACGATGTTCGAAACCGCCTCCGAAGCTGCCCCGACGTGCCCGGCTGGTCGCCGCCACGGCTGGGTGTCCTCGCCGCGGTGCCGCCAGCCCCTGGCGTCCAACACGCGCATCAGCCGGACCCGCAACCGTGATTCCAACTCATCGATCGCCGCGCCCGCTGTCGATGCTTCGGTCTCCGCGCAGATCACCTGTCCGCCGACGTCGAGGCGACCCTGCGCAACCACAGGATGGTCGACAGCCGGATCGCGGTGTCTGCTCAGCCTGAGCCGAGCGTGTGATACCGGCACATGGGTGAGCCGCGCGAGTTTTCCCAGCTGGGTGCGCGCGTAGTCAGCGACATCTGCGAAGTCGCCGTCGGTGGAGATCTCAACTTCGATTTCGATGGCAGGTACGGCCCGTGGCCCGTCGGTCATGTCTTTGTTGGTACGCCGTACGCGCTCGCATCGTTAGGGCCGAAGGTCACCGGCGAGTACGCCGCTGCGGTGCGGCAACGCATCCCAACCGATCGAGGTCCCGATTGGCTCGACAAATGGCCTCCAGACGAGGGACTTCGGTCCCTAGTCAGGCACTGCTCGCGGTGGTCGAATGTGGATGTGGCGGAACGCCAATGGGAGTAAGACGGATGTGGGGTCACAATGGGCAGACAACGTCCCGTTCTCGCCGGCCTGATGGCAGCCGTGGGCATTGCGGTGCTGTACCACGCCCATCACCGGCCGCGGACGGCCGATGGTGAGCACCCTGGCGGCGACCACCGCACCGAGCCTCCGAGGCCGGTGACCGTCCTGGATGTCGGTCGAGTCGCCAACTGCAACAGGAGTACAGGAGTTGCTGATGCAACGGCGCTCCGATAACCCGCCGGTGGTCGTGGGTATCGACGGATCTGACGCCGCGGTACATGCGGCGTTGTGGAGCGTCAACGAAGCGATCAGGCGGGATGCCCCGCTGCGACTGATCTATGTTGTGGACGACGAACGTTTGCCGGGAACCGTGCACAGCGATACCCAGGTCGACAACGAATTCGCCGACCGGGCGCTGCACCGCGCCGTCGAAGCGATTGCTGCAACGGGCAAACCGGTCGCCGCCGATCCCGTGGTGCGCCGCGGACATCCCGCGGCCGCGCTGATCGCGGAATCGCGCGATGCGGCACTGGTATCTGTCGGATCGACCGGAATCGACTGGGTGGCCGGCAAGGTGCTCGGTTCCACGGCCCAGGCGGTGGCCGAACACGCGCACTGCCCGGTGGCCGTCGTACGGCAAGGCGACACCGTCACGGCGGACCGCAACGGTGGGGTGATCGTGGTCGGCTTCCGACGCGCGCAGCGCGACGATGCCGTGTTCCGTGCGGCCTTGGACGAAGCCAGGAATCGGCACGTGGCGCTCATCGCGGTCGGAGTCTGGCAGGACGACTTCGGGAAGACCCCGTACGCGGAGCTTGAACAGACCGTCGCGCAGTGGACGCAGCGCTACCCCGATGTCCATGTCTACCCGGTGCCGACACTGGCCGACCTGCCCCGGTTTCTCGCCGACAACGCCGACGGACAGATTCAACTGGCCGTGCTCGGCGCGGACGACGCCGACAAGGTAACGACAGTGATTGGCCCACAAAGTTATTCACTTCTCCCGCACGGCCGTTGCTCGGTTTTGGTCGTGCGGTGACATCCGCGCTGACGTCCAGCGAAAACACCATCGATCCCAACAATGAAAGGAACAGTTCATGAGCCTCAACACCACACTCCAGCAGGGCATCCTCGCCGCGGTCGATGGTTCGGAAGCTTCCGATGACGCGGTGCGGTGGGCGGCCGCCGAGGCCGCCCGGCGCGGCCAGGACCTGACCATCGTCAACGTCATCAGCACCCTCAGCGCCGGTTGGTCCGGCCCCGGGATGTTCGGTTCGCCGATCAGCGAGGAATTCGGCCTCTGGCAGCAACAGCAAGCCGACCAAGTCATCGCCGACTCGGTGCGCATCGCCCGCGAAAGCGTGCCCGGCGTCGAGCTGCACATCACTACCGAGACACCGGTCGCCGCGGTGGTACCGACACTGATCGACCTGACCAAGCAGGCCGGCATGGTGGTGGTCGGTAGCCGGCGGATGGGCGCGTTGGGCCGGGCACTGCTGGGATCGGTCAGCACCGCGCTGCTGCACCACGCACATTGCCCGGTCGCGATCGTCCGCGGCAGTGTCGCCGCAGAGCACGCGAACGGGCCGGTGGTGCTCGGTGTCGACGGATCACCCGCATCCGAGCGCGCGACGGCGCTGGCGTTCGACGAGGCCTCATGGCGCCATGCCGAACTGATCGCGCTGCACGCCTTCAGCGATGTGGAGTGGCCCGAGGTGGTGCCCATCCCGTGGTCAGCGGTCGAAGCCGAGGCCGGCGAGATCCTGTCCGAACGGCTGGCCGGATGGCAGGAGCGCTACCCCGACGTCACCGTACATCGGATCATCGTGCGTGATCACCCGGTCGAACATCTTCTGGGGCAGGCGAAGACGGCCCAGCTCGTGGTCCTCGGCAGTCACGGTCGCGGCGGTTTCGCCGGCATGCTACTCGGGTCGGTGAGCTCAGTGATCGCCCACGAGATCGACACCCCCCTGATCGTTGCACGCAACGACTAGCGGCATCACACCGCCATGCAGAACGGAGCGGACGACATGAACCACGTTTCAGCGATCCCGCGCGCCGACGATGCCGACCTCGCCGAGCAATCGGACGGGGCGATCACCCACACGTTGTTCACGGACGAGCCGACCGCCGACCTCGAAGCCGATCCCGCCGATGTGCTCGAACAGCGGACAGCCGTCGATGAGGAAGACGAGGAGATGCGGACCGACGATTTCAGGCAGGACGGCGACGATAGCTGAACGCGGAAGGCACGCGCAGGTCACGAACCCCGGGCGACGATCACCGGCATCCGTGCGCCGTGCACGACCGCAGAACTCACCGAACCGAGCAACATGCCCTCGAAGCCGCCCCGGCCATGGCTGCCGACCACCAGCAACTGTGCCTTGTCGGCATGATCGAGCAGTCGTCGGGCAGGGTGATCGCGTTCCACCACGACGCGCACCGTCACCTCCGGGTGCCGATGCGTCCACCGTTCGAGGTACTCGGTGAGTGCACGTCGGGCCGATTGCTCGGCATCGGTCCAGAGGTAATCGGCGAGGTCGTCGATGTGGTCACTCCAGACATGCACAGCAACGAGAGGCGCGCCACGCCAAGCGGCTTCGTCGAACGCGATCCCGGTCGCGCGATCGGAAGCCGACGAGCAGTCGATGCCCACCACCACCGGCGCATGCGCCGGATCCGGCATCAACGGATCCTCATCGCGCACGACGGCGACCGGGCAATGTGCCCTGTGCACCAAGCCGGTGGAGACCGAACCGAGCAGCAGTCGGCCGACGCCGCCCTCACCACGGCAACCGACCACGACCATCTCGGCTGTCGCGGACATCTCGACCAATGTGGGAACGGTGGGAGCGTCCATGATGCGGTGCGCAACTGGGATGGCCGGCCGATCCGAAATCGCGTCGGCAACCAGCGTCAGGGCGTCGGTGATCACTTGCTCGGCGCGTCGGTCACGGTCGGCCCAGTAGCGCTCGGTGATCGGAACGTCCATCCAGGACACCATCGTGCCCGTCGGGACCACATGAACCACGGTGAGTGGGCTGCGGCGTAACTCGGCCTCGCGTGCCGCCCAGTCCACCGCCACCCGCGACGCCGGCGATCCGTCGGCTCCGACGATGACGCCGAACCGGTTCCCGTTCACTTGATCAGCGAGATTCATGACGAGCACCTTCGGTCGGCGCGGGCAGGTTTGAGGAGCATTCTGGTCCCCGGCACGCGAGGCGGCGAGGGACCAAAGTCCTCAATCACCCGTTGATGCCGCCGCGCGGTGCTCGACGGCGTCCTCGAAGGGACTTTCGGCCCTCGTCCCGCCGCGGCGCAGAATCTAGGTTCAAGGGCAAGCACCAGCAAGCCCTCCACGGAGTTCCAGATGCGCGATATCGCACCCCCGTCCACGGCCGTCGTCGTCGCCATCGACGGATCCCGCCGGGCTATCAATGTCGCTCTTTGGGCCGTCGACGAGGCATTGGTCAGGGACCTTCCGCTGCGACTCCTGTACGCGATCGAGCCGCATGAGACGGTGCGGCTCGACAGCCTCTGCACCGCCCATGATTTCGCCGTCGCCGAAAGCGCCGTCCGGCACGCGGCAATGGCCATCGAATCGACCAGCCGCCCGGTGAAGATCGAGGTCGAAATCGTCTACGAGCGCCTGCTCACCGCACTGGCAAAGGCATCGCAGTCTGCCGCCATGGTCTGCGTCCATTCCGGCTGCGTCGGCGAAACTCCGGACATGCACCGCGGCGCGGTGCTTGCCCAACTGCTCGACGAATCCCATTGCCTGGTCGCCGTCATCAACGGAGAGCAGACCGGACAGCGGGATAGTTCCGTCGTCACGGGATTCACCGATTCCCCGGAATGTCCCACCGTTCTCGGACACGCGGTCGACGAAGCCCGACTGCGCCATGCCGCACTGCGAGTCGCGACCGGTTGGCGCCCCGGGTTCACCGACATCCATGACAGTCACGCCAAACTGAACCTGGAGCGTGCGCTGGCCCGGTATCGCCGGCTGTATCCGGAAGTCGACATCGAGGCGGTCGCGGTCGCGGGCAACCCGATCAACTACCTGGCCGACAACGTCGACACCGTCGGACTGATCGTGCTGGGGCACGACACCACCCATCAGTTGATCGAAGTCGGCGACCCGGGCCTCTACGCCGCGCTGACCGACCTGCACTGCTCGGTGCTCATCGCACCTCGGTATGGCCCGTGGTGAAGCACTCCGTCGTGCGTCCACCGCCGCCACGGCACAAGCTCACCTGAATGGCGCAACCACCTCGTCGAAGCCGGCGATCAGGTGCCCGCGGAACGGTTCGACATCCGGTATCGCTGCGGTATCCACGTTGAATCCGATGCCGCACACCTGATCGTAGGACAGCAGCGTGACGTTGAATGCCGACCCGAGCGTGGGCGAGAAGGCGTATTGACGCTGCACGGCGGCACCGCCCAGGTTCACCGGCGCCGTGGGGCCCGGTACATTGCTGGCGATGAAGTCGACGTTCTCGAACTGGGACCGGATGTAACACCGCGGCGCCAGGCTCACCGCGCCGGCCAGTACTGAGGTATAGGCCAGTGATTTCTCCGCGCGCTGGGCACCGGCCAACCGGTGGATGTTACGCATGCGCACCTCGGGGCCGGCCGGTCCGGCGGGAATGCGGAACCGCATCAACGTTGTTCGGTTTCCGCCTGGCTGATCCGTCGCGTTCCGCAGATTGATCGGCATGGTCACCGTGAATTCCGCGACCATGCCACGGTCGGCGTGATAGCCCCGTAGTCCCGCGGTGACGGCGGCGAGGAAGGCGTCGTTGAGCGAGCCACCGGCGACCGCCGCGGCCCGGTGCAGCGCCTGGGTCGGCACCTCGTGCACAAAGACCGCGCGAAGGCTGCTGCGCGCGAACATCGACGGTGATCCACGCCGGTGCGGGCCGGCGGCGCGCCACAGTGATGTGGCGGTCGCGCCGGCCGACCGTACCGAGCCGGCGGGATGCCGGGTGGCGTGCAGGAGCAGCCCCGGCATGGTGCGCACCGAACCGTGAAGTGCCCGCATAGCCGCACCGACCGAGGCGGAAACAACCTCGCCGAGTTGGCTCCGCACCTGAGGCGAGGCGGCTTCGGCCGGGGCGGTGACGACAGACCGGCCCCGGCAACCGATCTGCCGCGGATCATCGAACAGGTACCGGCTGATCTCGACGGCACCCACGCCGTCGGTCAGCGCATGGTTCATCCTGCACAGCAGCGCAGCTCCCCCACCGGCCATCTCCTCGATGAGCGTTGCTTCCCACAGCGGACGCGCCGGGTCGAAATCTGCCATCGCGGCTACCCGGGCCAATTCCAGGACCGCAGCGAGGTCACCGGCGCCGGGTGCGCCCACCCGGCGAACGTGGAAGGCGAGGTCGAACTCGGGGTCGGGCTGCCAGCGCGGTGGCAGCGGCCACCGCGAGGGCACCACTCGGGCACGAAACATCGGCACGTGGTGGCTGAGACCTCGGAACCGTCCGACAACGGTTGCGAAGTCCGGTGATCGGTCCAGCAGCAGCAACGAGACGATCGTCGACCGCATCCGAGGATCGGCACCGATGGACCAGATGAACGCGTCACTGCTGCGCAGAAAGGTGGTCACGGCACATCCTGTTCCCCGGCGGTCCTGAACGGCCAGGGGCGAGCCGCCGAGGGGTCACGGCTCGCCCCGGCACGGTCTACTTCTCGTCGCCGTCCGGGCGCGTCAACGCACGGTCAGCGGTGCGGATGAGCTTGCGATTGAACTGATATTGGGCGGCCGCCAGAGTGTCTGCCAAGTCGACGGCAGCGTCGATGATCTTGGCCCGCAGGGGTTGGACAGCCTCGGGAATTGCTTCGTCGAGGGTCCGACTGAACTTGCGCAACGCCTCTGCAGCCGCGTGCTGGCCCATACGGGCGGATTCTCGAACCTCATCGAAGAGATCGGCCGGCTGCGTCGTCGAAGAAGGGGATTTCGTGGTTTCGGTCATCGGGTGTCCTTCGGATGGTGGTTTTGCGTTCGCAGCCAACGGTATTCACTCTCTCGGCCGGCCGATAGCGACGAAAGTCCCGAACCGAGCCGGCCGATGGTCCCGCGCGCCGATGACACGGCGACGGCTACTTATCCGTTGCGAGCGCGGTGAGCCGCCGCACCCCCAGCTCGATGCCCCGCGTCAGCTCGTCGATGTCGGACGCGGTGTCATAATCGGCGGTGATGCCGAAATACAGGCTGTCGGCGTAACTCATGATCGCAATTCCCGTTCGCAGCTGCAGCGCAATCGGCGGAATCGGCAGGACACGCAGCACCCGGCAACCCATGATCTTGAGCCGGCGCCGCGGCCCCGGCACATTGGTCGCCAGGGTGACGACACCACGCTGCGGCAACCGCATGAGCACCCGTACCGCCCAGGCCGTCAACGGAAACGGTAAGGCGCTCAACGCCCCTACGAAAATGCTGCCCGCTTCGCGCTGGCCCGTCTTCTTCGACCTCGCGAGTCGGCGATGCACCGACTGCAGCTGCTGCACCGGATCCTGCTTCTCGACCGGGAGGAGGGGCAGCATCAACGACACCCGGTTGTCCGTGCGGTCCAACGCAGTATTGTCACGGACGGACACCGGCACCAGCGTCCGAAGCGACGTTCGCTGCGGCTCGGCGCCCCGACGCCGTAGGCCGTCCCGATAGCTGGAGGTGATGGCCGCCAACGCCACGTCGTTGAGCGTGACGTCGAAGACACTGGTGATCTTCTCGACGTCCCGCAGCCGAACCTGGGCGGCGCTATAGCGCCGCATCGCGGTGACCGGGCCCCTCAGGGACGACCCCGCGGCCGGACCCAGCAATCCCGCCGCAAGCTGTGCGGCGCCGGCGATTGTCGTGGTCGCCGCATCGGGCAGCGCGGCCGCGCCCCGCCACAGCGTATTCACCCACTCCAACGGGTTCAGACTCATGCCTGCCGTCTTCGCGCCGTCACCTGCGTTCGCCGTCGCGGCACGGATCTGGGTGGCGAAGGTACCACTACTTCCCTGGTCGCTGAGACTGGACAGCAGGTGCACGGTGGCGATGCCGTCGGCGATGCAATGGTGCATCTTCATCAGCAATGCCCACCGTCCGGCCTCGACGCCCTCGATGATCCAGCACTCCCAGAGCGGCCGATCGCGGTCCAAGCGACGCTCCATGACGTCGGCAACGAACCGGAACAGCGCCCCGTCGTCACCACCGTGCGGAAGTGCCGCGCGGTGAATGTGGTGATACGGATCGAAATGTGGATCTGGTTTCCACTGTGGTGCAGCCAAATCCAGTCGGTGCGTGAGCAAGACCTGCTGTAGCCGGGCCACCTTTGCGACTCGGGTCGCGATCGAATCCGCAACGCTGTCATAGGCCGGCATCGGACCCTCGAGCACCGCCACGGCTCCGAGGGCAAGGCTCACATGCCGGTCGGCGTCCTCGGCTTCCAAAAATGCTGCGTCCAACGGCGACAAGTGGTCCATGCGGTGACTCTTCGCCAATAACAGGACCCCCGCGTAGAGGCGAAGGTCCCGAACTCGTGCACAGATCCTCGGCACCTCGACTGAGGACTTTGGACTCTCCTTTGTGAGCCAGCCGGCGATGCACGATGGTCTGCGGGAAGAAAGCCGACATCGAAGGGACGGTCGCCGTGAAGAACATCGCCGAGCGAGTCGACCCATGAGCGTCCGGGTCGACGGCAGTGCTCTCACCCGCCGTCATCCGTTCGCACCGATATCGCGCCCGATCCGGCGACCGGCAGCGAGTCGGGGAACACCGCGCGCGACGTGGGAGTCCGTCGTCATGCGCAGCTGGCTGTTCGACGGGCAGGGCGCAGAGCTCGCGACGCATCTCGGCGACATGTGCGGTACCACCTTTCACCTGGCGGACTTCCCTTCCGGTCATCGACTGTTCAGGCAGGGCGAGCCCGGCGACCGGGTGTACGTGATCATCTCGGGCCTGGTCAAGATGTCCTGCCCGGTGGCACACGGCAGCGAGGTGGTCCGGGACGTGAAGGGCCCAGGTGATGTCGTCGGAGAACTGTCGATGTTCGACCCCGGCCTTCGAAGCGAGACCGCAACGTGCCAAACGCTGGTACGGACGGGATGGCTCACCAGCTCGTCGCTACGGCGGTTGGCACACCGGCATCCCGATCTGGCCCAGCGATGGTTGCAGGCGCTCTCGCGTCAAGTGCAAGAACGCGAGTCCGAGATCGCCGGCGTGGTCGCCGCCGACGTTGCGACCCGGGTTGCCCGGCAGATCGTCGGTCTCACCGACCGATTCGGCGAGGATGGCCAGTTTTCCGACGGGACCGTGCATGTGTATCACTCGCTCACGAGGCAGGAGTTCGCGCAGCTTGCCGGTGCCAGGCGTGAGGCCGTGAGCCAGGCGCTCGCCAAGTTCGTCGAGCGCGGTTGGCTCGTCACGACACCTGGCGGCTTCGACGTGTACGACCTGGACGCCCTGCGCCGCAGGGCGCAAGGGGCCTTCCCGGATGTCCGAAGGGGGTGGCCGGCGTGACCGGGACCGAACTCAAGGCGCGGGTCCTGTGCGATGCGGTGGAGATGGCTTGCCGCGCACCGTCGCTCTACAACAGTCAGCCCTGGCGCTGGGTGGCCGAAGGATCGTCGACGCTCCATCTCTACGCCGACATCGGTCGAGCGCTGACCAACATCGATCCGCTCGGACGCGAGGTGTATCTGAGCTGTGGTGCAGCCCTGGATCATCTGGTGGTCGCATTGTCGGCCTCGGGGTGGGACGCGGAGGTTCAGCGATTTCCGAACCCGGATGTCCCGCTGCACCTGGCCACCATCCGCGTTCGCCCGGTGGTCGATGACGTGTCACCCCGGGCTCGTGCGCGCGCCGAGGCGATCTTGGCGCGCCGCACCGATCTGAACCACTTCCGTGCGCCGGCGGCCTGGCCCGACCTGGAGGTGAGGCTGCGCCAAACGGTCATTCCCTACCACGTCATGTTCGACACGGTATTGACTGTCGACCGGCCGCAGTTGGCCGAAATGTCCAGGCTGACTGCGGAGATCCGGCACAACGACCACACCTTCGGGTCCGAGTTGGCCTGGTGGAGTCCAGATGGCGACCGCTCTGAGGTCGTGGTGCTGTCGACCTCCCACGGGGATTCCCACCACGACCTGCTGCGCTGCGGGGAGGCGCTGTCGGCCGTTCTGCTCGAATGCACGCTGGCCGGCCATGCGTCCTGCACGCTCTCCCATATCACCGAGCTCGCCCAGCCAAGGGAACTGCTCCGCGCCCTGATCGGCCAGCGCGGCACCCCGCAACTTCTCATCAGAGTGGGTCAGGCCGGGGCGGAAGTCGATGGTGCATCGATGGATTCGTCGTCGTGGCCGGTGGCCCTGTCGCCGCGCAAGCCACTTTCACATGTGATGGAGTTTCGGCCAGAAGGATAGCCACTCACCGCAACGACCAGTCGCTGGTGTCGATGCCGCCCGGTCATCCGATATCGCATCGATCATGGATGTCACCCCACACGACGATCGCGCTGAGTTAGCGGTGTTGGTGGCCCGCCAGGACGTGGACCAGCAATCGGCTGTCGTGGTGCGCTAGCCCAGACGATGTGAGGTCAGTCGATCAGGAACTCGGTTCGGGGGTGTGCCCCGAGGCACGTACATGCGCTTCGGCGCGCATCCGCTCGACCATGTGCGGGTAGTGCAGCTCGAACGCGGGCCGCTCGGAACGGATCCGAGGCAGCTCGGTGAAGTTGTGCCGCGGCGGCGGGCACGAGGTGGCCCACTCCAGCGAGTTGCCGTAACCCCACGGATCATCCACCACCACCGGTTCGCCGTAGCGCCAGCTCTTGAACACGTTCCACACAAACGGCAGCGTCGAGATACCCAGGATGAACGCACCGATCGACGAGACGACGTTCAACGTGGTGAACCCGTCGGTCGGCAGATAGTCCGCGTAGCGGCGGGGCATGCCCGCATCGCCCAGCCAGTGCTGCACCAGGAAGGTGGTGTGGAAGCCGATGAACGTCAGCCAGAAGTGCAGCTTGCCCCATCGTTCGTCCAGCAGGCGGCCCGTCATCTTCGGGAACCAGAAGTAGATGCCCGCGTAGGTGGCGAACACGATGGTGCCGAACAAGGTGTAATGAAAGTGCGCCACAACGAAATACGAATCGGTCACGTGGAAGTCCAGCGGCGGGCTGGCCAGCAACACGCCCGACAGGCCGCCCAGCAGAAAAGTCACCATGAACCCGACCGAGAACAGCATGGGTGTCTCGAACGTCAGCGTGCCCTTCCACATGGTGCCGATCCAGTTGAAGAACTTGATACCCGTCGGAACAGCGATCAGGAACGTCATGAACGAGAAGAACGGCAGGAGAACCGCACCCGTGGCGTACATGTGGTGCGCCCACACCGCCACCGACAGCGCGCCGATCGCAAACGTCGCGTAGATCAGCGTGGTGTAGCCGAAGATGGGCTTGCGGCTGAACACCGGCACCACTTCGCTGATGATCCCGAAGAAAGGCAGCGCGATGACATAGACCTCAGGGTGACCGAAGAACCAGAACAGGTGCTGATAGAGAACCATGCCACCGTTGGCCGGGTCATAGACGTGTGCACCCAGCCGGCGATCGGCGGCCAGCGCGAACAGCGCCGCGGTCAGCAGCGGGAAGATCACCAGCACCAGTACCGAGGTCACCAGGATGTTCCAGGTGAAGATCGGCATCCGGAACATCGTCATACCGGGGGCACGCATGCAGACCACCGTGGTGATCATGTTCACGGCCCCCAGGATGGTGCCAAGGCCGCCCACGGCGATACCCAGAATCCATAGGTCGGCACCGGCACCAGGGCTGTGTACGGCGTCCGAGAGCGGCGTATAGGCGGTCCAGCCGAAGTCGGCGGCGCCACCGGGAGTGATGAATCCGGCCAGAGCAATCAATGCACCGAAAGCGAACAGCCAGAACGACAACGCGTTCAGCCGCGGGAAGGCGACGTCGGGGGCACCGATCTGCAGCGGCAGCACCAGGTTGGCGAAGCCGAACACGATCGGGGTCGCGTAGAACAGCAGCATCGCCGTCCCGTGCATGGTGAACAGCTGGTTGTATTGCTCATTGGACAGGAACTGCAACCCCGGGCGCACCAGCTCGGCACGTATCAGCAGGGCCATCAGGCCGCCGATCATGAAGAAGACGAAACACGCGACGCAATACATGATGCCGATCAGCTTGTGATCGGTCGTCGTGATCAGTTTGTAGATCAGGTTGCCTTTGGGGCCCATCCGTTGTGGGAATGGACGCCGTGCCTCGAGTTCTCCGATTGGGGGCGCTTCGGCTACCACGTGACCTTCTTTCCACGACGGCTCGGCGACGGCACAGCCATGTCGCGGTGCCGGCGCCCGAACGCCTCAACTCTGCGTGACGGTGGCGGCCGGATCTAGAGCACAAAGGCCCTAGACCCCCGCGGCCCCAATCCGGTCGGCACGGCCATCCAGTCGGGCGAACAACCTTGCCCGCCAACACTTTGGTGAGGCTACATTCGCTGGCAGAGCGAGTGGTCATTGCCTAATCTGATGACCATGTCGCATCCTGCCGAGCCGCATACCGGCTCCGTCTCCTCGAAGCTGAACTGGCTGAGGGCCGGAGTGCTCGGCGCCAACGACGGAATCGTCTCCACCGCAGGCATCGTCGTCGGTGTCGCCGCGGCGACGGTGGAACGCGGGCCCATCCTGATGGCTGGTGTCGCGGGGCTGGCCGCCGGTGCGGTGTCCATGGCATTGGGAGAATACGTATCGGTGAGCACGCAACGCGACACCGAACGTGCGCTGTTGACGAAGGAGCGCGCCGAGCTGCGTGACGATCCGGCGGCCGAGCTGGACGAACTCAAGCAGATCTATGCGGCCAAGGGCCTGTCGGAGTCGACAGCTCAGGCGGTCGCCACCGAACTCACCGCGCACGATGCGTTCGCCGCCCACGCCGAAGCCGAACTCGGGATCAAACCGGACGAGCTCACCAACCCCTGGCAGGCGGCCTTCTCCTCCGCGGCGGCCTTCATCACCGGGGCTCTGCTGCCGCTGCTGGCGATCCTGTTGCCGACACCGAGCGTGCGGATCCCCGTCACGGTGGTCGCCGTCCTGATAGCCCTGGCAATTACCGGCTCGGTGTCGGCCCGCCTCGGCGGCGCGCCGCGAGGTCGGGCCGTCGTTCGCAATATCGTCGGCGGCGGTCTGGCGCTGGCCATCACCTACGCGATCGGACTCTTCGTCGGAACAGTCGTGGGCTGAGTTCGACGGAGGACCTGAGGTTCCATCTGAGGTGCGCGCCTGGCGCTCGAGGGAGTCGTGCGTCATGTTCCAGCAAACGCCACGGGCAAACTGTAGGACGATCCGGTCGACAGCGCCGCGGAGTCGGCAGATATCCACTTCAAGCCATATCCAAATATTCCGCCGAAGAGCAGACTGGTCGCCATGGCAAAAATTCTGTTCGTAATGACGGGCGCCAGCTACTGGACGCTCGCCGACGGGTCCCGACATCCCACGGGTTACTGGGCGGAGGAGTTCGCCGCGCCATATCGTGAGCTGTCCGGCGCCGGCCACGAGATCGTGGTGGCCACACCAGCCGGTGTCGTGCCGTATGTCGACGTGGTCAGTCTGCGGCCCGATATGGCGGGTAGCGCCGAGATCGCTGGGCAACTGGCCGAAACCCTGCGCATCGCCGAGGAGTTGCGTCGGCCCCTGCGCCTGTCGGACGTCCGAGTCGAAGACTACGACGCCGTGTATTACCCCGGTGGCCACGGCCCCATGGAGGATCTGTGGCAGGACGCCGACTCCGGGCGGTTACTGGTCGCAGCCCTGGCGTCCGGCAAACCGTTGGCAATCGTGTGCCATGCACCGGTAGCGATGATGGCGACCCGCCGCGACGGTGTCAGCCCCTTCCGCGGGTACCGCGCCACCTGCTTCACCAACGACGAGGAGGATGCGGTGGGACTTCGCGCGAGGGCGCGATGGACCGCGGAGGACGAGCTGATCAAACTGGGTGTCGAGTTCAGCCGCGGTCCCCTCTGGGAGCCGTACATCTTGGTCGACCGCAACCTCTACACCGGGCAGAACCCGGCGTCGGCGGGGCCGCTCGCCAACGAGTTCCTCAAGAAGCTCACCTAGCCGGCGCCCTTGCCGTTGTCGACGCGGTAGACCGCGCCGTGGATGGCGGCCGCCGCATCGCTCGCCAGGAAAGCGATCACGTTGGCCACGTCGAGCGGTTGCATGAAACCGCGCGGCGCCGCGGAGCGCAGGATCAGATCGAAATCCGGGTTCTCGGGTGGGCTGAACTGCTCGATCTGCGGTGTCAGCATCCCGCCCGGGCACACGGCGTTGACTCGCAAGCGGTCTTTGGTGAACTCCACCGCGAGCGCTCGGGTGAGTCCGATCAGCCCGTGCTTGGCCGCACAGTAGCCGGCCGAGTAGGCCTGGCCCTCCACCCCGGCGATGGATGCGACGTTGACGATGTTCCCGCCGCGGTCGAGCAGATGCGGGAGGGCGGCCCGGCACAGCGCCGCCGGGCCGGTGAGATTGACGGCGAGATCATCGGCCCAGTCCTGATCGGTCAGTGTTTCCGTGCGGCGCATCTGATGTCTACCCGCCACATTGACGAGAATGTCCAGGGCCCCCCACCGCGTGACGCATTCATGCATCGCGTCTCGGCAGGCCTGCGCGGAGGTCACGTCGACGACGGCGTACGACCCGTGTCGGACGTCGTCGAACACCGCCGCCAGGCGGGTGGCATCCCGGCCGATGCCGAAAACCGTTGCGCCCTGGCGCGACAACAGCCTGGCAGTCTCGGCTCCGAGGCCCGAGGACGCCCCGGTGACGAACGCGATCTTGCCTTGCAGGTCGGACATCACGCCCCGGTTTGCTGGAGATTGGCGGCCACCTCGCGCTGCCAGAACTCGTTGGCGTGCGTGGTGTCCACCTCCAATTCGAAGCGATCGGTCATGTCGCTGGTCACGTCGGCGAGGTCGACATAGAACTGCTCATACCAGCGCCGGTGTTGGTACACTGCGCCGTCCTCTTCGGTCAACAGCGGATTGTCGATGCGGCTCTTGTGCTTCCAGATCTCGACATCCTCCAGGAAGCCCTCGCCGAATGACCGGTTCATCGCCGTGGCAAGCTTGGCGGCATTCTCCGGCGGCATGCCCGGGATCAGCTGTACTGCCACACCCCACTGCAGAACAAACGAATCATGGGTCACCGGGTAGTGACAGTTGATCAGGGCCACTTCGATGGTGAAGTCGGGCGCCACGTCGTTGTGCAACCAGTTGATCATGTAGGCCGGCCCGAAGTAAGTGGCCTCGGAGCGAAGCTTTGTTCCCTCCCAGAGCTTTTCGTAATTCTTCGTGGTGTCCGGGCGCGCCCTGGATTCCATGAACTGCGAGGCGGTGTGACCTTCGATGACATTCTTGAAGTAGGTCGGGTAGGCGTGATGGATGTAGAAGAAGTGCGCCATGTCGACGTTGTTGTCGACGATCTCGCGGCAATGCGACCCCTCGATGAGAATCGAATTCCATGACCACGGCGACCACTGCCCGTCGTCGTAGCCCTCGAGGGTCGGAGGGAACAGCTCGGCCGGGGGCTGGCTGCCTTCGGGGTCGTGCCAGACCAGTAGCTGGCCGTTCACCTCGCCGGTGGGCCAGCGCCGGGTGCGGGCCAGTCGCGGGGTGCGTTTGGCGTAGGGCACCAGTGCGCACTTGCCGGTCGAGCCGTCCCAGCGCCAGTCGTGGAACGGGCATGCCACCGAATCACCCTTGACCGAACCCTGCGACAGGTCACCGCCCATGTGCCGGCAGTAGGCGTCGAGCACCTGCAGGCGGCCCCGAGTGTCCGCGAACACCACGAGCCGGGTGCCGAACGCGTTGACCGCATGCGGCGTACCGTCCCGGAAGTCGTCGGCCAACCCGATGCAATGCCAGCCGCGGGCGAAGCGCTGCATGGGCCGACCGGTGTCGATCTCCCGGATCTCGTCGATGTCCGCCACCATGGCGCCTCCTCAGCTCGTCACGAGCATATTAAGCATCTTCGCTTATTTTGTCAGCCATGTTTATTATCTAAGGCCATGACGCGAGGTGAACAGGCGCGGATCGCGATCCTCGACGCGGCCGAACAGTTGATCGCGGCACGCGGCGCCCAGGTGCCGCTGCGCGATATCGCCCTCGCCGCGGGCCAGCGCAACAACTCTGCGGTCAACTACTACTTCAGCAACCGCCAGGAGTTGATCGACGCCGTGGTCCGACGGCGGCTCGCGCCGATGGAACGCGAGCGACGGCTGATGCTCGACGCGCTCGGCCCCACCGCCGACGTACACGCCCTGCTCCGAGTGCTGATGCTCCCCCTGACCGCCGTCGACAGCGATTGTTACGCAAGCTTTCTCCGGGCATCGGCGGTGTATTTGCCGACCGATACCGACGGGGCGCAGCAGTCGGCGTGGGGCGCGGTACTGGACCGCCTGGCCCGCGCCGTCCCGACCACCGATCCGTCGGCGCGCCGCCGTCGCATTGCGGCACTGGGCACCACAATGTTCGCCCTGCTCGCCGAGCGGGAGCGGTCGGCCGAATCGGTCGGAGACGTCGACGACATCATCACGATGCTCGCGGCGATGCTGACCGCACCGGTGCGCGAGCCGGCGCTGACCCGCTAGGCGCGCCGGTCCCGCCCGCCGCTATCGTCGGCTGAAGAAGCACAGCGCAACCGAGAGGCGGCCATGCCCCCAGATCCAGCCACCTGCACGGTCACCGAACGCCGGATCGGCACCGTCACCGTGCTCACGGTGACCGGGACCGTCGACATGATCACCGCGCCCCAGCTGGATACCGCATTGGCGGCGGCCATGGCGACAGCACCGCACGCGGTGATCGTGGACCTGACCGCCGTCGACTTCCTGGCCTCGACCGGGATGGGTGTGCTGGTCGCCGCGCACGACGCGCTGCCGGCCACAACGCGGTTCGCAGTCGTCGCCGACGGTCCCGGCACCAGCCGTCCGCTCGACCTGATCGGATTCGCGGGCGTCCTCGGGGTGGTTCCGACGTTGGACGCGGCACTGAGCGCCGTCACCGCGTGACGACGGGTTGGAATTGGGAACTCACACAGGTGGGTAGGCCGGCGGCGGATACGTGCCGCGAAGCCCCCACGCCAGCCAGCTGAAGAAGTACTCGAGCTCGTCGCTGGCGTCATAGTCGGGACTCGGATCCACCGGGCGCCTCCAAATCTTTCGTCGATGTGGTCACTCGGCTTCGAGCCGGCGCAAGGCTCGGAACGCATACGGCGTCAGAACCGCAATGAGCACGAAGAACATCACGAACACCGCCCAGAAATTGAGCACGCCGTGCCACGCGAACGGCCCCGTGCGCGCGAACGGGATGAACACCAGCGGGATGTACACCGCCGCCGTCAGGAAGCACATGTAGCCCGTCCAGCGCGGAAACAGCGGTTGCACCCGTCGATCCTTGAGGATGGCGATACCAATGGCGACACTCTGCAGGAACGAGAACATCCACGTCAGATCGAAGAACAACCAGCCAAGGTCGTACAGCAGTTGCACGCTCTCGGCCGATCGGGCTTCGGAACGAAACGCTGCCGTCTGCCATACGATCGCCGGAACCACGGTGACAACGCCTGTCATCAACCCGCCGATCAACTCGGTCATGGACAAAGGACCCATCGGACCCTCCATCCGGCTGATGATCTTCGACAGCGCGATGCTCCACGTGTAGTAGCACGGCGCACCGACCGCCATCAGGACCATGCCGACCCGGATCGAGGCCTCGTGTTCGCGGAAGTACGCGGCGATGCCGGCCGCACCGAGGTCTTCGCCCGGCGGCGGCCAAAAACCCGCGAACACGGCGAATCCCAACAGCCCCAGCCCGGCATACACCACCACCGACCACAATCCGATGCGAAGGAATCGGTAGTCGGCGCGCTCGGAAACAGCTCCGTCATGCATCGCGGGATTCAATGTTGCGGTCATTGCGGTCCTTCCACCTCCCCATGCGGCCCACATCGACGCGGCGCCGTCAGTCCCTGCCGAGCGAGAGATTAATCGAATTTTGGATAGAAAACATCGGAACGGGGTTTTATGTCGGCATGAAACCGGTCCACCCAATGCGGGCGGCTTCACTACCACTCCGGCGGTTTACCGCCAATGAAGCCGTGTTCTAATCCTAAATAGAATATTGGGCTCGCTCGCCAGGAACGCTGAACGAAGAGGTCAGATGCCATGAACACACCCGAACCCGCCTCGGCGTCTGACACCGTTGCCACGACAGCCGACGGCATGTGGGCTCGGCCCGCCGCGGTCGGTCGGTGGCTGCAACAACAGGTCCCCGACATCGCCCCGCCGGTCACCGTGGAGCGTGTCGGTATCGGACAGTCGAACATCACCACCATCGTCCGAGACCAGGCCGGGCACGAGTGGGTGATGCGCGAGCCCCCGCCCTCTGCCACCACGGGCAACGCTCACGACGTGGTCCGGGAAGCACAGATCTTACGTGCGCTGGAGCCCACGGACGTGCCCGTTCCCGGCGTCGTCGGAACCGGCCTGAGTCCTGCCGGGACACCATTCCTGGTCATGAGGCGGGCGCCTGGTGCACCCCTGGAGAGCGAGGACGACGCACGGGCCTTGTCCCCGAGCCAGCGTTATGCCCTGGGCATCTCGGTCATCGAGACACTGGCCCGACTGCACCGCCTCGATCCGGCGATTCTGGGCCTGGCCACGTCCACCACCCCCTATCTGATCCGACAGTTGCGGCGGGTCGCCACATCCTGGCATCGGCTACCCGACGGCAGTCGACACCATCAGGCCTGGCAACGTGTTTTCGACAGCCTGCAGCGCCGGCGCCCGCAGCCGTCACCACCTGTGGTGATGCACGGCGACTATCGGCTCTCGAATCTGCTGGTGTCCGCCGGCGAGATCACAGCGGTGCTGGACTGGGAACTGTGCACTGTCGGCGACCCGTACGCCGATCTGGCCTGGCTACTCGACGACTGGCGGCCGGCAGCGGAGTCCGCCATCGCGATGCCCTCCCCTACCCGAGCCGGCGGCTTCCCGACGCGTGACGAGATGGTGGACGTCTACCGGGACATCACCGGCTTCGCGGTCGACGATCTCGACTATTACCGCGCCTTTTCTCAATGGCGGGCCGCCAGCCTCCTCGAGGGCGTGCGGGCGCGCCGGATGGCAGGCGCCATGGGGTCACACGCAGCGATCGCCCCAGAGCACCTCGACGAATCCATCGGCGTATTGCTGACATCAGCCGCCAGCCACCTGGCCCGGACTCCCCTGATGTGGGCCGACTACTCGCAGAGGCCGTAACGGATGACGGACTGGGCGTTGGCCACCACCTCTTCGATCGAACCGCGCCGGGGATTCCACCATTCCACAGCCCAGTTCAACGCTCCCAGCACTAGCATCTGGGCGATGTAGAGATCCAACTCGGGGCGCAGCAGGCCCTCGCGCGCCACATCGCTGATCAACCTGCGCCATATCTCGCCGTAGCGTTCTTCTTCCAGCACCTGCCGTTTACGGATCGCCTGCGGAACCTGACCGGCATTGCGGATCGCCGCTGTCGTGTAGTCCGAGATCTCCAGGGCATGGCGCAGATGCGCCTCGACGGCAACGAGCAGTTTGTCCAGCGGGGGTGTTCCGTCCGGTACGGCGTCCAGGACGGTGGCGACATGCGAACGCATGTCCGCGATACCCGACCACATGACCTCTTCGATGAGCTCGTCTCGGGACGGGAAGTAGTAATAGATGGCGGGAGCCTGCAACTCAGCCCTTGCCGCGACGTCGGTAAGTCGCAGGCCGGCATAGCCGCTCTCGGACAGCACATGTGCGGCCGCATCGAGGATCCGCGACCGCGTCAATGCCGACTTAGATTCCGCACCGAGGTCACCGGTGTCGTGCTGATCGACGGCTAACCGTGCGCTGTGCCTGGGCATTCGCCCATGATACGGCTGCTGACGCCCATTCATCGCCGTCGACGCCGCGACAGCCTACGTTCACGCGCGCCCGCGACCGCCACTCTCGCGGCCTCGGCGAATCCGCCCGACATCTTCCATGCGCTTAATCACGAATAGAAAAACCTTGACCCGGGGCCTTCCATTGCGCAGAGTTGACCCGTGGTACGCCAGCGCTCCGTTCCCCAGTCGACCGCACAACCCGCGGAATCTCCGGCATCCCCGCCCCGCCACCGATGGCGGGGCGGGGCGCCGTTATTGGGCGTTCTGATGCTGGCCAGCACAGCGCTCCTGTCGTCCGGCGTGGCGCACGCCGACAACCGGCGCTTCAACAATAGCGTGATAGCCAACGTCTACACGGTGCAGCATCAGGCGGGATGCCAGAACAATGTGGTCGCCAACCCACAACTGACGTTGGCGGCCCAGTGGCACGCCGTCGACATGCTCAATCACCGTGAACTCGATGGCGATCTCGGATCTGACGGCTCCACGCCGCAAACCCGTGCCGCCGCAGCGGGATACCGGGGCACGGTGCAACAGACCGTTGCCATCAACCCCGCGCTGGCGATCAGCGGGATCGAGTTGATGAACCGGTGGTACGGCGACCCGGAGTCGTTGGCAATCATGGCCAATTGCGCCAACACCCAGATGGGTGTGTGGTCGGAGAACAGCCTGGACCGCACGGTGGTCGTCGCGGTGTACGGCCATCCCGGCTGAACCACGAACCATACGATCACAACCTGGCCGTCACGACCGACACCGTGCACAGTTCGTCGTGACCGCCGCGGCCGAGCACCTCGATCACGGCCGAGGACCGTCCGATGTGCAGAACTCGGGCCGACGCCACGAACCGGTCATCGGCGGCCACCGGCCGCAGAAAGCTGATCTGCATGTGGGCGGTCGCCAGAGCCGGATTGTGCGCGCGAACCGCCTCGGCCGCAGCGAATTCCGAGACAGCGGCCGATACCCCACCGTGCAGGATGCCGAAGTCGTTGACCCACCGGCCAGCCTTGGTGACACTGATCTGACATCCCTCTTCGGTGGGTGATCGGCTCAGACCGAGCATGCCGTCGACGCTCGTTTCATCGACCGGAACATCCGGCACTACCAGGGTCTCAGACGCTTCGCGCGCGGTGGCCCCGACATAGACCATCCGCGCGCTGCCGACCACCAGCACCGTGCCGTCCTCGGCGCGGATCCGGCACTGCAGGAACGGATCGACGGCGGTGGGGACGGCGACCGCCTCGGCGACCAACATCTCGGCACCGACGGGCAGTTCGCCCACGATATCGAAGGCCAGTTCAGCAGTCAGCGGCCACTTGTCGGGTTCCCGCCGCCGATAGGGTAACTCGCCGAGAACATGGTCGACCAGCACCGCCAGGGCTCCCCGCAGGGGGCGGCCATCGTCATCCCGCAGCCACTCCGGTGCGCCGAACCGGCAACGGTAACCGCCGGCTTCCGTGGGGCCACAGTGCCGTAACCCGAAACGTGCCTCGACGGACCGCGGGTCCTCCACGATGCGGCACGCCCGCTCGTTACCGACACGATCGGAAGACGGCCACGACCTCGATGCCACGACGAACTCCTCACCAACGATATCGGCGTATTGGGCTTCATCCCGCGCCGGCCGCCACCGAGCCACTCTCGGCAAAAATTTATCCTATATTCGAATCTGTAGTCATATCGCGGCGCTCACGGGGCGGTGCGAGCCCGCGAGATCGTCCGAGGAGAATCGGTGCCCACTCAACGCCGCCGCCGCGCGATAGCCATGAGCCCTGACGAGATCGACGCGTTCCTCGCCGATCAGCGGACCTGCCGGGTCGGTACCGTGGGCGCCGGCGGCGGCCCCCATGTCACGCCACTGTGGTTCGCGTGGGACGGTGCGGCACTGTGGTTGTACTCCATCGTCGACAGCCAGCGCTGGACCGATGTCCACCGTGACCCGCGGATCGCTGTCGTGGTCGACGCCGGCGAGGACTACCGCGAACTGCGGGGCGTCGAGATGGCCGGCACCGCCACAGTGGTCGGCGAAGCGCCGCGCACGGGCCTGGCCCACCCCGAACTCACCGTGCCGGAGCGGCTGTTCGCCGAGAAGTACTTCTCGGGGGCACCATTCGTCGACGATGGCCGCCACGGATGGCTGCGCATGACGCCGTCGACCATATCCAGTTGGGACTTCCGGAAGCTGCGCGTCCGAGATCGATGACGGCTCTACCGCAGTCGTCGGGCACACCGTCCGCCGACGTGGCGGCGGCCCCGCCGGACCACGGCCGGCGCGGGGCTAGCCGACGAGGTACAACCCGATCAGCAGTGCGGCCACCCCAACATTCCACGCGCCGAATACCGCTTTCAGCACCGATGGCGCGTCGCGCAGCTCCATGAAGTACCTGCCGACGAAGTGCACCTTGACGAACGCAATGACGATGATGCCGACCGCGGCATAACGATCCGGCAATTCATGCCCGACGCCCAATGTCCACGATGCCAGGGTGGCGGCGACGAGTACGAACCAGACGACGGATGTGCGGTCGCGCAGCAAAGTTTTGAGCATCATTTCACCAAGTAGAGCAGTGCGAAGATGACGATCCACAGCAGATCCACCATGTGCCAGAAGCATGCGGCCCCTTCGAGGTAGCCCACATCGCGATCACCCAACACCGGTTTGTGGGTCAGTTTCACGATGAGCCCGAGCAGCGCCAGGCCGAGCAGGACATGGACCAGGTGCAGCCCGGTCATCACATAGAAGTACATGAAGAACTGATTTGTGGCCGGCGTGATGCCGTGGGCGATCTTATCGGCGTACTCCAAGGTCTTATTGGCTACGAAGATCACGCCGCACGCCATCGCCGCGTAGATCAGCCACCGGGCAAGCGGTCGTGCGCCCGCGCGTACGGCCCGCACCGCGTTGACCACCAAGAGTGAACTGGTCAGCAGGACAAGGGTATTGACGACACCGAAGGTCTGGTTCAGCCCCTTCTGGGACGTATCGAAGAGAGCGGGGTCCTGTCCGCGGTAATACATGTAGACACCGAAGAGCATGGCGAATACCGTCATGTCCCCGAACACGAAGACCCAGACGCCTTCTTCGGCCGGCAGCCGCCGCTCTGATCGAGATTGACCGGCGATCACGTCACCGGTAGATGTATTCACGACGTGGGCCCCCCTTCGTTGCGGATCCGAGCCGAGCTCGCGTAATTTAACATGAAATAAAAACCAGGTAAGGTGCCTTTATGCTCAATCAGCTCAGCGACGAGGAATCCTTCCTGATCCAGACGGTGCGTGCGTTCATCGATCGTGATGTCAAGCCCACGGTGCGGGAAGTGGAGCATGCCAACTCCTATCCCGAGCGCTGGATCGAGCAGATGAAGCAGATCGGGATCTACGGGTTGGCGGTGCCGGAGGCCTACGGCGGCAGCCCGGTGTCGATGCCGTGTTATGCGCAGGTCACCCAGGAGTTGGCACGGGGGTGGATGAGCCTGGCCGGGGCGATGGGTGGGCATACGGTGGTGGCCAAGCTGTTGGCGTTGTTCGGTACCGAGGAACAAAAGCAGCAATATCTGCCCAAGATGGCCACGGGGCAGATCCGAGCCACCATGGCGCTCACCGAGCCCGGCGGTGGGTCAGATCTGCAGGCCATGACCACCGTGGCCCGTGCCGAAGGCGATCAGTTGGTGATCACCGGCGCCAAGACCTGGATTTCGAATGCGCGGCGCTCGGATCTGATCGCATTGTTGTGTAAGACCGATCCGCACGCCCAGCCCCGCCATGCGGGGATCTCGATCGTGCTGGCCACCCACGGCCCGGGTCTGACGGTGTCACGGGATCTGCCCAAGCTGGGCTATAAGGGGGTGGAGTCATGCGAGTTGGCTTTCGACGACTACCGGGTCCCGGCCGGGGCGATTCTGGGTGGGCAACCTGGCCACGGTTTTGCGCAGATGATGAAAGGGCTGGAGACGGGACGGATTCAGGTCGCGGCTCGGGCGCTCGGGGTGGGCAGTGCCGCATTGGAGGATGCGTTGGCCTACGCCCAGCAGCGTGAAAGCTTCGGCAAACCCATCTGGCAGCATCAGTCGATCGGCAACTATCTGGCCGAGATGGCCACCAAGCTGACCGCTGCGCGTCAGCTCACCTGGTATGCCGCTGCGCGGTACGACAGCGGGCAGCGCGCCGATATGGAGGCCGGGATGGCCAAGCTGTTCGCCTCCGAGGTCGCCATGGAGATCGCGCTCAACGCAGTACGCATCCACGGCGGGTACGGCTACTCCACCGAGTACGACGTCGAACGCTACTTCCGCGACGCGCCGTTGATGATCGTCGGTGAAGGCACCAACGAGATCCAACGCAACGTCATAGCCGCCCAGCTGGTCGCTCGCGGCGGTATTTGAGCGCAGCAGCCGAGCGCGATGCCCGGGGTTGCCGCATACAGCGGGTCGATGGGCACGCGCAATCGACGGGACACACCGTCGACCACGCCGCCACCGCTGACGCGTCGGACACTCCTATCATCAACCAATGTCCACCAAGCTCCCGATATCCGACTCGGGTGACAGCAAGGCGCAGCGCACCCGGATGCGAATTCTCGATGCCGCCGCACAAGTACTCAGCGTGCAGGGATACGCCGGGACCCGGCTGACCGATATCGCCGACAAGGCGGACCTGCGGGCTCCGGCGATCTACTACTACTTCAAATCCAGGGAAGATCTCATCGAAGAGGTCATGTTCGCCGGGATCAGCGACCTGCGCAGCTATCTCCAGGCGGCACTGGACGCGCTACCCCCGGAAACGCCGCCCATGGACCGCATCATGACCGCCGTGGAATCCCATCTGCGCCATGAACTCGAACTGTCCGACTATGCCCGCGCGTCGATTCGCAATTCCGGCCAGATCCCCGCGCACTTGAAGGCCCGGCAGAAGAAAGAGGAAGCGGCGTACAACAAGATCTGGCGTGGGCTGATGAGCCAGGCCGCCGCCGACGGCCAGCTCCGCGAAGACCTCAATCCGTCGTTGGCGCAAGCCCTGGTGCTCGGCGCGCTGAACTGGACGGCGGAGTGGTGGGATCCACGACGCGGTTCGGTCGAGACGATGGTGTCCAATGCGCAGGCGTTCGTCAAGCACAGCCTGTCCCCGCTCCCGAAGCCGCAGCGCCAGCGCCGGCGCCGCTGAGTAGCTCGGATCTGGCAGCGCCGTAAGGGCATCCGGCTAGGATCATTTTTGATTCTATGTTAAATTCAGTTCATGACTGAGGCTTATATCGTTGACGCCACCCGGACCGCGGTGGGCAGGCGCAAAGGCGGCTTCGCGGCCGCGCATCCGGCCGATATGGCTGCCCACGTGATCAAGACGTTGGTACAACGTCACGACGTCGACCCCGCCGCCATCGACGACGTCATCCTCGGATGCCTGGACAACATCGGCTCCCAGGCCGGCGATATCGCCCGCACCGCGGCCCTGGCGGCCGGGCTGCCCGAGTCCGTCCCCGGCGTCACCATCGACCGCCAATGCGGATCAGCACAGCAGGCAGTGCATTTCGCGGCGCAAGCCGTGATGAGTGGGACCTCCGAACTGATCGTCGCCGGCGGCGTGCAGAAGATGAGCCAGTACCCGATCCTCAGCGCATTCGCCGCCGGGGAACCGTTCGGCGCCACCGACCCGTGGACCGGGTGTGAGGGCTGGCGAGCACGCTTCGGCGACCAGGAGATCTCCCAGTTCCGCGGCGCCGAGATGATCGCCGAGCAGTGGAAACTCAGCCGCGAAGACAACGAACGCTTCGCCCTGGAAAGTCACCGGCGGGCCCTGGCCGCAATCGGCGAAGGACGCTTCACCCGCGAGATCACCGAGTACGCCGGTATCAGTGTGGACGAAGGCCCTCGCGCGGATACGTCCTTGGAGAAGATGGCCGCACTCCCCACCCTCGTCGACGGCGGGGTGCTGACGGCTGCTGTCGCAAGCCAGATCTCCGATGGAGCGGCTGCGTTGTTGGTCGCGTCCAAATCCGCCGTCGATCGATTCGGCCTGACACCCCGTGCCCGCATCCACCACATCTCGGTCCGCGGCGCTGACCCGGTGATGATGCTGACGGCGCCCATCCCGGCCACCCAACATGCGCTCAAGCGAACCGGCCTGTCCATCGACGATATCGATACCGTGGAGATCAACGAGGCTTTCGCGCCGGTCGTGCTCGCGTGGCTGGCCGAACTGGGTGCCGACCCGGCGCGCGTCAACCCCAATGGCGGGGCGATCGCGCTGGGCCATCCGATCGGCTGTACCGGTGCCCGCCTGATGACCTCGATGCTGCACGAACTGGAGCGCACCGGCGGACGGTTCGGGCTGCAGACCATGTGCGAAGGCGGCGGACAGGCCAACGTCACCATCATCGAGCGGCTGTAACGCATGCGACGCTCACTCTACGAACCCGATCACGAAGCATATCGGGAGACCGTACGTGAATTCCTCGCCAGAGAAGTCGTTCCCCATCAACATGATTGGGATCACGACCGATGGATCGATCGTTCGGTGTTCGCCCGCGCAGCCAAATCGGGCATCTACGCCCTGCAGATACCCGAACAGTACGGCGGATCGGGCGAGCCCGACTACCGGTACCGGATGGTGGTCTGCGAAGAGATCGCCAGGATCAACGCCCTGTCGTTCGGGTTGACCATCAGCCTGCAGGACGATCTGGTGCTGCACTACCTGCTCGATCTGACCAATGACGAGCAGAAGGCCCGCTGGCTCCCGGCTTTCGCTGCCGGCGAGGTGATCGGCGCTCTGGCGATGACCGAACCCGGCGCGGGCAGCGATCTCCGGGGTATGCGGACCACCGCGCGCCGCGATGGTGACCGATGGATCCTCAACGGGCAGAAGACCTTCATCTCCAGCGGGATCATGTCCGACCTGGTGGTGGTGGCGGCCCGCACCGATCCCGACGCCGGCTCACGAGCCTTCAGTCTGTTCGTCGTCGAGCGCGATACGCCCGGCTTCGAGCGCGGCCGCAAGCTCGACAAACTCGGCCTCCCGGCACAGGACACCTCCGAGCTGTACTTCCGTGATGCGGTCGTTCCTGCACGGAATCTGTTGGGCGAAACCGGACTCGGCTTGCAGTATCTGATGAGTCATCTCCCCAGGGAGCGTCTCGGTGTCACCGCGAAGGCGCTGGCGACCACCCGCGCGATCTTCGACATGACCGTGCAGTACTGCCAGAATCGTCAGGCATTCGGAGCTCCGTTGACCGACAAGCAACATGTCCGGTTCGAGCTGGCCGAGATGTCCACCGAGATCGACATCGCCGAGGCTTACACCGATCGCAGTGTGCTGGCCTACAACGCCGGCGAACTGACACCCGTCGATGCCGCCAAAGGCAAGTGGTACGTGAGTGAGCTGCAGAAGCGGGTGATCGACCGGTGCCTGCAGTTGCACGGCGGCTACGGTTACATGCTCGAATACCCGGTGGCCCGAGCGTATCTGGACACCCGCATCCAGACGATCTACGGCGGTACCACCGAAATCATGAAGGAGATCATCGGCCGCGATATCGCGGGAGCCTGACTCCCGTTCGGCCCGAATCGGGCGACGCTCAGGCCGCGCGGTGGAATAACCCCTCGATCAGGCGTCGCCGCTGCGCCCATCCCGCCGAACGGAGATCGACGTGGCCGGACTCGGTCACGATCACCTCGACATCGTGGGCAGGGGTCGATGCCGGTCTGCTCAGCTGCTCCACAAGGGTTGAGCGGCCGTTGAATCGGGTGGGAACCGCGATGATGGACAGTCCACCGCGATTGAGCCGAGCCGCAGTGCAATAGTCCGGGTGCCCGCCGATGCCACCCACCACTTTCTCGCCCACGCCCTCGACATTGACCTGGCCGAACGGGTCTATCTCGATGGCCGTGTTCACCGCGACGAACGGCGTCCCCCTGGAGAGCCGGGTCAGGTCATGGCTGTGCTCGATGCCGCGCAGGATCGGCCGCCCGTCGGCCCATCGGTACAGTTCGGTGCTGCCGAACAGGTAGGTCGCCGACGGCTCTCCGATCAACAGACCCCGCCGTTGCAGGTCCATCACGGCATCGGTAAGTAACCCGGTGTCGACGGCCAACGCCTTGGTGGACCGCTGTAGTACTGCGGTGCCGAGCTGACCGGGGCCGTACTGCAGGCGCGCCCCCTCCGGGATGAGGTGCAGCACCCGATCGGCCAAGGCCTCATGCAGCCCTTCCGTGGGACGCTCGGGGGCGTTGGCCGGCGCGTCGCCGGCACACCCGATGACCGTCACCCGGTCCACCGGAACCGGCGGCCCGGCGCAGGCTGACGGTGCATCGTCGTCGAGTACCGCCCAAACCGGGACTCCGACGTCGACCAGCGCCTGTTGCCAGGACACCTCGGTGCAGAACTGCAGGCCGTCGCCACGGCGCGTCATCCGGGTGATCAGGGCATGCGGGCGCAGATGCGACGTCAGCAGGGCCGGGACGGCTGCCAAGCTCGTCGGTATCGCTGTGGTGGCGGCGTGCGGCAGCAGCGAACGCACGCCCCAGCCGGGCATGAGGGTCACGATTCCGTGGAAGGCGTTCGGGTCGATGCCGTGCGGGGCGGTCGGACTCCACCCCAGTACGACGGTGAGACGCGTATCGGCAGGGACGCCGGCACGGAGCAGCTCGCCGATCGACCGGCCGTCGTCGAGCAGGTTCGCCGCGCCCACCCCGTCGCCGAGGGCGATCACGATCTCGGGCCCGGCGCACCGGCTGAGTTGAATCCCGAGTTGAGATGTCGAGGACACGGATAGCTAACGGCTTACGCCGGCTGCCGTGAGCATGGCTCGACGGTCGACGACCTTCACCCGCGGGCGGCTGGTGGCGGAACCTTTTTCGCGTTCGACGGCGTCGATGAGATGCCATCCCGCCAGGGTGACCACCTCGACGCCACGCTCGGCGAGTGTGGCGTCGAGGTGTTGGTGCGAGGTCGGTTTCGGCAGCACCCCGGCCCGAGCATCGGCCAGGAGATTGGTGACCGTCTCACGGGCGCACAACCGGTTGGTGCCGATCACCCCCCTTGGTCCGCGTTTGATCCATCCGGTGACATAGACACCCGGCTGCACCATACCGTCACGCAGCACGCGGCCACCATCGTGGGGAACGATCCCGGCGACCTCGTCGAACGGCAGACCCGGCACCGGGGTGCCACGGTAGCCGATGGACGTCAGGACCAGCGAGGTGTCGATCGAGTGCACTCCGCAATTATCCTGCAGTGCAACAGCACTGACATGTGCATCACCCTCCAGGCGTACCGGGCGCGCACCGAAGCGCAGCACGATGCGCTTGTTGCCGGGGGTCGGCGGCCGCTGGGCGTACTCGCGCACGAGATCGAATTTCACAGCCCCCTCGTGATCGTCGGGCCGCTCCCCCAGCTCGCCTTCCACGGTCACGTCGACCCCGGGCAGGGTGCCGAGTGCCAACAGTTCCCCGACCGAGAAGGCACCGTCGGCCGCACCACGGCGACCCACCACCACGACCTCGCGCACACTGCCGGCTGCCAGCTGATCCAGCGCGTGTGCGGCAATATCGGTGGTCGCCAACCGATCTCGGTCTGACACCAGCACCCGCGCGACGTCCAGCGCGACATTACCGTTGCCGATGACCACCACGCGAGGCCCGGTCAGGTCAAATCGCTGTCCGGCATAGTCGGGATGGCCGTTGTACCAGTTGACGAACGCGGCAGCGGGCGCGGTGCCGGCCAATTCTTCGCCGGGGATCCCCAGTTCGCGCGCTTGCGAGGCACCGACCGCGTAGATCACGGCGTCATGGGTGGCCGTCAGCTCGTCGTGACTGATGTCCTGGCCGACAACTACATTGAAGAAACAGTTGACGTTGGGGGCGGCCAACGCGGTCTCGAATACCTGGGTGACGTCTTTGGTGCGTTGATGATCGGGCGCCACCCCGAAACGGACCAGTCCGAAGGGCGTCGGCAGTCGATCGAACACGTCCACCTGCACGCCGCTGGTGCGGGCGAGGTCGGCGACCGCGTAACACGCCGCCGGGCCTGCTCCCACCACAGCCACCCGCAGCGCGTCCCGGCCCACCGCCCCGGGCGACCACTTCGCCGGCGCGGGACGTATCGACAACGGCTCGGCGGCGAAGTAGGCGGCGTTGATCTCCGTGAAGCGCTGTTGGGCGGCCGGCACGTCGTCCTCATGGTAGATCGCGCCCACCGGGCACACCGCCACGCAGGCACCACAGTCGACGCAGGTGCCCGGATCGATATAGAGCATCGGTGCGGCCGCGCCGGTGGGTCCGGGCACCGGCCGGATGCAGTCGACGGGACAGACCGGCACACAACTGGCGTCGGTGCAGCAGTTCTGGGTGATGACGAAAGCCATGACGGTTTCGGGTTACCTCTCCTGAGGCCGGCTGGGAACGGGATCGCACTGTCGCCGGGGTCGACCGGCAGTGGGCAGTGGGCAGCGGGCAATCGGCGACGGTCAATCGGCGACGGAGATGGCACCGGTAGGGCAGTTGGACACCGCCTCCTGTGCTGCCACCCGGTCTGCGTCTGCGTCGCCGATCACATGGGACTGGCCGTCATCACCGATCTCGAACACGGTCGGCGCGGTCATCTCACACATCCCGATGCCCGAACACCGGGTGGTGTCGATGCGGATATTCATTCAGAACAGCCTTCTCATGATCTTCAGGGCCCGGTCGGTATAGGGCGGGTAGGTCAGTTGTGGGTCCGGCCAGGTGGCCTTGGCGAGCACGGCGCGCCGGTGGCTGAGTGCTTCGAATCCCCAGCGGCCGTGGTACTGACCCATGCCGCTGGCACCGACGCCACCGAACGGAAGCGCGGGGACCAGGCAGTGGATGGCAACGTGGTTGATGACCGCGCCGCCGGAGGGTATCCGGTCGACGAGATCGCGACCACGCTGCGGCGAGCCGGTGAAGACATAGAGCGCCAACGGTTTCGGCCTGGAGTTCACGAATCGAACCGCCACCTCGGTCGATTCCACCGTCAGAACGGGCAGGATCGGCCCGAAGATCTCGTCTGCCATCACCGGGTCGGTCGGGGCGGGGTCACGGATGACGGTCGGCTCGATGGTCAGCGTCGCGGCGTCACGTCCGCCCCCGGTGACCGTGACGCCGGTGCTGGCGTCCAGTAGTGCACTGAGCCGATCGAACTGGCGGCGATTGACGATGCGTTGCCCCGCGTGGCTCTGCTGGGAATGCATGGCCGCGATCGCGGCGACGACCTTGTCGGTGAACGCATCGGCAACGGTGCGTTCCACCAGAACGTAGTCGGGTGCGATACAGGTTTGACCGGAGTTCATGAGCTTGACCCAGGCGATCCTGCGGGCCGCAACGTCCAAGTCGGCATCGGCAGTGACCAGAACCGGGCTCTTGCCGCCGAGCTCGAGGGTGACCGGTGTCAGGGTCGGCGCAGCGGCGGCCATGATCTTACGCCCGATCTCCGTACCGCCGGTGAACAACACGTGGTCGAATCCCGCGGCGATCAGATCACCGGTGGTGCCGGCATCTCCCTCCACCACCCGAACAGCTTGACTGTCAAGATATTTGGGTACCAACTCCGCGAGCAGCTCGGAGGTCGCCGGAGCAAGCTCGGACGGTTTGAGCACCGCGCAGTTGCCCGCCGCGATCGCCGCCACCAAGGGTGCGATGCTCAGATAGAACGGATAGTTCCAGGGGCCGATGACCAGGACCACGCCCAGGGGGTCATATTGCACCCATGCGCGGCCCGGTCGTTGTGCCAAGGGCAACGATTGCCGTCGACGGCGCATCCACTTCTTCAGGTGCTTGCGTGCGTAGGCAGCCTCCCCCTTCGTCGACGCAATATCGCCCAGCCAGGCCTCCACTGCCGGGCGGCCCAGATCGGCGGCCAGGGCGGCCGAGATCGCCTGCTCCTGTTCGTCGCACATCGCTTCGATCGCCGCCAGCTGTTGCAGTCGCCACTGCAACCCCTTGGTGCGGCCCGAGGCGAACGTCTGTCGCAGCGCACCGAGCGTGCTGATCGCGTCGTGTTGTGTTGGCGCGGCAGCTTCCGTGTGAACCGTCATCCGGGATACCTCAGAACTCCGGCTTGGGGACCACGCCGGTGCTCACCGCGCCGGTAATTCCACCGTCCACGGCCAGTGCCTGGCCGTTGACCCACCGCGCGGCATCCGACGCCAAGAACAGCACCACCGAGGCGACGTCGTCGGGCTGGGCATGGCGCCCCAGAAGCTCTTTGACACCGTCGAGGGTGTCTTTGCCCATCGACTCCTCGAAGTCGACGAGGATCGGGGTTTCCACCGGGCCGGGCAACACGGCGTTGATGCGTAAACCCATCTGCGCCAGAGCCAGTCCCATCGACTGGGTGTACACCGTGGTGACTTCCTTGGAGAAGTTGTAGGCGTTGCCCTGCTGGGGGTGGGCCTTGAACCACGCCGCCCCCTCTTCGAAGGTATCGGTGGCCAGTACGTCGCGGATCACCTCCAGGCGCTCCGGCCAGCCGAACCCGGCGGTCGAGGAGACGATGGTGATCGAGCCCCCGGGCGACAGTCGTTCGAAGAACGCTTCACTGAGATGCCGGACGGCCAGACTGTTGACGGCGAACACCAGGTCGGCTGGTGCCGTCCCAGGGATACCGGCAACGTTCATCAGCCCGTCGTAGGGCCCGTCGAGTGCCTCCAGGGCGGCATCGATGCTGCGCGGATTGGCCAGGTCGACCTCGAGATGGCGGGTCACCTCGGCCCGCGGGCGGTTACGGTCGAGACTGGTCACCGCCGCGCCGGCGGCCAACAACTGCTCGGCGACGGCGTGACCGATGCCCGAGGCGGCTCCGGTGACGACATAGTGTTTGCCCGAGAACTCGGTCAAGGTGTACCTCCGGTCAGTCGAGGGTGTAGGGCAGGGACTTCACGGCGTGGACGAAATTGCCGGTCAGGTATTCGGGTTCACCGACGCGCAGGGTCGGAGCGCGGTGGATGAGCTCGCGGAAGATCGCCTCGAGTTGCATCTTGGCCAGGAACGCACCCATGCAGAAATGCGGGCCACCGCCACCGAAACCGAGATGCGGGTTTGGCGCCCTGGTGATATCGAACTGCTCCGGGTTGACGAACACGCGGTCGTCACGATTACCCGAGGAATACATCATCAGGACCCATTCACCTTCGCGGACCAGTTGGCCGCACAACTCGGTGTCCTGGGTGGCGGTCCTGCGGAAGGTCATCACCGGGGTTGCCCAGCGGACGAACTCCTCGATGGCCGGATTGATGTGGGCGTCGAAATCGCGCTCCAGCAGCGCACGCTGGTCCGGGAATTGCTGCAATGCCATCGTGGTCAAGGTGACGGTGTTGCGGGTGGTGTCATTACCAGCGACGGACAACAGCACGAAGAACGCGCCGAGCTCTTCGTCGGTCAGCCGGCGACCATCGATCTCCGCCTGCACCAACAGCGACATCAGGTCCGATGTGGGGTGAGCGCGGCGCTGTTCGGCGAGTTCGAGTCCGGCGCTGAGCATCCCGACCAGTGAATCGTTGAGGACTTCACCCGATTCGCGGCCGGCAGCCACGTCGGCGTCGGCCCACGACACCATGCCGTCGGCGTTGTGCGCGGCCTCCTCCCGGTACTCCTCGGGCAGCCCGATCATCTCGTAGATGGTCCACATCGGCAGCCGTTTGGACACCTGCTCGACGAAGTCCCCGCTGCGCGTGGCGAGAAGATCGGTCACGATCGTCGAGGCCTGAACCTTGATCTGATCCTTGATCTTGGCGACCTGGCGGGGGGTGAACACGGAGCTGATCAGCCGGCGCAGCGTGGAGTGCTGGGGACCGTCCATGGCCAGGAACGATTGTGCGGCATCCAGGATGTCCTCGGGCACCGCCTCGATCATCACCCCCCGTCCGGACTGGAACAGGTTGGGGTTCTTACTGACATAGGCGATGTCCTCGTGCCTCGTGACGGCCCAGAGGCCGTCGATCTCGGCCTCCATGAGCGCGCCTTCGATGGGCGGATGCCAGCTCAGCGGGCGTTCGTCGCGCAGGATCTTGAACGACTGCTCGCGTTCTTGTGCGGTCTTGGCCCAGAAACTCAGCGGTGAGATGCTGACCTGGTCGTATGATCTTGTCGCCGTGAGTGTTTGGCTTGCCATCAGTGAACCTCCGCGTACCGTTTGAGGAGCTGGCGTTTGGCCAGCTTTCCGGTTGCCAACCGCGGCAGCGTCTCGACGAAGTCGACGCTGCGCGGTGCCTTGTAGTGCGCGATGCGTTCGCGCACATAGCCGATGATTTCTTCGGCGAGTTCGTCGGTTCCGAGGTGCCCCGGCCGCAGTTCGACGACGGCTTTGACCTGCTCGCCCATCTCCGGATGCGGTACCCCGATGACGGCGACGTCGGCGATCTTGGGGTGCATCGTCAGCACGTTCTCGATCTCTTGGGGATAGATGTTCACTCCGCCGGAGATGATCATGAACGCCTTGCGATCGGTCAGGAACAGGTAGCCGTCATCGTCGACGTATCCGAGGTCGCCGACCGTCGACCAGTTCGGGTGCGCGGGATGGCGCGCGCCGGCGGTCTTCTCGGGGTCGTTGTGGTACTCGAACGGTGGTTGGTCCCGCTCGAAGTAGACCGTGCCGATATCCCCGGCGGGCAATTCGACACCTTCGTCGTCGCAGATATGCAACGTCCCCAGGGCCGCGCGCCCGACCGATCCCCGCTTGGACAACCATTCCGGGGTGGTCACGACGGTGACACCGTGTCCTTCGGTGGCACCGTAATACTCCACCAGGATCGGCCCCCACCAGTCGATCATTGCCAGCTTGGCATCCGGGGGGCAGGGGGCGGCCGCGTGGACAGCGAGTCGTAGCGATGACGTGTCGAAACCGCGGCGCACATCATCGGGCAACTGGAGCATCCTGATGAACATGGTCGGGACCATCTGTGTTGCCGTGATGCGTTGTTTCGCAATGGCTTCCAGTGCCGTGACGGCGTCGAATTTCTCCATCAGCACCACCGTTGCACCGAGTGCGTGCACCGCCGCGCACCACTTCAACGGTGCGGCGTGGTAGATCGGCGCCGGGGAGAGATAGCGATCTTCGGCCGTGAACCCGAAAGCGTGGGCCAACATCCCGACCACCGGGTCACCGGGTTCGTCCACCTGGATGTCCGGCAGCGCGGGTTTGATCCCCTTCGGTCGACCGGTGGTACCCGAGGAGTAGAGCATCTCGGCGCCACGCGGCCGGTCGGGAAGCGGTGCGAACCGATCGTCGATCAGGACGTCATATGGCTGATAGCCGGTGATGTGACCGCCGAAGGCATACCGTCGGAGCACACCGGGGGTCAGCGACGTGAGGGCTTCCGCGAGTTCGCGCACACCCGCCGAGGCGAACAGGACAGTGGCGCCGGAGTCGGTGGCGATGTAAGCCGCTTCCTCGGGGGCAAGATGCCAGTTGATCGCGGTGACGTAGAGACCCGACCTGATGGCGGCCCAGTACACCTCGAACGCCTCGACGGTGTTATCCGACAGCAGGGCGATGACGTCACCGCGGCGCAGGCCGAGGTCGTGCAACGCACTGGCGATCGAGGACGAACTGCGCTCCAGCTGGGCGTAGGTGAGGGTCCGGCCCGACTCGGCCATGATCACGGCCGGTCGTTCTGGCGCGGATGCCGCGTGGATACCCGGAAACATCGCTCAGGCCAGCAGGTCGTCGCGGCCGTCTGCCTTGAGACGCTCGATATAGGCCGGGTAGAGCTTCTTGCCCAACGGAGCCAGTTTGAGCAGGCTGGCCACGTTGCCGTCGACCCTGATCTTCTTCTTCGCCATGGCCAGCGGCAGGTTCACCTTGCCCTGCCAGTAGGCGTTGCCGGTGTCGGCGGTCATCGCCATGGTGGCCAGTGGCGCGGGTCCACCACCGAGCCCTTCGCGCACCGCCTTGTGCGGCATATCGATCACGACGATGGCCTCGGGTTCGGTGAAATCGAACGCGACCACGAGCCCGGTGGCCTCGAGTTTGGGGCCGATCTCGGGATCATCGAAGGCGGCCTCGAAGATACCGCCGATGTACTTGGTGACCTCGGCCGAACTGGCGAACCCCATCGTTCTCCTTAATTTACGTTCAATTCAAATATTGAGTTGCACCACAGTGCGAACACGGCTGAGACCATAGTCACACCGACCGCTCCATAAGTCAACTTATGGAGCGGCGTGTCCGCGGCTGCACCGGGTCGCATCATCTCGGCGATGAGACGGTGAGAGACCCTGCCCCACAAGGTTTCCGGTGAGTACGCTCGCGAATTCACCGGTTGGACGGGTCCGGCGGCAGGTCCTCAGTACGCCGCAGCTGGATGTGCCGCCGACACGGCGTCGTCGTCCCGCAGGGCCGCAGCCCGCAGAACCAGACCCATCCCGACGAGAAAGACGCTGTAGGTGGTCAGCGCCAACCAGAAGACGAACACGCCCCGCCAGGAGAACGGCCCGCCGTGAAAGAAGAAAGCCAGCTGGTCCGGCAGGAACGAGGCGGCGATCCAGAAGTTCATGTACCCAACCCACCGAGGCAGTGTCTGATTCGGATCACGCAGGATCGCGGTGCCGATCGAGATGTTCTGGATGATGAACGGCGCGATCGGCGTGATGAACACCAGCCAGCTGATGTCGTTGAGAGTGACCGTCAGCTCCGGGTTCCGGTCGGGCCGGAACGCCGCGACGGCCATCAACAGCATGGGCAGCAACAGCAGCACACCGGTGGCAGCGCCGGTGACCAGCTGCAACAACGTCAGCAGCGGGCGACGCCCCTCGATCCGCAACATCTGATAGCCGATCAACGCGATCAGCGGGAATACCAGACAGATGCCGAGCTGCGCGATCACCAGGCCGGCAAGCACCCGGGTGTCGTGGCCGTAGAAATTCACGACCTCTTCGGTGCTGCTGGACGCACCCAGTGGGATCGGCAGGATGCCCGCGATGAGCCACCCGCACAAGGTGACGACAACTGTGGCAGGCCCACACCAGGCGCAGATGAGCTGAAGACGACGCGACATGTGAGACACCCACCCATCGGAACGAATCTAATTCTCGTTAGAATATGACTGTGACGCGCGCCACCGCAAGGGCGAGTTTCCTAGCTATCCTGTCCCCTGTTGGCGCGCAGCAGGATTCGCGCGGCGCGGTCGACGACCGGTTTGTCGACCATCTTGCCGTCGACGACGCACGCCTTGCCGGCGACCGCCACAGCGGTGACCTTTCGGGCCCACTCCACTTCCCGCGGCGACGGTGCGAAGCCCTCGTGCACCGTGGCGATCTGCTGGGGATGGATGCACAACTTGCCGCCGAATCCCAGCGTCACCGCATGGGACAGGTCCCGCCGAAGCCGACTCGCATCGCCGAGTTCGGTGGTGACTCCGTCGAGTGGCGCCGGGCGACCCGCGGCGGCCGAGCCGAACACCACCGCGCTGCGCGCGTACTGCAGTGCCGAAGCCTGGTCGGGATCGACGCCCAGTTCGGCGCTCAGGTCGATACTGCCGAAGGCAGCCCGAACCACCGCGGGAACGCCGCAGATCTGCGCGGCCGCGCAGACCCCCGCCGCTGTCTCGATGAGCACGACAGCGGGAGTGTCGACAGCCAGCCGTTCGGTGACGCCGGCGACGTGTGCAGCGCTGTGCGCCTTCGGAATCATCACCGCCGCCCGGTGCCGACAGATCATGGTCAGGTCGGCGTCATGCCACGGCGTGTCGGTGCCATTGACGCGGACCACCACGGGCGCACCACAGCGGTCGAGATAGTCGTCGACCGCTGCTCGTGCCGCATCCTTGTCCCCGACCGCCACGGCGTCCTCCAAGTCGAGGACGACGATGTCCGCGCCACTGGCAAAAGCCTTGGCGAAGCGGTCGGGGCGGTCACCGGGGACGAACAGGGCGCTGCGGGCGGTGGCGATCCGCTCGGCGAGACCGCTCAGCGCAACACCATCGGCTTGTGCGCCGCGACGATCTTGTCCACCACGATCTTCGCCGTTTCCGCGCACGCCGTGGTGCCGCCATTGGCGTACTCCTTGACACCGTCACCGACGTTCCACAGCCCCGCGAACGGCGTCTCATGGGTGAGGTCGTAGCCGGCCACCGCACGCTGTGGCGGCCAGTCGTCCCGGGTGATCGCGATGTTCAGTATCCGTGCGCGGCTGTCGAAATCAGCGATGTTGTCCCGCAGGTCCTGCAGCAGGAGTTCGGTTTCGGCGGCCTCGTCGAAGTCGCCGGTGGGATTGTCCGGCACTGACGTTCCGACGTACAGGTTCCACCCTGACGGAGCCATCTCCGGGCACACATCGGTGAAGTTGGCAATGTAGGCCAGCCGGCGCGACTTGGCGAAACTCAACATGCCGGGCACCTCGACGAGTCGCTCCTGGCTGGCGAAGTTGACCGAGATCATCGACGTCGGCCGGTCGGCCTTTTTCACCAGCTCTTGATAGTCGGGCGGAACGTTCTCCGCCCCGATCAGCGCCACGGTGGCGGCCGGTCCGACGTCGCTGACCACAACCGGTGCATTGATGCGCACACTGTGACCATCACGCAGCACCTCGACACCGGTCACGGCGCCGTCGCCGTCGGTGCGAATCTTCGACACCGCGGTCGACAGCCAGATCTGCCCGCCATTGGCCACGACCGCATCGGCGAGCGCACGCCAGAGTCCGATGGTGCCCTCCGGGTGGAAACCGAACCGTTTGAACGCACTCTTGCGCGTGAAATAGGTCAAGAACACCCTGGCCGGCAGGTCTTCGGACCCAACGGCGAACACCGAGGCGCACATGTTGCGAAAGATTCCGTGCACCCCTTCGTTCTTGGTGTACTTGGAAACCCATTCGGCCGTGGTGATCTCGTCCTCGGGCAGCCCTGAGTCGTTGCGCGCGGCACCGATCCCCTTGACCAGCTTGGCACCTTGGCGGGTCAGCTTGCCCAGCAGGAAACCCCAGCCACCGCCGGTGACATCGACATCCTTACCTGCGATGCGGTAGAGGATCGGCGGCTTGGGCTCGCGGATGTCGAAACGGGCTCCCACCTCACGGCAGGTGTCTTCGGTGATGCCGCCCACCTCGATGACGATCGCCCCGGTGTTGACCTTGAAACCGTCGATATCGTCGGTGGATGCGCGGCCGCCGACCTTGTCCAGCCGCTCGACAACCAGGGTGCGATAACCGGCCTTGGCCAGCCGGGCGGCGGTGAACAGGCCACCTGCCCCCGCACCGACCACCACCGCGTCGAACGCGTTGTCCGCTGACGTCATTGTCCGTTCTCCTTCGATGCTGGGCTGAGCTGTCAGTACGAGCGGGGCAGGCCCAGCGAGGTCTGCGCCACGAAATTGAGGACCATCTCCCGACTGACGGGCGCGGTACGCATGAGGCGGGTGACGAACCACAATTCGGACAGCCCGTACTCGTGGGAAAGACCGTTGCCGCCGTGGGTTTGGATGGCTTGATCGAGGGCCTTGAGGGCCGCTTCGGATGCCGCGAACTTGGCGATGTTGGACGCCTCACCGGCGGGCTGTCCCGCATCGAACTGTTGCGCGCTGAGCGCCGTCGCCAGTCGGCTCAGTTCCACCGCGATGTGGCTTTCGGCCAGCGGGTGGGCCACGCCCTGGTGCGCACCGATGGGCGTCGACCACACCGTGCGCTCCTTCGCGTACGCCGTCGCCTTGTCGATCGCGTACCGGCCCACACCACCGCAGATGGCGCCTACCAGGATCCGCTCGGGGTTCAGGCCGTCGAACACCTGCCGTAAACCGTTGCCCGCCTGCCCGATCAGCGCCTCTTCACCGATCTCCACCTCATCGAGGAACACGGTGAACTGCTTGTCCGGCGACACGATCGAGGTCTCGATCTGCTGGTAGCTCAGTCCCGGGGCATCCGTCGGCACCACGAACAGGGACAGCTTGGACTTCTCCGGGGTGGAGTGGTCCGCATCGCGCGCGACCACCAGGACCGCATCGCACTGGTCGATCGCCGAGATGTAGTACTTCGATCCCGACAGCACCCATCCGGTCGCGGTCTTGCGCGCGGTGGTCTTGACGTTGTGACTGTTAGAGCCGGCATCGGGCTCGGTGAGCCCGAACGCCATCTTCTGGCTGCCATCGGCGATCCCCGGTAGCCAGCGGCGCTTCATTTCCTCCGAGCCGTGCATGGCGACGATGCATCCGCAGATGGCCGGCGAGATCACCCAGATCAGCATCGGCATCCCGTGTGCGGCCAACTCTTCCACCACGACCACGGCCTCGGCCATCCCGCCGCCACCGCCACCGTACTCCTCGGGCAGGTGCACCCCGAGCAGGCCGGCCGCACCGAGGTCCTTCCACAGTTCCTCGATACCTTCGCCGGTCCGGCCCCGCTGCAGGAAGTATTGCTGGCCATAACGATTGGCGATGGCGGCGACGCTCTCCCGGATCGCCTTGTGCTCGTCGGTGTCGCGGATCAGTCCGGTCATGTCAACGTCCTTCGAAGATCGGCGTTCGTTTGTCTGCGAACGCGGAGATGGCAGCCGCGGCGTCGCGGGTGTTACCGGTGCAGACGGTGCCGCGCAGTTCGGCGGCGAGCTGGCCGGGTAGATCGTTGCCCCAGCTCTCCCTCAGCAATGCCCGCATCGTGGCAAAGGCAACGGTCGGTCCCTGCGCCAACTCGCGCGCCAGCTCGATGGCCCGAGTGCGAAGTTCGGCCGCGGGCACGATCTCGTTGACCATGCCCCACGCCAGCGCGTCCTGCGCGGTGATCGGCGTATTGCGCAGGTAGGCCTGCGCGGCCCGGCGCGGCCCGATCAGCCGAGGCAGATGGTAGGTACCGCCGCCGTCTCCGGACAGACCGATGCCGGCGAAGGCCGCGACGAACCGGGTGTCTTCGGCGGCCAGGACCAGGTCGGCGGCGTAGACGAAGCCCAGGCCGCCGCCGGCAACCGCGCCATGCGCGGCCGTGACGATGGGGGCCTCGACGCGGCTGAGGATGTCGAATCCCTCGTGATACGGCCGGATCATCTTCTCGAAGAGTTTCGCGTAACCCTCTGCGCTGCCTTCGAGAAAGTAGGAGATGTCTCCGCCGACGGTGAGCGCCGGACCGTTCCCGCAGATCAGCACCGCCCGCACCGAACGATCGGCGGCGATCCGGCGGGCCACCTCCAACGTCTCCTGCCCCATCCGCAGATTGATGGCATTGCGCTGGTCGGGTCGGTTCAGGCAGACCGTGGCCACCCCGTCCTCGACCCGGTAGTCGATGGTGTGCAGACCGTCGTCTCCATCCAGAGCCGCATGCCATGCAGCGGTATCGGTGAGCTGATGCAACGAGACGATGCGGCCGTCGACGTCGAAGGCCAGCACGTGGACGAAGGCAGCCTCCAGTGTCGCGCCGCTGCGCCGCGCGTGGCCGAGATAGGTGCCGATCACGACGAGCCGGCCATCTTCGAGAAGCTGGAAATCCTCGGCCACCGCCCGGGCCTTGAAATGCTCGCCGATCCGCCACCACAGCCTCGTGCGCATCGCCTCCGGCCCCACATGGGTGCCACCCATCTGCAGGGGAAGGCCCTGCGCGGCGTGGCCCACGAACTCCGGTGCGAGCAGGCGGTCCAATGCCTCGGCGTCACCGGCGGCAAGGGCGCGGTAGAGCTCGTCGGCGGTACCGACCTTGGCGTCGCGGGTGAGGTCAACCGACATAGCGCACAATCGATTCGATCACCGCGGCCGGCTTACCGGCACCTTCCACCTCGATGGTCGTGACCAGCGTCGCCTGCACCGCGGAATCCAGCTTGTGGACCGCTGCGATCCGCGACGATGCCCGCACCTTGGCTCCCACCGGCACCGGCGTGATGAACCGGACCTTGTCGAAGCCGTAGTTGATGGCCATGGCGACGTTGTCGACGCGATAGAGCTCGTGCATGAACCGAGGCAGCAGCGACAACGTCAGCAGACCGTGGGCAATGGTGCCGCCGAACGGTCCGGTCGCAGCCCGCGCGGGATCGACGTGGATCCACTGGTGGTCATCGGTGGCCTCGGCGAATGCATCGACGCGCTGCTGATCCACGGCCAGCCAGTCGGTGGGACCCAGTTCGGTCCCGGCGGCAGCCTCGAACTCGCCGAGGTTGTCGAACACCTTCATGCCCTTCGAACTCCTTTTCTCAGTTTCCGCTATACGTGGGCGCCAACGGGTTGACCGTCACGCATCTGGTCGAGGTACTCGGCCATTCCGCCGAAACCGCTGCGGCCGTCGAGGTTCCAGCGGATCGCCGCCTCCACGATGCGGGTGCTGGCCACGCCGTCGGCACCGCGGTGCCGCAACGGAACCGAGCACGTCGCCTCGCCTTGGAGTCGCCACTGCCGCGATCCCGCGGTCAACGACACCCCGATGCGGCGCTGGAATCCGTCGGCGTCGCGTTCGGTGGTGATGCTGATGTCGTCACACGGATGCATCCGCCCGCCCGCGAAGACGAAGCCGCCCCGCCGAGACGATCCATCCTGGTCACCGAAATATGCTGCCATGAAACCGAAATCGCCTGAGCAGCCATGCAACCACCGATAGAAGTAGGGAGCCTGCCACGAACGGGGTCCCCACGAGTGGTCCCGCAGCCCGTGTCCACGCACGGTCTGCACCCGATCGGCGAGCGCGACGCTGCCGGTCACCACTGCGAGCTGTTCGTAGTGATTCGGCGCGAAGGACTGCGCTCCAGACTCGAACGTCTGCTCGTGGAACGGCGCCATGGCGACGTACCGCAGCTGGATGCGCGTGGCTACGACCGGGCTGGCGGCCAGTGCCGACTTCGGATCACTGAGCGCACGCGGGTCGGACAACACGTTGACCTGCCCGTCGAAGCGGACCGTGACATCCTGCATCGGACGCGCCACCTCCACCGACAGTCCTCCGGCGTTCATCTCGGTATTGCCGGCGACCGCGGGTCGCAGGAAGCCGAACCCGACGGTTCCGTCCGGGAAGTAGAGACAGACCGTCCGCTCCCCCCGGCCCTCGTTGGGTCGGTTCGCCAGCCGCACGAAACCGGCGAGGCCGGTGTTGTCGTCGTGGAACTCGAAGTACATCGACTCGTTGAAATCGGATTCCTGCCCGACCGGGTGGGTGTAGTCGTCCAGCACGGTGACCATCGAGCCGATCTCCTTTGCCGATCCGGGAAAAGTTTTGAATTTCTCTTCGAGGCGCCACTCGATTTACTGGACTGCTGACATCCACGCTAACACATTTTTTCTAGTTTCTGTTAAATTTTTGGGACGGCACAGCGAGAGGTGACCATGACACAGGCATCAGCTGCGGGAATGTGTGGCGACGCGGAACCCATCACGAATTCCGTGACGTGTGTACCGCTTCCACTGCCGTTGCCGGATCTTCAGGTGGTCAACGCCTACGTCATCGGATCGCCGTCCGGCGTGACGCTGGTCGACCCGGGCTGGGCGTATCCGCCTTCGGAGGCGACTCTGACCCGCGCGCTACACGCGCTGGGCTATGGCATCTCCGACGTGGTCCGGATCGTCGCCACCCACCAGCATTGGGATCACTACTCACTCGGCGTCGGGTGGCGAAACCGTTACGGCATGGAACTGATGCTGGGCCGCGAGGAACGGCACAGTATCGACGCCTTTCATCGGCGACCCGACGTCGTCCACCCCGTGCAGGTGGACATGCTCCGTGCGGCCGGCGCACCGGCGCTCGCCGCGGCCGTCGACGCCCTGCAGTGGGAACCCTACGAGCGCGACGTGCCGTTCGGTACGCCGGATCGGTGGCTCGACGACGGTGATGTGATCGACTGCGGCGCAATACAGCTGGTGGTACGCGCAACCCCCGGCCATACGAGGGGCCACATCGTGTTCGAGGACGCCGCCGGTGGCCAGATGTTCACCGGCGACCACCTGTTGCCACGGATCACACCGTCGATTGCCTTCGAGCGGGCACCGGGGCGGCTTCCCCTGCGCTCCTATCTCGACTCCCTGCGCCTTGTGCTGAGCCTGCCCGACGCACGGATGTTGCCCGCACACGGCGGTACAGCACGTACCACCCACGCCCGCGCGCAGGAGTTGACAGAGCATCACCGGACTCGGCTCGTCGTGGTCGGCGACCTCGTGGCAGCCGGGAGCGAGACCGCATTCGAGGTCGCCTCGAAGATGCGGTGGACCCGACGCGAACGACGTCTTGACGAACTGGACGTGGTGAACCGCATGACGGCCGTTCTGGAAGTGCAGTCCCATCTGGATCTGCTGGTTGCACAGGATCGCCTGGCCGCGGTGCTCGAGCACGGCGTGCGCCGGTTCGCGACGGTCTGACCGCACTCAGGTTCCGTGGGCGGGTTCGCGCGAGCCGGTGATCTGCTGGACGAGACGGTACTTCTGCACCTTGCCGGTCGGGGTGGTCGGCAGGTCCTCGGCGCGGTAGAACACCACGCGCTTGGGAACTTTGAACCGCGCCAGCTTCTCGCGGCACACCTGGAGAATGTCGGATTCGGTGACACCGTGCCCCGGCGCCGGGACCACCACCACACAACCGATCTCGCCCCAGCGCTCGTCGGTCAGCCCGATCGCGAACACCTGGCTGATCCCGGGGTGCCGCGCCAACAGGTCCTCGATCTCCTTGGGCATGACCAGTTCGCCGCCACTCTTGTAGAGCTCTTTGCTCCGGCCGGTGACCTGGAGGTAGCCGTCGGGCCGGATCCGCCCCAGGTCACCGGAGCGCAGCCAGCCGTCGCGCAGCGTGCGCTCGGTGTCGAACGGCCGGTTCCAGTATCCCGTCATCACCGTCGGCCCCGTCGACACCAATTCGCCTTCACCCGCGGTGTCGGTGAAGGTGTCGGGATCGACTGTCCGATAACGGACCAACGCATCGGTGTCGGTGATACCGGCCGCACCGGCCATCTTGGGCCGTCCCACGGTCGTGGTGAGGTTCTCCAGCGGGTCTTCGGGCAGCGTCAGTGTCATCGCTCCGCCGCATTCCGTCATTCCGTAGCCGGTGACGATCTCGGTGACCGCGAAGTCGCTGACCACCTGCTGCCACAACCAGACCGGAGCGGGCGCAGAGCCGCAGAGGATGGCCCGCAGCGAGCTGAGCTGGTAGTCGAAACGCGCCGGGCTCTGGACAAGAGCCACCGCCATGGTGGGTACGCACAGGATGTCGGTGGCCCGGTGTTTCTCGATACCTCCGAAGTAGCCTTCCGGGCTGAAGGACGGCTGCATGATGATCGCGCCGCCGACGTACATGACCGCCAACAACCCTTCGACATAGCCGAACATGTGATAGCAGGGCAAGGACGACAAGATCCGTCGTCCGTCCTCGAAGGCACGGGTGAGCGCCGAGGCGTACGCCGTCCGCAGCACCGCGTCATGGGACACCACGACACCTTTCGGTGACCCGGTGGTACCCGAGGTGTAGAGCATGTCGCCGGCACTCGCCGGGTCGACCGCCGGCGCCTCGAACAGCGGGAGACGAGCACGGCCCATATCGGTGAGCTCGCGCAACGACAGTGCACCGCGCCGCGGCGCGGCACCGGTGGGCACGACGACCACCCCACGCAGGTCCGGCACCTCGTCGGCCGTACGGGCCCGCCGGTGGAAGCCGGGCGCATCCCAGCCCGGGACGATCCCGTCGAGCATGTCCTGGTAGTCGAGCGACCCGAACTCGGACATGGTGATCAGAATCCGGCACCGGGAATCCGCCAGGACGAAGGCGAGCTCGTCCTGACGGTAGAGATAGTTGAACGGCACGGCGACCGCGCCCACGCGGGCGATGGCGAACTTGACGGCCACGAATTGGGGATGGTTGGCCAGCACCATGCCCACCCGATCGCCGGACCGCACACCGAGCGCGGCCAGCCCGGCGGCCAGGTGGCGCGATTGCTCGGCGACATCGCGATAGGTCTGCGCTGTCGCATCGGACAGCACGAACGGGCGCTGCGGATAGTCCGCCGCACAGCGATCGAGCCAGCGCGCCAACGATATCGGCTGCCACACGGGGAACCGGCGGCGCAAGGCGAGCCGGCGGTCGGCGATGGTGAGCGGCTCGGTCACAGCTCGCGCAACTGACCGGCGAGAGCGGCCTCGCGCAGCGCGAATCGCTGGACTTTTCCCGTCGGTGTCACCGGGAACTCGTCGACGGTGAACCACCGCGCGGGCACTCTGTACGCGGGCATGCGGTCCCGCGCGTGAGCGATCAGACCGGCCAGCACGTCGCCGCGACCTCCCGAGAGCCGGCATACCACCGCGACAACCTCACCGAGGGCGGCGTCTGGAATGCCGAGGGCCACGACATCGAGAACGGCCTCGTGGCGCGCGATCACCGACTCGACCTCGACCGGTGAGATGTTCTCACCCCCGCGGATGATCAGTTCTTTCAACCTGCCGGTGACGCTGAGGTATCCGCGGTCGTCCATGAAGCCGAGGTCGCCGGTCCGCACGAAACCATCGGCGTCCAGGGCCCGGGCCGTGGCGTGTGGATCATGCACGTACTCCAGGAACTGCTGGTACCCGCGAGCGCAGATCTCACCGATCTCGCCGAGCGCCACCGTGGCACCGGATTCGGGATCGATGATCTTGCAGTCGACGCGCGGAAGCGGGCGCCCGACGGTGGTGAGCCGGTCCTCCGCGGTGTCCGACGGGCGGGTGATCGTCAGCACCGGCGACAGTTCGGTCTGTCCGTAGGCGTTGTACACCTGTGCGCCGAATACTGCTGCAGCACCGGCGATCAGGTCTGCCGGAACGTCCGAGGCGCCACCCAGGATGATGCGCAGGTCCGGCGCCGCCTCGGAGCTGGCCGCTTGCGCATGCAGGAGCGCCCGCAATACCGCTGGGACGTAGAACATCATGGTGACCTTCTCGCGGCGCAGCGTCTCCAACGCCATGTCGGGAGTGAAGCGTTCACCGACGACGGTCGTGCCACCCACCCACAACGGGCCGAGAGTACCGATGACGCAGCCCGCCGTGTGGAACAGGGGCAGCGGGTTGTAGGAGATCACCGCGTCGGGCACCGCAGTGGCTTCCATGGTCAGTTTGGCGACATTGACCAGCGCCCGGTGCGTGAGCAGCACGCCCTTGGGCCGCCCCGTCGTCCCGGACGTGTACTGCAGCATCACGGGGTGGTCGACACAGACCGCGGCGGCCCGCGTCGACCACTGATCCGTCGGTTCCAGAGCCATGAGCTCGGACAGGCAGACTCGCCGAAGGTGGGGTATGCCGGCGCACACCCGCTCGGCGACTTCGGCCATGTCGTACTGGCGACTGGCCCGGGCATGCAGTAACACCCGCGCTCTGCTGTGTCGTAGCACATAGTCCAGATCGTTTTCACGCAGAACCGGATTCAGTGCGACGAGCACCACCCCAGCCAACGCGGCCGCGTACTGGACGACGGTCCACTCGATGACGTTGGGAGCCCAGAGCGCCACATAATCACCCGGGTCCGTCACTGCCGCCAGCCGCGCGGCCACCTCCTGCGCTTCGGTACAGAGCGCGGCATACGTGAGTCTGTCCACCTCGCCACTGCCGTGCCGTACCCCGACGAGCGCCTCCCGCTCCGGGTGCTCGGCCGCGCGGGCGGCCACGAGGTGACCCACGGTGTGCTCCACCAATGGCACCGAGGTATCGGCCGGCAGGTAGGCCTCGCCGCGCCTCGGCAGGCGTCCTGCAGCGGGGACGGTGGTGCTCACGGTGCGCTCAGACGGGGTTGCTGCCGAGTTTGGCGCCGGTCATATCGCTGATCTGCGGCCACTTTGCGGTGATATCGGTCAGACTCGGCGGTGTCGAGAAGGTGACGCCGTCGTTCTGGAACTGTGCCACGCGCTGCACCAGTCCGCCGCCGACGACGAAAACCGATCCCGTATCGGCATTCTCGTCGGACACCAGATGCCCAACGGCGGGCGCGACCAACTCAGGGTCCAGCTTGTCCAGTACCTCTTGCGGGGCGATATCGGCTGTCATCCGGGTGGCCGCCAACGGGGCGATGGCGTTGGCGGTGATGCCGTATTTCGCCCCCTCGATGGCCAGGGTGTTGATCAGCCCCACCAGGCCGGCCTTGGCGGCGGAGTAGTTGGCTTGTCCGAAGTTCCCGTACAGGCCGCTGGTAGATGTCGCCACGACGATCCGCCCGAACTTCTGTTCCCGCAGATGCGGCCAGGCAGCCCTGATGACGTTGAATCCGCCGTACAGGTGCACCTTTTGCACCGCGTCCCAACTGTCGGCCGTCATCTTGTGAAAGGCCCCGTCGCGCAGGATGCCGGCGTTGCTCACCACCGCGTGCACGGCGCCGAACTCGGTCAGCGCCGTCTCGATGATCGCGGCGGCACCGGCCTCGTCGGCGACGGAGTCGTAGTTGGCGACGGCTCTGCCGCCGGCGTTGCGGATCTCGTCGACGACCGTGTCGGCGGCCTGGGTGCCGGCACCGGAACCGTCGCGTGCCCCGCCGAGGTCGTTGACGACGACGAGCGCCCCGTTCGCCGCCAGGAATCGGGCATACGAGCGGCCCAGGCCTCCCCCGGCTCCCGTCACGACGACGACTTTGTCTTGCACACCCGACACCTGAACTCCTTCGTTCGCGAACACTTCTATTGAATCTATATTCGAAAAAATAACCGCGTCAAGACGCCGTTCAGTAGGCCGCCAGGATCGGCTCTAACTCGGTCGGTGTGGCTCCGTGCAGAATCACCCCATCAGCACCCAGGCTGAGCTGTCGTCGAATGGTGGAGACACATTCCGCCGGGCTACCGGTGGCCGCCGGGGCCGTCCACTCCGACGGCAGCAACGAGGCGATGTGCTCCAGTTTCGCTATGGGAGTGGTGGGACTGTCGATCGCCTGTAGTCCGCCCTCATAAAAGCTCCGAACCACCGCATCATCGCGAAAGCGCTGCAAGACCTTCGGATCCCAGCGGTTCGTCCGTACCATCAGGTCGCCGTAGCCTTGCAGGTATGTCGCGAGTCGACCGACGAGCTTGCGCAGGCGCAGCTCTTCCGGGAGGTGATCCCCGATGGTCGCGAGGCACGACCACACCTTCACGTCGTCCGGATTGCGCCCGGCCCGCTCGGCGCTGGACTTGACGATTCCGACGCATCGCGCAAGCGTTTCGTCGGTGAAGAAGGTGTGCAGGATGACCTGGTCCATCACGCGGCCACCCAGTTCCAGTGAGTTCCGCGCGAAAGCCACCATGCCCAGCGGGATGTCGACGTCATAGTCCTGGCCCAGCCGCAGCAAGGGATACCGCCCCATTGGACCGTCGTGACCGACGATGGTCTCGCCGCGGAAGAGTCGACGCATCACCCCCACGAAGTCCTCCATCTGCGCGGTGGTGATGCGCGGCATCCCGAAGGCGTCCTGCAGTGGCGGCACCCCCCGACCGATACCCAGCGTGAAGCGCCCCTGGCTCAGCCGGGACATGGTGAGGGCGTATGCCGCGGTCACCATGGGGTGACGGGTGTTGTGATTGGTTGCGCCAGTGGCGATTCCGATGGTCTCGGAGACCGCGGCGGCCGCACCGGATAGCGTGCACGCCTCCTTGGTGTTGAAGCGCTCCGAGATGAACGCGTGACCCAGCCCCAGCTGCTCGGCCTGGCGGATCTCGTCCACGATCACCCGCGGCAACTCCGGTTGGCCGCCAAGGGCATAGAACCCCAGTTCCGGCCGTACCAACGTGGTCATGCGGTTGCCACCTCGCCGAGTTCAGGCCAACGGCCATGGTCGTAGGTGCACGGGTTCCAGACCTCCGCGATACGCCCCGCGACAACGCGGTAGACCTCGATGGAAGAGATGACGTCCTGGCTCCCATCGTGGTTGACGATGTCCGCTTGGTAGACGATCGAGCACAGTTCGACGTCAGCGACCATGTGCACGAGGGTGAAGTGCACGCTTTTGACGCCGGCCCATAAGTCGCGCACACGCTGGATTGCCTCGTCGTGGGTGAGCACAGTCCGACCTCCCGGGGTGTTCCGGATGATCTGCTCGCCGATCACTTCCTCCCCGACGGCGTAGTTCCGGTCGTTCCAAAGTTCGTAGTTGTAGCGTTCGACGACCGCTGCCGGACTGGCCGAGGGGCTGGACCGTGTAACCATGGACACATTTTTACTTGCTTGTGTACAAGTTAACAACTACTTTTCTAATATGACTTCAATTCGCACTCGATTCCCGCGAAACCCTTCTGAATTGACGGCCCCATGGCTCACCGAAGCATTGGTGTCAGCCCGGGTCATCACGCCGGGATCCCGAATCAACAAGCTTCACATCGAGCGCATCGCCGAAGGCGTGGGGTTCGCGTCGTTTCTGTATCGGGCCCACCTCGATCTGGACGGCGATGGACCCGACACGGTGATCGTCAAGTGGCCGACCGATTACCCGGCCTACCTGGAGCTGGCTCGGTCGATTCGCCTCTACGAGCGAGAGGTGCTGTACTACAACGAGATTGCACCGGTAGTACCGATGCGCGCACCCCGTTCACATATCGCTGCCTTCGACGACGAGACAGGCGAATTCCTCATCGTCATGGAAGACCTCGCCGCTCTCGAGAACGGAGACCACCTGGCAGGCCTGACTTTCGACCGGGCCAAGACCGTGCTCGAAGAGCTCGCCCGCTTCCATGCCTGGGGTTGGCACTTGACGCCTCCCGCCACGAACAACCCGGCCTTCCTGGATCTCGACGACCCCCGCATGGTGGCATTGTTCAGCGCCGGCGCAGCGGCAGGCTGGCCCATCTTCCTCGAGCACGGTCGCACGACTGCCCGTGCGGATGTGGCAGCGGTCATATCGGCCTATGGCAGGCTGGCCCCCAACCTCCTGGGGGCGCTCACCCAACCCGCGACCTTGGTCAACGGCGACCTGCGCGTCGACAATCTGTTCTTTGCCGAGAGCGGTTCGCACGTGACCGTCGATTTCCAGTTCGCCGGCCGTGGGTGCGGGATGTGGGATGTCGCCTATCTGATCGGCCAGGGCCTGACTCCAACGCAACGAGGTGGTCGTGAGCAGGAGCTGGTGACGGGCTACCTCGATGCTCTTGCAAGAGAGGGCATCAACTATCCGTTCGACCAGGCGTGGCAACAGTTTCAGGTCGCAGTCGTGGCCCAGATCGCTCTGCCCCTGGCTGCCATGATGTCCTGGGAGACCGTCAACCCTCGGGGACAGGAACTGCTGCAGGTTTTGATGGAGCGCAGCTTCGCGATCATTGCCGACTCCGACGCGGTCAGCACCGTACAGGCGCTGAGCACCCGTTGACAGCCCGGAGCCACCGGCCCGTAGGGGTCTTCGACCCTGCGCCGTCGTCGACGACACTCAGGGCCGGCGCATCTCCCGGGACACGATGGACACGAACGACACACAGCCTCCGGGGCGCCCGCCCAGGTTGTGTGTGAGTGCGGTGCGCGGGTCGGCCAGCTGGCGTTCGCCTGCCGCACCGCGAAACTGCAGCCATGCCTCGTACAGCATCCGCAAGCCGCTGGCCCCGACGGGATGGCCGAACGATTTCAGACCCCCGTCCGGGTTGACCGGCAGTCGCCCGCCGGCGTCGAAGGCACCGTCCAGGACGTCCTTCCACGCATGGCCGGCATCGCAGAATCCGAGATCCTCCATCAGCACGATCTCGGTCGGTGTGAAGCAGTCGTGTACCTCGGCCATCGAAAGCTGTTCTGCGGGTCGGTCGATGCCAGCTTGGGCGTAAGCGTCCTTGGCCGCCCTGACCACCTCCGGGAAGGTGGTGTAGTCGAAATCCGAATCCATCGAGCCCCGCGCCGACCCGGAGATCAACGACAACCCGTGGACGTACATCGGCGTGTCGGTGAACTCATGGGCGCGTTCGGCGGACACGATCAGCGCGCAGGCCGCGCCATCGGACACTCCCGAGCAATCGAAGATACCCAGTCGGCCGGCTACCTTGGGCGCCTTGTCGATGGTCTCTCGGGCGACCGGGGAACGGAACTGCGCCTTGGGATTACGCGTGCCGTTGTCATGGTTCTTCCATGCGACGTGCGTCATCGCCGCCCGCATCTCATCCGGATGTACGCCGTAACGGGCGCAGTAGGCCGGATCGATGAGGGAGAACGCCGCCGGCGCCGTCATCGAAATCTCCGGGGCGGTGCCGTCCCCTGGCGGATCTTGTCGCAGGAGCCCGGAATAGCCGGAGTCTTTGAGCTTCTCGACGCCGACCGCCATGACGATGTCGTACGCGCCCGCAGCAACCGCGTAGCAGGCGTTGCGGAAGGCCTCCGAGCCGGTGGCGCAGAAATTCTCCACTCTGGTGACCGGCTTGTCGTCGGTGGCGATTGCCCGGCTGAGGGTCAGTCCCCCGAGCCCGGAGCTCAGCGTTCCGAGCCAGTAGGCGTCCACGTCACCACGACCCAAAGCCGGGACCGATTCCAGACATTCCTGGTATGCCTCCAGGATGAGGTCGTCGGTGCCGGCGTCCCACCGCTCGCCGAAGGCGCTGCACCCCATGCCGACGACGGCAACCTTGCCGGCGATTCCGTTACTCGGCATTGTCCTGCACCGCCTTCCAGAAATAGTCATGCACGCCACCGGCGGTGAACAGTCGCCGGAAGGTGAACCTCACCCGAGCGCCCACGGCGAGTTGCTCGGGTCGGGCATCGGCCACCTCGAGGGTGCATCGGCCACCGCCGTCGATATCGATGACCGCCTGCACCATCGGCGGCGACGGCGAGAACGCGAGATGGTCGACCGTATAGGTCACCACGGTTCCGGTGAGGCGCCCCACCGGCACCTCGGTCATCTCGTCGGTCGCCCCGCACGATCGGCACACCCGCACCGGTGGGAGATGACCGAAACCGCATCGAGTGCAGCGCGTTCCGGTGAAGCCGAACTTCCAGCGCTGTGATCGGGCCGCCGGCGGCGCGGCAGCGCGTTCGGGTTCGGGTCGGCGCGGCGCCTCCCGTTCGACGAGCCCGCGCCACCCCAGATAGGTCAGGTACGGTACCGGCTGTCCCTGCCGGCGTTGGGTGTTCAACACGAGGTGCTGCCGGTGTTCGGTGATGGCGGCGGTGGCGCGGAACACCATGGCGTCGCATCCGTCGACAGCCGACACCACCAGGATCGTGTCTCCCGGGTCCGCGATGTCGAGCACACCGGTCAGCGCGATCAGCGGATCGGCCGCCCCACTGTGGCCGATCGGCGAACTACTGACCGATTTCTGCCCCTTGAGTAACGTTGCCGCTCGCTTGGTCACCGCCGTGTTGGGACATGCCAACACCGCGTGGTCGACGTCGGCTACCCCGGCCGCGTCCAGCGCGGCCCCCGAGCACGAACGGATCAGGTCCGCATACCGCTCGGCGCCGAATCGCTCCTCCCACTGCATACCCGTGCTGGAGGTGGGATCTCGCCAGCGGTCCAGGAACTCGTCGGTCAGCGAGCGCACCGCCAGCAGTTCGGCAATCGACTCACCGTCGCCGAACCACAGCGCGGCCGCTCCGTCACCGCCGGACTTTTCGTCGGAGGACCCCGGCTTGCCCACCCGTACGTCGGCGGCCACCACCAGTCCCCCGCCGGATGCCGCGGCGACCACGCCGGCGATGGCGCTGCGAGCGGTTCCGCCCAGGTCGGCAGCCAGCACGTCGGCGGGCAGACCGAGCGCGGCATGCACGGCACTGGCGTTGGTCTTGTCGGCGTAGGCGGGTGTGGTGGTTGCCAAATAGAGCGCTTGGGGCCGGCTTCCCGGCCCGACCACCATGCCGGCAGCGCTGACGGCCATGGTGGTCGAGTCCTCGTCGTAGGAGGCGACCACCCGGTCACCTCCGCGCAACCCGATATCTGCGGCGCTGAGCCGATAGCGGGGTAGATAACCGGCATACCCGAGCAGGCCGTAGGTCACGATGCGCTCCTGAACACCGCGGCAATCCCCTGGCCGCCGCCGATGCACATGGTTTCCAGTGCCAGGCCGCCTCCACGGCGCCGCAATTCGTGCAACATCGTGGCCATGATCCGCACCCCGGTCGCCCCGATCGGATGACCGAGCGAGATGCCGGAGCCGTTGACGTTGAGCCGGTCCTCGACCTCGGCGAGAGTGACGCCCCATCCTGACAGCACCGCGAGCACCTGCACGGCGAACGCCTCGTTGATCTCGATCAGGGCCAGGTCATCGAACGTCAGACCCGTTCGGCCGAACAACTTCTCGACCGCCCCCACCGGGCCGATACCCATCCGGGAGGGCTCACACCCGACGGCCGCCCACCCTTCGAGGAAGCCGATGGGCTCCAACCCGAGGGCGTCGAGCCGGTCCTCGGCGACGACCAGGCAGGCTGCCGCGGCGTCGTTCTGCTGGGCCGCGTTTCCTGCGGTGACCGTCCCACCGGTCATGACCGTACGCAGACCCGCCAGGGTCTCGGTGGATGTGTCGGCGCGAATCCCCTCATCCCGCGTCACCACCACGGGCTCTTTCGTGCGTTGCGGAACGTCCACGGGGACGATCTCGTCGTCGAACAGGCCGCCGGACTGTGCTGCCTTCGCCCTCCGGTGGCTGCGGACGGCGAAGGCGTCGGCGGCCGCCCGATCGATCCCGTAATCGGAGGCGAGGTTCTCCGCGGTTTCGATCATCCCGCTGATCGTGCCGAATCGCCATTCCGGCTGGGATCGTTCGCGTCCGCGGTCGAGCCGGTCGTAGAGCATCTGATTGCCCGACCGTGAGCCCCATCGCGCCGTGGTTGTGTAGTGCTCGATATTGCTCATCGATTCGACGCCGCCGGCCACCACCACATCGGCGGCGCCAGTCTGCACGGTCATCGCGGCGGTGATCACCGCCTGCAGCCCGCCGCCGCAGCGGCGGTCGATCTGCAAGCCGGACACACTGATCGGCAGACCGGCATGCAGGGCGGCCCAGCGCCCGATACACGGCGCTTCGGAGTTGGCATACGACTGCGCCATGACCACGTCTTCGATGACCTCGGGGTCGATTCCGCTGCGCCTCACCACCGACGCGACGATGTGCGCGGCCAGGTCTTCGGCGCGCAACGGTCGCATGCTCCCGCCGAAGGTGCCGACCGGGGTCCGCAGTGGCGCGACGATGGCCGCCCGCCTCATTCGTCACCTCGCCAACGATCGGCCGACGGGTCGAGCAGGCTGTTGAGCCGTTCGTCGGGCAGCCAGATGACCGTCTCCAATTCCAGCGCGTCCAGGAAACGCACCCGCCCGGTGCGAAGATCCTCCAGTTTGAGCCGGGGCGAGTTCGCCTGCTCGTCGATGGAGACCGCGATCTCGGCGAACTCACTGCCGACGACCGCGCCGACGCCAGCGACGGTCACCCGGGCCGACCCGTCGAAATGGATTCCCATGCTTGCCCTTTCAGATGAGGAAACTGAGCGTGGGGATCGGCTTGTCGGCGTCGACCAACTGCACCTTCTTGTACGCCAGACGCAGGTCAGCGTCGACGCGTCGCAACCGGTAGGTGACCCGGCCGCCCCACAGGTGGTTGCCCCGCGGCCGGGCCTCGATGACCAGGAAGTTGGCTCCGACCTCCAGATCCACCGAACCCGCGGGGTTGATGCGCCCGCCTTCGAATTCGATGTTGGAAATCAGGCGGCGTAGGTGCGAGGGCGGCGCCTGGGCGTACCGGCGACCGGTGCGCACCTGTTTCAGCCTGGTCGAGATGCGGCTGCGGTTGTCGTAGATGATCGACATCTGCCGGGTGGGGTCGCAGTCACCGGAAACGGCGGGAACCCAGTACAGTGCGTCGTCGGTCCACAGCGCCTCCCAAGCGTCGTAATCGTTTTCGTCGGCATAGCGGGCCTCGCGGTAGAGGAACTGTTCTACCGCCGACCGGTCGAAACCCTCAGGCACCGGGGCCGACGCGCCCGCAGTCTGTAAAGACGTCGTCACGCTGATCAGTCCTCTTCCATCAGCCGCTTGTACTGCGCCCAGAAGCCGCGCATGCCGGTTTCGTCGGTATTGGTGCCGATGGTGAATCCGTTGTCGTCCAACCTTTCCCGGTTCATGCCGCGCCGGATGTCGAGCCACTCCGGGCTCAGCGACGCGATACCCTGCTGGTTGCGCTCGTACATCTCGGTATCGTCGGCCAGCAGCATGCCCGCCGGCCCCACCGAGCCGATGCACTGGGAGACCATCCGGCGATTCAGTTCGGGCGCGCCGGCCAGTTGGACGGCCGTCGCGTACTGCACACATTCGTCGACGGAGATCGGTTGGATGTTGAAGACCTGGATCTCGGCGATGAACAGATTCGGGAAGATCATCACATGAGGTGCGCCCTCGATCAGGATCCGTTCGGCGTCCGCGCCGTGCTTGGCGCGGATGGCGGCGACATAATCCGGGACCCGGGATTCCGTGGTGCCGAACCAGCGCATGGGCTCGGCGAACTTGCGGAACTCCGGGCGCAGATCGTTCTCGCTGTGCCCGCCGCCGAGATCCCGGGTGACCGCGATGGAGGAGTCACTGTAGAGCGGGCCGATCGTGCTGCCGGTCACCCCGAAAATGGATCCGTGCACGAACTGGGGGTGGTACCCGTCGGTTTCGTTCTCGGCCAGCAGCTTCCAGTTGGCGCGTGCCGTGTGCTGCAGCCAGCCTGCCGTCAACTCCACGCGCCCTTCCGGTGACAGCCGAACCAGGCGGTCGATCTCGCCTGCGGCCGCACCGAGGTGCTCCAACAGCGTCGGACCATCGGGGGCGAAGCTGCCGAAGACGAAACCACCGTACGAGTCGACGCGCGGGACCCGTCCCATCGCCAGGTCCAGTTTGCGGCCACCGTAGCCCTTGAAGAACGGGAAACCGATGAGCTCGCCGTCGTTTCGGAAAGTCCACCCGTGGTACGGACAACGGAATGTGCTGGAGTTGCCCTTGGCATCGTCGCAGACCTGGTTGCCGCGGTGAGCACAGCGATTGAGCAGCAGGTGGATCTCGCCGTCGCGATCCCGCGTCATGATGACGTCCTGGGGACCGAGCTTCTTGCGGACATAGTCGTTGGGGTGGGCGACTTCACTCTCGTGGCCGACGAACACCCAGGTGCGGTACCAGATCTTGGCCAGTTCCTCGGCGTAGATCGTGGGATCGGTGTAGAGGGTGCCGTGCACCTTGTCCGGGCGGATCAGGCGTTGATATCTGCCGTCGGTGCCGGTCACCGGATCGGTCACGTGGGTCATGACGAAACTCCTTGTCGTGGACCGAAGGATGGTCGCCGTTTCTCCCGGAAGGCGGCGATACCCTCGGCGAAGTCGGCGCTGCCGAACAACCGCGCCTGCTGCGCTGCTTCGTGGTCGAGCACCTCGACCGGCGGCAAGGTCGGACTGATGGCGAGCAGGTTCTTGATCGCTCCGTAGGCGGCGGCCGGCCCGGCCGCGAGCCGCTGCGCGTCCGCCCGGGCCGCGGTGACCGCATCGCCGGGTTCGGTGATGGCGTCGACCAACCCCCACTCCTGCGCCGCATCCGCGGTGAACGGTTCCGGGAAAAGCAGCATCTGACGAGCGCGGGCCGGACCGACGCGTCGTGGCAGGGAGGCGAACACCCCCATGTCACCGGCGAGACCGACGTTGGTGAAGGTGGTGGCGAATCGGGCATCGCGGGCGGCCACCACCCGGTCACACGCGGCGGCCAGTGCCGCACCCGCCCCGAACGCGGCGCCCTCGACCGCCGCGATCACCGGTTTGGGCGTCGCCCAGATGGCGCGGATGATGCGCTGGGCCAACTGCGCGCGGTCCATCGCCTCGGACTCGGACATGACCCGCATGGTGGAGATGTCGCCGCCGGAGCAGAAGCTTGCGCCGGCACCGGTGAGGACGATCGCCCGCACGCCGGTGTCGGTATCGGCTGATTCGAGGGCGTCGGCCAGTTCGAGCCGCAGCGGGATATCGATCGCGTTACGCACCTGCGGCCGGTTGAGCGTGACAGTCCGCACCGGGCCGTCGTCCTCGATCAAGACGTTCATCGGCCGGTGAACTTCGGTGCGCGCCGCTCGATGACGGCCCGAAGCCCCTCCAGCGCGTCGGCGGTGCCCGACAGTTCGGACACCGTGCGCGACTCCTCGGGGAGCCGCTCCTCGATCGAGGCGCCGACACCCGACCAGACGAGCCGCTTGGTGGCTGACAATGCCTTGGTGGGCATGGCCGCCAAGTCCGCGGCGAGCGTCTCGGCCCGGGCCAGCAGGTCTGCATCGTCGACCACCTCGGTGATCAGCCCGATCGCGGCGGCCTCGTCGGCGGTCAGCGTGGGATTGGTGAGCAGGATCCGCAGCGCCTGCCGGAGCCCGACCAGTTGGGTGAGGGTGACCGACGATCCACCGTCGGGCGCCATCCCGACCCGGACCGCCCCGGAGAAGAACTTCGCCGAACGAGCGGCGACCACGATGTCCGAGGCGCAGACCAGTCCGATGCCGCCGCCACCGGCGGCGAACCCCTGCACCGCCGTGACGACCGGGACGCGCAATTGGATGAGCGCGGAGGTGGCCAGCTGCAACCAGGCGGTGGCCGCACGGAGATAGTCGGGTAACGCCTCCCCTTTTGATTCGAAGGTCCGGACATCTCCCCCGGCACAGAAGTTGCGCCCGGCCCCGGTCAGCAGCACTACCTTGACCGACGGGTCGGCATGGCAGGTGAGCACGGCCTCGTGCAGCGCCTTGAGCGTCTCGACGTTGAGCCCGTTGGAGGTGGCCGGCCGGTTGAGGCGGATAGTGGCCACACCGTTGGGTGCCACCTCGCGTAGTACCGGCTCGTCGATCGCTGTGGTCATGTGCGCACCTCTCTGTTCTTGAAAGCGGAGACACCGCTTCGGCCGGCCCGGCCCGCGATGTGGGCGACGACGGCGTCGGTCTCGTTGCTGTCGGCGGTGTGGAAGTCGTTGTCCAAGCCGTGATTCACCAACGCCTTGATCGCGGTGACCGCGGCGCGCTCGCGGCCGGCGAGCCGCGTCGCAAAGGTGTGCACCGATTCGTCGAAGGTCGCCGCGGGGTAGGCCCGATACGCCAGTCCCAGCTGCACTGCCTGCTCGCCACCGATCTTGTCGCCGGAGAGCAGCAGGGCCAGGGCGCGCTGCCGACCGAGGATGCGCGGCAGCCGCGCGGTGCTCCCGCCGCCGGGGACCATGCCGAAATTGATGTGGTTGTCCGCAATCCGGGCTTCATGGGTCACCAGGACGATGTCCGCGGCTTGCATCAGCTCGAATCCACCGGCCATCGCGACGCCTTCGACCGCCGCGATCACCGGGACCGCCACCCTGCCGATCTGGTCACAGGCCGCCTTGAAGGCGGTGAACAGCCCGCGCAACGCCGGTGCGCCCTCGGCCCGCAACCGCTGCACCTCGTCGAAGTCGCCACCGGCGCAGAAGTTGCCGCCGGCACCGCGGATCACGATCACGTTGACATCCGGCCGGTCCCCGAGACCGCCGATGGCCGCGCCGAGGGCCGTGGCGAGGTCGACGTTGACGGCGTTCATCCGGTCGGGTCGGTTGAGCGTGATCCACCCGACCCCACCGTCCACGTCGTTGCGCACTGTCGTCACATGTACCTCCCGCCGCCGACCTCGATCACCGTGCCGGTGATATAGCTGGACAAGTCCGATCCCAGGAACACCACGGCACCGGCCACCTCGTGCGGCTCGCCGGCGCGCTTCATGGGCACGTCGGCCTCGCGCTGGGCGAACACCTCCGGCGGCATCGCGGCCGTCATCGGCGTACGGATCAACCCGGGCTGCACGGCATTGATCCGGACATTGTGGTGGGCAACCTCTTTCGCGGCCGCCTTGGTCAAGCCGACGATTCCGGCTTTGGCGGCGCTGTAGTTCGTCTGGCCCGGGTTACCCGATTTGCCCGACAGCGACGAGATGTTGACGATGCTGCCCGACCTCTGCTCGCGCATCACCGCCGCGGCTTCCCGCACACCTAACCAAGTGCCCCGCAGATGCACGGTGATGACGGCGTCGAAGTCGGCCACCTGCATCTTCTTCAGCGAGGCGTCACGGGTGATACCGGCATTGTTGACAAACAGGTCGACCCGGCCGAAGTCCCGGACCGTGGTGGCCACCAGCTGCTTCACCTGGTCTTCGGCCGTGACATCGCACGCGGTGCCGACGCAGTCCGTCCCGGCGCCGGCTATGCCGGCGGCGGCGCGGCGCGCCCCATCGCAGTCGAGGTCGGCGAGCACCACCTGGGAGCCGTGCCGATGCAGTGTCCGGGCGATCTCGAGTCCGATTCCCTGCGCGGCCCCGGTCACCACCGCGACCTTGCCCTGCAACAGCTTCTCCACACCGTCTCCTGTCGACGCATCCGGCATAGACAAATCTAACCGAGATTTCTAATCTAGGTTAAATCAATGAGTCGGGGTGTTTCAACACCGCCCCGCCGAGGAGGGACATGATGGATCTCGGACTGGCCGACGCACGCGTCGTCGTCACCGGCGGCGCATCCAACATCGGACGCGGCATCGTGCATGCTTTTGCCGCCGAAGGGGCGCGGATCGTCTTGAACGACATCGACGAACCGCAGGCGAAGAAGGTGCGTGACGAGGCTGTCGACCTCGGCGCCGAGGCTGTCGAGTTGGCCATCCACGACCTGACGACCAGCACCGGCGCCGACGAAACAGTCGGGGCGGCGGTGACCCAGTGGGGCGGGGTCGACGTCCTGGTGAACAACGCCGGCTGGAGCGTGCCCGGTTTCGTGGCCACCGACACCGATCGTGACAAGTGGCAGCGCACCATCGAAGTCAACTTCTACAGCGCGGTCGCCGCCACCCAGGCCGCGCTGGGCCCGATGAAAGAGGCAGGCGCCGGTGCGCTCGTGTTCATCGCCAGCGACGCCGCCTTCGGCCAGATCCGCCAGGGCATCTACGGGGCGTCCAAGGCGGCGATGGTGGCCTTCGCCCGTACCACCGCACGCGAACATGGCCGGCACGGAATCCGTTCCAACATCGTGTGCCCGGGCCTGGTGATGCCGGAAGGCCCCGACGCGGTGGGGGCAGCCAGCCTGTGGGCCGTGGGCGAGGACGAAGTCTTCAATCCCAAGCAGATCGAGTTCATGCTCAAGGACACCCCGACGCGCCAATTGACCACCGCCGAGGACGTCGCCCGCGCCGTGCTGTGGTTCTCCTCGCCGTCGGCGGCGCGCCAGATCACCGGTCAGATGATCTCGGTCAGCGGTGGGTACACGATGCCATGACCGGCGGTGCGGGGAGAGTTCAGACGGGGTCGAAAGACGCGACGAGCCAATGGCCGTCGATCCTGTCCAGCCCGACTCGCACCGCCGAGGCGGTGTCCGTCGGCGCGTCGGCACCGACGATAGAGGTCTGGTTGACGAAGACCAACACCTCGGCGTGCGTGGCGGTGGACGAGATCGATGCTGCGGCAGCAATGTTGGCGATCGACGATATCTTCTTCTCACGTGAGCCGGGGATCACCACATCGTGGATGAGCTTGCCGTAGGAATCGCGGAAGGCCCCGGTCAGGCGCGACTGCGCTGCCTCCAGACTCTGCCCGACGGTGTCGGGCTGATACGACAACAGCGCGATGGTCGCATCGCGGGCCACCTGGACCGACTCGGTTGCCGCACCTTGGGCGGCCCGTGACGATCCGTCGACCCATTTCAGCCAACCGCAGACACCGCCGAGTGCGATCACGATGACGGGCAGCACGACGAATGCCAGTCCACGCACCAGTGACCTCTTCTCTGGCACCGGGGTGTGCGCGCTGGGCGATTCGTCGAGTTCGTCGGGCGTCTCGTCGGTCATCATGTCAGTCATCTCGACTGCGGGCATGGTGGATCCTCGTCGTTGGGTGAGAGCTGTTGTCGAACAGGGTGTTACGGGACGAATGACACGTTGGACACCTTCAGCTGATCGCCCTGGCGCTGCACCGCGATACGCATCCGCCAGGACCGTGGCTGCTGGTCGGATCCGTCGGCGATCGCCGTCTTGACGCTGACTGCCACCAGCACCTGGGCGTCGTGGTCGGTTTCGGACTCGATACCCGCCGATACCACGGTGCCCACCGACGTTGACTGGGCTTTCTTCACCACGTCGATGAAGGGCTGGGCGCGACTGCTGAAGTCGTCGTAGAACGGGCCGGTGGCCGAGTCGAGGATGCGTTTGACATCGGCTTCCACCTCGCGGTGGTCGATCGTGGTCAGGTTGACCGCGCCTTGGCGGGCCACCTCCAGATACGCGGCCTGCCGTTGGTCTTCGCGGTGGATGGCCGAGGCGCGAAACCCGAGCCAGCCGGCCACACCGACCAGGCCGACCACGGCGGTGAGGCCGACCAGCAACGCGATCCTGGCGGGGTTCCTCACTTCTGGTCCGGCGGCATCAGCATCGATTGCCATGTCTGCTCCTGAGCGTTGTGGGCCAGATTGGCCTGGGTGTAGACGTGCCCGTCGGGCCCGAGATACGTTCCGGTCGCGGGGTCGTACTCGGCAACCGCCAGTGGCGGCGGGGCGGCAGGCGGCGGTGCCGGACCAGGCGCTGGACCGGGCGCCGGACTTGCTTCGGGCGCCAGCTGCGGAACCGGTTGACCGGACAACGTGGCGTTCGGGTCACCCTTCCAGTTGAAGCCATCGTTGAGGGGCACGTAGTTCTCGTCGCTTTCGCACATCTTGACCGTCGGGGCACGCTTACCCGGCCGGGTTTCACACGGGTAGTTACGTGCTCCGCGCACGTTGAACTGGGAATCCTGGGGCACCCGGCAGTAGAAGTCGCCTGCGGGCCGGTCCGGGTAGTCGGTCAGGCTCGTCGTTCGCGCCTGCTGCGGTGGCAGATAACCGGTCAGGCAGGGCGGGGGCAGATTGAGGTTGAGGTTGAAGCTGAGAAAGGCGCCCTTGTACGCCTGCTTGGTGTTGCGGTTCGTGACACCGGCGCCCTGCACCACCTCGACGGCCGACGGCAGCAGCACGAGAAGCTGCTCGATGTTGGGCTGGTAGGTGACCGCGACGTTGCCGATCGTGACGAGGTTGGCCAGTACCACCGGCAGTGTCGGCTGGAACCGATCGAACAACTGCCGGACCTGGTCGGCCGCGTCCGGAACGTTGCGCAGGACGCCCTGGACCGACGCGTCCTGATCTTTGAGCTGCGACGTCACCGAGGCCAGGTTGGCCGCCCACCTCTCGATGCTGCCCGCGGTGGCGGTCTGCGAGTCCAGCACCGGTTTGGCATTGTCGATGAGGTTGGTCAGGGCGTCGAGATTGGTGCGGGCGTCGATCGCCAGTGTGGTGGAGCCCTTGACCAGTCGGGACAGATCGGGGCCAAGGCCACCGACGGCGGTGGCCGCCTCACTGACCGCGGTCTGCAGGTTGTCCCCCGGGATGGCGTTGAGTCCCTTGTCCGTTGCCGCCAGCAGGGTACTGATATCAGGCGGCACCGACGTGCGGTCCCTGGGGATGACGTCACCGGCTTTGAGCGGGCTGGAATCACCCTTCGGGAGCAGCGCGACGTACTGCTCGCCGATCGAGGAGGCGCTGTGTACTTCGGCGGTGAGGTCGCTGGGAATCGGGATACCCGATTTCAGCGCGAGGTCGGCGACCACACCGGTGTCGTCGAGCCGGACATCGGTAACCTTGCCCACCTCGGTACCCCGGTAGGTGACGTTGGCGTTCTTGTACAGGCCGGCCGCCGCGGGCAATTGCACCGAGACGTGGTACTGGCCGATGCCGAACAACAATCCGGGCAGCCCCATGTAGTTGAAGATCATCACGGAACCACCGACCAGCGTGATCACCGCGAAGAATGCCAGCTGGACGAGAACTCTCCTACTGAGAACCATCTACGGCCCCTGATTCAGGTGGTAGGGAATGATCAGCGGGTTGCCCGCCGTGTACGGACTGGGGAGCTGGCCGATGGTGCGCCCCCATTGCATTTCGAGTTCGGTCAGGTTGCCTTCCCAGCGGGTGCCGGTGAGGAACGACGAGTCCAGCCGGCTGAGCGTCAGGTCGATGATCGCGGTGAGGTTGGCGTAGTCACCGCGGAACCACTTGCTCAACGTCTCCTGCGCGAAGGGGTACACCGAGAAGAAGCCCAGCGACCGGGTCAGCGCCGGCCCGGAATCGGCGAGTGATTTCAGCACGGGCGCAATATCTTTGAGCTCTTGCACCAGAGCCTCCTTGGTCTGGTTCGCCGAGTCGGCGGCCAGCGCGCCGAACTTGCCGAGTTGGTCGAGAGCGTCGGCGAGTTTGGTGCGTTCGTCTTTCAGTACCGACAGCGCTTCGGGGATCGTGGTGAGCGCTCGGTCGAGCACCGGCTGCTCGTCGGCGAAATCGCTGACCACCTTGTTGAGGCTGTCGGTGGCGGCGATGATGTCGTCGGTCTGCGCGTTCGTGTTGCGCATAAAGGTATCCAGCTGGGTGAGCAGACCCCTGAGATCGTTCTCGCGGCCGGCGAAGGCAGTGCTGAACGCCGCGGTGATGTCCTGAATCTGGCCGATGCCACCGCCGTTGAGCAGAAGGGACACCGCCGCCAAGGTCTGCTCGGTCGACGGGTATCCGCCCGAGGACGCCAACGAGATGACCGAACCGTTGTGCAGTCGGCCCTCGGCCGGCTCGTTGACCGGCGGGGCGAGTTCGATGTGCAGGGAGCCCAGCAGGCTGGTCTGCCCGACGGTCGCCGTCGCGTTCGCCGGCAGGTTCACGTCGCCGTTGAGGCGCATCGTCAACAGCGCATGCCACCCCTGACGCTCGATGCGGGTGACCGTGCCGACGTTGACGTCGCCGACCCGGACCCGCGAGTTCTGCTGGATGTTGTTCACGTCGGGCAACTGCGCCTGGATCGTGAACGCTGCGGGCCCCTCGCCTTCGGTGCCAGGCATGGGCACCGAGTTCAGCCCCCGCCATTGCCCGCAGCCGCCGAGCAGCAGCGCCACCGCGATGGCGGCGCCGGCCACGCGCACGAGCGGTGCCGGCCGGCTCACGAGCCAGCTCCCGGCGGCACCATCAGACCGGGCAGACCCGCCCCGGGATCGGTCTGGGCCGCCTCGGCCGGCAGCGGTGCCGGCACAGTGGCCGCAGGCGCCGGCGGTGGTTGCGGCGGCACGTAGTCGGGACGCATCCAGTCCTCGCTGTAGGTGACTTCGTTGGGCCGGGCAGTGGCACCGACGAATGGGTTACCGCCGATCGGGAAGAAGTTCATCTGGCGGTTCTTGACGATCGGCGCCAGGTACTGCACGCACAGTTTCGACGACTGCTCGGCATTGAGCCGCGAAGCCGCTTGCACCGCACCGCAGATGAAGCTGATCGGGTCGCTGAAGTTATTGGTCGACAGCGCACCGGAGAGGGTGCCCTGGGCGGGTTGATAGATGTTGATGAAGTTCTGCAGCACTGTCGGCGAGATGTGCAGGAACTGTTTGACGTCGTCGATGCTCTCGGTCACCGTCTGCGACACGGTGCCGAGCTTGTCCGATGTGGTGCCCAGCGACTCTCGGTTCTGCGCAACGAATGTCGATACCTCGCTGGAGACGTCGCTGACATCGCGGACCGCGTTACCCACGGCATCGGGCTCGTCGGCGAGGGCGCCGCTGACGGCGGCCAGGTTCCGGTTGAGCTGCTTCATCAGGTCCGAACTGTCCTGCAATGCCGACACCAACAGGGACAGGTTGCGCAAGGTACTGAACAGGTCGGTGCTGTGGTCCCCGAGCGCCGAGGTCGCTTGGGACAGTTTGACCAAGGTGTCGTGGATGCTCACACCGCGCCCGCGCAGGTTGTCGGCGGCCGTGTTCACCAACGATCCGAGGGTGCTGGTGCCACCGGCCTGCGTTGGCTGCAGCATCTCGGTCAGACGCTGCAATTGGATTCGGACGTCATCCCATTCCACCGGCACCGCGGTGCGTTCCCGTGGGATGACGGCACCGTCGCCCAGGGTCGACCCGCTGGTGTAGGCAGGGGTCAGCTGGATCGCCCGGGCGGTCACCAACGACGGTGCCAGGATGACGGCTTTGGCATCGGCGGGCACCTTGTACTTGTCATCGACCCAGAAGCTGACCTTGGCGCGCTGAGGTTCGACGTCGATACGGTCGATCTCGCCCACCGGAACCCCGAGGACGCGGATTTCGTCACCGACGAAGAGGCCGTTGGTGTTGTCGAAGTAGGCGACCAGTTGAGTGCGGCTGATGGTGGTGGCTTTCGGGATCACCAACACGATTCCTGCGACGAGCAGGAGCAGAACGATCACGATGGCGGCAATGCGGATGCGGGGCTGGGTCATCAGGGTGTTCCTCCGGGCGACACGGGGGTGCCGTCGGGCCCGACTTCACCGGGTGCGGGTACGAAAACCGGGCTCGGTGTCGGGTCGGGGGTCGACACATGGCCGGGTGCCTCCGCCGCCGGTGGGCCCGGTGGCGGGCCACCTGGTGCGGCGGCGGGTCCCGGATCACGCAGCGGGTAACACCCGGGCCCGGGCAGCGGGATCCCCGGCGGACCGCATGACCGGTCACCGGCATTACCGCTGATCGCGTCGGGAATTGTCATCCGCGGTTCGCCGCTCTGGCCCGTGCGTGGGAACGGAATCGGCAGTGCCGGTGTGCCGGGTTGACCGGTTTGCGGATCGGTGCGCTGCGAGGGCGCCAGCACATGCGGGTCCAGCCCGAGGTCGGAAAAGGCCGCGTCGATGAAGGGCTGCACGAACTGCCCCGGCAGCAGGTTGGACAGGTAGGCCTTGAAGAACGGACCGGATGCCACCGACTCACCGAGCGAGAAAGCATAGGTGGTGATGCCCTTGATCGATTGCTGCACTTCGGTTTTACGATTGGCGATGATCGTCAGGGCACCGTTGAGTTTGTCCAAGGCCGGTTTGAGCGTTTCGCGATTGTCACCGATGAAGCCCTTGATCTGCGTGGCCAATGCCGAGATGTTGGTCGAGATCTGATCCAGCGCAGCGCGCTGGCCGTCCAGGGCCACCAGCAGCGCGTTGGATTCGCGGACCAGCTGCACGATCTTGTCGCTGCGCTGCGCCAGGACCGTCGTCGCCTTGTTGGCGTTAGCCAACAGGTTGCGCAGCTGTTCGTCCCGACGGTTGAGGGTGTCGGAGAATCGGCCGACCCCGTCGACTGCCAGGCGGAGATCGTCCGGGGTGTCGCGGAAGGTGTCGGCCAACGTCGACAGCGACGCCGACAATTGACCGGTGTTCAGTCCGCTGATCTGGGCGGTGATATCACCGATGGCATCGGGAAGCTGGTAGGCCGAGGTGGTCCGCTCCAGGGGGATGACACCCTGCTGTTCGCCGTCACCGCGCGGGGTGATGTCCAGGACTTTCGACCCGAGAAGGCTTTTCGTCTTGACGGCGGCCTCGGTGCGGTCCCCGAGATGAACGTCGTCGTCGACGTCGAAGCGCACGAGCACCCGGGCACCGTCCAACGAGATGTCGTCGACCTTGCCGATCGTGAAGCCGGATACCTGGACATCAGCGCCCGACGTCAGTCCCCCGGCTTCGGCGAAGTAGGCGGCGTAGGCCTTCTGGCCGGACACGAAGGGCAGCTTGTCGTAGTTGAGCACGCCCACGCCGATCGCGGCCACCGCGACCACCCCGACGACGCCGATGACGATCGGGTTGCGTTCTTGGAAGCTTTTCATCGGGGCGTGCACCGCCCGGTGTCCTGGCCGGCCATCTTCACGTAAACCGGCTGTCCGCCTTTGCCGTTGAGCTTGAGAACCAGGTCGCAGATGTAGAAGGAGAAGTAATCACCGTTGAGTCCCTGCCGCCCGAGGATCCGGTAGGACTCGGGCAGGGTGGCCAACAAGTGGTCGACGTAGTCATGGTCGGCCACCACGATGCCTGCGGTGCGGTCGGTTTGGTGCACGGTCTCGGCCAGCGACGGGCGCGCCTGCGCCAGGAGGTCGGCGACGCTGGCTGCCGAGGCATTCGTGTACGCGACGGCGTTGCTGAGGTCGTCCTTACGGGCTTCGAGCGTGTGCACGATGTCGGTCAGTGAGTCGATGGCACTGCCGAATTTGTCCTTCTGGTCACCGAGAGAGCCCAGAACGGTGTTGAGGTTCGTCACCACTTGACCGACGAGTTGGTCGCGGTCGGCCAGGGTGTTGGTCAACGCCGCAGTCTGCGACAGGAAGGATCCCACGGTCGCCCCCTGTCCCTGCAGCGCAGACAGCAGTTGTCCGCTCAGTGCGTTCACCTGCTTGGGATCCAGCGCCCGGAACAGCGGGCGGAAGCCGCCGATCAGCGCGTCGAGGTCCAGGGCCGGCGACGTGCGTTCGACGGGAATGGTGGCACCGGGTGGCAGTATCCGCGCCGAGCCCGTTCCCTCTTCCAGTGCCAGGTAGCGACCGCCGATGACATTGTCGTAGCGGATCGCCGCCCGGCTGCCCTCGGTCAGCACCACCGAGTCGTCGGTACTGAATTGCACTGTGACGGTGCTGTTCTTGTTCAGTGCGATCTTCTTGACCTTGCCGACCTCGACACCGGCGATCCGGACGAAGTTGCCGTTCTCCAGCCCGGTGACGTTGGTGAACACCGCCTGAAAACTCCGCGCCTCGCCGAACCGGAACTGCGCGAAGATGGTGAGCAGCGCGAACATACCCAGTGCGGCGACGACCACGAACACGATGAGCCGCCAGGCCGCGCCTGACAGATTGTCTCTCATCTCGATTACCTCTCGCAGATCTCGGTGCTGTGCCGTCTCATGTCACCCCTGCGGCAGCGCGGGGTCGGGTGGCAAGCCGGCAATCCCGGGCGGGATGGGTGCTTGCGCGGCGGTCGGGGGTGCGGGCGGCACACCCGGGAACAGCGGAGTGCCGTCGGGCCCGTATTGCGCTGCGCCATAGGGTGGTTCCCACGGCGCCGTCGGGCCGGGCGCCGGGCCACCGGGATACCGGATGCTGGGATGCTCGGGGACCGCCCGAGTGACGGGGAAGAAGTTGACCCAGCCGGGGAACCCGATACCCGGGTTGGGCCGGTTGTCCAGACCGGTACCGAATCCGGTGTTGGTGATCAGGGTGCGCACCGGCCAGTTCTTCGCGACATCCGGGAGCGACCCGCAACCGGGCTTACCTCCCGGCCCACCCTTGGCGGCCACGATCGGCAGATTGTCGGGGTAGCGGTAGGGATCATCGCCGAGGAGCAGCGCCGCGTCCACGATCAAGGACTTGCCGTTGGCGCCTCCGGTGTAGTCGGCCTGTCCGAAATCGATGGCGTTCTTCCCGCCTTGGATAGTGCAGGTGTACTCCGGGTTGTACGTGTGCAAGAGCGCGGTGGTGGGCCGTGCGGTGTTGATCGCGGTGACGAGGTTGTCTTTGTTGGGACCGAGCAGTTGTGTACCGCTCTGCGCGAACCCCACAACGTTGATCAACAACGAATCGAGGTCGCGGGCGTGGGCGGCCACGGTGGCGCTCGTCGTGGTGGCGCCGTCGAGAATCCGGATGATGTCGGGCGCGGCTGCAGCGTAGGTGTCGTTGACGTCCTTGAAGGCGCGCCAGTCCGCACCGATGGTGTCCGCACGCTGGTTCAGCGCGGTGAGCACCTCGTTGGCCGCGGTGGTGGCCTCGCCCATGCGCTGCCCCTGGCCACGCACACCTTCGGCGACCGCCGACAGCACGGAGTTGAGTTTTGCGGGATCGATTTTCTTGATGACACCGACGAGGTCCTGGAAGACGGTGTTCACCTCGGTGCTGACGTTCTGTGACTGGAGCACGGCACCGGCGGCCAGCACCGTGCCCGACGGCTGTTCTGGGGGGATGAGGTCGACGTACTTGGCGCCGAAAACCGTGGTGGAGGCGATGCGTGCCTGCACGTTCGACGGCACGTAGCGGATCTTGTCGGGGTCCAGTTCCAACTGCAGGCTCACCGGGTCGCGACCGCCGCGCACCGATCCGACGCGGCCCACCTGGACACCGCGCATCTTCACCTTGGCACCGACCTCCATGACCAGACCGGCCCGATCGGAGTTGAGGGTGACCGGGACGAAGCGCCGGAACGATCCGTTGAACAGCACCCAGGTGAGGGCGAGCGACCCGATGACGACGACGATGAGAATCGCCGTCCACCAGTCCGGGTGGATGCGGGATTGGCCCGCGCGGCGCGCCATGCCCTCAGCCCGCCAGATTGAAGTTGCCGGACTGTCCGTAGATGGACAGCGTGACGAGGAGGGTGACGAATACGGCGACCACCAGTGACGTTCGGGTGGCACGCCCCACCGCTTCACCGACGCCGGCCGGTCCCCCCGACGCGGTGAAGCCATAGTAGGTATGCACCAGCATGATCACGACCGCGGTGACCACCGCCTGGACGAAGGACCAGATCAGGTCGGTGGGGATGAGGAAGGTGCGGAAATAGTGGTCGTACACGCCGGTCGACTGGCCGTAGATGACGGTGGTGCCGAAACGCGCCGCGAGGAAGGACATGATCACGGCGACGCAGTACAGCGGAACCACCACCACGACGCCGGCCAGCACGCGGGTGGTGGCCAGGTAGGCCAATGACCGGACGCCCATGACTTCGAGCGCGTCGATCTCCTCGTTGATCCGCATGGCGCCCAGCTGGGCCGTGGACCCGGCTCCGATGGTGGCAGCCATGGCGATGGCGGCGGTCAGCGGCGCGATGAGGCGGACGTTGAAGTACGCCGACGCGAAACCGGTCAATGCTTCGACACCGACCTGCGCGAACTGGTTGTAACCCTGGACGGCCACCAGCGCACCGGTCGATATGGTCAGAAAGCCGACGATGACGACGGTCCCGCCGATGACCGCCAAGGCTCCGGTGCCCAGGCTCATCTGGGCGATCAGCCGGAGGAGTTCGGTCTTGTAGTGCACGAACACATCAAGCGTGGAACCGAGGGTGCGGCCGTAGAACTGGGTCTGCTCGCCGACGCGGGTCCACCCGGCATGCCAGTTCGCAGAACGCTGCGACAGCCGCGGAAAGCGCTGATCCATAACGATTTTCAAGCTCACAGATTCACCTTGATCCCCACGGCGGTCATGAAGATGTTGATCACGAAGAGCGCGAGAAAGGAGAAGACGACGGTTTCGTTGACGGCGTTGCCGACGCCGGCCGGCCCACCGCCCACGGTGGTGCCCATATAGCAGGCGATCAGGCCGGCGGTCATCCCGAACAGCGTGGCCTTGATCAGCGAGACGACGACATCGCCAACGCCGGTGACCAGGGTCAGCCCGGCAACGAACGCGCCGGGCGTCACGTGCTGGAAGAAGACGGAGAAGGCGAACCCACCGGCCAGCCCCATGAGGATCACCAACGAGGACAGCAGCAGCGCCACCACCGTGGCGGCCAGCACGCGCGGCACGACCAGCGCACGGATCGGGTCGATACCCATCACCCGCTGGGCGTCCAATTCCTCTCTGATGGTGCGGGCGCCGAGATCTGCACACATCGCCGTGGCACCGGCCCCCGCGACTACGAGAACCGTGACGATAGGCCCGATTTGGGTGACCGCGCCCAGTGCCGCACCGGTCCCTGAGAAGTCGGCGGCTCCGAACTCGGCCAGCAACACGTTGAAGGTGAAGACGGTGAGCACCGTGAACGGGATCGACAGCATCAAGGTGGGCAGCAAGGACACCCGCGCCACAAACCAGCTCTGAAGAATGAACTCCCGCCATGGAAACGGGCGCGCAAACATCGCCATCGCGGTGTCCAGGGACATGGCGAAGAAGCCACCGATGGCACGCACCGGCTTGGTTGCACTACTGGTTCTGAACACCGAGCTCCTCACAGGTTCCGCACCGATGGCAGGTTCCACAACCGATGTCCTCGCACCGGGTGCGATTCGCCACGAGCGCCACGGTCGGCCCCTTCCGACCGTCGACTGGTGCGTCACATCGGTAGCCGCAGAGTGATGCGGCTCACGAATAGAATCAAAAGTAAACTAAAAATTCAAGCCCGCGGCCCCCGCCTGCGGGACGGCCTGGTCGCGGACGCACCATCACCGCAGGCCCTCACCGTTTTGACGGAGCCGTCAGGATTTGCCCATTACCGTGCAATGCCAGGTGATTACCCGGCCTAACCAGTCGCCCGTCAAGCCCGGACGCCGCACCGGCGGAGCCGACGACCGGAGGCGGACGCACAGAAGACTGTGCAGCCAGATTTCGATACAACGTTTTCGAATCGGTGATAAATTCTGCACATGCCTACACCGCTTCCGCATCCTGCCGACGCCGGTTTTGCCGAGGCCTACAGCCGCGCGTGGACCGAAGACCCCGAGGGCCTGTGCGCCTTCTTCGCCGAAGACGGTGTGTACGAGGATGTCGCGATGGGCGGCACCTATACCGGGCGCCAGGGCATCCAGCGCTTCCACCGTTGGATGCTCAAGTTCTCACCCGACTCGCTGATCGTGTTCGGCGAACCGGCCGTACAGGATGGCCGGGCCTACTACGAGTGGACGTGGAGCGGCTCGATCAACGGCCCACTACGCCTGCCCGACGGCAGCCAGCTCGATGCCACGGGAAAGGACTTCTCGGTGACCGGAATTGCGTCGTGCCGGTTCGACGACGAGGGCAAGCTGACCAGCCACCGCGACTTCTGGGACGTGGGGCTGCTGGTCGAACAGTTCGGCCGATCGCTGACGGCGGCCCCGGCCTGACGTCGCGCCGGGCGCCGAATCAGAACATCAGCGCGGTGAAACGCCAATCCAGGACCTGCCGGTCCTCGTCGGGCGCGGCCTCCCCCGCGGCGTAGACCAGCGACCGAAGCTCGAGGGTGCCGCCCCGGTCGTCCGGCAGCGGCGTCGCCGCAAGGACGTGAAGCTCGCTGTAGAGCGTGTCGCCCTCGTGCACCGGGCCGGTGTGATCGCACGATGCCCACCGCAGCACGGTCGCCAGGTTGGGCAGCAAGCGCGTCGCCTGGGCCAGGGCCAGGCCGATGGTGTGGCCGCCATAGACCAGTCGTTGCCCACCGATTCGCTGATCATGATGTGTCGCAGCGATATTGAGACTCAGTCTCGCCAGTTCGGGAGCACTGCTGACGACATCCCCGGTGCTGCGCAGCATGGTGCCGGCCAGATCCGTGGTGAAGTGCGGGCCGGGGACGCGATCCCGGAAGGCCCCGGCGTCCCAGTCACGGGCCGGATCGGTCTGCACTCCGCCGGTGCCGATGGACGCGAGATCATCGTCGTGACCCGTCTCCGGCGCCTGGGGCGAGAGCGGCAACATGGCGCACCGATGGAAGTCCAGAACCAGCCGCTCATGCTGGTCGACCGTCGTGATCCGCAACGCGGCGAGCCCGGTCGGTGCTCGGCCTTCGCGACGGGAGTTCTCCTTCAAGCCGACCACCTCGGTCCGGGTGAACAGCGAATCACCGATGTGCGGAAAACGGTGAAAGGCCAGTCCACGGTAGAAGAGATTGGCCTTGACACGCTGGGTTGCCAGTGTGCTCTGACCGATGGCGACATCGGTCACCAACGACGGGTGGGCCAGCGCCGAGGAACTCCCCGTGACCGCGGCGGCCAGTCCTGCGTCGAGGGCGAGGCGCAGCCGGTCCCCGAGAACGGCCTGGTGCACGGCAGCTGCGCCCTCGGTGAGCGTCATTGCCGGCGCGGTGTCGAAAACCTGCCCGACCTCGAGCTCGTCGAAGTGCGGACCACCCGCGATCTGGGATCGGCCGACGTCGGTCATCTGAATTCCTCCACGCCGCGCGTGACTCCGTTCCACCCGAGGAGCCACAGCTTTTGAATTCGCATTCAAGGCGAAGGTAGCAGATCAGGATGTCGGGCCGTCGCTCAGCCGGTGACGTCGCGGCCGATCAGCCGCCGCGCAATGATCCACTGCTGCAGTTCGTTGGCGCCCTCGAAGATCTCCAGGATCTTGGCGTCTCGGTACATCTCCTCCAAACGCACCGATTCACCGGTCTCGCCAACCCGACGCGCGAAGCCGAGCGCGCCGTAGATCTGGATCGCCTCGCGCACCAGATCGTTGGCCAGCCTGGTGCCATACGCCTTGGCCATAGCCGCCTCCGGCTCGGCGGTGCGGTCACCGCGGTCGACGAGCGTCGCCGCTTTCTGGTAGAGCGTTCGCGCACACTCGATCTCGGTGGCGCGCTGGGCCATGGTGAACTGCCAGTGCTGCATGGCACCGAGCGGGGCTCCGAATACCTCACGGGTGCGCAGCCGTTCGACGGCGAGGTCGAGGGCGGCCTGTGCGACCCCGACACCCGCAGCGCCGATCCCGATGCGTCCGCGCACCAACGCCGACAGTGCCACACTCATGCCACCGCCGGCGGCCCCCAGTAGATTCTCCCGGGGCACAAAGACATCGGTGAACTCGATATCGGCGGTGATCTGACCCCGGTGCCCCATCTTCAGGTCGGGTGTACCGATCCGCACACCGGGCGAGCTGAGGTCTACCAGGAGCATGGTGGCCCGGTCGGCGTGGGCTCCCGCCCGAACCAGCACCGACACCCAGCCCGCCGCAACGCTGTTGGTGATCCACCGCTTGCGGCCGTTGACCACGAAACCACCGGCGGCCTCCTCGCCGACGGTGCCCAGTCGTGTGGCGGTCAGGTCGGAACTGGTTTCTGGTTCGGTGGTGGCGAAGGCGAAAGCCACACGGCCGCTGATCAGTTCGGGGATCAGCCTGGCCTGCAACTCGTCGGTGGCGAAGGTCAGCGTCTGCGGGACGAGGATGCACTGGCCGTCGTAGACGCCGGCCAGCGACGACGAGTGGTAGGCGATCTCCTCGGCGACCGTGCACGTGCCGAGCATCGGATGCTCCAAACCCCGGCCGAACTTCGGCCCGAAGGGCACCGCGAACATGCCGTCGTCGGCGAGACCCCGGAACGCTTGCCACGGGAAGCTGTCGACAGATTCTTCCCGCTGCCCGATATCGCGGGCGTGGGGCACGACGCTGCGCCGAACCGCCTCCCTGGCCTCTGCACGCAGGGCGACGATCTCGTCGGGTAGCCAGACATCGTGGGTCATCCGGTCTTGGGTACGTGCTGGTGTCACCACCGCAGAATAACAGTCAGATCTGACTGTTATTGGTCGGTGGTCAACACTTGCCTCGCCAGTGCCGACCACAACGCCACATGCGGATCCTCATCGGCATTGCGCTCATCGAAGGCATAGGTCAGCGCCACGCCCCGCATGCTGGTGAACAGCAGTTCACGGAGCTCGGCGAAAGCGGGATGGCTGCCGTACACGGGGCCGAACATCGTCGTGATCACGTGCTCGATGGACCGCCCGAGCCGGCGTTCATGGTCGGCCAACTGCGCCCGAAGGGTGGGATCCGTCCGGGCCGCCATCCACAGTTCCATCGCCGCCCAGAAATAGGGCTGCCGGAATGTCTGCCACAGTGCGGCAACCGCGTAGTCGATGCGCTGCGCCCCCACCGCGGGCGCCACGGGGGCGGCGTCGAACCAGCGTTCCATCTCGCCGATCCGTTCCACAGCCAAGTGCTGTGCAGCGGCCACGAGCAACTCGTCACGCGACGGGAAATAGTGCAGTAGTCGGCCTCGGGACACGCCCGCGAGTTGCTGGATCACCACGGTTGTCGCCCCACCGTAGCCGTGCTCGACCAGGGCCTGCACGGCCGCCTCGAGGATCAGAGCTCGGCTGTCCGACCGCCGCTCGGGGCGTGACTTGTGTTCGGTTCGCGGCTCGGTACCCACCACGGCAGGCTACTGAACAACGCTGCAGCCGGCCGCGAATCCGGCGAGCGAAAGCGCCGATCTCCCTGGATGGCAATGGCCGATTGGTGTCCTGTCCAGTGTCGGCGTTGGCCTAAGCTGCTACCCGGGGAGCACGACAACAGGGGGAAATCGCATGGCAGGTCCTATTCAGCAGCCGAATCCGTATGCGGCCTATCCGGCGCCGCCGGAGGTGCCGATCTTCCAGGTCACGACCATGAGCCATATCGGTGCACTCATTTTCTGGTTCAACCAGCGCAGGACGGTCCACGGGACCTACCAGCAGTGCGACGCCGCCCTGCGATCGGCTCAGACCCAGAACCTCATCGTCGGCTGGTGGAGTTTCCTGTCGATCCTGATTCTCAATTGGGTTGCCCTCATCCATAATTCGCAATCCCGAAAGAAGCTGAACCAGGACGCGCAGAACGCCGAGGCCTATGCCGAATGGTGGCACACCTACGTGCGAACGGGTCAGGCCTAGATGACCTACAGCACCGGCACTCCCCCAGGCTGGTTCCCCGACCCGACCACCGGAGGGCTGCGTTGGTGGGATGGGCAGCAGTGGACCGAGCACCGTCAAACCGTTCCGCAACAAGCACATCCGTACCCACCCGGCACGCCCGGATCCTATGTGCCACCGCAGTGGGTCCACGATGTGGCGGCCGCGCAGGCGGCGCACAAGAAGCGCACCCGAGTGCTCGCGGTGATCGCCGCCGTCGTTCTGGTGGCGGGTGGCATCGGTTGGTACTTCTTGGCGCAGAACACATCCTCCACCGACTGGTACCAGGAGGGCTACGACGTGGGCTACCACAAGGCCGGCGCGGTGAGTTCAATGGGTCAGGACCCGGATGAGGCATGCGCTTTGGCTTTGATCGGCAAGATCAACTTGGGCGACAGTTCCCGCCGCTTCCGCAATCGCGAGCTCCGACGCGGTTGCGTCCAAGGAGCGCAGGACTACCTCAGGGACCACGGACCGCCGCCGGGATTGAAGTAGGCACAATCAGCCGCCGTGGCACGTCTCACCGTGCGGGATCGTGCCTCAGCGACACGTGACACCGTGGTTCTGGCAGAACATTCCGAAGCCGCCCCACTGCGTTGCCGGCCCACCTTGGTCAGTGGGGTCCACGGACAGCACCGGCGTCTGCGTGATCAACTGATCGATGATCGACGGCACCCAGGGCGGTGACGGATCCGGTTGCGCGACAGCCACGCCGACAGCATGACCAAGGCCGACAACGCTCAGTGCACTCACCAGCACAGCACGAACGCAAAGACGAGTTCTCATCCGTTGCTCCCTCGGCTTGCGCTGACCTGCCCTTCAGGATATGTCACCCCAGATGGGAAGGTTTCCAGTACGGACGGACCGTAGATCGCTTTCCCGTCACGGATCAACAACGACCCGGAATGCCGCGCCCGTGAGTCTGCCCCTTCGAATCGGGCGCCGCCTACGGTGTCGCCATGACGCAGACGGCCCAGATCGTCCGCCGATCGCTGGCGGCCGCCGTGTGCATCGTCGTCTCCACGACTGTCATATCGCCGGCGCGGGCCGACCCCGACGCGGAGCCCGCCGCGGCGACCACAAACCCCGACGACGGCCGCCTTGCTTCCAACGATCCCGCCGTCGTCAACACCCCTGACGGTTGGACCCTCACACTCGGCGCCAAGGACGAGTCTCAGGTGCCGGTGCCACCGTTGACGACCGCGGTCTCGTCTCGGGAGTACCTGTCCAGCGGAACCTTCATCGGCTCGCTACGTGGTCCCGAGGAGCCCCGAGGGGTGTTCGAGGTCGGCTACGAGATCGGCTGCGGAATCGACATGAGCACATCCAACGGTGTGACGATGGCGGGAAGCGCCGGCATCACCCCTACGCTGGGCGCATCGGGACCTCTCGGTGCCCTCCCGACCACGGTGGTGCCCGCCGTCTCGACGCCCGTCAACGGAGTCATCACGGTCGGGCTGAAACCCGGCCTGGTGATCGTGGTGCCTGTCGACAAGAAGGAATTCAAGAGCGCGGATCCATGGGTGATGATCACCAACTTCCACGTCAAGATCGACGGGTGTGTGGGGCAGTCGTTCATCCGTTCGTACGCCACGCTGATCAGACGCACCGATCAATCGGATGTCGTCCTGTCCTACGTGGGCGTCACCAAATCGGTGTAATTAGCTCGCAGCGATGATCAACGCATCGGCCTTTCTGCCGAGGTCATCTCACCGAAGAGGAATCCCTGCCCGAACTCGCAGCCCCACTCCAGCAGCAGTGAGCGCTGCGTCTGGGACTCGATGCCTTCGGCGATGATCGACAGGTCCAGACTTCGGCCCAAACTCAACACGGCCTTGGTGATGGCGATGCATCGCAGGTCGCCGGGAAGTCCGGCGATGAATTGCCGGTCGATCTTCAGGATGTCGATCGGAAGGTCAACGATTTTCACAAGGCCGCTGAAGCCGGTACCGACATCGTCGATCGCGATCCGTACTCCATCCCGTCGAAGACGTTCCAGTCCCCTTTTGGTGGAGTCCGCGATGAGACCGGCATAGGTTTCGGTGAGTTCGAGCACCAGCCGCTGCGGGTCCAGTTCCGTTGTCTCCAGCGCGTCCACGACGTCGGCGCGCAGATCTCCAGCCTCCAATTGCCGACCGGACACGTTGACGTGCACAGCTGCGCGCGACCAGGGACCGCTCCATTGCGTCGCTTGGCGGCAGGCTTCACGGAGCACATATCGGCCGATGGCCGGCATGTACTGCGAACTCTCGGCAACGGCCAGGAACTGATCGGGTGTGAGCAGACCACGGTCCGGATGTTTCCAGCGCAGAAGTGCCTCTGCTGCGACGGGGTGGCCCGTGGCGATGTTCACGATGGGCTGGAAATGGAGCACAAATTCGGTCTGATATACGCCGCGGGCCAATTCCGGCATCATCTGAACCGCAGAAGCCCTTGCCTCAGAACAGAAGTCGGCACCGAGAGTGACACGGTCTTGACCGCTTCGCTTCGCGCGGTACATCAGCGCATCCGCCTGCTTCAACAGCGTCTCTGCCGTGCAACCCGACTGTGCCACCGCCACGCCGGTGCTGGCTGACAATTGATCGCAGATGGTGCCGGCAGACAGTTGTATCGGTTGTCGGATCGTCGCCCGAATCCTACGCGCGACCTGGTGAAGTTCGGCAGGCCCGGAGATGCCAGGGCATAACACGGCGAACTCGTCACCGCCAAGACGTGCCGCGGTGTCGTCGGGCCGGATGGTGGACGCTATCCGTTGAGCCACGGTGGTGAGCACTTGGTCACCCAGCGCATGGCCCCAGGTGTCATTGACTTCCTTGAAGCCGTCGAGATCCAAGAAGATCACCCCGACGCCGCCGAAGTCCGGGTGCTCCGCATCAGACATCGCTCGGTCGACAAGGTCGACGAACAGTGCCCGATTGGCCAGGCCCGTCAGCGCGTCGTGCAAGGCCATGTGGTGCAGTTGAGCCTCGGCCGCCTTGCGGGCGGTGATGTCCTCGACGACGCAGAATCCGTATGGAGCAGAGCCTTCCGGCGCTACGACGGAAGCCGATATCGAACCCCACATGGTGGTGCCGTCTGCCCGTTGGAACTGAACCTCTGTTTCGACCTGAGCTCCCGCCTCCAACTCGAGGAGTTGTCCCCATGCGGCCGAAGGGGTCACACTCAACTCGGTGAGGTAGCAGCCGGTTACCGACCGGCCGACAAAGCCGGCCATGGCGTGGTTGCACCGAGTGATATGTCCGCCGCGGTGTGGTCCGATCTCGAACATGAACATGCCCATCAGGGATGTGTCGAACGCGAGACGGAACCGCTCTTCGCTTTCCATCAAGGCCAATTCGGCCGCTTTTCGTTCCGTGATGTCCGTTGCCACACCGATATATCCCGTGCAGGCGCCCTCGGCATCCACCATCTCAGATACCGCCAGACTTACCTGGACCCGGCTGCCATCGCGGCGTACGTAGGTCCACTCCCGCACCTCTGCCCGATCGGAAGTGACGTTGTGGATGAACACGTCGAAGCCGACGGGGATATCCAATTCCCCTGCCCGTTGCGCGACTTCGGGAAGATGATGGAACTCCATGGGCGTCCGCCCCAGCATTTCGGCGCGCGGGCAAGCCAGCATCCGCTCGGCGCCGTTGTTGAAGACCGTGATGCGGCCGCGCGGATCGGTGCCGATGACGGCCTGTTCCGAAACCGCCTGCAACACCGCAGCAAACAGATCACGCGTTTCGCGAAGCGTCTGCGCGTTCCTGCGTTCGTCGGTGACGTCGCGGAATGCCACGACGCTCAACCGCGGCTGTCGAGCCAACGGCGCCGTCGACAGCTCGACGACCCTGGAATCTTGGGCGGCAACGCTGACATCACACCGCCGATCGGTCGGATCACCCTTGGAGACAGGTAGATTCGGCACCGATTCGACCACCGCAGCCGTCAAGCCGGAAGCACCGGCACGCACGTTCTGCAGGACGACTTCGCCGGCCGCGCCCACGACGACCACACCGTCATGAATGCTGTCGAGCACCGCGCCCAACAGCTCGGAATTCTGATCGGCCTGATCACGTGCCACCTTCAACTCGGCGATGAAGCGCGCCCGGGAATCCCGGTAGAGCGCCAACGCCAGCACCACGACGGCGAGGCTGCAGACCATCGCCTGAGCGAGCAATGCCCGCGCCTGGGCATCCGGGCCGACGTAGACGCCCTTGTCGGAAAGGGTGGCGAAGATGATCCACACCCCCGCAGCGGTGAGGAACAGGGTGCTGGTGGTGGTGCTGTAGCGCAGCGCCAACCACATCGTGGGAACCAGACTGAGGAACGCCAAGGGCATCCCACTGTTGACCCAAAAGATCCAGAAGAAGACGGATCCCACACCTGCCGAAACGGCCAGCGCCTCGATCACCGCTGCCGCGGAGAATCTCGGCCGGGTCCAGGTCAGGTCGCGCAGGCGAAGCCAGATGGCCACGCCCAGCAGTGCCGAGGCGCCGTTCCGAACGGCGAACAACGCGAACGTTTCCCCGATGCGGACCTGGCTCGTAACGGCCAGGTAGGCCGTCGCCAGCGCCGCCGCGCAACACGTTCCGATGGTCACCGCTGCGACGAGTCGCGCCAGATCCGCTGGGTCGCGCAGCGCCACAGCTCGATGCCCACCTGCCATGAGGCTGGCAGTCACCCCCGCCAGGACGCCATTGACCACGACAAACCACGCGGCGAGCGGCGGCGGCGCGCCGGTGGCGAGGTTCGTCACAAGCGTCACCAAGCCGAACGTTGCCACGTGCAGGGCCGGCCACCGAAGCCGATCGCAGCGGACCGTCAAGAGCCAGATGACGGCCACCGCGGCAGCGGGCCACACCAACGCGACCTCACCACCACCCAACCGTGTCGCCCGCCCGGCGACCACGGAGAGCGCGTAGGCCAGCGCAAACGCCAGCAGGAGCGTCACAGAGCCGACTATTCGAACCATCGCACCCCGATTCAGCAGATACGTCAATTACCAGCATGAGGCCCCCACCGGCCTCACAGGGGCAAACCGACGGAAATGTGGCGAAGTGGTGCCGAGGTGGCACGACAGCGGTGACGCTCAAGAACCGCAAAACCGCGCCGGCGCGGCAACGCTGAGCGCACCGCATGCCGCCGCCGGACGCCGTGCGGCGCACGACGGCATATCCCTTGGGGCGCTCACATTCTCGACCGTCGAGCAGACCACGGCTCGCTTCTCGATGGTCGGGAATGTCGAGCCTTCTCTGCCAGAAACCACAAAACCCCACCTGAGTGGGGTTCTTGTGGTGGTCCCGACTGGGATCGAACCAGTGACCTTCCGCGTGTGAGGCGGACGCTCTCCCCCTGAGCTACGAGACCGGGGAACGACGTGGAACATTAGCACGCTCGGTCCCCGGCTCCCGAATCGCATCGGCGCGGACCGCCGGCCAGTAACGTCTGACCGGTGAACCGTTGGCCTCTCGCCGTCCTCACGGCAGCCGCGCTGGTGCCGCTGAGCACCCCGACTGCCGCGGCTGATGACCTGGTGACGTTCATCTCGCCGAGCGGCAACGTCGGCTGCGTCCTGGACGCTCACTACGCCCGCTGCGACATCGTCGACCGCGATTGGAATCCGCCGCCCCGACCGGCCGACTGCGAATTCGACTACGGCCAGGGCATCGGGCTGGCGCCGGGCGAACCGGCGGCGTTCGTCTGCGCCGGTGACACCACCCTGGGCGGCGAACGGGTGCTCGGCTACGGCGACGCACTGACCCGCGGGCGGCTCACATGCGAGAGTTCCGAGGCCGGGGTCGGGTGCCGGGATACGGGCACTGGTCGCGGGTTCTCGCTCTCACGGGAGATTTACCAGCTGTTTTGACTCTGATTGCCCTTCGGTTCCAAGTGATTTGTGGTTCTTCGCATGGTTGGACTAATGTTCCATCCCGCACCGGGTGACGATCTCACCCGAGGCACGCGGATGTAGCGCAGTTGGTAGCGCATCACCTTGCCAAGGTGAGGGTCGCGGGTTCGAATCCCGTCATCCGCTCGAAGGTGCAGTGGCATCAACCCCAGCGGTGGAGTGGCCGAGTGGTGAGGCAACGGCCTGCAAAGCCGTGCACACGGGTTCGATTCCCGTCTCCACCTCCAAAAGTTGGACCCGGCGCGATTAGCTCAGCGGGAGAGCGCTTCCCTGACACGGAAGAGGTCACTGGTTCAATCCCAGTATCGCGCACCACGATCATTGCAGCTCAGACGCTGCGCCTAGGCTCGCTCATAGAAGCCTGAGAGCCGGGCCCAGCTCGCATTCTGTCAGTATTCGTTCAGACTGAATGACTGGATCCCCTCGCGGCGACATCGCACCAGCATTCCGGGCGGCAGATCTACCGTCGTTCCGCGCCAGGCCCGAAACCGAGTCGCAACCGTCCACCCACTGAATTGACACGGCGGCAAAGTAAAGTTCAGGCCCGTGCTTGGGAAGGTGAGTCACTGGCTGAAGCGGCATGTATCTGCACGTGGGCTGATGGTGGCAGCAGCCGCAGCGGTCGTCGCGGGAGGTGTGGCGCTGGTGCTCCTCCACTCACCCAGCGCACCTCCCTACGTTCCGAAAGCACCGGAGCCGTCGTCCACAACGCCCTCGCCGACGACGACCGAAGCACCTGTGACCACCGTCGAACCCACCGCGACGGCACCGACGACCACCGCGCCGCCGGCAACCGAAGAGCCCTGGACATCCGAGGCACCGTGGACGCCGGCCCCCCAACCCTCGTCCACGACCACCCCGTCGACCACCACCCCGCACCCGACGCAAAGCAGGCATACCAAGCCCCCGGAAAAGCCCACCTACATGCCCGGGCAGGTGCATTCCTGAGCACCGACCGGGATTCGGGCACGGCTGTGCGCACCGGGTGAAAAACAGTTGAGTCCGCGTACGCCTTCACGAGAATATGAGCCCATGACAGATTTCCTCGAGGTGAGCGGCCCCGCGTCGCTGGCTGCGCTGGTGTCTGCCCTTTCACCCGGCCATCCCCGCCCGCTGGGCAGCATCGCCAGCGTCTGGCTCGACGGTGAAGCGGTCTTCGCGGTGGCACGGTACGACGCCACCGAGCAATGGCCGTACCTGATCAGCGTCCAGCACACCAGCTTGGGCCACGACGGCGATATCCGACGCCAATCGACGCAGGTGATCCGCCGGCTGGGCAGGGTGGGCTGGACCGTGCGCCATGCCGACGGCGACGATCGCGCCATCGCCTGACCCGAGAACCGTCAGCTTCCGCCCCCGCCACAACCGCCACCACCGCAGCCACCACCACTACAACCGCTGTGACCATGGCCGCCGTCCCCGGATCCGGTCCCGTCACCGGTGGCCCACAACCCCGCTGCGCCGCCGACGGCGCCGCGCGCCGGGCCGGAGGTGCGGCGCAGGGTGCGGACCGCACGCCGATACCGTTGCAGCGGCGTCTCGTCACGCAACCGGGCGGCTCGACGCCGCCGGACCCAGCCGTCCTACGAACGACCGAATCTGTTGCCCTACACGGTCGGGAACCGGTAACTGAGCGCATCGGCCAAGCGGGTGAGCGTGGCCAGCTCGGCCTCTTTCATCTTGATGGCCCGCTGCAGCCGGCTCACGCCGAAACCCATACCGTCGAGTTCGCGCTTGGCCAGCGCCGCCCGCTGATGCGCCAAATCCTCCGTGACCGCCGAGCGCAACTCGTCGAGCAGATTCAGGTAGTACTCGGCCTGGCATACGTCACCACGATGGGCGACGGCCGGCCGCACAGTACGCGCGGCGGAGGTCTGCATCAGCGCACGGTGCCAGACGGTTATTTCCCCGACACAGCACCCGATTCACGACCTGTCACGATGTGTTCACCGCGACCGCCGACCCGCGGTGAGCACTATCGTGGGACTGTGCGAACGCGGCGCCGACATCACCCCGGGCAGACGGCCGCGGCCGTCGCCGCCCTGGAGTTGCCCGACGCGGTATTCAAGACGTGCCCGTGGGAGCCCCGCGAACTTGTCGAAATCGGCCTGCGCCAATGGCTTCGGTGCTGCGGCGCGGCGTTGCGGGACAACCAGGTGATCGGGATGCCCTCGCACGCCGTCGACGAGGCCTGGCACGGACTGATCCTGTGCACTGCCCGCTATGCCGCATTCTGCGACCGGGCCTACGGCCGCTTCCTGCACCACCACCCCGACGGCGATGCGTCTGCCACGGCGGACTCGATGGCCGAGCAGTTGCGCCGCACCGTCATCGCCTGGTCACTGGTCGCCGAACCGGGCGAGCAGTGCGTGCTGTGGGACCTGGACCGACGCGTCGGCGTCGAGCACCCGTGGGGAATCGACCCGCAGAAGGTCCGGCAGATCGACGACGCACTGGCGAATCTTCCTGGGCGTCAACGCCGTTAGCGTCTACTTGCGCAGGCGCCAGGCATAGATCGCGATGCCGAGCCCGATCAGCGCGGTGATCGGCCCGATGATCGACCATGTGGTGGTGTTGCTCATCGGACTGCCTTGGAGGGCGCCAAAGCCCTGCAGGGCCCACACCGTCCCGAAGAACGCCAGCACCACACCGATACCGATCACGAAGTAACGCACCACTCCACAGTAGGCCGTCGCACCGGCCGCGGCCCGCCGTCAACCGACGGTTGACGAAGAGGCTGCGTCAACCTACCGTTGACGCATGGCCGAAACCCCGTCCCCCACGTCCTCCGTCAGCCTCGACACCCTGATCCGCGCCATCAAGTCGGTCCACGACGACGCGCTGGACCAACTCACCGACGCGATGCTGGCCGCCGAACACCTCGGCGAGGTTGCCGACCACCTCATCGGTCACTTCGTCGACCAGGCGCGGCGCTCCGGCGCCTCCTGGACCGAGATCGGTGCTCGCATGGGCGTCACCAAACAGGCCGCCCAGAAGCGCTTCGTGCCCAAAGCCGACACGATCGACCCGAACGAGGGTTTCGCCCGCTTCACCCCCCGCGCCCGGGCCGCCGTCGTCGCCGCCCAGGACACCGCGCGCGACGCCGGCAACACCGAGATCACCCCCGACCACCTGATCCTGGGTCTGCTCGGCGACGAGGGCTCGCTGGGCATCGCCGTCATCAAGGCACAGGACATCACCACCGCCGCCATCCGCGACGCCGTCCGGCTCCCCGCCGACACCGGCGAGAAACTGAGCCTGGTGCCCTTCAGCGGCTCGGCGAAGAAAGTCCTGGAATTGACCTTCCGCGAGGCGCTTCGCCTGGGCCACAACTACATCGGGACCGAACACCTCCTGCTGGCGCTGCTGGAATCCGAGGACGGCAGCGGCCCGCTGCACCGCGTCGGCATCGACAAAGACCGCGCCGAGACGGATCTGGTCTCGCTCCTGTCCGCCCTGTCGGGAATGAATCCCGGCGACACGGAGTAGTGAATGCCATGACACTCAACGAAGCCGCCCGCACCCTCATCGGGGCCGGCGCCGACGCCACACTGGTCACCATCAACCCGGACGGCACCCCGCAGGTGTCGGTGGTGTGGGTCGCTGTGCAGTCCACCTCCGACGGCGACGAGCTGGTGTCCGCGCACCTGTCGGAGAACTACAAGAAGGTGCGCAACGTGCGCCGCAACCCGAACGTGGCACTGACCATCCTGGCTCCCGCCAAACCCGGACTGCAGCGCGAGTACCTGTCGGTGAACGGGACCGCGCGGGTCGTCGAGGGCGGCGCTCCCGAGCTGCTCAAGGACCTGGCGACCGCGCTGCTCGGCTCCGCCGAACACTTCCCGCCGGCCGATGCGCCCGACGGCTTCCTGACCCGGATCCGCATCAACGCGGTGGGTGGGCACGGCCCCTGGGTCGAGTAAAGCTCCGACGCGCGCGAAGGCATGTGCCAAGATGCCAGACATGCTTCGCGCGATGGCGGCAGTGATTGCTGGACTGACAGCGGTGATGGCGTTCGGGCTGGCGCCGCAAGCGGCGGCGGCGCCCAAATCCACCGACGCCGTCGCCCCGATCGGCAATCTCGGAGACACGTTGCACGTGCAATTCGACGATTTCGCCGCCGACGTCACGGTGCACGACGTGGTCCCCACCGACGTCCCGCCCGGCTGGACCTGGAACGGCTCGCCGCGCTGGCGCGCCACCGGTGGGCCGTGGAAGGCGCCGGTCACGGTGCACGTCATCTCCGCACCCAACCCGTACCAGCTCTCCATCGCCACCACGTTCAAAGGGGTCACCCCCTACGCCGACGCGTACACCGCCAAGCACACCGACGCCCCGGACTCGCTGGAGACCGCGCTGCTCAACGCTCCCCCGGGCTCGACCGTCGACGGCGCGGTGTACTGGGACGTCTACCGCGGTCTGGTGACCAATGTGGTGATGCTCAACCCGCAGACCGGTACCCACCTGGCGCAGTGGAACATCTGGCAGCCGGGCACCCCGCTACCGTAAGGACCATGCGCGTCGAACCGGCCGGGCCCCGGGACCTGTCCGAACTGGCGCAGGTGGCCGCGACCACCTTCCCGTTGGCCTGTCCGCCGGCGGTATCCCCCGACAACGTCGCCGCGTTCATCGCCGCCAACCTGACCGCCGACCACTTCGCGCGTCACCTCGACGACCCGCAGCGGATGGTGCTGCTCGCTCGCAACGACGACCGAATCCTGGGCTACGCCATGCTGATTCGCGCTGCACCCGACGACGCGGGCGTGGCGGCGGCGGTGCCGCTGCGACCGGCCGTCGAGCTGTCCAAGATGTACGTGCTGCCCGACGTGCACGGCGAAGGCGTGTCGGCGGCCCTGATGACCGAGGCGCTGCGGCGCGCCGCGGAGCTGGGCGCGGCCTGTGTCTGGTTGGGCGTCAATCAGGAAAACCAACGGGCCCAACGCTTCTACACCAAGGCGGGATTCACGGTCAGCGGTACCAAGACCTTTCGGCTCGGCGACCACACCGAAAACGACTACGTCATGGTGCGTGCTGTTTAAGCACTCTGCGCGGCGGCGGTCAGCGCCAGCAGACGTGAGGTGGCACGCAGATACTTCTTGCGGAAGCCGCCGGCCAGCATCTCGGCGCTGAAGATGGTGTCCAGCTTGGTGCCCGACGCCAGCACGGGAATACCTTCGTCGTAGAGCCGGTCGGTCAATGACACCAGCCGCAGCGCCACGCTCTGGTCCTCGATCGGGTGCACGCCGGTGATGAACACTTCGCGCACGCCCTCGATCAGCGCGTGATAGCGCGACGGGTGCATGGTGGCCAGGTGCGCGCACAACGCGTCGAAATCGTCCAGGGTGGCCCCGGGCACCCCCTCAGCGCGGGCGCGCACGTCATCGTCGGACAGCGGCTCCGGCGCGGGCGGCAGGCCGCGGTGCCGGTAGTCCGGACCCTCCACCCGCACCGTGGTGAAGATCGCCGCCAGCGTGTTGATCTCCCGCAGAAAATCCTGCGCGGCGAACCGGCCCTCACCCAACTGCTCGGGCAACGTGTTGGAGGTGGCCGCGATGGACACCCCGCGCTCCACCAGCGCCGAGAGCAGGCGCGAGATCAGCGTGGTGTTGCCCGGATCGTCGAGTTCGAACTCGTCGATGCACACCACCACGTATTCGGCGAGCAGATCGATGCATTCGGTGAAACCGAACACCCCGGCCAGCTGGGTCAGCTCGCCGAACGTCGCGAACGCCGTCGGCGCCACGTCGGCCGCTGACAGGGCGTAATAGGTCGAGGCCAGCAGGTGGGTCTTGCCGACGCCGAACCCGCCGTCCAGGTAGACCCCCACCCCGGGCAGCACCTCACGCTTGCCGAACAGTTTCTTCTTGCCGGCGCGCCGCGCCAGCGCCTGCTCGCAGAACGAGCGGCACTGCACCACGGCCTGCGCCTGCGACGGCTCCGCGGGATCGGGCCGGTAGTTGTCGAAGCTGACATCGGCGAAGGTCGGCGGCGGGACCAGCCGCGCGACCAGCTGTTCCGGCGTGACCTTGGGGTGCCGATCCACCAGAGCTTCGACACCTGCGCCGCTTTGCATGTCGTGCACCCTATCGACGTGCTGCAATGATCCCCATGTCGGATGCCGCCGCTGGGACAGAACTCACAACGCTGCAACCCGCCGGGGGCACCACCGACGGCCAGCTGGCCGAGCAGTACGGGTATCCGGACGGGCTCACCGACTGCTGGGTGCGGGCCAACTTCATCACCAGCCTGGACGGCGCCGCCACCACCGGCGGACGCTCCGGCGGGCTGGGCGGGGCGGGCGACCGGGGGCTGTTCGGGCTGATGCGCGCCCTCGCCGACGTCATCGTCGTCGGCGCGGGCACCGTGCGCACCGAGAACTATTCCGGCGCCCAACTCAGCGCCGGCGAACGGGCGCTGCGCCAGGACCGCGGCCAGGCCGAGATCCCACCGATCGCGATCGTCACCCGCTCGGGCCGGCTGGACAACGATCTGCTGGTGTTCACCCACACCGAGGTGGTGCCGCTCGTGCTCACCTCGCACAACGCGGCCGGCGGCGCTCGCGGCCGACTGGCCGGGCTGGCCGAGGTGCACGACTGCTCGGCCGGTGATCCCGACGAGGTGGATCCGCACGCCATGGTCGCGACCCTGGCCGGCCTCGGGCTGACCAGAGTGCTCACCGAGGGCGGCCCGAGCCTGCTGGGCACCTTCATCGCCGCGGACCTGCTCGACGAGCTGTGTTTGACCATCGCCCCGTTCGTCGTGGGCGGCACCGCCAAACGCGTCACCGACAGCCCGCACGAGGCGCTGCGCCGGCTGTCCCCCCGGCATGTGCTCACCGATGCGGAGGGCTACCTGTACACGCGGTACAGCCGTTAGTGCACAAGTGCCGGCGCTGACCATCGCTACTGTGGTCGGCATGCGTACGGCCCCGGGAATGCGTCCACTTGCGGCCATCGGTCTGGGTGTGACCGTCATGCTGCTCACCTCATGCGCTCCGCTGCTGGCCGCAAACCCGCGCTACGCCACCGACTCCGGCGCCCACCCGCAGGGCCAGCCCCCGACGACGAGCACGGTGGCCGGGCCGCCTCCCATCGCTGCCCCCAAGAACGACCTGACGGGCTGGCGAGACTGCACGGCGCAGACTTTCAGCACGGCCGCCGTCGCGCCGGTGCCCGGCGTCAAGCTGGAATGCACCACCTTCGAGGCCGATCTCGACCCGATCAGCGGCGCCAACGGCACCCTCGACATCGGCGTGGTGCGGGCGTCGCGGGCCGACACCCCCGCCGACGCGGGGCCGTTGGTGATGACCACCGGAACCGACCTGCCGTCGTCGATCCAGCTGCCCGCCTGGCTGAGCCGCAGCGGCACCGACGTGCTCAAGACGCATCCGATCGTCGCGGTGGACCGCCGCGGGACCGGCACGTCGGCCGCCATCAACTGCCGCGACGCCTATGACCGCCAGGAGATGATCGACCAGGCCCAGTTCGAGTCCGGTGACGATCCCGTGGCCAACCTGAGCGCCATCGCCCAGACCGCCACCACCAGCTGCACCGACACCATCGCCCCCGGCGACTCGGCCTACGACAACGCACACGCCGCCGAGGACATCGAACGACTGCGCAGCACCTGGAATGTCGACACCGTGGCCCTGCTCGGCATCGGGAACGGGGCACAGGTCGCCCTGGCCTATGCCGGGTCCCACCCGAACAAGGTGTCGCGCCTGGTGCTGGATTCGCCACTGCCACTGGCGATCAACGCCGAGGCCACCGCCGAACAGAAGGTGAAGGGCCAGCAGGCCGCCTTGGATGCGTTCGCCGCGCAGTGCGCCGCCGTCAACTGCCCGCTCGGGCCCGACCCCAAGGGCGCCGTCGACGCGATTCTGGCGTCCGCCCGCGCCGGCAACGGACCCGGCGGCGCCAGCGTCGCCGCCGTCGCCGACGCCATCAGCACGGCGTTGGCCTTCCCTCGCGGTGACCGGGTGGCCGCCACCAACGCGCTGGCCGGGGCGCTCGCCGCGGCCCGCGGCGGAGACGCCGGCGGCCTGAACGATCTGATCAACCAGGCCGACGCGGTGCGCCAGACCGACGGCCAGTTCGTCAACGGCTGCAGCGACGCCCTCAACCGCCCCACCCCCGACCGGGTGCGGGAATTGGTCGTCGCCTGGCCGAAGCTCTACCCGCAGTTCGGTACCGTCGGTGCGCTGCGCATGGTGAACTGCCTCAGCTGGCCCAGCGGCAACGCCCCCAAGGATCCCAAGGATCTCAAGATCCCGGTGCTGCTGCTCGGCGTGCAGAACGACCCGATCATCGGCAACGAGGGCGTCGCCGCGGTGGCCGCAACCATCATCAACGCCGGCGCCACCAGCAGGCGGGTGATCTGGCAGGGCATCGGCCACGGCGCGACCATCTACAGCCCCTGCGCGTTGCCGCCCGTGCTCGGCTACCTGGACACCGGCAAGCTGCCCGAGACCGACACGTTCTGCCCCGCCTGAACGGAGGCCGGCGCGGTGCAGTGTACGGTGCGCAGGTGGCGCCAACCGATATCATCCTGAGCGTCTTTCGGCCTCGCACGACCGCTCCCAGCACCGCCAATGTGGTCCGGGCGGCCCTGTGGCCGATCGCGATCATGTCGATCATCCACCGCAGCTACGTGCTGTCCACCAATGGCTACATCACCGACGATTTCGGGCCGGTGTACCGGGCGGTCTCCAATTTCCGGCGGCATTGGGACATCTACAACGAGCACTTCAACTACGTCGATCCGCACTACCTGTACCCGCCCGGCGGCACGCTGCTGTTGGCGCCCTTCGGGTTTCTGCCCGAATTCGCCTCTCGGTTCTGGTTCGTCGCGTTCAACTCGGTGGCCGTCATCATCGCCGCCTGCATTCTGGTACGGCTGTTCAAGTTCTCGCTGACGTCGGTGGCGCTGCCCGCCCTGCTGCTGGCCATGTACTGCACCGAATCGGTGACCAACACACTGGTGTTCACCAACATCAACGGCTGCCTGCTGCTGGCCGAGGTGCTGTTCTTCTACTGGCTGCTGTCCGGGAAGGTGAGCCACCAGTGGTGGGCCGGTGCCGCGATCGGATTGACGCTGGTGGTCAAACCGCTGCTGGTACCGCTGCTGCTGCTGCCGGTCCTGAACCGACAGTGGCGCGCGCTGGTGACGGCGTTCGCCGTGCCGTTGGTGTTCAACGCGGTGGCCTGGCCACTGTCGGCCGACCCGATGGGCTTCGTGCACAACACCGTGCCCTACATCCTGGAAACGCGCGACTACTTCAACTCCTCGATCCTGGGCAACGGCATCTACTACGGCCTGCCCATGTGGCTCATCGTGGTGCTGCGGGTGGCCGCGGTGATCTTGGCCGCCGTCAGCCTGTGGCTGCTGTACCGGTACTACCGGGTGCGCGATCCGCTGTTCTGGATGCTGACGTCATCGGGTGTCCTGCTCATCGCGTCGTGGCTGGTGTTGTCCCTGGCGCAGGGTTACTACTCGATGATGCTGTTCCCGTTCCTCATGACGGTGGTGTTGCCCAACTCGGTGGTGCGCAACTGGCCGGCCTGGCTGGGCGTGTACGGCTTCCTCACCATGGACCGCTGGCTGCTGTGGCGCTGGCCGACGACGGGCCGGTTCCTGGAGTACATGAAGATCACCTACGGCTGGTCGCTGCTGCTGGTGGTGGTGTTCTGCGTGCTCTACTACCGCTACGCCGACGCCAAGGCCGACGGCCGACTGGAGGCGGGCATCGACCCGCCGTGGATGACGGAGGACCGGCCACGCGCTAGCGTGGCGACATGACCGACGCAGGACTGCCGGCACCTCGCCTCCAGCTGACCGATGACCAGTGGCGGGACAAGCTCAGCGCCGCCGAGTTCGCGGTGCTGCGCCGCGCCGGTACCGAGCGCCCGTTCACCGGCGAGTACACCGATACCAAGACCCCCGGCCTCTACGAATGCCGGGCCTGCGGCGCCGAGCTGTTCCGCAGCACGGAGAAGTTCGAATCCCATTGCGGCTGGCCGTCTTTCTTCGATCCTGCGGATTCCGACGCGGTGATCCTGCGCCGCGACGACTCGCTGGGGATGACCAGGGTCGAGGTGCTGTGCGCCAACTGCCACAGCCACCTCGGCCACGTCTTCGAGGGTGAGGGTTACCCGACCCCGACCGACCAGCGGTACTGCATCAACTCCATCTCACTGCGGCTGGTGCCCGCCGGCGCCTGAGCGCTTCGGCCGGCACCGTCAGGGCAAGCGGGACAGCAGGTCCTCCACCGCGACCCGCGGACCGGTGAAGAACGGGGTCTCCTCCCGGACGTGGCGGCGGGCATCGGTGTAGCGCAGCTTCCACATCAGCTCGACGATGCGGGCCAGATCCGGCCCCTCGAAGGCCAGGATCCACTCGTAATCGCCGAGCGCGAAGGCCGGCACCGTATTGGCCCGGACATCGGGGTACTCCCGGCCGGCCATGCCGTGCTCGACGAGCATCTTGCGGCGCTCGTCGTCGGGCAGCAGATACCAGTCCAGCGACCGCACGAACGGGTAGACGCAGATGTAGTCGCCCGGCGCCTCACCGGCGATGAAGGCCGGCACGTGGCTCTTGTTGAATTCGGCGGGCCGATGCAGCGCGACGACACTCCAGACCGGGTCACTGGCCAGCCCCAGGGTGGTCCGCCGGAACGCGGTGTAGGTGGCCTGCAGGTCCTCGACCCGCTCGGCGTGGGTCCAGATCATGAAGTCGGCATCGGCCCGGAACCCGGCGACGTCGTAGAGCCCGCGCACCACGACGCCGCGTTCCTCCTGCTGTTTGAGGAAGGTGGCGGTCTCGTCGATCACCGCGGTACGGTCGGCATCCAGCGCCTCGGGTTGCACGGAGAACACCGAGATCATCATGTACCGGGTCATCGAGTTGAGCGCGTCGTAATCGAGCTTGGCCATACCGCTATCGTGCCACGCCCGAGCCGGTCAGTTTCTCGGCCGCCCGGGTCGCCGCCGCAACACACGCGGGCACCCCGATACCGTCCAGATATGCACCCGCGACGGCCAGCGTCGCGGGCAGCCCGTCGCGAATCTCGGCGACCACATCGGCGTGCCCCGGCGCATACTGCGGCATCGCGTCGATCCAGCGCTGCACCCGGCAGTCCACCGGCTCGGCGACGATGCCGAACAGCCGGTCCAGGTCCGCCAGCGACCAGTTCAGCAGCACGTCATCGCCCACGCTGCGGGCCAGCTGATCACCGAACCGGCCGAACGAGAACCGCACCAGCTCAACGTTGCCGCGCCTGCCCCACTTCTGCGTGGTCAACGTGATGGCCTTGCTGTGCAACGTTTCTCCCGCGGCGACGAGCACCCCGGACTGGTTGGGCAGCGGTGTCCCGCCGGGCAGCGCGAGGGCCACCAGCGCGGACGAGGCCACCTGCACCCGACGCGCCGCCGCCGCGCTGCGCGGCGCCACGTGCTCGATGAGCCGGCTCAGCCGCGGGGCCGGCACCGCCACCACCACACCGTCGGCGCTCCAATGCCCGCCCTCGTCGTCGACCAGATCCCAGCCGCGTGCCGACCGCATCACCCGCTCGATACCGGCCTGTACCCAGCGCACGCCGGCCTGCCGGGCCAGCTCGTCGACCAACACGCCGTAGCCGCCCGCGATGGCGCCGAACACCGCCCCGTCCCGCGGCGGTGGCAGCGCCTCGCGCACCGCGGCATGCAGGCTGGTCGCACCCCGGTCCAGGGCCGCGGCCAGGGTGGGGACCGCCGAACGGATCCCGATGGTGTCCGCCGAACCGGCGTACACCCCGGTGAGCAGCGGCTCCACCGACCGGGTGACCACCTGCGCACCGAATCGGTCACCGACCAGCTCGGCGACGGACGGGTCCGCGCCGGCACGCCACCGCAGCGGCCGGCCCGGTTCGGCCGCGATGCGGGCCAGGGTGGCGTCGTCCACCAGGCCGGCCACCGCGGAAGCCTGGGCCGGGATGCCCTGCAGCGTGCCGGTGGGCACCGGGTGCAACCGGCCCTGGCTGTAGAGCAACGGGCGCGCCCCGACGCTGGCCACCTGCCTGCCTGCCAAGCCGAGCTCGGCAAGCAGTGCCGGCACCTCCGGCCGGCGAGCGATGAACGCCTCGGCGCCCAGGTCCACCGAGACCCCGCCGACCTGCTCGGTGCGCAACACACCGCCCAGCCGGTCGGCCGGATCGAACAGCGTGATCTCCGCATCTGGACCGGCCGCAACGCGCAGTCGATACGCGGCGGTCAATCCCGAGATGCCGCCGCCGACAACGCAATAGGCCGATTTCACAATGAGTGCACCAGTTCCACCAGCTCGGTGATGATGTCGGGGTCGGTGGCCGGTAGCACACCGTGACCGAGATTGAAGATGTGCCCGGCGGCGCCCTTGTCGACGGCCGCGCGTCCATCGTTGACGACGGCGCGCGCCGCACGCTCCACCACCGGCCGGCCGGCCAGCAATACGACGGGATCGAGGTTGCCCTGCAGGGCCGTGCCGGGCCGCACCCGAGTGGCGGCATCGGCGAGCGAGGTGCGCCAGTCCACCCCCACCACCGTCGCCCCGGCCTCCCCCATGGCCCCCAGCAGCTCGGCGGTCCCCACCCCGAAATGCGTCATCGGCACCCCCTCGCCCTTGAGCGCATCGAACACCCTCGAGCTGTGCGGTAGCACGGAGGCCCGATAGTCGGCCAGCGACAGGGTGCCGGCCCAGGAATCGAAGACCTGGATGGCATCGACACCGGCGGCCAGCTGCGCCTTCAGGAAGGCGATCGTGAGGTCGGTGAGCGCCGTCATCAGGGCGTTCCAGGTCTCCGGATCACCCAGCATCATGGCCTTGGTCTTCTCGTGGTTGCGGCTGGGGCCGCCCTCCACCAGGTAGGAGGCCAAGGTGAACGGCGCACCGGCGAACCCGATGAGCGGGACGTCGCCCAGCGCGGAGACCAACAGCGAAATCGCCTGCGAGACCGGCGCCACCTGTTGGGGTTCAAGGGGTTCGAGGGAGTCGACATCGGCCCGGGTCCGGATGGGATGGTCGATGACGGGTCCGACGTCGGGCACGATGTCCAGCGCAACCCCGGCGGCCTTCAGGGGCACGACGATATCGGAGAACAGGATGGCGGCGTCCACACCGTGTCGGCGTACCGGCTGCAAGGTGATCTCGCAGACGAGGTCCGGGTCGAAGCAGGCCTCCAACATCTTGTGGTTGGCCCGCAGTTCGCGGTACTCGGGCAGCGAACGGCCAGCCTGGCGCATGAACCACACTGGTATACGCGAGGGCGTACGACCGGCAGCGGCGGCGAGGTAGGGCGACTCGGGCAGGTCACGGCGGGTATTCATCGGCCACCATGTTGCCACGAGGGACCAATCCGGCGCGCCTGCGCACCCGTCGGGCCGGTTGGGTCTAGCGTGATTTGGTGTGACGTCCGCCGAACCGGCTCAGTTCCGTACCGCGGTCGCGGCGATGAATGCCGCGACGGTGCGGCCGGAGATCGAGCTGGGCCCGATCAGGCCCCCACAGCGGCTGGCCCCGTACAGCTACGCGCTGGGTGCTGAGGTCCGCCACCCCGAGGCGGCTGTCGTGCCGGAGCGCTCCGATGGCGACGCGTTCGGCCGGTTGATCCTGCTGCACGACCCGGAGGGCGCCGAGGCCTGGGACGGCACCATGCGGCTGGTCGCCTATATCCAGGCCGACCTGGATTCCACCGAGGCGGTCGACCCGCTACTGCCCGAGGTGGCCTGGAGTTGGTTGGTCGACGCGCTGGCATCACACGCGGACGCGGTGACGGCCCTGGGCGGCACCGTCACGGCGACCACATCGGTGCGCTACGGCGATATCTCCGGTCCACCACGCGCCCACCAGTTGGAGTTGCGGGCGTCCTGGACGGCCACCGACCTCGAACTCGGGCCGCACGTGCAGGCATTTTGTGAGGTCCTCGAGCATGCGGCCGGCCTTCCGCCGGCGGGAGTCACCAGCCTGGGCTCCCGTACGCGCGCCTGATGACCGATCCGGCGCCGGAATCCGAAACCGATTCCCCGGAACCCGAGCCCACCCCGCTACTGGCGCCCGCCGACGGGGTGCCCGACCTGTCGGTCTATCCGAGCGATATCGCCAGGGCCGCCGAAAAACTCGCCGGCGGCACCGGCCCGTTCGCCATCGACGCAGAGCGGGCATCCGGTTTCCGGTACTCGAACCGGGCCTACCTGGTGCAGATCAGGCGGGCCGGCGCGGGCACGGTGCTGATCGACCCCGTCAACCACGGTGACGACCCGCTGCAGGTGATGGCACCGGTGGCGCAGGTGCTGGCCACCGACGAGTGGGTGCTGCACGCCGCCGACCAGGACCTGCCGTGCCTCGCCGAACTCGGGATGGCCCCGCCGAGCCTGTATGACACCGAATTGGGCGGCCGGCTGGCCGGTTTCGAACGGGTCAACCTCGCCGAGGAGGTGCGCCGGCTGCTGGGACTCGGCCTGGTGAAGGGGCACGGCGCGGCGGACTGGTCCAAACGGCCACTGCCCCCGGAATGGCTGAACTACGCGGCACTGGATGTGGAGGTGCTGGTGGAGTTGCGGCACGCGGTCGCCGCCGTGCTCGAAGAGCAGGGCAAAACCGAATGGGCCGCACAGGAATTCGAGTACCTGCGCAGCGTCGAACCCACCCCGACCCGGCGCGACCGGTGGCGCCGCACGTCCGGTATCCACAAGGTGCGCAACCCGCGGGCGCTGGCCGCGGTGCGCGAGTTGTGGACCACCCGGGACCAGATCGCCGCCCGGCGGGATATCGCGCCCGGCCGAATCCTGCCTGACTCGGCGATCATCGCCGCCGCGGTCGCCGATCCCGATACCGTCGAAAAGCTCACGGCACTACCCATTTTCGGCGGCAGCCGGCAGCGGCGCAGCGCTGCGGTGTGGCTGGATGCGCTGGCCAGGGCGCGCCAAGACCCCCATCCGCCGACGGCTGCCGAACCGGTGAACGGCCCACCGCCGACGTCGCGGTGGTCGCGGCGCAAACCGGAGGCCGCCGAGCGGCTGGAGAAGGCGCGAGCCGGACTTGCCGAACTGTCCGAACGGGTTTCGGTGCCGGCAGAGAACCTGCTCACCCCGGACACCCTGCGTCGACTGTGCTGGGACTGGGAGCCGGTGCCCGATGTCGGGGCCGCCGTCGACGAATTCCTGGCGCAAGCCGGGGCGCGCCCGTGGCAGCGCGAGTTGACAGGTCCGGTGCTGACGGCGGCGTTATCGCCCGACGTGGGCTAGAAACGCCTTCAACACCGCCTCCGGCGCCTCGATTTGGGGCCAGTGCGCGATGTCGTCAGCGAGCAGATACACATCGGGATTCGGGATGACCTCCGAATAGCGTTGCGCCATATGCCGCCCCGAGTTCGGATCCGACGGTCCGTTGATGAAGCGCATCGGCACCGCGGTCTCGCGCATGGCGCGCACCCATCGGTTGCGGTAGGTGTACCGATCGGTGACGAACCGACCGAGTTTGTGGGTGACCCGCTTGCCGTCGTGGTAGTCCAGGATCTCGTGGAACTGGTCCATCATGTGCGGCGTCGGTTTGGTGTGCACCCCGAACATCTCCTTGATGGTGGGGTCGAACAGCCGCCGCGACAGCGGGCTGGCTTGCAACGGACTGATGATGTCGCCCAACGGGGTTCGCGACAACAGCTGCTGCAGCAACCGGGGTTCGTAGGCCTCCACGAACAGCCCGCCGTTGAGCCAGGTGATCGAGTCGATGTGCAACGAGCCGTAGACCTGCTCGGCCCGCTCGTGGCGGGCCAGCAGTTCCTGGCCCACGGACACCCCGAGGTCGTGGGCCAGGATATGAGCCGTGTCCACCCCCAGGTGCGCCAGCAGCGCCTCGTGCATATCGGCGTGGTCGGGCACCGAGTAGCCGTATCGCTGGGGCTTCTCCGAGAAACCCATGCCGATCATGTCGGGGGCGATCACGGTGAATCGGGCGGTCAGTTCCGGCCAGATCAGGGCCCAGTCCCAAGAGTTGAACGGATACCCGTGGATGAGAAGGAGATTCGGGCCGGTGCCCTCGTACCGGTAGAAGATGTCGAAGCCGAGGTAGTCGAACGACTTTCCCGCGGCCTTCCATTGCGCAAGCTCGGCGTCCATGGACCGAGCGTAACTGGGTTCTAAAATAGAATGCAATAGCGATATGCTGACGCCATGCGCTTCGACGCCCTGCACGAGGAACCGTGCTCGATCCTGCGGCCGCTCGCCCTGCTCGGTGACCGGTGGACGCTGGTGTTGCTACGCCAGGCGTTCGCGGGCGTCCGACGCTTCGAGCACTTCCAGTCCAGCCTGGGGATCAGCCGCTCCATGCTTGCGCAGCGGTTGGCTCGACTCGTGGACGCCGGGGTGCTGTCCCGCAGCGCCTACCGCGATGAGCGCCGCACCCGCTACGAATACCGGCTCACCGAAAAAGGACTGGACCTGTACCCGGTGCTGATGGCGTTGCGGGCATGGGGCGACAAGTATCTCGCACCCGACGGCCCCTTCGTCCGCTACCGGCACACGGCATGCGGCGGTCAGGTGGAGGTACGGCTGTGTTGCGACACCTGCGGTGACGAGGTCACCGCACGCGATGTCACACCCGAACCGGGGCCGGGTTCAGTCGATCTGCTGACCGACGTGGTCGCCGACCGGACTGCCCAGCGCGGCCACCCACCCGGTGATCTGGCGGGCGATGTGCTGATCGGTGAGCCCGATCTCGGTGAGGATCTCCGAACGTGACGCGTGCTCCAGGAACTGCTGCGGAACCCCGACGTCGCGGCATGGAACGTCGATCTCGTTGCGGCGCAACGCAGCCGAGATCAGGGAACCGATCCCACCGTTGACACCGTTGTCCTCGAGGGTGACGACGAGTTTGTGCGCGGACGCCAGCGCGTGCAGCGCCCTGGGCACCGGGATCACCCAGCGCGGGTCGACGACGGTGACACCGATGCCTTGCTGCTGCAGACGCTCGGCGACGGCGAGTCCCATCACCGCGAACGAACCGACCGCGACGAGCAGCACGTCGGTCGACAAGCCGTCGGCAGGCACCGCGAGGATATCCACGCCGTCACGCCGCTCCAGTGCCGGGATATCTTCTCCCACAGCACCTTTCGGGAATCTGATGGCCGTCGGACCGTCCTTGACGTCGAGCGCCTCGCCGAACTCCTCGCGCAGCCGCGCCGCGTCGCGCGGAGCCGCGACCCGAATACCGGGCACGATGCCCAGCATCGAGAGGTCCCACATGCCGTTGTGGCTGGCACCGTCGTTGCCGGTCACGCCGGCCCGATCCAGCACCATGGTGACCGGCAGCTTGTGCAAGGCGACATCCATCATCAGCTGATCGAATGCCCGGTTCAGGAACGTCGAGTAGATGGCCACCACGGGATGCATGCCACCCATCGCCAATCCGGCCGCCGACGTCATGGCGTGCTGTTCGGCGATGCCGACATCGAAGAAGCGGTCCGGATAGCGCTCCCGGAAGGCGCTCAGCCCGGTCGGGCCGGGCATCGCCGCGGTGATCGCGACGATATCGCGGCGGCGGGCCGCCTTCTGGATCAGCTCGTCGGAGAAGACCGAGGTCCACCCCGGCGGCGACGCAGCGGTCGAGCGCCCGGTGTGCGGGTCGATCACGCCCGTCGAGTGCATCTGCTCGGCTTCGTCGTTCTCGGCGAACGAATAGCCCATGCCCTTGCGGGTGACGACGTGCACGATCACCGGGGCGTTGAAACCACGGGCACTGCGCAGCGCTGCTTCGACGGCGCGCTCGTCATGGCCGTCGATCGGGCCGACATACTTCAGCCCCAGGTCGGTGAACATGACCTGCGGCGACAGCGCATCCTTGATGCCTGCCTTGACGCTGTGCATGCACTGGTAGCAGAGCTCACCGATCAACGGCACACCGCGCACGGTGTCGCGGCCCTTCTCCAGCAGCTTCTCGTAGCCCGGCTGCAGGCGCAGGCCGGCCAGATGGTCGGCGAGCCCGCCGATGGTCGGGGCGTAGCTGCGTCCGTTGTCGTTGACGACGATGACGATGGGCCGGTGTGCGGCGGCGATGTTGTTCAGCGCCTCCCAGCACATGCCGCCGGTCAGTGCCCCGTCACCGACGACCGCCACCACGTGCCGGTTGCGATGCCCGGACAACTCGAATGCCTTGGCCAACCCGTCGGCGTAGGACAGCGCGGTGCTGGCGTGGCTGGATTCCACCCAGTCGTGCTCGCTCTCGGTCCGCGACGGGTAACCGGACAGGCCGCCCTTCATCCGCAGGTTGGCGAACTCCGCGCAGCGGCCCGTGAGCATCTTGTGCACGTAGGCCTGGTGGCCGGTGTCGAAGATGATCGGGTCGTGCGGCGAGTCGAACACCCGGTGCAGCGCCAGGGTCAGTTCGACCACGCCGAGGTTCGGACCGAGATGACCGCCGGTTGCAGCAACCTTGTGAATCAGGAATTCACGGATTTCACAGGCCAGATCGTTGAGCTGCGACTGGGAAAGGTGCTGCAGATCTGCGGGTCCGCGGATCTGTTCAAGCATCCCGTCAGCTTACCCACGCAACACCGGTCAGTCCCGTCGAGCCTGATAGATGTCGGGCACACCGTCGCGGTCGGCGTCGGCGGTTTCCAGCGCGTGGATGCGCCGGTAGGCGGCATTGCGGCTGACCAGCACGACCGCAGCCAGCGCACCGGCCAGCACCGACCCGCCCAGCACCGCGATCTTGACATCGGTGTACGCCACGCTGCCCTCGGCAAAGGCCAGCTCGCCGATCAGCAGCGAGACGGTGAACCCGATACCGGCAAGCAGCGCCACCCCGAGGACGTCGCGCCAGGCCAGCTCGTCGTCCAGGCTGGCGCCGGTGAACCGGGCCAGCAGCCATGTGGTGCAGAACACACCGATCGGCTTGCCCAGCACCAGCCCGGCGATGATGCCGATCGTCACCGGATGCCGCAATGCGTCGCCAAGGCCGCTCAGCCCACCCACCGAGACGCCGGCCGCGAAGAACGCGAACACGGGCACCGCCACCCCGGCCGACAGCGGCCGCATGCGGTGTTCGACGGACTCGGCGGCGGCGTGGCGCCCCAGCACCGGAACGGTGAACCCCAGCAGCACCCCGGCCACGGTGGCGTGCACCCCGCTGGCATGCACCAGCGCCCAGGCGGTGACCGCCAGCGGGATGAGCAGCAGCGGGTGCCTGATGCCCTTCTGCACGGCCAGGCCGAACAGTCCGACCGGGACGAGCGCGGCCAGCAGAGGACCGGGCGCGAGATGCTCGGTGTAGAACGCGGCGATGACGGTGATCGCCAGCAGATCGTCGACGACGGCCAGGGTGAGCAAGAAGGTTCGCAGCGCGGTCGGCAGGTGGGTGGACAGCACGGCCAGCACTGCCAGCGCGAACGCGATATCGGTGGCGATGGGGACGGCCCAGCCGCCGAGATTCTCGCGGTGCCCGGCATTCACGGCCACGAAGATGGCGGCCGGCGCGATCATGCCGCCGACGGCCGCCGCGATCGGCAGCGCCGCACGGGCCGGATCGCGCAGATCACCGGCGACGAACTCGCGTTTGAGCTCGACGCCGACGACGAAGAAGAAGATGGCCAACAGCCCGTCGGCGGCCCACGCACTGATCGTCAGATTCAGGTGCAGCCCTTCGGGGCCGATGGTGAACGCGGAGAGTCGGCGGTAGCCGTCCGCCCACGGCGAGTTGGCCCAGATCAGCGCCGCGCCGGCCGCGACGAGCAGCAGCATGCCGCCGACGGTTTCGCCGCGCAGGATCTCGCTGAGCCGTTTGGCTTCCGGCCAGGAGCCCCGGCTCAGCAGTCGGCGTCTGATCATGAAATCTCCTGCGGGTAGCGGTCAGCGACGCCGACCAGACTTCCCGGCACACCAGCGCCCAGGTTATCGCGTCAGCACCGCCACGCACTCGACATGGTGGGTCAGCGGGAACGCATCGAACACCCGCAACTGTTCGACGGTGTACCCGTTGCGCAGGTACTCCCCCACGTCGCGAGCGAACGATGCCGTCTCACAGCCGATATGGATCACCCTCGGCACCCCGGCGATCATGTCGATCACCTCGCGACCGGCCCCGGTCCGCGGCGGGTCGAGCACCGCGACATCCGCCGTCGGGCGGCGCTGCCCCGACAATGCACGGCGTACCGAGTCCGTCACCACCGACACCCACGGCATATCGGCCAACGCCGCACGCGCCGCACGCGCCGATCCGCGGGAGGTGTCGACGGTCAACACCTGTCCCGACGCACCGACCTCGGCGGCCAGCGCGGCCGCGAAAACCCCTGCGCCACCGTAGAGGTCCCACGCCGACATACCCGGTCGCAGCCGGGCCGCATCGCGGATCAGCGCACTGTAGAGCTCCGGGGCGTCGCGGTGGGCTTGCCAGAACGCCGTCACCGGCACCTGCCACTGCCTGCCGCCGATGCGCTGTACCGCCTCGTAGTTACCCTCGACGACCTGTGTCTGAGCCTTGCGGCCGGGGCCGGTCTGCACGATATGCCGAACCCCGTCGTCGTCGACGGCGATGTGCAGTTGGGTCCCCGCCGGCCAGCGCGATCCGGCCACACCGTCCAGTAGCCCGGGCCGCAGCTGCCCGCAGTTCAGCTCGGGGTACAGCTCGGTGCTGTGGTAGCGGTGAAACCCGGCATGGCCGGACTCCGAGACATCGAGACGCACCCGGGTGCGCCACCCGGTGGCGCCGGTCGTGCCGACCTCTTCGGCCACGCCGCTCCACTCGAAGTTGCCCAGCCGGGCCAGCTGATTGGCCACCACCTCGCCCTTGAGCCGGCGGGCGGCCGACGGCTCGGCGAAGGCCAGGTCGCAGCAGCCCGAGCCATCCACACCGGCGATCGGGCACAACGGCTCGATCCGGTCCGGTGACGCCTCCAGCACCTCCAGAACGTCGGCATGCCAATACGATCCCCGCTCGGCGCGCACCCGAACCCGCACCGTCTCCCCCGGCAGGGCATAGCGGACGAACACCACCCGGCCGTCGTGGCGGGCCACGCAGCTGCCGCCGTTGGCCGCCGGCCCGATGGTCAGCGTCAGCTCGCTCAATCCAGGAAACCTCTACGGGCATCGCCGGGCGCGGACTGCGGCGCCAGCTTCTTGAGCCGTTCCGACGAGTTCAGCTGCCACGGCACCGAGGTCACCATCACATTCGGCTCGAACAGCAGCCTGCCCTTGAGCCGCAGCGCGCTCTGGTTGTGCAGCACCTGCTCCCACCAGTGCCCCACCACGTACTCGGGGATGAACACCGTCACCACGGTACGCGGCGACTCCTTCGTGACCCGCTTGACGTAATCCAGCACCGGCCTGGTGATTTCGCGATACGGCGAGGCGATCACCTTGAGCGGGACACTGACTTCGCTTTCCTCCCACTCGTGTACCAGCTGACGCGTCTCGGCGTCGTCGACGCTGACGGTGATGGCCTCCAGCACGTCCGGGCGGGTGGCCCTGGCGTAGGCCAGGGCCCGCCGGGTGGGCAGGTGCAGTTTGGACACCAGCACCACGGCGTGGTTACGGCTGGGCAGCACCATGTCACCCGCCGATTCCTCCTGCTCCTCCAGCTCGCGCGACACGGTGGCGTAATGCTTGTGGATGAGCTTCATGATGACGAACAGCGAGGACATCGCCAGGATCGCGATCCACGCCCCGGCAAGGAACTTCGTCAGGATGACGATGACGAGCACGGTGCCGGTGCACACGCAGCCGATGCTGTTGATCACCCGGGACCGCATCATGTGGCGGCGCACCGCCGGGTCGGTCTCGATACGCAGCAGCCTGGTCCAGTGCCGGACCATGCCGATCTGGCTGAGGGTGAACGAGACGAAGACACCGACGATGTAGAGCTGGATCAGCGCCGTCACCTCGGCGCGGAACGCCACCACGAACGCGATGGCGGCGAATGCCAGGAACAGGATGCCGTTGGAGAAGGCCAGCCGGTCACCGCGGGTGTGCAGCTGCCGTGGCAGGTAGCGGTCCTGCGCCAGGATCGAACCGAGCACCGGGAAACCGTTGAAGGCCGTGTTCGCGGCCAGCACCAAGATCAGTGCGGTGACCCCCGCGATGGCGTAGAGCCCGATCGGGAAGTCGTGGAACACCGCGTCGGCCAACTGCGCCACCAGGGTCTTCTGGTGGTATCCCGGGGGTGCTCCGACCAGCTGATCGGGGCTTTCGGCCATCTTCGCGCCGGTCTCCTTGGCCAGCACGATGATGCCGAGGAACAACGTCGTGGCGATCCCACCCAACAACAGCAGGGTGGTTGCGGCGTTGCGCGACTTGGGTTTCTGGAACGCCGGCACGCCGTTGCTGATGGCTTCCACACCGGTCAGCGCCGCGCAGCCGGACGAGAACGCCCTGGCCACCAGGAACACCATGGCCAGTCCGAGCACATCGCCGTGCTCGGAATGCATCTCGAAACCGGCCGACTCGGCCCGCAGTTCGTGCCCCAGGACGAAGATCTGGAAGAACCCCCACCCCAGCATCAGGTACATGCCGATCATGAATGCGTAGGTGGGAATCGCGAAGGCGGTGCCCGATTCGCGGATACCGCGCAGGTTCAGCGAGGCCAGCACCAAGATCGCCACCACCGCGAACACCACCTTGTGCTGGGCGATGAACGGGACCGCCGAGCCGATGTTCGACATCGCCGAGGCCATCGACACCGCCACGGTGAGGACATAGTCGACCAGCAACGCGCTGGCCACCGTCAGACCGGCGGTGTGCCCCAGGTTGGTGGTGACCACCTCGTAGTCACCACCGCCGGAGGGATAGGCGTGCACGTTCTGCCGGTAGCTGGCGATCACCACCATCATCACCGCGGCCACCGCCAACCCGACCCAGGGGGCCACCGAGTAGGAGGTCAGCCCGGCCACCGACAGCACCAGGAAGATCTCCTCCGGGGCGTAGGCGACCGACGACAAGGCGTCGGAGGCGAACACCGGCAGCGCGATCCGCTTCGGCAGCAGCGTGTGCGCGAGCTTGTCGCTGCGGAACGGCCTTCCCAGGACCAGCCGGCGCGCGGCGGTCGAAAGCTTGGACACGAGTGCCAAGACTAAGCCCACCGCCGATTGGCTGTAGCGTTCCGGGTGCGCACGGTTGAATGGCATGTCGGATAGGGCGCTGTTCCTGGCAGACGGGCGAGAGGACCCAGAGTGCGGGTAGTGGTGATGGGATGCGGCCGCGTGGGCGCATCGTTAGCGGACGGGCTGTCCCGGATCGGCCATGAAGTGGCCGTGATCGACCGTGACGGCACGGCGTTCAACCGGCTCTCCCCCGAGTTCACCGGCGAGCGGGTGCTGGGGATGGGCTTCGACCGCGATGTGCTGTTGCGGGCCGGCATCGAGGAGGCCGGCGCCTTCGCCGCCGTGTCCTCCGGCGACAACTCCAACATCATCTCGGCCAGGGTGGCCAGGGAGACCTTCCGGGTGGAGCGGGTGGTGGCCCGCATCTACGACGCCAAGCGTGCCGCCGTCTACGAACGCCTCGGCATCCCGACGGTGGCCACCGTGCCGTGGACCACCGACCGGCTGCTCAACGTGCTGACCCGGGAAACCGAAACCACCAAATGGCGCGACCCGTCCGGCAACGTCGGGGTGGCCGAGCTGCCGCTGCACGAGGAATGGGCCGGCCGCCCCATCACCGAACTGGAGGCCGCCACCGGTGGCCGGGTGGCGTTCCTGCTGCGGCTGGGAACGGGACTGCTGCCCGATGCCAAGACCGTCATCCAGGCCGGTGACAACGTCTACATGGCGGCCATCTCCGGGCATATCGCCGAAGCCATGGCCATCTCCGCACTGCCGCCCAGCGAGGACGAGAACTGATGAAGGTAGCCATCGCCGGTGCCGGCGCCGTCGGCCGGTCCATCGCCCGCGAACTCGTCGACAGCCACGACGTCACGCTGCTGGAACGGGACCCGCAACATATCGACGTCGACGCCATCCCCGCCGCACAGTGGCGCCTCGGCGACGCCTGTGAACTCAGCCTGCTGGAGTCGGTGAAGTTGGAGGAGTTCGACGTGGTGATCGCCGCCACCGGCGACGACAAGGCCAACGTGGTGGTCAGCCTGCTGGCCAAGACCGAGTTCGCCGTCCCGCGCGTGGTGGCCCGGGTCAACGATCCCCGCAACGAGTGGCTGTTCGACGAGAGCTGGGGCGTGGACGTCGCGGTATCCACCCCGCGGATGCTCGCCTCACTGGTCGAAGAGGCGGTGGCCGTCGGCGATCTGGTGCGGTTGATGAGTTTCCGCAAGGGCCAGGCGAATCTGGTCGAGATCACGCTGCCCGACGACACCCCGTGGGGCGGCAAGGCCGTCAAACGCCTCCAATTGCCCCGTGACGCCTCGCTGGTGACCATCCTGCGCGGGCCGCGGGTGATCGTGCCGGAGAGCGACGAACCCCTGGAGGGCGGCGACGAGCTGATCTTCGTGGCCGTCGCCGAGGTCGAGGAAGAACTGCGGGAACTGCTGCTGCACCCCGCGAAGCCCTAAGTCCGTTCGTCGGCCCGCTCATCGGTCTGGTCGGGCCGGTCTGCGGTGGCCGCGTGCTGCGCGTGCACGGCCCGCTGGGCGTACCGGATGGCGAAGTACGTGACGATCGCCGCGATGCCCGTCAGCGGCCAGCCCATCGCGATCCGGGCCACGCCGAGCCAGCCGGTCTCGTCGGCGTCATAGAGGCGGTGTTGGACCACGAACCGGGAGGCGAACACCGCGACCCACACCAGGGTGGCGACATCGAAGGCCAGCACGGCGCGGCGCACCTGGCGCCAGCCGCGGCCGTGATCGTTGATCCAGCCCCACACGTACCCGACGATCGGCCGGCGGATCAGCACCGACAGCGCGAACACCGCAGCCCAGATCAGCGAGGACCAGATGCCCAGCAGGAAATACCCTTTGGAGGCGCCGACCAGATAGGCGATCAGCGCACTGATACCGACCCCCATGAACCCGGACAGCGCGGGCTGCAGCGAGTCGCGGCGGAACAGCCGCCACAACAGCACGAGCGCGGCCACCCCGAGGGCGGCGCAGATCGCGGGCAGCAGACCCGCGGTGGTCGACACCGGAACGAACACCAGGACCGGCAGGGACGAATAGATCAGGCCGCTGACGCCGCCCATCTGGTCGAGAATGGCCCGCGCGCCGGTGTTCTGCGGCTTCTCGCCGTCCTCGACCTGGTCTGCTGTCCCCTGGTCGGGGTGGGTCACTTCTGAATCTCGTAGTGCGGGTTGTAGATCGCCTTGGATCCGTTTTCCAGCGTGCCCAGCCGCCCGTGCACCCGCAGGGTCCGGCCGGATTCGATGCCGGGGATGCGGCGTTGCCCCAGCCACACCAGCTGGACCGAGTCGGTGCCGTCGAACAATTCGGCGCGGACACCGCTGGCGCAACCCTTGGCGTTGGTCTCGACACAACGCAGGGTGCCCACCATCGTGACTTCTTGCCCGCGTCGACAGTCGATCGCGCGCTGCGCACCGGTGCTGGCCGCCTCGTCGCTGAGCTCCTCGACATCGAGCGTCTCGGGGTCTTCTGTGAGTCGCCGGGTGAGCCGGCGCAGATACCCTTCGGCCGTAGCCATGGCCTCTCCCTTGCCGCGAATCCGTCGTGGATCCGCTTCCCTAACCCTCGCCACCGTAGACCTGTTGGGTCCGAATCGCCACGTCGTGTCGGGCGCGTCGCGCCGATGGGTGCAACATCGAGTCATGGCGGTGAATCTGCGCGGTGTCACGACGGTCCTGCTGGCCGGTACCGGGTCTGACGATGACTATGTCTACCGGGCCTTTTCGGGTGCTTTACACGAGGTGGGAGCGGTTGTGGTGACACCGCCGCCGCAGCCGCGGCAGCTGATCGCCGGATATCTGGCCGCCCTGGACGACGCGGCGCGTGGTGACGAACACAACACCATTGCCGTCGGCGGCGTATCGATCGGCGCGGCGGTGGCGGCCGCCTGGGCGCTGGCACATCCGGCGCACACCGTGGCCGTGCTGGCCGCTTTGCCGGCGTGGACCGGCCAGCCCGGCAACGCCCCGGCGGCGTTGTCCGCGCAGCACACCGCGACGCTGTTGCGCACCGACGGGCTGGCCGCCACCGTGGCCACGATGCGGGCATCCAGCCCGGCCTGGTTGGGCGACGAACTGGCCCGGTCCTGGCTGGCGCAGTGGCCGGAACTGCCCGACGCCATGGACGAGGCGGCCCGGCATGTGGCACCGACGAACGCCGAACTGGCCACATTGGCGGTCCCGATGGGTGTGGCGGCCGCGACCGACGATCCGATCCATCCGGTCGACGTGGCGCTGGAGTGGGTGGCGGCCGCACCGCACGCGGCACTGCGCACGCTCACCCTGGACGTGTTGGGCGCCGATCCGGGCGCCCTGGGCGCGGCCTGCGTCGGGGCGCTGCTGGAGGTCTGACTAGCCGCCGGTGATGGTGCTGCGCAGCTGCTGCATGGCCGACATGGCGGTGCGGCGGGCGTCCTCCTGCGGCGGCGCCTGCTGCTCGGCCTGCGCCTGGGCTTGCGCCGCGGCGGCACGCAGCTGCTCGGCCATCGGGGCGGGCAGCTGCACGGCGAGCGGTGTGCGCACCGGCAGCGGGGTTTCGCCGCGACGAACCACCGTGTCGGCCAACGCTTCTCGCGCCTCGGCGGCGAGTGCGTCGACCGTCTCGGGTGCGCCGTTCACCACACAACGGATCATCCAGCGGTAGCCGTCGATTCCGATGAACCGCACGACGCCGGGCGTCTGCCCCTGCGGGGCGGCAGTCGCGACACCGACCACTTCGCGGCCCCAGCGGCCGTCCTCGATCCGCACCTTGGCGCCGTCCTTGCGCAGCGAGTCGGCCAGCTCACCGGCCACCTCACGCCACAGCCCAGCCGATTTCGGTGCCGCGTACGCCGCGATGGTGAAGCGCCCGTTGGGCGTCACCACCCAGACCGAGCTGGGCACGCCCTGATCGGTGAGCTCGACCTGCACCTGACCGGCCTCGGGCATGGGGACGAGCACCGACCCGAGGTCCAGCCGGGCCACCGTGGCGGCTTCGGGGTCGTCGAAATCCTCGATGTCGAAGGGGCCGTCGAAATCGTCGTTATCTGCCATCACAAACTCGCATGTCCGCCGGATGAACCGTGGCCACCATCGCCACGGGAGGTATCGGCCAGCCCGGCCTCGTCGAACGACGACACCTCCACCAGCTCGGGAAGTTCGACCCGCTGCACCAGCAGTTGGGCGATGCGGTCACCGCGCCGGATCACAATCGGCTGCTCCGGGTCGAGATTGATCAGGGTCACCTTGATCTCCCCACGGTACCCGGCATCGACGGTGCCGGGACTGTTCACGATCGAAAGGCCCACGCGCGTAGCCAAACCCGAACGGGGATGCACCAATCCGACCATTCCGTGTGGGATGGCGACGGCGATCCCGGTGGGCACCAGGGCGCGGCGGCCGGGCGCCAGTTCCAGGTCGACGGCGCTGAACAGGTCCACACCCGCGTCGCCGTCGTGGGCCCGGCTGGGCATCGGTAGTTCGCGGTCCAGACGCACGACCGCCAGAGAAGTGGGCACGACGCGAGAGATTACCCTTGGCCACGTGTCTGACACGCGCGCAACCACCCAATCGCTGCGTTATCGGGAACGGCTGACGGTGCCGTGGTGGTTCTGGCCGCCCGCGTTGGGGCTGGCCGCCCTGATCGCGACCGAGGTGAACATGGGTGTGCAGAGCCTGCCCGACTGGGTGCCATTCGCGGTGCTGCTACCGGTGGCCGCGGCCGTGCTGGTCTGGATGAGCAGGATGGAGGTGCGGGTGGTCGACGGGCCCGGCGGGGCGGAGTTGTGGGCTGGTCCGGCGCATCTGCCGGTCGGTGTCGTCTCCCGCTCGGCGGAGGTGCCGAAGTCGGCCAAGTCGGCGGCGCTGGGCCGCCAGCTCGACCCCGCCGCCTATGTGTTGCATCGGGCTTGGGTGGGGCCCATGGTGCTGGTCGTCCTCGACGATCCCGACGACCCCACGCCGTACTGGTTGGTGAGCTGCCGGCACCCGGACCGGGTGCTGGCAGCCCTGCGCTCCTGAGCGCCTGTTAGGCGGCGCAGTCGGTGCAGATCATCACGCCGTTCTTCTCGCTGGCGAGCCGGCTGCGGTGATGCACCAAAAAGCAGCTCGAGCACGTGAATTCGTCGGCTTGCTTCGGAATGACGCGCACCGAGAGTTCTTCGCCCGACAGGTCGGCGCCGGGTAGTTCGAACGATTCCGCAGACTCGGACTCGTCGACGTCCACGACGGCCGATTGGGCCTCGTTGCGCCGGGCCTTGAGCTCCTCCAGCGAATCCTCTGACACGTCGTCGGTCTCTGAACGCCGCGGCGCGTCGTAGTCGGTAGCCATCTCATCCCCTCCGTTACCTTGCAGCAGAGCTTTGTACCAGCGTCGAACGCCTACACCAAATGATTCGTGCCCCGAATGCACGCCGAAGGGGTGTGATTTGCATCACATCCCTTCTCACCGGCTGGGCGACGGTACCGGCCGATGCCTCTAAGGTGCAGGGGTGGTCGCTCTCATCACCGACGGAACGGCGTTCGACAAGCACGGTCGCCCGTTCCGCAGACGGAACCATGTGCCCATCCTGTGCCTGTTCCTGGCGCTGGCCGTAGCCACCGGCGTGGTGTGGGTGATCGCGCTTAACCGGCCCACCGATGTGCACGAGGCAGTGGCCTGCAACGCGCCGCCACCGGCCACCGACCCGAACGCACCCAAGCTCGGCCAGCAGGTGGCACGCGACACCATGACCGACGTGACGCCGGCCAAGCTGGCCGACACCAAGATCAAGGTGCTCAACGCCAGCGGCCAGGGCGGCCAGGCCGCCGAGGTGTCCGGCGCACTACGCGATCTGGGCTTCGCCCAGCCCACCGCATCCAATGACCCCATCTACGCCGGCACCCGGCTGGAATGCCAGGGTCAGATCCGGTTCGGCCCCGCCGGCCAGGCCGCCGCCGCGGCGGTGTGGCTGGTGGCGCCGTGCACCGAGCTGTTCCAGGACCAGCGCACCGACGACTCCGTCGACCTCGCCGTGGGCACCGAATTCACCGAGTTCAGCCACAACGACGATATCGACGCGATGCTGGCCAGTCTGCGACCCGACGCCACCCAGCCGCCGGATCCCGCGCTGCTGCGCAAGATCCACAGCGCCGCCTGCTGATCAGCCGGCGCCGAGGGCATCCAGCGCGGCACCGAGCGGGCCGGCCACCCCCGGTGCTGCCGCGTAGAGCATGTCGGGGTCCGGCAGGTGCACGACCGCACCGGCCTCGGTTGCGATGAGCACCCCGGCCGACCAGTCCCAGACGTGCACATCGTCCTCGAAGTAGGCGTCCATCTGACCGGCGGCCACCATGCACAGGTCCAGCGCGCACGAGCCGATCCGACGGATATCGCGAATCTGGGGCAGCAACGCGGCCAGCACCTGCGCCTGCCGGGCCCTGCGCTGCGCGTCGTACGAGAAGCCGGTGCCCACCAGAGCCAGACTCAGATCATCGATATCGTTGCAGCGCAACGTCCTTGACTGTCCGCTTCGGGTTACGGTGGCGCCGTGGCCGAGCGCCGCCGAGTACAGTTCGCCGGTGGCCACGTTGGCCACCGCGCCGGCCACCGAGGTGCCGTCGATCTGCACGCCCACCGACACGGCGTAGTCGGCGATGCCGTAGACGAAGTTCACCGTGCCGTCGATCGGGTCGATCACCCAGACCGGACGCCCCGGTTCGGCCTCCGCCGAACCGCCCTCCTCTTCGCCGAGCACCTGGTCGCCGGGCCGCAGCACCGCCAGTCGGTCCCGGATCAACCGCTCGGTCTCGGTGTCCACCACGGTCACCGGGTCGGTCGGCGTGCTCTTGGAACGCACCGACCGGGCGGCGGTGGCCGCGCTCGCGAACACCTCACCGCGGCGGCGGGAGACGAAATCGGCAGCCTCGGTGGCCAGTTGCTCGGCCACGGAGCGCAACGTCAGCGGATCACAGTTGTTGGTTTGCACACCCACCATCGCAACACAGCATGTCTCGGGGCACTAATGTGTGTGGCGCGTCGCATCCGCCGTCCTGTGAGGAGCGCTCATGACCGACCCCGAGTCCAGCACGCCGCGCCGCGGGTTCGGCGTCGACGTCGGCGGCAGCGGCATCAAGGGCGGCATCGTCGACCTGGACAGCGGCACGCTCATCGGTGAACGGTTCAAGCTCCCGACACCACAGCCCTCCACCCCGGAGGCCGTCACAAAGACGGTGGCCGCGGTGGTCCGTGAGTTCGGCTGGACCGGGCCACTCGGGGTCACCTATCCAGGCGTGGTGACCAACGGGATCGTGCGCACCGCGGCGAACGTCGACAAGGGCTGGATCGGCACCAACGCCGTCGACATCATCAGCACCGAACTGGGCGGTGCGCCCGTCACCGTGCTCAACGACGCCGACGCCGCCGGGCTCGCCGAGGAACGGTTCGGCGCCGGCAAGGACAAGTCCGGGGTGATCGTGCTGTTGACCTTCGGCACCGGTATCGGCTCGGCCGTGATCCACAACGGCGTGCTGCTGCCCAACACCGAGTTCGGCCATCTGGAGGTGGACGGCAAGGAGGCCGAGCACCGGGCCGCGTCCTCGGTCAAAGAGCGCAAGGAGTGGAGCTACGAGCGCTGGTCGCAGGAGGTCACCAAGGTGCTGGTGGCCATCGAGAACGCGATCTGGCCGGATCTGTTCATCGCCGGCGGCGGTATCAGCCGCAAGGCCGACAAGTGGATTCCCCTGTTGAAGAACCGCACGCCGGTGGTGGCCGCGACACTGCTCAACGAGGCCGGCATCGTCGGGGCCGCGCTGGCCGCCTCAGCGAGCGCGGACGGTACCGCGGGCAGCGCCTGATCGGTCGCCGGCGACGCGCGCGAACGGGCCGAATTTGCCGCACGGCACAGCCTTATCTCACACTGTCGTTACAATGGTCAACGGCGGCCGCCTACCGAATAGCGGCGGGTTTCCGAGCAGAGATCATCGCCAATATTCGACACAGCCGACGCTTTCCGGTGGTGCATGCGTGCGCACCGGGATCCGCAAGACCGAAAGGGTGTACGTGGCAGCGACAAAAGCAAGCCCGGCAACCGACGAGCCGGTGAAGCGCACCGCCGCCAAGACTCCTGCGAAAAAGGCCCCGGCCAAGGCCACCGCCGCCAAGGCGCCGGCCAAGCGGGCCACCAAGGCCCCGGCCAAGAAGGCCGCCGCGAAGGCGGCGGGTAAGGCCGATATCGATCCCGATGCCGTAGACCTCGGGGACGACCTGGAGGCCGACGACCTCGACGTGGAGCCCGGTGACGATCTCGAGGTCGACGACGTCGTCCTCGATGACGACCTGGAGGCCGACGCCGAGGACGAGAGCGACGACACCGAGGCCGACGAGGAGGAGGCCGACGTCGTCGAGGGCGCGGCCGACGCCGCCGCCAAGCCTGCCGCCAAGGCCGCCGAGGCCGACGAGGAGCACCCCGAACCGTCCGAGAAGGACAAGGCCTCCGGCGACTTCGTCTGGGACGAGGAAGAGTCCGAGGCCCTGCGCCAGGCCCGCAAGGACGCCGAACTCACCGCATCCGCCGACTCGGTCCGCGCGTACCTGAAGCAGATCGGCAAGGTCGCCCTGCTCAACGCCGAGGAGGAGGTCGAACTCGCCAAGCGCATCGAGGCCGGCCTGTACTGCACCCAGTTGATGCTCGAACTCGCCGAGAAGGGCGAGAAGCTGACCACCGCCCAGCGCCGCGACTACCAGTGGATCTGCCGCGACGGTGACCGCGCCAAGAATCATCTGCTGGAGGCCAACCTGCGTCTGGTGGTGTCGCTGGCCAAGCGCTACACCGGCCGCGGCATGGCGTTCCTGGACCTGATCCAAGAGGGCAACCTGGGTCTGATCCGCGCGGTGGAGAAGTTCGACTACACCAAGGGTTACAAGTTCTCCACCTACGCCACCTGGTGGATCCGCCAGGCCATCACCCGCGCGATGGCCGACCAGGCCCGCACCATCCGTATCCCGGTGCACATGGTCGAGGTGATCAACAAGCTGGGCCGCATCCAGCGCGAGCTGCTGCAGGACCTGGGCCGCGAACCCACGCCAGAAGAACTGGCCAAGGAAATGGACATCACGCCGGAGAAGGTGCTGGAGATCCAGCAGTACGCGCGTGAGCCCATCTCGCTGGACCAGACCATCGGCGACGAGGGCGACAGCCAGCTCGGCGACTTCATCGAAGATTCCGAAGCCGTCGTGGCCGTCGACGCCGTCTCCTTCACGCTGCTGCAGGACCAGCTGCAGTCGGTCCTGGAGACGCTGTCCGAGCGCGAGGCCGGTGTGGTCCGGCTGCGCTTCGGCCTGACCGACGGGCAGCCGCGCACCCTCGACGAGATCGGACAGGTCTACGGCGTCACGCGCGAACGTATCCGCCAGATCGAGTCGAAGACCATGAGCAAGCTGCGGCATCCCAGCCGTTCGCAGGTGCTGCGCGACTACCTCGACTAGGTCGTCGCCGGCACCTGCCTAGTGGGCGGCGTGCTGTTTGGAACCGTAGACGCGCTCCATCAACGCGGTGTCGGTGTGCACCTGGACCCGGGCGGTCTTACCGTCACGAATCGTGAAGACGTCGGCGTCGCTTCCCTTTTCGTCGCCAACGGCGACTTCGGTGAGCGCGACGACGGTGTCCCCGTCGGCAACCAGCCGGTTCAAGGTGACCGACACGTTCTTCTCGGCCAGGCGGGCCAGGTACTGCCCGAGTTCACCCTTGCCGTGATAGGTGCCGCTGATGGTGCTGTTGCCGGGCTGTACCCATTCGACGTTGTCGTCGAACAACGCCATCACGGTGTCGATATCGCCCTTGGTGAACGCCTCGTAGCCCCGGGTGACGAGATCGATATTGTCCTGTTGCTCTGACATGTGCTGTTCCCTTCCGCACCGATCCGATATTCGGCCGTGGCGGGTGTAGCCGGTTCGGGAAGTCACGCAACGTCGGCTCTCGGATCAGACAGACCGTCCACGCACCACATCGAATGTAAGTCCGTACCCGAGCGATGTACAGGCGCAGATCCACCGGTCATTGCCGAGTGAACAACATGACCTCGCGTGCGACCGGTCAGACGTCGAAAATCGTCTGACCGCCGCCACCGCCGACATAGGAGACGTAGATCGGCCCCATGTCGAAAGGCATGTAGCCGGAGTTCATATAGGAGTCCGAGGTCACGGTGGGACTGTTCGATGCGGTCGTCGTGTAGGAGTACAGCAGGGTGCGTCCGTCGCTCGTGTACACGCTGATGACGGTGCCCACCGGAACCGTCGATGCACCGCCGACCAACCAGGACGGAATGGTGCCGTAGACCCCACCGGAGTCGAGCACAGTCGTCACCTGCCGGATGGTGCCGCTGCCGACCTGCACCCGCACCGAGGTCCATGGCGAGCCGGTCAGCGTCACCAGCGCGGCCAACGGGTTGGGGCCGAATTCAAGCAGGCCATTCTGTTCGTCGATGAGCACGCCATAGTTCAGGTCACCCGAGAGTGCCGAGATCACCGAACTCGGCCCGGGCCCATACGAATTCGGCCCGACGCCCAGGATTCCCACGACACCGTCGCGGGCGGCGAACGATGCGAAGGCCGACTGTGAGGCGGAGCTGACGATATCGACCGAGGTGGGTCCGGACACGATTCCGTTGCCGAAATCGACTGTGGTCGTGTAGGTGTCGAAGGTATAGCTCAGACCGCCCGAGTATCCGCTGGCCCCAGATCCGGTGGAGACGCCGAGATCTTGTTGTGTGCCAACGTATTTCGAGGTGATCACCAGGCCCACCGATCCGGTGTCGACCAGCACGGGAACCCGGGCCCCGCCGTTGACGGACACGTAGACCACCGGCTCGGTTCCGTACACCATCTTCAGCGCGACGGACGCGTTGACTTGGCCGGCGACGGGCACCGTCACGGTTTGCGACGTCGTGGCCAACCCGTTGGTGGCGACGATGGTGAAGGTGTCGGTGGTATCGGTCGCTGCGGCGGCCAGCCGTGCCGTGGCGGTCGGGGTGTAGGTGAACACACCCGCCGAGGTGGCCGTCACCGTGCCGTCGGCCGGCGCGGTGATCACCTTGTAGGTCAACGCTTTCCCCGACGGGTCGAGGAAGGTGACGGACCCGGTGACCACACCCGTCCTGGCATCGGGCGAACCGACCGTCATATTCGTCAGCACCGGGGTGTCGACCCCGCTGCGGACCGACACCACCGATACCGTGTCGGCGCCGTCGGAAGCGTAGAGGCCGCCATCGGGTGCGGTCGCCAGTGCGTCGACCGCGACTTGGAGTTTGGTGGTGATCACCGAATTGTTGCTGGTCGAGATCATCGAGATGGCGTCGGCGCCGGTGTCGGCGACATAGAGCGCACTGCCGTCGGGACTCACGGCCAGCCCGACGGGTGCGCTGCCGACCTTCAGCGTCATGGTGACGGCCCGGGTGGCGGTGTTGATCTTCGTCACCGTGCCGGAACCCGTGTTGGCGACATAGAGCCGGCTGCCGTCGAGTTTGAGCGCCAGCCCCGACGGCGTACTGCCCACCCGGATGGTCTTGGTCACCGTCCCGGTGGCGGTGTTGACCACGGACACCGTATTGGAACCGGCGTTGGCGACATACAGGGTGGCGCCGTCGGAACTGACCAACAGCGCCGAGGGATTACGTCCGACCGTGATGGTGCCGGTGACGGTGTCGGTCGCGGTATCGATGACCGACACCACATCGGAGGCCCTGTCCGCGACATAGACCTTGCTGCCGCTGGGGTTCATCGCCTCGGCGCCCGGCGCGCCGCCGACGGGAATCGTGGTGGTGAGCGCCCCGCTGATCGCCGACACCGTGCCGGCGGTCGCGTCGGCGACGTAGACGGTCTTGCCGTCGGGGCTCACCGCACCGGTGAGGGCACGCGGCGCACCGGCGGGGTCGACCGAACCGGTGACCGCGAGCACGGCGGGCGCCACGGTGACGGTGACCGTCTCGGTGGTCGAGGTGATCGAGTTGGCCGCGGTGACGGTGAATTTGTCGGTCACCGGTTTGGTCGAGACACCGGCCGCCAGGCGGGCCGCCGCGGACGGGGTGTAGACGAACTCACCGGTGGCCGCGTCGACGGTGACCGTACCCTTGGCCGTGGCCTTGGTCACCGTGTAGGTCAGCGGCAGTTGGGCATACGGCTCGATGAATTCGACTGCGCCGTCGACGGTTCCAGTGGCGTCCGCGGCGTTCACGGTCGGGGTCGCCGCGACCGGCCGGTCCCCCAGCGGGGCCACCGACACGGTGACGGTCTTGGCGGTGACGCCACCGTGGCCGTCGTCGACGGCCACGGTGAACGTGTCGTGCTTGTCGGCGGTGGTGGCACCCTTGGCCGCCGCGGCCAGACGCGCGTCCACGGTCGGGGTGTAGCTGTAGGCGCCGGTGCTCGCATCGACGGTGAGCGTCCCCTTCGCGGCCGTCGTCGTCACGCTGTAGGCCAGGGCGTCGCGGTCGGCGTCGGTGGCGGTGATCCTGCCGGCGACCACACCTGTCGTCGCGTTCGGGCTGCCCACGCTGACCGTCACCGCCGGCGCACTGTTCTTCGGGGCCACCGGCACGTCGACGACGGTGGCCGCAGTGCCGCCGTGGCCATCGGTGACGCTGACCGTGACGGTGGCGGACCGGTCGGCATCGGTGGCGGTGTCGGACGCAGCGGCGTGGCGGGCGGCCGCCGACGGGGTGTAGCTGAACGCGCCGGTGCCGGTATTGACGGTCACGGTGCCCTTGGTCGCGGTGGCACTGTAGGTGAGTTTGTCGTTGTCGGCGTCGGTGGCGATCGCCGAGCCGGTGACCACCCCGGTGACGCTGCTGGCCGTGATCACCGTCGGCGCGGTGAACACCGGGGCCGCGTCGACGACGGCAGGCGCGCTGACGGTGGTGGCGGCGGCCGGCGTGTGGACCGTGCCGAGCTGGCGGCGCGCCACCGCCGCGAGCACCCACTGCACCGGTGTGTCCACCGGCCCGCCACCTCCCGTACCGCTGGCCGACCACGGCGACACCAGCGCCCGCACGACGGCGCCGATGGCCCGGGTGACATTGGCGACCACTTGCGGCGCGAACGAATCCACCTGCCGCACCGGAACTTCCGTGGGGGCTGCGGCCGGGACGGGTCGCAGCGATGTGCCGGCGCCCGGGTCGGCGGCGGCCTCGGCGCTTCGGCTGCTCGCCCGGTGCACGGGCGTCGTCGCCTGCTTCTGCGGCTCGTCGGTTCCCGATGCGGGCTTCGGGCTCACGGCCGCGTCGTGCGTGGCCCAGTCCTGGTGCGCGGGCCGGTGCGGCTTCTTCGGTGGGTTCAGGCTTTTCGGGAGGTTCAGACTTTTCGGCAGACTCAGGACGGGCAGCTGCCACACGTGGGCGGGTGTGCTTGCCGCCGCGGGCGTCGAATCCGACTCCGTGCCCGTGCCGGAGGTCGTCGACGATGCGGTCGTGTCGTCGGCATGGGCATCGGCATGGGCAAGGGCCGGAACGCCGGCCAGCGCCGCGCCCATCCCCAGCGTGACGGCGCCGGCGCCGAGCCAGGCGAACGGCTCGCGGTGGCGTGCTCGACGCGTCATCGACTCCTCCTCAAGCTGATTCGACTTGGGAGGAGAACCCAAATCTGCGGCGGTGGCTCGCAGAATTATGGCCGTAGACCGAGGCCGACGACGGTGTCGCGGCGCCGACTCCCAGCAAACTGACAGCTTCGGGCGGGCTCGGCTCGGGTCAACGCACCACCACCGAGCTCGGTTCCCGGGGGGCTCCCAGCATGTCGCGGTGCGATGGGGGCTGACGGCCGTCTTCGTCGGTGATGCCGTACTGCACCGCCAACTCGGCACCGATCACGGTGTGCCCACTGCGGCCGGCCAGCTCGGGATCGTCGAACAATGCGTCGATCAGGCGACCGGTGAACTCCGGCGTCTCGGCATGCCGGGCCGTCTCGGCCAGGGCGTCCGGATGTCCGGCGAACGCGGCGCGCAGCCGGGCAGTGAGCAGGATGCCCATCCAGAGCGACACACACGCCACCGATGTGCCGCGGAAGTCGACGGCCATATCGGCGGCCATCTTGTCGATCCCGGCCTTCTGCGCCCCATATGCGGGACCGTGCATGTAGCACACCGAACCGGGCGACGAGGTGAACGCGATCAGCCCGCGCGGCCGGCGCAGCAGCAACGGTGCGGCATGCCAGGAGGCCACATACGCCGACCGCAGCCCGACGTCGAGCACATCACCGAGCCCGATCGGCTTCTGCCAGAACGGTTTCGAACCGGTGAGCTCGTCGTGCACGACGGCGGCGTTGTTCACCAGCAGGTCCAACCCGCCCTCGTCGGCGTCGATCCGCGCGAACAGCGCGGCCACGGCGTCGTCGTCGGCGTGGTCCACCCGGACCGCGACGCCGCCGGGCGGGGCTTCGGTGATGGTCCGACCGGTCGCATATACCCGCCAGCCGCGGGCGCTCAGCGCGCCGGCGATACCGAGACCGGCACCCCTGCTGGCACCCGTGACCACCGCGACCCGCACTCCCCTAACCTAGACGCCGTGCCAGACTCGCGGATCAATATCGCCTCCGGATCGGAATTCGAAGCCACGGTTGGCTATTCGCGCGCAGTGCGGATCGGGGATCACGTGGCGGTGTCCGGGACCACCGCCCCCGGGGCGTCGCCCGCCGAGCAGACCCGCGCGGCGCTGCGGCGCATCGAGGCAGCCCTGAGCGACGCCGGCGCCGCCCTGTCGGACGTGGTACGGACCCGGATGTTCGTCACCGATATCTCCCGTTGGCAGGAGATCGGCGCCGTGCACAACGAGTTCTTCGGCGATATCCGGCCGGTGACCACGATGGTCGAGGTCAGTGCGCTCATCGCGCCGGAACTGCTCGTCGAGATTGAAGCCGACGCCTACCTGGGTGGCAGCTGAGCGCTGCACTGGGCAAACTGCCCGTCATCGCCGGGCAGATAGCTCGTGACACTTGTCACAGCGGCCACCGGCAACGGTCCGTACAGATGCGGGAAAAGCATGGATTCCGGATCGGTCGGCACCCCGGGTTCCCAGCGCACCGGGTCGGTCAGCTTGCTCGGATCGACGGCCAGCAACACCAGGTCGGTGCGTCCGGCGTACAGCCGGTTGGCGGGCAGATGAACCTGTTCAGGGGCTGAGAGGTGGACGAAACCGACATCTGCCAGTGAGGCCGGGCGGTGTTCGCCCGCGCCTTGGGCGGCCAGCCATTCCTGAGACGAGCACAGATGGACGAGCACCTCGGAGTCGCGGATCATGCGCCCAGCGTGCCCGCCCCGCAACGGGAGCGCGCCGTGAGACACGACACACCGGTGAACCGTGGGGGAACAAGGCCGGAACCTCATACGTCTGACACAGTAGAAGCACGCATCAAGCTGAACGGAGGACGTGCCGTGAACGCAATCCTGACCAGTCCGGAACTGACCCGGGCCGATCGCTGCGACCGCTGCGGTGCGGCGGCGCAAGTGCGGGCCACCCTCCCCTCGGGCGCGGAACTTCTGTTCTGCCAGCACCACGCCAACGAGCACGAAGCCAAGTTGATCGAACTGGCCGCGGTGCTGGAGGTCAAGCCGGTCGACGCGTAGGGAATGCTGGACTGGTCATGAGCGACCAGCCCCCCGCAAAACCCACCCGCCACCACATCTGGCCCATCACCAAGCGCACGCTGTCCAAGGCGTGGGACGACTCGATTTTCTCCGAGGCCGCGCAGGCGGCGTTCTGGTGTGCGTTGTCCCTACCGCCACTGCTCTTGGGCATGTTGGGCAGCCTGGCGTACCTGGCTCCGCTGTTCGGGCCGGACACCCTGCCGGCCATCGAGGAGCAGCTGATCGGGACGTCGGGGCGGTTCTTCTCGCAGAACGTCGTCAACGAGATCATCGCGCCGACCATCTACGACATCGTCCGCGGTGCCCGCGGCGAGGTGGTGTCCCTCGGCTTCGTCATCTCGTTGTGGGCCGGCTCCTCGGCGATCTCCGCGTTCGTCGATTCGGTGGTGGAGGCGCATGACCAGACGCCGCTGCGCCATCCGGTGCGCCAACGGTTCTACGCGCTCGGGCTGTACGTGGTGATGCTGGTGTGCGCGGTGCTGACCGCGCCGTTCATCGCGCTGGGCCCGCGCAAGATCTCCGAATCCATTCCGGAGAGCTGGGACAACGTGCTGCAGTACGGCTACTACCCGGTGTTGGTGATCGTGTTGATCTTGGCGGCGACCGTGCTCTACCGGGTGTCGCTGCCCGCACCGCTGCCCACGCACCGGCTGCTGGTCGGTGCGGTGCTGGCGACCGCCGTCTTCCTCATCGCGACGGTGGGCCTGCGGATCTACCTCACCTGGATCACCGCGACCGGCTACACCTACGGTGCGCTGGCCACGCCGATCGCGTTCCTGCTGTTCGCCTTCCTGCTCGGCTTCGCCATCATGATCGGCGCCGAGTTGAACGCGGCGGTTCAGGAGGAGTGGCCGGCACCGGACACGCATGCGCACCGGTTACGGGAGTGGATCGAGGAGCGCACCGACACCCGCAACGGCGGCACCGGCGCTACTTCTTGAGCTGCTCGTAGATCCGCTTGCAATCCGGGCACACCGGGGAACCGGGCTTGGCCGCCTTGGTCACCGGGAACACCTCACCGCACAGGGCCACGACATGCGTCCCCATGACGGCACTTTCGGCAATCTTGTCCTTCTTGACGTAATGGAAGACCTTGGGGGCATCGTCATCGGTCCCGTCGTCGACGCGTTCGTCGGTGTCCGGGCGTTCGATCGTCTGGGTCTGCATCCCTCTATTGTGCCCGGCCCCCGCGCCGGTCCGAAGATGTGGGACAGTGGAGTTTATGAAACACGGCCCGGAGCTGAGTTTCGACGACGACGGTCGCCCGATCCTGATCACCCGCGCCGCCCTGCCCTACGAAGAGCAGCACCGCGCCAGGATGCGCAAGTACTTCACCTTGATGGCGTTCCGCATCCCCGCCCTGGTGCTCGCCGCGGTGGCCTACGGCATCTGGCACAACGGTCTGATCTCCCTCGGCATCATCGTGCTGTCCGTTCCCCTGCCGTGGATGGCCGTGCTGATCGCCAACGACCGCCCGCCGCGCAAGGCCACCGAGCCGCGCCGCTATGAGGCGGCCGGCCCGCGCCGCACTCCCCTGTTCCCCACCGCCGAGCGCCCGGCGCTGGAACCCGCGCGACGTGTCGACCCGGACGCCGGTATCTCCTGACACCGGCGCCTTCTGCCGCCCGCATTTCCCACCTGAGTGCGCTTCTTGCGCACTTCTCAGGAGAATCTCAGGTCGTCGGGAAAAAACCGCAGGTCAGTAGGTGTGACTTCGGGAAGCAGCGGGAACTCTGAGCCCTGTACGGACGTTGAACGCAGTGATAGTTCCAGCCGATCAGGAGGCCGTAAATGGCGATCGCCAGCACCAGCCGTATCGACAGCGACCTGGACGCCCAGAGCCCAGCCGCCGATCTTGTCCGTGTGTACCTCAACGGCATCGGTAAGACCGCGCTGCTGACCGCCGCGGACGAGGTGGAGTTGGCCAAGCGCATCGAGGCGGGCCTGTACGCCCAGCACCTGCTGGACACCCGCAAGCGTCTCGGCGACGCCCGCAAGAAGGATCTGGCCGCCGTGGTCCGCGACGGCGACTCCGCCCGCAGGCACCTCCTGGAAGCCAACCTGCGCCTGGTGGTGTCGCTGGCCAAGCGCTACACCGGACGCGGTATGCCCTTGCTGGACCTGATCCAGGAGGGCAACCTGGGCCTCATCCGGGCCATGGAGAAGTTCGACTACACCAAGGGTTTCAAGTTCTCCACGTACGCCACCTGGTGGATCCGCCAGGCCATCACGCGCGGTATGGCCGACCAGAGCCGCACCATCCGGCTGCCCGTGCACCTGGTCGAGCAGGTCAACAAGCTTGCCCGGATCAAGCGCGAGATGCACCAGAACCTGGGCCGGGAGGCCACCGACGAGGAACTGGCCGAAGAGTCCGGTATCCCGGTGGAGAAGATCAACGATCTGCTTGAGCACAGCCGCGACCCGGTGAGCCTGGACATGCCGGTCGGCACCGACGAGGAGGCCCCGCTGGGTGACTTCATCGAGGACGCCGAGGCGATGTCGGCGGAGAATGCGGTGATCTCCGAGCTGCTGCACACCGATATCCGGTACGTGTTGACCACCCTGGACGAGCGTGAGCAGCAGGTCATCCGGCTGCGGTTCGGCTTGGACGACGGCCAGCCGCGCACCCTGGACCAGATCGGCAAGCTGTTCGGGCTGTCCCGCGAAAGGGTCCGCCAGATCGAGCGCGAGGTGATGGCCAAGCTGCGCAACGGCGAACGTGCCGAACGTCTGCGGTCCTACGCCAGCTGACACGACCCCTTCCCGGTGATGCCCGTCGCGCCCCGCGCGGCGGGCATCACATTGCGCCCGGAGGATGTTGAGGCCCTGCTCAAGCAGCCCGACCGGTAGACTCGACAAGCGACGGAGGGCTTGGAAGGTAGCGCATGAACGATCTGATCGACACCACGGAGATGTATCTGCGGACCATCTACGACCTCGAGGAAGAGGGCGTGGTGCCCCTGCGTGCCCGGATCGCGGAACGTCTCGACCAGAGCGGGCCCACCGTCAGCCAGACCGTGTCCCGGATGGAACGCGACGGCCTGTTGCACGTGGCGGGCGACCGCCACCTCGAGCTCACCGAGAAGGGCCGTAATCTGGCCGTCTCCGTGATGCGCAAACACCGCCTTGCCGAACGACTGCTGGTCGATGTGATCGGTCTGCCGTGGGAGGAAGTGCACGCCGAGGCCTGCCGGTGGGAACACGTGATGAGCGAGGATGTGGAGCGCAGGCTGCTGCAGGTGCTCAACAACCCGACCACCTCACCGTTCGGCAACCCGATCCCGGGCCTGTCCGAGCTCGGCTACGGTGAAACCGGCGCCAGTGAGTACGCAAACCTGGTGCGGCTCACCGAATTACCGTCCGGATCGCCGGTCGCGGTGGTGGTGCGCCAACTGACCGAACACGTCCAGGGCGACGTCGAACTGATCGGCCGTCTCAAGGACGCCGGCGTGGTGCCCAATGCCAGGGTCACCGTCCAGGTCAGCGACGAGCCCGGCGGCGGTGTGCTGATCCTGATTCCCGGGCATCAGGAGGTCGAACTGCCGCATCACATGGCGCACGCCGTCAAGGTCGAAAAGGCCTGACGCTCACCCGGCACGCTGGCCGAACGCGCGCCGCGGTGGGAGCCGCACTCCGAGTGCGCCCGCGGCCCGATAGCCGGACAGCGCCAACTCACGGATCTGCTCCGGCCGCATCCCGGACTGCAGTGCGCAGTCCAGCATCTCGGCCATCCGGTGTGCTGGATCGAGCATGATCGCGGCCTCCAACGCGATCCCGGCCAGCGGTCCGTCCCCGCGCGCGTAGGCCGAAAAGGCCAGCAGCGTCAGCACTTCCGGTCGCCACGGAGCAGGCAGCAGCCGGGCCAACAGACCCCACAATGCCTCGGCATCGGCCGCCATGGCGCCGACCGCCAGCGCGTAGAGCATGTCGCGCACCCGGGGATCGCGCAGGGCCGCGACGACGGTGACGATATCGGCGTCCGCCGGGTCCTCACCGGCCCCGACCCGTGCGGCGAGCGCCATCGCCGCCTTGACTGCGCGGCGTGCCGTCCGGGCACCGGGCGACTCGGGGCGCGCCGACCGCAACGCCTCCGCGATCCGCTCGCCCCGCGGGCCGTCCGCGACCTCGATGGCCGCCAGCAGATCATCGCGGCGCCGGTAGAGCCGGCGACCGTCGAGCACGGCAGCGGCAGCCAACGGTGACGACTCCGGGTCGTCGATGACCCCGTGTGCCCCGCACCCACAAACACACGACCATCGGCCGCCGGCGGCGATCCGGTCGACCAGCAGGACGGCATGCAGATCGATGCCTTCGTCGGCCATCGACAGCAGCAGATCGTCGGCCAGCTCCCCGTGCTCGGCACGGCGCTCGTCGACGATCACCGCGAGCGCGCCGTGATGACCGGATGCGGCCACCACCTCCGCCAGCGCCGCGGTGTTACCGACCAGGCCCGGCGACAGATCGACCCGCATGACGCAGCCCAGATTGCCACCGTCGAGGGTGACGACCGTCAGCGAGTTCTCGGGGACGAATCCCAGTACCGCCGGCAGCGCGGCGATCAGCGTTGCGGGCCGACCGAGGTCGAATCCGCGAGGTTGTCGTGTCATACCTCGATCGTGGTGGCAGCCGCCGACGGGTCACCGACACCGACCCCCGCCAGCGGGGGCGGCTGTGGATCAATCCGCAACTGTGAGTAACTCAGCGCGCGGCATCCGCCGTCGGCAGCAGTCGCTGCAGCACGTCGGTCAGCGTGATCAATCCCAGGACATGTCCGTCGGCATCGGTGACCACCACCAGGTGGTTACGGGTCTCCCGCATGGTCCGCAGCGCGGCATAGACCGGGGTCCGGGCCGCCACCATGAGCGCCGGGCGCATCACGTCGGCGGCCGTCACCTCGATGGAAGTCGCCTCGATGGAGGCCGCCACGGTGTCCCGGACGTGCACCACACCCAGGATCGCGCCGTTGTCGCGGACCAGCAGACGCAGGTGCCCGGTGCGCCTGGACTCGGCCTGGATCTCGGCAGGCGTGGCCGTCGAGCGCACACTGCTGGGCGCCGCGCCGGCGCGCACCATCTCACCGACGGTGAGCGCCTCCAGCTCCAGCGCGCTCACCAGGTGACCGTGGTAGCGCTCGTCGAGGGTGCCGACGGTGGCCGAGTGCTCCACCAGGTGCCGCAGCGCGTCGGGATCCTGGCCGGTGGCAACCTGATCGACAGGTTCGACACCGACCCTGCGCAGGCACCAGTTCGCCAGCCGGTTCAACGTGCCGATGAGCGGGCGGGTCACCCACATGAACGCCCGCATCGGCAACGCCAGCATGGTCGCCGACCGCTCCGGATGGGCGATGGCCCAGGACTTGGGGGCCATCTCACCCACGACCAGATGCAGGAAGGTGACGATGACCAACGCCAGCACGAAGCCGCCGGCGTCGGCCAGCCACGCTGGTGCACCCCAGCTCGCGATGGCCGGCGTGAGCCAGTGGTGGACAGCGGGTTTGGTGACGGCACCGAGTGCGAGCGTGCAGATCGTGATGCCCAGCTGGGACCCCGCCAGCAGCACCGACAGCTCCGAGGCCGACCGCAGCGCCGCGCGTGCCGAACGACTGCGGGGGGGCCGCATCCTCGAGTCGATGCCGGCGGGCCGCGATCAGGGCGAACTCCACCGCGACGAAGAAGGCGCTGGCCGCGATCAGCCCGACGGTGACCAGTACGACGGTCCACGGATTACTCATCGACGGGCCCCCGCTCCCGCGGATCGCAAGGGACGTCGACCACGGTCACCAGAACGCTTGCCGGAACATGCTTTTCGACGGTCTCGACGGTCGCCTCGAGGCGCCGGCGCAGCGGCGGGTGATCGGCGATCAGCCCGGCGGGTTCGACCCCCAGGTCGACCGAGATGCGCGCGCCGGCAGCGGGCAGACCGCCGAACTCGGCGATCAGCAGACCGGCCAGTGTCTCGTAATCGCCCTCGGGCAGGTCATGCCCGACGGTGCGGCCGAGCTCGTCGAGCGCCACGTCGCCGCGCACCAGCCAGCCGTCGCCGCGGCGTGCGATGTCGTCCTCGGCACTCTCGCTATCGTGCTCGTCGTCGATCTCGCCGACCAACTCCTCGGCGAGGTCCTCGATGGTCAGCACGCCCGCGAAACCGCCGTATTCGTCGATCACCAACGCCATCTCGGCGTGGGCGTCGGTCAGCGAACGTAGCGCGGCCGGCAGCGGCAAGGTCTCCGGCACGAGCACCGCGGGGCGGCAGCAGCCGCCCGCCGTGGCCGACGGATCGTCGATACCCAACAAGTCGTGCAGATGCACCACACCGACCAGGTCGTCGGGCGATTCGCCGATCACCGGGTACCGGGTGTGCCCCGTGGCCATCTTCGCCAGCACCCCGTCCACCGGGTCGTTGGCGCCGACGACATCGACCCGGGCACGCGGGATCATCGCATGTTCGGTGGTGCGGGTCGGGAAGTCCAGGATGCGGTCGAGCAGGGTGGACAGTTCCTCGGGAAGATCCCCGGCCTGCCGCGAGTCGGCCACGATGTGCTCGAGATCGCGCGCGGTGGCCGAGTGCTCGACATCGTGCACGGGTTCGATGCGCAGCGCGCGCAACAGCACGTTCGACGAGGCATCGAAGAGTTTGATCAGCCAGCCGAACACCCCGAGGTAGACGGTGGTGGACAGCGCCAGCCGACGGGCCACCGGTTCGGGCCGGGCGATGGCCAGGTTCTTCGGGAACAGCTCACCGAAGACCATCTGGACCACCGTCGAGAAGACCATGGCGAGCACCGTGCCGATCGCGATACCCAGACCCAGCGGCACACCGACGCCGCCGAGCAGCTGGCCCAGCCCCGCACCGATCAGCGGTTCGGCGACGTAGCCGACCAGCAGACCGGTGACCGTGATGCCCAACTGGGCGCCGGAGAGCATGAAAGAGGTGCGGCGGGTGACCTGCAGCGCCCGGGCGGCTCCGCTGTCACCGGCCTCGGCGTGCGCCTTGAGCCGTGACCGGTCCACCGCCATATAGGCGAACTCCTGGGCGACGAAATAGCCGGTGAGCGCGGTGATGGCGGAGACCACCAGAATGCCGACGAGGATTCCGAGCGCGGTCAGCATCGGGGCACCAGCGCGGTGAGATTGGTGGTGCCGGCCTCAACGGGCCGGCGGCGGGGTCTTCGGGGTTTGCGCTTGGCGCGTCGCATGGTGCTCTCTGTGGTCGGAAACTCCGTCACGACGAAAGACGAACGACACCAGCAGGAAGTTCCCGGCCGGCGACATCTGGCGCTCGGTGCGCAAAGTTCACATGAATTTTGCCGCGTCGGCGTGCGCCATGGCGGGGTCGGGCGTAGGACTGCACCCATGGGTTCCATGCAGGAGTACGACCTGGTTGTCATCGGTTCCGGTCCCGGCGGTCAGCGGGCGGCCATCGCCGCCGCCAAACTGGGGAAATCGGTGGCGGTCATCGAGCGCGGCATGATGCTCGGCGGGGTGTGCGTCAACACCGGCACCATTCCGTCCAAGACGTTGCGCGAGGCCGTCGTCTATCTGACCGGGATGAGCCAGCGTGAGCTCTACGGCGCCAGCTACCGGGTGAAGGAGAAGATCACCCCCGCCGATCTGCTGGCCCGCACCCAGCACGTCATCGGCAAGGAGATCGACGTGGTGCGCTCGCAGCTGATGCGCAACCGGGTCGAGCTCTACGTCGGGCACGGCCGGTTCGTCGACGAGCACACCCTGCTGGTCGACGACCCCGGCCGCGCCGAGCGGATCACGATCCGCGGCGCCAACATCGTCATCGCCACCGGAACCAAACCGGCCCGGCCCAGCGGTGTCGAGTTCGACGAGAACCGGGTGCTCGACTCCGACGGCATCCTCGACCTCAAGGCCATCCCGACGTCGATGGTGGTGGTCGGCGCCGGGGTGATCGGCATCGAGTACGCCTCCATGTTCGCCGCGCTGGGGACCAAGGTGACGGTGGTGGAGAAGCGCGAGTCGATGCTGGAGTTCTGTGACCCGGAAATCGTCGAGGCACTGCGCTTCCACCTGCGTGACCTGGCCGTCACCTTCCGGTTCGGCGAGGAGGTGACCGCGGTCGACGTCGGGGCCGCCGGCACCGTGACCACACTGGCCAGCGGTAAGCAGATCCCCGCCGAGACGGTGATGTACTCCGCCGGGCGGCAAGGCCAGACCGATCACCTGGACCTGGCCAACGCTGGCCTGGAGGCCGACAACCGGGGCCGCATCTTCGTCGACGACAACTTCGCCACCAAGGTCGAGCACATCTACGCCGTCGGTGACGTGATCGGCTTCCCCGCACTGGCCGCGACCTCGATGGAGCAGGGCCGGCTGGCGGCCTACCACGCGTTCGGCGAGCCCACCAAGGGCATGATGGACCTGCAGCCGATCGGCATCTATTCGATTCCCGAGGTGTCCTACGTCGGTGCCACCGAGGTGGATCTGACCAAGGATGCGATCCCCTACGAGGTGGGTGTGTCGCGGTACCGCGAGCTGGCCCGCGGTCAGATCGCGGGCGACTCCTACGGCATGTTGAAACTGTTGGTGTCCACCGAGGATCTGCGGTTGCTCGGGGTGCACATCTTCGGCACCAACGCCACCGAGATGGTGCATATCGGGCAGGCCGTGATGGGTTGCGGCGGCACCGTCGAGTACCTGGTCGACGCGGTGTTCAACTACCCGACGTTCTCCGAGGCCTACAAGGTGGCGGCACTGGACGTGATGAACAAGCTGCGCGCGCTGAGCCAGTTCAAGCGTTAACAGTCGTCGGCCGTCAGCAGTCGTCGGCCGAGGAATCCGGGGCCTGGTCGCCGGGGCCCTGCGCCTCCGCGCGGATCAGCAGTTCTTCGGCGGTGTGATCGAACGGCGGTGAATAGGACAGGTTCTCGGCGCACCCACCGCCGTCGAGCCCGCCCGTCAACCCGGTGATGGTGGAACCGACCAGCCACGGCGAACCACTGGTGCCGTCCACCAAACCGCCGCACCGCAACAACGGGTAGCCCGCCTTGGTGGTGCTGGTCGGCGCGTGACAGCCGATCGGGCCGCCCCCCACGCCCATCGGATAACCCGTGACCGCGACGTCGGTTCCCGGGTTGGGTGCCGTTCCCAGCCGGAACCCGCCCCCGACGGCGGCCGCCACCGAGCCGCCGCTGCCCCGGCTCACCCGTGCGACGGCGAAATCGGCGCGGGGGTTCTGGTTGGCGCTCCACCGGGGGTCCAGATAGATGGTGTCGAGGTGCCACAGCTGGTCCGGGTCAGCGGCGCCGGCGAACCCGGCCGCGAAGGAGGCGTCCGGTCCCCCGTCCAGGCAGTGCGCCGCCGTCAGGATCAGGTCACCGGCCGGCGAGTCCAGCACCGCCGCGGTGCAGGCATGCAGATCACCACCACCGACGAAGAGGGCGCCGATGCGCCGGTCGGGCACGACGGGAACCGCCACGGGCGTGCTGGCCTGCACGGTGGTGAAGCGACGGGCCTGCGGCGCGGCCGCGCAGCCGGCGACCAGCGCCCCGGCCAGCGCCAGCGCCGTCACCCGCATCGTCATCCGCACGCCATGATCCTGCCCGAGAAACCTGGTGAACGCGCTGGGAGAACATGAGACGAAGCGGCTGAGGCGGGACAGGTGGGGCATAGCCGGGGGCCGCACGCTGTTTCAAGGGCAAAATACGAGACAATCTGGTGACGAGGAGGTGAAGCACATGGCCGATCAATCAGGTCACCCTGAACCGCACTATCAACCCGACCAGACGGGCATGTACGAGCTGGAGTTCCCCGCTCCGCAACTGTCCGCCTCGGACGGGCGCGGTCCGGTACTGATCCATGCGCTGGAGGGGTTCTCGGACGCGGGGCACGCCGTCCGGCTGGCCGCCCAGCACCTGAAGGACACGCTCGACACCGAACTGGTGGCATCGTTCGCGATCGACGAACTGCTCGACTACCGGTCCCGGCGGCCGTTGCTGACCTTCAAAACCGATCACTTCACCGGCTACGAGCAACCCGAACTGAACCTGTATGCGCTGCGGGACAGCGTGGGCACCCCGTTCCTGCTGTTGGCCGGGTTGGAGCCGGACCTGCGTTGGGAGCGGTTCATCACGGCGGTGCGGCTGTTGGCCGAGCGGCTCGGTGTCCGCCAGGTGATCGGGCTGGGCACCATCCCGATGGCGGTGCCGCACACCCGGCCGGTGACGCTGACCGCGCACGCGACCGACAAGGAACTCATCAGCGAGTACACCCCGTGGGTCGGCGAGGTCCAGGTGCCGGCGAGTGTGTCGAACCTGCTGGAGTTCCGGATGGGCCAGCACGGTCACGACGCGCTCGGCTTCACCGTGCATGTGCCGCATTATCTGGCGCAAACTCCCTACCCGCCGGCCGCCGAGACCCTGCTGGCCGAGACCGCCCGGTGCGCGGGACTGCAGATCCCGCTCGCCGCGCTCGGTGAAGCCGCGGCGGACGTGCACACCAAGATCAACGAGCAGGTGGCGGCGAGCGCCGAGGTCGCTCAGGTGGTGACGGCATTGGAGCGCCAGTACGATGCATTCGTCGCCGCTCAGGAAAACCGATCGTTGTTAGCCCGCGATGAGGATCTGCCCAGCGGTGACGAGTTGGGTGCGGAGTTCGAGCGGTTCCTGGCACAACAGGCGAACGACAAGTTCAGAGAAGGCTTCTCCGACGGTTTCCCTGACAGCCAGGACGACACCTAGCCGATACCACTTCGGCATCGAGGTCGGGGAAGGACATGGCGGAGATGACCGAACGGAAAACCAAGCTTCGGCCGGTGCGGGAGACCACGCCCACCCTGCAGTTCCGCACGATCCACGGTTATCGCCGTGCGTTCCGGATCTGCGGGTCGGGACCGGCGATCCTGCTGATCCACGGGATCGGTGACAACTCCACGACGTGGCACACCGTGCAGACCGCGTTGGCGCAGCGGTTCACGGTCATCGCCCCTGACCTGCTCGGTCACGGCCAGTCCGACAAGCCGCGCGCCGATTATTCGGTGGCCGCCTACGCCAACGGCATGCGCGATCTGTTGTCCGTTCTGGACATCGACCATGTGACAGTCGTCGGCCATTCGCTGGGTGGTGGGGTGGCCATGCAGTTCGCCTACCAGTTCCCCCAGCTGGTCGACCGACTGGTGCTGGTCGGTTCCGGCGGAGTCACCAAGGATGTCAACGTCGCCCTGCGGATCGCCTCGCTGCCGATGGGCAGCGAGGCGCTGGCGCTGCTGCGTTTGCCGTTGGTGTTACCTGCCCTGCAGACGGCCGGACGGATCGGCGGCGCGCTGTTCGGTTCGACGGGCGTCGGGCGCGATCTGCCCGACATGCTGCGGGTGCTCAACGACCTGCCCGAGCCGACCGCCTCCTCGGCGTTCGCGCGCACCCTGCGGGCGGTCGTCGACTGGCGCGGCCAGGTGGTCACCATGCTGGACCGATGTTATTTGACGGAATCGGTTCCGGTTCAGCTCGTATGGGGCAAGAAGGACTCGGTCATCCCGGTCAGTCACGCGCACCTTGCACATTCCGCGATGCCCGGATCGCAATTGGAGATCTTCGACAGTTCCGGGCATTTCCCGTTCCACGACGACCCGGATCGCTTCGTCCATATCGTCGAACGTTTCATCGACTCGACCCAGCCGGCTCCCTACGACCAGGAACTGCTGCGGCAGTTGTTGCGTTCGGGCATCAGCGAGAAGGCGATCAGCGGGTCGCTGGACACCCGGGTGGCGGTGCTCGACGCGATCGGCGGGGACGAGCGAAGCGCCACCTGACGCGCGTTCCCGCCTACGATCGGTGGCATGGCGGTCGAAGTGAGCGTGCTGCGTGTATTCACCAATCCCGAAGGCGAGTTCGGCAATCCGCTCGGCGTGGTCGACGCCGCGACCGTCGACCCGGCTGACCGGCAACGGTTGGCCACCGAATTGGGCTACAGCGAAACCATTTTCGTCGACGTACCCGCCCCTGGTGCGACGACGGCGAGCGCGCATATCTTCACCCCCGCCGTCGAGCTTCCGTTCGCCGGCCATCCGACCGTCGGTGCGGCGTGGTGGCTGCGCGCACGCGGCATCCCCGTTCGGACCCTGCAGGTGCCGGCCGGCCTGGTGCAGGTGGAGTACCGCACCGACGATTCCGGTGCCGACCTCACCGTGATCAGCGCGCGGGCCGAGTGGGCGCCGGAGTTCGCGATCTACGACTTGGCGTCGGCCGACGAGGTGCTGACTGCCGACCCGGGCGATTACACCGGCGATGTCGAGCACTACGTCTGGGCGTGGACCGATGCCGCCGCCGGCGAGCTGCGCTCGCGCATGTTCGCCCCGAATCTGGGCATCGTCGAGGATGAGGCGACCGGCGCGGCCGCGGTCCGCATGACCGACTATCTCAGCCGCGATCTGCACATCACCCAAGGCAAGGGGTCCCGGATCGACACCTGGTGGGATCCGCAGGGCTGGGTGAAGGTCGGCGGCCGCGTCGTGCACGACGGGAATACGGTGCTGGACTGACGGCGCCGGGTTGCCGGCAGCACCCGACGGTCAGCCGGGACTGGTCACCTTGCGGTGCGCGCGCAGTTCGGCGATCTCGCGCTCGAAGTCTTCGGCCGAGCTGAACGAGCGGTACACCGAGGCGAACCTCAGGTAGGCGACTTCGTCGAGTTCCCGTAGCGGTCCGAGGATGGCCAGCCCGACCTCGTGACTGGGAATCTCGGGTGAGCCCGCGGCCCGGACGGCGTCCTCGACCTGTTGGGCCAACAGATTCAGGGCATCATCGTCGACCTGCCGGCCCTGGCAGGCGCGGCGCACGCCCTTGATGACCTTCTCACGGCTGAACGGTTCGGTGACTCCGCTGCGCTTCACCACGGCGAGCACGGCGGTTTCCACGGTGGTGAACCGGCGGCCGCATTCCGGGCAGGAGCGCCGGCGGCGGATGGCCTGGCCCTCGTCGGTCTCACGGGAGTCGACGACGCGGGAATCCGGGTGGCGGCAGAACGGACAGTGCATCACCGCTCCTTCGCCGTGCCGCATGTCGACCAGATCGAACGTCTCCGAGCCTACCTGCACCACGCTCGGGCGGCTCAGCCGATCGGCGCGATGAGGGTCTGGCCGGCCAGCACCGCGCTCGAGTCCAGTTTGTTGAGCTCCTTGATGCGGTCCACCACCGAACTCACCGGTGCGTCGGGCGCGACCCGCTGCGCCACGTGCTGCAGCGTCTCCCCCGCCTCGACCTGGACGACCGAGAGTCGGGTGGGCACCTGCACCGCGGTGTCGCCGACGCCGCCGCCCACCTGGGCCACCAGACCCAGCCAGACCGTGATCGCCGCGGCGATCAACGCCAGCACGACGGTGGTGACCGGGGTGATCGGACGCCGGCGGCGCGATGCCCGCGACATCAGCACACCGGTGCCCCGGTAACCGAACGCAGCCCCGGCCGGCCGGCGCACCTGCGGACGGCGACGGCGCACGACGACATCGCGCGGCAAAGGCCACACCTCGGCAGCAGCGGGCCGACGGAGCGCCACCCGGGCCCGCCCGAAGTCGCGGTCCTCGAATGGCGCCTCGAACTGAGCCTCGAAGCGCGAATCGCAGCGGGGATCGCAGCGGGGATCGAACGCATCATCGAATTCGGTGCCGAATCGGGTGTCCATGACGGTCATCGTGTCGCCTTTCCTGGGATTTCCTGCCGGTTGTTCGCTCTTGTGTTCGAAGATAGTCGATCACGTGTTCGATGGGTAGAACATGTGATCGAACTGTTGCAAACGATAAAGGCACCCACCGACAAGTCCCTCAGAACACATAGGCCACAGCAGCCTCATAGGTCCCACAGGCCCCAGGCCTGCCCTAGAGGCGACACGCCTCGAACACATGTTTGATTAATGCCGGTGGTGCGACTAGATTCGGCGCCATGAGCGAGCACACCGACACCCCTGAACCGCGGTCGGGACTCACCGAGCGGCAGCGCACGATCCTCGAGGTCATCCGCGCGTCGGTCACCAGTCGCGGGTATCCGCCCAGCATCCGCGAGATCGGGGACGCGGTCGGTCTGACCTCCACGTCATCGGTGGCCCACCAGCTGCGCACCCTGGAGCGCAAGGGCTATCTGCGCCGCGACCCCAACCGTCCGCGTGCGGTGGATGTCCGCGGCGCAGACGACGCGGTGACGCCGATCGTGGCCACCGATGTCGCCGGATCGGATGCGCTACCCGAGCCCACTTTCGTGCCGGTGCTGGGCCGGATCGCCGCGGGCGGGCCGATCCTGGCCGAGGAGGCCGTCGAGGATGTCTTCCCGCTACCGCGCGAACTGGTCGGCGAAGGCTCGCTGTTCTTGCTCAAGGTGGTCGGCGAGTCGATGGTCGACGCTGCCATCTGCGACGGGGACTGGGTCGTGGTGCGCCAGCAGAACGTCGCGGACAACGGCGATATCGTCGCCGCCATGATCGACGGTGAGGCCACCGTCAAGACCTTCAAACGGACCAGCGGTCAGGTCTGGCTGATGCCGCACAACCCGGCGTTCGACCCCATCCCCGGCAACGACGCGGTGGTGCTCGGCAAGGTCGTGACCGTCATCCGCAAGATCTGACGCGCGGTCACTCCGCGCGGACGAATCCGTTCGTCACCGCGAATTCCTCGCTGGCGAACCAGATCTCGGCCGGCGTCTGGTCGTACCCGGGCGTTCCCGGAGTCCAGTACAGGCCGGTGCCGGTATCGGCCTTGACCAGGTAGCCGTCGGGCGCGCGGAAGGGATCACTACCGGCCGGCCGCACCGCGGTGCGCGCCGGATCCGGTTCTTCGATCTCGATGGCCGCATGCCGCCCGCTCGGGAAGTCGGGTTCGTAGGTGGAGCGCGGAACGGGAGGCAGGCCGCCCGCCAGGCTCACCCCCGTCGTCGGCGGTTCGGTGTCGGCCTCGATCGACGGTTCTGCGGTGGGTTCGGCAGCGGGTACCGCGGTGGGTTCCTCTGCGGGGGCGTCTGCGGGTACGTCGTCCGGGGCATCGGACTCGATGCGCGTCGGCGCCGTGTCGACGAAGTCGGCGTCATCGACATCCTCGGGGTCGGCCGCCTCGGTCGCATCGTCGGCCGTGGGCGTCGACAACGCCCACGGGCTGTGCGGCGCGTACCCACCGGGTTCCTGACCGAAGCCGGCCGGGCCGCTCTCGTAGTCGTCGGGCTCGTGCGAGTCGTAGCCGTCATCGTCACGTCCGGCCTCGCCGCGCTCCCTGTCGAAACCGGTCTGGCCGTATCCGGCGCTGTCATAACCGGCGTGCTCGTAACCCTCGGGCTGGTACCCCTCGTGGTAGCCGGACTCGTACTCGTCGTAATGGTCGCCGGCGAAGTGCTCGTCGCGGGAACGCCGATTGCGCAGCACCGCCACCGCGATCAGGCCGATCAACGCCAGCAGCGGAATCAGGCCCAGCAGCCACCACCAGCTCCAGGCGTACCACTTCTTGCCGTCGCCACCGGTGGGCTCAGCGGCCGGCGCCTTCGGCGCATCCGCGCCCGGTACCTCGAGTCCGGCCAGTCGCGACTGCAGGCTCGCAGGTTCGGTGCTGAAATCGTGCGTCGTCCGATTCCAGGAGATACTGCCGCCGCTGAACTGTTGACTGACGACGTCACCATTCTCGGTTTGGTCGCCCTTGGGGGCGCCCAACTCACCGGTCGCCCCGCCGAGCTTCTGCCAGGCGGCATTCATCGCCCCGCGCACGATCACCGCGCCGAAGTCGGGCGTCCAGAAGATGACGGGCTGGTCGGCGGCGGCGAACGGCACGAACCGGCTGGCCGGCGCCAGTCCCCCGTCGGCCTCGCTGGCCGTCGGGAATCCCAGATCGCCGGTCGGGCCCCCGACACTCTCGTACTTGGCCAGTACCTGCCCGGTCACCACGTTGGCGCCGGTGGCCGGGCTGTAGAAGATCTTGCCGCCGGCGAAGTTCTGTCCCACACCGTCGGAGCCGATGGGGTACTGCCCGCCGTCCGGCGCGCCCAGCGGGCCGAGCGCACCCCCGGCCGCGCGGCGCGCGGCGGCGATCTCCGACGTGGCGTCCGAGGGCACCTCCAGCCCGGCAAGCTGGTCGGCCAGCTCGGGCGGGTTCGTGGTGAACTGCTTGGTCTTGCGGTTCCACGACACCTCACCACCGGTGAACTGCTGCGAGATCACGTCCCCGCGCGACGTCTCGTCCCCGGACGGCACCCCGAGCACCGCGGCCGAACCGCCGAGCTTGTCCCAGGCGGCGTTGATCGGACCGCGCACCACCCGCGCCCCGTTGTCCGGTGTCCAGAAGATGACGGGCTTGTCCGCCGCGCTGAAGGTGGTGTTGCGGCTGTCGGGTGCGCGACCCGGCCCCTCGTCGATGGTCGGGAAGCCCAGATCGCTGTCCGCCGGCCCACCCAGGGCCTGGTACTTGTCGAGGATCGCGCCCGTCATGATGTGGGCGCCGGTCTCCGGGGTGAAGAAGATCTTGCCGCCCGCGAAGTTCTGACCGAAGCCCGCGCCGACCGCGTAGACATCGCCGTCCTTGGCGCCGAGCGGACCGGTGTCACCACCGGACCCGTCCCACGCCGCGCTGATCGCCGCATCCGCGTCGCTCTCGGGTGTGGCAAAGGCCGGTGCCGCGTACAGCACCATGGCTGCCACCATCACCGGCCCCGCCAACCCCAGCAACGCCCGCCCGGCGGCGGTGCGCAGCCGGGTTCGCTGCCTGGTCATCGGTCCTCCCGAACTCGTGCAAACCCCACGAAAGTATCGCTTTCGTCAACTCTGCGACAGCGAGACGTCATCTCGTGGGATATCGAGACCTGTACCGGAAGCGTGTCGGGCGGCCGCGTTCCGCCGCGGGGGCGTCAGACGCCCAAGCCGCGGCCGATGATCTCTTTCATGATTTCGGTCGTTCCGCCGTAGATGGTCTGGATGCGGGAGTCCAGGAAGGCCCTGGCGATGGGGTATTCACGCATGTAGCCGTAACCGCCGTGCAACTGCAGGCACCGGTCGACCAGGCGCACCTGGGCCTCGGTGGAGTACCACTTGGCCATCGCGGCCTGGTCCACGGTCAGTTTGCGGTCCAGGTGCAACCGGATGAACTCGTCGACCATGATCCGCACGGCGGTGGCTTCGGTGGCCAGCTCGGCCAGCAGGAAGCGGCTGTTCTGGAAACTGCCGATCGGCTTGCCGAACGCCTTGCGCTCCTTGGTGTATTGCAGCGTGGCCTCCAGCGTCGCCTCCATCGCGGCGGCGGCCATCACGGCGATGCTGATCCGCTCCTGGGGCAGGTTCTGCATCAGGTACAGGAACCCCATCCCCTCCTCGCCGAGCAGATTCTCGGCAGGCACCGCCACGTCGGTGAACGACAGCTCGGCGGTGTCCTGCGCTTCCAGCCCGATCTTGTCCAGATGACGGCCCCGCTCGAAGCCGGCCATGCCACGTTCGACCACCAAGAGGCTGAAGCCCTGCGCCCCCTTGTCCGGGTCGGTGCAGGCGACCACGATCACCAGATCGGCGTGGATCCCGTTGGTGATGAAGGTCTTCGATCCGTTGAGGATGTAGTGGTCGCCCTGCTTGACCGCGCGGGTCTTGATGCCCTGGAGGTCGCTGCCGGTGCCGGGTTCGGTCATTGCGATCGCCGCGATCAATTCCCCGCTGCAGAAGCCGGGCAGCCAGCGCTTCTTCTGCTCGTCGTCGGCCAGCTCCAGCAGATACGGCGCGATGACGTCGTTCTGCAGCGTGAAACCGAGTCCGCTGTGCCGACCCGCGCTGGTCTCCTCGGTGACCACGACGTTGTAGCGGAAGTCCGGATTGCCGCCGCCGCCGTACTCCTCGGGCACTGCCATCCCGAGAAAGCCCTGCTTACCGGCCTCGCGCCAGACCTCCCGATCGACGATCTTGGCCTTCTCCCATTCCTCTTGGAACGGCGTGGCATGCCGCTCGAGGAACGCGCGGTAGGACTCGCGGAACAGGTCGTGCTCCGGTTCGAACAGCGTGCGCTCGAACTTGATGACACCCATGGTGGGACCTCCGGTACGGGGATGTGCGGTGTGGCGCCCAACATATACCAACCAGATGGTTGGTAGGGAGCTCGGGGCATCCCCCTAGGATTGGTGCGTGTCCCGCGCCAGCCTCGCCCACTGGGGTGCCTTCACCGCCGAGGTGAGCGACGGTGATATCACCGCCGTGACACCGCTGGCCGGTGACACCGACCCGTCACCCCTGCTCGCCAACCTGCCGGGCTCACTGCGGCATCGGGCCCGCATCACCGGGCCGGCGGTGCGGCGCGGATGGCTGCGCGACGGGCCCGGTCCCAGCACCGCCCGCGGCGCCGACGAGTTCGTCGCGGTCTCCTGGGCGGAGCTCACCGAGCTGCTGGCCGCTGAACTGCGCAGGGTGATCGACCGCCACGGGAACGAGGCGATCTACGGCGGGTCCTACGGGTGGGCCAGCGCCGGTCGGTTCCACCACGCCCAGAGCCAAGTGCATCGCTTCCTCAAACTGCTCGGTGGCTACACCTCGTCGCGGCACTCCTACAGCCTGGGCGCCACCGGCGCCATCATGCCCCGCGTGGTCGGCACCCATGACGACCTGTTCAAGCGCTCCACCCAGTGGGACGTCATCGTCGAACACACCGACCTGCTGGTGTGCTTCGGCGGGATCGCGCTGAAGAACACCGGCATCAACCACGGCGGCACCACGGCACACCCCGCGCGCGACGCCCTGCGCCGGTTCCGGGCCCGCGGCGGGCAGATCGTGTCCTTCTCGCCCCTGCGCGACGATATCGACGGCGAATGTGAGTGGCACGCGCCCGTGCCGGGCACCGACGTTGCCGTCATGCTGGCGCTGGCCCACGTGCTGGCCACCGAGGGGCTGGCCGACCGCGAGTTCCTCGACGAGTACTGCACCGGCTACGACCGGTTCGAGCGCTACCTGCTCGGCGCCGACGACGGGGTGCCGAAGTCAGCGGAGTGGGCGTCACGGCTCAGCGGTATCGCCGCGCCCGACATCATTGCGCTGGCCCGGCGGATGGCCGCCAGTCGCACCCTGGTCACCGTCAGCTGGTCGCTGCAACGCATCCGGCACGGCGAGCAGGCGCCCTGGATGGGGCTGACCCTGGCCGCGATGCTGGGCCAAATCGGGCTGCCCGGAGGCGGATTCGGGCACGGATACGGGTCGATGAACGAACCCGGCCTGGCCCCGCTGCGGCTGCGGCTGCCCGCACTGCCCCAGGGCCACAACCCGGTGTCGACGTTCATCCCGGTCGCCGCGATCAGCGATATGCTGCTGCATCCCGGCGACGAATACGACTACAACGGGCTGCGACTGACCTACCCCGATATCCGGCTGGTGTACTGGGCCGGCGGTAATCCCTTCCACCACCACCAGAACATCCCGCGGTTGCGCCGCGCCCTGGCCCGACCGGACACCACCGTCGTGCACGACCCGTACTGGACCGCGATGGCCAAACACGCCGATATCGTGGTGCCCTCGACCACCGCCTACGAACGGGACGACTTCTCGGGCTCGCGTAACGATCCGCTGCTGGTGGCGATGCCTGCCCTGGCTCGTCCGCACGCGCAGTCGCGCGACGACTACGACACCTTCGCCGCGCTGGCCGGCCGGCTCGGTATCGGGGACGCCTTCACCGAGGGCCGCACGGCCCGCCAATGGTTGGTTCACCTGTACGAAAAATGGTCGGCCGGGCTGGATTTCGCGGTTCCGTCGTTCGACCAGTTCTGGGCCGACGGCGCACTGCGGTTGCCCACCGAACCGGGCCTGACCCTGCTCTCGGATTTCCGCGCCGACCCGCACACGCACCGCCTCAACACCCCGAGCGGACGCATCGAGATCTTCTCCGCCGATATCGACGGTTTCGGCTACGCCGACTGCATCGGCCACCCGGCCTGGTTCGAGCCGACGGAATGGCTCGGCGGTGCACGGGCCGCCACCTATCCGCTGCATCTGCTGGCCAACCAGCCGGCGTCACGGCTGCACAGCCAGCTCGACACCGGTGCGCTCAGCCAGCAGTCCAAAGTGGCCGGGCGCGAACCGATCCGGATGCACCCCGAGGACGCCGCCGAACGCGGGCTCGCCGACGGGGATGTGGTCCGGGTGTTCAACGACCGCGGCGCCTGCCTGGCTGGGCTGGTGACCGACGCCGGCCTGCGCGCCAAGGTGGTGCAGCTGTCGACGGGTGCCTGGTTCGATCCGCTGGACCCGGCCGATCCGGATTCGATGTGCGTGCACGGCAATCCGAACGTGCTGACCGACGATGTCGGCACCTCGGCGCTGGCGCGGGGCTGCACCGGGGCGCATGTGCTGGTGCAGGTGGAAAAGTTCACCGGGCCGCTGCCCCCGGTGCGGGCCCATCAGCCGCCGGTGATCACCGAGCGCTGATCCGCGGGTAGGCGCGCAGCCACCAGATCGATGAACCCGTCGGCGACCCGGTACGCATCCCCGATCGGATAACCGTTGTGAATCGCGCCGGTCAGCATCGTGTTGATGATGCCCCACAACATGATCGCGGTGTCGAAGGACTCCTGGTGCCCCAGGGCGGCGAAGTCGGCGGCCAGGGTGCGCTGCGCGGTCTCGGCGAACTGCCGCATCAGGGGCAAGGCGTTGGCATCGGTGGTGTGCTGCAACAGCATGCACACCTTGAAGAAGGACGGCCAGCGTTCGAAGCTGGTGATGATGCCACGCACCTTCTCGCGCACCCGGCGTTCGGCCGGGCGGGTGTCCTCGGTCGCGGCGACGAACACCGGCTGCGCCCATTCCATCAGCACCGCGGCGTAGACGTGCTCCTTGGAACTGAAGTAGCGGTACAGCGTGCCCAGCGCCACATCGGCCCGCTCGGCGACATCGCGCATCTGGATCTGCTCGTAGTCGCGTTCCTTGAGCGCCACCGTCGCCGCCGCCACGATCTGCGACCGGCGCGCCTGTTTGTAACCCGGCAGGTCCGTGCTCACGGTCATCCGCAGGCTCAACTCCTCGGTAGTCCCAGGATCATCGTCGCGATGATATTGAGCTGAATCTCGACGGTGCCACCCCCGATCACCTCGGCGGGCATCATCAGGGTATGCGCAACGGCCGACTGTTCGGCGCCACCCACCAGCGCCGCGCGTCCGCTGAAAGCCAGCGCGTGGGCGGTGACGCGGCGCACGATCTGCGCGGTCGCCACCTTGCCGATACTGGAGGCCGGCCCCGGCCCGTGGCCGGCCAGGCGATTGAGCGTGTCCCGTACCCCAAGAGCGGCAATCGCATTCGATGCGGCTCTGACCTCTCCGAGCGCCTGGCGGACCATGGTCACCTCGGCCGCCTCGCCGGCCCGGCTCGCGAGCGTTCGCAGCTCGCGCTCCTTGTCCAGTTTGACGTAGGCGCCGATGGCCACCCGCTCGTTGGCCATGGTGGCCAGCGCGTGCGACCAGCCGTCGGTCGGCTCGCCCACCAGCATGGCGTCCGGGACGAACACGGCGTCGAAGAACACCTCGTTGAAATGCGCCTCCCCGCTCGCGGTGCGCAACGGCCGCACTCGGATGCCGGGGGTAGCCATGTCGATCAGAAAGTACCCGATACCCTTGTGCTTCTTGGCATCCGGATCGGTGCGGGCCAACAGGGCACCCCAGTCGGCGCGCTGCGCCGACGAGGTCCACACCTTCTGGCCGTTCACCAGCCAGCCACCGTCGACCTTGGTGGCCCTGGTGGTCAGTGCCGCGAGATCCGAACCGGCACCCGGCTCGGAGAACAACTGGCACCACCCGAGCTCGCCACGCAACGTCGGTACGGCGAATTGCGCCCGCTGCGCGTCGGATCCGGCGGCCAACACGGTGGGCAGGATCCATTCCGCGATGCCCAGTGACGGCCGCACCAGGTGCGGGCGCTTCTCGAATTCCTCGTCGATGATCAGCTGCCCAGCCGGGGTGGCATCCAATCCCCACGGAGCGGGCAGGTGCGGTGCGATCAGCCCGGCGTCGGCCAACGCGGTGCGCTGGGGGCCCGTCCAGAACTCCGCATACTCCGGGTTCTGCCGGCCGGGGGTGTCGTTGCGCAGCAGCGCGGCCCGGTCCAGCGCCGCGGCCACGACCTCTCGGAAATCTGGCTCGACATCGGCGATTTCGATGGTGAAGTCGCGGCCGGGCGCCGCCGGATCGCCGAGGGTCTGCGCCCACTCGGCACTGGATCCGACTGCCGCGGCCAGGCTGATCGCGCGTTTCCAGTACAGATGCAGGTCGTGTTCCCAGGTATAGCCGATGGCGCCGAACATGGTCAGTGCGTCCACGACGAGTTCGGGCAGCCGGCCCACCGCCACGATGGCCGCACCGGCAGCCGCGATGTGGTGCTGTGGGATGGACTGGTCGGCGGCGCGAACCGCATCCCATGCCGCGGCCGCGGCCAGCTCACTGTTGATGAACAGCATGGCGGCCTTGTGCTGCAACGCCTGAAAGGATCCGATCGGCCTGCCGAACTGTTCGCGCACCTTCAGGTGAGCCACCACGTTGTCCACACACCAGCGCGCGATACCGGCTGCCTCGGCCGCCAGCATGCTCACCGCCAGGCATTGCGCCCGCACCGCGTCGACATCGCGTAGCACGTCACCATCGGACACCGGCACATCGGCGACGTGCAGCTCCCCCACATCGCGGGTCAGGTCGGTGGGTGTCTGTGCCAGCACCCGCACCCCGGAGGCGCTGGCGTCCAACGAGATCCAGAGCACCTCACCGGCCTCGGTGGCGGCACTGACCAGGAGGCGCTCGGCCCCGCACACCCCGATATCCGGACCGGTGGCGCCGGATATCCGCCAGCCGTCGCGGGTCGCGACGGCACGCAGTTGACCGGCTTGCGGCAGGATCACCGTCGCGGTGCGCCCGGCCACGATGTCCTCGACCACGGCGCGCGCGACCGGCCCCGCATCGGTGGCGGCGACGGCACCGGCGATGACGGTGGGCAGCAGCGGCCCCGGCAACAATGCGTACCCGGCAGCCTCGACGACACAGGCAGCCTCGGCCAGCCCGCCGCCCTGTCCCCCGAACCGCTCGGGCAGGTGCACCGCGTGCAGGCCCTGATCGACCAGCGCGTCCCAGAACCGCGGCCGGCGGCCGGCCGCCAGATCGTCGAACTGGGCCCGGGTGAGCTCCAGGCCACCGTGTCGCGCGGCGAAACCCGCCATCGCAGCGGCGATCTGGGCCTGTTCGTCGGTCAGTGCCAAGGCCACGGATAGTCCTTCCTAGCGCGCCGCGGTGTAGTGCAACAACGTGATGTCGGGCAGGTCGGTGAACACCGGGGCCACCGGCATGCCCACCCGCAACTGGTCGGCATCGACGCCGACCAGTTCGGTGGCCAGCCGCGGCCCTTCCCGCCACTGCACGACGGCGAGCAGGTGCGGCACCGCGTCGGCGAACTGCGGTGCCACCGGTCGCTGGGCGACGGCGAAGCTGACCAACGTTGCGGCACCGGAGATCCGGCGCCATTCCAGATCGTCGGCCAGCGTGCCCGGCGCCAGCACCCGCGGGTAGAAGACGTACGTCCCGGCCGAGGGCGAGAACTGGATCCAGATCTCGTGGCGGCGCAGCCCGTCCCAGAACGGCGCCGAGGTCGGGGTGGGCAGGGGTAACGGTCTGCTCATCGCGGTGGTCATCTAGTCGCCCTCCAGCACGAGTGCTTCCTGTTCGCTGAGCACACCGCCGTTGCCGGAGACGAACGCGCAGTGGCAGTCGGGCACCTGCGTCTGTCCCGCCCGGCCCATGAGCTGGCGGGCGGCGTCGCAGACATGGTGCATGCCGCCGGCATTGCCGGGCTGGCCGTAACCGAGTTGCCCGCCGGCGGTGTTCATCGGGAAGTCGCCGCGGAAGGTCAGGTCGTGGTCGGTGACGAACTGCATGCCCTTGCCCTTTTCGCAGAAGCCGGCGTCTTCCAGCGTCAGCAGCGCGGTGATGGTGTAGCAGTCGTAGATCGACACCATGTCCATGTCGGCGGGCGTCAGGCCGGCCATCCCGAACGCCGAACCCGCGACCGTGATCATCGGCGTCTGCAGCGGATCGGCGGCGTACACCGGCGACTTGTACGGCACCCGTTCACCGAAACCCTTGATCCACACCGGCCGGTTGCGGCTCGCGCGGGCCAACTCGGCGTTCGTGATCAGCACCGCCGACCCGCCCATGCAGGGCATGACGATCTCCAGCATGTGCAGCGGTGAGGCAATGACGGGGCTGTCCAGCACATCGGCGATGGTCAGCGGTTTGTCCTTGAACACCGCGCCGGGAGTGTGATTGGCGTTGACCCGCTGGTCGACGACGATCTTGGCCATCGCCGCTTCGTCGTAACCGTATGCGGCGGCGTACATCTGGGCGACCTGGGCGTACGGCCCGTTCTGCCCCAAGTAGCCGTAGGGGATCTCGAACTCGGCTTGCGGCGAGCCGTACCGGAAGCTGGACGCACCGAAATACAGGGCGTCCCCCGGGTCGTAGGGCCGCTGCTGGGACATCGGGGTCAGGTAGTTGGCCTGAATGGCGCACAGCACCGCCCGACAGATGCCCAGTTCGATCGCCGCCGCCGCGCGCCACACCATGGCCGCGCCGGACGCCCCGCCGAGGTCGACGATCTCGGCGAAGTTGACCGCCAGGCCCAGGTATTCGGCGACGGTGGACGGGACGAACAGCTGAGATTCCATCACCCCACAGGTGACCAGCCCGTCGACCTGATCGGCGGACAGGCCGGCATCGGCGATCGCCGCGGCGGCCAGCCGGGCCCACTGTTCGATGATGAATTCCGGTTTGCCGGTCGGTTTTCGGGTGGCCGGTAGTTCGTGGAAGCCGACGATCGCGGCCTCGCCCCGCAGTCCCATCCGGCACTCCCTCCCTCAGCGTCACCGCGAATATTAGAATCAGATTCTACTTTCAATTCCGACACGATACGCAAATTCGCTGTTTACGTCTCCGTCACGCGCCCGCGGTGCGACGATCGCTGGTGGCACGTGCCGTCCGATCCCGAGGTGGGCAGATGCATATCGCACGACGATCCGTTCTGACCGTTTTCGCACTGCTGACCGCGGTCGCCCTGACCATCGCGTCGGCCCTGGGCATGGCCGTGGCGCTGGCCGCGACCGCCCTCATCGTGCCCGGCACCGGCACCCCCAAAGCCGGTGAGGTGCAGGACTACATGACCAATGCGCTCAAGTACTACATCGCCCCGTCCGACGGCTGGGCCCCCTCCGGGTGCACCAGCACGGCGAACTGCGACCTGACACCCATCGACTATCCGGCTCAGTTCTGGCCGATCCCGCTGCCCGGCTGGGGCGGCCTCAAGGGCGCCAAATGGGATGTGTCGACGGGGGCCGGGCTGACCAACCTCAACTCCACGCTGGTGAACACCCTGGCGCAGGACCAGCCGAACACCCCGGTCGTCATCTTCGGCTACTCGCAGGGCGGCAATATCGTCAGCCGCGAGAAGCGCAACCTCGGGAACCTGCCGAAAGACCAGAACTACCTGTCCTTCGTCATGATCGGCAACACCAACCGGCCCAACGGCGGGCTCTTCGAACGGCTGGCCTTCCTCGGCCACGTTCCAATCCTGGACGCCACGTTCGGGCTGCCCGCGCCGACCGACACCTGTGATCACATCTGCGCCACCGATATCGCATTCCAATACGACGGTGTCTCCGATTTCCCGCTGTATCCGCTGAACGCGCTGGCCACCCTGAACGCGATCGCGGGATTCTGGTACGTGCACGGCACGTATCTGTCGCCCGACGGCAAGAGCTCCCCCGGTGAGCTGCCCGACGGGTACACCCCGGACGAACTGGCCGCCGAACTGGCCGACCCGGCCAACCAGACCGAGTACGGGGACACCCGCTACATCACCATCCCGACCAAGACGCTGCCGCTGGTACGCCCATTCCTGGAGTTCGGCGGCTTCACCCACACCAGCTTCATCATCAAACCGATCGTCGACCTGCTCGAACCGGTGCTGCGGGTGCTCATCGACACCGGCTACGACCGCAGCCTCAGCCCGGGTGTGCCCGCGCCGTTCCGGCTGATCCCGCTCAACATCAACCCGGTCAAACTCGCCGGCGACGTGATCAAGGCCCTGGGCGAGGGCGTGCAGGCCGCCCTGGCCGATATCGGCGTCAAGACGCCCAAGGCCCCGCAGCCCGTCACCACGACGACGACCACCAGCGTGGCGGCAGCCAGTGCGACGGCGAATCTGACCGTGGCCAAGACCGCCGACATCGCGAAGACCGGCGACACCACCAAGGCCGGCGACGCCAAGACCGGCGACACCACCAAGACCGACGACACCGCCTCCGGGACCACGAAGACGGTGCCCGACGACACCGTTACGGAAGCCGAGCCCACCGACGCCAAGACGACCCAGCCCGCCACCACACCGGAACCGGTGCGGCCCAAGGTGCGCGGCCCGATCGGCACGGGTCCACTGGCCCAGCTCGTTCGGCAATTCGGCCAGGCGCTGACCGGAAAGCACGGTGTCAAGTCCACCGACGCCACCAAGCCCGGCACCGAACCGGCCACCAAGCCGGCGACCACACCCGAGGGATCCGAACCGGAGAAGGCCGAGAAGCCGGCAGCCACCGGCGAATCCACGTCTGAGCCGGCGAAGGACGGCGGCGCCACCGCGAAGGCGGCCGCCTAACCGTTCAGGTAGTCGCGCAGGCTCGCGGCGAGCGGGATCGGCACCCGCCCGACGATCCTGGTGCCCTCGGCGGTGTGCTCGGTGCTCTCGATCCGGCCGTCGGCGTGCACCCGGGCCACCAGATCCCCGCGGTCATACGGGATGGTCGCGTCGATCGCGGTGTCCGTCGGCGCGACCAGGGCGGCCATCCGCTCGCGCAGCTGATCGAGCCCTTCGCCGGTGTGCGCGGAGACGAACACCGCATCGGGCAGGGCGCGGCGCAACTGGGCCAAAGCCAGATCGTCTGCGGCGTCGATCTTGTTGATCACCAACAGTTCCGTCGCGGGCTCCCCGTCGTAGTCGGCGTACACATCGCGGATCACCTCACGGACGGCACTGATCTGCGCCATCGGGTTGGCATCGGAACCGTCGACGACGTGCACCAGCAGGTCGGCGTCCACCACCTCTTCCAGCGTGGAGCGGAAGGCCTCGACCAGCTGGGTCGGCAGGTGCCGGACGAACCCGACGGTGTCGGTGAGCACGAACGGGCGGCCGTCGTCGAGCTGTCCGCGCCGCGTGGTGGGCTCCAGGGTGGCGAACAGGGCGTTCTCCACCAGCACACCCGCCCCGGTCAGCGCGTTGAGCAGGCTCGATTTGCCGGCGTTGGTGTAGCCGACGATGGCCACCGACGGCATATCGGCCGCGCGCCGTTTGCCACGCTGAGTGTCGCGCACCTTCTTCATATCGCGAATCTCGCGGCGCAGCTTGGACATTCGCTCACGGATCCGACGCCGGTCGGTCTCGATCTTGGTCTCACCGGGGCCGCGCGTGCCCACCCCGCCGCCGGCACCGCCGGCCCGGCCACCGGCCTGCCGCGACATCGACTCACCCCAGCCGCGCAGCCGCGGCAGCATGTACTCCATCTGGGCCAGCGATACCTGCGCCTTGCCTTCCCGGCTGGTCGCGTGCTGGGCGAAGATGTCCAGGATCAGCGCGGTGCGGTCGATCACCTTGACCTTGACCGCCTTCTCGAGCGCGTTCAGCTGGGCCGGGGACAGTTCGCCATCGCAGATCACGGTGTCTGCGCCGGTGGCCAGCACGGTCTCGCGCAGCTCCTGCGCCTTGCCGGAGCCGATATAGGTCGACGGGTCGGGTTTGTCGCGACGCTGGATCAGTCCCTCGAGGACTTCCGATCCCGCGGTCTCGGCCAGGGCCGCCAGCTCGGCAAGGCTGGCATCGGCATCGGCGGCGCTGCCCTCGGTCCACACCCCGACCAGCACGACGCGTTCCAGGCGCAGCTGGCGGTATTCGACCTCGGTGATATCGGCGAGTTCGGTGGACAGACCGGCCACCCGGCGTAGTGCCGTGCGGTCTTCCAGGGCGAGATCGCCGGTGCTGGGGACGGAGTTCTCAGGTCGTGTCATGGGCGGCTTCCGATGGTGTCATGCCGGCCCGCGACGGTGCATCCGAATTTCGTCACGCCGGGTTGCGCCACCACTGGTCGGCGAGCTCGCCGGTCGCGACGAGCACGGACGGGCCGCGCAGATAGCTGGTGGCCTCGGTGACGGTGACGGTGACCTCGCCGCCGGGAATGCGGACCCGCAGCGTGCCGGTGCTCTCCCCCGCGTGCTGCAGTGCGGCAACCGCGGCGGCCACGGTTCCCGTTCCGCAGGAACGGGTTTCGCCGACACCGCGCTCGTGTACGCGCATCGAGACGGTGCCACCGACCGACTTGGTGAGCACCTCGACGTTGACGCCCTCGGGGAATTGCGCGGCGTCGAAGGACACCGGTGCTGCGACGTCGAGCACCGCCAGCGCCGTCGCGCTCAGGTCCGTGACACAGGCCAGGTGCGGATTGCCGACATCGACGGCCAGCCCGTCGAAGCCGCGGCCGGCCACCACCGCCGAGCCGCTGCCCAGCACGTTGGCCTTGCCCATGTCGACGGTCACCTCGGCGTTGACATCGTCGTGCCGGTGCACCACGACGGGGCGCGGCCCGGCCAGTGATCCGACCACGAACTCGTCGCGGTGTTCCAGTCCGGCGGCACGCAGGTAGTGGGTGAACACCCGCACCCCGTTACCGCACATCTGGGCGATCGACCCGTCGGCATTGCGGTAGTCCATGTACCAGTCCCCGGCGGCCACCCCTTCGGGCAGCGCCGGGAAAACCCCGGCCGCCAGGGCGGCGCCGGCAGTGGTGACGCGCAGGACACCGTCGGCGCCGAGCCCGCGGCGCCGGTCGCACAGCGCGGAGACGGCTTCGGGGGTCAGGTCCAGGGCGGCGTCGAGGTCGGGGAGCACGACGAAGTCGTTCTGTGTGCCGTGCCCTTTCGCAAACCTCACCTGTCCAGGATAGCGATCGCGGTATCGGCCAGGTCCGGTGCCGAACCGTCGAGCCAGTTCACCCGGTGGTCGCGGCGGAACCAGGACCGCTGCCTGCGCACGTAGCGGCGGGTGCCCATGAAGGTGGGTTCGCGCGCCGCCGAGCCGTCGCCGCCGGCGTCCAGGTCGGCCAAAACCTGCGCGTAGCCGAGTGCGCGGGAGGCCGTCACCCCGGTGCGCAGCCCCACCGCGATCAGTCCGGTGACCTCGGCGATCAGCCCCTCGTCGAACATCGCATCGGTGCGCTGCCGTAACCGCTCGTCCAAAAGCTCGGTTTCCCAATCCAATCCGATGATCACGGTGTCCCAGCGCGGGGTGCCGATCCGCGGTGCCGACGCGGCGAACGGCTGGCCCGTCAGCTCCACCACCTCCAGCGCGCGGACGATGCGCCGCCCGTCGGTGGCCAGGATCGAGGCGGCAGCCTGCGGGTCGACGCGGTCGAGCTCGGCGTGCAGCGCCGCCACCCCCACCTCGGCCAGCCGGGCTTCCCAGCGCGCCCGCACCGCCGGGTCGGTGGCCGGGAACGACCATTGGTCCAGCAGCGACTGGATGTAGAGCATCGAGCCGCCGACGATCACGGGCACCGCGTCGCGGCCCAGGATCGCCTCGATATCGGCGGCGGCACGTTCCTGATAGCGGGCGACCGATGCGTTGACCGTGACGTCGAGGACGTCGAGTTGATGATGCGGGATGCCGCGGCGCTGCTCGACGGCCAACTTCGCGGTGCCGATGTCCATCCCCCGGTACAGCTGCATGGCGTCGGCGTTGACGATCTCGCCGCCCAGCCGCTCGGCGATATCCAGCGCCAGCGCCGACTTGCCCGTCCCCGTCGGCCCGATCACGGCCACCGGCCGGGTCACGGTGCGGATCCCCCGGTCGCCAGGGTCCAGCCCGCGGGCCGCCACACCCCGGCGAAATAGCCGACGCCGTAGGGCGCACCCCGGTACAGCTCGGTGGCTTCGGCGGGCGCGCCCAGCCCGGCCAGCACCTGATAGGCCACCCGGCCGACCACGCCGGTGCCCGGCCGGGACAGTGCCGCGGTATCGCCTGCGGCCAGCGCGTCATCCAACGCCGACTGCACCGCAACAGAATCCGGGTCGTGACCACCGGGTGCCGACGGGGTCAGGGTGGCGGCGCCGTCGGCCACCACCAGGACTCCGACGGCGTCGGCGGCGGCATCGATCTCGGCGCGCAGGGCGGCGCCGGCGGCCACGGCGGCGTCGGCATCCAGGTCGTGGCGGTACACCCGGACCTCGGCGCGCGCGCCCGGCGCCGCGAGGCCGCGCACCCAGCCGGCGATCAGCGCGCACAGCGGTAACTCGGCAAGGGCATCGGTCGCGCCCGGGGCGAGCTGCACCCGCAGGTCGGCGCCGTATCCCGCGAAGGTGCCGACGGCATCGGGCCCGATGCGCACGGTGTCGGCGCCGGTGCCGACCACGATCCAGCGCGACGGCAGCGCGGCGGCCGCGGTCAGCACGGCGGTGCGCACCGGGGCGAGTTCGGCCGCCACGTCGGCGGCCGTTCCGGCAAGTTCGGGCACCAATACGGGAGCCGACGGGATCACGGCGATGGCGGCCAACACCCGGACCACGTTATCGCTAGGTGCGGGCGGACTCCTGCGCCCAACCGGCCTCGCCGCGGGCCAGCGCCCCCGTCGCAACCACCATGACCAGCACCGCTGCCGCCAAGGTGATCCAGCCCGCATCGCCGGGCCGCAGTGCCTCACCGAGCACGACGATGCCCAGGATCGACCCCACCACCGGTTCGGCCACCGTCATCGCCGGCAGTGACGCGGTGAGCGTCCCGGCCCGGAACGCGGCCTGTTGCCAGCCCGTCCCGGCGATGGCCACCAGCGCCCACGCGTACAGCTCCGGGGTGCTCAGCACGGCCAGGAGACCGTGTTCGAGGCGGTCGACCACCCCTTTCGTCAGCACCGCGAAAAGTCCCCACAGGGAGCCGGACACGCACGCCAGCAGGATCGCCGACACCGTCCCCGACCAGATACGCGCCCCGATGATGCACAGCACCAGCGCCGGACCCAGCACCGCCCCGACAGCCAGCCACACCTGCACCGACGCCCGGGAATGCCCCGCCGTCGGGTTTCCGACCGTGACGATCACCGCCACCGAGGCGGCGAGCAGCGCGGCCCAGACCCATTCGAACCGGGTCACCCGCCGGTTGGTCAGGCGCGCGTTGATCGGAAGCGCGAACAACAGTGAGGTCACCAGCAGGGCCTGCACCAGCAGCACCGACCCCAATCCCAGGGCGGCGGCCTGCAGTCCGAAACCCACCGCGGCCACCAGGCTGCCCAGCCACCACCGGCGGTCGCGCAGCAGCTGCGCGAACAGCCGCAGGTGGCCCACGGATTCGTCGCTCACCTGCTGAGCCGACCGCTGGTGGATGACGTCGCCCACGGCGATGAAGAACGCGGCGCCCAGCGCCAGCAGAGCGGCGATATCCGCTTTGTGCATCGGTGCCTCCGTCCTCTCAGCTGGGCTGAGCGTGCCGCCAATGACGGTGATCTGGCAACCGAGGGACCCGGTCGATGGCGAAGCCGTACGCATGTGGGCCGGTGACCTGTTTCAATAGCGGGCGGAAGCTATTGGCGCCGCGTCGCGCGGCAGGTGCGGGTCAGCCCGCGTGGAGGTGGAGAAAAGTCATGACGACCAGCGATTCAGGGGCCCCCAAGCCGGCACCGCGCCCAGGTCCCCGCCCTGGCCCCCGGCCCGGCCCGAAACCGGCTGCCGCCGCCGCGACCCCAGCTGTCGTACCGCCCACCACCCCGGCCGTGGATCCGCACCGGTTCGGCCGGGTGGAACCCGACGGCACGGTCGTGCTGATCAGCTCGGCCGGCGAACGTGTGATCGGGTCCTGGCAGGCCGGTGATGCCGAGGCCGCCTATGCCCACTTCGGCCGCCGCTACGACGATCTGCACACCGAAGTGGCCCTGCTGGAGACGCGACTGGCCTCGGGCAGCGGTGATGCCCGCAAGATCAAGACCGCCGCCGCCGCGCTGCTGGAGGGGCTGCCCACCGCCGCCGTGCTGGGCGATGTGGACGCGGTGCACGCCCGGCTGACCGCCATCGTCGAGCATGCCGGTGACGCCGCGGCGGCCGAACGCGCCCGGCGCGACGAACACCGCGCCACCCAGACCGCACGTAAGGAGGCGCTGGCCGCCGAGGCCGAAGAGATCGCCGCGAACTCGACCCAGTGGAAGGCCGCCGGGGACCGGCTGCGCGACATCCTCGACGAGTGGCGCACCATCACCGGGTTGGACCGTAAGACCGACGATGCACTGTGGAAGCGGTATTCGGCCGCCAGGGAGGCGTTCAACCGGCGCCGCGGTTCGCACTTCGCCGACCTGGACCGGGAACGGGTGGGTGTGCGGCAGGCCAAGGAAGCGCTGTGCGAGAAGGCCGAAGCGCTCAGCGGTTCCACCGAGTGGGCCGCGACCGCCGCCACCTTCCGGGATCTGCTGGCGCAGTGGAAGGCGGCGGGCCGGGCCGCCAAGGATGTCGACGACGCGTTGTGGGCCCGTTTCAAGGCCGCCCAGGACACCTTCTTCGCCGCGCGCAACGCCGTGAACGCCGAGCGTGACGCCGAGTTCGGGGCCAACGCCGCGGCCAAGGAAGCGCTGCTGGCCGAGGCCGAGGCCATCGACGTCAGCGATCCGGACGCGGCCAGGGCCGCCTTCCGGGCGCTCGGCGACAAGTGGGATGCCATCGGGAAGGTGCCGCGGGAACGCTCGGCCGAACTGGAACGCCGGCTGCGCGCGGTCGAGAAGAAGGTGCGCGACGCGGGGGCGGTGAGCCAGGTGGACGCCGAGGCGGTGGCCCGTGCCGCACAGTTCCGCGAGCGCGCCGAGCAGTTCGAGAAGCAGGCCGAGAAGGCCGCGGCGGCCGGGCGGACCAAGGATGCCGAGCAGGCCAGGGCCAGCGCCGCGCAGTGGCGGGAGTGGGCCGAGACCGCGGCCGAGGCCGTCAGCAAGAAGCGCTAGCTAGGCCTTCTCGTCGTCGCCGAGATCGTCGAGCAGACCCTTGCTCTGGTGCTGCGCGAGGGCGCGGCGGCGCTGCTCCTCGGCGGCCAACTGCACCGCGGTGCGTGACCACACCACCCGTGCCCAGTTGTAGGCCAGCAGGATCACCGCGATCCAGCCGATGATCAAGCCGATTCCCGGGCCGGGGTGGCCGTGGGTGGCGGTTTGGCGCGTCCAGACCGCCAGCATGCCGGCCGGGCAGGCCACCGCGGTGCCAGCCAGGGCGATCCAGGCCAGCGTCCAACGCCGGGTCAGCAGCGCCGCGATGGAGAAGCCGACACCGAAAACGAGTGTGAGCCAGACGAACACCCGCGACGGCAGGGCGACGCCGTCGTTGATCGCGGTCTGGTCGCCGACCAACACGTCCAGCCCACGGGTGGATCCCATGTGCGGCAGCGCGAACGACAGCGCCACCACCAACACCAATACGGCGACCACCACGGCGCGGGCGCCCGGGTCGATCTCGGCGGCGACGCGCCGCTCGACGGCCTCGATATCGCCCTTGTAGGCCTCGAATTCCTTGTCGCTCATCGGGCACATCCCGTCGTGGCCGCGGCCGCGGGGGGCGCGCCGATGCTCGGCATGCCGAGGCCGATACCGGTCACCGGGCGCTGCCCGGCGGCATGCGCGTCACCGGCCCTGGTGCGGCGGTGGCTGCACACCGCACCGTCGGCCATCAGGTGATGCGGCGCGGCACCGGTGATCACGGTGGTGACGACATCGCCCGGCCGGATGTCGGCCTGCCCCGGGGCGAAGTGCACCAGCCGGCCGTCGCGGGCACGGCCGGACATCCGCGCGGTGGCGGCGTCCTTGCGCCCCTCACCGGCGGCCACCAGGACTTCGACGGTGCTACCGATCTGCGCCTTGTTCTCCTGCCAGGAGATCTCCTCCTGCAGGGCGATCAGGCGCTGATACCGTTCGCTGACAACGGCTTTCGGCAGCTGATCGGGCAGTTCGGCGGCCGGCGTGCCGGGCCGTTTGGAGTACTGGAAGGTGAACGCGCTGGCGAACCGGGCCTGGCGCACCACCTCGAGGGTGGCCGCGAAATCGTCCTCGGTCTCCCCCGGGAATCCGACGATGATGTCGGTGGTGATCGCGGCGTGCGGGATCGCGGCCCGCACCCGGTCGATGATGCCCAGGTAACGCTCGGCCCGGTAGGACCGGCGCATCGCCTTGAGCACCCGATCGGAACCCGACTGCAGCGGCATGTGCAGCGTCGGGCACACATTCGGGGTGGCCGCCATCGCCTCGATCACGTCGTCGGTGAACTCGGCCGGGTGCGGTGAGGTGAATCGCACGCGTTCCAGACCGTCGATCCGCCCGCAGGCGCGCAGCAGGTCGGCGAAGGCACCGCGATTGCGCGGGACGTCCTGATCGGCGAACGACACACCGTACGCGTTGACGTTCTGCCCCAGCAGGGTGATCTCGAGCACACCCTGGTCGACCAGGGTCTGCACCTCGGCCAGGATGTCGCCGGGCCTGCGGTCCACCTCTTTACCGCGCAGCGACGGGACGATGCAGAAGGTGCAGGTGTTGTTGCAGCCCACCGAGATGGAAACCCATGCCGCGTAAGCGGATTCGCGTGACGCCGGCAGGGCCGACGGGAACTCCTGCAGCGCTTCGGCAATCTCCACCTGCGCCACCCGCTGATGGCGCGCGCGTTCCAGCAGCACCGGCAGCGAGCCGATGTTGTGGGTGCCGAACACCACGTCCACCCAGGGCGCCTTGGTCAGCACCGTGTCGCGGTCCTTCTGCGCCAGGCACCCGCCGACGGCGATCTGCATGTTCGGGTCGGCGCTGCGCCGCGGGGCGAGATGGCTGAGATTGCCGTAGAGCTTGTTGTCGGCGTTCTCGCGCACCGCGCAGGTGTTGAACACCACGACGTCGGCGTCGGTTCCCTCGGCAGCGCGGACATAACCCGCGGCGTCGAGCAGGCCGGCCAGGCGCTCGGAGTCATGCACGTTCATCTGACAGCCGTAGGTGCGCACCTGGTAGGTGCGTGGGCGCGCGTCGACGCCGGGGGACGCCTCGTCCGCACGCGCCATCATCGAAGTCACGACAATCATGTTACGGGCGCGCCGATACGCCCCAAGCTGAGCGTTACCTGGGTAGGGTCAGGACCCATGACCACCGCGACCTCGGTCCCGATGATCTCGATACAGGGCGTCGACAAGCATTTCGGCGACCTCCATGTACTCAAGGACATCAACCTCGACGTGCCACGCGGCCAGGTGGTGGTGATCCTCGGCCCATCGGGTTCTGGCAAGTCGACCCTGTGCCGCACCATCAACCGGCTCGAACCCATCGACTCGGGCACCATCGCCATCGACGGCCAGGTGCTGCCCGAGGAGGGGCGCAAGCTCGCGCAGCTGCGCTCCGATGTGGGCATGGTGTTCCAGTCGTTCAACCTGTTCGCACACAAGACGATCCTGGAAAACGTCGCCCTGGCGCCGATCAAGGTGCGCAAAACCGACAAGGACAAGGCCCGGACGGAGGCGCTGGCGCTGCTGGAACGGGTCGGGGTGGCCAACCAGGCCGACAAGTACCCGGCTCAGTTGTCCGGCGGGCAGCAGCAGCGGGTGGCGATCGCCCGCTCACTGGCCATGCACCCGAAGGTGATGTTGTTCGACGAGCCGACCAGCGCGCTGGACCCGGAAATGATCAAAGAGGTGCTGGCGGTGATGACCGACCTGGCTTCCGAGGGGATGACGATGCTGGTGGTCACCCACGAGATGGGATTCGCCAGGCGGGCGTCCCAGCGTGTGGTTTTCATGGCCGACGGCGCCGTGGTCGAGGACGCCGAACCCGAACGCTTCTTCACCGATCCGCAGTCCAACCGGGCCAAAGACTTCCTCGGCAAGATCCTGAATCACTGATGCAACCAAAGGAGCGCTCCATGTCCCTGCGATTCCGGATGGTCACCGCCGCGCTGGTCGCCGCCGCGATGCCGTTCGCCCTGGCCGCCTGCGGCGGCGGTGACGACAGCAAGAAGGTGACCGTCGGCATCAAGTACGACCAGCCCGGCTTGGGGCTGAAGAACCCGGACGGCACGTTCAGCGGTTTCGACGTCGATGTCGCCACCTATGTGGCCGGCCAGCTCGGGTACAAGCCGGAGGACATCGAGTTCAAGGAGGCGCCGTCGGGCCAGCGCGAGAACCTGATCCAGAACGGGCAGGTGGACTACATCGTGGCCACCTACTCGATCACGGATGCCCGTAAGGAGAAGGTGGACTTCGCCGGGCCCTACCTGATCACCGGGCAGAGCCTGCTGGTCAAGGCCGACAACACCGATATCACCGGCCCGGAGTCGCTGCAGAACAACAAGAAACTGTGCTCGGTCAGCGGGTCGACGCCCGCACAGCGGATCAAGGACAAGTACCCGGGCGTGCAGCTGCAGCAGTACGACACGTACTCGGCGTGTGTCGAGGCGCTCAAGACCGGTGCGATCGACGCCGTCACCACCGACGAGGTGATCCTGGCCGGCTACGCGGCGCAGAGTCCGGGCACCTTCAAGATCGTCGGCAAGCCGTTCTCCGAGGAGCGGTACGGCATCGGCCTGAAGAAGGGTGACACCGAGCTGCGGACCAAGATCAACGACGCCATCACCAAGATGGAGACCGACGGCGCCTGGAAGACGGCGTTCGACAAGAATCTCGGGCCGGCCGGTATCACCGCACCCGCGCCGCCGACCGTCGACAAGTAGACCGCGCAGGGCCCGTGGCGATCTTCACCGAATACCAGGACCGGATCCTCGCCGCGTTCTGGATGACGATCCAGCTGACGGTGTACTCGGCCATCGGCGCGCTGGTGCTCGGCACCCTGCTGGCGGCGATGCGGCTGTCTCCCGTTCCCGTGATGCGGGCGCTGGGCACCGGCTACGTCAACGTGGTGCGCAACACCCCGCTGACGCTGATCTTGGTGTTCTGCTCGCTCGGGCTGGGCAACACCCTGCACATCACGCTGGCCGATCCGCTGTCGCCGACGTCGATCGCCGACAGCGGGTTCCGGCTCGCGGTGCTCGGCTTGACGGTCTACACGGCGTCCTTCGTCTGCGAGTCCATCCGTTCCGGGGTGAACACGGTGCCCATCGGGCAGGCCGAGGCGGCCCGGTCGCTCGGCCTGACGTTCGGCCAGAACTTGCGGATCATCTTGTTGCCGCAGGCTTTTCGCGCGGTGATCATCCCGCTGGGTTCGGTGCTGATCGCGCTGACCAAGAACACCACGATCGCCTCGGCGATCGGGGTGGCCGAGGCGGCACTGCTGATGAAGGAGATGATCGAGAACACCGCGGCGCTGCTGCTGGTCGGCTCGATCTTCGCCGCCGGGTTCGTCATCCTGACCTTGCCGATGGGGTTGTTGTTCGGGTGGTTGGGCAAGCGCTGGGCGGTTTTGCGATGAGGAGGTCCAGATGAGCGGGGCATCGGTCCTCTACGACGCGCCGGGGCCGCGGGCCCGGGTGCGCAACATGATCACCGCCGTACTGACGGTGGTGGCGTTCGCGGCGATCCTTGCCTGGGTGATCTGGAAGTTCGCGGCGGCCGACCAGTTCACCGCCGCCAAGTGGGAGCCGTTCCTGACGGCCAACCTCTGGAAGAACTACATCCTGGAGGGCGTGCAGGGCACGTTGACGGCGGCGGCGCTGTCGATCGTGCTGGCGTTGGTGCTCGGGTGCGTGCTGGGCGTGGGCCGGTTGTCACCGGTGCGTTGGATCAGCTGGACCTGCGCGACAGTGGTCGAGTTCTTCCGGGCGGTACCGGTGCTCATCATGATGCTGTTCGCGTATGCCTTGTTCGCCGAGTACGACGTGTTCCCGTCCAAGCAACTGGCGCTGGCCGGCGTGGTGACGGGCCTGACGTTGTACAACGGCGCGGTGATCGCCGAGATCGTGCGCACCGGTGTGCACGCGCTGCCGCGCGGTCAGGCCGAGGCCGCCTCGGCGCTGGGCCTGACCTGGCTGCAGACCATGCGCTCGATTCTGTTGCCGCAGGCCATCACCTCGATGCTGCCGGTGCTGGTGTCACAGATGGTGGTGGTGCTCAAGGACACCGCCATCGGCTACCAGATCACGTTCATCGAGATGGTGCGGCAGGGCACCAGCGTGGGCACGTCGTACGGCAACCTGATTCCCGCGCTGATGGTGATCGCCGTCTTGATGATCAGCCTCAATTTCGGCCTGTCCTGGTTCGCGACCTGGCTGGAGGCGCGGCTGCGCCGATCCAAGAAAGGCCCGGAGCCGGTGACGCCGAAGGAGTTCGTCCAGGACGGCTCGGCGGTCTAATCTGCCGGCCACGCCTTCAGCGCCCGGTCGGCAAGGGCATGGACCTCGGCTCGGGTCGCACCGCTGGCGGCCTGCACTGCGATGCCCTGACAGACCGAGGCGATCCACCGGGCCAGGGCGACCGGATCCTCACCGGGAATCTCCCCGGCGGCTTGGGCTTCGGTGAACCGCTCGGCCAGGACCTGCACCCCCGCGGACCGCATGTCGGCGAGGTCGGCCCGCAGACAGGTGGCGTCGGGGGCGACCGCGAGTGCACTCTGCACCAGCAGACAGCCGTGCGGTTGCCCCGGTGTGGTGGTCGCGTCCGCGGCCCCGTGCACCATCGCGTAGGCCACCTCCCACGCGGTGGGTTGCGCCAGTGCCGCAGCCGCGTAACCGCCGTGCCCGGTGACGTAATGCTGCACAGCTTCTCGGAAAAGCTGTTCTTTGCACCCGAATTGGGCGTAGAGGCTGCGCCGGTTGATGCCGGTGGCGTCGGTCAGGTCGGTGATGGACACACCGTCGTAGCCGTGTTCCCAGAACAACCGCGTCGCGGTCTCCAGCACGGTGTGCGGGTCGTACTCGCGCGGCCGTCCGATCGCCATCCGACCTCCTTATGTGACCCGCGCCACAGTTCGGAATGATCCGGCCCGGTGGCGGCTTGAGCTGACTGTACTTAGTAACCAATCAGTTCGAAAGAACCATCCCAGCAGCGGAGGATCCCATGGCCACGACATCGACGACACCCCTGAGCGGTAAGCGCGCCCTGGTGACGGGTGGGTCGCGCGGTATCGGCGCCGAGATCGTGCGGCGGTTGGCCGCCGATGGCGCGGCCGTCGCCTTCACGTACAACTCCTCGCCGGAGCCGGCCGAGGCGCTGGCCGCCGAACTCGATGCCACCGGCGCGACGGTGGTCGCGATCCAGGCCGACAGCGCCGACGCCGACGCGGTCAATGCGGCCGTCGACGAGACCGTCTCGCGCCTGGGCGGCATCGACATTCTGGTCAACAATGCCGGCATCGCGACCGCCGGCCCGATTGAGGAGTTTCCGCTCGAGGAGTTCGACCGGCTCATCGCGGTGAACGTACGCGCCGTGTTCGCGGCGATCCAGCGAGCGATTCCACACCTGGACGGGGGCGGCCGGATCATCACGATCGGCAGCGTGAATGCCGACCGAGCGCCCATGGCTGGACTGTCTGTGTACGCGCTCACCAAGGCGGCGGTCGCGGGCCTGACGCGCGGTCTGGTCCGGGAACTCGGGCCGCGTGGCATCACGGTGAACACGATTCAGCCCGGCCCGGTGGCCACCGATATGAACCCCGAAGAAGGCGGGTTCTCCGATCAGGTGCGACCGTTCATCGCGGTCGGCCGCTACGGTCAGCCCAGCGACATCGCCAGCGCCGTGGCTTATCTCGCCGCACCGGAGGCCAGCTACGTCACGGGCGTCACGTGGAACATCGACGGAGGATTCGTCATTTAGGACGCGCGGAGGATTCGTCATCTAGGACGCGCGGAGGATTCGTCATTTAGGACGCGATTCGCGCCTAGACGGCCCGCCGCGCCTGCTCCTGGGCCAGTTGCGTTTTGACCACGTCGAAGGCCATGGTCTGGCTGTACCCCCGGCGGGCCAGCATGCCGACCAGACGTCGGGTGACCTTGGCTTCGTCGTCGAGGTTTTCCCGGCGCAGCTTGGTGGCCACCAGCCGCTCGGCCTGCACCTGCCACTCCCCCGCGTCGACGCCGTCGAGGGTTTCGGCGATGACGTCTGCATCGACACCTTTGGTGCGCAACTCGGCGAGCAAGGCGCGCTTGCCTTTTCCGGCATTGGTTCGCCGGCTGCGGACCCACTCGGCGGCAAATGCGGCGTCGTCGACCAACCCGACCTCGACCAACCGGTCCAGCACCCGGGCACTGACGTCATCGGGGTAGCCGCGCTTGGTCAGCGCAGCTTCCAACTCGGCCCTGGTGCGGGCCCGCACGGTGAGCAGGCGCAGACACACGTCCCGCGCCTGCTCCTCGCGCTTGGGTCCCTCAGCGGGCCCCGTCTCAGAAGTCGACCGGGGCGGGCAGAACGTCATCGTCGGTCACCACGGCACCGATGCCGAGCTTCTCCTTGATCTTCTTCTCGATCTCGTTGGCCACATCGACATTCTCCAGCAGGAACTTTCGGGCGTTCTCCTTGCCCTGCCCCAGCTGCTCGCCGTCGTAGGTGAACCACGAACCGGACTTGCGGATGAAGCCGTGCTCGACACCCATGTCGATGAGCGAGCCCTCCCGGCTGATGCCCTGGCCGTACAGGATGTCGAACTCGGCCTGCTTGAACGGCGGGGACACCTTGTTCTTGACGACCTTCACCCGGGTGCGGTTACCCACCGCGTCGGTGCCGTCCTTGAGCGTCTCGATCCGCCGGACGTCCAGGCGAACGGAGGCGTAGAACTTCAGCGCCTTACCACCGGTGGTGGTCTCGGGCGAGCCGAACATCACGCCGATCTTCTCGCGCAGCTGGTTGATGAAGATCGCGGTGGTGCCGGAGTTGTTCAGCGCACCGGTCATCTTGCGCAGTGCCTGGCTCATCAGGCGGGCCTGCAGACCGACGTGACTGTCGCCCATCTCGCCCTCGATCTCCGCACGCGGCACCAGCGCGGCCACCGAGTCGATGACCAGGATGTCCAGTGCGCCGGAGCGCACCAGCATGTCGGCGATCTCCAGCGCCTGCTCACCGGTGTCGGGCTGGGACACCAGCAGCGCATCGGTGTCCACGCCGAGCTTCTTGGCGTATTCCGGGTCCAGCGCGTGCTCGGCGTCGATGAACGCCGCGATACCGCCCGCGGCCTGCGCATTGGCCACCGCGTGCAGCGCGACGGTGGTCTTACCGGAGGATTCCGGTCCGTAGATCTCGATGACCCGGCCCCGCGGCAAGCCGCCGATACCCAGCGCCACGTCCAGGGAGATGGATCCGGTCGGGATGACGGAGATGGGCTGGCGCACCTCCTCGCCGAGGCGCATGACCGAGCCTTTGCCGTAATTCTTCTCGATCTGCGCCATCGCCAGTTCGAGCGCTTTTTCGCGGTCGGGAGCCTGTGGTGCCATGGTGATACCTCTCCGGTAGTCGTTCGGTTGACCGGTGTTCCGGTCGGTTGACTGCGACATTAGGGCCAGCCACCGACAAGTCAGCTCAGTCGAACGCTCACCACCCTAACGAACAGGTGTTCGAAGGCAAGTGAGACACGCCGGAAGCACCTCCCGTCTCACCACTGTTCGCGCGGCACCTCGAAGTCGGCGCACAGCGCCCGCCACACGTCCCGCGGCTCGACACCGGCCTCGATGGCCTGTGCAGCGGTGCGCCCCATCCCACTCAACACGTGGTCGACGAGCACCGAGGCGCCGTACGCCGAGCCGAACTGAGCGCTGACGCGTTCGTGGAATTCGGTGAGCCGCACGCCACCAACCTACCCAGCCGCCGACAGCGCGTCATGGCACACCCGTACCGGATCGGCCACCTCCGCGATACCGGACGCCGCGCGGCGGGCCGCCGCCCGGTGCGAGGGTCGCGACAGCACCTCGGACACCGCCGCCGCCAGCGACTCCCCCGTCAGCGGCCGGACGAACGGACCGATTCCTTGGCGCGCAACACGATTGGCGATCTCCCACTGGTCGCCACCACCGGGCACCGTCACCAGCGGGACGCCGTGCATCAGCGCCTTGGACACGATGCCGTGCCCGCCACCGCACACCAGCACGTCGGCCGCACCCAGCAGCTCGTCCTGCCGGCCCAGACCGACCACCGCCCACGGCGGGACGTCCAGCTCCGCACCGCCCAGTCGGGAGACCACCACCCGGGTACCGGCGGGCACACTGCGCCCCGGGGCCAGCGCCGAGAGCGCCACCTCGGCCATCCCGCCGGCCCCGGTGGAGGCGGTCGACGGCGCCACCACCACCAGCGGCCCGACACCGGCCGGCGGTTCCAGCACGTCGGCGGTCGGCTCGAAATGCAGCGGCCCCACCACGACCGCTGCGGCGGGCCAATCCGGCCGGGGCACCTCCAAGGCGGGCAGCGTGGCGATGAGCATGCGCAACGGGCCCGGGTCCGGCCCGGGCAGCCCGATTCCGAGCCGCGCCTGCGCGCGCTGCCGCTCACCGTCGCGCACCGACCGCGCGGTCAGCGCCCGCAGCACCGTATCGCGGAGCCGCCCGCGCACACCGGTGCCGGGCGCCAGGCCGCTGCCCAGCGGTGGCAGCCCCTTCGACGGCCGGTACAAGGGATGCGGGTCCAGCTCCACCCAGGGCAGGCCGAGCAGTTCGGCAGCCAGCCCACCACACACGGTGATGACGTCGGAGACCACCAAATCGGGTGCCAGCGAACGTATTACGGGCATATTGTCGAGCGCCATGCGAGCCGCACGCCGGTGGATCTTGGCCCCGGCGTCACCGTCGTCGTCGCCCTCGCGCACATCCAGACCGGCCAGCGGCACCGCATCCACCCCGGCGGCGCGCGCGGTGGGCAGCCACCGGTCACCCGTCAGCAGGGTCGGGACGTCACCGGCAGCCAGGAATCGCAGGCACAGCGCTATCGCCGGGAACGCATGCCCGGGATCCGGCCCGGCCACCACCGCGACACGCACGCGCCCACCCTGCCACACCCTGAGACCCTCTACCCTGAGGGACATGACCGAGCAGCAGGTGGTCCCGGTCGGGGCCGACAATATCGCCACCGTCACGGCGTTCCTGAACTCCCTGCGCGCACCCGACCTGGATGCCGCCGCCGAGCTCCTCGACGAGAACCTCGTCTACCAGAATGTCGGCTTCCCCACCGTGTACGGCCGCCGCCGCACCATCAAGCTGTTCCGCGCCATGGACCGGCCCAGCCTGGGTTTCGACGTGTTGATCCACCGCTCGGCGGCCGATGGTGCATCGGTGCTCAATGAGCGCACCGATGTGCTGATTTTCGGGCCGGTGCGGCTGCAGTTCTGGGTGTGCGGGGTGTTCGAGGTGCACGACGGGCGCATCACGCTGTGGCGGGACTACTTCGACCAGTTCGACTTCGCCAAGGCCGTCGTACGCGGCCTGGTCGGCGCCGTGATCCCCGCGCTGCGTCCGGCACTGACATGACCGAACGCACCAAGCCCAACCTGTTCCAGCTGATCGGCTACTGCTGCAACCGGCGACTGCCGGATTCGATGCTGGACTGGGTCCGCAACGACCTCACCGGCCCGGGCGCCACCCGACGGGTGATGCTGCGGGTCCTCATCCCGGCCGTGCTGATCCTCATCCCGTTCTGGTTCGTCCCCATCGACTTCGTCACGCGGGCCAGCATGACGATCCCGATCCTGATCCCGTTCATCTACTTCTCGCATGCGTTGAACAAGATCTGGCGCAAGCACATGCTGCGGGTGCACGGCCTGGATCCGAACCTGATCGACAAGATCCAGCGAGAGAAGGACGCCGACAAGCACCGCTCGTACATCGAACGGTTCGGGCCGCGCCCCGATGGTGTCGAGACGGGCACGCACGACCTGTAGTTCAGGCGCCGCGCAGCCGGCCCAGTTCGCCGTAGGCCTGCGCCCAGCCCTGCAACCGGTCGGTGGCCCCGGTCAGTTCGTTGCGGTGCCGCTGCGCCGTCATCGGCGAATCCACCGATGACACCAATTGCGCTGCCGCGGTGACCATTTCGTTGTACTGGCGGGCACCTGAGTCCAATTGGACAGCGAACGCGCGGATGGTCGGGGTCAGGTGCGCCCGGGACTGCGGGGACGCCGCGGCGGCCCGTTCCATGGCCGTCACCTCGCCGGCCGTCGCGGCCATCGCCGACGCCGTCTGCGCCGCCACCGCGGAGATCTCGCGTAACTCGTCGGCGGGCAGCAACCCGGACCGCTGCAACACCCCCAGCAGCGACAACAGCCCGCGTTCGGCGGAGGCCAGCGCCACCATCGGCGCCCGCGCCGCCGACCCGCGGGGCGGTAACCGCCGGGGCGCGCCGGTCTCGGGCAACGGTTCGCGGCGCAGCCAGCGGTAACGCAGGAACAGCAGGGTCGCCGGGAACGCGGCAGCCGCCGCAATCGCGCCGGTGACGATGAGCGCCCATACCGGGGTGCTCCACGACGCGAGCAGGCCGGTCACCGCCACCCAGAACGCGGTGGCACCCGCGAAGAACCAGCCGAGTCGACGCGCCCACCGGCGCTTACGCAGCAGTTTTGCCCGCGGGTCGGCGAGGGACGCCAGCTTCTGCGACAGGACATCGGAGAACTCCGCCGCGGTGTCCACACCGCGCTGGACCAGCCCGGAAATCAGTTCCCGTCGACCGTGTGCCGAGTTCCCCACCATGACGAAACCTACTGGGACAGACGGTCTTCGGGAGCCGCGGCCGGCGGAGTGGCGGCCGGCGCGGCAGCGGCACCACCCGCGGGCAGCTGATCACCGCGCATCGAGGCGCGGATTTGCTCCAGCCGAGAATGGCCGGCCATCTGCACACTGGCCTGCTGAACCTCGAGCATGCGCCCCTGCACGGAGTTCTGGGCCAGCTCGGTGGCACCCATGGCGTTGGCATAGCGACGTTCGATCTTCTCCCGCACCTCGTCGAGGTTCGGCGTGGTGCCGGGCGCGGCGATCTCGCTCATCGACCGCAGGGAGGCGCTGACCTGCTCCTGCATCTTGGCCTGCTCCAGCTGCGAGAGCAGCTTGGTGCGCTCGGCGATCTTCTGCTGCAGCACCATGGCGTTCTGCTCGACGGCCTTCTTGGCCTGGCCCGCGGCCTGCAGCGACTGATCGTGCAGCGCCTTGAGGTCCTCGACGCTCTGCTCGGCGGTCACCAGCTGTGCGGCGAACGCCTCGGCGGCATTGGTGTACTCGGTGGCCTTGGCGGCGTCACCGGCGGCGGTGGCCTGATCGGCCAGCGTCAGCGCCTGCCGCACATTGGCCTGCAGCTTCTCGATATCGGCCAGCTGGCGGTTCAGCCGCATCTCCAGCTGCCGCTGGTTGCCGATCACCTGGGCGGCCTGCTGGGTGAGCGCCTGGTGCTGACGCTGCGCTTCCTCGATGGCCTGCTGGATCTGCACCTTCGGGTCGGCGTACTCGTCGACCTTCGAGTTGAACAGCGCCATGAGGTACTTCCACGCCTTGACGAACGGATTGGCCATGGGAACGTTTCCGCCTTCGTGTCTGTCGAGTCCGCTGTGTCTGTCGAGTCTGCGGGTTTGCTTGATGCCAACCTATCGGTTCACCCGCACGTCAGGCCACCGCCATCGACGGAACCTGGGCGGCGACCTGGGGAATGACGACCTTGGTGGTCACGTCGATGCGGCCCATCGCGTTGGCCGCGCCGGCCTCCTGACGCGCCATCTGCTCACCCGCGTCGGTCAGCACCCGCGACAGCGGGACGTCCAGGGCATCGCAGATCGAGGCGAGCAGCTCGCTGGACGGCTCCTTGCGGCCGCGTTCCACCTCGGACAGGTAGCCCAGGCTGACCCGGGCGGAGTCGGACACGTCACGCAGCGTCCGGCCCTGGGTGGTCCGCGCGTGCCGCAGCACGTCGCCGATAACCTCGCGCAGCAATGTGTTGGTCATACCTGGGTCAACGCGACCGGTGCGCCGTCGGTTCCCGAGATCAGGAACGCATCCGGGAATCCTTGACCGCCGACACCACGTAGTCGACGCCGGTCACCACGGTGAGCACAACGGCCAACCACATCATGGCCATCGCGGTGGTCAGCCACACCCCCGACAGCGGCAGGATCAGCAGGCCGATGGCGATCGCCTGCACCAGGGTCTTGAGCTTGCCGCCCCGGCTGGCCGGGATGACCCCGTGCCGCAGCACCGCCAGCCGCAGCACCGTGACGCCGATCTCACGGACCAGGATGACGACGGTGATCCACCAGGGCAGGTCACCGAGCACCGACAGCCCGATCAACGCCGCGCCGATCAGCAGTTTGTCGGCGATCGGGTCGGCCAGCTTGCCGAATTCGGTGACCATGCCGTAACTGCGGGCCAGCGCACCGTCGAAGTGGTCGGTGATGACGGCCACCGTGAAGATCACGAATGCGGCTGTGCGCCAAACTGTTTCATGTCCGTCACCGATGAACAGCGCGTAGACGAACACCGGCACCAGCACCAGGCGCATGCCGGTCAGCAGATTGGCGACGTTGGCGACGGACGCGCGGGGCACCGTGGGATCTGTATCTGGTTGGCCCGGCACGGGCATCAGGATATCGGTTGCGGTTGCCGATACTCTCGCTGCTGTGAATGAGGCGCCTGCTCAGCCGGTCGATCCCCTGATTGTGCGCAGGGCCCGCACCTCGGATGTACCCGCCATCAAGGCGCTCGTGGACATCTATGCGGGCAAGATCCTGCTGGAGAAGAACCTGGTCAACCTGTACGAGGCGGTCCAGGAGTTCTGGGTGGGCGAGCTCGACGGCGAGATCGTGGGCTGCGGCGCCCTGCACGTGCTGTGGGCCGATCTCGGCGAGGTACGCACGGTGGCCGTGCATCCCAAGGTGCGCGGCAAGGGCGTCGGGCACCGGGTGGTGGCCCAACTGCTGGATGTGGCGCGCGAGTTACACCTGCAGCGCATCTTCGTGCTGACGTTCGAGACCGACTTCTTCGGCCGGCACGGGTTCGCCGAGATCGAGGGCACCCCGGTGACCGCCGAGGTGTACGAGGAGATGTGCCGCTCGTATGACACCGGCGTCGCGGAGTTCCTCGACCTGTCCTACGTGAAGCCGAACATCCTGGGCAACACCAGGATGCTGCTCACCCTCTAGAAGTCCGGCTCGTCCTCGTCGCTGCCGCCGTTGGCGTCCGAGCCCCCGCGGATCAGCGCCAGCGTGCCCGCCAGCTCGTCGGGCTTGACCAGCACCTCGCGCGCCTTGGAGCCCTCGGACGGCCCGACGATGTTGCGGGTCTCCATCAGGTCCATCAACCGGCCGGCCTTGGCGAAGCCCACCCGCAGTTTGCGCTGCAGCATCGAGGTGGAGCCGAACTGCGAGGACACCACCAGTTCGACGGCCTGCAGGAAGACGTCCATATCGTCGCCGATGTCGGGGTCGACATCGCCGCGGTCGCCACCGGCGGGCTTGGCCTTGGTGACGCCCTCGACGAACTCGGGCTCGGCCTGGGACTTGGTGGCCTCGACGACGGCGTGGATCTCCTCGTCGGTGATGAACGCACCCTGCATGCGGGTGGGCTTGTTCGCGCCCATCGGCAGGAACAGGCCGTCACCCATACCGATCAGCTTCTCCGCACCCGGCTGATCCAGGATGACGCGCGAGTCGGTCAGCGACGAGGTGGCGAACGCCAGCCGCGACGGCACGTTGGTCTTGATCAGGCCGGTGACGACGTCGACGGACGGGCGCTGGGTGGCCAGCACCAGGTGGATCCCGGCGGCGCGGGCCTTCTGGGTGATCCGCACGATGGCCTCTTCGACATCACGCGGCGCGGTCATCATCAGGTCGGCGAGCTCGTCCACGATCGCCAGGATGTAGGGGTAGGGCTTGTAGACCCGTTCGCTGCCCAGGGGCGCGCTGATCTCCCCGGACCGGACCTTCTCGTTGAAGACGTCGATATGCCGCACCCGGGACGCCTGCATGTCCTGGTAGCGCTGTTCCATCTCCTCGACCAGCCAGGCCAGCGCCGCGGCGGCCTTTTTCGGTTCGGTGATGATCGGCGTGATCAGGTGCGGGATGCCCTCGTACGGGGTGAGCTCCACCATCTTCGGGTCGATCAGGATCATCCTGACCTCTTCCGGGGTGGCCCGCGCGAGCAGCGACACCAGCATGGAGTTGACGAAGCTGGACTTACCCGAGCCGGTCGAGCCGGCGACCAGCAGGTGCGGCATCTTGGCGAGGTTGCACGAGATGAAGTCGCCTTCGATGTCCTTGCCGAGGCCGATCACCAGCGGGTGGTGGTCCCGGCGGGTACTGGGCGCGGTCAGGACGTCGGCCAGGCGCACCATTTCGCGGTCGGTGTTGGGCACCTCGATGCCCACGGCCGACTTGCCCGGGATCGGGGCCAGCATGCGGACGCTCTCGGTGGCCACCGCGTAGGCGATGTTGCGGTGCAGCGCGGTGATCTTCTCGACCTTCACCCCCGGGCCGAGTTCGACCTCGTACCGGGTGACGGTCGGGCCGCGGGTGCAGCCGGTGACGGCGGCGTCGACCTTGAACTGCTGCAGCACCGAGGTGATCGCATCGGTCATGTGTTGGTTGGCCACGGTGAGCTTCTTCGGCGGCTCACCGGCGACCAACAGGTCCATCGAGGGCAGCACATACGGGCCCTCGACGACGCGGTCGAGAACGAGCGTGTCGTCCGGCTTCTTCTTCGGCGCTTCCGGCTTCTTGCGGGCCGGTTTCGGCGCTTCGATGGCACGCGGCTCGGGGAGCGTCTCGGCCTCTGCCTCGATCGGCTCGGGCAGCGGGTAGTTGTCCATCGGTGTGCCGGCAGGGCGGGACAGCTCGGCGGTGGGCCAGGTCTGCACGTCCCCGTCGCCGTAGCCGGCAGGATCGTCGTAGTAGCCATCGGAGAAATCGTCGGCCGGTGCGGCCGCGTCATCGTCGTCGTAGTACTCGTCGTCTTCGTCGTAATCGTCGTAAGCCCTGGTCTGGAACATGTCGCGCAAGGTGTCCGGCAGTTCGCGGATGGTCGTACCGGTCACCAGCAACAGCCCGAACAGCACCCCGATCACCAGCAGCGGCGTGGCGATCCACACGGTGAGGCCGTCGGATAGCGGCCCGCCGATGGCGAAGCCGACGAACCCGGCGGCCTGGCGGCGCGCTTCGGGATCCTGCGGGGCGCCCGACCAGATATGCCAGAGGCCCAACACGGGCAGCGCGATCATCGCCGATCCGAGGATCAGCCGGGGCCGGACGTCCGGGTCGGGTTCGGTGCGCATCAGCACCACGGCGACCACACCGAGGATCAGCGGCACCAACACCACTGCTGCGCCGATCACCGTGCGAACGGCGACGTCCACCCAGCCCCCGACGGGGCGGGCCGCGTCGAACCAGGAGCTGGCCGCCACGATCACGGCGGCACCGAGTAATGCCAGGGCGATGCCGTCCCGGCGGTGTCCTGGCTCCAGTTCGCGAGCGCGCCCGACCGAGCGGGCGGTGGAACCGGCCCCCTTGGCCAGCATCATCCACCCGGCGCGGGTGCCACGGCCGACGGCGGCTCCGGCGCCGGCCAGGGGCGACGACGTCCGTCGCGGGGCGGGCTTGGCCGGCTTTCTGCGCGCCGCGGCGGGCCGCGCAGGCTTGGCGCGGCCGCGGGCGGAGCTCGCCGAACCGGCCTTTGACCTGGTCGAACGGGTCGTGGACCTGGCTGCGGTCTTGTTGGCCATAGGTCCAAGCCTAGTCGCAAGAGCCCCATCCTTACCATCAGCCACACAGGTCACAGATAGGTTGCAATCGACGGGCCGTGACCTGCGCCACCAATGCTCGGTACGCTAGACACCTGTCCGGTCACCTTCACCGAGGAGTCAGTCACCCATGCCCGTTGTCGTCGTCGCCACGCTGACCGCCAAACCCGAGTCCGTCGACCTGGTCCGCGATGCCTGCACGACCGCCATCGAGGCGGTGCACGCCGAGCCGGGGTGCGAGCTGTACTCGCTGCACGAGGCCGATGGCACCTTTGTCTTCGTCGAGCAGTGGGCCGATCAGGAAGCGCTCACGACGCACGGCACCGCACCGGCGATCGGGACCCTGTTCGCCACCATCGGCGAACACCTCGCCGGGGCGCCGGATATCAAGATGCTGGCCCCGGTGGTCGCCGGCGACCCGGCCAAGGGCAAGCTGCGGTAGCGCCCGCATGGGATCTCTGACCGGCAAGGTCGCCTTCATCACGGGTGCGGCGCGTGGCCAGGGCCGCGCGCACGCGGTGAAACTGGCGACCGAGGGTGCCGACATCATCGCCGTCGACCTGTGCGAGCAGATTGCATCGGTGCCGTACCCGCTGGCCACCCCCGACGATTTGGCGGCCACGGTGAAGCTGGTCGAGGAGACCGGACGGCGCATCGTCGCCGTGCCGGCCGACGTCCGGGACCGGGAATCGCTCAAGACGGCGCTGCGCGCGGGTACCGAGGCCCTCGGCGACCGGCTCGATATCGTCGTCGCCAACGCGGGCATCGCGCCGATGGCCGACGAGCACGCGTGGCAGGACGTGCTCGACGTGAACCTCACCGGCGTCTACCACACCGTCGACGTCGCGATGAAGCCGATGATCAAGTTCGGCAACGGCGGGGCGATGGTGCTGACCAGCTCGGTGGCCGGGCTAGTGGGTCTGGGCTCGCCGATCGCCGGGGCGGTGGGCTACGCCGCCGCCAAGCACGGCATCGTGGGCCTGATGCGGGTGTACGCCAACTTCTTGGCGCAGTTCAACATCCGGGTGAATTCGGTGCACCCCGCCGGGGTGAACACGCCGATGATCGACAACGACTTCACCCGGTCCTGGCTGGAGGGTATTGCACAGCAGGAGTTCCGCGGCCCGGATATGACCAATGCGTTGCCGGTGCAGACCCTGGAACCCGAAGACATCGCGAATGCGGTGTACTGGTTGGTGTCCGACGCGGCGCGGTATGTCACCGGGGTGGCGTTGCCGGTGGATGCGGGGTTCGTGAACAAACGCTAGGCGCGAGGGGGACCGATGGGGGCAGCCAATCCGGAGGCGCAGACGGCTTTCGGACCGATGGTGCTGTCGGCCCTCGAGCATCACGAACCGCCACAGCGCCGCCTGGTCGACGACGACCTGGCCGCCTCGTTCCTGCCTGGCCGGTTGCGCGCTCTCGTGCGTCTCGCCGGTCTCGGGCCGCTGCGTCGCGCGCTGCTGGCCGCCTCGGACCGCTCGGCGCCGGGCATGTGGACGGGCATCGTGTGCCGAAAACGCTATATCGACGAACGGGTTTCCGATCCCGTCACCGAGTTCGATGCCATCGTCATCCTCGGGTCCGGGTTGGACACCCGGCCCTACCGGATCGCCCGGTACAGCGATCTGCCGGTCTACGAGGTGGACCAGCAGATCAATATCGACCGCAAAACCGCGACGGTACAGCGCGTCCTGGGTGCGGTGCCGCCGTCGGTGCGGCTGGTGAGCGTGGACTTCGAGCGCGATGATGTGATGACCACATTGGCCGACAACGGTTTCCGCGACAGCGGCCGCACCCTGTTCATCTGGGAGGGTGTCACCCAGTACCTCACCCCCGCCGCACTGCACGCCACCTTCCTGCAGTTGCGCGCCGCCGCGCCCGGCAGTCGGCTGATCTTCACCTACGTGCGCCAGGATTTCATCGACGGCACCAACCTGTATGACTCGCGATCGCTGTACCGCAGGTTCCGTCAGCGCCGGCAGGTGTGGAAGTCGGGTTTCGTCCCCGAACGCGTCGAGGAGATGCTGACCGGGTACGGATGGCGACTGCTGGAGCAGGCGGGCCCGAGTTATTACCGCGACACCTACATCCGGCCCACCGGGCGCAACCTGGCCGCCTCCCCCATCGAGTGGTCCGCGGTGGCCGAGCGCGTGCGTGACTAGATCTCGATGACCGTCGGCACGATCATCGGCTGTCGCCGGTAGGTCTCCCCCACCCACTTGCCCACGGTGCGCCGCACCGCCTGAGCAATCCGGGCGGTATCGGTGACCTGTTCTGCGGCAAGGCGTTCCAACTCAGACTCCACCTTGAGGGCGACCGGTTCCAGCGCCTTGGGATCTTCGGAGAAGCCCCGCGAGTGCAGATGCGCGGGCCCGGCCGGCTTGCCGGTGCCCCGTCGGACCACGACGGTGACGGCGACGAAACCCGAAGACAGCGTGAGCCGTTCCCCGAGTGTCGATTCGCCGACATCACCGGTGATCAGCCCGTCGACGAACATCTTGCCGACCGGCACCGCACCCGCGATGGATGCGACACCGTTGACCAGGTCGACGCTCACCCCATTCTCGGCGAGCATGATGTTCTCCGGCGGCACCCCGGTACGCACGGCCAGGGCGGCGTTGGCGCGCAGGTGCCGCCAGGTGCCGTGTACCGGCATGACATTGCGCGGCCGCACCCCGTTGTACAGGAACAGCAGTTCACCGGCGTAGGCATGACCCGAAACATGCACGCGCGCTTGAGCGTTGGTGACGACGCGGGCGCCGATCTTGGAGAGTTCGTCGATGACGCCGAACACCGCCTCCTCGTTGCCTGGGATCAGCGAGGAGGACAGGATGATGAGGTCCCCGTCGGTCAACGTGATGCTGCGATGCTCGCCGCGCGACATCCGCGACAGCGCCGCCATCGGCTCGCCCTGCGTGCCGGTGGTGATCAGCACCACCCGGTCGGCGGGCATCATCTCCGCCGCGGCGATATCGAGCACGTCGTCGTCGTTGACCCGCAAAAAGCCGAGTTCCCTGGCGATGCCCATGTTGCGGACCATGGACCGGCCGACGAAGGACACCTTGCGCCCCAACGCCACCGCGGCGTCGATAATCTGCTGCACCCGGTCGACGTTGGAGGCGAAGCACGCCACGATCACCCGGCCTTCGGCGCCCCGGATCAGCCGGTGCAGGGTCGGACCGACCTCACTCTCGGACGGACTCACGCCGGGGTGCTCGGAATTGGTCGAGTCACAGAGGAACAGGTCGACACCGGCGTCGCCGAGCCGCGACATGCCGGGCAGATCGGTGGGCCGCCCGTCCGGTGGGAGTTGGTCCAGCTTGATATCGCCGGTGTGCAACACGGTGCCCGCACCGGTGTGCACGGCGATTGCCAGGGCATCCGGGATCGAGTGATTCACCGCGAAGTACTGGCATTCGAACACCCCGTGGGTACTGCGCTGACCCTCGGCGACGTGCACGAACTTCGGCTTGATGCGGTGCTCGCGACACTTCTCGGCTACCAGCGCCAACGTGAACCGCGAACCCACCACGGGGATGTCGGCGCGCAGCTTGAGCAGGTGCGGGATGGCGCCGATGTGGTCCTCGTGCGCATGGGTGAGCACCAGGGCCTCGATATCGTCGAGGCGGTGTTCGATATGCCGCAGGTCGGGCAGGATCAGGTCGACACCCGGCTCGTCGTGACCGGGGAACAGCACGCCGCAATCGATGATCAGCAGCCGGCCCAGGTGCTCGAAAACGGTCATGTTGCGACCGATTTCGCTGATCCCGCCGAGCGCGGTAACCCGCAGCGCGCCAGGGGCCAGCGGGCCCGGCGCAGCGAGGTGAGCCGTCATCACAAGACGCCGGCGGCGCGCAGGTCGGCGGCCAGCTGCTCGATCTCGGCGGAGTCGGCGGGCACCTGCGGCAGACGCGGGTCACCGGCGTCGATTCCCAGCAGGCGCAGCCCTTCCTTGGACATGGTCACCCCGCCCAACCTGGACTGCGCGGCACCCAGCGGGCCGAGTCCGGCATTGATCTTTCGCGCGGTGGCGATATCGCCGGAGTTGAAGGCCGACAACATCTCTCGCAGCTGCGCGGCGGCCAGATGGCCCCAGACACTGATGAATCCAACGGCGCCCATCGCCAGCCACGGCAGGTTCAGCGCGTCGTCGCCGGAGTAGTAGGCGATGCCGGTGTCGGCGATGATCTGGCCGCCACCGTGCAGGTCGCCCTTGGCGTCCTTGACCGCGACGATGTTCGGGTGCGCCGCCAGGGTGCGGATGGTGTCCCATTCGATGGGGATCACCGAGCGCGGCGGGATGTCGTAGAGCACGACCGGCAGGTCGGTGGCATCGGCGACGGCGGTGAAATGGGCCACCAGCCCACGCTGGGTGGGGCGCGAGTAGTAGGGGGTGACGACCAGCAGGCCGTGCGCACCGGCCGCGGCGCTGGCCTTGGCCAGGTGCACGCTGTGCGCGGTGTCGTAGGTGCCGGCGCCGGCGATGATCCGTGCCCGATCCCCGACCTCGTCCAGCACGGCCTCCAGCAGCGCGATCTTCTCGTCATCGGTGGTGGTCGGCGACTCACCGGTGGTGCCGGAGATCACCAGGCCGTCACACCCGGCGTCGACGAGATGCTTGGCTACCTTCTTCGCACCACCCAGATCGAGCGAGCCGTCCGGGCCGAACGGCGTCACCATGGCAGTCAGCACGGTGCCCAGGCGTGCGCTGACGTCGATTCCGGTGGTGGTCACGCGGGCAAGATTACCCGTTCGATCTCGCGGTTCAGTAGCGCGGGCGAGCTGCGGGGTGCCGCATCGGACGTTAGGGTCGGCCATGACACTTGTGGGGCGGCTGCTGTCCGTCATCGACGCCGATGTCCTGCCGCTCACCGAACGGGGTGTCGCCGCCGGGAACAAGGTGTTCGGTGCGGCGATCCTGCACAAAGCAGATCTGTCCGTCGTGGTGGCCGGTACGAACGCCGAGACGGTCAATCCCCTGTGGCACGGTGAGGTGCACACGCTCAAGCAGTTCTACGAGCTGTCGGGGCATCCGCCGACCAGTGACCTGCTGTTCCTGTCGACCCACGAGCCGTGCACCATGTGCATGTCGGCGATCACCTGGGCGGGTTTCGACAACTTCTACTACTTCTTCAGTCACGAGGATTCCCGCGACGAGTTCGCCATCCCGCACGACCTGAAGATCCTCAAAGAAGTGTTCGGCCTGGAGCCCGGCGGCTACCGGCGCTCCAATGCGTTCTGGACGGCATACTCGATCCCGGATCTGATCGACGACGAGGATGAGCCATTGCGCACCGAGCTGCTGGCCAAGCGCCAGCTCATCGCCGACCGGTACGCGGTGCTGTCGGTGCAGTACCAGGAGTCCAAGGGCGGCAACGATATTCCGCTGAGCTGAGCGGACCGGACCGGTCAGAAGGGCGGGTCACTGCCGCTGTCGGCGAGTTCTGCTGTGTTGCGGGCGCGTTCGGCTTTGATCCGGTGCGCGCACTCTTGCGCTCGGGTGCGTGACCGCCTCGGCATCATCCGCCCCCGATCGGCGTCGTCAGCGAGCCGGGTGACCGGCCGCGCCGGCGGGACCTCCGTACGCACCACCGCGCCGCCCAGGATCGACGCGCCGACACCCTTGGTGTAGGTGTGCCCGGTCGGCGCAGTCCAGGTGACCGTCCCGTCCGACGCCAGCTGCGGGGTCCACCCGCAGAACGTCTTGAGCAGATGATGTTCACGGCACAACGGCTGCAAATTGCCCGGATGCGTCGCCCCCGCCGGCCACGCAACCACATGGTCCACATCGCATGTGTCGGCGGCCCGGCCACAGCCGGGGAACGTGCACCTCAGATGCCGCGCCCGCACCGCCGCGGTCAACTTCTCCGAGGGATCATGGCGCGGCTCTGCACCCAGATCGGCGATCTCGGCCACCGGTTTCACCCGCGCCCCGGAACTCACCAAATCAGCCACCATCCCCGCCGGGACCACCGTGCCGTCGAACAGCACCCCCGGGCCGGCCGGCGCCGGCGCGGCCGGCGGGCGCACTTCGGCTGGGCTCGACGCAGCCGTGTCGACCTCCCCCAACTGCTCTGCAGCCGGGACGTGGTCGACCACCACATGAATGGTCACCGCCGCCGCCCGCGGATCCTTCCCACTGCCGCGACACTCCGGATCCCCGCACAAACACGCCAACCGCTCCAGCTGCGGACCCACCACCCCCAACGTGGCCAACGCATCAGCGCGACGCTGACGCACCGTCCGCGGATCACGGGCACACACCGACGCCGCCAAACCATCCAGACGCCGCTGCAACGCCTGCTTATCGGTCACACGCAACCGACCCCAAAACGACGCCACACCATTCGCGTCGTCCTTGTCGTCGAACTCCACATACGTGTCCTTCGCCGCCACCGCCGAGCGCAGCACCGCCGCGGGATCGAACTTCTCCACCCACACATCGACCGCCGCCACCAAACCCGTCTCCGACCGCGACCCGTACCCCGCGGCCTCCCCCGCGATCGCAGCATCGATCAACGCCAACGCATCCGCGTCCTGCACCAACCGGGTACGCCAGGTGATCGCATCGACCACCACCGCCGACACCACCCCAGCCGCGAACAGCGCCGCCGTACGCGGCAACCGCTCCCGCAACGCCACCGCAATCCCCATCTGCTTGGACGCCGCATGCGGACTCAGATTGCACGCCGCACCCACCTGGGCCTTCGCCCACGCCCACCCATCGATCACCTGATGAGCGAACTCGTCATCCTCGCCATCACACTGCCGCGCGGTCACCTCACCCACCAAGACCAACCGCCACGCCGCCGCCCGCGCCTCAGCCTGCGTCGCCGCCGTCAACGCAGAGATCAACGCGTCATCACTCAGCTGAGCTGGATTGACGTCGAACACATGTTCGATTATGCCACTCGGGTGTGACACGTCGCGCACGAAATCGAGATGCCACCGGCACACCCCGAACTGCTGGCCAGGCGCCAGATCATCGCCGCCCACCTTTCGATGCGATCGATGCAAACCCGGAATTCACGTACAACAACGACATTCCGTCGAGTCGAGCATGTGAGCTCAGGACTGGCGTCGGCGGTCAGCCAGCAACGCGGGAAGGTGATGACAAACCACATAACGGGTGAGATGGAGGTGCGACGGATACAACTGTCCGATTCACAGCGAGCCTGCGCCCATTCAATTTACCGGACATTTGCTGGCAATTCCGCCGCCTGGACTGTCTGTTCAACAATGCCCACACGTCGGCGCGGGTGCGAAACCGATCTCCGCGACGACATAATTCACCGGAGCGATTTCCTACAAGACAAATTCATAGCGTTATCAGCCTGCGTGTCACGGAGCTCCCGTCAACCCGGAGACTGTGATCGCTCATGCATCCCGCGCGACGGTCGCTCCATCCTCGGTCAAGTCGAGCCAGCAGACCCACGGCCAAGAATTGAGGTCATCGAAATTCGCGACGTATGCATCGCTGATTCTGGCGATGGATTCATCGATTGAACTGCGCCACGCCACAAACCGACCATTGTCTCCTGAGAGGTCGCCAACCTCCACCAAACCGTCGTTGACCAGAGAACGAATCAAGTCCAACGTTTTTCGTTGAACGACCGTGACAGACTCTTCCTTATTATTGTCATTGTCTTGCAGCACTTCCCAATGGACGCGGTCTAGCGCGACCCAATCCACCAAACCACGAACAAGGATTCGCTCACGGGCTGCCATACGGACGATTCCTGCCTTCGCTCAGTATGACTTTAATCCGCCAGCACACCTGCCCGTCGCATGGCGGCCGCGATGTGCTCGAAGTCGATCGCGACGTGCGCACGAGCCAACGCGTCGGCCACGTCGGCGCGGCCGTCGGCGATGGCGTCGATGAGGGCCACGTGTTCATCGAGGGCGCGTAGCTCCATCTGCCGCATCGTCGCCGGCTCGCCCCACAGATGCGCTGGGGCAGCGATACTGACCGACGCCTCCAAATCGAGCAGCACCTGTTTGAGCACCGCGTTGTGCGTGGTGTCCATGATGGCCAGGTGTAGCGCACTGTCTGCCTGCTGCGCGGCGAGCCCGCTTTCGGCTTGGCGGTAATCCTCGAGGGCGGACCGCAGCCGCGTGATGTCGGCAGGTGTGCGAGATTCGGCCGCGGCCCGGCACACCGCGCCGTGCATCCGGCAGATGGCATCGCACCGGTCGCGCAGTTCGGCCGCTCGCATGGTCAGCGTCCTGCCGACCGTCTCGGTGGACGAGTCCGGCCACTGCTGCAGCACGTAGGACCCACCGCCGCGACCGCGCCGCGTCTCCACCAGGCCGCGTTCGACCAGCCGGGCCAGCGCCGCACGGACCGTCATCCGGCCGACCCGCAGGGCGGCGGCGAGTTCACGCTCGGCCGGCAGCCGCGCGCCGGGCAGATATTCGCCGATGGCGATGGCGGTGACCAGCCGGTCGGTGATCTCGTCGACCCTCGTGTTGGGTTCGAGTTCGCGGTCGAGCAAGCCCGGCGCACCGGTCCCGATCGGCTGTGTCATACCCCTACCCCTCTCCCTCACGCGACCACAGTATCGACGCCGATTGTTAAAACTCGATTAATGGTCTTGCAGTGAGACCTTTTCCGGCTCATGCTGCCTTCATGCCACGCACGACGCAGACCATCCCGTTCCGCGATCATCAGACCTGGGTCCAGATCACCAAGCCGGAATCCGAGCGCCCCGAGGCGCTGCCCCTGTTCGTCCTGCACGGCGGACCCGGGATGGCGCACAACTACGTGGCCAATATCGCCGAGCTGGCCGACGAGACCGGTCGCACCGTCATCCACTACGACCAGATCGGCTGCGGCAACAGCACTCATCTGCCGGACGCACCGGCGGAGTTCTGGACCCCAGACCTGTTCGTCGAGGAGTTCCACACCGTCCGCACCGCGCTGGACATCGACCGCTATCACGTCCTGGGACAGTCCTGGGGCGGCATGCTCGGCGCCGAAATCGCGGTGCGCCGCCCCGACGGACTGGCATCGCTGTCCATCTGCAACTCCCCCGCGTCGATGCAACTGTGGGTCGAGGGAGCGGCCGAGCTGCGAGCGCAACTGCCCGCTGCCACCCAGGCGGCCCTGGTCCGGCACGAGGCCGACGGCACCGTCACCGACCCGGAATACCTTGCCGCGACCGCCGAGTTCTACCGCCGCCACGTGTGCCGAGTCGAGCCGATGCCCAAGGACTTCGCCGACAGCGAGGCACAGATGGAGGCCGAACCGACCGTGTACCACACCATGAACGGGCCCAACGAGTTTCACGTCATCGGCACCCTGCGCGACTGGACGGTGATCGAGCGATTGCCGGCAATCATCGCACCGGTGCTCGTCGTCGCCGGCGAGTTCGACGAGGCCACGCCCGCGACATGGCAACCCTATGTCGACAACATCGCCGACGTCCGCAGTCACGTCTTCCCCGACACCAGTCACTGCACGCATCTGGAGAAGCCCGCCGAGTTCCGTGCGGTCATCGCCGATTTTCTCGGTTCCCACGATCTGGCCGCCGCCGCCCGGGTCTGACCCCACCACCACCTGACAGGACACCCATGGCCACCACCTCCACCCACCTCACCACCGGTGAGGGGCAGCGAAGTCTCGAATCATTCGGCTACAAACAGGAACTCAACCGGTCCATCTCGACCCTGGACCTGGTCGTATACGGCCTCGTCTTCATGGTGCCCATCGCGCCGTGGACGATCTTCGGCACCGTCTACAACAGTGCGGCCGGCATGGTGCCGCTGGTCTACCTCATCGGGCTGATCGCCATGGTGTTCACCGCGCTGGCGTACGCACAGATGGCTAAATCGTTCCCGCTGGCCGGCTCGGTGTTCGCCTATGTGGGCCGCGGCATCCACCCCGGGCTGGGCTTCTTCGCCGGCTGGGCCATTCTGCTGGACTACCTGCTGATTCCCACCCTGCTCTATGTGTTCGCGGCCGAATCGATGATCGGCCTGTTCCCCGGAACACCACGCTGGCTGTGGGCGATTGTCTTCGTCATCGTGAACACCGCGATCAATCTGTTGGGCGTGGGCTCGCTGAAGATCGTGAACCGCATCTTCCTGGCGCTCGAGCTCGTGTTCCTGGTGGTGTTCGTCGTCATCGCGGTCCGCGCCATAAGCGGCCAGTCGCTGCCGAACGTCGGGTGGAGCACCACCCCGATCTGGAATTCCGAGGCCATCAGCGCGCCGCTGATCGCGGCCGCCCTGTCGATCGCGGTCTTGAGCTTCCTCGGTTTCGACGGCATCTCCACGCTGGCCGAGGAGTCGACCGGCAAGAAGAACCCGGCGGGGCGAGCCATGATCATCGCCCTGTTCGTGGTCGCCGGATTGTTCATCACCCAGACCTGGCTGGCCAGCCTGCTCGCCGGCGGCCGCGCGTCGTTCAGCGACGACGAGGTCGGTAACGCCTTTTTCCTGCTGGTGCAGGCGGCCTCCAACACCGGCTGGATGAACGCCTTCTTCGTGGTCAACGTGCTCGCGGTCGGTTTCGCGAACGCGATGGCAGCCCAGGCCGCCACCAGCCGGCTGCTGTTCTCGATGAGCCGAGACCGTCAGCTGCCGGGATTCCTCTCCAACATCAGCTCCCGCAAGGTCCCGTTCGCGGCCATCCTGGTGGTGAGCGCGCTCAGCCTGGTGCTGGTGCTGTTCTTCGTCGGTCAGATCGGGTTGATCTCGTCCCTGGTGAACTTCGGCGCCCTGTTCGGGTTCTGCCTGCTGCACATCTCGGTGGCCTGGTACTACCTGGTGCGCAAGAAGTCGAAGAACTACCTGTTGCACGGGGTGGTTCCGCTGGTGGGTCTGCTGATCATCGGGTACGTGCTGTTCAACGCCGACCCACTGGCCAAGATCGGCGGCCTGGTGTGGTTGGCGATCGGCGCAATCGTCTTCGGCGCCAACGTGATACGAGGCCGCCGGCAGGTGGATCCGGCGCAGCCGGTCACCGGCTAGGAGTTCGACCGCGGAAAGCGATATCGCCGGCGATATCGCTTTCCGCGCTCGAGTGCCTACACCCGGCGCCGCAACTCGCCCACCAGATCCCCCCGGTCGCCGACCGTCACCGCGCCGACGCCCAGCCACGTGGCCATCGACTGCAACTCCGACGCCAGGGCGCCGGCCACCCGGGACCTGTCCTGGCCGTCTTCGGCGAACGCACCGACGACATGCAGGGCCTCATCGGTGCGTTTGAGGTCGACCCGGCCGACCAGCTCACCGTCGAGCAGGAATGGCCATACGTAGTAACCGAATTGACGTTTGGGCGCGGGCACATAGATCTCGATGCGGTAGCGGAAATTGAACAGCCGCTCCACCCGGGGACGGAAGAAGATCAGCGGGTCGAACGGGCAGAGCAGCGCGGTGCCGCGGTCCAGACGCGGGATCCGCACCCCGGCCCGCAGATACGCGGGCGTCCCGTCGATTTCGACGGGTTCCAGCAAGCCCTCGTCGACCAGCGCCGCCACCGTGGGCTTGCTCTGCTTGGGATTCAGCCGGAAGTAGTCGCGCAGGTCGGGCTCGGTCGCCACCCCGAGCGCCCCGGCAGCGCGCAGGATCAGTTCACGCAGCGCCTGCTCGTCGTCGACCTCGCGGGCCAGCACGTCCGGTGGCAGCACCTTCTCGGTCAGGTCGTAGTGCCGCGCGAAGCCGACCCGGGTGGCCGTGGTGAGCCGGCCCGACGCGAACAGCGCCTCGGCCACCCATTTCGTGTCGCTGCGATCCCACCAAGGGCCCTTGCGTCCGCGTGGTTCGGATTCCAGATACGCCTCGATCTGACCCGCGGTGGACGGTCCCAGCACGTCGACGGTAGCGATGACGTCCTCGACCAACTGCGGGTTCTTGCGGACGATCTCGGTGCCCCACCGGCCGTGGGTGTACTCCCGCATCCGCCAGCGCAGCAACGGCCAGTCCTCGACGGCCATCAGCGCCGCCTCGTGCGCCCAGTACTCGACCAGCAGGCGCGGCGCCCGAGCGCTGTGACTCCAGGCCGCCCGGTCCAGCACATCGCGGTCATAGCCGCCGAGCCGGCTGAACACCGGTGCGTAGTGCGCGCGCACCGCGACCGACACCGAGTCCAACTGCAACACCTGGATCCGGGAGATCAGCCGCTTGAGGTGCGCGCGTGTCACCGCGCCGGCCGGACGGGTGTCGTGGAAACCCTGCGCGGCGACGGCGATGCGGCGGGCCTGAGCGACGGTCAGAGAGGGCACCCGGCCATCGTTGCGCATGGCACCGACAACGGCGCTCAGCGGTGGTACGAGCAGAACCGGTAGCGCAGCCCCGAGCCGCCGGTCAGCCAGTCCCCACGGGTCACCGACCAGGAATCGTCGAGGGTGGGCGCGAAGGCATCACCGTCGACGTCCACGTCGATCTCGGTGACCTCGCAGCGGTCGGCCAACGGCAGCGCCAGCCCGTACAGCTGGGCACCGCCGATCACCCAGCCGTCCAGGTCGGCGGGCAGCTCACCCACCACCTCGGCGCCCTCGGCCTGGTACGCCGGATCGCGGGTGACCACCACGTTGCGCCGGCCGGGCAGCGGGCGCACCCTGGCCGGCAGCGACTCCCAGGTGAGCCGGCCCATGATCACGGTCTGGCCCAGGGTCAGCTCCTTGAACCGGGCCTGGTCCTCGGGCAGCCGCCAGGGGATGCCGTTGTCCAGCCCGATCACCCCGGAGGTCGACTGCGCCCAGATCAAACTGATCGTCATACGGCGACGGGCGCCTTGATTCCCGGGTGCGGATCGTAGTTCTTGATCTCGATATCGTCGTAGGTGTAGTCGAAGATCGAATCACGCTGGGCCAGAACGAGTTCTGGATACGGTCGGGGGTCACGCGAAAGCTGCAGGGTGACCTGCTCGACATGGTTGTCGTAGATGTGGCAGTCCCCGCCGGTCCAGACGAACTCCCCCACGCCCAGGCCGGCTTGGGCGGCCATCATGTGGGTCAGCAGGGCGTAGCTCGCGATGTTGAACGGAACCCCGAGGAACAGGTCGGCGCTGCGCTGGTACAGCTGGCAGCTCAGCTGGCCGTCGGCCACGTAGAACTGGAAGAACGCATGACACGGTGGCAGCGCCATCTGCGGGATCTCGCCGACGTTCCAGGCCGACACGATGTTGCGGCGCGAATCCGGGTCTCGCTTGAGCAGCTCCAGAGACGCGCTGATCTGGTCGATGTGCTCCCCGGAGGGGGTGGGCCAGGACCGCCACTGCACGCCGTACACCGGGCCCAGATCCCCTGTCTCGGAAGCCCATTCGTCCCAGATCGTGACACCGTGGTCCTGCAGCCAGCGCACGTTGGAGTCACCGCGCAGGAACCACAGCAGCTCGTAGACGATCGACTTGGTGTGCACCTTCTTGGTAGTGATCAGGGGAAAGCCGGCGGTGAGGTCATAACGCATCTGGTGCCCGAACAGGCTGCGCGTGCCGGTGCCGGTGCGGTCGGCTTTCGGGGTGCCGTGTTCCAGCACCAGACGCAACAGATCCTCATAGGGGGTCGCGATAGGCACGCTCATAGCTTACGTCTGGGACGCAGGAGTAGAACGGACCCCATGCCGATCACCCACGACACCATAACCACCGCAGACGGCACCGCGACCGTCGCCGTAGCGACCCCGGAAGGTCAGGGCCCGTGGCCAGGCGTAGTCCTCTTCCCCGACGCCGGCGGCCTGCGGCCCACCATGGAGCAGATGGCGACCACGCTGGCCGGGTTCGGGTATGTCGTGCTGGTGCCCGACGTCTACTACCGCAACCCGGGTTGGGGGCCGATCGACCTCAACACCGTGTTCGGCGACCAGGACAAGCGCAAGCAACTCTTCGAGCTGATGGGCACGCTCACCCCCGAGGTCCTGGCCGCCGACGCCGAGGCGTTCTTCGACTACCTGGAGGCGCGCCCCGATGTCACCGGCACGGCATTCGGCACCACCGGGTACTGCATGGGAGGGCGCGCCTCGCTGATCGTCGCCACCCGGCTGCCCGACCGGGTGGCCGCGGCGCTGTCCTTCCACGGCGGCCGGCTGGCGGTCGCCGACGATCCGGACAGCCCGCATCTGCTCGCGGACAAGATCCGCGCGGTGGTGTACGTGGCCGCCGCCGAGAACGACGCCTCCTTCACCGAGGAGGACGGTAAGCGGCTGGAGGACGCGCTGTCCGGCGCTGCCGTCGAGCACACCATCGAGTTCTATCCCGCCGCGCACGGTTTCGCGGTGCCCGACCATCGCACGGTGTACGACGAGGCCGCCGCCCAGCGGCATTGGGAGGCCACCGAGCGGGTGTTCGGGGCTGCATTGGCCCCGGCCTGAGCCCGGCCGAGCCGGTAAGCGACGATTGACGGCGTGTACGACCAGCCCAGCACCTTCGAACCCGATCCCAGCGAGCCCGGATTTCGCATCGACCCGGTACTCGCACGTAGCTGGCTGCTGGTCAACGGCGCCCAGTACGACCGCTTTGCACCGGCCGCCCGGTCGCGCGCCGATGTCGTGATCCTCGATATCGAGGACGCGGTCGCGCCGAAGGACAAGGTGGCGGCGCGCGAGAACGTGGTGCGCTGGCTGGCCGAGGGCAACACCGACTGGGTCCGGATCAACGGGTTCGGCACCCCGTGGTGGGCCGACGATCTGGAGATGCTGAGCAACACCGGGGTGGGCGGGGTGATGCTCGCCATGGTCGAGGGCGTCGACCACGTCACCGAGACGGCCCGCCGGCTGCCGGACGTGCCGATCGTCGCCCTGGTGGAGACGGCCCGCGGGCTGGAACGCATCACCGAGATCGCGTCGGCCAAGGGCACCTTCCGGCTGGCCTTCGGCATCGGGGACTTCCGCCGCGACACCGGATTCGGTGACAACCCGGCCACGTTGGCCTACGCCCGGTCCCGGTTCACCATCGCCGCCAAGGCCGCGCAGCTGCCCAGCGCCATCGACGGACCGACGGTCGGGTCCAGTGCCCGCAAGCTCAGCGAGGCGACCGCGGTGTCGGCGGAATTCGGGATGACCGGCAAGATCTGCCTCACCCCCGAGCAGTGTCCGACCGTCAACGAGGGTTTGTCTCCCTCACAGGAGGAAATCAGTTGGGCCCGCGAGTTTTTCGCGGAGTTCCAGCGCGACGGCGGGGAGATCCGCAACGGCTCGGATCTACCACGTATTGCGCGCGCCAACAAGATCCTGGACTTGGCGAAGGCCTACGGTATCCACGAATCCGACTTCGGTGACGATCCGGATCACGTGCCTGCGCCGTCGGACACCTTCCACTACTGAGTTTGCCGGCGGCTGTGCATGTAGCTGGCCGCCGCCCGGATGATCCCGCGCGCCGCGTAGACCGCGGCCAGGATCGACAGCAGGATCAGCACGATGAACATCATCAGCCAGTTGGTGCGGCTATGGCTGACGTTCCACCACACGATGGTGAACAGGACGGCGCAGACGAACACGACGATATCGCGCCAGTTGCCGGTGTAGGACGCTGCCAGCGCGCGGATCTCGCGGTTCTTGTCGACGGCGGCGACGATATCGTCGATGCGGGTGTCGATGGACTTCTGCAAGGCGGCACGCCGCTCGTGCTGCTCGGGCGGAAGTTTTTCCAGCAGTTCCATATCCGCCTTGATCGAAGCGCGGACATCGGGCCCTCTGAAGGTGCCTGCAGCAATCCCCAGCAGCGCGCCGCCGGCGATCGGTGCGGCTCCCAGTGCGAGTTCGGCGATCCCTGGCATAGCGGGGAGCCTACCTCCGAGGTCAGTTACGACGCAGGGACTCGATCCGGTCGGCCAGCATCGTGGTCCACTCGCCGACATAGTCCTCATCGGGGGTGTCCACGGCGGGCGCGTCGAACACGATTCGGCTCATGCGCTTGCCCAGCAGAGCGTTGACCCCGAACGTGGCGATGCGGCGGGCGTCGGCCACACCGAGAGTCGGTGCGCACGCGGTGATCCAGTCGGTGAGTTCGGTCGACAGACCGTCGACCAGGGTGGCGTAGGCGTCCTGGACGCGTGCCGATTCGGTGGCCGGGGTGCGCGCCGCGACCCGGAGGAACTCCGCCTCCCGGTCCAGCACGCTGAGCAGGTAACGGCACAGCAGCGTCAACTCGGTGCGCAGCTCCCCCTGCCCGGCGAACAAGGCGCTGATATCGCGCATGGCGCGGCGGCGGTCCAACTGCCGGTCGATCCCCGCGGCCAGCAGCGCTTCCTTGGATTTGAAGTGGTTGTACAGCGCCCCGCACCCGGGCACCAGACCCGCGGCCTTCTCGATCTGATTGATGCTGGTGGCCCGGTAGCCCTGCGCGCCGAACAGCCGCATGGCCTCGTTGACCAGTCGTTCCTTCGTCGATACCTGCACCCTTGACCGTCCATAAGTGAGTACATATATTCGGTAGGACATCACTATAACCCGAGGAGGGCCGATGTCGGGCAGCGATGACACGGTCCCGCGCGGACGGGTGCGCCGCACGATGCCGGTGGCCGGATTCACCGCACGCGCCGCGGGCGGACGCGTGGTGGCGACGTTGCGGGAGAAGGCGGGCGACACCGGCGCCGTCGAACGTTTCCACGAACGCACCGCACAGCGGTACGTCGAGTTGCTCGGCCACTCCAAGGGCGTCCTGATGAAGGCCGGGCAGTTGATGTCGATGGTGGACGCCGCAGCCATCGGCGCCGGCGAGCTCTCGCCGTACCAGAAGGCCCTGACGCGATTGCAGGCCGACGCCCCGCCGATGGATCCCGCACTGGCCCAACGGGTTTTGGAAACCGAACTCGGATGCCCCGCCGGTGAGGTGTTCGCCGAGTTCGACAGTCGATCCGTGGCGGCGGCCTCCATCGGGCAGGTGCATCGCGCGGTCCTGCACGACGGCCGTCGGGTCGCGGTGAAGATCCAGTATCCCGGTGTGGCGCGAGCGATTCGCGACGATCTGTCCAACACCGAACTGCTCTCCACGGTGTTCCGGTTCGCCGCGGGCGCCGCCGGCACGCTGGGTGCAGCGCTGCCCGATATCGGTGCGGCCGCCGCCGAGATCTCGACACGTATCTCCGAAGAACTCGACTACCGCCAGGAAGCCGCCCACATCACGGCATTCGCCGAGCTGTACCGCGGCCACCCGTTCATCCGCGTGCCCGAGGTCATCGCCGAGGCCTCGGGCGACCGCGTGCTGACCATGACCTACCTGGACGGATTGGATTGGGCCGCAGCACAAGATGCGGCGCAGGACCTGAAGAACACCTGGGCCGAGGTGATCAGCCGGTTCAGCACCGGTTCCTATCGGCACGCCAACCTGTTCCACGCCGATCCGCACCCCGGCAACTACCGGTTCGGCACCGACGGCACGGTCGGCTTCCTCGACTTCGGCTGCGTCAAGGTTCTCACCGAACGCACCCGCCGGATGATCGTCACGATGCTGCAGGCGGCGATCACCGGCCGCAAGGACGAATTACGCGCCTTGATGGTCGAAAGTGGTTTCTTCGCCCAGAATTCCACTTTGACCGCCGATGACGCGTACGCCTGGTATGCCGGGGTCATCCACGAACTGATCGGCCCGCAGCCGGCCACCTACACCGAGCAGGCCTCCGCGCGGGCCATCGAGTACCTGGTCGACGTCCGCGCCTCCGACCATCCGCTGCGGCGGATGTCGGTGCCGCCGGATTTCGTCTTCTTCTCCCGGCTCAACCTGTCGATGAACGCGATCTTCACGACGCTGCACGCCACGTTCAACGCCCGCGACTCCGTCGACGACATGGACGGCTTGGCCGAACCCACCAGTGATCTGGGCCGCCGGCACATCGCCTGGGTCCGGGAGCGCGGCCTGCCGTTCGGATTGGATCACCATGATCAACGCTGAGGTGACCAGCGCTGACATTCGTTCCGCCCGGCTGCCCTGGGACGCCGCCGACCCGTACCCGTTCTACGAGAGCCGGCGCCGGCACGGCACTGTGGTGTGGGATGACACCGCCCAGGCCTGGCTGGTGCTGGGGTATGACGCGGCCCGCCAGGTTCTCGGCGGAACCGGCTGGACCAGCGACCCGTTCGCCAACGCACTGGCGCAGACCTCCTCGGACGCCATCGGCCGCGAGTTCGCGCGGTCCTCGATGCTTTTCGCCGACGGTGACGTCCACCGGCGGTTGCGCGGATCGGTCCGCGACGTCTTCACCCGCGGTTTCGTCGCCGACCTCGGCACGGGGGTGCACTCGATCGCCGACAGCCTGATCGGGGATCCGCCGGCGGCAACCGAATTCGACTTCATGGCCGAGATCGCGCTGCCCCTGCCGATCGCCGTCGTCAGCGCCTGGCTGGACCTCGGCACCGATACCGCGCACCTGCTGCGCGAGGTGTCCCCCGTCATCATCCGGATGCTCGGCACGTTGGCCGATCCGGACGAGATGGCCGCGGGGACCGCCGCTTCGGCCACGCTGATGGCGGAGTTCCTGCCCATCGCGGCCGACCGGCGGGCACATCCCGGCGATGACCTGTTCAGCTTCATCGCCGGGGATCCGGCACTGTCGCTCGACGAGGTGGTGACGACCGCCATCCTGATCGCCGTCGCCGGTCACGAGACCACCGCGAATCTGCTCGGCGCGGCCATGCTCACCCTGCTCACCCCGGATGCCGACGGCACCCGGATCGCCGACCGCATCGATCTGGACGACCCGGCACTGGTCACCGAATTGATCCGGCTGGACGCGCCGGTGCAGTCCACCGTGCGCACCGCCACCACCACGCACCACCTCGAGGGAGTCACCATCGAGGCAGGACAGAGCGTCCTGGTGGCGGTCGCCGCGGCCAATCGTGACCCCGCGGTGTTCGACGAGCCCGGCCGGTTCCGCCTGGGCCGCAACGGGTCCGCGCCGCTGTCGTTCGGGTACGGCGCCCACTACTGCCTGGGCGCGGCGCTGGCCCAGCTCGAGTTGTCCATCGCCCTGCCCAGGATCCTGTCCCGCCGGCCCGAGTTGACCGGCGCGGTGAGCTGGCGCGACACACCGGCCATCCGCGGCCCACTGACCGTACCCATGATGTTCGGCGGCTGATTCAGACCATCAGCGCCGCGGCGACCGTCGCCCCGAGATTCCAGCACGCCTCCAGCTCCGCCTTGCCGGGCTTACCCGAGACCACGACGTACTCCGCCGCTTTCACCCAGCCCAGCCCCGCGGTGATGCCGGTGACGGCGCGTTCGGCGCCTTCGGTGCCCTCGTTGCCGTGCAACCACAAGCCGAACGGCCGGCCGCGGGTGGAATCCAGTATCTGGTAGTACGACTCGTCGAAGGCGTGCTTGAGCGCCCCACTGACATAACCCAGGTTCACCGGACTGCCGAGCAGGTAGCCGTCGGCGGCGAGCATGTCCACCGCCGACACCGTCAGGGCGGGGCGGCGCACCACCTCGACCCCCTCGATATCCGGGTCGGTCGCCCCGGACAGCACCGCCTCGAACATCTCCTGGCAGTGCGGCGAGGGCGTGTGGTGCACGACGAGCAGTCTCATCCGCGGTGCGCCGCTCGCTCCATCTCGACCGCTGTCCGCATGGTCTCACGGGCCCGGCTGCGGTCACCGGCGTAGTCGTAGGCACGCGCCAACCGGTACCAGCGCACCCAGTTGTCCCGATCGGCATCGAGTTCGTCGCGCACGGTGGCGAACAATTCGTCGGCGGCATCGCGGTCGATGCGCCCGGACGGCATCCGCGGCAGCGCACTGACGTCGAGTTCCATCCCGCTGTCGCGGGCCAGCCGGGCCAGCCGCTGATGCGCGAAGCCCGCCCGCAGTGTGCTCACCATGGCCCACACGCCGACGATCGGTAGCAACAACAGCGCAATGCCCAGCCCGACGGCCGCCCACTCCCCCGACGCCAAGAAGGCGAACGCGATCCGGCCGAGCATCACGAAGTAGACGACCATCGCGACACACATGAAGCCGATCAGCAGCTGGATGCGCAGGCTGCGCGCACCGGCCTGGCCGTCCGGGCCGGCCATCAGAGGTCGAGGAGCGGTTCGATGCCGATGGTCAAGCCGGGATGCTGCGCCACCTTGCGGACCCCGAGCAGCACGCCCGGCACGAACGACGTGCGGTCAAGGCTGTCGTGCCGGATGGTCAGCGTCTCACCGGTGGTGCCGAACAGCACCTCTTGGTGGGCGACCAATCCGGCCAGCCGGATCGAGTGCACCGGGATGCCGTCGACATCGGCACCACGGGCCCCGGCAAGTCCGGTACTGGTGGCATCAGGGTTGGGCGGCAAGCCTTTCCGAGCCTCGGCGATGAGCTTGGCGGTGCGCGCGGCGGTGCCGGACGGCGCGTCGGCCTTGTGCGGGTGGTGCAGTTCGATGACCTCGACGGACTCGAAGTGCCGTGCGGCCTGTTTGGCGAAGTGCATGGTGAGCACGGCGCCGATGGCGAAGTTAGGGGCGATGAGCACCGAGACGCCGGGTGTGGCGTCCAGCCAGGCGCGCACCTGGGCGATACGCTCGTCGGTGAAGCCGGTGGTACCGACGACGGCGTGGATTCCGTTGTCGATCAAAAACTTCAGATTGTCCATCACCACATCGGGGTGGGTGAAGTCGATGACCACCTCGGTGTTGCTGGCGGTCAACGTGGTGAGGTCGTCGCCGGCGTCGACCTCGGCCGATAGCTCCAGATCGTCGGCGGCCTGGACCGCGGCCACCATGGTGGCGCCGACCTTGCCCTTGGCGCCCAGTACTCCCACTCGCATGGGGGCAGCCTACTGCGATGCCCGTACCGTGGAATCATGCGCCTGGTCCCGCTGGTCCTGACCGTTTCGGCCGCCGTCGGCTGCTCGGCAACGGCGGTGGCCGACGATGAGCCGACACCCGTCGGTCGTACTTTCGTGTCCGTCGCGGTGACCGGTGAGCAGATACCCGGCGACGGACCGCTCACCGTGACCTTCGCCGACGGACAGCTCCGCACGTTCGCCGGTTGCAATCACGGGTCCGGCCCCGTCGACCTCAGCGGTGGCCGGGTGGTCACGCAGCTGGCCACCACGATGATGGCCTGCCCGCCGCCGATCGGGGACGCCGACGCCTGGGTGGACCGGTTGTTCCGGGCGCAGCCGTCGTGGGCGCTGTCCGGGGACACCCTCACGCTGTCCGGCCCGACGGCAACCGTCACACTGCGCGACAAGAAGGTGGTCGACCCGGATCGGCCGCTGATCGGCACCAGTTGGCGGGTGGACACCCTGCTCACCGCGCAGGCCGCCACGACGTCGATGGCGCTGGAACAGGCGAAGCCCGGACTGACCCTGCGTCCCGACCACACCGTCACCGGGTGGACCGGATGCAACACCTTCTACGGCCGCGTCGACGTCACCGGTGACACCGCGACGTTCGGGCCGTTGAACCTCAGCGGCCCGGCGTGCACCGGCGAGGTCGGTGACATCGAACGCTCGATCCTGCGGGCGCTCACCGGTTCGGTGACGGCGTCGATCGATGCCGACCGCCTGACCCTGACAGGCGCCGAAGGCACCGGATTGGTGCTGCGCGCCGAGTAGCATCGCGCCATGCGCGGCGCGAAGATCCTCATCACCGGAGCGACCGGACAGGTCGCCGCACCGCTGGCGATATCGCTGGCGGCCGAGAACGAGGTGTGGGGCATCGCCCGGTTCACCGACGCCGCGGCTCGGGAGAACTTGGAGCGGGCCGGAATCCGCTGCGTGCCGACAAACCTGACCGCGGGCGACTTCAGCGGTGTGCCCGCCGATGTCGACTATGTCCTCAATCTGGCGGTGGCCAAGAGCGGACGATGGGACAAAGATCTGGCGGCCAACGCCGAATCGGTGGGTCTGCTGATGGCGCACTGTCCCGACGCGAAAGCGTTCCTGCACTGTTCGTCGGCCGCGGTATACGACCCGCCCGATGACGATCCCCGCGCCGAGTCGGCCGCGCTGGGCGACAACCACAAGTCCATGCTGCCGACCTATTCGATCTCCAAGATCGCCGGTGAGGTGGTGGCCCGGACGATGTCACGGGCACTGGGGGTGCCGACGGTGATCGCACGACTCAATGTGCCGTACGGCGACAACGGGGGCTGGCCGTTCTATCACATGGAGATGATGCGGGCAGGCATCCCGATCCCGGTTCCGCCCGGCGGGCCCGCGTACTACAACCCCATCCACCAGGACGACATTTTCGCGATGCTGCCGCGGATGCTCGCCGCTGCGTCGGTGCCGGCGACGACGGTGAACTGGTGTGGTGACCAGACGGTGAGTCTGCAACAGTGGTGCACCTTCATCGGCGAACTCATCGGCACGGAGCCGGTTTTCGACGTCAGCGATCAGGCGCTGCGCGGCGGGCCCACCGACATCACGCTGATGCATGACCTGGTCGGCACCACGGCTGTGGACTGGCGCGACGGCATCCGCCGGATGGTCGCGGCGTTCCATCCGGAGTTGTTGTCCCGCTAGAGCGGTGAGGCACCACGCAGATGCTCGAAGATCAGTGACGTCTGGGTGCCGGCCACGTCGGCGTCGGCGTTGAGGTTCTCCACCACGAACGACCGCAGGTCCTCGGTGTCACGGGCGGCGACGTGCAGGATGAAATCTTCACCGCCGGCCAGGAAGTACACGTCCATCACCTGGGGCCGCTTGCGGATCTGGGCGATGAAGTCGCGGATACGCCCGCGCGCATGCGATTGCAGGCTCACCGAGATCATGGCCTGCATGGTCAGCCCCACTGCCGCCGGATCGATATCGGTGTAGAAACCGCGGATCACGCCGATCTCCTGCAACCGGCGCAGCCGACCGTGGCAGGTCGAGGGGGCGATGCCGACGGTCTCGGCCAGCGCGCTGTTGGAGATGCGGGCATCGGCGTGCAGGGCCAGCAACATCCGCCGGTCGATATCGTCGAGCTCGGCGGGCCGAACATCCTTCGGCGCAGGCGCCACACGTACTCGCCCCGGTGCTGATTGTTCGCGCATAGTGCGATCTTAACGAATTAACATCAGAGTCATTGCCCATGGACCGAAGGTTCTTCACACTGATACGCAGAAAACCACCGGTCCACACAGGAGTATGAAATGCGCGTCGGCATTCCGACCGAGATCAAGAACAACGAGTTCCGCGTCGCCATCACCCCCGCGGGTGTGGCCGAACTGACCCGCCGCGGGCACGACGTCCTCATTCAGGCCGGCGCCGGTGAAGGTTCGGCGCTGTCGGACAGCGATTACAAGGCCGTCGGTGCCGAGATCGTTGCGACCGCCGACCAGGTGTGGGCCGAGGCCGACCTGCTGCTGAAGGTCAAGGAGCCCATCGAGGCCGAATACGCCCGGCTGCGCAAGGGCCAGACCCTGTTCACCTACCTGCACCTGGCCGCGTCCAAGCCGTGCACGGACGCGCTGCTGGCTTCGGGCACCACTTCCATTGCGTACGAGACGGTGCAGACCGCCGATGGCGCACTGCCGCTGCTGGCCCCGATGAGCGAGGTCGCGGGCCGGCTCTCCGCCCAGGTCGGGGCCTACCATCTGATGCGTACCCAGGGCGGGCGCGGCGTGCTGATGGGCGGCGTGCCCGGCGTCGCCCCGGCCAAGGTGGTCGTCATCGGCGGCGGTATGGCCGGCGACAACGCCGCCGCCGTGGCGTGGGGCATGGGCGCCCATGTCACCGTGTTCGACCTGAACGTCAACACCCTGCGCAAGATCGACGCCGAGTACGGCGGTGCGATCGAGACCCGTTACTCGTCGAGCCTGGATCTCGAAGAGGCGGTCAAGCAGGCCGACCTGGTGATCGGCGCGGTGCTGGTGCCCGGCGCCAAGGCGCCCAAGCTGGTCACCAATGCGACTGTGGCACAGATGAAGTCCGGTGCGGTGCTGGTCGACATCGCCATCGACCAGGGCGGCTGCTTCGAGGATTCTCGGCCGACCACCCACGACGATCCGACCTTCGCCGTGCACGACACCGTGTTCTACTGCGTGGCCAACATGCCCGGCGCGGTGCCGCGCACGTCGACCTACGCGCTGACCAATGCGACCATGCCGTACGTGCTCAAGCTGGCCGACAAGGGCTGGCAGGCCGCGTGTGCCGCCGACGCCGCACTGGCCAAGGGCCTGTCGACCCACGAGGGCGCGCTGCTCAACGAGCACGTCGCCAACGATCTCGACCTGCCGTTCACCGATCCGGCGACCGTGCTGGCCTGACCTTTTCACCCCTACCGTCGCCCGGCTGGATCTTCCGGCCGGGCGACGCTGTTCTCACGGGTGGTTCGGGCCCAGCAGGTGGGGCAGCACCAGGCCGGCGAGCTCGCCGATCAGCGGGCGCAGCGCATCGGCCTTCGGATCGTCGGTGGCCGAGCGCGTCATGATCGCCAGCAGTACGCGCCGGCCATCGGGTCCATAGGCGATGCCGACGTCGTTGGTGCTGCCGTAGTCACCCGCGCCGGTCTTGTCCGCCGTGCTCCAACCCGGCGGCAGCCCGGCCCGCATGCTCGACGTTTCGTTGGCCCGCATCCACTGCTCCAGCAGCGACCGGTGGGCCGGCGTGAGCGTTTCGCCGGTCAGCAGCGCACGGTAGCCGGCGCCCAATGCCGCCGGTGTGCTGGTGTCCCGGGGGTCGCCGGGAATCGCCGAATTCAGCTCGGTCTCCCAACGGTCCAGCCGGGTCCGCTCATCCCCGATGCTGCGGGCGAACGCGGTAATAGCTTGCGGACCGCCGAGCCGCCTGAGCAGCAGATTGGCCGCCGTGTTGTCGCTCACCTGAAGCGCCGCCTGGCACAGATCGGCGAGCGTCATCTCGGTGCCGGCTCGCGGCCCGGTGCGCGGTGAGTTCGCGACCACGGCAGCCGGATCGACGAATTCGGTGGCATCGAGTGTGAATTCACCGCTGCTCACACCCTGCAATATCCGGCCGGCCGCGTAGGCCTTGAAGGTCGAACACATGGCGAAGGACTCGTCGGCGCGGTGCGACACCAGCCCCGGTCCGTCCAGGCTGACCGCCGACAAGCCGACCAGGGCGTCGTACTTCCGTTCCAGGGCACCGATCCGCTGATCGAGTGGGGATCCGGGGTCGGCGTGCACCCGCGCCGTGGTGCACACGGCCGCGGCGAAGGTCAGGCCACCGATCAGAGCGCTACGTCGGGACAGTCGCATGCCCCGACCCTACCGATCAGGCCTCGACGGTCAACCGGAGATATGCCGGAGACGTTGCGGCAGTGCGCGTTTCGATTTGTACGGGCCCAGTACGGCGGCACCCAGCGGTTTGGTGAGCAGCTTGCGAGCCACCGCATTGACCTCGTCGAGGGTCACGGCGTCGATCTGCGCCAGGGTCTGGGCGATGGTGCGGTGTGCGCCGTAGTTGAGTTCACTACGCCCCATCCGGTGCATCCTCGAGCCCGAATCCTCCAGGCCCAGCACCAATCCGCCACGTAGCGAACCCTTGGCAATCCGGCATTCGGCTTCGGTGATTCCGTCGCGAGCCACGTCGGCGAGCACCTCGGTGGCCAGTCGCACCACCTCGTCGAAGCGTTCGGGCAGGCACGCGGCGTACACCGACAGCGCACCGGCGTCGGCGAACATGTCGATGGTCGAGTACACCGAGTACGCCAGTCCCCTGGTCTCCCGGATCTGTTGGAACAGACGCGAACTCAGTCCCCCGCCGAGCGCGTTGTTGAGCACCGACAGCGCCCAGCGGTGTTCCCAGTACCGCCCGGGAGTGCGCACGCCCGCCAGCACGTGGCTCTGCTCCGAGTCGCGGTTGACCAGCAGCAGGCCCGGCTCCCCGGGAACCCGACCGGCGCCCTTGCGGTGCGGCTGCGGGCTGCGCCCGGCAACCAGGTGCGGGCCGAAGTATTCCTTGGCGAGCGCGACCACGTGCTTGTGATCGATATTGCCGGCCACGGCGAGCACCATGCGCTCGGGCGTGTACCTGCGGACGTGGAAGGAATGCAGCTGCGCGCGGGTCATCGCCTCGATGGACTCGGTGCTGCCGATCACCGGACGGCCGACGGGGTGATCACCGAACATCGCGGACAGGAACACGTCACCGAGCGTGTCTTCCGGATCGTCGTCACGCATGGCGATCTCTTCGAGCACCACGTCACGTTCCACCTCGACGTCCTCGGCGGCGCAACGGCCGCGCAACACGACATCGGCCACCAGGTCGACCGCGAGTTCCACGTCGGTGTCCAGCACATGCGCGTAGTAGCAGGTGTGCTCACGCGCGGTGAACGCGTTGAGCTCGCCGCCCACCGCGTCCACCGACTGTGCGATGTCGACCGCCGAGCGGGTCGGCGTCGACTTGAAGAGCAGGTGCTCCAGGAAATGCGCGGCGCCGGCCACCGACGGACCCTCGTCGCGAGATCCGACCCCGACCCACACCCCGACCGAGGCGGAGTGCACGGACGGGATGTACTCGGTGACCACCCGCAACCCTCCGGGCAGTGTGGTGATCCGCACTGCCTCGGAGGTTTGCGCGCCGCCGGAACCGCGGCGCAATCCCGAACTACGCGTCAGCGGTCGCGGCATCTTCTGCTGCGGGCGCAGTGGGGGCTTCGCCGTTGGCCTCGCCTTCCTCAGCGACCAGCACCAGCGAGATCTTGCCGCGGTTGTCGATATCGGCGATCTCGACGCGCAGCTTGTCGCCGACCTTGACCACATCCTCGACCTTGGCGATGCGCTTGCCGCGGCCCAGCTTGCTGATGTGCACCAGCCCGTCGCGGCCCGGCAGCAAGGACACGAAGGCACCGAAGTCGGTGGTCTTCACGACCGTGCCGAGGAACCGCTCGCCGACCTTGGGCAGCTGCGGGTTGGCGATGGCGTTGATCTTGTCGATCGCGGCCTGGGCCGCCTCGCCGTTGCTGGCGCCGACGAACACCGTGCCGTCGTCCTCGATGGAGATCGAGGCGCCGGTCTCCTCGGTGATCGAGTTGATCATCTTGCCCTTGGGCCCGATCACCTCGCCGATCTTGTCGACCGGCACCTTGATGGTGGTGATCCGCGGCGCGTACGGGCTCATCTCGTCGGGCTCGTCGATGGCCTCGGCCATCACCTCGAGGATGGTGGTGCGGGCATCCTTGGCCTGGCTCAGCGCACCGGCCAGCACCTGGGACGGGATACCGTCCAGCTTGGTGTCCAGCTGCAGCGCGGTGACGAAGTCCTTGGTGCCGGCGACCTTGAAGTCCATGTCGCCGAACGCGTCCTCGGCACCCAGGATGTCGGTCAGCGCGACGTAGCGGGTTTCACCATCAACCTCGTCGGACACCAGGCCCATGGCGATACCGGCCACCGGCGCCTTCAGCGGCACACCGGCGTTCAGCAGCGACAGCGTCGAGGCGCACACCGAGCCCATCGAGGTGGAACCGTTGGAGCCCAACGCTTCCGACACCTGGCGGATGGCGTAGGGGAACTCTTCGACCGACGGCAGCACCGGCATCAGCGCGCGCTCAGCCAGCGCGCCGTGGCCGATCTCGCGGCGCTTCGGGGAACCGACCCGGCCGGTCTCACCGGTGGAGAACGGCGGGAAGTTGTAGTGGTGCATGTAGCGCTTGGTGGTCTCCGGCCCCAGCGAGTCGATCTGCTGGGCCATCTTGACCATGTCGAGGGTGGTGACACCCATGATCTGGGTCTCACCGCGCTCGAACAGGGCGCTGCCGTGCGCCCGCGGGATGACCGCGACCTCGGCGCTCAGCGCGCGGATATCGGTGATCCCACGGCCGTCGATGCGGAAGTGATCGGTCAGGATGCGCTGGCGCACAAGCTTCTTGGTCAACGACCGGTAAGCGGCGCCGATCTCCTTCTCACGGCCCTCGAATTGACCGGCGAGACGCTCGAGCACCTCGCCCTTGATCTCGTCGGTGCGGGCGTCGCGCTCGGCCTTACCCGCGATCGCCAACGCCTCGGACAGCGCGTCGGTGGCCACCGCGGCCACGGCGTCGAAAGCATCGTCGGCGTAGTCCGGGAACAGCGGGTAGTCGGCGGTTTCCTTACCGGCGGCGGCGTGCAGCTCTTCCTGCGCCGTGCACAGCGCGGCGATGAACGGCTTGGCGGCCTCCAGGCCCTCGGCCACCACGGCTTCCGTCGGCGCACCGGCGCCACCGTTGATCAGTTCGATGACGTTGTCGGTGGCCTCAGCCTCGACCATCATGATCGCGACGTCGTCCCCGGCCTTACGGCCCGCGACGACCATGTCGAACACAGCCTTCTCCAGCTGCTCGACGGTGGGGAACGCCACCCACTGGCCCTCGATCAGGGCGACGCGCACGCCGCCGACGGGGCCGGAGAACGGCAGACCGGCGATCTGCGTGGACGCCGACGCGGCGTTGATGGCCAGCACGTCGTACAGATCTTTGGGATCCAGGCTCAGCACGGTGACCACGACCTGGATCTCGTTGCGCAGGCCCGACACGAAGGTGGGGCGCAGCGGCCGGTCGATCAGCCGGCAGGTCAGGATCGCGTCGGTGGAGGGCCGACCTTCCCGACGGAAGAACGAGCCGGGGATGCGACCCGCGGCGTACATCCGCTCCTCGACGTCGATGGTGAGCGGGAAGAAGTCGAAATGATCCTTGGGGGTCTTGCTCGCGGTGGTGGCGCTGAGCAACATGGTCTCGTCGTCGAGGTAGGCGACGACGGAGCCGGCGGCCTGCCGGGCCAACCGGCCGGTCTCGAAGCGGATGGTGCGGGTGCCGAAGCTCCCGTTGTCGATGACGGCGGTCGATTCGAAGACGCCTTCGTCGGTTTCAACTGCAGACATAGGTGTCCGTACAGCCTCTCTGTCGGGTATTCAACTGTTTCGCGCGTCGAGCGCAACAGATTCCCGTCCTGGATGCGGCTACGGCCGTCGATCGAAGCGGCCGGGAGTCAGAATTCCCGGCAGCCACTACCGAAGACCGCCCGATCCCTCGGACGATGCGTGACGCGCAGGAACGGTGCGCGCTTCACACGCGCGAACCGCACCAAAGTGTCCAGGCCGGTGGCCTAAAACATCCCCATGCTACACCGCGACGTCGCCATCACTGTCAGGCGACGTCCTCGACGCACACGGTGAATTCTCGTTGGTCGTAGGCGTAACCGATCCCGCTGGCGCACTGGTCGACATCGGTCACGCCGTGCAGGATCTGCGTCGCCCGCTGCCGGTGCGGCTGACCACTGTCGCCGCAGTCGACGCGGATGGGGTCACGACCGCGGTCCGGGTCGACGCTCATGCAACCGCCGGTCACCCAGTCGATGTCCATGCAGATGGTGCTACCCACGTCACCGAAGGTGCTGTGCATGGAGTAGTACGAGTCGACGTCGGTCGGGCAGTCGTCACCGGTGGCGACGCTCGCGACGACCTTGTAGTTCGATTCCGGGCTTCCGCACTGAGCCTTGATGGCCTCGGGGCGGTCGACCGGTCCACCGACCTTCAGGCAGTCACCCGCCCGCAGATCCGCGGCGGCGGCCGACGAACAGCCGGTGGCCAGTCCCCCCAACAAACAGAACGCGGCCAGACCAGCCGCGGCTGCGGGTGTCAGCGACGCAGACCGAGGCGCTCGATCAGCGACCGGTACCGCTCGACGTCGACCTGAGCGACGTACTTGAGCAGCCGGCGCCGACGACCGACCAGCAGCAGCAGCCCCCGCCGCGAATGGTGGTCATGCTTGTGCATCTTGAGGTGTTCGGTGAGGTCGGAAATCCGCTTGGTCAGCAGGGCGACCTGAGCCTCCGGCGAACCGGTGTCGGTGTCATGCAGACCGTACTGGCCGAGGATTTCCTTCTTCTGTTCGGCAGTGAGCGCCACGAATACAACTCCATCAAAAAGGTCCGCGAGGATCATCTGGGCGCGGCCGCCGCGAACTGCAGCACGCGCTGGGTCGCCGGGAAGTCTAGCAGCACCCTACTGCGCAGCGAGAATCGTGCGGGCCCGGGCGGTATCGCCCTGCATCGCCACGATCAGGTCGTCCACCGAGTCGAATTTCTCCTGGCCACGCAGGCGGGCCACGAAGTCGACGGCGACGTGCTGGCCGTACAGGTCGGCCTCGGTGTCCAGTACGAAGGCCTCGACGGTGCGGGTGCGGCCGGAGAAGGTCGGGTTGGTGCCCACCGACACCGCCGCCTGGTAGCGCTGCCCGGGCGTCACGGTGCCGACCACCGGGCCGTGGCCCAGGACGGTGAACCAGGCCGCGTACACCCCGTCGGCCGGGATGGCCGAATGCATGGGGGGCGCCACGTTGGCGGTCGGGAAGCCGAGCACCCGGCCGCGGCCGTCACCGCGCACCACCACGCCTTCCACCCGGTGCGGGCGGCCCAGCGCCTCGGCCGCGGCCACCACGTCGCCGGCGTCGACACAGGCACGGATATAGGTCGAGGAGAACGTGACGGTCTCGTCGCGATTGGTGGCCGCGGCCGCCGAGATCTCGGACACCAACGACATTCCCTCGACGGCGAAACCGAACCGCTCACCCGCCTTGCGCAGCAGGTCGACGTTGCCGGCCGCCTTCTTGCCGAAGGTGAAGTTCTCCCCCACCACGACCTCGACGACGTGCAGGCTTTCCACCAGCAGCTCGTGGATGTAGCGCTCGGGCGTCAGTTTCATGAAGTCGGCGGTGAACGGCATCACCAGGAACACGTCGACACCGGTTTCCTCGACGAGTTCGGCGCGGCGGGTCAGGGTGGTCAACTGCGCCGGGTGGCTGCCGGGGAAGACCACTTCCATCGGGTGCGGATCGAAGGTCATCAGCACCGTCGGCACGCCGCGGGAGCGGCCGGATTTGACCGCATGGTTGATCAGTTCGGCGTGGCCGCGATGTACCCCGTCGAACACACCGATCGTGATGACACATCGCCCCCAGTCCGTGGGGATGTCCTCCACGCCCCGCCACCGCTGCACAGCGCAAGCCTACGGCGCGCCGGCCGTGCCGTCTGCGCTGGATCCCCGGATCAGGTGACGATTGCCTAAACTTTGTCGGTGTGAGGCCCCAGTGAGTCCCAATGGCACCCCCCAAGACCTGACGACGGTGGCGCAGGACTACCTCAAAGTCATCTGGACCGCCCAGGAGTGGTCCAGGGAGAAGGTGAGCACCAAGCTGCTCGCCGAACGGATCGGCGTGTCGGCGAGCACGGCGTCCGAGTCGATCCGCAAGCTGGCCGACCAGGGCCTGGTCGACCACGAAAAGTACGGCGCGGTGACGCTCACCGAAGCCGGGCGACGCGCGGCGCTGGCCATGGTGCGCAGGCACCGGCTGATGGAGACCTTCTTGGTGCGTGAACTCGGCTACGGCTGGGACGAGGTGCACGACGAGGCCGAGATCCTGGAGCACGCGGTGTCCGATCGGATGCTGGACCGGATCGACGCGAAGCTCGGCTTTCCGACCCGGGATCCGCACGGGGATCCGATCCCGGCGGCCGACGGGAAGGTGCCGACTCCACCGGCGCGCCAGTTGTCGGCGTGCCACGACGGCGACACCGGGACGGTGGCCCGCATCTCGGACGCCGACCCGGAAATGCTGCGCTATTTCGACAGCGTGGGCATCAGCCTGGACTCACGGCTGCGGGTGCTGGCTCGGCGCGACTTCGCCGGCATGATCTCGGTGGGGATCGAGTCCGCCGATGGCTCGCCTCAAGCCGACGCCACGGTAGATCTGGGAAGCCCTGCGGCGCAGGCGATCTGGGTTGTCCCGTAGGGACTTATCAGCGGACCGAGTGCACCAGGCGCAATTGCGGGCGGGCCTGCTGTGCCTGGGCCTGGGCCTGGGTGGCCAACGCATCCAACCCGGCCAGACTGCCGATCAACTGGCTCACCCCATCGGCTTCCACGGCGTCCAGGATGGCCGGGCTCAGCAGCGCACCGCTGAACTGCGCGCTGGCGGTGATCCACGAACCCGACCCCGCCGGTGAGAGCCGGAACATCAACCGGACCGACAGCCCCTGCAGGCCGGTGCCGGCCAGTTCCATGCGGGTGCCGTCGTCGATACTCTCGACCACCCAGTCCAGGGTGTCGGTGATGCCCAGCATGCGGATCTTGGCGCCCAACCGGGTACCGACCTTCAGACCCTCCGGCGGTTGCGCAACCCAGCTATCGTGCACGGCGAACCACTGGTCCCACGAACGAGGGTCGGTGAGCACCTGCCACACGGCGGCCGGCGCGGCGGCCAGGTGGGATGCGGCGTCGATATGCCCGATCTGCACCTCCCGCTCACGGTGGGAGAAGATGCGCGCGCCATCGCGCTTGGGCGCCGCGCGCCGTCCATCCGCGGCATAACCGAACCACTCGGAGGGATACGCAGGCAGCTGCACGCTCATATCAGTAACAACGCAGTGCGAATACCTGCGGTTCCCAGGAATTCTTGTGGCCCTGGTCTCGAATCGATCACGAAGCGGGAAGCGCCACAAGCCAAACCGCAGGGTTACCATCGGGCACGTCAGTTGCAGCAGCCCCACCGGCCACAAGCATCACAACGTGGCAGGCCGCAGTACCACCACCGACCTGGTGCGCGACGCGCCGTCCTGCAGAAGCGCGATGACTCGGCCGTCCGGAGCGGTGGCGGCGTACACCTCGGCGATCCCCGCCGGTGCCAGCGCCCGACCGTGCCGGGCGTCCTCGGTTTCGGCCGCGGTGAGGTCGCGACGCGGAAAGCCCAGCAGGCAGGCCTCGTCCAGGCTGTAGGACAACCGCGCGTCGTCTTCCAACTGCTCCAAGGTGCGGGCCTCGGCCAGGCCGTACCGGCCAACCTCGGTGCGGCGCAGCGCCGTCAGGTGCCCGCCCACGCCGAGCGTGGCGCCGACATCACGAGCCAGCGCCCGGATATAGGTGCCCGACGAGCAATCCACCTCGACGTCGACATCGACGAAGGTGTCCACCTTGCGCACCGAGAGCACGTCGAACCGGTCGATGCGCACCGGCCGCGCCGCCAGTTCGACGGCCTGCCCCTCGCGCGCCAACTTGTAAGCGCGCTGCCCCCCGACCTTGATGGCACTGACCGCCGAAGGCACCTGTTCGATATCGCCGCGCAGTTCGGACACGGCCGCTTCGATCGCGTCATCGGTGACGTGCGCCGCGGAAACATCCTGTAGCACTTCGCCTTCGGCGTCTTCTGTGGTGGTGGTCCGGCCGAGGCGGATGGTGGCCGCATAGGACTTGTCGGTGGCGGTGAGCAGGCCGAGGATCTTGGTCGCCCGTTCGATACCCACCACCAGCACCCCGGTGGCCATCGGATCCAGTGTTCCGGCGTGTCCCACCTTGCGGGTACCGAAGAACCGCCGGCACCGCCCGACGACATCATGGCTGGTCAGGCCGGCGGGTTTGTCCACGATCACCAGACCGGGCGCCGGGCTCACAGGGTGATCGCCGTCAGTGCGATTCCGTCGGCCACCGACCAGCGCCCGGCCAGCGCGGTCAGGGGCGGACCGGACTCGGCGGCCGGATCGATCAGGATGCGGGACTCGAAAGTCCCTGCCGCACCCGATGAGTCGAGGGTGAACGTGATGTGAGCATCCTCGAAGCCCAGCCACCGGTGCGTCAGTGGAAACCACGCTTTGTAGGTCGCCTCTTTGGCGCAGAACAGGATTCGGTCCCAGTGCAGGCCACCCGGCAGACCGGACAGCTGCACACGCTCGGCCGGCAGGCTGATCGCGTCGAGCACCCCCTTGGGCAGCACATCGTGAGGTTCGGCGTCGATACCCAACGAGCGGACCTCGGCGCTGCGCCCCACCACCGCACCGCGGAAACCCTCGCAGTGGGTCAGACTGCCGACAACCCCGTCCGGCCAGCAGGGTTCGCCCTTGTCGCCCTTCAGAATCGGCGCCGGCGCCACCCCCAGCTCTTCGAGCGCCTGCCTGGCGCAGTACCGAACGGTGACAAACTCGTTGCGCCGCTTGGCCACCGAACGCGCCACCAGCGGCTCCTCCTCCGGCAACGGCGCCAGACCGGGTGGGTCTTCATACGTTTCGGCCGATACCACGACCTCGGGCACCAGGGCACGCAACAGGGCCACGGTCAGTACCCCCGCCGGGCTTTGATGCGCTCCTGCATCTTCTGGGCGTTGTCGCGCATCTCGGCCGTGATCTCGAAATGCCCACCGAATTCGTTGAGGTAGCCGGGCGCATACACCGGATCCGGCAGGATCTGGCGTAACCAGCGATAGGGCTTGCGGCGGCGCCATTCCCGCGGATAGCCGACCGAGACCTCCTCGAACCGCACGCCGTCGTACCACGTGGTGCGCGGGATGTGCAGGTGCCCGTAGACCGAGCAGATGGCGTTGTAGCGGGTGTGCCAGTCCCTGGTGGCGGTGGTACCGCACCACAGCGCGAACTCCGGGTAGAACATCGCATCGCAGGGTTCGCGCACCAACGGGAAATGGTTGACCAGCACGGTCGGGTTCATCCAGTCCAGGTCTTCCAGTCGCTTGCGGGTCTTGGCCACCCGGTCGCGGCACCAGGCGTCGCGGGTGGCGAACGGCTCGGCCGACAGCAGGAACTCGTCGGTGCCGACCACGTTGCGTTCCCTGGCCACGGCCAGGCCCTCGGCCTTGGTGGCGGTGCCCTCGGGCAGGAACGTGTAGTCGTAGAGCAGGAACATCGGCACGATGGTGGCCGGACCGCCCTCCTCGTTCCACACCGGGAACGGGTGCTCGGGAGTCACGATGCCCATCTCGTCGCACATAGTGACCAGGTAGTCGTAGCGCGACTGCCCGAAGATCTGCATCGGGTCCTTGTTGGTGGTCCACAGTTCGTGGTTGCCCGGCACCCAGATCACCTTCGCGAACCGTTTGCGCAGCAGATCCAGCGCCCACCGGATCTCGTCGGTGCGTTCCCCCACGTCGCCGGCAACGATCAGCCAGTCCTCCGGTGAGGACGGGTAGAGCGATTCGGTGACCGGCTTGTTCCCGGTGTGACCGGTGTGCAGGTCGCTGATGGCCCACAGCACGGGCCTGCGCTGTTCTCGTGACGTCGCGGACACAACGGTCCAGCCTACTTGCGGTACCGGGGTCGCGGCGCGACCACGGTCCGAGCAACTAGAACCTGTTCTGATTTATCGTCCGGAGGCCGGGCGCGTCCTTGTACACTCCCCGGCAGTGCTCGGAAGTTCTGAGCCCGTGGAGGGGATGTGATGGCAGCCAAGCTGCGTCTGCTGTCGGCGCTGTGCGCACTCGTCGCGGCGGTGATCGTGGTGTGGCAGGCCAACCCGGTCGGCGCTCCAACCCTGGTCCGAGCGGCCGATCTGCCCATGACGAATGTGTCGACCAGCATCAAATGGCCGGTCATCGAGACCACCGACCCGTCGCCGTTCGATCCGTGCCGGGACATCCCTCTCGACGTCGTGCAGCGCATCGGCCTGGCGTTCACCCCGCCCACCCCGGAGGACGGCCTGCGCTGTCACTACGACGCCGGCAACTATCAGATGGCCGTCGAGGCGTTCGTGTGGCGGACCTACGAGCAAACGCTGCCCGCCGACGCCGTCGAACTCAACATCGGCGGTCACCGCGCGGCCCAGTACTGGATCATGAAGCCCACCGACTGGAACGACCGGTGGTGGATCACCTGCATGATCGCGTTCAAGACCAGCTATGGGGTGCTCCAGCAGTCGCTGTTCTACTCACCCATCCACTCCCCGGACGGTCCGGACTGCCTGCAGACCAACCTGGCGCGGGCCAACGAGCTCGTGCCCTACTACAAGTTCTGACGCTGCGCCCGCCGGTACGGTTCGTTCAGCCGACTGACCGGCGCACCCGCTCCGCGACAGCGGTCAGCGTGTCCTCGTCGTGCACCGCAGCGCCGTAAACCGGGCGCACCGGCAGCTGCAGCCAACTGGCACAGCCCGCGTACTCCGGCATCCTGGGCAACCGGACCGGCTGCACCAGCGGACAGGCCTGCACCACCAATACCGTCAGCCGGTGCCGCGGCCGGAAGTCCACCCGGTCGGCGCGCACGGACTCGGAGGTCCAGATGTGCAAGTCGGCGATCTCGTCGAGGGCCTGTGGGCGGTGCACCGGCACGGCCGCCACCACGCGCGCACCGGCGCGCAGCAGCACCGCATCCTCGGTGCTGTCACGCTCCCCGGTCGCGGCATCCAGCAAGTCTCGATGTTCCGGGCGCACCCGATCGGCGTGACTGTGCGCGACCGTCGGGAACAACAGGAACTCGCCGGCCTGCACCTCGAACCGCTTCTCGTGGATACCGCCCTTGCGCAGCAGCACCGTCTGGCGGCCGGCAAGCAGCGCCCGCACCGCAGCACCCCACTCCTTGAGTGCGAGTGAATTCACTTGGCGCCCAAGCGCGCCCGCACCTCCGGGCGGCGCAGCGGAGGAACCGTCTTGGGTGGCTGGCGGCGCGGCGGCAACTGCCGCAGCAATCGCGTCGTCACCTCGGTGACCTCCGCAACGGCGGCCTCGAAGGCCGCCTCGTTGGCGGCGGTGGGCCGGGTGATGCCGCTGACCTTGCGGATGTACTGGCGCGACGCGGCTTCGATCTCCTCGGCGGTGGCGGCCGGCTCCAGACCCCGCAACTCGGTGATGTTTCGGCACATGGCTCCACGATAGGTTCATCGGCATGACAGCTGCGGACGTTCTCCTCGTCGACACCACCGACCGGGTACGCACCCTGACCCTCAACCGGCCACAGGCGCGCAACGCGCTCTCGGCGCAGCTGCGCACCGCGTTCTACGCCGCACTGCGGGCCGCGGAGACCGACGCCGAGGTCGACGTGGTGATCCTGACCGGGGCCGACCCGGTGTTCTGCGCGGGACTGGACCTCAAAGAGCTCGGCGAGCGCACCGAGCTGCCCGATATCTCGCCGAAGTGGCCGCCGATGACCAAACCCGTCATCGGGGCGATCAACGGCGCCGCGGTCACCGGCGGGCTGGAACTCGCGCTGTACTGCGACATCCTGATCGCGTCGGAGAACGCCCGCTTCGCCGACACCCACGCCCGGGTCGGCCTGCTGCCCACCTGGGGCCTGTCGGTGCGACTGCCGCAGAAGGTCGGCGCCGGACTGGCCCGCCGGATGAGCCTGACCGGTGACTACCTGTCGGCCACCGACGCCCTGCGGGCCGGCCTGGTCACCGAGGTGGTTGCGCACGAGGAGTTGCTGCCCGCGGCCCGCAAGGTGGCCGCCGCGATCGTCGGGAACAACCAGAAAACCGTTCGCGCCCTGCTGGATTCGTATCACCGGATCGACGCCGCGCAGACGCAGGGGGCACTGTGGATCGAGGCCGAATCGGCACGCGCCTGGATGGCCGACACCTCTGGTGACGATATCGCCGCCAACCGGGCGTCGGTGCTCGAGCGGGGCCGCGCGCAGGTTCGCCCCTGACCGATGCTCGTATGAGCAAAAATATGCGCATGTGTTGACGCGGTCTCTTTGCCCTTCCTAACGTGATGGCCGTCACGCGCCCCGATGACGAGGCGCACGTTAGGAGGAGCGATGAGACTGGCAAGGGTGGCGGCGGCGGTGGCCATCGCGGCGACCACGGTGATCGGTTCGGCCGCCTGCACGATGCCCGGTGACAAGGGCACCGGCGGTGGCACCGCGACGGGTGACGGGCCCATCAAGATCGGGTTCAGCCAGGCCACCCAGCAGAGCCCCTTCTACGTCGCGCTCACCGATGCTGCCAAGCAGGCCGCCGAGCAGGACGGCAACCAGCTTTTCTTCGCCGACGCCAACGGGGATGTCACCAAACAGAACAACGACGTCCAAGACCTCATCACCCGCGGCATCAATGTGCTGGTGATCAACCCCGTCGACCCCAAGGGCGTCGCCCCGTCCATGGCCGCCGCGGCGGCCGCGGGCATCAAGGTGGTCACCGTCGACCGGCCCGTCGAGAACGGCGCGGCGGCATTCGTCGGACGGGACAACAAGGCGATGGGTCAGACGGTGGGCGAGGCCGCGGTCGCGGCGCTGGGTCCCGCGGGCGGCAAGATCGTCGAGATCCAGGGCGATGCCGGTGGCGCCGTGGCCCGCGATCGCCACGACGGTTTCGCCGCCGCGGTGGCGGGTCGGCCCAACATCAGCGTGATCGACGGACCTTACTGCGACTACATCCGGTCCAAGGCGGTCACCGCGATGCAGGATCTGCTGCAGGCCCACCCGGACGTGAAGGCCGTCTACGCCCAGAACGACGACATGGCACTCGGCGCGCTGCAGGTGCTCGACGAGAACAACCGCCGTGACGTATTGGTGTTCGGTGTCGACGGGCTGATGGAGGCCGTGCGCGCCATCGCTGGTGGCAACCAGTACGTGGCCACCGCGCTCAACGATCCCAACACCGAGGGACAGCTCGCCGTGCAGACCGCCGTCAAGGTCGCCAAGGGCGAATCGGTCCCCGAATTCATCGATGCGGGAACCGGATTGGTCGACAAAGCGAATGCCGCGGCACTGGTGGGTGACACCACGTTCGCCAAGGCACCCGCGCCGCCGGCCTGACCCGGACCCCGATTTCGCCAACCCGAGAGCTCAGGAGATTCCCATTCATGACCACTGAAGCACCGACCCGTCGCCTGGCGGGCGACGATGTCCTCCCGCAGACCATGACTGCCGCCGTGATGCACGCCCCCGGCGACATCAGGGTCGAAGACGTCGCGGTACCCCGGCCCGGACCGGGACAGGTGCTGCTCAAGGTGGCCGCCTGCGGGGTCTGCGGATCGGACATCCCTCGCATGTTGCGCAACGGCGGGTACGTCATGCCGATCATCTGCGGTCACGAATTCTCCGGCTGGATCGCCGAACTCGGCGCCGGTGTCACCGGTTTCGAGGTCGGCGAGCTGGTCTCCGTACCGCCGCTGATCCCCTGCCGCACCTGCGATTTCTGCCTCAAGGGTGCGTTCGGGCTGTGCGAGAACTACGACTACTTCGGCAGTCGCAGCGACGGCGCCTACGCGCAGTACGTGGTGTCGCCGGTGGGCAACCTGCTCAAACTGCCCGCCGGGATCGATCCCCGCGCCGCGGCCATGATCGACCCGGCGGCCATCGCCTTGCACGGGCTGTGGAAGACCGGGTTGCGCGCCGGGCACCGCGTGCTGGTCATCGGCGCCGGACCGATCGGGCTGTTCGCGGTCCAGTGGGCCCGGCTGCACGGCGCGACCGAGGTCGTCACCGTCGACCTGAGCGAGGAGAAGGCCGCCATGGCGCGCGAGGCCGGTGCCACCGCCGCCGTGCAGAGCGCCGACGAGGCCAGGGCACTGGGCGGGCGCGGATTCGACATCGTGCTGGAATCCGCGGGGGTACCGGCGACGGCCGACATGGCGGCCGGCCTCACCGGCCCGCACGGGCACGCGGTGTTCATCGGCATCCCGCATGCGCCGGTGCCGCTGGGCAAGGACACCTTCAACCAGTTCATGCGGTTGGAGGCCAGCCTGCACGGGTCGTGGAACTCCTTCTCGGCGCCGTTCCCCGGCGACGAGTGGCGCACCTCGGCGCAACTGATGTCCACCGGAGCGCTCAAGTGGGAGTTCATGATCACCCATGAGCTGCCCCTGTCGGCGCTGCCGCAGACCATGCACCAACTCGGCGAACGATCGATCTTCTCGTCGAAGGTACTGTTCCTGCCCAACGAGGACTGACCATGGGAATTCTGCTGTCCATCGACCTGGGCACCGAGGGTGCCCGGGTCGGCGCCTTCACCGAACACGGCGAGGTGCTCGGCGAGGCACACCGCGGCTACCCGACCCGCTTCCCCAGACCGGGCTGGGCCGAACAGGATCCGCGGGAGTGGTGGGATGCCATCGGCGCGGCCACCCGGGAGTTGCTGAGCACCGAGGGTTGCCGGCGGGCCGGCCCGGTCGTGGCGATCGCGGCGGCCACCACGGCGTCCACCGTGGCCGTGGTCGACGCCTCCGGCGCACCGCTGCGCCCGGCCATCCTGTGGATGGACTGCCGCAGCAGCGCCGAATCCGAACGCACCGCCAAGCTGGCCGCCGAGCATCCGATCCTGAACTGGTCCGGTGGGTCCGACGCCGCCGAATGGCTGGTGCCCAAGGCCATGTGGCTACACACGCACGACCAGGAGAACTACCGCAGGGCGGACCGGATCGTCGAGGCGGTGGATTACCTGACCTTCCGGCTGACCGGGCAGTGGGTCGGCTCGCAGATGAACGCGGTGTGCAAGTACAACTACGACAGCATCGCAGCACGCTTCCCCACCGAGCTGTACGCCGCGCTCGGTGTCGACGACCTGGCCGCCAAGCTGCCCGACCGCATCGTCGAGGTGGGCGGGGTGGCCGGAACGCTGTCGCCCGATGCCGCAACCCATCTCGGAATCTCCGGCAGTCCCGTCGTCGCCGTCGGCGGGATCGATGCGCACGTCTCGCTGCTGTCCTGCGGCGACCGGTTGGACGGCCTGGTCTCGTTGGTCTCGGGTACGTCGTCGGCGATCATCGCCGAGGTCGACGTGCCGACCGACACCCATGAGGTGTGGGGCCCGTACCCGCACGCGCTGCACCACGGTAAATGGCTGGTCGAGGGCGGCCAGGTGTCCAGCGGTTCGGTGCTCAAGTGGACCGGCGAGTCGATCATGGGCGTGGCCCGGGCGGACCTGCCCGGGCTGATCGACGAGGCCGGCGCCGTCGACCCGGCCCGGCACGGCCTGCGGGCGCTGGACTATTTCATGGGCAACCGCACACCACACCGCGATGCCACGCTGCGCGGGGCCCTCCTCGGACTCTCGCTCGGGACCACGAAGGCCGAGCTCTACCGAGCCATGGTCGAGGCCGTCGCGTGCGGCACCCGTGCGGTGATCGATTCGTTCGAACGCGCCGGCGTGTCCTGCGAACGCCTGGTGTTCTCCGGCGGCATCGAACGAAACCCGTTGTGGCAGCAGGTCACCGTGGACGTGCTGGGCCGGCCCGCCGAGTTCGTGGTCGGCGCGAACCTGACGCTGCGGGCGTGTGCGGCGATCGCGGCCACCGGCGCCGGGGTGACCGGGTCACTGGCGCAGGGGTCGCGGCTGTTCGCACCGCAGGTGCGCACACTGGAACCCGAACCGCAGCGCGTCCCCGTGTATCAGCAGACCTATGCCGACTACCAGCGCCTGACCACGCTGGTGCAGCAGTTCGGCCGATCGAGGTGACCCGCTGATGGCGCATCCGGCAGACCGCAGTCATACCGAACTGCTGCTGCACGTCGCGCAGTGCTACTACGAGCACGGCCGCACCCAGGAGGACATCGGACGCGAACTGCACCTGACCCGGTGGAAGGTGGGGCGCCTGCTCGACGAGGCCCGTGAGGTCGGCATCGTGCAGATCCGGATCGTGCATCCGCAGGCCCGCCGCGCCCACCTGGAGGTCGCCCTGCGCAGCGAATTCGGGCTGCGGGAATGCATCGTGGTGCCCGGGCCGGACACACCCGGCACCGACGGTCACATCGCCGCCGCCGCGGTCGGGTACCTCAAGGCCAACGCCTCCTGGATCACCACACTGGCGGTGTCGTGGGGAAACACGTTGCAGCACATCGCCGCCGTGCTGCCGGCCGGCTGGACCAGCGGCATCGAGGTGATCCAGGCCAACGGCGGCGTCAGCCGCTCGGTGCGCCCGACCACCGCGGCCAACATCGCCACCGGCATCGCGCACAGCGGCAACGGCCGGGCCACCCTGCTGCCCGTGCCGGCGATCGTGGAGCGGATCGAGACCCGCGACGCCCTGTACACCGAAGGTTTCGTCGTCGACGTGCTCAGCGGTGCGCGCAGCGCCGACGCCCTACTGTTCTCCCTCGGTGCGCTGGCACCGAACTCGGTGCTCGTGGAGTCCGGCGCGGTGACGCCAGCGGAGCTGCGCGAGTTGGAGGCGCGCGGGGCCATCGGTGATGTGCTGGCGCACTACATCACCGCGACCGGGGAGATCGCACATCCCGGAATCGACAGCAGGACGGTCGGACTGGGCCTCGACGACGTGCGCAACGCCAACTGTGCGATCGCGGTTGCGGCCGGACCGGACAAGGTCCCCGTGGTGCGCGCCGCCCTGCACAGCGGCTTGTGTTCCGTGTTGATCACCGACGAACCCACCGCCACAACGGTTCTCGAGCAGAGCGCCGCCGCGGTGGGTGGAGGCTTGCCATGCTGAAGATGACAGGGATCGTCAAGACCTTCCCCGGCACCAAGGCCTGTAACGGCGCCGACCTGGAGGTCGCCGAAGGCGAGGTGCACTGCCTGCTCGGCGAAAACGGCGCGGGCAAGAGCACGTTGATGAAGATCCTCTCCGGCTCCTACACCCCGGATGCCGGCACCATCACCCTCGGCGGCACCGCGGTGACGTTCACGTCCCCGCTGGACGGGGTGCGGGCCGGGATCAACACCATCTACCAGGAACTGGACCTGGTACCCGATCTGACCGTGGCCCAGAACCTGTTCCTCGGTCACGAACCGCGGCGCGGTCCGTTCGTCGCCCGCAAACAACGCGATCGGCTGGCCGCGGCGGCCATCGCCCGCGTCGGCGGCACCTTCAGCCCGTCGACCGTTGTCGGTGCGCTGTCGGTGTCCGACCAGCAGCTCACCGCGATCGCCAAGGCCCTGACCACCGAGGCCCGCATCGTGGTGATGGACGAACCCAGCGCCACCCTGACCGAACACGACCTGGCCGCGGTGTTCCGGGTGATCCGGGAGCTCACCGCCGCCGGCAAGTCGGTCATCTACATCTCGCACCGCCTCGACGAGGTGAAGGAGATCGGCGACCGCGCGACCGTGATGCGCGACGGCGCGACCGTCGGCGTGTTCGACATCGCGTCGGTGTCCAAGGAGCAGCTCGTCGAGGCGATGATCGGCCGTCCGGTGGCGACGCGGCCGCCGCGGCGGCACCTGGGCACCGTGCCCAAACCACTGCTGCACGTGCACCGCGCCGCGGTGCCCGCGCTGATCGACGTGCGGGACATCACCGTCGGCCGCGGCGAGATCGTCGGACTCGCCGGGCTCGGCGGATCGGGTCGATCCACCTTGCTGGCAACGCTTTTCGGCGACCGCAAGGCCGACCTGGACATCACCGTGGCCGGCCGGTCGATCACGTCGCTGACCCCGCGGGCGGCCGTGGGCCTCGGGATCGGACTGGTGCCAGAGGACCGCAAGCGCCAGGGCTTGTTCCTGGAGCAGTCGATCCTGCGCAATGCGGCCATCGCGACGCTGGAAGCGCGGCGGGTCAATCCGTTGGGCCGGGCCCGCCAGGTGTGCGAGCCGCCGCTGCAGCGTCTGGGCGTCAAATTCGCCGGCCTGAGTCAGCCCGTCGGCCAGCTCTCCGGCGGCAACCAGCAGAAGGTGGTGCTGGCCAAATGGATGGCCCGCGGCGTGGAGCTGCTGCTGCTCGACGAACCCACCCGCGGCCTGGACATCGGCGCCAAAGCCGACCTGTTCGAGCAGGTGCACGCGCTGGCCGACTCCGGGGTGGGCGTCGTGATGGCCTCCAGCGAGCTCAGCGAACTCACCGAGAACTGCCACCGCATCTGGGTCATGCACGAGGGCCGCAACATCGCCGAGTATCACCCCGCAATCGCCCCGGCAGCGGACATCGCCCGCTGCATCGTCACCGGAAGAACGAAGCCCACCCATGACTGAACTGATGAACCGCCCCACCTCACCCGGTCCCGTCACGGCCCCCGCGGGCCGGGCGCCGCGCCGCAACCTCATCATGCGGTTCAATCTGCTGTTCATCTTCATCGCCCTGTTCGTGGTGGCGTCGGTGTCCGCACCGCAATTCCTCACCAGCCAGAACATGGCCAACCTGCTGCAGCAGTCCAGCCTCACCGGCATCGTCGCCATCGGGATGACGGTGGTGATCCTCACCTCCGGTATCGATCTGTCGGTCGGTAGCGTCGCGGCCCTGTCGGGAATGCTGGTGGCACTGCTCATCGGGATGGGGGTGCCGTGGCCGGTGGCCATGGCCCTGGCGATCGCGGCGGGCCTGGTGCTGGGCGGGGTGATGGGCGGCTTGAGTGCCTATCTCGCGCTGCCCGCGTTCATGGTGACGCTGGCGGGCATGCAGAGCATCCGCGGCCTGACCTACCTGACCACCAACGGCACCCCGACCACCGCCGAGATCCCGATGGGTCTGCGGTTTCTCGGTGCCGGCTCGATCGCCGGCATCCCAGTCGTCGGCGTCATCTTCGTGGCCACCACGCTCGGCGTCGGATTCATGTTGCGCCGCACAACGTTCGGTGAGCACATCTATGCCGTGGGCAGCAATCCGCAGGCCGCGCGGCTGTCCGGCCTGCCGGTGCAGCGGATCACCACCGCCGCCTACGTCATCTGCTCCGGCCTGGCCGCGCTGACCGGCGTGCTGCTGACCGCCCGGCTGACCATCGGCCAGCCCACCGCCAACACCGGCCTCGAGCTGGACGCGATCGCCGCAGTGGTGCTCGGCGGCACCAGCCTGTTCGGCGGGAAGGGCGGTGTGCTCGGCACTTTCATCGCGGTTCTACTCTTGTCGGTATTGCGCAACCTGTTCAATCTGCTGGGGCTCAGCTCGTTCTTCCAGATGTTGGTCACCGGCCTGATCCTGATCGCGGCCCTGATCATGAACTACCTGCTCGACCGGCAGTCCAAGCGCGCGACCTGACCGATCTCCCCCACGCCTCTTCAGCCCATGACGACACGAAGGACACCGATGACCGACACCTCCGACCGTTCCGCCACCATCGACGTCGCGGCCATCATCGACCACACCCTGCTGAAACCGGAGGCCACGTCCGCCGATGTCGCGGCCCTGATCGCCGAGGCCGCCGAACTGGGCACCTACTCGGTATGCGTATCCCCGTCGATGCTGCCGATCAGCGTGCCCGACGGACTGAAAGTGGCTGCGGTGTGCGGTTTTCCCAGCGGTAAGCACACCTCGGCGATCAAGGCGGCCGAGGCCGCCGGCGCGGTGGCCGACGGCGCGGACGAGATCGACATGGTCATCGACGTGGGCGCGGCCAAGGCCGGCGCGTTCGACGCGGTGCAGGCCGATATCGCGGCCGTGCGGGCGGCGGCACCGGCGCCGACCGTGCTCAAGGTGATCATCGAATCGGCCGCGCTGACCGACGACGAGATCGTCGGGGTGTGCCGGGCGGCGGTGGGCGCCGGCGCCGATTTCGTCAAGACCTCCACCGGCTTTCATCCCGCCGGCGGGGCGAGTGTGCACGCGGTGGAACTGATGTCACGGACCGTGCGCGACGCGGGCCTGCAGGTCAAGGCCTCCGGCGGGGTGCGCACGCTGGCCGTGGCCCGGGCCATGATCGCCGCCGGCGCCACCCGGTTGGGTGTGTCGGGGTCGCGGGCACTGCTGGCCGACACCGGTGACACTTCGGGGTACTGAGCGAGCCGACCCTCAACCCGTCCCCGCCACCAGCCAGCGGCCCGAGAGCACCCGCCAGCCGACGAAAACCAGGCGCAACACCATAAAGGTGGACAGCCCCGACCAGATCCCGGCCAGTCCCCAGCCGAACGCCAGCGACAACCAGATCAGCGGCAGGAAACCGACCAGCGCGCTACCCAACGTCGCGTTGCGCATGAACTTCGCGTCGCCGGCGCCCAGCAGCACCCCGTCGATCGCGAACACCACACCGGCGATCGGGATCTGCGCCACCAGGAACCACCACGGTACGTCGATCGCGTCGAGCACCGACCGGTCGTCGGTGAACAACGCCGGCACCACCGGAGCACCGGCCGCGAACAGCGCGGCAAGCACGACCGCGGCGACCGTCGAGAACACCGTCACCCGCCAGGCCACCGACCTGGCACGGCCCAGGTGACCCGCACCGAGCGCCGCGCCCACCAGGGACTGCGCCGCGATGGCCAGCGAATCGAGCACCAGCGCAAGAAAACTCCACAACTGCAACACCACCTGGTGCGCGGCCACGGCGGCCGCACCGAACCGCGCCGCCACCGCGGCCGCCGACACGAAGCACACCTGGAAGGCCAGCGAGCGCACCAGCAGATCCCGCCCCATCACCAGCTGCGAGGCCAGTACCGCGATATCGGCGCGCAGCGGCACACGTTCGGCCAGCAGCGCCCGGCAGAACAGCAGTGCCGCCGTCCACTGGCCGACCAGGTTCGCCACCGCCGACCCTTCCAGCTCCAGTCGCGGCAACCCCAACCAGCCGTACACCAGCAGCGGACACAACACCGCCGAGACGGCGAACCCGAACACCACGTAGCGCAGCGGCCGGGCGGTGTCCTGCACACCGCGCATCCAGCCGTTACCGGCCAGTGAGATGAGGATCGCGGGCGCGCCGCAGATCGCGATGCGCAACCACGGCAGCGTCTCGGCGGCGATGGCGCCGCCGTCTGCCAGCACCGACACGATCGGCACCGCGGCGGTCTGCACCACGGCCACGATCAGCACCCCCAGCGCGACAGCCAGCCAGGTGGCCTGCACCCCCTCCCGCACGGCGCTGCCGCGGTCGCCCGCCCCGAAGAACCGCGCCGAACGTGCGGTGGTGCCATAGGACAGGAATGTGCCCTGCGAGGACACCAGCGACAGCACCAGACCACCGATCGCCAACCCGGCCAGGCTCAGTGCACCGAGGCGCCCGACGATCGCGATATCGAACAGCAGGTACAGCGGTTCGGCGGCGAGCACGCCCAGTGCGGGTAGCGCCAGGCCGGCGATCCGTCGGGCGGTGGCCGGCTCATCGGCGGACCCGCCGCCGGCGGGATCAGTCAAGCGCGCGGTGCAGCGCGGTGGCCACCTCGTCGGCACTGCCGGTGGTCGTGTACCCCGCGGCCTTACGGTGACCACCGCCGCCGAATGTCCCGGCCACCTGGGAAACGTCCAGGGTCTTGGAGCGCATGGAGACCGACCACTGCCCCGGTGCGATCTCCTTGAGCACCGCGGCCACCTCGGCCTCGGCGGTGGTCCGCACGATATCGACGATGCTCTCCACTTCCTCCGACCGCGCCTGGCACCATTCCGCGTGCGGCACAACGGCATACACCAGACCCAAGCCGTCTGCCGCGTCGGCGACCAACCGGGCCGAACCCAGCACGCGCGACAGCATCGGCAACCATGCGAAGGGATGGGTGTCCATCAAGGTGCGGCTGATCGCGGCGTTGTCGATGCCGATACCCAGCAGCCGGTCGGCCAGCTGGTGGGCGCGGGCACTGGCCCACCGGAACGAGCCCGTGTCGGTGGTCAACCCCGCGTACAGGCAGTGCGCGATCGGACGGTCGATGGGTTTGCCCCAGGCATCGAGCAGGTCGGCCACCATCATGGTGGTCGAGTCCGCCGACGGGTCGACATAGTTGGCCGTGCCGAACATCGCGTTGGACGAGTGATGGTCGATCACCAGCACTGCGCATCGGCCGTCGGCGAGCTCGGCGAGGCTGCCCAGTCGACCCAGCGCGGGAATGTCGACCGTGACGACGAGGTCGGCATCCCGGCGAACCTCGTCGGGAGCCACCAGCAGGTCCACTCCCGGCAGGCTGTGCAGGGATTCGGGCAGCTGCGCCGGCGCGGCGAAGCTCACCTGGACGTCCTTGCCGGCGGCCACCGCCACCTGGGCGAGCGCCAGCCCGGCACCGATGGTGTCGGCGTCCGGGTACACGTGACAGATCACGACGATAGTGCCGGCGGCGGAGCACAGCTCCGCGGCGCCGCGGGCGTCGACTCTGGCGCCTGGTACAGCTACCTCAATCGTCGAATCGGTCGTCGTCACCGGTGTCCTCAGCCGAGCTTCTACGGTCGTCCTCCGCCCCAGTCACACGGTACGGGTCGGCATCCCCGGCAGGCACGGCGCCCTCCCTCACCCGAGCCAAGTCGGCGTCGGCCGCCTTGACCCGGGACAGCAGCTCTTCCATCCGGTTCGCGGCGTCGGGCACGGTGTCCCTGGCGAACGCCAGCGTCGGGGTGAATCGCACCCCGGTGCCGGCGCCCACCTTGGACCGCAGCACGCCCTTGGCGCTCTCCAGCGCCGCGGCGGCCCCGGCGTAATCCGGCTCGTCCTCCAGCGTCGACCCCAGCACCGTGTAGTACAGCGTGGCGTCGTGCAGGTCGGCGGTCACCTTCGCGTCGGTGATCGTCACACCCGCCAGCCGCGGATCCTTGATCTCGTACTCGATGGCCGAGGCGACGATCGTTGAGATCCGCTTGGCGAGCCGTTTGGCGCGAGCTGGATCAGCCACTAGACGCGTGCCTTCTCGACCAGCTCGTACGTCTCGATGACGTCGCCTTCCTTGATGTCGGAGTACGTCAGCGTCAGACCGCACTCGTACCCGTCGCGCACCTCGGTGACATCATCCTTCTCCCGCTTGAGCGAAGAGACGGTGAGGTTCTCGGCGACCACGACATTGTCGCGCAGCAGGCGGGCCTTGGCGTTGCGCCGCATGATGCCCGACTGCACGAGGCAACCGGCGATGTTGCCGACCTTCGACGACCGGAAGATGGCGCGGATCTCGGCGCGGCCGAGCTCCTTCTCCTCGTAGACCGGCTTGAGCATGCCCTTGAGCGCGCTCTCGATCTCGTCGATGGCCTGGTAGATCACCGAGTAGTAGCGGATCTCCACACCTTCGCGGTTGGCCAGTTCGGTGGCCTTGCCCTCGGCGCGGACGTTGAAGCCGATGATGATCGCGTCCGAGGCCGAGGCCAGGTTGACGTTGGTCTCGGTGACGCCACCGACACCGCGGTCGATGACGCGCAGCTCCACCTCGTCGTCGATCTGGATGCCCAGCAGCGCCTCTTCGAGGGCCTCGACCGTACCGGCGTTGTCGCCCTTGAGGATCAGGTTCAGCTGGCTGGTTTCCTTCAGCGCCGAATCCAGGTCCTCCAGGCTGATCCGCTTGCGGCTGCGCGCGGCCAGCGCATTGCGCTTGCGCGCGCTGCGGCGGTCGGCGATCTGGCGGGCGATACGGTCCTCGTCGACGACGAGCAGGTTGTCACCGGCGCCCGGCACCGAGGTGAAACCGATCACCTGGACCGGCCGCGACGGCAGTGCCTCCACGACGTCCTCGCCGTGCTCGTCGACCATGCGGCGCACCCGGCCGTAGGCGTCGCCCGCGACGACCGAGTCGCCGACCCGCAGGGTGCCGCGCTGGATGAGCACCGTGGCCACCGGGCCGCGACCGCGGTCCAGGTGCGCCTCGATGGCCACACCCTGGGCCTCCATGTCGGGGTTGGCCCGCAGGTCCAGTGCCGCGTCGGCGGTCAGCAGGACCGCCTCCTCCAGCGCCTGGATGTTGGTGCCGTTCTTGGCCGAGATGTCGACGAACATCGTGTCGCCACCGAAGTCCTCTGCCACCAGGTTGTACTCGGTGAGCTGAGCGCGGATCTTCTGCGGGTCGGCGCCTTCCTTGTCGATCTTGTTGACCGCCACCACGATCGGCACGTCGGCCGCCTGCGCGTGGTTGATGGCCTCGACCGTCTGCGGCATGACGCCGTCGTCGGCGGCGACCACCAGGATCGCGATGTCGGTGGCCTTCGCACCACGGGCACGCATGGCGGTGAACGCCTCGTGACCCGGGGTGTCGATGAAGGTGATGAGCCGCTCGGCGCCTTCGTGTTCGACAGCCACCTGGTAGGCACCGATGTGCTGGGTGATGCCACCGGCCTCGCCCTCACGGACGTTGGCCTTGCGGATGGTGTCCAGCAGTCGGGTCTTGCCGTGGTCGACGTGACCCATGACGGTGACGACCGGCGGACGCTGTTCGAGGTCCTCCTCGCCGCCCTCGTCCTCGCCGTAGGTGAGGTCGAACGACTCCAGCAGCTCGCGGTCCTCGTCCTCCGGGGAGACGACCTGCACGACGTAGTTCATCTCGCTGCCCAGCAGCTCGAGCGTCGAGTCGTCCACCGACTGGGTCGCGGTGACCATCTCACCGAGGTTGAACAGCGCCTGTACCAGCGAGGCCGGGTTGGCGTTGATCTTGTCGGCGAAGTCGCTCAGCGACGCACCGCGGGCCAGCCGGATGGTCTCACCGTTGCCGTGCGGCAACCGCACACCGCCGACGACCGGGGCCTGCATGTTCTCGTACTCGGCCCTTTTCGCGCGCTTGCTCTTGCGACCGCGCCGCGGGGCACCGCCCGGGCGACCGAAGGCACCCGCGGCACCGCCGCGCTGACCGGGGCGGCCACCGCCGCCACCGGGCGCGCCGCCGCCACCGGGGCGACCGCGGAAACCACCGCCGCCGGCACCGGCACCACCGCCGGCGCCACCGCCGCGGTAGTTACCGCCACCACCGCCGGGACGTGCACCCTGACCGGGGCGCGGACCGCCGCCGGGTCCGGGACGCGGACCACCGGGACGGCCGACCGCACCCGGACGGGCGCCGGGCGGACGCGGCGGCATGTTGCCGGGCGAGGCACCACCGGGGCGCGGGCCCGGACGGGGACCACCGGCACCCGGGCCGGGACGCGGGCCACCGGGACCGGCTGCCGGACGCGGGGCCGGACGCTCGACCGGCTGCTGGGACGAGAAGGGGTTGTTGCCGACGCGCGGGGCACGCGGTGCCGGCTTGGGGCCGGGACGCGGGCCGGGGCGGGCATCCGGGCGGGCATCTGTGCGCGCTTCAGCGGGCCCAGCCGGGGTGGCCGGGGCGGCCGATGCCGCGGGGGCCGCCGGGGTGGGTGCGGCCGGGGTCGGCGCGGGGCCGGGGCGCGGACCCGGACGCTGCGCGGGCTGCGCTTCTACCGGGGCGGCTGCCGCGGGGGCAGCCGGCGGCGGGGTGACCGGGGCGGCCGGAGCCGGCTTCGGGCCGGGGCGTGGGCCCGGCACCGGCGCGGCGCCCGACGATGCGGCCGGTTTCGCCGCGGGGGCGGACTTGGCGGGCTTGCCGCCGCCGAACGACTCCCGCAACCGGCGGGCCACCGGGGCCTCTACCGTCGACGAAGCCGACTTGACGAATTCGCCCTGTTCACTAAGTCGGGCGAGCACTTCCTTGCTGGTGACACCGAGTTCCTTTGCCAACTCGTGTACGCGGGCCTTACCTGGGGCTGCCACTAATTCTCCTCATCTAGAGGCGACAGCGGTGGGTTGGCCGCGCCTCGGGTTTAGCTATGACGCATGGTCATCGGGACTTCACGGTGTGCTCATGTTCTTCGCTACCTGTTCTCTTGACCGTGGCGGTCGGGTGTCCGAATCGCTTCGACGTACTCGACCACCGCGGATATCTCCGGTGAACCGGTGATCCGGAACGCTCGGGCGAAGGCCCGCCGCCGGGTCGCCGCTTCGAGGCATTGCCGGTCGGGGTGCAACCACGCACCCCGCCCAGGCAGGCTACCCGCTGAGTCGACGGTCACGGCGTACTGGCCGGTTCCGTCCAGTACAGCGGCCAGCCGAAGCAGATCGACGGCCAACTCTCGCTTCCGGCAACCCACACACGTCCGCACCGGTCCATCAGGGCTGCGGTGCGCACGAGGCTGGGAAATCGGAGTCTCGCGCTGGATCACGGCTCAGTCTACCGTCACCGTTCGCGCAGACAGAATCGCGTGTCGGGGACGGTCGTCCTCACGCCGTTTCGGGCTCGGCGGCATCGCTGCGGATGTCGATCCGCCACCCGGTCAGCCGCGCCGCGAGCCGGGCGTTCTGCCCCTCCTTGCCGATGGCCAGTGACAACTGGAAGTCCGGCACCACCACCCGAGCCGCCCGGGTGGCCTCATCGATGACCGTCACCGACACCACCTTGGCCGGTGACAGCGCGTTGGCCACGAACCGCGCCGGATCGGCGTCGAAGTCGATGATGTCGATCTTCTCCCCGGACAGTTCACTCATCACATTGCGCACCCGCTGGCCCATCGGCCCGATACAGGCGCCCTTGGCGTTCAGCCCGGGCACCTTGGAGGTGACGGCGATCTTGGACCGGTGACCGGCCTCGCGCGCGACCGCGACGATCTCGACCGAGTTGTCGGCGATCTCCGGTACCTCCAGCGCGAACAGTTTGCGCACCAGATTGGGGTGCGTGCGGGACAGCTCGATCTTGGGCTCGCGCACCCCGCGGCTGACGCCGATGACGTAGCAACGCAGCCGGTCGCCGTGCTCGTAGCGCTCGCCCGGAACCTGTTCGGCCGGCCGGATCATGCCGTCGGAACCCTTGGCCTCGGTCCCGACCCGCACCACCACGTTGCCGCGGGTGTTCTCCCGCGCGTCGCGCTGCACGACGCCGGCGACGATATCGCCCTCGTGCGCGGCGAACTCGCCGTACATCCGCTCGTTCTCGGCATCGCGCAGCCGCTGCAGGATCACCTGACGCGCCGTGGTAGCCGCGATACGACCGAAACCCTCTGGGGTGTCGTCCCATTCGTTGATGAGGTTGCCGTCGGCATCGCTCTCCCTGGCGATCACCTTGACCACGCCGGTCTTGCGGTCGACGTCGATGCGGGCGTCGGCCTCATGGCCCTCGGTATGCCGGTAGGCCGTCAGCAAGGCCGACTTGATGGTCTCGACGACGACGTCGACGGAGATGCCCTTGTCGGCTTCGATGGCGTGTAGCGCCGCCATATCGATGTTCACGCGTCGCTCCCCTTTCCAGACTGCTCCACCAGATCCAATTCACGTTGATTGGGTGGCGAAAACTCAACTTGTACAACAGCTTTGGCGATATCAGAAAGTGGGATCGGGCGGACCGACAGCTTGCCGCGATCGTTGACCACCAGGTGCACGGCACCGTCGCCGGTATGACCGATCCGCCCGATCACCACCGTTGCGTCGGCGAGCACGACCTCGACCTTGCGGGTGCGCGCGCGCCGGAAGTGCTTCTCCTCGGTCAGTGGCCGATCGACCCCGCGCGATGTGACTTCCAGCACGTAGGGTGCCGTTCCGGTGCTGTCGAGCGTGTCGAGGGCCTGCGAGGCGGTGTGCGACAGGGCCGCGATGGCGTCCAGGTCCAGACCGTCGTCGCCGTCGGCCACCACGGTGATGCGCGGCGGCCGGACCGACGCGTTGATCACCACGTCCTCGATTTCGTAACCGGCGCGCGCGAACTCACCGTCGAGTAGCTCGAGCACTTGCTGCTGTGTCGGCAGCAGCGGGACATCCGGTGCCACGGCGAGCTCCTCATCTTGAGTTGTGCGGACACATTCCGCGGGCCTGGCCCGAGGAATCGGTTACCAAACGATACGCCAGCCGTGCCGCCGCTTTGGCCAAACGAACAGCCGGCAGCGACGAACCACCCCACCCGCCATGGCAGGATGTGGGCGTGCCGAGCGCCCTGCCCACGATCTCTCGCCGGCGGCTGTTGGTCACGGCGCTTCCCGCCGGTGTGGCCCTGACCGCGCTCGGCTCGGCGGCCGCCTGTGCACCCGCACCCCCGCCACCCGAACTCGCCGATCTGGTAGCGCAATTCGAGCGCGCGCACGCCGACAGCCGGCTGGCCGGGCAGGCCGCCACCACCGCGCGCCCGCCGATGGTCCCTGCGCTGACGGCCGTGGCCTCGGTGCGCGCAGCCCACGCCAGGGCACTGTCGGACGAGATCACCCGCATCAACGGCGGTCAGACACCGACCACCTCCGCACCGGACACCACCACCGCCAGCACCACCAACGCCACGGGCACGCCCGCCCCGGCCCCGACGGTCGCCGACGTGAGCGCGGCCCTGCACGCCTCGGCCGACAGTGCCGCGCACCTGGCGACGAGCCTGTCCGGCTACCGGGCCGGGCTGCTCGGCTCCATCGCCGCGGCGTGCACGGCGTCCTACCAGGTGGCCCTCGCCGATCCCGGAACGGCCTGATGACCTCGCCCCAGCCGACACCGTCGACTACCCAAACCACGGCCAAAACCGCCCAGCCGGCCGCACCGGACCCGAACCGGCCAGGAAATCCCGCCGATGCCGCGCTCTTCGATGCCGTGGCCGCCGAGCACGGCGCCATCTACGGATACGGCGTGGTGTCGGCGCACTCCACACCCGATGAGAACGACCTGGTGGCAGACGCCATGGCGCAGCACCGCGAACGGCGCGAGCAGGCGATCGCCCGGCTGACCGCCCGCAAGGTGGCCGTTCCGCTGCCTGCCGTCGGCTATCAGCTGCCGTTGGAGGTGTCGGATCCCACCCAGGCCGCCCAATTGGCGGTGCGGATGGAAGAGGACACCGCGGTGGCCTGGCGCGCGGTGCTCGAACAAGCCACCACGACTGAGGACCGCTCGTTCGCGGTGACCGCCCTGACCCAGAGCGCGGTACTTGCCGCGCGGTGGAGCCGGGTGCTCGGCGCCGCCCCGGTCACGCTCGCGTTCCCGGGCGGCACCGAGTAGCGCCTATCCGCGGAGCGCGGTCGCGATCTCGGCTGCGGCGCCGTCCACCGCGATCTCGCGGGTCTCGCCGCTGAACCGGTTGCGCAGCTCGACCACGCCGTCGGACCAGCCGCGCCCCACCACCACGATCCACGGCACACCGAGCAGTTCGGCGTCCTTGAATTTGACCCCCGGGGAGGCCGTGCGGTCGTCGAGCAGCACCTCAAGACCCAGCCGGTCCAGCTCACCGGCCAGCTCGCCGGCACCGGCCCGAGCGGCTGCGTCCTTGTTGGCGATCACCACGTGCGCGTCGAACGGCGACACCGACGCCGGCCAGCGCAGCCCCAACTCGTCGTGCTGCTGCTCGGCGATCACCGCGACCAGCCGGGACACCCCGATGCCGTAAGACCCCATGGTCAACCGCACCGGCTTGCCGTCCTCACCCAGCACGTCCGCGGTGAACGCGTCGGTGTACTTGCGGCCCAGCTGGAAGATGTGGCCGATCTCGATGCCACGGGCCGAGGTGAGCACCCCGGCACCGTCCGGCGACGGGTCACCGTCGCGCACCTCGGCGGCCTCGATGGTGCCGTCCGGGGTGAAATCACGCCCGGCGACCAGACCCACCACATGCCTGCCCTTTTCGTCGGCACCGGTGATCCAGGCCGTACCGTCCACCACCCGCGGATCTACCAGGTAGCGAACCCCGTTGGCCTGCAATCCCTTCGGGCCGATATATCCCTTGACCAGGAACGGGTTCGCCGCGAAATCGGCATCGTCGAGCAACGCGTATTCGGCGGGTTCCAGCGCAGCACCCAGGCGCTTGTCGTCGACCTCACGATCCCCCGGGATGCCGATGGCCAGCAGTTCCCAGTCCCCACCCGGCTCCCGCACCTTGAGCAGCACGTTCTTCAGCGTGTCGGCGGCGGTGGTGGTGCCCGGCAGGGTCGCGTTGGCCCAGTCCACCAGGCTGGCGATGGTCGGGGTGTCCGGGGTGTCGTGCACGACGGCCGCCGGCAGCCCCTCGATCGGGCGCGCCTCCGGAACGGCGGTGATGACCGCCTCCACGTTGGCGGCGTACCCGGATTCCAGGCAGCGGACGAAGGTGTCCTCACCGATCGGGCTCTCGGCCAGGAACTCCTCGGACGCGCTGCCGCCCATGGCGCCCGATACCGCGGACACGATCACGTACTTCACGCCGAGCCGGCCGAAGATGCGCTGATACGCCTCGCGGTGCGCGTGATAGGCAGTTTTGAGGCCGTCCTCGTCGATATCGAAGGAGTACGAGTCCTTCATGACGAACTCGCGCCCGCGCAGGATGCCCGCGCGGGGCCGCGCCTCGTCACGGTACTTGGTCTGGATTTGGTACAGCAGTACCGGGAAATCTTTGTAGGACGAGTACTCGCCCTTGACCGTAAGCGTGAACAACTCCTCGTGGGTGGGGCCGAGCAGGTAGTCGTTCTTACGGCGGTCCTGCAGCCGAAACAGGTTGTCCCCGTACTCCGTCCACCGATTGGTGGTCTCGTAGGGGGCGCGTGGCAGCAGCGCCGGGAACAGGATCTCCTGGCCGCCGATGGCGTTCATCTCCGAGCGGACGATGCCCTCGATCTTGCGCAGCACCCGCAGACCCAGCGGCAGCCAGCTGTACAGCCCCGGGCCGATCGGGCGGACGTACCCGGCGCGGATGAGCAGCTTGTGGCTGGGCACCTCGGCATCGGCGGGATCATCGCGCAGGGTGCGCAGGAACAGTTCGGACATCCGGGTGATCACAGCGGGCCAGCTTAATCGCGGCCCTGCCACGTGCAGACACACACCTCGTTGCCCTCCGCGTCGGCCAGCACCCAGAACGCGGGTGCACGCCGGTCCGACAGCAGCCTGCCGCCGGCCGCCAGCGCCGCCTCCAGCCGGGCCGGAGCCTCGTCGTGGGGCACGTCGACGTCGAGATGGATGCGGTTCCTGGGCTGATTCCCCGGGTCGCTGCGCTCCAGCCCGCCGTGGGCACGCGGCGCGTCCATCTGCTGGAACCAGATCGCCGGTCCGCGTCCGGTGGGATCGACCAGCCCCGCGCTCAGATCCGAGGCGCCGGTCTCGTCGACGTAGCCGGTGACGGCCTTCCAGAACGGCCGCACCGCGGGGATGTCGAGGGCGTCGATGGCAATCTCCAGCGCCTGTGTCGACACCGCGCCCACCGTGGTGGCGTGGCCGTCCGCGGCGAGCGCGGCCGAGATCGCGACGGCGATCTGGATATCGCCGTCGGTCACACCGAGCGGCGACCTCAGTCGCAGCACCGCGCGGTCGGCGCGCACATCGATGCCGAGGTGCTGCTGTTCGACGGCCCCTGCCGCTCTCGCCGCCGCAGCCGCCACCGCGGCAGATGCAGACAGGGATGGCACCCGGACCTCGGTGTACAGCGCGCCGAGTACCAGCCGCCAGCCCGTGGCCGCGACGGCATCGGAGATCTGCCGGCGGGTGGGCAGTGCGTGCTCGGTCGTGGCTGTTTCGTCGGTCATAGCTCCCCCGCGTCCACGGCATCCTTGGTGTGCTGGGCCCGGGCGATATCCCGCGCGGAGAACCCGATGAACAGAGCGGCCACCCCGACCAGCACCGCGATCGCGGCGATCCACAGCAGCGAGTAGGTGTAACCGTGGCCAAGCGCGTCCAGCTGGGCCGGCGTCATGTTCCCGACCGGTCCGGTGGTGCCGCCGAGGTACAGGGTGCGTGAGGTCTGCACCGCCTGGATCACCACCAGCACCAGCGGCCCGCCCAGGTTGTAGACCATCAACGTCACCGACGACACCGGGCCGATCTCCCGGGGCCCGACCTTGGCCAGTGTGCACAACGGCAGGATCACCGAGATGACGCCGATGCCGGCGCCGCCGACCACCACCGGCAGGAACAGGTCGGGGAAGTACGGGATGGAGCGGTCCAGCGTGGAACCGAACAGCATCGCCGCCAGGACCAGCGCGCCGCCGCCGATGATCACCCACCGCGGCGCCACCCGCGGCGCCAACCGGGTGGCCACCACGTTGCCGACCACGAACGCCAGCGCGAACGGCATGAAGCAGATCCCGGCCCGCAACGGCGAGTAGCCGAGCACGTCCTGCACCAACAAACCGATCATCACGCTCAGGGTCAGCATCACCCCGCCGGCCAGGAAATAGGCGGCGAAGGAGGCCACCCGGTTGCGGTTGTCGAACATCGACAGCGGGACCAGCGGGTTGTCCGCACCCCGTTCGTCGAGCAGGAAGGCGATGAAGAACACCACGGCCGCCACGGCGGCGCCGATCACCCAGGGATCGGTCCAGCCCAGCGGCGGGCCCTGGGTGAACACCAGCACCCCGCAGGTGCAGGCCAGGGTGGCCAACAGTGCCCCGGTGACGTCCAGCTTGAGGCGAGCCTGGCGCGTCTCGGCGAGCTTGGTCACCGCAATCCAGACGATCACGATGCCGATCGGCACGTTCACCAGGAAGGCCAGCCGCCACGACAGCCCGGTGAGCGCGCCGCCGAGCACCAGTCCGAGCACCGAACCCAGACCCTGCATGGCCGCCGACACCGCCAATGCCTGGTTGCGGGCCTGCCCGACGGCGAAGGTGGTGGCAATCAGGGCCAGGCCGGTGGGTGCGGCCACCGCGGCCCCCACGCCCTGCACGGCCCGCGCGGCGATCAGGGTGTACGGCTCGGTGGCCAGCCCGCACACCAGCGAGGCGATGGTGAAGACCCCGACCCCTGAGATGAAGGCCCGTTTGTGCCCGATCGCGTCGCCGACCCGGCCACCGAGCAGCAGCAGGCCGCCGAAGGTCAGCACGTAGGCGGTGATCACCCAGCTCTTGGCGGCGTCGGACATGGCCAGTTCGGCCTGCATGCGGGGCAACGCGACGATGACGATGGTGCCGTCCAGCGTCGACATCAGCTGCATACCGGTGATCGCGACGATCGCGACCCCGAGCACACGATCCGACAAGCGCGGGACAGCACGGTCTGACGCCGACATGACACCCGACCCTACCGAGCGCGCGGCGCACCCTGCCCGATCACGCGTCGTGCAGCGCGGCGACCGGTTGGGCCGGCACCGCCGGCGTGCCGATCCGGCCGGCCAGCCACGGCAGCGTGGCCGCGAAGGCCTGGGCCGCGAACGGCCAGTCGTGCCTGCCCGGCCAGGACTGCACGGAGCACGCGATCCCGTAGCCACTCCCCAGGCCGCACAGGGTGCGTGCGGCGACGTCTTGCCCCTCGGGATTGGCCAGCGGATCCCGGCCGGGCCCGCCGTCGGGCACCACGAACAGTGCCGAGAGGTCGCGGTAGGGACCGTGCCTGCGCATCACGGTGGCGGGATCGAAGTCGGCCCAGGCGTCGGCGTCGCCGCCGAACAACCGGTCGATGGTCTGCTGCCGGCTGCCCGAATTGGGGCCGAGGTCACCGGCGATGTCGACGAAGGAGCTGAACATCTCGGGTCGGCGCACCGCGAGTTCCACCGCGCAGGTACCGCCCATGGACCAGCCCATGATGCCCCAGCCGGCACGGTCCTGCCGCACCCCGAAATTCGAGATCATGTACGGGACGACGTCTTTGGTGAGGTGCAAGGAGGCGTTACCGCGCGCGCCGTTGACGCATTCGGTGTCGTTGTCGAAGCTGCCGGTCGGATCGACGAACACGAAGACCGGTGCGTTACCGCCGTGCGCAGAGGCGAAGCCGTCGATGATCGCCGCGGCATCACCGGCGCGCAACCAGTCCGCGGGGGTGTTGAGCTGCGCGCCGATCATCATCACCGTCGGCAATTTGGGTGGCGGATTACTGGCGAACCACGCCGGCGGCAGATAGACCAGCTCGTCGCGGTGGTCGAAGTTGGACGCTGCCGCGCTGATCGTCACGGGCAGCACCACGCCGTGTTCGGGACGGACATGAGCCAGTTGCAGCTCGGTGACGGTCATCCGGTCGGCCTGATCGGGCACGGCCGGGTCGGTGAGCCGACTCCAGGCGCTGCCGACCGTCGGGAAGTATCCGACCCACAGGTTGACCAGCAGCGCCGCGCACAGCGCACAGGCGGGCACCGCCGCCAGGGAGACCGCGCGGCGCCACCATCGGGCCCGCAGCCAGCCGAGCACGGCGACGACGGCGCAGAAACCCGTCAAGGCGATCCACACCCAGAGTCGGTGCGGGGCCGGGTCGCCCGCGATGCCGACAGAACCGAGATACGCGTGTGCCACACCGGCCAGCCCGAGACCGCCCACCACGGCGGCTGTGAACACGAGCCGGCTCACGCGACGGATGACGGCCAGGGCCACCAGCGCCAGCACGGCGCACTCGATCAGGGCCGGCAGCGGGCCGTGGGTCAACGCCAGGCTGCCGAGGTACCGCCACCCCATCAATCAGGAGGTGCGGGTGGCCGGGTCACGGCGCCAGGTTAGAACCCGTGGCTGTGGGTCGACTGAACGTCAGTCCAGTTCGCCGGCGTCCAGCGCGTCCTTGACCTCTTGGGCGTGGGCGACCTCTTCGGCGGTGTACCGGATGAACAGCGCCACCGCGCCGACCAGCACCGCCACCGCGGCCACCCACAGCAGGCCGTAGGTGTAGCCCTGGTCCAAGGCGTGCAGCTGCGCGGGGTTCATATTCTTCACCGGGCCGGTGGTGCCGCCCAGGTATAGGGTCCGCGAGGTGATGACGGCCTGGATGATGGCCAGCACGACGGGCCCGCCCAGATTCTGCAGCATGAGCGCGATCGCGGACACCGGACCGATCTCGTCGAACCCGACACCGGCAATCGCCGAGACGGTCAACGGCACCACGATCATGCCGATACCGAAGCCGCCGACGGTGATGGGCAGCACCAGGTTCGGGAAGTACGGGATGCCGGCGTTGAGCGTCGAACCGTAAATCATGGCACCGAGCACCAGGACGCCGCCCGAGATGACCAGCACCCGGGGTGAGAACTTGGAGACCAGCACCGAGGAGGCGCCCAGCCCGATGCCGAGCGCGATGACGAACGGGATGAAGCCGATACCCGCTTTGAGCGCGCTGTAGCCCATGATGTCCTGCACGTACAGCCCGATCAGGACGGTCAGCGTGAACATCACGCCGCCGGCCAGGAACACCGCGGCCAGCGTGGCAACCCGGTTGCGCTCCCGGAACAGCGAGAACGGGACGACGGGGTTCTCCGCGGTGCGCTCCACGTACAGGAACGCCAGGCCGAACAGCGCTGCCCCGGCACCGGAGACCAGGGTGATCGGCGACAGCCAGCCCTGCTCGGGACCCATCGAGAAGCCGAACACCGCGGCGGTGCAGGCCAGGGTGGCCAGGATGGCGCCGGCGGCGTCCAGTTTCATCGGCGCCCGGTCGGTTTCCTGCAGATTCTTGCGGGCCAACAGGATCATCACCAGCCCGATCGGGATGTTGACCAGGAAGGCCAGCCGCCACGACACCTCGGTGAGCGCGCCGCCCACCACCAGACCCATGACCGAGCCCACGCCGGTCATCGCCGCGAACACGGCGGTGGCGGCATTACGCGCCGGCCCCTTGGGGAAGGTGGTGGCGACCAGCGCCAGGCCCGTCGGCGAGGCGATCGCCGAACCGACACCCTGCAGCAGTCGGGCGATGACCAAGGTGGCCTCGTCCCATGCCACCCCGCACAGCACCGACGCGATGGTGAACAGCGCCACGCCGACGATGAAGGTGCGCTTGCGGCCGATGGTGTCGCCGAGACGACCACCCAGCAGCATGAGGCCACCGAAGGTCAGCACATACGCGGTGATCACCCAGCTGCGGCCGGCGTCGGACAGCCCCAGTTCATCCTGGATCTTGGGCAGCGCGACGATGGCCACGGTGCTGTCCATGGTGGCCAGCAACTGCATACCGCCGATGGCGATGACCGCGGCGATGAAGTTCCAGGACGGCAACCAGGCCGGCAGCCGGTTGTTGCGCCCTGGCCCGTCCTGCTCGATACGCATGGGCAACGCGCGATTGTTTCCGCGCGCGCGCTCGGCGTCGTTGAGAGCCGTCATACCGGTTACCTTACAGTAATCTTAAGAATCCTTTAACTGCCGAAACCCGCGACGGCCCCGATGACGATGATTGCCGGCGGTCTGATGCCCTCGCTGCGGACGGTTTCGGCGACATCGGTGAGCGTTGCCCGCACCGTGCGCTGCGCGGCGGTGGTGCCGTGCTGCACCACCAGCACCGGCGTATCCGCTGGTCGGCCGCCCGCCAGCAGCGCGTCGGCGAACAACTCGATGCGCTCGACGGCCATCAGCAGCACGATGGTGCCGGTGAGCTGGGCCAGCGCATTCCAATTCACTAACGATTCGGGGTGGCCCGGCGCAACATGGCCGCTGACCACCACGAATTCATGGTTGACGGCCCGATGTGTGACCGGGGCGCCGGCCAGCGCGGGCACCGCTATGGCACTGGTCACACCGGGCACCACGGTCACCGGAATCCCGGCTTCGGCGCAGGCGAGCACCTCCTCGTAACCGCGGGCGAAGACGAACGGGTCGCCCCCTTTGAGGCGCACCACGAACTTGCCCGCCCTGGCCCGTTCGATGAGGACGTTGTTGATGGCCTCCTGTGCCATCGCGCGGCCGTACGGGATCTTGGCGGCGTCGATCACCTCGACGTGCGGCGCCAACTCGGCGAGCAACTCGGGTGGGGCGAGCCGGTCGGCGACCACGACGTCGGCCAGGGCCAGCAGCCGGCGGCCCCGCACGGTGATCAGCTCGGGGTCGCCCGGTCCCCCGCCGACCAGCGCCACTCCCTCGTGCACGGTGTCGGGGGCGTGGGCGCCGATCACCCCGCTGGCGAGCGCCTCGTGGATGGCGGTGCGGATCGCCGCCGAGCGGCGGTGTTCGCCGCCGGCCAGCACGCCGACCGACAGCCCGTCGAACTCGAAGGAGGCCGGGGTGACCGCGGTGCCCTCGCGGGCAACGTCGGCGCGGACACAGAAGATGCGGCGCCGCTCGGCCCCCGCGACGATGGCGGCGTTGACCTCCGGGTCGTCGGTGGCGGCCAGCACATACCAGGCGCCGTCCAAGTCGTCGTCACGAAAATCGCGCAGGGTCAGGGTCATCGGGTGCATGGCTTCGACGGCGGGCGTGGCGGCGCGGGTGACCACGTGGACATCGGCCCCGACCGAGATCAGCAACGGCAGCCGGCGCTGGGCCACGCTGCCGCCGCCCACGACGACCACTTTGCGCCCGTCCAGGCGCAGACCGACGAGGTAGGCGTTCTCCGAACTCAAATTGCTCCTCCGTCGGCGGCACTCACTGTCACGCGCTGAGCTTAAAGGTTTGCGCCGCGGCCACGAACCGGGTGATGGCCAGCGGGTGGGCGGCCGGATGAGTGTGCAGGTAACCGGCGTGCACGCCCCGGTGCACGGCACCATCGACGGCCCGGTGCACGGCACCGTCGACGGCCCGGCGTGCGGCCGAACCGGCGAACGCCCATGCCTGTTCGTACTCGGCCGCGAAAGTGACTGTGGTGCGGTGAAATTCGTGTCCGGTGACGCGCTCACCGACCCGGTGCAGCGCCGAATCCGAGACCGCCACCGCGTCGCGGTAGCCCAGCGTCAGCCGCTCGGTGAACCGCGCCGAGCCCGCCAGCACCCCGCACATCGGCGCCCCGTCCAGGTCGTCGACCAGGTAGGTCAACCCGGCGCATTCGGCGTGCACCGGGGCGCCCGCACCGGCCAGCTCGCGGATCTGCGAGCGCACCGCAGCGTTGGCCGACAGCTCGGCGGTGAACTGCTCGGGAAAGCCACCGGGAATCACCACGGCGGACGTACCGGTGGGCAGCCCCTGGACCAGGGGGTCGAAGTCGACGACATCGGCGCCGGCGGCCACGAGCAGTTCCCGGTGCTCGGCGTAGCCGAAGCTGAAGGCCCGCCCGGCCGCCAAAGCGACCGTCACGTCCCGGACCGGTTCGGCCGTCACCGGGCTCCACGGTGCGGCGGTGACCCCGGCGCCGGCGACGGCCAGCACAGCGGGCACGTCGACGTGCCGGGCGACCAGATCCGTCATCGCCGCAACGGCATCGGTCGCGCGTTGACCGTATTCGACGGCGGTGACCAGTCCGAGGTGGCGCGAGGGCACTTCGAGTTCGGCCGTCCGCGGGACCGCCCCCAGCACCGGGATGCCGGCGTGCTCGCACGCCTGCCGCAGCACCTGCTCATGCCGGGGCGACCCGACCCGGTTGAGGATCACCCCGGCAAAGCGCAGCGTCGTATCGAAGGTCGAGAATCCGTGCAGCAGTGCGGCAATGCTCTGACTCTGGCCGCGGGCGTCCACCACCAGCACCACCGGGGCGCCGAGCAGTCCGGCGACCTGGGCGGTGGAACCGCGGGCCGGGCCGGCATGCTCGGCGATGCGCCCGTCGAACAGGCCCATCACGCCTTCGACGACCGCGATGTCCGCGCCGGCGCTGCCGTGTCGGTACAGCGGGCCGATCAGGTCCTCCCCCACCAGCACCGGATCCAGGTTGCGCCCGGGCACCCCGGCGGCCAGCGCGTGGTAGCCGGGGTCGATGAAGTCCGGCCCGACCTTGAACGGGGCGACCCGGCGCCCGGCCCGGCGCAGCGCGCCCATCAGGCCGGTGGCCAGCGTGGTCTTACCGCTGCCCGACGCGGGGGCGGCGATGACGACCGCGGGCGTCACCATCGGCGCACCGTGGCTACCACTCGATGCCCCGCTGGCCCTTGCGGCCGGCATCCATCGGGTGCTTGACCTTGGTCATCTCGGTGACCAGGTCGGCGGCATCCAGAAGCGCTTGCGGCGCATCGCGACCGGTGATCACCACATGCTGGTTGCCGGGCCGATCGGTGAGCACCTCGACCACCTCGTCGACGGGGATCCACCCCCACTTCAGCGGGTAGGTGAACTCGTCGAGCACGTAGAAGTCGTGCCGCGCCTCGGCGAGCCGGGTCCGGATCTCGGCCCAGCCGTCCCGAGCCGCCTCGGCGTGGTCGACCTCGGATCCGTGCTTGCGCGTCCAGGACCAACCCGAGCCCATCTTGTGCCACTGCACCGGCCCGCCCGCGCCGTGCTCGTCGTGGAGCTGCCCGAGCGCGCGGAACGCGCTCTCCTCGCCCACTTTCCACTTCGCGCTCTTGACGAACTGGAACACCGCGATATCGAAGCCCTGGTTCCAGGCGCGCAGCGCCATACCGAACGCTGCGGTCGACTTGCCCTTGCCGGGCCCGGTGTGCACGGCCAGCAGCGGGGCGTTACGGCGCGCCTTGGTGGTCAGCCCGTCGTTCGGAATCGTGAGCGGTTGCCCTTGTGGCATCGGTCATCTCCTAGGCTGCTGATTCGACGGCTGCGGATTTGACCAGCGAGGTGAGCTGGCCGGCCTGCAATTGGCTCAGCCGGACCGCGGGGGCACCCAGCTGCCCGGCCAACCGGGTGGCCAATCCCAGCCGCACATACGAGGTTTCACAGTCCACGACGACGGCGGCGGTGCCCTCGGCGGCCAGCAGCCGGGCGGCGATCTCGGTGCGGCCCAGCGGGTCGGCGCCGCCGGTGGCCCGGCCGTCGGTGAGCACCACGACCAGCGGCCGGCGGGCGCGGTCGCGCGCCTTCTCGCGCAGGATCACATCCCGAGCCGCCAACAGGCCTTGCGCCAACGGGGTTTTGCCGCCGGTGTCGAATCGGGCCAACCGTCGTCCGGCGATGTACACCGACGAGGTCGGGGGCAGCAGCAGCTGCGCCCGGTCCTGCCGGAAGGTCACCACCGCGACCTTGTCACGGCGCTGGTAGGCATCCCGCAGCAGGGACAGCGTGGCACCACTGACCGCCGACATCCGGTCCCGGGCGGCCATCGAACCGGAGGCGTCGACGACGAAGATCACCAGGTTGGCCTCGCGGCCCTCCCGGATGGCACGCCGGACGTCGTCGGGGCCGATCTGCGGTCGGCCGGCCCGGCGTTGGTTGCCCGCGGCGGCCAGCAGCGACGCGAACACATGCACCCCGTGGCCTTCGCCGGGTACATCGGTGGCCGCGATGGTGCTGCCGGTGCGGTTGCGGGCCCGCGACCGGCGGCCGGGGGCACCTTCGCCGACGCCGGGTACCAGCAGCGCCCTGGTGCGGAACGTGCCCGCGGGCGGCGCACTCTGGCGGGTACCGCTGCTACCGGAATTCTGCTGTGGTCCTTGCCCGTTCGAGGTTTCCGAGGAATCGGTCGCGCCACCGCCGCCGGGCGGCTCCGGATCCGGTTCGGGATCCTGGTCGGACTCACCCGCGGCGGCCAGCGCCTCGTCCAGGCGGTCCTGGTCGAGCCCGGGATCGTCGAACGGGTCGCGGCGGCGCCGGTGCGGCAGGGCCAGTTCCGCCGCGATGCGGATGTCCTGTTCCTCAACGGTAGTACTGCCCCGCCAGGCCGCGTGCGCCACCGCGGTGCGGGCCAGCACCAGATCCGCGCGCATCCCGTCCACGTCGAAGGCCGCGCACAGGGCGGCGATCCGCCGTAATTCGTTGTCCGGCAACACCACGTCAGTCAACGCTGCCCTGGCCGATGCGATTCGGCCGGCCAGCTCGGCATCCTGGCCCGCGTAACGCTCGGCAAAACCCACCGGGTCGGCCTCGTAGGCCAGCCGTTGCCGGATCACCTCGACACGCACGTCGACATCACGCGACGCGGCCACGTCCACAGTGAGGCCGAACCGGTCCAGCAGCTGCGGGCGCAGCTCGCCCTCCTCCGGATTCATGGTGCCCACCAACACAAATCGGGCGTCGTGGCTGTGCGAGATGCCGTCGCGTTCGATGTGCACCCGGCCCATCGCGGCCGCGTCCAGCAGCACGTCCACCAGGTGGTCGTGCAGCAGGTTGACCTCGTCGACGTAGAGCACGCCGCCGTGCGCGCGGGCCAGCAGGCCGGGTTGGAAGGCCTGTTCACCGTCACGCAGCACCCGCTGCAGATCCAGCGAGCCGACCACCCGATCTTCGGTGGCGCCGATGGGCAGCTCCACGAGTCTGGCTTCGGCATCGACCTGGGCCAGCACGGTCGCCAGGCCGCGCACCGCGGTCGATTTGGCGGTGCCCTTCTCCCCGCGGATCAACACGCCGCCGATATCGGGGCGCACCGCGCACAGGATGAGCGCCAACCGGAGCCGGTCGTGACCCACCAGCGCGCTGAACGGATAGGTCACTACTGCTGCCCCGCTCCCAGACCCGGTCTGATCATCGGCACGTGGGGAATACCGTCTTCCAGGTATTCGTCGCCGTCGCGGACGAAGCCGTGCGCGCCGTACATGTCCTGCAGGTAGGTCTGCGCGTCGATGCGGCACGGGAAGTCACCGACTTCGGCGATCGCGGCCTGCATCAGCCGGTTGGTGTGGCCGTTGCCGCGCTCGGAGCGTTTGGTGCACACCCGGCCGATCCGGAACACCTTCTCGCCGCCGGGATGCTCCTCCATCAAGCGCAACGTCGAAATCACCTGGCCCTCGGCATTTTCCAGCCAGAAGTGCCGGGTCTCGGCGAGCAGGTCGCGGCCGTCCAGTTCGGGGTACGGGCACGCCTGCTCCACCACGAACACCTCGACGCGCAGCTTGAGGATCTCGTAGAGCGTGGCGGCATCGAGATCCTGCGCCCAGCTGCGGCGCAACGCAACCGTCATCGACGTACCGGCCTCACACGGCTGCCGGCGTGTCGAGCTGCAGCACCCGGGTGCCGTGGTCCCACACCTCGCGGAACAGTTCGGGCTCGGTGGACAGTTTGACACCCAACGAGGGGACCATCTCCTTGAGCTTGGGCAGCCAGGCTTGGTAACGGTCGGCGAAGCAACGTTCCATCACGTCCAGCATGGCCGGCACCGCGGTCGACGCGCCGGGTGAGGCGCCGAGCAGGCCGGCGATGGAGCCGTCGGCGGCCGCGAGCACGGTGGTGCCGAATTCCAGCACCCCGCCGGCGCCCTTGCGTCGGATCACCTGCACCCGCTGCCCGGCGATGTCCAACTCCCAATCGGAGTCCCTTGCGCTGGGAGCGAATTCGCGCAGCGCCTCGACCCGGTCGGCCTCGCTGAGCACCAGCTGGCCGAGCAGGTACTTCACCAGACTCATCTCGGTCAGGCCCACCCCGACCATGGAGGCGAGGTTGTCCGGCTTGACCGACAACGGCAGGTCGGTGAACTTGCCCTGCTTGAGGAATTTCGGCGTCCATCCGGCGAACGGGCCGAACAGCAAATAGGACTTGCCGTTGATGACACGGGTGTCCAGGTGCGGCACCGACATCGGCGGCGCGCCCAGCGGCGGGGCGCCGTACACCTTGGCCTGGTGACGGGCCGCCAATTCCTGGTTGCCGGTGCGCAGCCACTGCCCGCCGACCGGGAAGCCGCCGAAGCCCTTGGCCTCTTTGATCCCGGACTTCTGCAGCAGCGGCAGCGCGCCGCCGCCGGCGCCGACGAAGACGAACTTGGCGTTGATCTTGTACTTCTCGCCGGTGCGCCGGTTGACATAGCTCACCGTCCAGGTGCCGTCGGATTCCTTGTGCAGCCCCCGCACCTGATGACCGAACAGGGTGGTCATGCCCTGCGCGGCGCCGTAACCGATGAGCTGACGCGACAGCGAACCGAAGTCCACGTCGGTACCGGATTGGGTCCAGTTCAGGGCGATCGGTTCGGAGAAATTGCGTTTCTCGGCCATCAACGGCAGTCGGCGCGCGAACTCGTCGGCGTCGTCGATGAATTCCATTGTCGCGAACAGCGGGTTGCGCACCAGCGTTTCGTACCGGGCCTTCAGGTAGCCGACATTGCTCGCACCGTGCACGAAGGACACGTGCGGGATGGGGTTGAGGAAGTTGCGTACGTCGGGCAGCACACCGTTCTCCACGGCGTAGGTCCAGAACTGCCGCGACACCTGGAACTGCTCGTTGACGTTGACAGCCTTGGCGATGTCGATCGTGCCGTCGGACTTCTGCGGGGTGTAGTTCAGCTCGCACAGCGCGGAGTGGCCGGTGCCGGCGTTGTTCCACGGATCGCTGCTCTCGGCTGCGGCGCCGTCGAGCCGTTCGATCAGGGTGATCGACCAGTTCGGCTCGAGCAGGCGCAGCAACGCGCCGAGGGTCGCGCTCATGATTCCGGCGCCGACGAGCACGACGTCGGTCTTGGCTACCTTGGGGTCAGACACCGTTGGCTGTCCTTCGTTTCGCACGGCCCGCCGCAGCGGTACGCGACGGTTGTTGTGGTCCTCAGGTTATCGCGACGCATCCGCCGGGTAACGGGCCGTGCCGGGTGCTTTCGGTCACCACGCCGCTAGGGTGAACTCGTGACGGCAGCGCAGGGCCATGCTCAGGTGCAATGGGAACCCGACGTGCTGTCCGGCTATCGGCAATTGACCATGCCGCTGGGGCCCGATCCGGATGGTGAGGGCGATCTGGTGGCCACCCTGGTTCGGCGCGAACCGGACCCTGAGCGGGCCGGCGAGCAGGCCCGCGCCGTGGTGCTGGTGCACGGGTTCACCGACTACTTCTTCCACACCGAACTGGCCGACCGCTTCGCGGCCCGCGGTTATGCCGTGTACGCGGTCGACCTGCCCAAATGCGGGCGCTCTTGGCGGGAAGGACAAACCCCGCACTTCACCACCGACCTGGCTCGCTACGACGTCGCACTGGAGACCGCCCTGGAGCATGTCGGCGCCGACCAGGTGCTGATCTACGGGCACTCGGCCGGCGGGCTGGTCGTGACGCTGTGGCTGGATCGACTACGCCGCCACCGCACCACCGGTCGGATCACCGGGCTGGTACTCAACAGCCCCTGGTTCGATCTGCACGGGCCGTCGATCCTGCGCAGCGCGCCGACATCGGTGGCGTTGCGCGCGCTGGCCCGGTGGCGCACCACGCAGGTGATTCGCCGCCCGACCGGCCAGGGCGGCTACGGCACCACCTTGCACCGGGATTATGCCGGGGAGTTCGACTACAACCTGCAGTGGAAACCGGTCGGTGGCTTCCCGGTGACCGTCGGCTGGATCAACGCGATCCGGCGCGCGCAGGCCCGGCTGCACCGCGGCTTGGATGTCGGGGTGCCGTCACTCATCCTGCGGTCGGGGCACAGCGTCCCGGAATCCAAGGATCCTGATGCCATCCAGCGTGGTGACGCCGTGCTCGACGTCGCGCAGATCGCGCGGTGGGCCGGCTGCGTCGGCAACCGCGGCACCATCGTGCCGATCACCGACGCCAAGCACGACGTGTTCTTGTCGCTGGCCGGTCCGCGCGCGGACGCATACCGCGAACTCGATACCTGGCTCACCTGGCATCTCACCGAGCTCGACCACCGACATCACTCCACCGCAACACAATCCGGATAGGCCTGACGCGTGCAGCATTACGACCTGACCATCATCGGCACCGGCTCGGGCAACAGCATCCCGGATACCGGCTTCGACGCCCGCTACGGCCAGCTGCGGATCGCCATCGCCGAGCAGGGCACCTTCGGCGGCACCTGCCTCAACGTGGGCTGCATCCCGACCAAGATGTTCGTCTACGCCGCCGAGGTGGCCCACACCATCCGCGATTCCGCGCGGTTCGGCATCGACGCGCACATCGACGGGGTGCGGTGGCCCGATATCGTGAAACGGGTCTTCGGCCGGATCGATCCGATCGCGGCCTCCGGCGCGGCATACAAGCGCAGCCTGCCCAATATCGACGTCTACGCCAGCCACATTCGGTTCACCGGGGTACAGCACGGTCGCTATCTGTTGCGCACCGAGGCCGGCGACGAGTTCAGCTCCGATCAGGTGGTGATAGCCGCCGGGTCGCGGGCCACCGTGCCACCGGCGATCCGCGACTGCGGGGTGGCCTACCACACCAGCGACACCATCATGCGGATCGAGGAGCTGCCCGAGCACATGGTGATCGTGGGCGGTGGGTTCGTGGCCGCGGAGTTCGCGCACGTGTTCTCCGCACTCGGCGTCCGGGTGACGGTGGTGGTGCGCGGACCGGGCATGCTGACGCACTGCGATGAGACGATCTGTCACCGCTTCACCGAACTGGCCGCAGCGAAATGGGATCTGCGCACCCACGTCAACGTCATCGGGTCCCGCACCGACGACGGGCGCACCGTGCTCGAGCTCGACGACGGCTCCGAACTCGACACCGACGTGCTGCTGGTGGCCACCGGCCGGGTGCCCAACGGGGATCTGCTGGACGCCGAACTCGCGGGCGTCACCGTCCGCGATGGCATGGTGGCCGTCGACGAATACCAGCGCACGACCGCCCGCGGCGTCTACGCTCTCGGCGACGTGTCCTCGGAATTCCAGCTCAAGCACGTGGCCAACCACGAAATGCGGGTGGTGCGGCACAACCTGCTGCTGGACTGGGACGACACCGCAGCCATGGTGGCCAGCGATCACCGCTTCGTGCCCTCGGCGGTGTTCACCGACCCGCAGATGGCGATGGTCGGGCTCACCGAGGCGCAGGCCCGCGAGGCCGGCCACGACATCGTGGTCAAGGTGCAGGCATACGGCGACACCGCTTACGGCTGGGCGATGGAGGACACCACCGGAATTGCCAAGGTGATCGCCGAGCGCGCCACCGGCCGGATCCTCGGCGCGCATATCCTCGGCTACCAGGCGTCATCCATCATCCAGCCCCTGATCCAGGCGATGAGCTTCGGCCAGCCCGCCAAAGCGGTTGCCACCCACCAATATTGGATTCACCCCGCGCTTCCCGAGGTGATCGAGAACGCACTGCTGGGGCTGCTCTAAGCCGCCGGCGTGGCGTCCCAGCGCTCCTCGATCCGGCCGAACCGCCACACCCCGATCGCGATGATCCAGGTGAGCACGAACATGCCGACGATCGAGAAGCCGACGAATTCCAGGTCCGCCGAACCGATCACCATGAGCGGCCCGGACGTGATGCCCAGTCGATCCACCAGCAGCCCGGTGAGCACGATGACGCCGATGGCCAACGCGACGAGCACGGACAGCACGGTGACGGTCAGGTTGTAGTAGACCTTGCGGATCGGCTTGAGGAAGGCCCAACCGTAGGCGCGGGCCATGAAGATCCCGTCCAGGCTGTCGAACAGGCTCATCCCGGCGGCGAACAGCACCGGCAGCACCAGCACCGCGTACCAGGGCAAGGTGAAGGCCGCCGTACCGGCCGCCAGCACCAGCAGCGCCACCTGCGTGGCGGTGTCGAAACCCAGGCCCATCAGGAAGCCGACCGGATACAGATGCCACGGCTTGTCCACCCGGTGCATGACCCGACCCACCAACCGGGCGAGAAGTCCCCGATTCTGCAGATGACGCTCCAGTTCCCGCTCGTCGAACTCACCGCGGCGCATGGCCCGGAACACCTTGGCGATGCCCACCGCGGCGAACAGATTGGTCAAGCCGATCAGCAGCAGGAACGTGCCGGCGACCACCGAACCGATGAGTCCCAGCGTGGCCAGCATCGGCGAACCGTCGTCCTGCACCGGGCCGGCCACGGCCCGCACGCCCAAGGCCAGGAGCAGCGCGAGCCCGAACACCACGCTGGAATGCCCGAGCGAGAACCAGAACCCGGCCGACAGTGACCGGGTGCCCTCACCCACCAGCTTGCGGGTGGTGTTGTCGATGACGGCGATGTGGTCGGCGTCGAAGGCGTGCCGGGCGCCCAACAGATAAGCCGTCACCCCGAGCCCGACGCCGAACACGCCGGCCGACCCCAACGTGATGTGTTGCGGCGCGACACCGAAAACCAGCACGGCCCAACCGAATACATGCAGTGCCGCGACCACGCTGGCGATGCCGGCGATGGAGATCCAGTCGGCCCGGTCGAATCGCGATGGCATCACCGCAGCGTAGGACTCGGCGCGACATCTGTCTACCTGAACAGATGATCAGTTGTGCCTGGCGCCGATCCAGTGCAGCAGGTCGTGCACGACGTCGTCGTCGAGCCGGTAGGACACCATGCGCCCCGCCCGCGTGCTGGACACCCAGCCCTGGTCACGCAGTACACGAAGGGCCTGGGACACGGTGTTTTCCGAGCGTCCCAGCACACCGGCCAGATCACCGACGCAGATGCCGGGAGCCCGGTGCAGCGCCAGCAGGATCTGCAGCCGGTGCGGATCGGACAGCAGATCGAAGCGCCGCGCCCACCCGTCGGTGTCGACATCGGGGTCTGCAGGTCCGGCCACGCCCCGATCGTAGTGATGTGTGCACGTTTGGTAACGCTCACCGTGACCGAACCTGCACAAGTCCCTAGTCGAGGAAGCCGTGCAGGAGCGCCGCCGAGCCCGCGACGTGGGCCGCCATCGCCGCCCCCGCACCCTCGGTGTCGCCGGCCAGGATCGCCATCACGATGGCCTCGTGCTGTTCGTCGGAATGGGCGATGTTGCGGGACAACAGCGGAATCTGGTCCAGCAGCGCGTTGATCCGCATCCTGTTCTGGGCCACCAGCGGCACCAGCGACGGCGACCCGGCGGCCTCGGCGATCGCCAGGTGCAGCCGGGAATCCAACCGTCGGTAGTCGTCGGGATCGGCGTCACGCACGTCGCCCAGCCGCGACCACAATCCCTCCCGCTGCACCGCGGTCAGCGTGCGCGCGGCCGCCATCCGGGCCGCCCCCACCTCCAGGATCTCGCGCAGCCGCACGGCGTCGTCGATCTCCTCGCGGGTCAGACCGTCGGCACTGACCGGCAGCGCAGGCATCTCGGTGGCCAGGAAGGTGCCGCCGTAGCGGCCCCGCTTGGACACCAGATACCCGGCGTCGGCCAGCGACCTGATGGCTTCCCGGACGGTGTCGCGGCTGACCCCGAGCCGGGCGGCCAGCTCCCGTTCCGGCGGTAGCGACGCCCCGGGCTCCAGCACACCGAGCCGGATGGTCTCCAACAGCCGACCGACGGTGTCCTCGAAGGCGTTGCCGAGCCGCACCGGGCGCAACAGCGACGATGCCGCCGCCTCCGCGGCGGGGCGCTCACCTGCAGGCAGCGGCTCGGACGACCGTTCGGGCTGGGACATCGTGGCGAACCTACCGACTCACAGCGGCGTGACGTAGTGGCCGCTGATACCGCCGTCGACCAGGAAGGTCGAGCCGGTGATGAACGATGCGTCGTCACTGGCCAGGAACGCGACCGCGGCGGCCAGCTCCTCGGGCTCGGCGAACCGCCCCACCGGCACGTGCACCAGGCGCCGCGCCGCCCGCTCGGGATCCTTGGCGAACAGTTCCTGCAGCAACGGGGTGTTCACCGGGCCGGGGCACAGCGCGTTCACCCGGATGCCCTGGCGGGCGAACTGCACGCCCAGTTCCCGCGACATGGCCAGCACCCCGCCCTTGGACGCGGTGTAGGAGATCTGGCTGGTGGCCGACCCCATCACCGCGACGAACGACGCGGTGTTGATGATCGAGCCCCGCTGCGCGGGCACCATGTGCCGCAGGGCGGCCCGGCAGCACAGGTACACACTCTTGAGGTTGATGTCCTGCACCTTCTGCCAGGCCGGCAGCTCGGTGTTCTCGATCAGGTCGTCCTCGGGCGGGCTGATCCCGGCGTTGTTGAACGCGATGTCCAGTCCGCCGTGCACCTGCACGGCGGTATCGAACAAGTGGTCCACCGCGTCCTGGTCCGACACGTCGACCTGGACGAAGGTCACATTGAGCTCGTCGGCGACGGCCTGCCCGGTCACCGGGTCGACATCGCCGATGACGACGATGGCGCCTTCGGCCTGCATCCGCTTGGCCGTCGCCAGCCCGATCCCGCTGGCACCCCCGGTGATGACGGCCACCTTGTCCTTCAGCCGCTGGGTCAGATCCATCTAGCTCTCCTCGATTGCGATGAACACGTTCTTGGTTTCGGTGAATGACAAAGGCGCATCCGGGCCCAGCTCACGGCCCAGCCCGGACTGCTTGAATCCGCCGAACGGGGTGGTGTAGCGCACCGACGAGTGCGAGTTGACGCTGAGGTTCCCGGCCTCGACGGCGCGCGAAACCCGAAGGGCGCGTGACACGTTGTCGGTCCAGATGGATCCCGACAACCCGTAGGAGGTGGCGTTGGCCATGGCGATGGCATCGGCTTCGTCCTCGAACGGCAGCACCGTGACGACCGGCCCGAAGATTTCCTCGGTGACGGTGCGGTCGGCACGGGTCGGCGTCAGCACGGTCGGCGCGAACCAGTAGCCGGGTCCGTCCGGCGCCGAGCCGCGGAAGGCCACCGGTGCGTCGTCGGGGACGTAGGCCGCCACCGACTCCCAGTGCTTCTTGGACACCAGCGGTCCCATCTCGGTGCCGCGGGCGCTCGGGTCACCCACCACCACGCCCTTGACCGCGGGTTCCAGCAGCTCCATGAACCGGTCATACACGCTGCGCTGCACCAGGATCCGGCTGCGGGCACAGCAGTCCTGACCGGCGTTGTCGAACACCCCGTAGGGGGCGGTGGCCGCGGCGCGCTCCAGATCGCAGTCGTCGAAGACGATGTTGGCACTCTTGCCGCCCAGCTCCAGGGTGACGCGCTTGACCTGTGCGGCGGCGCCGGCCATCACCCGGGTGCCGACCCGGGTCGAGCCGGTGAACACCACCTTGCGCACGTCGGGATGGGTGACGAAACGCTCCCCCACCACCGGACCCGCTCCCGGCAGCACTTGGAAAAGTCCCTCGGGCAAGCCCGATTCGAGGGCCAGCTGGCCCAGCCGGATGGAGGTCAGCGGTGTCCACTCGGCGGGCTTGAGCAGCACCGCGTTACCGGCGGCCAGCGCCGGGGCGAACCCCCAGGCCGCGATGGTCATCGGAAAATTCCACGGGGTGATCACCCCGACCACCCCGAGCGGCTCGTGGAAGGTGACGTCGAGACCACCGGCCACCGGAATCTGCTTGCCGGACAAACGTTCCGGGCTGGCCGAGTAATAGGTGAGCACATCGCGGACGTGCCCGGCCTCCCACTCGGCCTGGCCGATCGGATGCCCGGAGTTGGCCACTTCCAGCGCCGCCAGCTCCGCGAGGTGGGCATCGACGGCGGCGGCGAAGGCGCGCAGTGCGCCCGCCCGGTCGGCGGGCGCCAGCCGCGCCCACTTCCGTTGCGCGACCACCGCGGCCGCCACCGCATCGTCGACCGCCGCCACGTCGAGCAGGTCGACGGTGCGCAACACCTCCTCGGTGGCCGGGTTGATGACCTCGCAGGTGCTCATGAAACCCTTTCCGTCGCATACTCGGCCGCCGCCTGCACCAGGCCGGCGAACAACCGCAGATCGTCCAGCCGCTCCTCGGGATGCCATTGCACCGCCACCACGAACTGATCGCCTGGCAGTTCCACGCCCTCGATCACCCCGTCGGTGGTGTCCTGGGCGCTGATGATCAGCCCGTCGCCGAGCCGGTCGATGGCCTGGTGGTGATAGCACTGGGCATCCGAGGTTTCCCCGATCAGTGCGGCCAGCCGGGTGCCCGGAACGGTCTGCACGTGGGAGGTGGTGAACACCGCGTTGCCCTGCTGATGACGGGTGTGGCCCAGCACGTCGGGCAGGTGCTGATGCAGGGTGCCGCCGAGCGCCACGTTGAGCACCTGGGCTCCGCGGCAGATCCCGAGTACCGGCATGCCGCGGCGCAGCGCCTCACCGATCAGCTCGAATTCCCAGGCATCGCGGTACCCGGCCGGCTCATCGGTAGCCGGATGCCGTTGCTGCCCATAGCTTTCCGGGTTGACGTCGCGGCCGCCCGTGACGATGAGGCCGTCGAGGCCGTCGAGCACCCGCCCGGCAACCATGGCATCGATCAGTTGTGGCGGCAGCAGCACCGCGGTGCCGCCACCGAGATTGACACCTTCGATGTAGATGGCGGGCAGGAAGCTGGCTTGCACATCCCACACCCCGGTCTGCGCCTGCTGCAGGTAGGTGGTGAGTCCGATGACCGGCCGCGGTGACCCGGGGTTCTGGTCAGAGGCGCTCAAAGCCCCTTCTCCTTTCCCAATCCGTGACGGCCCCGTTGAACGCCGCCAGTTCCACACGAGCGTTGTTGAGATAGTGCTCGACGACGTCGGCACCGAACGCCGAGCGGGCCACCGTCGATCCCGCGAACAGGTCGGCCGCTTCGGCCAGGGTGGTGGGCAGGCGCTGGGCGCCACTTGTGTAGGCGTTGCCGGTGCATGCCGCTTCCAGTTCGAGGCCTTCGTCGATGCCGTGCAGGCCGGCGGCAATCAATGCCGCGACCGCCAGGTACTGGTTCACGTCTCCGCCGGGGGCCCGGCATTCCATCCTCATCCCCTGCCCGTGCCCTACCACCCGAAGGGCGCAGGTGCGATTGTCCATTCCCCACGCCACTGCCGTCGGGGCGAAGCTGCCATCGGCAAAGCGCTTGTAGGAGTTGATATTCGGAGCATAGAACAGCGTCAACTCACGCAGTGTCGCCAGCTGGCCGGCCACGAAGCTGCGGAACATCGCCGACATGCCCTGCGGGTCGGCGTCGTCGGAAAAGACGGCGGCGCCGTCGGTGCCACGGAAAGAGACGTGGATATGACAGCTATTACCTTCCCGCTCATCGTATTTCGCCATGAAGGTCAGCGATTTACCGTGCTGGTCGGCGATCTCCTTGGCACCGTTCTTGTAGATGGTGTGGTTGTCGCAGGTCACCAGCGCGTCGTCATAGCGGAAGGCGATCTCTTGCTGGCCGAGGTTGCATTCGCCCTTGACGCCCTCGCAGTACATGCCGGCGCCCTCCATCCCGCGGCGGATATCGCGCAGCAGCGGCTCCATGCGGGTAGAGGCCAGCATCGCATAATCGACGTTGTAGTCGGTGGCCGGCGTCAGACCGCGATAGTCGGCGGCCCAGGCCGCGCGGTAGGTGTCCTCGAACACCATGAATTCCAGTTCGGTCCCGACGAACGCGGCCAGTCCGCGCTCGGCCAGCCGGTCGAGCTGCCGGCGCAGGATGCTGCGCGGCGCCTGGAGCACGGGACGACCGTCCGTCCAGGACAGGTCGGCCATCACCAACGCGGTTCCGGGCAGCCACGGCAACAGCCGCAGGGTGCCGAAATCCGGGGTCATCACCATATCGCCGTAGCCGGTCGCCCAACTGGAGATCGCGTAGCCGTCGACGGTGTTCATATCGACGTCCACGGCCAGCAGGTAGTTGCAACATTCGGCGCCGTGGGCGGCGACCTCCTCGACGAACAGCCGCGCGGACACCCGTTTGCCGGTGAGCCGGCCCTGCATATCGGTGAACGCAACGATGACGGTGTCCACGTCCCCGTCGGCGACGAGACGCTCCAGCTCGAACTGCGTCAGCATGCAGAACGCTCCCTCTCTACGACGAGAAGTCAACCATTACCGCCCTGTGACTACCGCAGGCGCGTTGTCTTCGACGGTCATTCACCTACACATTTACACAACCGTCACCTCAAAGGTAGGACAGCAGACCAATAGGGGCCTATTCTCCCCCTAGATCCGGGGGGCCGTCGACAAGGAGACTGCTGTGCCAGAAGGCCACGAACTGCTGGACGAGGACGAACGGCATCTCGCCAGCCTCGGCTACACCCAGGAACTGCACCGGTCCTGGTCGAGTTTCTCCAACTTCGCCATCTCGTTCTCCATCATCTCCATCCTGGCCGGGTGTTTCACCTCGTTCGGCCTGGGCTGGAACAACGGCGGCCCCGCTGCCATCGCCTGGGGCTGGCCGATCATCGCGGTCTTCATCCTGATCATCGGGCTCTGCATGTCCGAGCTGGTCTCGGCATTCCCGACCTCCGGTGGAATCTATTGGTGGGCAGCCAAGCTCGGCGGCCCCAAGGCCGGTTTCTACACCGGTTGGCTGAACCTGATCGGCCTGATCGCCATCCTGGCGTCGGTGGCCTACGGCAGCGCCACCTTCCTGGACCTCACGTTGAGTACCTTCAGCGAGAGCTGGGCGGCCGGCTACAGCCTGAACAGGGTGTTCATCATGTTCCTGGCCATCCTCGTGGTGGTCGCGGTGATCAACATCTTCTCATCGCACCTGCTGGCGGTCATCAACAACATCTCGGTGTGGTGGCACGTCTTCGGGGCGGCGGCGGTGATCGTCATCCTGTGGGCGATCCCCGCGCGACACGCCAGCTTCTCCACGGTGTTCGCCACCACCGTCAACAACACCGGCTTCTTCGGCGGTTCGACCTCGGGCCTGGCGTTCCTGTTCTTCGTGCTGCCCATGTCGGCGATCCTGACCCAGTACACGATCACCGGTTACGACGCGTCGGCGCACCTGTCCGAGGAAACCAAGAGCGCGGCCGACGGTGCGGCCAAAGGCATTTGGCGGTCCATCTTCTATTCCGCGATCGGCGGCTGGATCCTGCTGCTGACGTTCCTGTTCGCGGTCCAGGATGTCGACGGGGTGACCGCCGGCGGTGGCGCGGTGGCCACCATCTTCACCCAGGCCATGGACTCGAAGTGGGTCGGCATCGTGCTGTTCATCTCGACGGCGGGCCAGTTGTTCTGCACCACCGCGTGCCAGACCAGCGCATCGCGGATGCTGTTCGCGTTCAGTCGGGACCGCGCGGTCCCCGGGCATCAGCTGTGGTCCAAGGTCAACGCCAACAAGGTGCCCGCCAACGCGGTCATCGTGACCGCGGCGATCGCCGCCCTGCTGACGCTGCCCGCACTGGTCAAGGTGGACATCAACGGCGCCCCGGTGCCGGTCGCCTTCTTCGCCGTGGTCTCGATCGGCGTCGTCGGGCTGTACCTGTGCTTCGCGGTGCCGATCTATTACCGCTGGAAGGCCGGTGATTCGTTCCCGCTGGGCAAATGGAACCTGCGTGGACATCACAAGTGGATGGCGCCGGTGGCCCTCGCCGAGATCATCATCACGTCGATCATCGCCATGTTCCCCACCTCGATCGGCGGCGCGCCATGGGATGCGAGCTTCGAGTGGAAGTTCGTCAACTACACGCCGATCCTGGTCGGCACCGTGCTCGTGCTGCTGTACATCTACTGGCATGTGTCCGTGAAGCATTGGTTCACCGGTCCGGTGAAGCAGGTGGACATCACCGGTGGGGAGTTGACGGACGCCTGAACACACCCCGTCGCTTCGCTCGCCTGAACACACCCCGTCGCTTCGCTCGCCTGAACACACCCCGTCGCTGAGCTACCACGTACTGGTGCGCATGACGATTTCGGTGGCGACCTGTGCGGTGGACTCACCGGCATTGCGCCGGCCGAGCAACTCCACCAAGCGGAACTCACCGTAGACGTAGCGCTGGCTGGCGACCCCCACCGCGCGCGCGGCGGGGTTGCTCACCAGCACGGTGGTGTTCATCTCCACCGGCGGGCAGGTCTCGTCGGGGATGACCCCGGCCTGGTCGGCCACCCGTGGGTGGCCTCGGTCGATCGCCACCAGGCCGATGAACCGGTCGAGCCGGGTCGCCGCCAGCCGCCAGGCCAGTTCACCGCCGAGACGGTCCCCGACCAGCAGACCCCACCGCACCCCGAGCGCGTCGAGCACGCCCACCACCGCGTCGGCCGTCAATTGCGGACCGGGGTAGATGACGATGGTTCGCAGCGATGCGTTGTGCAGCCGCTGGCACACGGCGTCGTAGGCCCGGGCACCGGGAGCCGCGGCGCCCAGCAGCACCACCACGCCGCCCTTGTCCGGACCGGCCACCTCGACGGCGACGGGCAACCCGTCGACGGTCACCATGGTCGAAGGCATTGGGTCACGCTAGGACATCAGCCGGACGGGCATGGCCGTTTTGGCCGTCTGCAACTTCGCTGTCAGCGCCGCGCGAGACGGTTCGCCTGGTTGCCGACGACATCGATGAAGGTTTGCGGCAGGGTGGCCCGGACCGGCACGGCGGGGTCCGGTGTCGGGAAGGCGACCGCGAAAACAGCCATCCCGTCGACGTTTTCGAACGACGAGTAGACACTGCTGCGCTCCACGCCGAGCTGCATCGTCTGTTCGTAGACCAGCGCGCCGGGGCGGTCGGTGTCCAACCGGGTGGTGGTCATCGGGATACCGGGCATCGACCGGTCGAAAAACGTCTCATACCGCGCGCACCGTTGCGCGGTCGCGGTGATGCCGTCCAGATCCAGTTGCCAGCTCAGCACGGTCACGACGATGCGCGCGCCGTCATAGCTGACGCTGTACTTGGCGGCACTACCCGCGCCGCGTTCGGCGGAGGCGGCGATCACCCGCGTGAAACCGTCACTGCAGCCCTCCGGGGTGGACAACATGGAAGGCGGTCCACCGGCGCCGTCGGGCCCGCCCGGCTGCTCGACGAGTCGGTCGTAACGGACACCGGCCGGAAAATCCGATGCGGTCAGCAGGACGTTGCGCAGCCGGGCACCCGGCCAGGTCGCGGTCCCCGTCACCACCTCGCCACAGCCGCCGACCACCAGGGCGGTCAACGCCGCCGCCACCAGCCGGGCCGTCATCGCCCCAGGTTACGGCACAGGCGGCGGGTCAGGTGCGGCGCTTGGCCACCTCGGGATCGTCGTCCGCAAGGGGTTCGGGGTCGCGCCATTCCTCAGCGCGGCTGGAGCGGTTGCCCTGTAGCGTGCCGCGCAGTTCGTCTTTCAGCTCGTCGTCTTGGCGGGCACCGTGTTTCGAGCTCTCGCGCTGCATGTCGCCAACCTCCTGTTCACTCGACCGGTTTGAGCGGGTCGTGACCGATAGTCATCAACGATCGGCGCCATTCTTGTTGTCCTGCAGTCGGTTCCATCTCGACTCCGCGCTCGGCATGCACCACGTCGACCACCTGGCGCATGGTCTGCGCGTCGGCGTCGGTCAGATCGGATCGGCGCTTCTGCAGCACCGCGAGCACCCGGCGCCCATAGGCGGGGGCGGCCTCATCGGGAAACCGCTCGGCGGGCTCGCCGGAGGCCACCGTTCGCAACCAATCCGACAGCTCGCGTGACGACATGTTCACGACGCGGTGGAATTCCTCCCACAACCCCGCGTCGACTTCGGTGTTCCGGTGCACAGCACCACCTCCCTCGGGTTCAGCTACTGGAGTCGGCGCGCGCATCCTCCATTCGGCGCACCCGACGGTGCTCGATGGAGTACCACCAGCGCCGGGAAATTCTCGGCGTCCTTCATGGACTCACCCGCATGGGGGCGCGTCGTGCGCGCATGATCCAACGCGTCCTCAGGCGACCGCATGGCGACTCCTTCCCCTCCTGAGCTACCCGGTGCCGTGCGGCCCAAACGCCCGGAACGGGTCAGGCGGGGCCAGTGGTCGAGGAGATGACCGGGCGCCGCGGCGGACCGTCCAGCAGCCCGAGCACCGCGTCGAGGTCGGCATGCGCGGCCAGCGCATCAGCCATCACTTCCAGCTGCGCGTCGCGACGGGCCCGCACATCGGTGTCGGCGGCCACCACGAAGCCGGTGCAGCCGGCGGCCTGCGCCACCTCGGCGAGCCAGGCCCGGCGAACATCGTCGTTGTCCAGCACCCCGTGCCAGTGCGTACCGAACACCGCACCGTCGCGGATGCCGATGCCGAGCCAGTCCTGCGCACCGGAGCGACGGACCTGACCGTGGTGGATCTCGTAACCGTGCAGCGGGGTCTCCCAGTGCCGCAAGGTTTTCTGCGGCTCGAAGACGATATCGGCGTCCAGCAGACCCAGACCGTCCACCGCCCCGGCCCGCGACTCCACCGGATCGTCGATACGCCGGCACAGCATCTGGAACCCGCCGCACACCCCCAGCACCGGGCGCCCGGCCCGCGCATGCGTCAGCACCGCCTCGGCCAGGCCCCGGTCCCGCAACCAGGCCAGATCCGAGACGGTGGCCTTGCTGCCGGGCAGCACCACCACGTCGGCATCGGCGATATCCGCCGGTTCGGCGACCCAGCGCACCAGCACGCCGGGTTCACAGGCCAGGGCCTCCACATCGGTCGAGTTCGAGATGCGGGGCAGCCGCACCGCCGCCACCCGCAGCCACTGCCGCCCGAGCGGCGCCACCGGGTCACCGAGGGTGGCACCAGGGGTCACCGACAGCGAGTCCTCGGTGTCCAGCCACAGCGAGTCGAGGTGGGGAATGACGCCGTAGGTCGGCCGGCCGGTCCGGTCCCGCAGTTGGTCCAGCCCCGGGGCCAGCAGGGCCGGGTCGCCGCGGAACTTGTTGACCAGGTATCCGCTGATGAGTTTTTGATCCTCGGGCTCGAGCACCGCGACGGTGCCGAACAGGTGCGCCAGCAGGCCACCGCGGTCGATATCGCCGACCAGCAGCACGGCCAGACCGGCGGCGCGCGCCAGACCCATGTTGGCCAGGTCGGTGGCGCGCAGGTTGATCTCGGCAGGCGACCCGGCGCCCTCGCAGATCACCGCGTCGAATTCGTTTCGCAGCGAGGCCAATTCGTCGGCGACGACGGCGGCCAGCTCGGTGCGCCTGCTGAAATAGTCACCGGCAGCCATGGTCCCGGCGACCTGGCCGCGCACCACCAACTGGGATGTGCGGTCGCTGCCGGGTTTGAGCAGGATCGGGTTGAACCGGACGCTGGGCGCCAGGCCCGCGGCGCGGGCCTGCATGGCTTGCGCGCGGCCGATCTCCCCACCCTCGGCGGTGACCGCCGAGTTGTTGCTCATGTTCTGCGCCTTGAACGGCGCCACCCGGATTCCCTTGCGGGCCAACAATCGGCACAGCCCCGCGACGACCATGGACTTGCCGGCGTCGGAGGTGGTACCGGCGACCAGCAGGGCGCCGCCGGTCACGCCAGGGTCAGGATGTCGGCGCCGTCCGCGGTGACCACCAGCGTGTGCTCGAACTGCGCGGTCCACTTGCGATCCTTGGTGGCGACCGTCCAGCCGTCGTCCCAGATCTCGTAGTCCAGCGAGCCCAGGTTGATCATCGGCTCGATGGTGAACGTCATCCCGGGTTCCAGCACGGTGTCGACGGCCGGCTGGTCATAGTGCAGCACCACCAGCCCGTTGTGGAATGTGGTGCCGATACCGTGGCCGGTGAAATCGCGAACAACGTTGTACCCGAAGCGATTCGCATAAGACTCGATGACCCGCCCGACCACCGAGAGCTGCCGGCCGGGCTTGACCGCCTTGATGGCCCGCATGGTCGCCTCGCGGGTGCGCTCCACCAGCAACCGGTGTTCCTCGGACACGTCCCCGGCCAGGAAGGTGGCGTTGGTGTCACCGTGCACACCGTCGATGTACGCGGTGACGTCGATGTTGACGATGTCACCGTCCTCGATCACGGTGGAATCCGGGATGCCGTGGCAGATCACCTCGTTCAGCGAGGTGCAGCAGGATTTCGGGAAGCCCTTGTAGCCCAGCGTGGACGGATAGGCACCGTGGTCGATCATGTACTCGTGCGCCACGCGGTCCAGGTGGTCGGTGGTCACGCCGGGTGCGACCGCCTTACCGGCCTCGGCCAGCGCGCCGGCGGCGATGCGGCCCGCCACCCGCATCTTCTCGATCACCTCGGGGGTCTGCACCCACGGCTCGTGGCCCTCGACCGCCGTCGGTTTCCAGGCGTACTCGGGACGGGGAATGGACTTGGGCACCGGCAGGGTCGGGGACAACTCACCGGACCGAAGGGGCGCACGCACAGGCATGTCCCCCAGCGTAATGGTGCACCTCCGACCATTGGCATCGGCGGTGGCCAGGCCATCCTCACCGGCGCGGCGGTCGAACCCCCGGGACGTTGCGCAACCGCGGCGGCACCCAGGAGCGTCGGGGACCGCGAATGTCCACCGACCCACAGACCACCTTGCCGGTGAAGACGATATGCGGGGTGCCTTCGGCCGGGGCGTCCTTGCGGTGGTCGGTGGCGCTGCCCACCACGACCTCCACATCGTCGATGGACGCGCTGGCCCCGTCGGGCAACCGGATATCCAGCCCGCCGAACTTGAGATCGAGTTCGACCACGATCATCGGTCCCGCGAACCGGGCGCGGGTCAGGTCGAGGTCGACCGAGCCCATCCGCCGGTGCAGGGCCAGCCGGCTGGGCACCACCCACTCGCCGTGTCGTTTCAGTGAACCCAGCACACCGCGCAGCTCGATCCGGTCGGCCGCCGAGGTGACAATCGCGCCGGGACCGGGCAGGTCACCGACGAGTTGGTCCAGATCGGTATGCAACCGGGCCGCCGAGACCAGCGCCGAGCGCTCCTCGAACTCGCCGATATCGATCAGCCCCAGGGCCACCGCATTGTGCAACCGCCGCAGCGTGCCATTGCGGTCGGCGTCCGAGACGCGCAGCGGCGCGTGGTCGTCAAGGCCTGTCATGGTGGTGTCCTCCGGCATCCAGGCTACCGAGGTCTGGTCTCAGACACTCAAGCCAGATAGTCCGGCGGCAGGCCCTTGAGCATGTCCCGGCACATCCGCACCGCGTACTCCGAGCTGCCGCCGCCGACGATCAGGGCGGCGAACGCCAGGTCACCGCGGTATCCGGCAAACCAGGCATGCGAGCCGCCGTTGAACTCGGCCTCACCGGTCTTACCGCGGACGTCGCCGAGACCGTTGAGCTCCTTGGCGGTGCCGTTGGTCACCACCAGCCGCATCATCGGCCGCACGGCGTCCAGCATCTTGTCCGAGATGGGTGTCCCGGCGGCGGTCACCTGGGTTTGCCGGCCCAGAATGAGCTGAGGCACCGGTGTTTTCCCGGCCGCGACGGTGGCCGACACCAACGCCATCCCGAACGGGCTGGCCAGCACCTTGCCCTGGCCGAAACCGTCCTCGGTGCGCTCGGCGAGGTCGACCGTGGGCGGAACCGATCCGGTGACCGTCGGGATGCCGTCCACCACGAAGTCCGAGCCGAGGCCGTACTGGGCGGCGGCCTGGGTGAGGCCGCGCGGCGGCATGGTGCTGGCCAATTCGGCGAAGGTGGTGTTGCACGAGTTCGCGAACGCCCGCGACATCGGCACGGTGCCCAGATCGAAGGCGTTGTAGTTGGTGACGACCCGGTGGCCGATCTCCAGCGTGCCGGGGCAACCGAGCAGGGTGTTCGGAGTCGCCATGTCGCGCTCGACCGCCGCGCCGGCGGTGACGATCTTGAACGTCGATCCCGGCGGGTAGAGCCCCATGGTGGCCGTCGGGCCGTCGGCGTCGGCGGCGGGGTTCTGGGCGACCGCCAGAATCTCCCCCGTCGACGGCTTGATCGCCACGATCATCGCCTTCTTGCCGACCATGTTCACGGCGTCCTGCGCGGCGTTCTGCACCGCGCGATCCAGGCTGATGGTGATCGACGGGGCCGGGTTGCCAGGGACCTCGTTGAGGACGTCGACGTCCACGCCGTTCTGGTTGACGCTGACCACCCGCCAGCCGGCCTGCCCAACCAGGTCGGCCGAGACCGCCTTCTTGACCTCCGAGATGATGGCCGGCGCGAAATGTTCGTCGGTGGGCATCATCTCGGGCTGCGGGGTGATCACCACGCCCGGCCGCGTCCCGATGGCCGCCGACACCCGGTCGTTGTCGTCCTTGCGCAGCGTGATGAGGTCCAGCGGCTTGGTCGACGAGCTCGCCTCCTCGGCCAACCGCTGCGGATCCAGGGTGTCGTCGAACGGCCGCAGCGCGTCGACCACCGCCCGCGCCGTCGGCATCAGGTCGGCTCCGGCCACCCGTGCGTCCAAGGCGTAGTGGTACAGGTAGCCGGGGACCAGCACGTCGGTGCCGCCACGCTCGTTGACCGAGGCTCGGCGCGGCGGGTCGGCGCGCAGCGCCAGCGTCTGATTCTCACCGAGCTGCGGGTGCAGGCCGGTGGCGCTCCACCGCACCTCCCAGCGCCCCTCGTCGCGGATCATGTTGAGTTCGCCGTCGTATGTCCATACCCGGTCCTTGGGTAGGTGCCAGCTGTAGCGGTACTTGATGGTGCCGGTGTCCCCCGCATACTTCGATCCCAGGATCTGGGTGTCCAGCCGGCTGGCCTGCAACCCGGACCACGCCTCGTTCAGCGCCGCCTGGGCCTGCGCCGGATGATCGGCCAAATCCGCTGCGGCCGTGGTGTTTCCAGTAGCCAAGGCGGCGAAGAACGCTTCGGCGGTGGGTTCGGGACCGTTCGGCTTGGGTGTGCAGGCGCTCAACGTGGTGGCGGTCGCGACGACGGCCATCGCGGCCGCGGCCGCGCGCGAGACTGATGAGGTGATCGTTGCCATTGAGACAAATGTTAAAGATGTGACAACCGCAGACGGTGGAGGCGCACCGAGACCGAACCGTGATCGGCCGCTCAGTCCAGCAGAACGGTCGCGAACGTACCCACCTGGGTGAAGCCGATCTTGGCGTATGTGCCGCGCGCGACATGGTTGTACCCGTTGACATAGAGGCTGGCGATCCGGCCGCCGCGCAGTACCGCATCGGCCAGCGTGGCGGTTCCGGCGGCACCGAGCCCACGGCCCCGCCACGCCGGATGTACCCACACCCCCTGGATCTGGCCCACGGTCGGCGACTGGGACCCGACCTCGGCCTTGAACACCACCTCACCGCCCTCGAAGCGGGCCCAGGCTCGGCCGGCCGCGATCAGGCCGGCCACCCGGCGCCGATATCCGCGGCCGCCGTCGCCCATCCGTGGGTCGATCCCTACTTCGCCGATGAACATCTCGATGGCGGCCACCAGATAGGCATCGAGCTCGTCCATCCGCACCGGCCGCACCGCGGGATCCAGTGCGCAGTGGGGCGGCCCGGACAATGCCATCAACGGTTGATCGTCGCGCACGTCACGGGCGGCGCCCCAGCCCGTCTCGAGGCGTTGCCACAACGGCAGCACCAACTCGGCCCGCCCGACCAGTGACGAACATCGCCGCGGTGCACTGAGCGCCTTGTCGGCGAAGGCGGCGATGTCATCGGGTCCGCCGCGCAGCGGGATCAGGTTGGCCCCGGCGTAGCACAGGGATTCGGCGGCGCGGCCCCGCGCCCAGAGCTCACCGCCGATCGCATTCGGGTCGACGCCGTGGTCGAGCACCCGGCACGCCACCATGCACGCACCGACCGGGTCCGCGTCGAGGACCTCGCGCACCGAATCCAGGTCGCGCACCACGGTCACACGGCGCTCGTCGGTGAGGCGGTACAGGGGCGGAGCCGACATGGAGCTTCTTTCTGAAACGTTCCCGAACCGAGTGGCTGACCTGACCCGGGTGACCCCGCTCACAGCGCCAGGTTTCAGCTTACGGTGACAACCGGCGGACCGGAGGGACTTCCTTGCGCGCCGGCCGCGCCGTCGATTTCCGCGGCGATCCGCATGGCCTCCTCGATCAGCGTCTCCACGATCTGCGCCTCGGGCACCGTCTTGACCACCTCGCCCTTGACGAAGATCTGGCCCTTGCCGTTACCGGACGCGACACCCAGGTCGGCCTCGCGGGCTTCCCCTGGCCCGTTGACCACGCACCCCATCACGGCGACCCGCAGCGGCACGTCGAGCCCGTCCAGGCCGGCCGACACCTCGTTGGCCAGGGTGTAGACGTCCACCTGGGCCCGCCCGCACGACGGGCACGACACGATCTCCAGACCGCGCGGGCGCAGGTTCAGTGACTCCAGGATCTGGGTACCGACCTTGACCTCTTCGGCGGGCGGCGCCGACAGCGACACCCGGATGGTGTCGCCGATGCCTTTGGACAGCAGCGCCCCGAACGCGACAGCCGATTTGATGGTGCCCTGGAAGGCCGGTCCGGCCTCGGTGACGCCGAGGTGCAGCGGGTAGTCGCATTGGGCGGCCAGCTGCTCGTAGGCGGCGACCATGACGACCGGGTCGTTGTGCTTGACGCTGATCTTGATATCGCCGAACCCGTGCTCCTCGAACAGCGAGGCCTCCCACAGCGCGGATTCGACCAACGCCTCCGGGGTCGCCTTGCCGTACTTCTCCAGCATCCGCTTGTCCAGCGATCCGGCGTTCACCCCGATCCGGATCGGGATGCCGGCCGCACCGGCAGCCTTGGCCACCTCCTTGACCCGGCCGTCGAACTCCTTGATGTTGCCCGGATTCACCCGCACCGCCGCACAGCCGGCGTCGATCGCGGCGAAGATGTACTTCGGCTGGAAGTGGATGTCGGCGATGACGGGGATGTTCGCTTTCTTGGCGATGATCGGCAGCGCGTCGGCGTCCTCCTGGCGTGGGCACGCCACCCGCACGATGTCGCAGCCGGACGCGGTCAGCTCGGCGATCTGCTGCAGCGTCGCGTTGATGTCGTGGGTCTTGGTGGTGCACATCGACTGCACCGAGATCGGCGAGTCGCTGCCCACCCCCACGTCGCCGACCTTGAGCTGGCGAGTCTTGCGACGCGGAGCCAGGGTGGGTGCCGGCGGGGCCGGCATGCCCAGACCGATGGATGTCACTTCATCTCCAAACTTCAGGGTCGGACTATTGGAACAGTCTGATGGGATTGACCAGGTCGGCGGTGACGGTCAGCAACATGTATCCGACGACGAACACCAGCACCACGTAGGTGGCCGGCATCAGCTTGAGGTAGTTCACCGGCGCCGCGGCGACCTTGCCGCGGGCCGCGCGGATCATGTTCCTGATCTTCTCGAACACCGCGATCGCGATGTGGCCGCCGTCGAACGGCAGCAGCGGGACCAGGTTCACCGCCCCCAGCACGAAGTTCATCTGCGCCAGGAAGAACCAGAACGCCACCCACAGGCCGTGATCGACGGTGTCGCCGCCGATGATGCTGGCGCCGACCACACTGATCGGGGTCTCGGGGTCGCGTTCACCGCCACCGATGGCATGCACCAGGGCGCCGACCTTGGTGGGGATCTTGGCCAGCGATTTACCCAGTTCCACGGCGAGGTCCCCGGTGAACGTGAAGGTGGCCGGGATCGCGGTCAGCGGGTTGTACTGGGCGGGTCCCGGCGGCTGGGCCGCGCTGACGCCGATGGCGCCGACGGTGATCGTGTCGGTCGCGTCCTTGTCGGCGTAGCGCTGCGTTCTGGCGACGTCGACGACGGTGGCGAACCGCTGGCCGTCGCGTTCGTAGACCACCGGGATCGGGCCGGACAACTTGCGGATGGCGGCGGCCATATCGGCGAACGTCGCCACGTCGGCGCCGTTGACCTTGACGATGGTGTCGCCGGGCCGGATACCGGCCGCCGCGGCCGGCCCGGGCCCCGGGTCCGGGCACGGTCCGAAGGGGTTGTCCCCGCCCTTGCTGATCTGCGGTGCAACACAAGACGTTTCGCCGACGATCGCGGTGGTCGGCGGATGCAGGTTGGGCAGGCCCCAGATCACGGCGATGGCGTAGATGAGCACCAAGCCGATGAGGAAGTTCATGCCCGGCCCGGCGAAGAGCACCGCAACGCGTTTCCACACCTTCTGCCGGTACATGGCGTGCGGGCGGTCTTCGGGGTCCAGCTCTTCGACCGACGTCATCCCGGCGATATCGCAGAACCCGCCCAGCGGCACCGCCTTGAGGCCGTACTCGGTGTAGCCGAGTTTGTTGGGCCGCATGGTCGACCACAGCGTGGGGCCGAAGCCGACGAAGTAGCGGCGCACCTTCATACCGGTGGCGCGCGCCACCCACATGTGCCCACATTCGTGCAGGGCCACCGAGACCAGAATGGCCAGCGCGAACAACGCGATGCCGATAGCAAACATCATCGGGCTGCGGTGACCTCCTGCGTCGGTGCTGTGCGGATCAGGCGCTGAGCGGCGGCTCGTGCCCAGTCCTGCGCGTCGAGTACTTCTTCCACGGTAGCGGGTTCGGCCGCCCATTGGTCTGCGGCGTGCAGCACGTCGGCAACCGTTCGCACAATCGACGGAAACGAGATGCGGCCGGCCAGGAACGCCTCGGCCGCCTCTTCGTTGGCCGCGTTGTACACCGCGGTCAGGCAGCCGCCTCGCCGACCGGCGCTGCGCGCCAGTTCCACCGCGGGGAACACCGCCGCGTCGAGCGGCTCGAATGTCCAGGTCGACGCGGTGGTCCAGGAGCAGGCCGGGGCCGCCCCCGGCACCCGGTCCGGCCAGCCCAGCGCCAGCGCGATCGGCAGTTTCATATCCGGGGGGCTGGCCTGTGCCAGCGTGGAACCGTCGGTGAAGGTCACCATCGAATGCACGATGGACTGCGGGTGCACCACCACCTCGATGCGGTCGTAGTCGATACCGAACAGCAGGTGTGTCTCGATCAGTTCCAGGCCCTTGTTGACCAGAGATGCCGAATTCAGGGTGTTCATCGGACCCATCGACCAGGTGGGGTGGGCTCCCGCCTGCTCCGGCGTGACGCTTTCCAGCGCGTCGGCGGTCCAGCCCCGGAACGGCCCGCCCGACGCCGTCAGCACCAGTGCGGCCACCTCGTCGGCGCTGCCGCCGCGCAGGCACTGTGCCAGCGCCGAGTGCTCGGAGTCCACCGGGACGATCTGCCCCGGCGCGGCAGCGGCCAGCACCAGCGGGCCGCCTGCCACCAGCGACTCCTTGTTGGCCAGGGCCAGCCGGGCCCCGCTGTGCAGGGCGGCCAGGGTGGGTTTCAGGCCGAGCGCCCCGACCAGGGCGTTGAGCACCACGTCGGCCTCGGTGTCCTCGACGATGCGGGTGGCCGCGTCGGGCCCGCGGTAGGCGGCCTCGATATTCGCGTCCGGGTCGGCGACCGCGATATTGCGCAGACCGGTCTCGGCGGCTTGGCGGGCCAGCAGGTCGAGGTTGCCACCGCCGGCGGCCAGCCCCACCACCTCGAAACGGTCCGGATTGGCGGCGATGACCTCGAGTGCCTGGGTACCGATGGAACCGGTGCTGCCGAGCAGCAGAACCCGAATCCGTTCGGACATTCCGCGGTTGCTGCGCGCCTGCCCGCCGTGTCTCGTCACCGCTCCATTGTGCCGCGCAGACCGGCATACCTCGGTATCGAGGTCACCGCACTATCGCGGCGCCGTCGGGACAGCGACCCATCCGGTGCGGGACCGGAGCCGAATAACAGGGTGAGGGCGGTCACGGAGGCCGCTCCCCGACAGATTCGAGTAATGACAGTGATGACCAGAGCTCAATCGAAAACCCTGGCGGTCGTGGGCCTTTCGGCGCTCACCCTGTTCGGCGGCATTGCCTGTTCGAAGGACTCCTCGTCCACCGCCGCCTCCTCTTCCGAAGCGAGCACGTCCACCAGCATGGCGATGACGTCGCCATCGGCGACCTCGACGTCGGCCATGGCCGATCCGGCCGCCGGCCTGGTCGGCAACGGGTGCGCCGCCTACGCCCAGCAGGTGCCCACCGGACCGGGTTCGGTCGCCGGGATGGCACAGGGACCCGTCGCCGTGGCCGCCTCCCACAATCCCCAGCTCACGACGCTGACTGCGGCGCTATCGGGCAAACTGAACCCCAACGTCAACCTGGTCGAGACGCTGGACAGCAACCCCGGGCTCACCGTCTTCGCGCCCACCGACGAGGCGTTCGCCAAGATCGATGCCGCCACCTTGGACAAGCTCAAGACCGATTCCGATCTGCTGACCAAGATCCTGACCTACCACGTGGTCGAAGGGCAGGCCGGACCCATGCAGGTCGCCGGTGAGCACAAGACCCTGCAGGGCGGCACCGTGACGGTGACCGGCGCCGGACCCGACCTGAAGGTCAACGACGCCGGATTGGTGTGCGGCGGGGTGAAGACCGCGAACGCGACGGTGTACATGATCGACACCGTGCTGATGCCGCCGGCGTAATCGCCTGCGCCACAACAGACCACGGGCGGCGCCCCAGTCGCGCACAGCCCCCGCAGCGCGCGGGGCGCCGCTCGTCCCCCCTGCGATTTGTGGAGCCGCACCCGTAACCATTACGGGTGCGGCTCCACAAATCACTGACCCGGCGGGAAGTGCTCGATCCAGTGCCTGGCGATGTCGACCCGGCGGGTGACCCAGACCGCGTCATGGCTCTGCACGTGGTCGAGGAATCGCTCCAGCGCGGCGATGCGGGCGGGCCGGCCCACCAGCCGGCAGTGCAGACCGATCGACAGCATCTTGGGTGCACCGGCTACACCCTCGGCGTAGAGCACGTCGAAGGCATCCCGCAGATAGTCGAAAAACTCTGTGCCACTGGGGAATCCGCTGGTCGAGACGTACTTCATGTCGTTGGTGTCCAAGGTATAGGGCACCACCAGATGGTCGCGTTGCCCGACCCGCGTCCAATACGGCAGGTCGTCGGCGTAGGAATCCGAGTCGTACAGGAACCCGCCGTGCTCGACCACCAACTGCCGCGTGTGCGGCGAATCCCGGCCGGTGTACCACCCCAGCGGAGGCGCCCCGGTCAATTCCGTCAGCAGCGCGACGGCCTGGGCCATATGGTCGCGTTCCAGCTCGACGTCGGCCAGTTGGTAGCTCACCCAGCGCAACCCATGACAGGCGATCTCGTCACCGCGAGCGGTGAACGCGGCCACCGCCTCGGGGTTGCGGGCCAGGGCCAAGGCCACCCCGAAGATCGTCAGGGGCAAACCGCGCCGGTCGAACACGCGCAGCACCCGCCACAGGCCGGCGCGGGAACCGTACTCGTACAGCGACTCCACGCTCAGGTGCCGATTCGGGAAGGCCTGCGCACCGATGACATCGGACAGGAAGGTCTCCGAGCCCGCGTCGCCGTGCAGCACCGAGTTCTCGGCGCCCTCCTCGTAATTGAGCACGAATTGCACGGCGATCCTGGCTCCGCCTGGCCACCGCGGGTCGGGTGGATGGGGCCCGTAGCCGATCATGTCGCGCGGGTAGACGTCAGCCATGTCTTGCTCCACACGCTCCGCTCACGGAGCTAATGTCGCATGCCACCCCGCGTCATCGCATCTCGGTGCCACCCTCAGCGGGACGCCGCTTGGCGCCGGCCGAGCAGCGAATGCGGCCGGCTGTACGCCAGGTACACCACCACTCCGATGGCCAGCCAGATCCCGAACCGCAACCACGTCAACCCGGTGAGGTTGAGCATCAGCCACAGGCACGCGGCGATCGAGGCCAGCGGCAGCAGCGGTACCCACGGGACCCGGAATCCGCGTTGCAGATCGGGTCGGGTGCGGCGCAGCACCAGCACACCGGCCGAGACGAGGATGAACGCGAACAGGGTGCCGACGTTGACCATCTCCTCCAGCTTGCCGATCGGGAACACCGCGGCCGCCACGGCGGTCAGCACCGCAACCAGGATGGTGATCCGCACCGGGGTGCCGTGCGCACCGGTCTGGGCCAGCTGTCGGGGCAACAGCCCGTCGCGCGACATCGCGAACAGCACCCGGGACAGTCCGAGCAGCAGCACCATCACCACGGTGGTGAGCCCGGCCAGCGCACCGATCGAGATGACCTTGGCCGCCCAGTGCACGCCGTTGAGGTCGAAGGCAGTGGCCAGGTTGGGGTGCCCGCCGCCGGCACGTTTGAGCTCGGAGTGCGATGCCATGCCCGTCAGCACCACCGCGACCGACACGTAGAGCAGGGTGACCACGGCCAGCGAGGCCAGGATGCCCTTGGCCACGTCGCTCTGCGGACTTCTGGTCTCCTCGGCGGTGGTGGCCACCACGTCGAATCCGATGAACGCGAAGAACACGATCGACGCCCCGGCCAGCACACCGTAGAGGCCGTAGTGGCTGCCGGTGGCCCCGGTGAGCGCGGAGAACACCGACTGATCCAGACCGGTCCCGGCGTCGGATCCGGATTCCGGTGCGGGGATGAACGGCATGTAGTTGGCCGCCTTGATGTAGAACGCCCCCACGATCACCACCAGCAGCACCACCGACACCTTGATGGCGGTGACGACCGCGCTGAACCGCGACGAGAGCTTGGTGCCGTAGGCGAGCAGGGTGGCCACCACCGCCACGATCAGCAGGGCGCCCCAATCCCGGGTCAGCGGTCCGACCCGGGCGGTGCCGCCGGCGAACCCGAACACGGTGCCCAGGTAACTGGACCAGCCCTTGGCCACCACGGCCGCGCCGATCGCGAACTCCAGGATCAGGTCCCAGCCGATCATCCAGGCCGTGAACTCACCGAAGGTGGCGTAGGAGAACGTGTAGGCACTGCCGGCCACCGGAACGGTGGAGGCGAACTCGGCGTAACACAGTGCCGCCAGCCCGCAGGTGATCGCCGCGATGACGAAGGACACCGAGATCGCCGGACCGGTGATGTTGGCGGCGGTGCTCGCCGTCACCGTGAAGATGCCTGCGCCGACGACGACGGAGACCCCGAACACCGTGAGGTCCCACCAGGTGAGGTCCTTGCGCAGCCGGACGCCCGGCTGGTCGGTATCGGCGATGGACTGTTCGACGGATTTCACGCGACTGCCTGCCATCCTGGGAAAGTACCCACATCGGGTGGCCGGTCGGGCGTGATCGCCCGGGTGTGCCAGAATGACGCCAGAAAAGTCTGGACCGACCTGGACGGAAGAGGAGCAGCCGTGGCCAACACCGAGGTCGAGCGTCATAACGGTGTCGATGTGGAAGACGTCCCGTCCGCCGCGTGGGGCTGGTCGAAGGAAAACCACACCTGGATCCACATCGGCGGCATCCTGTCGGCCATCTTCCTGCTGTGCATGCTGCGCGGTAACCACGTCGGTCACGTCGAGGACGTGTTCCTGATCCTTTTCGCGGTGGCCATCCTTGGCGTCGTCGCCCGCGACTGGTGGGCCCGCCGCGCCGGTTGGTACCGCTGATCATCTGACCGCGGGGCGGTTGCGCAACAAGGGTTTCGCACTTCCCGCAGCAGGCCGGTGTTTTCGGGGCCGTCGGTAGCCTGGCGCCATGGCCGATATCGCAGAACTCGACCTGGCCGACCAAGCTGCCCTCGGCAGCGGCGCCGGCTTTTGGACCACCAAGGCAGTCGGGCCGGTGCGGTCCATGGTGCTCACCGACGGCCCGCACGGGGTGCGCAAGCAGATCGACAGCGGCGCAGCGCAGGTGGGTGCCGAGGGCAGCGTTGCGGCGACGTGCTTTCCGCCTGCGGTCGGACTGAGCCAGACCTGGGACCCCGATCTGGTCGAGATGGTCGGTACCGCCCTCGGCCGGGAAAGCCGGGCGCTCGGTGTCGACGTCCTGCTGGGGCCGGGTATCAACATCAAACGCGACCCCCGGTGCGGGCGTAACTTCGAATACTTCTCCGAGGATCCGCTGCTCTCGGGGATGCTCGGCGCGGCGTGGGTGCGCGGTGTGCAGAGTGTCGGCGTGGCCGCCGCAGTGAAGCACTTCGCCGCCAACAACGCCGAATTCGACCGGATGCGAGCCAGTTCCGATGTCGACGAGCGCACCCTGCGCGAGATCTACTTGCGCGCCTTCGAGCATGTGGTGCGCACCGCCCGGCCGTGGTCGGTGATGTGTTCCTACAACCGGGTCAACGGGGTGTATGCGGCGCAGAACCGCTGGCTGCTCACCGAGGTGCTGCGCGGCGAATGGGGTTTCGACGGCCTGGTGGTCAGTGACTGGGGTGCGGTGGCCGACCGGGTGGCCGCGGTGGCTGCCGGTCTGGACCTGGAGATGCCGGGCACCGGTGGGGTGTCCGACCGCGATGTCGTCGAGGCGGTCGGCCGGGGCGATCTGGCCCGTGACGCGGTGGCGTGTGCCGCCGGTCGGGTGAGCCGACTGGCCGATCGGACCCGGCAAAGCCGCGCTGGGGCAACGTCATTCGACGCCGAAGCGCATCACCTGTTGGCCAGGCAAGCGGCCGCGCGGGCGATCGTGCTGCTCAAGAACGACGGGGAGCTACTGCCGCTGCGCCCGTCCCGCATCGCGGTGATCGGACACTACGCCACCCAACCGCGATATCAAGGCGGCGGCAGTTCGCACGTCAACCCGACTCGGCTGGACACGGCACTGGACGAGATCCGCAGGGTCGCCGGTGATCACGGGGTGACCTATGCCGACGACGCGCGCCTCGCCGCGGCCGCCGATACCGCGGTGGTCTTTCTCGGTCTGCCCGCCGAGGCCGACTCGGAGGGTCTGGACCGTCCCGATATCGATCTGCCTGCCGACCAGATCGACTTGCTGCGGGAAGCGGTGCGGGTGCAACCGCGCACGGTGGCGGTGCTCTCACACGGCGGTGTGGTCCGGTTGGACGAGGTGGCCGCGCTCGCACCGGCCGTCCTGGACGGCGCACTGCTCGGGCAGGCGGGCGGCGCAGCCGTCGCCGATGTGCTGTTCGGTCACGTCAACCCGTCGGGGCGCCTCGCCGAGACGGTGCCCGCGCGACTGCAGGACGTGCCCGCCTACCTGAATTTTCCGCCCGAGCACGGCCACACCGTGTACGGCGAGCGAATCTTCGTGGGCTACCGGTGGTACGACGCGCGGGAGCTGGCGGTCACCTTTCCGTTCGGGCACGGATTGTCCTACACCACCTTCGGCTACTGCGGTATGGAGGTGGCCGAGCACGGCGACGGACTGACGGTCACCGTGACCGTCGCCAACACCGGCAGCCGGGCCGGCAGGGAGGTGGTACAGGTCTATGCCGGTTTGCCGGAGTCCCGGGTGAGCCGGCCGGTGCGCTGGCTCGTCGGGTTCGGCTCACTGATCCTGGAGCCCGGCGCCACCGGCATCGTCGAGATCCCGGTGCTGCGCACCGACCTCGCCCGCTGGGCGGACCGCTGGGTGGTGGACAGCGGCGAATACACGCTGTGGGCCGCCGCATCCAGCCGCGACCTGCGACTGCAGACCACGGTGCAGGTCGCAGGAGACGACGCGGCCGAATCGTTCACGCGCGAGTCCACGCTGGGCGAGGTTCTTGCCGATCCGGTCGCTGCGCCGATCCTCACCGCGGCGATGACCGAATTGTTCGGTGGCCGAACCGAACCGGCCGATATGCTCACCCTCGTCGGCGCCCTGCCCCTGGACCGGTTGGCCGGGTTCAGTGGTGGCCGGTTCACCAGGGAGCACTTGGACGCGCTGCTGAACCGGATGAACGCGCAGCGGCAGACCGATGCGTGACGGTCGAACAATTACGATCGGGAATGTGAAGAAGCCATTGACCGCCGATGCGGGCGAGGACACCTCGACGCGGCGGCGGATTCTGGCGGCCACGGCAGAGGTACTCGGGCGCAGCGGACAGACCAAGCTGAGCTTGTCCGAGGTGGCGCTCCAAGCCGGCGTCTCCCGGCCCACGCTGTACCGGTGGTTCGCCTCCAAAGACGAGTTGCTCGCCGCGTTCGGCAGGTACGAGGGCCAGATGTTCGACTCCGGCATCAGCCAGGCCACCGCGGGCCTGCGCGGAACCGAGAAGTTGGACGCGGCACTGCGATTCATCGTCGAGTACCAGCAGTCCTATTCCGGCGTGCGGGTGGTCGACATCGAGCCGGAAGTGGTGATCAAGCAACTGTCGCACGTCATTCCGCTGATGCGGGCGCGGCTGCTCAAGCTGATGCCGGGGCCCAACGGGCCGGTCCGGGCGGCCACCGCGATCCGGATCGCGATATCGCATTACATCGTGCGCAGCGATGACGAGGGACAGTTCCTGGCCCAGCTGCGCCACGCGGTGGGCATCCGCCACACCGACTAACCCCGCCCAATTGCGCATTTGGGTCAGAAAGTGCGAGAACACCCCGACAGAACGTCGATCTCGGCGAGCCGGGCCGGTCAGCCCTCGGCCGCCAGCTGCCCGCATGCGGCGGCGATCTCACGACCCCGGGTATCCCGCACGGTGCACGAGACACCCTTGGCCACAACGCGTTTGACGAACTCACGCTCGACCGGTTTGGGGCTGGCATCCCACTCGCTGCCCGGTGTCGGGTTGAGCGGGATCAGGTTCACGTGTACCAGCGGACCCAACTTGGCATGCAGCTTCTTGCCGAGCAGGTCGGCGCGCCAGGGCTGATCGTTCACGTCGCGGATCAACGCGTACTCCACCGACACCCGCCGGCCGGTCACATCGGCGTAATAGCGTGCGGCGTCGAGCACTTCGTCGACCTTCCAGCGGTTGTTCACCGGGACCAGGGTGTCGCGCAGCTCGTCGTCGGGGGTGTGCAGCGACAGCGCCAGGGTCACGCCAAGTTTCTCGTCGGCCAGCTTGCGGATGGCTGGTGCCAAGCCGACGGTGGAGACCGTCACCGAGCGGGCGCTGATGCCGAACCCGTCCGGCGGCGGCGCGGTGATGCGCCGGACGGCGGCCACCACCCGGTTGTAATTCGCCAGCGGCTCGCCCATGCCCATGAAGACGATGTTGGAGAGCCGGCCGTCATGTTCGGCCCGCATCACCGACGACGCCGCCCGCACCTGCTCCAAGATCTCGGCGGTGGACAGGTTGCGCTTGAGCCCGCCCTGACCGGTCGCGCAGAACGGGCAGGCCATCCCGCAGCCGGCCTGTGACGAGATGCAGACGGTGTTGCGCTGCGGGTAGCGCATCAAGACCGATTCGAAGGTGGTGCCATCCTGAGCGCGCCACAACGTCTTACGGGTCTCCCCCGCGTCGCACTGGATCTCACGGGCCGGGGTGATCAGCGTCGGGAACAGCTCATGGGCCACCTGTTCACGCAGCGCGGCGGGCAGGTCGGTCATCTGCCGCGGGTCGGCGATCAGCCGCCCGTAGTACTGGTTGGCCAGCTGTTTGGCGCGGAATTTCGGCAACCCGAGTTCGGTGACGGCGGCCACCCGCCCGGCTTCGTCGAGATCGGCGAGATGCCGTGGCGGCATTCCGCGACGGGGGGCTTCGAAGACCAGTTCCTGCTTCATGTTCCGTTCCAGTATCAGGCTTGTCCGGCGAGAACGTCACGCACGGTGTGTTCGACGGTGTTCAGGATCGCGGCGTCGATGCCGGTCCGGCCGCGCACGAAGACCGACGCACGGCTGGCCGGGGGCAGCCCCTCGGCCAGGCACAGTCCGTCGGGCAATCGGCCGATCATCGGCAGCAGCGCCACCCCGAGCCCCGACCGCACGGCGGCGAACAGCCCCGACAGGTCGGCGGACTCGACGGCGATGCGGTAGTCGGCCTCCAGGCGCTCCAGTGTGGCGAAGGTGGGTTCGCGCAGGGTGCACGGTTCGGAGAACATCACCACCGGCAGCGGGCCGTCGCCCGGGATGGCGAAGGACCGACCCGAAACCCATTTCAGCGCAAGCATTCCGGAGGCGTGAGCGGGGTCCAGCCCGGAGCCGTCCAGCATCACCGCCAGGTCGAGCTGGCCGTGTTCGATGGCGTCGGCCAGCAGGACGTTGCGGTCCAGCCGGAACCGCAGCCGCCAGTCGGGTAGCCGCCGGCCCAGGGCTGCGGTCAGGGCGGGCAGCATGACGTCGGCGCCGTGCTCGGTGGCCCCGATCAGCAATACCCGCTCCTCGGCGGCGCCGAGGTCGGTCAGCGCCGCATCGTGGGCGGCCAAGATGGTCCTGGCATGTCCCAGCACCCGGTGGCCCAGTTCGGTGAACGCGACACCGCGGCCCGACCGTTCGACGACGGCGCCGCCGACGACGGCCTCGATCCGCCTGACGTGCTGACTGACCGCGGACTGAGTCATGTGCAACACCGCGGCCGCGCGGTGAAACCCGCCACAGTCGGCCACCGCCACCATGCTGCGCAGCGGAGCGATATCCAGCACCTGACCCACCCGGCCAACGTACTCTGATCAGCAGCGTCGATCAAAAGCCAGGTGCTTTTCGAGTGACGCGGGTCTATTCCGCTTTTCCGATCAGTATTCGTGATCGGTCTCGATAGTCGATATTCGTTGGACCGGCCCCCACCGCGCCGTCGACCATGAGGTCATGACGCAGGCCATGCCGTTGCGCACCGCGACCACGGTGACGTTCTTCTACGCCCTTGGTTACCCGATCGGCAACATGGCGGTGCATGCCTTATCGCCCATGGCGGTACTCGCCTTCCGGTTCGGCCTGGCCGGCGCGATCCTCGGCGTGTGGGCGGCGTTGGCCCGGGTCCGGTTCCCGACCGGGCGCACGCTGGTGCACGTCGCGGTGGCCGGACTGCTGATGCAAGCAGTGCAGTTCTGCGCGCTCTACGTCGCCATCCAGCACGGCGCGCCCGCGGTGCTCTGCGCGGTGGTGATCGCGATGAACCCGGTCGCCACGGCCCTGCTGGCCGCGGCCGTCCTCAAAGATCGGCTCACCGCGCGTCGGGTGGTGGCCCTGGTGCTCGGGGTGGCCGCGGTGCTCGCGGCGTGCGCCACCCGGCTCATCGCGACCGGCGGGGTCGACCCCGTGGTGGGACTGCTGTTGGTGGCATTGCTCGGCTTGGCCGCCGGCGGGGTCTACCAACAACGGTTCTGCGCCGGCGTCGACTTTCGCGCGTCCACCGCCGTGCAGAACGCGGTGGCCTTCGTGCCCGCCCTGGCCCTGACCCTGACCACGCCGTTCCAGGTGCACAACGCGACGCATGCCGTGCTGGCGGTGGCCGGGGTGGTGCTGCTCAACGCGACCCTCGGGGTGTCGCTGTACGTGCGGGCAATCGGGCTCTACGGCGCATCGTCGGTGGCGATGTTGTTCTGCGTCATTCCCGCGGTCGCCGGTGTGTTGTCGTGGCTGATGCTCGGCGAGCGCGTCAACATGGGGATCGCCGTCGGGCTGGTGTTGGGGGCGCTGGCCTGCTGGCTGAACGCGTCGGGGTCCCGGGGGGCCGGGTCAAGCAAGAAGCGTCAGGACGATCCAGCCCACGACCGCGGACGGCAGCATCGCGTCGATCCGGTCCATGATCCCGCCGTGGCCGGGTAGCAGCGTGCCCATGTCCTTGATGCCCAGATCGCGCTTGACCTGAGATTCGACCAGGTCGCCCAGCACGCCGGTGATCACCAGCAGTACGCCGAGCGGGACACCCACCCAGGCCGGTTTGTCCAGCAGGAACGCCACGATCAGCACCGCCGCGGTGACACCGAACAGCAGTGACCCGCCCAGGCCCTCCCAGGACTTCTTCGGGCTGATCGCCGGCGCCAGCAGGTGCTTGCCGAACAGGACTCCCGCGGCGTAGCCACCGATGTCGGCGAACACCACGGTCGCGATCACCGTGAACACCCGCACTCCACCGTGGTCGGCGAAGATGAGCAGGGCGGTGAAGGCGGCGAACATCGGCACCCAGGTGGCCAGCAGCACCGTCGCCGCGATATCCCGCAGGTAGTTCACCGGTTGCCGGTCCAGCCCGTGGCCGACCAGCCGCCAGACCATGCAGACGACGATCGTCCCGCCATAGGCGCCCAGCAGGCCTGCGACGCCGAACGGCCAGGTCAGCCAGATCATCGCCTGACCACCGACGAGCAGCGCCAGGGTGGGCAGGTCGTAGCCGTGTTCGCGCAGCCGGCGGATCACCTCATGGGTGGCGATGCCGATGGCGACGGCCAGCAGGGGCAGCCACCAGATCGGGGCGAACAACAGGGTGCCGATGGCCATGGCGCCGAGGATGGCGCCGACCGCGATCGCGGCGGGCAGGTCGCGTCCGGCGCGCGAGGTCTTCTTCGGTGGCTCGGTCTGTGCCACGGGTCGGGGATGCTGGGAGGTCACCTAGACCTCCAGCAACTCGCCTTCCTTGTGTTTGACCAGTTCGTCGATCTGCGCGACGTAGGTGCCGGTCGTCTTGTCGAGATCCTTCTCGGCGCGGCTCACCTCGTCCTCGCCGGCCTCGCCGTCCTTCTTGATCCGGGCCAGTTCTTCCATCGCCTTGCGACGGATGTTGCGTACGGACACCTTGGCGTCCTCGCCCTTGGACTTGGCCTGCTTCACCAATTCGCGGCGCCGTTCCTCGGTCAGCTGCGGCACAGAGATGCGGATGACGTTGCCGTCGTTGGATGGGTTGACGCCCAGATCGGAGTTCCGAATGGCGTCCTCGATATTGCGCAGCTGGTTGGCCTCATACGGCTTGATCACCACGAGCCGGGCTTCGGGCACGTTGATGCTGGAGAGCTGGGTGATCGGGGTCGGCGAACCGTAGTAGTCGATGTTCAGCCGGGAGAACATGCCAGGATTGGCCCGACCGGTGCGGATCGACGCCAGGTCATCCCGCGCCACCGCCACCGCCTTCTCCATCTTCTCCTCGGCGTCGAAGAGGGTTTCGTCGATCACGTGTCTATCTCCTTAAAGGCGCGCTCAGCTGGTGACCAGCGTTCCGATCTTCTCACCTGCGACCGCTCGCGCAATATTGCCGTGGGTGAGGAGATTGAACACCAGCATCGGCATGCCGTTGTCCATACAGAGGCTGAAGGCGGTGGCGTCGGCGACCTTGAGGCCACGATCGATCACCTCGCGGTGGGTGATCTCGGTCAACAGCACGGCATCGGGCACCTCGCGCGGATCCGCGGTGAACACGCCGTCGACAGCCTTGGCCATCAACACCACCTCGGCCCCGATCTCCAGGGCGCGCTGAGCCGCCGTGGTGTCGGTGGAGAAATAGGGCAGACCCATACCGGCGCCGAAGATGACGACGCGGCCCTTCTCCAGATGCCGGCGGGCACGCAGCGGGATGTAGGGCTCGGCGACCTGACCCATCGTGATGGCCGTCTGCACCCGGGTGTCGATGCCCTCCTTTTGCAGAAAGTCCTGCAGGGCCAAGCTGTTCATCACGGTGCCGAGCATGCCCATGTAATCGCTACGGGTGCGTTCCATTCCCCGCTGCTGCAGCTGGGCGCCGCGGAAGAAATTGCCGCCGCCGATCACGACCGCGACCTGGACACCGCTGCGCACCACCTCGGCGATCTGCCGGGCCACCAGCGCGACCACATCGGGGTCCAGGCCGACCTCCCCGCCACCGAACATCTCGCCGCCGAGTTTGAGCAGCACCCGCGAGTACGCCGGCCGGATCTGTGCTTCCGCCATGAGACTCCTTCGTTGCGGCACTTCCCGACACGCTTGCGACCTCCAATCCTGCCTCATGACGACGCCCCGGCCACGTCGGGGTGGCCGGGGCGCTTCGAGGGATTTCGCTCAGGCGAGATGCGCGGTCAGCAGCCAGGCGCCGACCGATTTGCGGCCATTGGCCTCATCGCGGACGTCGGCGCCGGCGAAGGCGCCGAAGTCGCCCATCCCCGGGGGCACCTGGGCGTGGATGCGGGCCGGCCGGATCTCGTCGATCTGCCAATACCTGCCCACCACGTCCCTCAGTTCGTCGGCGGTGACGGGGTTGACCGGGCCGTCGGTGGGCATTCCCGTGGCGTCGAAAACCAGGACGAAGTAGGACGCGCCGGGTGCGGCCGCCCGCACGATGGACTGCTGATACCCCTCCCGCAACTGCACCGGCATCGAATGGAACAACGTCGAATCGATGATGGTGCCGAACCGGCGGTCGTAGCCGGTGAAGGTGCTGATATCGGCGACGGCGAAGGTGGCGTTGGCCAGGCCGCGCCGGGCAGCCTCGGCGCGGGCCAGCTCGATGGCGGTGGGCGACGAGTCCAGGCCGACGGTGGTGAACCCCCGGGCAGCCAACTCGAGGGCGGTGGCCGCTTCCCCGCATCCGGCGTCCAGCACCTCGCCGTGCACCCGTCCGGCCTCGATGAGGGCGGCGATCTCGGGCTGTGGTTCTCCGATACTCCACGGCGGTTTGGCGCCGTCGAGGTCGGGGACTTCTCCTCGGTAGGCCGATTCGAACATCTCTTGTGGTGTGGTCATGACTCCGGTATATCAACGTGCTTGATATGTGTCAATATTCTTGATGTGGGCGACACCGTCGATGACCTCCCCCTCGGATACCTGCTGCACCGCGCGGCCACGACGCTGCGCGCAGAGGTGCTGACCACCGTGCTCGAACCGTTGAATCTGACCTTCGCCCAATATCTTTGCCTGCGATTGCTGTCGTTCCAGCCGGGCCGCTCCAACGCCGAACTGGCGCGCGAGGCCAACGTCTCCCCCCAGGCGATGAACATGGTGGTGCGGGGGCTGCAGGAGGTCGGCCTGGTATCCCGGCCGGCCACCGTGCCGGCCGGCCGGGCGCTACCCGCCGAGCTCACCCGGGAGGGGGTGAAGTTGCTCAAACGCACCGACGCCGGCGTGCGGGCGGCCGAACTCAAGGTGCTCGGACACCTCGGCGAACGTCAGCGCTCGGAGTTGAAACGCATGCTGGCCACCGTGACTGAATAGCCGGGGTACCCGCGTTCAGAGCACGAATGTGGCCGACGCCTGCGCGCCGTCACTCGGGCTGTCTCGCAACACCGAACCCTGCCTGAAGTCGGCCTTCTCAGCGGTCCGGAACAGCAGGCCGATGGTGTCGCCCGCCGACGCGCACTCCAGTGACTTGCGGTAGGCCTCGATCCCGTCGACGCGGAAGGTCCGGTCGGCGACCCACAGGGTGTCCCCGACCCGGACCTAACCGGCATCCACCCGCCCGGTCACCACGACACCGCGCCGCTTGATCACGAACACGGCGTCGATCTTCATGCGAGCGGTAACGCTACCCGCGCCACTAGTGGTGGTGGCAGGCTTTCGGCGGTGACGGCGGCAGATCCAGCGCCGGATTGCCATCGAAGAACCCGATCGGCTTGAGGTGGAAACCCGTGTAGGCACAGGGCATCACCGGCCAGTCCTCGGGCCGCACCACGTGATGGGCGCCGAGTGTGTACCAGAGCACCACATCGGTGTCCTCCAGTGGCGCATCATCGGCGACGAATTCCGGCAGCCCCTGCATATCGGCGGATTGGTACATGTAATTCCCCGCGGCGAACATCTCCGCCGGGTCGTACTTGGTCACCCACAGGTTGTGCTGGACGAAGCGGGCCCGGTCGTAGATGTAGGAGCCCTCCTGCACCATCACCGGCACGATCTCCTTGGGCACCAGCTTGTACGCCACCGGTGCGCCGAGTTCGTTGACCTTGGACGGATTGGTCACCTTCCAGTACCGGCCGGTCTCCCAGTTCCAGTCCCGCGCACCCTCGGCCTCCGACGCCACCAGGGTGTCCTGGGTGATCCACGCATTGCGGTGCGGGTTGAGCGCCGGGTCCGGTTCGGGAACCGAATCCACCTCGTAGACACTGTTTCCGGCACCGTCGATGCTCATGTCCAGCCGGAAGTTGAAGAAATGCTGATGGTTCGGGCCGTAGATGCCGGGGGCCACCATCTTGCCCCAGCGCGGTGTCTCGCCGTCGGCGATCGCACCGGTGGTGAGCACGCCGGACAACTTCACCTCGACCTCGATGGAGGCATCGTTGTAGAAGTACCAGAAGAAGCCGTACTCGTAGTTGCCGACGGTGCAGATCATCGAGACCACCAGCCGCCGCGACCGTCGCACCTCGACCTCACCGGTACGGAAGTCGGTGTGCTTCCAGGAGATCCCGAAATCCTCCTCGTGCATGCAGATCGCGTTCGGGATGGTGACCGGGTTACCGTCGGAGTCGTTGACCGTGCCGTCGAAGTAGTAGATCTCGCCCAGACAGTCACAGCCCAGCGTCAACGGGTTGGCCGAGAACCCCATGCCGACCTCGCCCATGTCGAACACGTTCTTGTTCCAGTGCGTCGGCGAGGTGTCACCGTAGGGCACCACCATTTCCGAGAGCGACCCGCGGTAGAGGATCGGCCGGGTTTCGCCCCGGTCGGTGTAGGTCACCTCATGGATCGTGACACCCTCCCGCGGGTTGAAGCCGATCCGCAGGGACCACTTCTGCCACTGCACCTTCCAGCCGTCGACGGTGAAGCTGGGACCGTCGGGCTGAGTGATCTCGATCGGTTTCACGTCGTCGCGGAACTGGGTGAACGCCGGCCGGTTGTCCGGCGAGAACATGAACTGTTCGGAGTAGTTGCCCGCGGTCGGCGGCAGCGGGACCACGCCGTGGTCCTCGATGTCGATGACTTCCATCGCGTCCAGATCGAAGGTGACGATCAGTCCCTCGACCGGGCGGGCGTAGCCGTGCTCGGACGGCGCGGCCCGCATGAAGGTCAGCGGACGGCAGATCAACGGGGAGTTGTCGTAGTGGTCGCCCGCGCCGTAATAGCCTGCCGGCCAAGGATCGATCATCGCGAGGCTGAAGTCGGTGACCCCGCGTTTGCGCATCGCCTCCTGCCAGCGCGGGTCTTCGCGGACCTTCTCCTCCACGCCCGTCATGTGCTCGACGAGGTAGGACGGGAAGCGTCCCGGCACCGCGGTCCACGAGTCGATGACCCGCGCACCCAGGTCGACGACGGCCTCGTAGATCATCTTCGCCGCCGCGTCGTACATGCTGGCGAATGCTCGCCGCGGCACGTCGGTGCGGAAGGTCAGATCCGGCGTCTTCTCCGGCTCGGCCAGTTGGATCATCACGAATTTCAGGGTGGGGCTGGCATATTCGGATGCGGTGATGATCGCGGCCGCGGCCTCGATTTCGGCCCCGCTGAGCGGGTCCAGCGGGTAGCGGGTGGCGGGTGCGGCGGTGCCCGTGCCTGGCACGGTGTCCTCCATGGTCACTTGGCTGTTTCCTCTGCTTCCTTGGTGAGATCGAACACCGCGAGATGGGCGAGCGCGTCGTCTTGAGACACCTTGTGCGCCGAGCGGCGGCCGAAGATGTAGACGATCAGCCCGAGCGCGAACATGCCGACGCTGATGCTGCCGACCCAGGCCATCCATTCACCGTCGCCGACACCGGCGCTGGTCAGCCAGGACTTGGCGAACGAGTAGTAGACGCCGGCGATGGTGCCCAATGTGCCGACCACGACGGTGATCCAGACCCCGACCATGCCGCCCGGGATGCGCCAGAACGTCTCGTTGGCATAGCGGTCGGCGTACTTCTTGCGGGCGATGACGACCGGGATCAGGAAGAAGAACCCGGACAGCAGCCACACCGTCGACAAACCGCCCTGCAGGAAGATCGTCGTATTGACCAGGCTGCTCTGCGAGTACAACCCGACGATGAGCAGCGACGACAGGACGCCCTGGATCAAGATGGCCGACACCGGGTTTCGGGTCCGCGGGTTCAGGTGGGTGAAGATCCGCGGCAGGTGGCGCTCCAGACCGGAGACGAAGATCAAGCGGGAGTAGGCCACCTGATAGGTCATCAGCGCCACCACGATGATCAATGCCAGCACGACAGCGCAGATCTCCATCAGCCCGGGGAATCCCGACACACCCAGCATGCCGATCACGCCCGTCACGGCGTCGATCTGGTCGGTGGGCAGTGCCATCATCGTGCCCAGGGTGGTGAGCAGGTAGATCGCCACCAGAGCCGATGAGCCCCAGAGGATCATGCGCGGTCCGCTCTTGCGCACCGACAGGAACTCCGCACCCATGTTGTACGGGGTTTCCACGCCGAGCAGGTAGAGCAGCACCGTGCCGTACAGGAAGCCCGACACCGCGAAGTTCGGGATCACGGCGTCATGCCAGCTGAACGGCGTCGCGGAGCCGTGCTTCACGGCGAAGAGCAGACCGCAGGTGAAGATGGTCAGCGCCAGGGCACCGAACACCACGAAGACGACGTTCATGATCCGCTGGTTGGCGGAGAGTTTGGCCAGTGCCAGCCCGACCACCACCCACATGATGACCAGTTGCAGGATAACGCTGGGCATCACCCCCAATTCGGCGTGGAAGGCCAACAGCAGGAAGGACAGCACCACCGCCGGTGAGGACGCGGCGTTGAGGATCACCGGCACCCAGGACAGGTAGCCGCCGATGAACCCCCAGGTCTCCCCCATCGTGCGGGTGGCCCAGATGTACACGCCGCCTTGGCCGGGCCACAGGTTGCCCAGTTCGACGACGGCCATACCGGCCGGCACCAGGAAGGTCAGGATGCCCAGGATCCACATCGGGATGGCGGTCCAGCCGCCGGTGGCCATCACCGACGAGCCGGTGATCCAGCAGATGATGAACACGTAGGCGGCGGTCAGCCCGAACGTGCTCATCACCTTGGGCAGGATCTGTTCGGGGACCAGCTCGGTGGTCATCAGTTTGTCGCGTTCGGTGGTTGCCGAATGCGTCATTTCTTGGGTCATGACGTCTCCAATACCGTTGGATCAGTTGGTGATCTGTCCGTCTCGCATCCGGACAACACGGCTCGCTTCGTCGGCCACCGTGGGGTCGTGAGTGCTGGCGACGACCGTGACGCCGAGCGTCGAACACAGGTCGCGCAGCATGCGCACCACCGTCTCCCCCGTGCGGTGATCAAGATTTGCGGTCGGCTCGTCGGCCAGTACCAGTGTCGGATTGCTGATCAGGGACCGCGCGATCGCGGTGCGCTGCTGCTCACCGCCCGACATCTTGGTGGGCTGGTGGTGCACCCGATGCCCCAGGCCGACCAGCTCGAGCAGTTCGATGGCCCGCTTACGCAACGCCTTACGGTCGTAGGGCTCGAACATCAGGGGCAGTTCGACGTTTTCGACGGCAGACAGGAACGGGATCAGGTTGTAGCTCTGGAAGATGAAGCCGATGGTGTCGTGGCGCAACGCGGCGAACTGGCTCTCCGAGATGGTCGAGGTGTCCTGTCCCGCGACGCGGACGATGCCCTTGGTCGGGCGGTCCAGCCCGCCGATGATGTTCAGCAGGGTCGACTTGCCGCTACCGCTGGGGCCCATCAGGCACACGAATTCCCCGGGCATGACCCGCAATTCGACGGCCTTGAGGGCCTTGACGACCTCGTCGCCGAGTTTGTGCAGCTTCCACACGTCGGAGATCTCGATGACGGGAGCGGTGGTATCCGATGCACCGGATTCGCGTTCGGTGGTGGCCGACTCGTTGATGGCGGTCATATGGTCCTATCCCGTACTCAGTGATCGGATGGGCGGGCGGGAGGCAGCATTCCAGGTGGGTACGACGCTGGTGGCCAGCGCCGCGACGACGCTGACGACGACGGCGATGACGGTTCCCAGGACCAGGCCGCCGACCGCGACGCCGGTGGGCACGAATCCGAGCGCGCCCAGCGCCAGTCCGGTGACGATGGCCAGCAGCGCGCCACCGGCGGCGCCCAGCACGGCCGCGATGACGGGTTCGACCAACAGCGCGATCACCACCGGCGTGCGGGCAATACCGTTGGCGCCCAGCACACCGAGCTCCTTGGTCCGTTGTGCCACCGTCCTGGTGGTGGCGACGGCGACCTCGACGACGCCGACCAACAACACGGTGACGGCGATGAGCACCACCGCGGCTCGGATCTCGTCGGCGTGACCCAACGATGCCGACTGGGCGCGGATTCCGTCCGACATGCCGAACACGATCACCACCAGGAAGGCGCCGGTGGCCGTCGTGATGGCAGGCAGGATCATCTCCGAGAGCCGGCGGCGCGCCGCCAGCCAGCCGTAGGACAGTCCGTAACGCATGGCTAGGTGTGCCCTTTCCTCTTCGCGCAGGCGCTCATCTGTGCTCTTTCCTCTTCGCGCAGGCGCTCATCGGCCGCCCAACAGGTCGACGGGCCGCTGTTGCAGCAGCCGGTGCACAGGGATCAGTGCGCCGACGATCGCCATGGCGGGGATGAACGCGGCGACCATGCCGGCAGCCTGCGCCCATGCGGTCACCGTCGCGATGCCCGGAATCACCAGAGCCACCGCGGCTCCGGCGCCCAGGACGCCGACGGCGTAGGCGACCACGAAGACGATGGCCGACTCGACCAGGAAGAAGTACAGCACCTCGTCGGCCAGGCCGATGCTCGACATGATCCCGAATTCGCGTTTGCGTTCGGAGACGGCCGCCAGGAAGGAGGACACCGCGATGACGAATCCGAGAATGAGACCGATGGTGGAGATGAGTCCGAGTGTCGAGCCGGTCACCTTGCCGGAGAACAGTGCGGAGTAGTTCTGTTCGAAGCTCAGCGGGCCGACTCCGCCGACGGTGTCATAGATCAGCCCTTGTCCACCGGCCGCGGGCTGCACCGACGGGTCGGTGGTGGCCGGCAGTCCGGTCGCCGCGCCGAACACCTGGGCCAGGTCACGACGCTTCTCCTGACCGGCCGGCGCGGTGATGGTCCACCAACCGTTCTCACCGACCACGCTGCGCGCCAGTTCCGTTGGTATCGAGGCGGATTGGCCAGTACCCGCGATGTCCACCGTCAGGTTCTGTCCGCCGATCATGACGCGGTCACCCGGGTGCACGCCCAGCCTGGTCGCGAGCTTTTCACCGACGGCGATATGGCCCGCGGCAACGGTGTCGGCGCCCCGGATGGACACCGGGATGCCGTTGACGGTGGCGGTGCCCGACAGCGTCCGGACCGCGGACCAGCCATCCGGCACGGTCGTGATCGTCGGGGCGGGGCCGGCGGCCACCAGCGCCTGGGCTTCGTTGTCGTAGTGCACACCGGCGGCGGGCACCACCCACAGTTGGGCATCGCCGATCACGTCGGTGACCGAATCCTCGCCCGTGATGGCGAAACTCGCGGCAATGGTGCGCACCACGGTGACACAGGCGATGGCCAGTGCGATGCCCAGAACGGACAGCACGAACCGCTCGGGCCGGCGTTTGATATTCGCCAACGCGAAGCGGATCAGGCACCAGAAGGTGTTACCGGGTGCGGCGGCGATCTCCGGCGGACGGGTGATCGTGGGTGGTGCTGGGGACTCCACGAGGGGAATGGTCGAACCGCGGTGTTTCGCCCAATGGAGTCTGTGGTATCGGCCGGGTTAACGGGATCTGGTTGCGATTACAACAAGGTGTCTCACAGACAACGGATTTCGTTGTCGGCTCAGTCCTGGATCCGTGGAAACGGCTGCGCTTCCTCGATCTCGTAGGCCAATTCGAGCAGCAGCCGCTCCTGTCCCTGCTGCGCGCTGAACATCATCCCGACCGGCAGGCCGTGCGTCGAGCGGCCGAGCGGCAGCGAGATCGCCGGATCGCCGGTGACGTTCTGCAGCGGTGTGAAGGCCACCCAATCCACCAGCCGGTCGATGATCTGCTGATAGGGCGCCGTGGGGTCGAGGTGCCCGATCGGGGGTGTCACATCGGCCAGCGTGGGTGTGAGCAGGACGTCGTAGGAGGTGGACAGTCGCGCGATGATGCGCCGCGTTCGAGCCAGCCGGGCGATGACCAGCGGCATCCGGTGCAGGTTGCGACCGGCCAGGTCCTCCAGGCCGAGGGTGAGGTTGTCCAGCTTGGTCTTGTCGAAGGTCGGTCCGAAGGTGCGTGGCCCGCCGCGTACGAGGGCGAAGGCCAGCAGCGACCAATACAGCAGGAAGTCGTTCATGAACGACGCCGGCACCGGGTTGGTGATCTCGGTGACCCGGTGCCCGAGGCCCTCCAGTTGCACCGCGGTCTTCATCGTCAGGTCGCGGATCTCCGTGCTGGCTTGCCGGGCAATGGATTCCGTGCACACGGCGATGCGCAATCGGCTGCGGCCGGGTCCGGTGACGTCACCGATGGGCGGCAGCTTCGGATTGCGTCGCAGGCGTTCGACCTCACGGTAGAACGCGGCGGTATCGCGCACCGACCGGGTGAGCACACCGTTGGCGACGATCCGCAGCGGCATCTGCCGCATCTGCTTGTCGAGCGGCAGCCGGCCGCGAGAGGGTTTGAGCCCGACCAGTCCGTTGCACGCAGCCGGGATGCGGATCGAGCCGCCGCCGTCATTGGCGTGTGCGATGGGCACCACCCCGGCGGCCACGAAGGCACCCGATCCCGACGACGACGCCCCGGCGGTGTGGTCGGTGTGCCACGGATTGCGGACCGGCCCCAGCCGGGGATGCTCGGCCGAGGCGCTGAACCCGAATTCGGACAGCCGGGTCTTGCCCAGGGCGACCAGGCCGGTGCCGAGGTAGGCGCGGGCGAAGTCGCCGTCGGCCGCTGCCGCACGCGGCGCCCAGGCGTCGGTGCCGTCCATCGTGGGCATCCCCGCGACGTCGACGTTGTCCTTCACGAACGTCGGGATGCCGGCGAAGAAGCCGGTGCGGGGCGCGGCGGCGCGGGCTATGTCGAATCCGTCGTGCGCCAGCCCGTTGAGGGCGGGGTTCACGGCGTGCGCGCGGGCGATGGCGGCGTCGACCAGTTCCGCCTGCGAGACCTCGCCGGCCCGCAGGGCAGCGGCCAGGGCGACCGCGTCGAAGTCACCGAGGGCATCGTCGCCGAAGGCGTGCACACGTGTCATGAGCCCGACGGTACCAGTACGTACCAGCGATCGGGTGCGCAGACAGAAATGTCCCCCCGCACCGGGCGGGTGCGGGGGGACATTCGGTGTCTGTTCGGCTGTTAGGCCTGGCCGACCTCGAACCGGACGAACCGGGTCACGGTCACCCCGGCCTCGTCGAGCAGCGCCTTGACCGACTTCTTGCTGTCGGAGACCGACGGCTGGTCGAGCAGCACCACGTCCTTGTAGAACCCGGTGAGGCGACCCTCGACGATCTTGGCCAGCGCGGCTTCGGGCTTGCCCTCTTCCTTGGCGGTCTCCTCGGCGATGCGACGCTCGTTGGCGACGACATCGGCGGGCACCTCGTCGCGGGTGAGGTACTTGGCCTTCAGCGCGGCGATCTGCAGGGCCACCGCATGCGCGGCACCCTCGTCCGACCCCGTGTACTCCACCAGCACGCCCACGGCCGGCGGCAGGTCCGCGGCGCGCTTGTGCAGGTAGGTCTCCACCTGGCCGTCGAAGTAGGCGACCCGGCGCAGTTCCAGCTTCTCGCCGATCTTGGCGGACAGGTCCGCGATCAGCTGCTCGACGGTGGTGTCACCCACCTTGACGGCCTTGAGCGCGTCGACGTCGCTCGCCTTTGACTCGGCGGCGGCGGTGACGATCTGGTCGGCCACGGCCCGGAATTCGTCGTTCTTGGCGACGAAGTCGGTCTCGGAGTTCAGCTCGATGAGAGCGCCGGCCTTGGCGGCCACCAGGCCCTCGGCGGTCGCGCGCTCGGCGCGCTTGCCGACATCCTTGGCGCCCTTGATGCGCAGCACCTCGACGGCCTTGTCGAAATCGCCGTCGGTCTCGGTGAGCGCGTTCTTGCAGTCGAGCATGCCGGCGCCGGTCAGCTCCCGCAGGCGCTTGACGTCGGCAGCGGTGTAGTTAGCCATAAAAGCCTTCTCCTGAAAAATTAGGAAGCGTCGGTGGTGGTGTCGGCAGCGCCGGCGCTGTCGGCGGTACCGGTGGTGGCACCCGCCAGCAGCTCCTGCTCCCACTCGGCCAGCGGCTCGGCCGCTTCGGCCGCCTCGGTCTTGCCTGCGCCGGCACGGGCCTGCAGGCCCTCGGCGACGGCAGAGGCGATCACCTTGGTGAGCAGCGCGGCCGACCGGATCGCGTCGTCGTTACCCGGGACCGGGTAGTTGACCTGGTCGGGATCGCAGTTGGTGTCGAGGATGGCGATCACCGGGATGCCGAGCTTGATGGCCTCGTTGACGGCCAGGTGCTCCTTGTTGGTGTCGACGACCCAGATGGCCGAGGGCACCTTCTGCATGTCCCGGATACCGCCGAGGCTGCGCTCCAGCTTGTTCTTCTCACGCGTGAGCATGAGGATTTCCTTCTTGGTGCGGCCTTCGAAGCCACCGGTCTGCTCCATGGCCTCGAGCTCCTTGAGGCGCTGCAGGCGCTTGTGCACGGTGGAGAAGTTGGTGAGCATGCCGCCCAGCCAGCGCTGGTTCACGTAGGGCATACCGACCCGGGTCGCCTCGTCGGCGATGGATTCCTGGGCCTGCTTCTTGGTGCCGACGAACAGGATGGTGCCGCCGTGGGCCACCGTCTCCTTGACGAACTCGTAGGCCTTGTCGATGTAGGTCAGCGTCTGCTGCAGATCGATGATGTAGATGCCGTTGCGGTCGGTGAAGATGAACCGCTTCATCTTGGGGTTCCAGCGACGGGTCTGGTGCCCGAAGTGTGCGCCGCTGTCAAGCAGCTGCTTCATGGTTACAACAGCCATGAGTCCGTGATTCCTTTGTGTCGGTTGTCGTCCGGAATCGGTCGATCCCGGACCCTGGCGTCTGCAGCTGCCGGACCCGCTTCGGTTTCCCGAACCAGGACCGCCCGGCATGCTGGTGCAACCCGAATCGAGCGGGGTTGCGGGGCAGACGCGCGAAGTCAGCCCACGGATGTGAGCTGCGGATAGCAGTTTACACCGTGGATACAGGTGCTTTTACCACCGCAGTTGTGCACAGTCGGGACTTTGTCCACATTTCCCCGCGGACGGGTTTCCAACTCGTCGGCAACAGGCTGAGCTGGGGTGATGAGGGTCCTGGCGGTGGTGGCGGTGGCGCTGCTGTTCGCGGCACCGGCACACGCGGACACCCCGCGGCTGCGCTGGCCGCTGCAGCCCCGTCCGGCGGTGACCCGCGCCTTCGACCCGCCGGCCGCCCGCTGGAACAGCGGTCACCGCGGGGTCGACCTGGCCGGCACTGCCGGCCAGCCGGTCTATGCCGCCGGCCCCGGAACCGTGGTGTTCGCCGGGGAACTGGCCGGGCGCCCGCTGGTGTCCATCGCCCATCCCGGCGGCCTGCGCACCAGCTACGAACCGGTGCGCCCGGCGGTGCGGGCCGGGCAGCTCGTGCAGGCGGGCACCCCGCTCGGGGTGCTGCTCGCCGGTCACCCTGGCTGCCCGGCGTCGACCTGTTTGCATTGGGGCGCGATGTGGGGCGCGGCTTCGCGAGCCGACTATGTCGACCCGCTCGGGTTGGTCGCCGACACCCCGATCCGGCTCAAGCCGCTGGGCCGCGTTCGGCCCGGCGGTCAGCGGTCCGTGGCGAGCCGACCGAGAAAGGCCAGCATGATCGAACCCACCAGATCGGGCTGATCACGCTGAACCCAATGCCCAGCGCCGGCAACGACTTCCAGGGTGGCCGTGGGTATCGCGGCCGCGGCGGCGCGGGCGTGTATCACCGGCACGCCGGTGTCCCTGCCGCCGTGGACGATGAGGACCGGCACGGCGATGTCCGCCAGCCGGTTCCGATAGTCGGTGCGCAGGCCGGTGCACCGGACCTGGTCGCGTTGCCACTGTTCGAACGCCGCGAACGCGTTGTCCGATTGCGCGGCGGCCCGCACCTCGTCCAGCAGCTCCGGGGTGCGCCGCGCCGCGTCCTGCACCAGGGCGGCCATACTCCACTCCAGCATGTAGCGGTGCCGCGCCGCATTGCGGCTGAGCGTGGTGAGCAGGCCGGTGCGCAGCAGTGCCCAGGTCAGCACCTGTCGCAGCCCGGAGAACGGCCCGTCGGACAACCGGGGCATCAGTCCGTAGCTGCCCAACAACATGGCCGCCGTCACCGCTTCCGGCCTGGCCAGGGTGTGCCCGATGGTCATCCCGCCGCCCAGTGACAGGCCGCCGGTGACGTGCGGACCCAGATCGAGCGCGTCGGCGAACTCGCCGACATAGTCGACGAGGCGCTGCTGGGTGGCCCGCCACGACGCGGCCGGACTGTGCCCATACCCCGGATGGTCGGGGGCGACGACGCGATGTCCAGCCGCCGCCAGCCGCGGTCCGATCCCGCCCCAGGACAGCGCCGCGTTGTCCAGCCCGCCGCCGTGCAACAGCAGAACGGTCAGGCCCGACGCCGGCCGGCGGGCCGCCCATTCGAGATAGGACACCGTGGCGCCGGGGAGGGCGACGGTCGATCGCTCAGGCACGCGGATGAGCCTGGTCGTGCACCGCCCGCAACCGTGCCACCGTGACATGGGTGTAGAGCTGTGTGGTGGCCAGGCTGGAGTGGCCCAGCAGCTCTTGCACGATGCGCAGGTCGGCCCCGCCTTCGAGCAGGTGGGTGGCGGCGCTGTGCCGCAGACCGTGCGGGCCCAGGTCGGGTGCACCGTCGACGGCGGCCATGGTGTCGTGAACGACGGTGCGGACCTGGCGTTGATCGACCCGACCGCCGCGGGCACCCAGCAGCAGCGCGGGACCGGATTTCGCGGTGGCCAGTTTCGGGCGGCCGTCGCGCAGCCAGGCCTGCAGGGCCACCGCGGCCGGCTCCCCGAACGGCACCGTGCGCTGTTTGTTGCCCTTGCCCAGCACCCGCAGCACCCGGCGGGATCTGTCCACGTCGTCGATGTCCAGGCCGCACAGCTCGCTGACCCGGATCCCGGTGGCGTACAGCAGCTCCACCATCAGCCGGTCTCGCAGTGCCAGTGGATCTCCTTGTTGCGCACCGGAATTCAGCGCGTCGAGGGCGTCGAGGGCCTGGTCCTGGCGCAGCACCGCCGGCAGCGTGCGGTGTGATTTAGGGGTTTGCAGCCGGGCCGCGGGATCGGTGCGCAACAATCCGCGGTGGCATGCCCAGGCGGTGAACGTCTTGACCGCCGAGGTGCGCCGGGCCAGGGTGGTGCGCGCCGCGCCGGCGCCGGCCTGGCCGGCCAGCCAGGACCGCAGCGTGAGCAGGCTCAGGCTTTCCAGCCCGCCGCCGGTGAATTCGAACAGCGACCGCAGATCACCGAGGTAGGCGCGGCGGGTGTGCTCGGAGCGGCCGCGTTGCAGGGCGAGGTAGGTGTCGAATTCCTCGAGGATGGGCTCGATCTGCACTCCCCCACCGTGCTGCGCCGGCGACGGGCTGTCTAGGTGACGCGCCGCAGCGTGTCCGGGGTGAGATCAGCCAGTGACCGGTAGCCGTCGACCGCCATGATCAGGTCGGCCTCGGCGAGCAGCGAACGCAGCACGTGCACCACTCCGTCGACGCCGCCGAGCGCCAGACCGTAGGCATACGGGCGGCCGACGCCGACGGCGGTGGCACCCAGGGCGAGTGCCTTGACGATATCGGCGCCGCTGCGCACCCCGGAGTCGAACAGGACCGGCATCCCGTCGGCGGCGGCCACCACGTCGGGCAGGCAGTCGATGGCGGGCAGGCCGCCGTTGGCTTGTCGGCCGCCGTGGTTGGAGCAGTAGATGCCGTCGACGCCGACGTCGCGGGCCCGCCGCACATCGTCGGGATGGCAGATGCCCTTGACCAGCAACGGCAGTTTCGTCAGCGTCCGCAACCAGGCCAGGTCGTCCCAGGTGACGCATTGGCCGAAGGTCTGCACCCAGCTCAGGGTCGCGGCTTGCGGGTTCTCCTCGGGCGGCTGCGCCAGCCCGGCCCGGAACACCGGGTCGCTGGTGTAGTTGGCCAGGCAGTGCCCGCGCAGTTGCGGGAAGTTGGAGGTGCTCAGGTCGCGGGGCCGCCAGCCCGGCACCCAGGTGTCGAGGGTGACGATGATGCCGCGATATCCGGCGGCTTCGGCACGCGCCACGAAGCTGGCCGCCAGGTCCCGGTTCTTGGGGGTGTAGAGCTGGAAGAAGCCTGGGGTGTGACCGAATTCGGCGGCGACGGCTTCCAGGGGATCGGTGGTCAGGGTGGACACCATCATGGGCACGCCGGTGCGGGCGGCGGCCCTGGCTGCGGCGATGTCACCGTGCCCATCCTGCGCGCACAACCCGATCACCCCGATGGGCGCCATGAACACCGGCGAAGGCAGCGTGAGCCCGAACAGCTCGACCGTCAGGTCGCGCTCGGTGGCCCCGACACACATCCGTGGGATCAGACCCCAGTTCTCGAAGGCGCTGACGTTGACCCGCTGGGTGCGTTCGTCACCGGCGCCGCCGGCCACATACGACCACAGCGACGCGGACATCGCCTTCTCAGCACGCTCCTCCAATTCGGCGTAGCCGATCGGGAGGGAGGGCACCACACCGGACAGGCCCTGCAGGTAGATCTCGAACTGGTAATCGCCGAATGCCATGAGGGTCAGTCTGGCTGGCCCGCTTCCGCTTTCGCCAGCTCGGCTTTCCATTGCCGGAAGGTCTCCTCGGTGCGCCCGCGCCGCCAGTACCCGGAGATGGATGCCCACTTGGCCTCGACGCCGCGCTCTTTGCGCAGGTAGGGCCGGATATTGTGCATGACCGCCTGGGCCTCGCCGTGCACGAATGCCTGCACCTGGCCGGGCCACCACGGCGCGCCGCGGACGGCGGCCACCAGCGGCGCGTTGTCACCGGCCTGGCTGTCGGGCACCTCGTCGGCCCGGCCTCCGCGATGGATCCAGTGCACCGCGACGCCGGCCGGCGCGGCCAGCTCCAGCTCGTCCTCGGGCCCGGCGATCTCCACGAACACCTGCCCGACGGCGTCGGCGGGCAACGCCTCCAGGGCGGCACTGATCGCAGGCAGCCCGGCTTCGTCGCCGGCCAGCAGGTGCCAGTCGGCGGCGGGGTCCGGCGCGTAGGCGCCGCTGGGACCCATCAGGTACGCCGGTTGCCCCGGCTTGGCGGCCGCGGCCCAGGGGCCGGCCACGCCCTGGTCGCCGTGGACGACGAAATCGATGGCGATCTCACCCTTTTCGGCGTCCACCCGGCGCACGGTGTAGGTGCGCACCGTCGGGCGGCGATCCTCGGGGAGCTCACCGAAACTGTCCAGGGTCAGCGGGCGCGGCAGCGCGCCGACGTCGACCCCGTCGGGCACGATGACCACCTTGACGTAGGAGTCGGTGAACGAGCTGGGCGTGAAGGTGTCGAAGCCCTGCCCCTGTCGGCTGCCGCGCAGCACCAGCCGGATCATGTGCGGGGTCAGCTGCGTGGAGCTGACCACCTCGAAGGTGTGGACCGGACGTCCCGCCATGGCGGTCCCCCATTTCTGTCGATCGATCTCGGGACCACTGTACGAGCGGTCGCCTGGCCGCGGTCGGCTACGCCTCCGCAGTCGCGGCAGTCACAGTCGGATCGTCACCGGGCCATCGATCATGACCGGCTCGGTGTCCGCAGCAGTTGGGTGGTCGCTGCCCAGAGCTGTTGTTCGCGGATGCGGTCGTGGGCGAACGGCCGCACCGGCCGCTCGGCGTTCTTGACGACAAAGGCTCCGTCTTTCAGGTGAGCCCATCGGGCGTCGACGGCGACCGAGGCCAGCAGCGGACCCGACCGCGCCGGTGAGGAGACGCCTGGGATCGCCTGGATGGCCTGTCCGATCCGCTGCAGGAAGGGGCCCGCCGAACGCACGCGACAATCCGGTGCCGGGCATGAAGCCGGGCTCGAACACCGCGACGGTGACTCCGTCCGGGAGATGGCGTTCCAGTTCGTGGGCGTAGTACAGGATCGCCAGTTTCGAATCGGAGTAGGCGATGCCACTGCGCTCCATGCTTGCGGGCTCGTGCGCGGGCAGCGGACGCGCCATCTCGATCGGATCTCGCCAGTGCGCCGGCGCGACGCGCAGCATCTTGCGAAAGATGTTCTGGTGGTATGTGTTCGATCCGACGAGCACGATGCGTGCTGGGCCGCTGAACTGGTCGCGCAAGTCGTCGATCAGCTGTGCGTGGGCCAGGTAGTTCACCGCGAAGGTGAGCTCGTAGCCGTCGGCTGATGCCGTGTGGGTGTCGACGGACATGAGGCCGGCGTTGCCGATCAGCCCGCACAACGGCCGGGTCTGTCCCGCTGCGACCAGTTCACTGACCGTGCTGGCCGCGGCGCGGACATCAGATAGCCGGGCGAGATCCGCGCCGATGTCGTGCACGACGGCTCCGTGTGCGCGCGCCTCGGACGCCACGGCGCCCAAGGGTTCGCCGGCCCGGCCGACCAGGACGAGGTCCGGTCGCTCGGCTGCGGGTCTGCGCGCCAACGCCAGCGTGGTCTCGCGGCCCAGTCCACCTGTCGGACCGGTGATCAGTACCGTGCCTGGTGTCATCTCAGTCATGTCTGCCACGGTGGACGAGCACACCTGCCTTAGCCAGCCGCCCAGCGTTCCTGGGATTGGCAGTGCCAGGACATCGCCGCCGCACGCGGCGCACACTTGAGTGATGGCTTCACCCGAGTTCGGCCAAGTCGTGCGGCAGTGGCGCAGCCGCGTGACGCCCACCACCGTCGGGATTGCCGTCGGTGGCCGACGTCGTGCGACGGGACTACGCCGCGAAGAGTTGGCCGGGCTGGCCGGTATCTCGGTCGACTATCTGACCCGTCTGGAGCAGGGCCGTGCCACGTCGCCCTCGGCACAGGTCGTCGAGGCGTTGACCCGCGCGCTGCGGGTCACCGACGCCGACCGCGCCCTGCTGTTCCGGTTGGCCGGGCACGAGCCTCCCGGTCTCGAATTGGTATCCCAACGCATCACACCCAGCGTGCAGCGTCTGCTCGATCGCCTGGCCCACACGCCCGTCGCCGTGCACGACGCGATGTGGACGCTGGTGACGGCCAATGCCCCGTACGACGCCCTGATGGGTGCCACCACGCAATGGCGCGGAATCGAACGCAACGCCGTCTGGCGCCACCTGCTCGGCCCCGGTTCGCGCACGGTGCAGACCGCCGAGCAGAAAGCGGAGTTCCACGCCCACCTGGTCGCCGATCTGCGGATGACCGCTGCCCGATACCCCGCCGACCAGCGGCTCAAGACGCTGATCCGCGAGCTGAAGACGCAGAGCCCCCGATTCGTCGAATTGTGGGAATCAGGCTCTCCCCCTGCGCCTTCCGAATTCGGAAAACACAAGGTGATCGATCATCCCGATGTCGGCCGCATCACCTTGGACTGCGACACCCTCATCGTCACCACCGATGACTTGCGGATCACCATGTACACCGCCGAACCCGAGGCCGAAGACGCCGACCGCCTCGCCCTGGCCATCGTGCTGGGTACCCAGGTGATGGCCGACTGAGTTCGGTTCACGTCACCGCGATACGCCATCTCCCGTCCCGCCGCTCGACCAGACCGCAGGCCTCCAACAACGCCAGCGGCCCAAGCACCGCCTCCGGCGCCAGGGCCGCGTCGAGCGCGATCTGCTCGACACTGCGGTAACCGCGGGCCGGCAGCGCCTCGAACACCACCCGTTCGGGCCTGGACAAGGCATCGAGCTTCGCCACCGGATGCGCCGGAATGTCGGCGAACTCGCCTGCCCTGCCAACGATTTCGACTAACTCCGCGGCCCGGTCAACCAAGACCGCATCACCCCGTAGCAACACGTGGCAGCCCGCCGACGCCGACGACGTCACCGGCCCGGGCACCGCACACACCACCCGGCCCATCGCAGCGGCCCAGCCCGCGGTGTTGGCGGCCCCGCTGCGCAATCCGGCCTCCACCACCACGGTCGCCCGACCCAGCGCCGCCACCAGACGGTTACGGGCTAGGAAGCGGAAGCGCGCCGGGCGCACCCCCGGCGGATACTCGGTGACCACCAGTCCGCTCTGCGATATGCGGTGCAGCAGAGCCGAATGCCCGCTGGGATAGGGCACGTCGATACCGCCGGCCAGCACCGCCACCGTGCAGCCGTCGGCAGCCAGTGTCGCGCGGTGTGCGGCACCGTCGATGCCGTACGCACCGCCGGAGACCACCGCCACATCCTGTTCGGCCAATCCTTCGGCCAGGCTGGCCGCGACATGCTCGCCGTACGCGGTGGCGGCCCGGGTGCCGACGATGGCCGCGGCGCGGTCGGCGACATCGTCCAGGCGCGCGGGCCCGATCGCCCACAGCACCATCGGCACGTACCCGTCCTGTTTCTTGCGCACCGCGTCATTGCCGAACGCGGCGAACGCCAAATGGGGCCATTCGTCGTCGTCCGGGGTGATCAACCGGCCGCCGCGACGGTCGATCAGCGTCAGATCGTCCTCGACGTAATCCAGTTCGCGGCGTGGCGCGACCACATCGGTCAGGTATTCGGGTTCATCGCCTGCCCGGATCCGGTCGGCCGCCTCGACGGCGCCGTGCCTGACGACGTAGGCGGCCAGGGCGGGGCAGGGCGGTTCGACGACCCGGGACAGGTAGGCCCAGGCCTGCCGGGTGCGGTCATCGGCCATCGTGCACCACCACGTCGCGAAAGCTCAATGCCGTCCAGACGTCCTCGACCGTCGGGCACTGTTTTCCGGCGAGGTCGGCGAGCGACCATGCCACCCGCAAGGTGCGGTCCACGCCGCGGATACTGAGCGTGCCCCGATCCAGCGCGCTGCGCAGCGGCTCCATCGCCGCGCGGCTGAGCCGAAATGCCCTCCGCAGCACCGGCCCGGGCACCTCGGCATTGGTGCGCACCCCCACGGGTTGCCAGCGCTGCGCCGCCGCCGCGCGGGCGTTCGCGACGCGCTCGCGCACCACGGCCGTCGGTTCGGGGATCTGGTCGGCGAACGCCCCGGCACGCACCTGATGCATCTGCACCCGCAGGTCGACCCGGTCCATCAACGGCCCGGACAGCTTGCCCAGGTAGCGGCGCTTCACCGCGGCCGGACACACGCAGTCGCGTGGATTGGCCGGTGCGCAGGGGCATTCGTTGGCCGCCAGGATCAGCTGGAAGCGGGCCGGGTAGCGCGCGACACCGTCGCGGCGGGCCAACCGGATCTCGCCGTCCTCCAACGGTGTCCGCATGGCTTCCAGCACGCTGGTGCCGATCTCCGCGCATTCGTCGAGGAACAGCACCCCGCGATGCGCCCGGCTCACCGCGCCAGGGCGGGCCATACCCGACCCGCCACCCACCATCGCCGCCACACTCGACGTGTGATGCGGGGCGATGAACGGCGGCTCGGTGATCAACGGCGTCGCCCCGGTCAACAACCCCGCCACCGAATGAATCGCGGTGACCTCCAACGCCTCCTCATCCGACAACGGCGGCAACAAACCCGGAAGACGCTGCGCCAACATCGTTTTCCCAATCCCCGGCGGGCCACTCAAAAACAAGTGATGCGCACCGGCCGCAGCCACCTCCACCGCATAACGCGCCTGGGTCTGGCCCACCACATCGGCCAGATCCACCGTCGGCCGCGGCGCCGGCGCCACCGCATCCACCCGGCCCGCCAACCCGCCCTTACCCGCCAACCACGCCTGCAACTGCCGCAGAGTGCGCACACCCCACACCTCGATCCCCTCCACCAAACTGGCCTCGGGCAAGTTCTCCTCGGGCACCACCGCCACCGGCCAGCCCTCCTGCTTACCCGCCCGCACCGCCGGCAGGATCCCGGTCACCGGCCGCACCCGACCATCGAGCGCCAATTCGCCCAACAGCAACGTCTTCTCCAGCCGCGGCCACTCCTTCTTGCCGTGCGCCGAGAGCACCGCCGCCGCCAACGCCAGGTCATAGGCCGAACCGTTCTTGGGCAACGTCGCCGGCGACAACGCCAACGTCAACCGCGACATCGGCCACTCGTTACCGCAATTGGTGATCGCCGCCCGCACCCGATCCCGCGACTCCTGCAACGCCGCATCCCCCAAACCCACCAGATGCACCCCCGGCAGACCCGAGGCGATATCGGCCTCGATCTCCACGATGACACCCTCCACCCCACGGATGGCCACCGAAAACGCCCGCCCCAACGCCATCAGCCGACCCCCCGCAGATGAGCCAGCTCCGGCACCCGAGTCCGCCCGATACGCACCCCGATCACATCAATGCGCACACCCGCCCAACTGCGGTCCTGCTGCGCCAGCCACAACCCCGCCAACCGCCGCAACCGCCGCACCTTCACCGGCGACACCGCCTGAGCCACCCCACCGAACGCATCACTGGTCCGGGTCTTGACCTCCACGAACACCACCGTGGCACCCTCGACGGCAATCACATCCAACTCGCCGTACCGGCACCGCCAATTACGCTGCAACACCCGCAAACCCAACGACTGCAGATGCTCAACCGCCAACCGCTCCCCCAACGCCCCGATCTCGGCGCGACTCCATGTCTCCATGGATCACAGACTGATCAACACCCCCGACACAACCGGCCCAGCCGACCCGCACCAGACCCAGTTATCCCCAAACACCGATCCATCCACAAGCAGGCAAGAAGATGGCCGCCTAGTTGACTTGCTGCCACGCCCCCCTGAAGTTGACTCCAGACCTCGACGCATCGTTCCCGGAGAATTTGAAGATCCAGTCGCCTGTCGGAGAGAAACTCACTCCCGTGTTGCCTGGCGCATGAAATTTCGACTGGTCTTTCACACGCACCTCGACGAAGAACTCGGTGTTCATCGGCAATCCGACGATGATGTAGTCGACGGAGCACAGATCGTCTGTAACAGTGACATCAGTGAGCTGACCTTGCCGCACGAGCACGGCTGAGGAAAACATGCCCGGGGAGCTCACCCACTTGCTCGCTTGCACCGAAATTACTGCCGGCACGTCGCCCGGCTGGTACCAATCTTTCGGCCATGTGATGGTCCCGCTGACGAAGGTCAGGTAGTACTGCCGACGAAGAATCAGATCTCTGAGAGCCTGTGACAGTGGCACTTTGATGATCTTGTCCAAGACGGTTGGCATAGCAATCCTCTCCTCGTAGATAGAAGATCGTTCCGTGCCGTGTGTGCACGTTCCGGCCGGATCAGTCTCATGCTCATTGACGGCTGGGACATGAGTAGTTGGCTACGCTACTTCGATGTCTCACCGGTATCGACGGCACAATGAGACTGAGAGCCTCTCGCAAGATAGTCCGTACTGATATTGCTGGGCAGCCTTCGCGCTCTTCTCCTACCGGTATGCCAGCGCTCTTAGGCTGAAATGCCACTCCGAGCACGAAATCACGCCGAAAGCCCTTTATTACCAAGCCATCAACTGCGACTCCGGCGATCTCGTCGTCCGATCGAACTCACCCAGAACCGACACGGTCGCCCCATCCCGAAGCACCTCGGTCAGTTCTTCCGCCAGCCGGCGCAACGCCCGCGGTGAGGGCAGGTCGACCTCGATCAGCACCAGATAACTGTTCGTTTCCCGGATGCCCCTGGCACTGAGCAACTCGCAGGACAACACGTTGCCGACGCGCCCGGCCCGCCGGCGCGGCAGCGAATCCAGGAACGGCCCCACCGAGGCGAGCAGCGCGTCGTGCTGATCAGCGAGTGCGCCGCCGGGTGCGGCCTGGATCGAGAGTGCCCACGTCGTTGTCATGGCGACAAACGTAGGACGACGGGTCCCGCCGGAAACGAGTAGTCGACTACTCACTCACCGGCCGGCGCATCGAACTTCCGTCTGGCCGTCAGGCCAGCGCATCGAACTTCCGTCTGGCCGTCAGGCCAGCGCATCGAAAAGCGCCGCCAACTGGCCCGGCGACACCGCGACACCGCACTGGCCGCGCAACGACGTCAACGGGCGGGCGATGTTCTGCAGGTCCAGGAATTCGCCCGGGTGCCCGACGAAGTAACCCCTGATCGCGGCGGTGGCGTCGGGGGTCGACTGATTGCCGGCCGCTGTCAACACGTCGTTGGCGCCGGGGTGGGCGTCCAGATAGGCCCCGGCCTGGCTGAGCACGCCGCTGGCGGTGGTGGCAAGGCCGCTTGCCGAGCACGGATCAGCGGCAGCGGCGGTCGGGGCGGCGACGGTCGCGAAGACGGCGGACGCGCTGAACAGGAGGATGGCAATCGGCTTCATCGCTCGATCCTATGGATTGGCTGCGACTATGCGCAGTCTTTGCGCGCACCGGATCGCACGCGTGGCGAACTTGTCGGACCCCGGCGTTACCGTCGCGCCATGACTTTCGACATGGAGTCCTACGTCGATCTCGACCTCCCGGCACGGCACACCCCCGACCTGGGTTCGTTCGACGCCGATACCGTCATGGATCTCGTCGTCGAGTTCTGTGTCTCCCGCGATGTGCATCTGGGCACCAAATACTCGATGCTCCCCCAACTCGACCGGGCGCTGCAGATCGCCGCACTCATCGGGCCGGACAAGCGCTGGACGCGTATCGCCCGGTGGTCGGGTAACGACGACGCGGGCGACGTGCCCGGAGTCGTCCGCAACGATCTGCGCGACATCCTGTACAGCCGTTTCGTCGCCGCCCGCCCCGACGCCCGGTGGCTGCCGCCGATCAGCGTCGTCTCCGTGAGCCGGTGGGCACGGTTCTCCCAGTCGATGCGCACCGCGCGCGATCTCGGACTGGGCTGGATCGTGCCGATCCACCGCGAGGTGCTACTGGTCCCGATGCCGACCGTGCGCTACGCCACGCCCGAAAACGCCACGCCCGAAAATCGGGTCCTACACGACGACACCGGCCGCCCGGCCATCGAATGGTCGGACGGGTCGGGCATTTTCTACCTGCACGGCACCGAGTTCGACGAACCGGTCTATCGCCGGATCGTCGGCCGGCAGATGTCGATCGAGCAGGTCTGCGGATTGCGCAATGCCGACCAGCGGTCAATTGCCTTGCGCTACCTGACTTTCGAGCAACTCGTCAGTTCGGGCGCCCAGGTTGTCGACACCGATGGGGACGGCGCGGGCCTGTATCGATTGCCGCTGCCCCCGCGGCTGGCACGCGACCGTGCCCCGGGGTATGGCGCGTCCGACTTTTTCACCTTCCGCGGTGGAACGGTCGAATGGGTGGACCCACGAATCCGCTTACCCCGCAACCCCGAACCGCCACCGTCGATCGCACCGCGAAAGTAGCCGCACCGGCACCGGTATGTTACTAAGGGCAGCCTCAACTACGAGAGGATCCCTTGATGCGCGCCCGATGGTGTCGATTCACCGCGCTGTTGTCGGTTCTGGCTATGGCGGTCGCCGCCACGGCCTGCTCCTCCGGCAAGCCCAGCGACGAATTGCTGATCTACAACGCCCAGCACGAGTCGCTGACCAAGGAGTGGATCGACGCGTTCACCAAGGCGACCGGAATCAAGGTGACCTATCGGCAGGGCGGCGACACCGAACTGGGCAACCAGATCATCGCCGAGGGATCGGCCTCGCCGGCCGACGTCTTCCTCACCGAGAACTCCCCGGCGATGGCCGCGGTCGAGAAGGCCGGGCTGTTCGCCGACGTCGACCCGACGGTCCAGCAGCAGGTGCCCGCCCAGTACCGGCCCGCGTCGAACAAGTGGACCGGTGTCGCCGCACGCACCACGGTATTCGTCTACAACAAGACGCGGTTACAGGAAAACCAGCTGCCGAAGTCGATCATGGACCTGCAATCGCCGGCATGGAAGGGCCGCTGGGGCGCCCCGCCGGCCAAGGCGGATTTCCAGGCGATCGTGGCGGCCATGCTGGCGCTCACCGGCGAGCAGGCCACCGCCGCGTGGCTGGCCGGCATGAAGACCAACGCGACCGTCTTCCAGGACAACATCGCCACCCTGCGCGCCGTCAACGACGGTCAGGTCGACGGCGGCATCATCTACCACTACTACTGGTTCCGCGACCAGGCCAAGACCAAGGACATCAGCGCCAACACCGCCCTGCACTACTTCCGCAATCAGGACCCGGGCGCGTTCATCAGCATCTCCGGCGGCGGTGTCCTCAACTCCAGCAAGAAGAAGGACCAGGCCCAGCAGTTCCTGCGGTTCATCACCAGTAAGGCCGGCCAGGAGGTGCTGCAGAAGGGCACCTCGTTCGAGTACCCGGTCGGCAGCGATGTCGCGGCCAACCCGGCGTTGCCCGCGCTGGACACCCTGCAGGCGCCGAAGGTGAACCCGTCCGATCTGAACGCCGCCAAGGTGACCGACCTGATGACCGCCGCGGGACTGCTGTAGGTGGTCACCACCGAGGCGCCACGCCGCACCCGGCCCGGGCCTGGGCCGGTGTTGAGCGCGACCGTGGCGCTGCTGGTGGCACTGACGTTCATCCCGCTCGGCTATGTGGGCTGGGCTATCGCCAGCACGGGGCCGGCCCAGCTCTACCAGCTGGTGGTCCGTCCCCGCGTCGCCGAACTGTTGGTCAACACGGTCGGGTTGGTCGTGGTGACGGTGCCGCTGTGCCTGGTGGTCGGGGTGGGTGCGGCCTGGCTGGTGGAACGCACCGATGTACCGGGCCGCTCGGTGTGGCGCCCGTTGCTGGTGGCCCCGCTGGCCGTGCCGGCGTTCATCAACAGCTATGCCTGGGTGAGCGTCTGGCCGACCTTGCATGGCTTCGGCGCCGGGGTGCTGGTCTCGGCACTGTCCTATTTCCCGTTCGTCTACCTGCCCGCTGCGGCCACGCTGCGCCGGCTGGACCCGGCCATCGAGGAATCGGCCCGCGCGCTGGGCTCCAGTCCGGTGGGCGTGTTCTTCCGGGTGGTGCTGCCGCAGCTGCGATTGGCGCTGCTGGGCGGCGGCCTGCTGATCGGCGTGCATCTGCTCGCCGAGTACGGCGCGTTCGCCATGCTGCGCTTCGCGACCTTCACCACGGCGATCTTCGAGCAGTTCCAGGCGACCTTCGACGGTGCGGCCGGCGCCACCCTGGCCGGAATCCTGGTGCTGCTGTGCCTGGTGCTGCTGCTCACCGAAGCGGCGCTGCGCGGCACCGCCCGGTTCGCCAGGATCGGGTCCGGCGCACCCCGCGCCGTCAGCCCGATACCCTTGCGCGCCATGGGTTTACCCGCAGTTGCGGCGCTCGCCGCGCTGACCGCACTGGCGCTGGGTGTGCCGGTGTGGACGGTGTTGCGCTGGTTGTGGATCGGCGGCATGCAGGTCTGGTCGGCCACCGACCTGGGCTCCGCGCTGCTGCAGACGGCGAGCCTGGCCGCGGTGGCGGCGGCACTGACCACGGTGCTGGCGTTCCCGTTCGCCTGGCTGGCCGTGCGCTTCCGCGGCCCGCTGGCCCGGTCCGTGGAGGGCGCCAACTTCATCACCAGCGCCATGCCGGGCATCGTCACCGCGCTGGCCCTGGTGACGGTGGCCATCCGGTTCGCCCCGCCGCTCTACCAGACCACCGCCCTGGTCTTGGCCGCCTACGTGTTGATGTTTCTGCCCCGCGCTCTGGTCAGCCTGCGTTCGGGGCTGGCCCAGGTGCCGCCCGGGCTGGAAGAGGCCTCGCTGTCGTTGGGCCGGTCCCCGGCGCATACCTTCGTCCATGTGACGTTGCGTTTGACCGCCCCCGCCGCGGCCGCAGGCGCCTGCCTGGTGTTCGTGGCCGTCGCCACCGAACTGACCGCCACCTTGCTGCTCGCCCCGACCGGCACCCGCACCCTGGCCATGCGATTCTGGTCGTTGTCCAGCGAGTTGGATTACGCCGCCGCCGCGCCCTACGCCATGCTGCTGGTGCTGCTCTCGATCCCGGTGACCGTGCTGCTGTTCAGACAGTCCACCAAGGTGGCGGCCCTGTGAACACCCTTGAAATCAGCGCCCTTTCGAAATCCTTCGGCACGGCGACGGTGCTCGATTCGGTGGACCTCGCCCTGGCACCGGGCAGCACGACGGCGGTCGTCGGGGCATCGGGCTGCGGGAAGACCACGCTGCTACGCCTGATCGCCGGGTTCGAGCAGCCCGATGCGGGCACCGTCACCATCGACGGCACACAGGTCGCCGGCCCCGGCCGATGCGTCGCCGCGCACCGCCGGTCCGTCGGCTACGTCGCCCAAGACGGCGCCCTGTTCCCCCACCTGAGCGTGGCCGCCAATATCGCCTACGGTCTGCCGGGACGGGCCGGCAGCGCCCCGGTGCGCGAACGGGTCCACCAGCTGCTGGACACGGTGTCGCTGGACCGGTCCTTCGCCGACCGACGCCCCCACGAACTCTCCGGCGGCCAGCAGCAGCGGGTGGCGCTGGCGCGGGCGATGGCCCGCCGTCCGGTCCTGATGCTGCTCGACGAACCGTTCTCGGCGCTGGACACCGGCCTGCGCGCGGCCACCCGGCACGCGGTGATGCAGGTGCTCCGCGATGCCGGTGTCACCACCCTGCTGGTCACCCACGACCAGGCCGAGGCGCTGTCGACCGCCGATCAGGTGGCCGTCATGCGTGACGGCCGGTTCACCGGTGTCGGCACCCCGCAACAGGTTTACCGCCAGCCGGCGGATCGGTTCACCGCCGAGTTCCTCGGCGACTGCGTGCTCCTGCCGTGCATCGTGCGGGACGGATCCGCCGAGAGCGCGCTGGGCCGGGTGCCCACCGCCGCCGCGGACGGTCCCGGCACCCTGATGCTGCGACCCGAACAACTGCACGCCACCGTGGCCGCCGACACCGACCACGGCGCCGGTCTGGGCACCGTCACCGCCAGTGAGTTCCTCGGACACGAGGTGCTGTTGACCATCGACCCGGGCGGAGACACCCCGGCGTTCACCGTCCGGCAGCACAGCGTCGAACCCCCACCGGTCAACGCCAAGGTACGCATCGACATCGTGGGAAGCGGCTTGGTTTACCGGTGACCGCACTGATCGACCATCTCGCCAGTTTCGGCGACCGGCCCGCAGTGCACTGCGCGGATGTGACGCTGACCTATCGGGAACTTGCCGACCGAGTAGCCGGCGCCGCAACGGAATTCGGGCCCAGTCGCGGCATCGTGTTGATCGAGGTGCACAACGACACCGCCACGCTGGTGCGCTATCTGGGAGCCCTGGCTGCCGGGCAGGTTCTGCTGCCGGTGCCGCCCGGGCGTGATCACCGCGATCTCGTCGAGTGCTACCGGCCCGACGTCGTCATCGACGCCGACGGTGTGCACCACCGCGGCCCCCAGGGGCATCGTCTGAACCCGGAACTGGCGCTGTTGCTGTCGACGTCGGGCAGCACCGGGTCGCCGAAGCTGGTGCGGTTGTCCACCGCCAACCTGCTCGCCAATGCCGCGGCCATCGCCGAGTACCTGGACATCCGTGAAACCGACTGCGCGGCAACCACCTTGCCGATGTCCTACTGCTACGGACTGTCGGTGGTGCACAGCCATCTGCTCCGCGGGGCCGCCCTGCTGCTGACCGATCTGTCGGTGGCCGACGACGAGTTCTGGGTGCTGTTCCGCAGGCACCGCGCCACCACGTTCGCCGGGGTGCCCTACACCTTCGATCTGCTGGAGCGCATCGGCTTCGACGATATGGACCTGCCCGATCTGCGCTACATCACCCAGGCCGGCGGCCGGATGCCGCCGCAGCGTGTCCGGGACATCGCGGCACTGGGCCGACGCCGGGGTTGGGAGCTGTTCGTCATGTACGGCGCCACCGAGGCCACCGCGCGGATGGCCTATCTGCCGCCGGATCTGGCACTGCGCCATCCGGGCGCGACCGGCCGCGCGATCCCCGGCGGGCACCTGGCGGTCGACGCCCCCGACGGGGAGGTCGGGGAACTGACCTACCGCGGCCCGAACGTGATGCTCGGTTACGCCCACGATGCCCGCGATCTCGCTCTGGGCCGCACCGTCGAGGTGTTGCGCACCGGCGATCTGGCCCGCCACCTCGGCAACGGGTTGTACGAGGTGGTCGGCCGCGCCAGCCGGATGGTCAAGATGTTCGGGCTGCGGATCGACCTCCAGCGGCTGGAGGGCACGCTGCGCGACCGCGGCATGGTCGCGCTGTGCACGGCCGATGACGACACGCTCGTGGTGGCCACGCTCGACGACCCGGATCGGGTACGCGGCGCGGTGGCCACCGGCACCGGCATCCCGGCCGCCGCGGTCCGCGCCGTCCAGGTCGACGAGCTGCCGATGCTGGCCTCGGGTAAGCCGGACTATCCCGCGGTGCGCGCGCTGGCGCCACCACCGCCGGCCGCCCAGACGGTGCGTGCGCTGTTCGGCGAGGTGCTGCATGTCGATCCGGCGGATATCGATCCCGGTGCCAGTTTTGTCGATCTGGGCGGCAACTCCCTGACCTATGTCGCGATGTCGGTGCGGCTGCAGAAGCTCCTCGGTCGGCTGCCTCCGCAGTGGCAACGCATCCCGTTGCGCGACCTGGAGAACAGCCCCCCGCCGGGCACCCGCGGCACCGTGCTGGAAACGAGCGTGGCACTGCGCGCCGTGGCCATCGTCCTGATCGTGGGATCCCACGCCGAACTGTTCACCCTGTGGGGCGGCGCGCACATCCTGCTCGGCGTGGCCGGTTACAACTTCGGCCGGTTCTGCCTGACGCCGGTGTCGCGCAGCGACCGGGTGCGGCACCTGCGCCGGACCATCGGTGCGATCGCGGTGCCCGCGGTTGCCTGGGTGGCCATCGCGCTGGTCATCACCGACGACTACCACGGCACGAACCTGTGGCTGGCCAACAAGTTTCTCGGTCCCGCCGACAGCATGACGGCGGGCAGGCTGTGGTTCGTCGAAGTGCTGGTGTGGGTGCTGGTCGGGCTGACCGCCCTGTGCTGGCTGGCCGACCCCGTCGAACGACGCCATCCGTTTGCCTTCGCCGCAACGTTCTTGGCGATCGGGGTGGTGCTGCGGTTCGAATTCCCCGGCCACGACGCCTGGTTTTCCATGCTGGCCTTCTGGTTCTTCGCGGCGGGCTGGGCGGCCGCGAAGGCCACGTCGGCATGGCAGCGGCTGGCGGTCACCGCGGTGCTCGCCGCCGGCCTGCACGGGTATTTCGGCACCACGGGCCGCGAGGTGCTGGTGTTCACCGGGCTGGCGCTGCTGATCTGGCTGCCGGCGCTGCGGTGCCCGGCACGAGTGGCGGTGATCGCGGGCGTCATCGCCGAGGCGTCGCTGTACACCTATCTCACGCACTTCCAGGTGTATCCCTTGTTCGGTGAGCACCGGCTTTTCGGGGTGCTGGCCTCGATCGCGGCGGGTGTGCTGCTGAGCCGGCTGATCGCCTGGATCCGCGAGCGGATTCGTCAGTCCCGGTCGGCGAGCAGCCCCTCCTGGACCAGCGTGGCGGCGATGGTGCCGTCGGCGCGCAGCAGACTGGCGGTGATCACGCTGCGGCCGCGCGCCGCGGCCGGGGACGACGACTCCAGCAGGTTCCACTCGTCGGCGCGCACGGATTGATGGAGCCAGATCGACGAATCGGTGGTACTGGTGCGGTGCACGCGCTCACGCATCGACGAGCCGTGCACGTGTGAGGCGGGGTCGACGCCGTACAGGTCGGTGATGTAGACGGCGATCAGGGTGTGCAGCAGTGGGTCATTCGGCAGCGGCGCTGTCACCCGCCACCACATCCGCCGCAGGAAATCGGTGCCGGCTCCGCTGTCCTCGATGCGGATGTCGAGTTCGGTCAGCGGCAGCGCCGGCGCCGGGCCGGGCGGCCCGGTCCGCGGCAGGTGGTCCGGATGCGTCGGCATCGCCGCCCGCACACCGTGTTCGGGCCCGCTCAAGGGCACCGTGAACGAGACGGTCCCCGTGGTGAGCAGCCGTCCGGCCTGCCGGCTCTCCACCCGCCGCGCCGCGGCGGTGCGCCCGTCGTAGATCCGGTCCACCCGCAGATCCAGCGCCGCTCCCGCGTCCCCGCCACGCAGGAACTGCAGATGCATGTTGGTGGGCTGGTACCCGTCGTCGACGGTGTGGCAGGCCGCGGCGAGGCTCTGCGCGGCGATCAATCCGCCGAAGGCGCGTTTGCCTTCCGGCCCGCCGGGTGGCCCCGTCCATGCGTCGTGGCCGGCATCGGTCAGCGCGAGCAGCGCGGCGAGGTCGCTCATGCCACCGTGCCCGCCTCGGTGAGGGTGGCGATCTCGTCGGCACCGAGCCCCAACGCCTCGGCGAGCACCTGCGCGGTGTGGTCCCCGAGGGCGGGGGCCGGGACCGCGGGCGGATAGACACCGTTGACGGCGATCGGCAGTCCGGGCGCCAGATAGCTGCCGATACGTGGTTGATCCACCGTGGTGAACAACGGGTTGGCGGTCACCTTGGGGTCGGCGGCGGCCTCGGCGAAACTGCGGTAGCGCTCCCACAGGATCGAGGTGTCCGACAGCGCGGCGGTGATCTCCTCGGCGGTGTGCGCGCTGAACCACGGCGTGAACAGCCCGGTCAGCGCGTCCCGGTGGCGGTAGCGCTGTCCCTCGTCGGTGAAATCTGCTCCCAGCGATTCGGCAAGGGCGGCAACGGCTGTGGTGTTGCCGGTGATGTCGGCCAAGTCCCGGAAATGCCGGCCGGTCAGCGCGACGATCATGAAGGAGGCACCGTCGGCGCTGGCGAACTGCTGGCCGTACTGGCCGTAGATCGAGTTGCCGATCCGGGGCCGGTCGGTGCCGTTGACCATCACCTCGGTCAGGAAACTCAGGTTTCCTGCGGTGGCCAGCGCGACATTTTCCAGCGGAATCGAGACCTGTTGCCCCTGCCCGGTGCTGTCGCGGTGCCGCAGCGCGGCGGTGACGGCCAGCGCCGCGTACAGGCCGCAGGCGACATCCCAGGCCGGCAGCACGTGGTTGACCGGTCCGTCGAGCCCTTCCGGCCCGGTCACCAAGGGGAACCCCAACCCGGCATTGACGGTGTAGTCCACCCCCGTCCCACCGTCGGCCCGGCCGGAAATCTCCACGTGGATCAGATCGGGCCGCCGCGCCGTCAACGCCTCATACGAATGCCATTGCCGCCCAGCAACATTGGTGATCAGAATGCCTGCGTCGGCGATCAGCCGGCAGACCAGCTGCTGACCGTGCTCGGAGCGCATGTCCACCGCCACCGACCGCTTGCCCTTGTTCAGGCCGGCCCAGTAGATGCTGTCACCCGCCGCAGTCACCGGCCACCGGTGATAGTCGGCCGCCCCGCCCACCGGATCGACGCGGATCACCTCGGCACCCAGCTGGGCCAGGGTCATACCGGCCAGCGGAACGGCGACGAAGCTGGAGATCTCGATGATGCGGACACCGGACAGCGGCCGGGCGGGCTGGGGTGCGTCGGTCACCCGCCCACGATAGGCAGGTCCGTCCCGCGCTGATGCGCTCGCCCTGCCATGGCGACACAGGCTAGTTTGTGGGTGTGGCCCCGATCACGCTCGACACCCCCGCCGGTCCGATCGACGCACTCCTGGACACCCCGTCCGGTACCGGGCCATGGCCGGGGGTGGTCGTGGTGCACGACGCCGTCGGCTACCGGCCCGACAACGAGGCGGTGTCGCGACGCATCGCCGACGCCGGGTACCTGGCGCTCACACCGAACCTGTACGCCAGGGGCGGCCGGGCGCGCTGCATCACCCGGGTGATGCGCGAAGCGCTGACCCAGCGCGGCCGATCACTCGATGACATCCTGGCCGCCCGCGATCACCTGCTGAACCTGCCGGAATGCACGGGAACGGTCGGGATCGCGGGCTTCTGCATGGGCGGCCAGTTCGCGCTCATTCTGTCTCCCAAAGGATTCGGTGCGGCGGCACCGTTCTACGGCACGCCCCTGCCGCGCGACCTGGACCACACGCTGGCCGGCGCCTGCCCCATCGTGGCGAGTTTTGGACGGCGCGATCCGCTCGGAATCGGCGCACCGGAGAAGCTGAGGCGCGCCACCGGTGCCCGCAATATCACCGCCGATATCAAGGTCTATCCGAAGGCCGGGCACAGCTTCGCCAATCAGCTGCCCGCACAGCCGCTGCTGCGGGTCACCGGGTTCGGATACGACGAGGCCGCCACCGCGGACGCCTGGTCGCGGGTGTTCGCCTTCTTCGACGAGCACCTGCGTACCTAGCGGCCACCGGCCCGCGTCAGTCCGGCAGCCGCAGCTCGGGCTTCTCGACCTCTTCGATGTTCACGTCCTTGAACGTGATGACCCGCACCTGTTTGACGAACCGCGCCGGCCGGTACATGTCCCACACCCAGGCATCGGCGAGCCGCAGCTCGAAGTAGACCTCGCCGTCGGCATTGCGCGGCACCAGCTCCACACTGTTGGCCAGGTAGAACCGGCGCTCGGTCTCCACGACATAGCTGAACTGGCCGACGATGTCCTTGTACTCGCGATACAGCGAGAGCTCCATCTCGGTTTCGTACTTCTCGAGATCCTCGGCACTCATCTGCTCTGCTGTCCTTCGTCTAGGTTGGGCTCCATCATTCCGCACGCCGTGGCGTCGCGTCGCACCGATCCGGCAACCCGCGCGATGTTGACGAACGAAAACCGGTGCTGGCTGCACGGGCCGAGCCGCTCCAAGGCGGCCGTGTGGCCCGGCGTGCCGTAGCCCTTGTGCTCGGCGAAACCATATCCGGGGTGCTCACTGTCCATGCTGACCATCAGGCGATCGCGGCTGACCTTGGCCAACACGCTCGCCGCGGCGATACACGCGGCGGCGGCGTCACCGCCGATCACCGGCAGCGACGGCACCGTCAGACCGGGCACCCGAAACCCGTCGGAGAGCACATAGCCAGGCCGGACGGGCAGACCGGCGACCGCGCGGCGCATGCCCTCGATGTTCGCGTGGTGCACGCCGCGCCGGTCCACCTCGGTCGATTCGATGATCACCACGTGATACGCCACCGCGTAGCGACGGATCAGCGGGAACAGCCGTTCCCGCTCGGCTTCGGTGAGTTTCTTCGAATCGTCGAGCGCGGCCAGGCTGGACAGCCGGTTGGGGCCCAGCACGCAGGCCGCCACCACCAGCGGGCCGGCGCAGGCGCCGCGTCCCACCTCGTCGACACCCGCGACAGGTCCGAGCCCGCTGCGATAGAGCGCGGACTCCAGGGTGCGCAGACCGGATTTGCGGATCACGGTCCGCGGTGGCCAGCTCGCCGCCAACGCCAGGACTCCTAGGATGCGGGCGCCGTCTGCGGGTTCACGCTGTCCACGCCGCCCCACCGGGACGGCGGCCACGCGATGAACCGGGCCTTACCGATGACATTGTCCACCGGTACGGTGCCGGGCACCGGATCGCCCGTGCACAGCAGCCCCTTCTGCGCGTCGGCAGGCAGGTTGGCGCAGTGCGCGCGGGAATCCGCCGAATGGGTGCGGTTGTCCCCCATCACCCACAACCGTCCCTCGGGGACCTTCACGGGACCGAACTCATTGCCGAGGCAGGGGTAGACGTTGGTGTCAGCCATCATCGTCGTCGGATCCAGATACGGCTCGTTGAGCTTCTTGCCGTCGACCGTCAGGCCGGTTGCCGCGCGGCATTCCACCGTCTGGCCGCCCACCGCGATGACCCGCTTGACCAAGTCGTTCTCATCCGGCGGTACGAAACCGACGAAGGACAGCGCGTTCTGCGCGAAACGGATCACCGGGTTGTCCGAACGGATCGACTTGTAACCGATGTTCCAGTTGGGCGGGCCCTTGAAGACGACCACGTCACCCGGCTCGGGCTTGGAGAAGTCGTAGGTCAGCTTGTCGACCATGATCCGGTCGCCCACACAACCGGCGCAGCCGTGCAGGGTGGGTTCCATCGATTCCGACGGGATCAGGTACGGCCGCGCCACGAAGGTCAGCACCACGTAGTACATGACCAACGCGATGGTGACGAGGATGACCCCTTCACGCAGTGCACCCGATTTGCGTTTGGGCTCGTCGGTTTCCTGGTCCTCGACGGTGTCGGTGACGGAATCCTCGATATTCGAATCCGACCCGTCGGCGGCCGCCGTACCTTCTTTGTCCTCGGTCACGGCATCAGGGTAATCAGCATTGCTGACCGTTCCGGCAGGCGTGCCGGAACCAGCGTCAGCGCTTCTCCTTGATCTTGGCCTTCTTGCCGCGCAGTTCGCGCAGGTAGTACAGCTTGGCGCGACGCACGTCACCGCGGGTCACGACGTCGATGTGGTCGATGTTGGGCGAGTGCACCGGGAAGGTCCGCTCGACACCGACGCCGTAGCTCTCCTTGCGCACGGTGAAGGTCTCCCGGATGCCGCCACCCTGGCGCCGGATCACGACACCCTTGAAGACCTGGATGCGCTCCTTGGAGCCCTCGATAACCTTCACATGCACGTTGACGGTGTCGCCGGGGCTGAAGGCCGGGATGTCGTCGCGCAGCGACGTCTGATCGACGAAGTCCAGCGTGTTCATCGGTGACACTTCCTTGCTAGTAAGCGGCTCCTGCGGGACCGCGCAGTGCGCGGCCGAGCCGAGGTATTCGGGCTTATCGGGTTCTGCGTCACGCAGCAGGCTTCACCCATTCGGCGAGGCCGTGCGCAGACAACTGCTCAATTGTGCCAGATCGTGTTCCTCCGACGAAATCGGCACATCGGGCCACAAAACACCACCGCGCCAGGCGCGCGACAACGGTGGTCAACCGTTAGGCTACACACGGCCGATTCAACGGTTAAGACGGCGTGCCCCGACACTGTTGACCAGGCTCATTGCACAGACCATTGACAGGTATGCCAGGAGGAGAGCTATGCGGGCGCGGCCGTCGAAGCTCATGACGGTGGCCGCGACGGTGCTCTGCACCGGGGCGCTGGTGTCGAGCTGCGAGGCCAAGGTCTACGGAACCCCGCCCCCACCGCCGGAGTCGCCACAGCTGACCGTCATCGCACCGCTGGGCAATTCCGCACCGCTGCCCGAGGCGCCGCCCGACCAGCCGGCGGCGGCCTTCCAGGGCCTGGACACCCGTATCCGGCAGGCCGTCGCCACCGCCTCCGCGCAGGGTGCCGATATCACCTTGGCGATCCTGGACCGCAACACCGGTCAGCTGGCCACCAGCGGTGCCATCGACACCATCGCCATCGCCTCGGTGGTGAAACTGTTCATCGCCGACGACCTGCTGCTGCAGGAGGCCCAGGGCCAGACCACGCTGAGCCCCGACGACCGCAGGATGCTCGATGTCATGCTGCGCTCCAGCGACGACAGCGCGGCCGAGGTGTTCTGGAATCGCAGCGGCGGCAGCGCCATCGTCAACCGGGTCGTCAGCCGCTATGGATTGTCCTCGACCAGTCCCCCCGGCAACGGCCGCTGGTACAACACCACCAGTACGGTGACCGACCTGGTGCACTACTACGACCTGCTGCTCTCCGGCAAAGGCGGATTACCCGCCGCCGATGCCAGCATCATCCTGGCCGATCTCGCCGAGTCCACACCGACCGCACCCGACGGGATGGTGCCCGGCGGGGTGTACCCGCAGCGCTTCGGCATCCCGGAGGGGTTGTACGCCGAACCCGTTGCGGTCAAACAGGGTTGGATGTGCTGCGTCGGCGCGGACTGGATGCATCTGTCCACCGGCGTGGTGGGCCCGGACCGGCGCTATGTGATGGCGATCAGCTCCATGCAGCCCGCCGACGCGGACGAGGCCCGCAAGACCATCACCGCTGCCGTGTCGACGATCTTCCCCGGCGGGCGCATCTAGCCATTTAGCCGTCGCTTCGCTCGCCCTGAAGCAGGTCGGGCCGGCGTTCCCGGGTGCGCTGCAGCGATTGCTCGTGCCGCCACGCGGCGATCTTGGCGTGGTCACCCGAGCGCAGTACCGGCGGCACCTCCAGCTCGCGCCACACCTGCGGGCGGGTGTAGCTCGGCCCCTCCAGCAGGCCCCGTTGGTGCGCTGAGTGCGAATCCTCTTGGTGCGATTGCGGATTGCCGAGCACATCGGGCAGCAGACGCACCACGGCCTCCACCATGACCAGCACCGCGGCCTCGCCACCGGCCAGCACGTAGTCGCCGATGGAGACCTCCTCCACCCGCATCCGGCGGGCGGCGTCGTCCGCGACGCGCTGATCGATCCCCTCGTAGCGACCACAGGCGAACACCAGATGTGATTCGGCGCTCCAGCGCTGCGCGGTGGCCTGGGTGAACGGCCGACCGGCCGGCGTCGGGATCACCAGAAGGGTGTCAGCCGAACAGATTTCGTCGAGTGCCGCGCCCCAGATCGGCGCCCGCATGACCATGCCGGGACCGCCACCGTAGGGCGCGTCGTCCACCGACCTGTGCACGTCATGGGTCCAGTGCCGCAGATCGTGCACGCCGAGGTCGAAGATCCCCGTCTCGAGCGCCTTACCGGGCAGGGCCTGACGCAGCGGTTCCAGATAGTCGGGAAAGATCGTCACGACGTCGATCCGCATGGCGACCTACAGGTCTTCGAGGTTGAGCAGGCCATCGGGGGGATCGATCTGGATCACCCCGTCCTCCAGCGATACCGCCGTGACGATCGCCGAGACGAACGGCACCAGCACCTCGGCTCCTTCGGAGGTCTTGACCGACAACAACTCCCCTGCCGGGGTGTGCAGCACCTCGGCCACCGTCCCGACCGCGGCACCGTCGACGGTGCGCACCGCCAGCCCTTCGAGCTGATGGTCGTAGAACTCGTCGGGGTCCTCGATCGGTGGCAGTTCGTCGGCGTTCACCACGAACAGCGTGCCGCGAATCTCGTCGGCGGCGTTGCGGTCGGTGATACCGGCCAGCCGCACCAGCAGCCGCGCGCCGTGCTCACGCACCGAATCGATGACGAATTCGCGTTGCGGCGCATTGCGTTTGGCACCGCGAAGCCGGGCGCCCGGGGTGAACCGGGCGTCCGGATCGTCGGTGCGGACGTCGACGACGATCTCGCCGCTGATGCCGTGGGCCTTCACCACCCGACCGACGACGAGGTCCATGATCGAATCGACTACTGGGCTTCTATTGGTCCGTGTCGACCACGTCGACGCGGATACCCCGGCCACCGATCCCGGCCACCAGGGTGCGCAGCGCCGTCGCGGTGCGACCGCCGCGGCCGATGACCTTCCCCAGATCATCGGGATGCACGTGTACCTCCACCGTGCGACCGCGCCGGTTGGTCACCAGGTCGACCCGGACATCGTCGGGGTTGTCGACGATCCCGCGAACGAGGTGTTCGACGGCGTCGACGACTACGGAGCTCATTCGGCCGCGGGCTCAGCCGCGGCGTCGGTGGCCGCGGGGGCCTCAGCGGCTTCGGTGGCCTCGCCCTCGGCGGCGTCGTCCTTCTTGGCAGGAGCCTTCTTCTTCTTGAGCTGGGTGGCCTCGCCGGTCGGGGCGTTGTCGGCGGCGGCCAGGGCCGCGTTGAACAGGTCCAGCTTGGACGGCTTGGGCTCCTTGACCTTCAGCGTGCCCTCGGCACCCGGCAGGCCCTTGAACTTCTGCCAGTCACCGGTGATCTTCAGCAGCGCCAGGACCGGCTCGGTGGGCTGCGCACCGACGCCCAGCCAGTACTGCGCGCGCTCCGAATCGATCTCGATCAGGCTCGGCTCTTCCTTGGGGTGGTAACGGCCGATGACCTCGATGGCGCGGCCGTCGCGGCGGTTGCGCGCGTCGGCGACGGCGATGCGGTACTGGGGGTTGCGGATCTTGCCGAGACGGGTCAGCTTGATTTTGACAGCCATGTGAAAGCGTTCTCTCCTGATATTTGCCACGCTGCAATTCGGCGATCTCCGGCGGGATGCCGGGATCCGGTTTTGCCTTACGTGTGTGACCGGCGCGCAGCGCATCTAACGGTGTCGCGCGACAGACAGCCGCCTATTGTGCCAGAGCCGGCGCGGGCCGCCCAAATCTAGACAATCTTGTCGAAGCACTTCACCTCGACGCGGCGGCTCATCCGCCAGCCGTCCCCGGTGCGGACGAACTCGTCCTCGTACCACAGCCCGCAGAACAGCACCTGGCCCTGATCCCCGCCCAGGGTCATCGGATTGAAGCACAGCGTCCGGGCGGTCGCGGTGTCCCCGGCCAGCCGGATGTCGACGTTGCCGAGCATGTGCGCGTACGCCGGGAAATTCGGCAACACGTGCGCCAGCCACGCCTTCACCTCGGGAAACCGGCCGTCGATCCCACCCATGGCGCGGTAGTCGATATAGGCGTCCGGGGTGAACACCCGATCCAGGTCGTCGAACCGGCGGGTGTCGATGGCCGTCGAGTAGGCGATCAGCAGGTCTTGGATTTCCAGGCGGTCAGAGATCTCTTCGATGCTCAGCACGCCTCGATTGAACCACTACGCCTGCGGGCCCACGGGCCCTTCCGGCGGCGGCCAGTGTTCCCCGGACCACTCCCCCGGTTCGGCGTGCTCACCGCGTGCCAGGGGCACCCATTGCTCGGCGGGCGCCGGCTGCTTCGACGACGGGAAATCGCGCAGCTTGCCCGACGGTTCGGCATCCCACTTGGCGAAGGTCAGCGGTGTCTGCAGCCACGCGAACAGCAGGTTGTACACGGCCTCAAGCGAGTCGACGTGCGTGCGCTCCCAGCCGTGGCTGCCGTCCAGTCCGAAGCCCACCAGCGCGGCCCTGGTGTTCGCGCCCGCCTCGATGGCGGCGGCAGCGTCGGAGCGGTAGAACCGGAACACGTCGCGGGCGTGCGGAATTCGCCGCTCGTTGGCCAGTCGGCACAACTTTCGGGTCAGGTGGTAGTCGAACGGCCCGTGCAGATCGGCCATCGGGATGGTCACACCGTCCTCGATGGAATGCTGCCCCGGCGCGCACACCGCGTTGTCCACCGAGACCAGCTCGGCGACGTCGGGGTGCAGGCCGTGGCTGGCGCCGTGACCCACCTCTTCGGTGATCGTCACCATGATCGTCGTCTTGTGCGGTAGCACGATGCGGTCGTCGGCAACGGTCTTGGCCAGGGCCAGCGCGACGGCCACCCCGGCCTTGCCGTCCAGGTGCCGCGACACGATGAAACCGTCGGAGGTCAATTCCGGAGCGGCGATCAGCGCGACGAAATCACCGACGTTGAAGCCCAGCCGTTCCAGGTCGGCCCGGGTGCTGACCTGGCGGTCGATGCGTACCTCCACGTTCGGCCAATCCGTGGGCTGGGTGTCGATCTCGTCGCCGAAGGCATGCCCGGACGCCTTCAGCGGCATCACGGTTCCGGTGAAGAACTGGTCGGGATCGTCGGTCATGATCCGCACCCGCGCCCCGGTGGCGAACCGCGCCGAGAACGTCCCGACCGGCACCACCTCCAGCCGGCCGTTGTCCTTCAGGTCCCGGACCATGCAGCCGATGGTGTCCGCGTGCACCACCACGGCACGATCGGTGGTCTTCGACTCCCCGGGCAGTTCGGCGGTCAACGCCCCGCGCCGGGTCAACATGAAGGGCACCCCGAGGTCGTCGAGGATGTCGCCGATCAGCTGCATCACCGCATCGGTGCGCCCGGACGGGCTGGGCGTCTGCAGCAGTCCCAGCAGCGTGTCGATCATCCACGCCCGTGTCGCCTCCGGCATCACCGCACGTTCGGACACCATGTCTCCTCACTCCCGCACTGAAATACGCAAACCTCGGCCGCAACGGGCCCGGTGCTAACCCTGGTCGACAGGCTCGGGCTGCCAGGCCCACGGTGTGGCCGCGGTACGAGGAAACAGTAGATCCACGAAAGCCTGGGCCGTCGGACGCGGTTCGTGATTGGCCAGCCCGGGACGTTCGTTGGCTTCGATGAACACATAGTCCTCGCCGCGCACCGAGGGCACCATCAGATCGATCCCGGTGACCGGGATCCCGATCGCGTCGGCAGCGTCGACGGCCACCCTGGCCAGCTTCGGGTCGATGTCGTCGGTGACATCGCAGATGGTGCCGCCGGTGTGCAGGTTGGCGGTGCGCCGCACCACCAGCCGCTCGTTGATGGGCAGCACGTCGTCGAGCTCCCACCCGGCGTCGCGCACGGTGTCGACGGTGACATCGTCGACCGGGATCACGGACTCGCCGTGCGTGGCCGCCGCGCGCCGGCGGCTCTGCGCCTCGATCAGCTGACGGATCGTGTGTTTGCCGCTGCCGAGCACCTCGGGCGGGCGCCGCACGGCGGCGGCGATCACCTTGCCGTTGATGACGACCAGCCGTAGATCCTCACCCTCACAACGCTCCTCGATGAGCACATCGGGGCAGTGCTTGGCGGCCCACTGCAGCGCCCGGTCCAACTCGTCGGGTTTGGTGACCCCGACGGTGATACCGGCGCCCTGCTCGCCGCGGGCCGGTTTCACCACCACCGAGCCCACCTCACGCAGGAACGCGTAATCGTCGTCGTCGAAGGTGGCGGTCCGCCCGCGCGGCACCCGGATGCCTGCCTCGGACACCACGCGTCGGGCGACACGCTTGTCGTCGCAGCGGCTCATCGCGACGGCATTGGTCAACTCGGACAACGATTCCCGGCTCACCACACTGGTGCCGCCGTGGGTGAGTCGCATATAGCCGCCCTTGCCGTCGAGCACCTCGACGTGGATTCCGCGCATCATGGCCTCGTCGGCGATGATCCGGGCGTACGGATTCAGCTCGGCCAGGCCCTCCTCTTCCTGCACGGGGGCGAACAGCTTCTCGTTGATGGCGTTCTTGCGCTTGATGCCCAGCGCCGGCACGCGCTCGAAGCCCATCCGCTCGTACAGGGCGATCGCACCCTCGTTGTCGTGCAGAACCGACAGGTCCATCTGCGCGCGGCCCCGCCGGATGAACTCCTCCACCAGCGAGCGCACCAGCAGCCCGCCGACACCGGGCCGGGACACCGCCGGGTCCACGGCCAGACACCACAGGCTGGAGCCGTTCTCCTCATCGTTGAACAGCTGCCGGTGATCGATACCGGTCACGGTGCCGATCAGTGCGCCGGTGTGTTCGTCGGTGGCCACCAGGTACACCATGTGCGGTTCGTGCTGGACATTGCTCCACATCAGTTCGATGTCGGCGGGCACCATCCGGCAGCGCACGTAGATCTCGTTGATCGCCTCACAGTCCTGGATGGACTGCACCGGGCGCACGGCCACTCCCGGCACGTCATCGGGCCAGTAGTCGCCACGCTCGGTGAAGGTCAGCCGGTAGGTAAAGCTGGGGTCGATGAAGAATTCCTGCGGATGCAGCGCGACGAAGACATGCGGGGCGTCCAGATACATGCCGATATCGCGGCGGCCGCTGGCCTCGGCCCGTAACGCCGTACCGAACTCCTCGGCATCGGCGAAGGTCTGGCCGAAGACCAGCCGACCCCAACCCAGGTCTTGGACCACTCCGGTATCGTCCCGAGTTTCCGCCATGGTCACGCCCGACCTCCGTCGACGTGCTGCGCCAGCCACATCTCCAACAAACCGATCTGCCACAACGGGTTTCCGCGCAGCGGGGTGAGGTTGCCGTTCGGGTCCGCCAACAGCCGATCGACGCTGTCGGCGGCGAACAGCCCGCGGGCGCGGGCGGCGTCGCTGTGCAGCGCGTCGCGGACCAGGTCCAGGTACGGCCCGGCCAGGTGTTTGAGCGCCGGGACCGGGAAGTAGCCTTTCGGCCGGTCGATCACCTCACTCGGAATGACCTGGCGGGCAGCCTCTTTCAGCACACCTTTGCCGTCGTATGCCGTCTTCAGGTGCGGCGGGCAGGTCGCGGCCAGTTCGACCAGTTCGTGGTCGAGGAACGGCACGCGGCCCTCCAGACCCCAGGCCATCGTCATGTTGTCCACCCGTTTGACCGGGTCGTCGACCAGCATCACGGTGGTGTCCAGCCGCAACGCCCGGTCGGTGGCGGTGGCCGCGCCGGGGGCGGCGAAGCGCTCGCGCACGAAGTCGCCGGCGATATCGGTGTCCAGCCGCCACTGCGGTGCCAGCAGGGCGTTCACCCCGGCGTGGTCGCGGTCGAAGAAGGCCGCGCGGTAGCGGGCGACGGCGGCGTCGACGTCATCGTCGGCGGCGTGCGCCATCGGTGGGTACCAGTGATAACCGGCGAAGATCTCGTCGGCGCCCTGACCGGACTGCACCACCTTGACGTGCTTGCTGACCTCTTCGGACAGCAGGTAGAACGCCACGCAGTCATGGCTCATCATCGGTTCGCTCATGGCGCCGATCGCACTGGAGAGCGCGGGCAGCATCCGCGCGGTGTCGATCCGGATCTGGTGGTGATCGGTCCCGAAGTGGCGGGCGATGACGTCGGAGTACTTGAACTCGTCGCCTTCCTCACCGCCGGCGGCCTCGAACCCGATCGAAAATGTCTGCAGCCCATGCTGTCCGGCCTCGGCAAGCAAACCGACGATGAGGCTGGAATCGAGCCCGCCGGACAGCAGGCAACCCACGGGCACATCGGCAACCAGCCGGCGCTCCACCGCGGTGCGCAACGAGGCCAGCAACGCATCTTCCCAGTCGCGCTCCGACCACGAGGCCCGCTCCGCGACCCGCTCGAACACCGGGTTCCAGTAGGTCCGTTCGACGCGGCGGCCGTCCGGTTCGATCCGCATGACGGTGCCGGGAGCCAGTTTGCGCACCCCGCGCAAAATCGTGTGCGGCGCCGGCACCACCGAGTGGAAACTCAGATAGTGGTGCAGCGCGACGGGATCGATCGAGGTGTCCACCCCGCCCCCGGCCACCAGCGCGGGCAGCGTGGACGCGAACCGGAACGCGTCGCCCACCTCCGCCCAGTACAGCGGCTTCACGCCAAGCCGGTCACGGGCCAGCAGCACCTGCCCGCTGTCGGTGTCGGTCACCGCGAAGGCGAACATGCCGTACAGCCGGTCCACCACACCCTCACCCCAGGCGTGGAATCCCTTCAGCACCACCTCGGTATCGCTGTGCGAAAAGAAGCGGTAGCCCTTGGCGATCAGATCGTCGCGCAGTTGCGGGTAGTTGTAGATGCAGCCGTTGAAGGCCACCGTCAGATGTAAGTCGGGGTCGTGCATCGGCTGGTGGCCGTTACTGGACAGGTCGATGATCGCCAGGCGCCGATGACCCAAGGCCACGCCGTCCTTGCTCCACACCCCTCCACTGTCCGGACCCCTGGGGATCATGGTGTCGGCCATCGACGCGATGGCTCCGACGTCTGCTGCCCGTCCGCGAGCGATCTCGCCGGCGATGCCGCACATGGTGTGAACCACCTCTTCCTCGATTGCGGGCGACGCTGCCCGGATGTTCCGGGCACGTCGCCCGCGAGCATGGATACCCGCGGACGGCAGTTACAAACGTGACCGACGTCACATCCGCAGGCATGCCCGATAGGCTGCTGATCCCATGGGGAGATTCGTCACCGCTGCGTTGACCTGTCTGACCGTCCTGATCACCCTCGTCGCCCCGCGGGCCCTGGCCGATGTGGCGGTGCCGGCCGGCGCCGCGCCCACACCGGAGGGGCCGGCGGAGGCGTGGCTGGTGGCCGATATGGACAGCGGCGCGGTACTGGCCGCACGCAACGAGTTCGACCGGTACGCCCCGGCCAGCACCATCAAGGTGCTGCTGGCGCTGACCGCGCTCGACGACCTTCCGCTCGACGCCACCGTGGTCGCCGACGAGGCCGACACCAAGGTCGAATGCAATTGCGCAGGCATCGCACCCGGGGTCACCTACTCCACGCGTCAGCTGCTCGAGGGCTTGCTGCTGGTGTCGGGTAACGACGCCGCCAACACCCTGGCCACCATGCTCGGCGGGCGAGAGGCGGCGATCGCCAAGATGAACGCCAAAGCGGTGGAAGTCGGCGCCACCGCCACCACCGCGGGCAGCCCGTCCGGGCTGGACGGCCCCGGAATCGACGTCTGGACCACCCCGCACGACCTGGCGGTCATCTTCCGGGCCGCGCTGGCCCACCCGGTGTTCGCCGAGATCACCGCACAGCCCACCGCGGTGATCCCGGGGCGGACCGGTGACCGGGTGCTGGTCAACCAGGACGAGATGCTGGCCCGCTACCCCGGCATGCTGGGCGGCAAGACCGGTTTCACCGACCTGGCCCGCAAGACCTTCGTCGGCGCCGCACAACGCGACGGGCGGCGGCTGGTGGTCGTGCTGATGCACGGACTCGTCCGCGAGGGCGGGCCCTCGTACTGGGATCAGGCATCGGCTCTGTTGGACTGGGGCTTCGCCGCCGACGACCGGGGGCCCGCTGTCGGGGCGCTGTGAATCGCAGTTGATGCCGAACGGCAATCTGATCGCACACGCAGCGAGTCCTGCGCTCCGTAACCTCGTCGCGCGTGCGAAGAATGTTGACGGCCACCGCGCTGGTCGTGACCGCGACGATGACGCTCGGCGTGGTCACCCCGCGCTCGGAAGCCCAGCCGGGAACCGAGCTGGCCGGCGTGCAGGCGTTCACCAACGGCCCGGCCAAGGCGTGGCTGCTGGCCGACCTGGACACCGGCGCCGTGCTCGCCGCGCAAGACCCCTACGGCAGTTACGCGCCGGCCAGCACCATCAAGGTGCTGCTCGCCACCGTCGTGCTGGACAATCTGCGGCCGGACAACTTCGCACGGGCCAACACCTCGCACACCACGGTCGAATGTTCGTGTGCGGGATTACGAGCCGGGCAGGCGTACACCACCCGGCAACTGCTGGAAGCACTGCTGATGGTGTCGGGCAACGACGCTGCGAACATGTTGGCCGACATGCTGGGCGGGCAGCGGGTGGCGGTGGCCCGGATGAACGCCAAGGCACAGCAGTTGGGGGCGCGACACACGACGGCGTCCTCGCCCTCCGGGCTGGACGGCCCGGGCTGGGAATCGGTGACCACACCGCACGACCTGGCGGTGATCTTCCGGGCCGCACTGGCTTATCCGGTGATCGCGCAGATCATGCGGCAGCCGACGGCGCAGTTCCCCGGCCGAACGTTGACCAACCAGAACGAGTTGTTGCGCCGCTACCCGGGTGACTTGGGCGGCAAGACCGGGTACACGAATCTGGCTCAGCACACCTACGTCGGCGCCGCCCAGCGCGGTGACCGCCGCTTGGTGGTGGTCCAGATGTACGGCAACGGCGACCTCTACGGGCAGGCCATCAGCCTGCTGGACTGGGGGTTCAGCCGCTCGGCCTAGGGAGGACCCCACCCGGCGCGCACTCCACGTAAGGTGACCCTAATTTCGGGTGCGCGTCGGAGGGAACCGGGCATGCAAGACTTGTCGCTGATCGTCGCTTACGGCACCGATATGGGCAACGCCGAGGATGCCGCCATGACCTTCGCGGAGTCCGTCGCGGCAATCGGCATCGCCGCCGAAGCCGTCGAACTCAACCAGGTCGACATCGCCGAACTGCGGTCGGCTACCCACCTGGTCACCGTGGTCTCGACGTTCGGCGAGGGCGAGTTCCCCGATACCGCCGCGCTGTTCTGGGAAGCCTTGCAGGCCAGCACCGAACGCCTGGACCACCTGCACTTCGCGGTGCTCGCACTCGGCGACAGTTCCTACGAGATGTTCTGCAACGCAGGAAAATTGCTCGACGAACGCCTCGAAGCGCTGGGAGCCACCCGGATGGTCGACCGGGTGGACGTCGACGGTTACTACGAACAACCCGCCAAGGCCTGGACCACCGATGTGGTGAAGGTGCTGACCGCCGAGCGGGGCCCGGCTGCGCCGGCGCAGCCGGCCGCGGCACCGGTGCGCGAGCGTCACGAGGTGGTCGAGGCCCAGCTGGCGGTGAACCGGTTGCTGACCGCCGCCGGATCCGTCAAGGAGGTCCGCCACTACGAGGTGGACCTGGCCGGGGCCGGCATGACGTATCAGGCCGGGGATTCCCTGGCCGTGCACGCCACCAACGATCCGGCCCTGGTGTCACTGCTGCTCACCGAACTCGGGGTGGGGCCCGAGCACCGCGTGCCCGACCACGACGAACCGCTCGGTGTGCTGCTCACCGAACACCTGGAGATCCGGACCCCGTCCCGGGCTCTGCAGGACCTGGCCGGGCCGGCTGCCGACGGCGAGGATGTCCTCGATCTCGTCCGGCGGGCCGGGCTGAGCGTCGAGGAGGTGCTGGACACCCTGCGCCCGTTGGTCTTTCGGGACTATTCGATCGCGTCCAGCCCGCTGGCGCATCCCGACCGCGTCCACCTGACTGTGGCCAGCGTGCGCTACCACCGGGGCGATCGCGACTACGGCGGCGTCGCCTCCACCTTTCTGGCCGACCGGGGCAGCCGGGTCCGGGTGCATCTGCGCCCCAACCACACCTTCCGGCTGCCCGCGCCCGACGTGCCGATCATCATGATCGGTCCCGGCACCGGTATCGCCCCGTTCCGTGCCTTCCTGCAGGAACGCCGCGCCACCGCCGCAGCCGGCCGGTCCTGGCTGTTCTTCGGCGACCGGCACCGCGCCACCGACTTCCTCTACCGCGACGAGCTCCAAGACTTCCTGGCCGCGGGCACCCTGACCCGGCTGGACCTGGCGTTCTCCCGGGATCAGGACACCAAACAGTATGTCCAGCACCGCATGTCGGAGAATGCGGACGAACTGTTCGGCTGGCTGGCCGACGGCGCGCACGTGTACGTGTGCGGCGACGCGGACCGGATGGCCAAGGATGTCGACGCCATGCTGCACCAGGTGGTGGCCCGCGGTGGCGGGATGGACGCCGAGGCCGCCCACGCCTACGTCAACGACCTGGTCAAAACCCACCGCTACGTGCGCGACGTGTACTGACCCCCTCTGCGCCCAACTGCACATTTGGGCGCGAAAGTGCGAGTGGAAACCGACATTTCGTCGATCTCGACGGTCAGTAGACCCGCCCGCGCAGCACCACCAGGTCCGGGTGCTGCACGCCGACCTCCCGCGGGTCTTCGCGGAAGCACAACAGATCGGCGGAGGCACCGTGCTCCAAGCCGGGCCGGCCCAGCCAAGACCGGGCATCCCAGCACGCCGCGCCCAGCGCGTCGGTGGCACTGAGACCGACGGTGCGCAACGCCGCGATCTCGTCACCGATGCGGCCGTGGGCGATCATGCCGCCGGCGTCAGTACCCGCATAGATCGGCACCCCGGCCTCATGCGCGGCACCGACCCGCCGACGGCAGGAGGCGTACAACTCCCGCATGTGCGTGGCGTAGGTCGGGTATTTGCTTGCCGCATCGGCGATTCCGGGAAAGTTCTCGATGTTGACCAGCGTGGGCACCAGCGCGGTGCCGTGCGCAAGCATCAGGTCGATGACGTCGTCGGTGATCCCGGTGCCGTGCTCGATACAGTCGATGCCGGCGTTGATCAGTCCCGGCAGCGCGTCCTCACCGAAGACGTGCGCGGTGACCCGGGCGCCGTTGGCGTGGGCGGCGTCGATGGCCTGCTTCAGGATGTCGTCGGACCACAGCGGAGCCAGGTCACCGACCCCGCGGTCGATCCAGTCGCCGACGAGTTTCACCCAGCCGTCGCCCCAGCGGGCCTGCTCGGCCACGGCCGCGGGGAGCTGCGACTCGTCCTCGATATCGATCGGCAGACCCGGTAGATACCGCTTGGGCCGCGCCAGATGACGGCCGGCCCGGATGATCCGCGGCAGATCCTCGCGCTCGTCGAAGCTGCGGGTGTCCACCGGTGAGCCGGCGTCGCGCAGCAGCAACGCACCGGCATCGCGTTCGGTTACGGCCTGTTCGACGGCCTCGTCGTAGCTGGTGGGACCACCGGGCTTGAGGCCGACGTGGCAGTGCGCGTCGACCAGGCCGGGAATGATCCAGCCGCCGTCAAAGACGGTGTAGGCGTTGCCAATCGGCTCGGCCGACAGCACGCCGTGCGGCCCATGCTCTTCGGGCGAGCCCCCATCGACAATCCACCACTGCACCTGCGCGCCGTCGGGCAGGCCTCGGCCACGGACGTGCAGTGCCTCCACGGGGGCTACTTCTGGCCGGGGAACTTCAGCTTGGACAGGTCGATATTGGCCAGCCCCGGGGGCAGCTCGTCGAGGCCCTTGGGCATCCCGGTCAGGTCCGGGAATCCGGCCGGCAGACCGGCACCCAACGGATTCTTCGGCGGCGTCGGGCCCTTCCCGGTCTGGCGGCCCTTCTTCTTGCCGGCCTGCTTGTTCTTACCCTTGACGGCCTTGCGCGCATTGTTCTTGCGGCCGAAGGGCATTCCCATCTGACCGGCCATCTGCGACATCATCTTGCGGGCCTCGAAGAACCGGTCCACCAGCTGGTTGACTTCCGCGACGGTGACCCCGGACCCGTTGGCGATCCGCAGTCGGCGCGACGCGTTGATGATCTTCGGGTCGGCGCGCTCGGCCGGCGTCATACCGCGGATGATGGCCTGGACGCGGTCGAGCTGGCTGTCGTCGACGGCGGCCAGCGCCTCCTTCATCTGACCGGCGCCGGGCAGCATGCCCAGCAGGTTGCCGATCGGACCCATCTTGCGGATTGCCAGCATCTGCTCGAGGAAGTCCTCCAAGGTCAGCTCGCCGGAGCCGATCTTGGCGGCGGCCTCCTCGGCCTTCTGCTGGTCGAAGACCTGCTCGGCCTGCTCGATGAGGGTGAGCACATCGCCCATGCCCAGGATGCGACTGGCCATCCGGTCGGGGTGGAAGACGTCGAAGTCCTCCAGCTTCTCCCCCGCCGAGGCGAACAGGATCGGCACACCGGTGATCTCGCGGACCGACAGTGCGGCACCACCGCGGGCGTCACCGTCGAGCTTGGTGAGTACCACGCCGGTGAAGCCGACACCGGAACCGAAGGCCTCGGCCGTAGTGACCGCGTCCTGACCGATCATGGCGTCCAGGACGAACAGCGTCTCGTCGGGCTGCACGGCATCACGGATGGCGGCGGCCTGGGCCATCAGTTCCTCGTCGATACCCAGGCGACCGGCGGTGTCGACGATGACGACGTCGAAGAGCTTGGCTTTGGCCTCGGCCAGGCCCGCGGCGGCCACCGCGACGGGGTCGCCGACGGTCATCTGGTCGATCGTGACGCCGTCCGGGGAGACCCCGGGGTGCGGCGCGAACACCGAGACGCCCGCGCGTTCACCGACGATCTGCAGCTGATGCACGGCACCGGGACGCTGCAGGTCACACGCCACCAGCAGCGGGGTGTGGCCCTTGGCCTTGAGCCATTTGGCCAGCTTGCCGGCCAACGTGGTCTTACCGGATCCCTGCAGACCGGCCAACATGATGACCGTCGGCGGGGTCTTGGCGAAAGCGATCTGGCGGGTTTCACCACCGAGGATGCCGATGAGCTCCTCGTTGACGATCTTGACGACCTGCTGGGCGGGGTTGAGCGCGGCGGAAACCTCCGCACCCTTGGCGCGGTCCTTGATGCGGCCGACGAAGGCGCGGACCACCGGCAGCGAGACGTCAGCCTCGAGCAGGGCGAGGCGGATCTCGCGCGCGGTCGCGTCGATATCGGCGTCGGTCAGCCGACCCCGGGCGCGCAGCCCCTGCAGTGCACCGGTCAAGCGGTCAGACAGCGATTCAAACACCTGGTAAGCCTAACGGTCGCGGTGAACTCTGGTCTCGACCGAGTCGGCCGGGCTAATCTGTCAACGCATACTGACTGATATTGCCGTCGGAGGCCCGCATGAGCGCGATCGACGTCCCCCTTCCCCGCGTCCTGGAACAGACCGGCGCCGCGCCCGGCACCACTCACCTCAGTCAATGCACCCACCTCAGTCAATGCACCCTGTGCGAGGCGCATTGCGGTATCCGCGTGACCGTCACCGACGGCAAGGTCAGCCGGATCGATGGCAACCCCGACGACGTCTTCTCCAAGGGTTACATCTGCCCGAAGGCCACCGCGATGGGCGGCCTGCACCACGACCCGGACCGGTTGCGCACCCCGATGCGCCGGGTGGACGACCGGTTCGAGCCCGTTGGCTGGGACGAAGCGTTCGCCGAGATCGGCACCCGACTGCGCCGAATCCGCAAGCAGCACGGCCGCCGCGCGTTGGGCATGTATCTGGGCAATCCGGCGGCGCACAGTTCCGGCGCGTTCTACGGGATGCTGTTGCGGCTGGCGCTGCTGACGCCGAACTTCTTCTCGGCATCGTCCATCGACCAGATGCCGCACGAGTACGCGGCCTGGCGGGTTTTCGGCTCCAACATGCTGGTGCCGATCACCGATATCGACCGCACCCAGCGGCTGGTGATCATCGGCGCCAACCCGGCGGTGTCCAATGGCTCGCTGTCGGTGATGCCCGGCGCCAAGCGGCGCATCAAGGCGATCCATGAGCGCGGCGGCACCGTGGTGGTCATCGACCCGCGCCGCACCGAGACGGCGCGACTGGCCGACCAGCATGTGGCGGTGCGTCCCGGTGGCGACGTGTATCTGCTGCTGGGCATGCTCCACGTGCTGATCGCCGAAAACCTCTGCGACCGGGTGTCCCTCGCCGAGCAGGCATCGGGCTGGGACCAGCTGGCGGCGCTGGTCGCGGACGCGACACCGGAGGCGGTTGCCGAGCGCGCCGGCGTCGCGGCCGACACCATCCGAACCCTGGCGCGCGAGCACGCCGCCGCGGAATCGGCGGCCGTATACGCCCGGATCGGCATCTGTCAGCAGGAGACCGGGACCCTGGTGAGCTGGCTGGTGATGGTGCTCAACACGGTGACCGGCAATCTGGACCGGGCCGGCGGGACGATGTTCTCCACCCCGTTCGCCGACCTGCCCCGCGCGGCGCGGTATGTCCCGGTCGGGCACGCGGCGTGGACGGATCGCTCCGGCCGCTACCGGTCCTTCCGCGCCGAATTACCGGCCGTCGCCATGGCCGACGAAATCCTGACCCCCGGTGAGGGCCAGATCCGCGCGATGATCACCTACGCGGGGAATCCGGTGTCGTCGATCCCACAGAAGGGCAGGCTCGACCGCGCCCTCGCCGGCCTGGATCTGTATGTGGCGGTGGACATGTACGTCACCGAGACCACCCGGCACGCCGACTTCATCCTGCCGCCGGTGTCGCCGCTGGAGCGCGAGGACGTCGCGCTGCTCCCCACGATCTTCAGTGTGCGCAACAACATCCGGTTCCAGCATCGGTCCTTCGACCCGCCCGCCGGGGCCAAGGAGGACTGGGAGATCCTCAGCCGGCTGACCGTGGAACTGTTGCCGGCTCCGCTTCGACAGCTGCTGGCACCGGTGCGCAGCCGCGTGATCGCCTTCGCCAATCCGCTGCGGATGACCGCTCTGGCACTGCTGACCGGACCCTATGGGCGGTTACGCAAGGGCCGCAAAGGAATCACGATGCGCCAGCTGAAAGACAGTGCCGGCGGCCTGGATCTGGGGCCGCTGCAGCCGCGGCTGGCGACGGTCATCGCCACCGATGACCGTCTGGTGGCCCTGGCTCCCGACGAGTTCGTCGAGGCGGCCGCGGCGTACCTGCGTAAGCCGGCTGCCGCCGCCGAGCACCACTACGACCTGCAGCTCATCGGGCGACGTCACTTACGCAGCAACAACTCCTGGCTGCACAATGTGCCGACGATGACCGGCGGCAACAACACCTGCACGGTGCTCATGCACCCCGACGACGCCCACGCCCGCGGGTTGAGTCAGGGTGCCACCGTCCGGGTCACCTCGCCGGTGGGGGAAATCGAAGTGCCGCTGGACATCAGCGACGATATCCGGCGCGGCACGGTGGCCGTTCCGCACGGCTGGGGCCACCGGGACACCGGCTGGCGGCACGCGAACACCTTGCCAGGGGCGAACGTGAATGCCTTGCACGACCCGCAGCGGGTAGACGCGTTCACCGGGACGGCCGCGGTGAACAACACCTGGGTGGCTGTCGCCGGCGTCTGAGTCAGACGCCGAGGCTGACCCGCTCCCGCGACGTGAGCACGAGCGCGGCGCCGTCGGTGATGGCGATGGTGTGCTCGCTGTGTGCGGTTCGGGATCCGTCCGCCGAGCGGATGGTCCAGCCGTCCGGGTCGAAGACGATGCGATCGGTGCCCGCCGCGAACCACGGTTCCAGCGCGAGCGTCAGACCGGGGCGCAGGGTGAGGCCTCGGCCCGGCCGGCCGAGGTTGGGCACGTGCGGGTCCTCGTGCATGGTGCGGCCCAGGCCGTGCCCGCCGAATTCGGTGTTGACCCGATACCCATAGTCGGCGGCGACCGCGCCGATCGCGGCGGAGATGTCCCCGAGCCGGTTCCCCGCCACCGCGGCCGCGATACCGGCCGCCAGCGCCTCCTCGGTGGCGGTGATCAGTCGCTGGTCCTCGGGGCGCGGGGTCCCGACGATGATGCTGCGGGCCGAATCGGCGACCCAGCCGTCGATCGACACCGCGATGTCCATGCTGAGCAGATCACCGTCGGTCAGCGCGTAGTCGTGTGGAAGGCCGTGCAGCACAGCGTCGTTCACGGACAGGCAGATGACGTTGCGGAACGGACCGCGGCCGAACGACGGTGCGTAGTCCCAGTAGCAGGACTGGGCCCCACGCTGTGCGATCAGTTCTCTGGCCCGCGCTTCGAGCTCGAGCAGGTTCACCCCCGGCCTGGCGCGTCCGGCCAGATCGTCGAGCAGCTCGGCGATGAACGTCCCGGTGACGTCCATCGCCGCGATCTCGCGAGGTGTCTTCAACTCCAACACGGCACATCTCCTCAAGCGGTATGAAAATACCACCGTAGCGCAGCATCCGGTATTTTCATACCGAGCCGGGGTAGGCTCAGCGCATGGTGCGCCTCCCCCTGACCGCAGAACAGCTGGCCGCAGGCAAGCGCCTCGGCGAGCAACTCCGCCAGGCTCGCGGCACCCGCACCCTCGCCGATGTGGCCGATGCGGCGGCGATCTCACCCGAAACGCTGCGCAAGATCGAAACCGGCCGGCTCGCCACGCCGGCGTTCGGCACCATCGCCGCGCTGGCCCGGGTCCTGGCGCTGTCCCTGGACGAACTGGCCGAGAGCGCTCTGACCCACCCCGACCTCCGCCACACGGGCTAACTGGCTTCCGACACCGGCTTCGGTGGCGCCGGCAGCACGGCGTAGAGGTCGCGCTCGAGTTCGGCACGCACCGAAGCCGCCTGGGCGCCGTCGGCACCACCGGCCAGCGCCGGCACCGCGATACAGAACACGTCCACCACGGCCGATCCCAGCGTGGTGACCTTGGCCCACTCGATATCCAGACCGTCGCGCTCGATCACCGCGGTGAGCCGGGCCAACAGACCGGCCCGGTCGGCGGCCCGCACCTGCACGATGAACCGGCCCGGCGACGAGCCTTCCGACCACAGGATGCGCGGCGGTGCACTGACCTGATTCACCGGCACCGCGGACAACACCTCGCCGACCCGACTGGTCCCTGCGGCCTCCCGGTCGCGGCGCTCGAGCGCCTCGCCGACGTCCAGTTCGTCACCGAGAGCCAGGATGAACTGCTGACGCAGCAGCTCGGCCGCCGGCGGCGACCCGAACCGCGGTGATACCACGAAGGTGTTGATCGCCATCCCGTCAGCACTGTTGACCGAGGCCGAATGCACCCGCAGCGAGTTCAGCGACAGCACGCCGGCCGCCTTGGACAACAAGCCGCGGCGGTCAGGCGCGATCATCGTGACATTGTGCATGTGGGCACCATCACCGGGCACCAGGTCGACATGCACACCGCCGTCGGCCGCCAGCGAAAGATAGTGCGGCTCAACCGGGTCAGGCTGCGGCAAGGGTTCGCCGGCCATCACCAGCCGACACCGCCGAACCAGGTCGCCGATCAGCGAGGCCTTCCAGTCGCCCCACACCCCGGGGCCGGTCGCCAGCGAATCGGCCTCGGCCAGCGCCTGCAGCAGTTCCAACAGCACCGGGTCACCACCGAGGGCGTCCACCACCGCGTCGATGGTCTTGGGGTCCTGCAGATCCCGACGCGTCGCGGTGTCGGGCAGCAGCAGGTGGTAGCGGACGATCTTGGACAGCACCTCGATATCCGAGGGCCACAGGCCCAGCCGGGTGCCCACCTGGGTGGCCAGCTCGGCGCCGATCACGCTGTGATCCCCCCCGCGGCCCTTACCGATATCGTGCAGCAGCGCGCCGAGCACCAGCAGGTCGGGCCGCGCCACCCGGGTGGTGAATGCGCTTGCCCGTGAAACGGTTTCGATGAGGTGACGATCCACCGTCCAGATATGCACGACGTCCCGGGGTGGCAGGTCACGCACCGCCCCCCACTCGGGGAACAGCCGGCCCCACAGCCCGGTGCGGTCCAACGCTTCCACGGTGGCCACCGCGGCCGGCCCGGCCGAGAGCATGACCAGCAGGTCCTTGAGTGCGGCCCGCGGCCACGGCGCGCGCAATTCCGGTGCCGCACCGGCCAATCGGCTCAACGTCGACGCGGCGATCGGCAGTCCGGTGGTGGCCGAGGCGGCCGCGACGCGCAGGATCAGGCCCGGATCGCGTTCCGGGCGAGCGTCGCGGGCCAGGATCACCTCACCGGCGAACTCGATCACCCCCTCGTCGAGCGGACGGCGGGCCGGCCTGCGCAGCGCGGCGAACCCGCGGCGCGGCAACGCATTACCGGCGGTGCGGATACCGGCGTCCACGTAGTAGCTGACGGTACGCGCGGCGTCGGAGAGCATCCGGGCCAGATCGAAACGGTCGCCGATACGCAGCGAGGCGCCGATCTCGTCGGCGTACTGCGCCAGCACCTGCTCGCGGCCACGGCGCGAGATCCGGTGCAGCTCGGTGCGCACATTCAACAGCGCCAGATGCGCCCCACCCAACGTGCCGGTAGGTGAGGCCAACATCCGGCTGGGATAGACATCGGCGAGTTGGGCAATGGCAAGCGCATTGAGCAGCTGGACATCTCGCAGTCCGCCGCGGCCGTTCTTCAGGTCCGGCTCGGCCCGGTGCGCAATCTGCCCGCTGCGCTCCCAGCGGTCTCTGGCGTGCGCCACCAGCTCGTCGAAGCGGGGCGCGATCCCGGTACGCCACTGCCGGCGCGCACCGCCGATCAGCAGCGACGACAGTTCTTGATCACCGGCGATATGCCGGGCGTCGAGCATCGCCAACCCGGCGGCCACGTCCTCGGCGGCCACCTTCAGGGCCTCCGGCACCGTGCGAACGCTGTGGTCGATACGGATGTTGGCGTCCCACAACGGGTACCACAACAGTTCGGCGACCTGGCTGACGATCTCGGCGGGCATGTTGTCGTGCAGCAGCATCAGGTCGAGATCCGAATACGGCAACAGCTCACCGCGGCCAAGGCCTCCGGTGGCCACGATGGCGAAACCGCTTGTCGGCGTGATGCCGATCTCGCTGGCCTTGGTGGTGAGCCAGAATTCGTTGAGGTCGAGCAGAGCCGCCCGCAACGCCGCCGAGTCCAGCTGCCGGCTGCCGGTGGTCAGCAGCTGTTCGGACGCCTTGGCCAGATCGGTCGCCGGACGCAGCGATCCCGCCACCGGCGCCTCCCAACGGGGGGCCCCAGTGGCGGGATCTGGTGTCTGCTCTGTCATCTCGGTCCTCCCCCGGCCGTCACTACATTCGGTCAATCAACTGCATCGGCCGGGAGAGCACCCCCTCAGCTTATCGCCGGGTCAAAGGGCGTCGGCCCCACGCTCACCGGTGCGCACCCGGACGACGGTGTCCACCGGGCTGACCCAGACCTTGCCGTCGCCGATCTTTCCGGTGCGGGCGGCCTGGACGATGACGTCCACCACCTTGTCGACGGCGGAGTCGTCGACAACGACCTCGACGCGCACCTTCGGCACGAAGTCCACGGAGTACTCCGCACCGCGGTACACCTCGGTGTGGCCCTTCTGCCGTCCGTAGCCCTGGACCTCGCTGACGGTCATCCCGAGGATGCCCGTCTGCTCGAGACCGGTCTTCACGTCCTCCAGGGTGAACGGTTTGACGATCGCAGTAATCAGCTTCATTTTCCTCATCCCTCCGAGCCGTGGCGACCAAGAACGGAACCGGTTCCGACAGCGACGAAGTCGTAACCGCTTTCCGCGTGCTCGGCCTCGTCGATGCCGGAGGCCTCCTCTTCCTTGTCCAGACGCAGGCCAATGGTGTATTTCACGATCAACGCCAAGATAGCGGTACCGATGGCCGAATACGCCAGAACCGCGCCGGCACCGATGGCCTGCTTGATCAGCTGATCGAAGCCTCCGCCGTAGAACAGGCCGGCGACGGCAGCGGGTGCTTCCGGCGCGGCGACCAGGCCGACCATCAGCGTACCGATGATGCCGCCCACCAGGTGGACGCCCACCACGTCGAGCGAATCATCGAAGCCCAGCTTGAACTTAAGGCCGACGGCCAGGGCGCACACCACACCGGCGATCACACCGATGGCCAGTGCGCCAACGACGTTCACCGAGGAGCAGGACGGGGTGATGGCGACCAGACCGGCCACGATGCCCGAGGCGGCACCCAGCGAGGTGGCCTTACCGTCGCGAATGCGCTCGGTGACCAGCCAGCCCAGCATGGCCGCCGCGGTGGCCACCGTCGTGGTGATGAACGTCGCACCGGCGATGCCGTTGGAGCCCACCGCCGAACCGGCGTTGAACCCGTACCAGCCGAACCACAGCAGACCGGCGCCCAGCATCACGAAGGGCAGGTTGTGCGGACGCATCGGGCTGCCCGGCCAACCGAGCCGCTTGCCCAGGATGATCGCCAGCACCAGACCCGCCGTACCGGCGTTGATGTGGACGGCGGTACCACCGGCGAAGTCGATCGCCTTGAGCTTGTTCGCGATCCAGCCGCCGGTCTCGGCGGTGACGCCGTCGAACGCGAAGACCCAGTGTGCGACCGGGAAGTAGACGAACGTGGCCCACAGCCCCGAGAACAGCAGCCAGCCACCGAACTTCAGCCGGTCGGCCACCGCACCCGAGATGAGGGCGACGGTGATGATGGCGAACATCGCCTGGAAGGCCACGAACACCGTCTGCGGAATGGTGCCGGCGAGCGGGATGGACACCGCGGCATCCTCGGGGTGCAGCTGCAGGTAGGTGCCACCGATCAGGCTCTTGAGGCCCCAGTATTGGGTGGGATCTCCGAACAGGTTGAACTTGTCGTTGCCGAAGGCCAGCGAGTAGCCGTACAACACCCACAGCACCGTGACCACACCCATGGAGCTGATGCTCATCATGATCATGTTGAGCACGCCCTTGGCCCGCACCATGCCGCCGTAGAAGAACGCCAGGCCCGGCGTCATCAACAGCACGAGTGCGGCACTCGCGAGCATCCACGCGGTATCACCGGTGTCCGGTATACCCATCGTCGGAAATCCGTCCACTCCCAGCTTCCTCCTTCGACATGCCACGGTTAGGCACCGTTGACCTGGTAGGGAACTCTGCTGAGTAGTTGTTTCGCCTACGACGCGCCTGCGTTTCGTGCGCGTGAACGGATCGGCCCGTTTCGTTTCACCGGTGTTACACGCTGCGTGTTTGCCCTTGGCGGGTCCGGAAGGTTGGGGTCTAGACGAGCAGTGCGTCGACGAACGCGGCCGGCTCGAACGGGGCCAGGTCGTCGGGCCCCTCGCCGAGGCCGACCAGCTTCACCGGGACACCCAGCTCCTGCTGCACGCGGAAGACGATGCCGCCCTTGGCGGTTCCGTCGAGCTTGGTCAGCACCACCCCGGTGATATCGACCACCTCGGCGAAAACCTTGGCCTGCGGCAGGCTGTTCTGGCCGATGGTGGCGTCCAGCACCAGCAGTACTTCGTCGACCTTGGCGCGCTTTTCCACCACCCGTTTGACCTTGCCGAGCTCGTCCATCAAACCGGTCTTGGTGTGCAGCCGCCCTGCGGTGTCGACCACCACCACGTCGGCGCCGGTCGCCACACCCTTGTCCACGGCGTCGAAGGCCACCGACGCCGGATCGGCTCCCTCCGGCCCGCGGACCACCTCGGCACCCACCCGCGACGCCCACGCCTGCAGCTGGTCGGCCGCGGCGGCCCGGAAGGTGTCGGCCGCACCCAGCACCACCCGACGGCCGTCGGCGACCAGCACACGGGCCAGTTTGCCCACCGTGGTGGTCTTGCCGGTGCCGTTGACGCCGACGACCAGCAGCACCGATGGCTTGTCGGCGTGCGGCAGCGCCTTGATCGTGCGGTCCAACTCCGGGTGCAGCTCGGCCACCAGCACCTCTTTGAGCACGGCACGGGCATCGGCTTCGGTGCGCACCCCGGCGCTGGCCATCTTCTCGCGCAGCGCCGCGACCACGGACTGGGTGACCACCGGACCGAGGTCGGCGATCAGCAGGGTGTCCTCGATCTCCTCCCACGACTCTTCGTCGAGGTCGCCGCCGCCGAGCAGGCCCAGCATGCCGCGACCCAGGGTGTTCTGCGATTTGGCCAGCCGGCCGCGCAGCCGCTCCATGCGGCCTTCACTGGGCGCGATCTCCTCGACCACCGGAGCGGGCGCCGGTTCGGGCTCGGGTTGGGCCGGCTTCGGCTCGGGGGCGGCCTGCACCGGCTTCGGCTCAGGTGCCGGTTGGGGCCCAGTTGCCGGCTGGGGCTCGGCCACCTCGGCCGGCGGCTCCGGCAGCTGCACGTTGGCGATGGTGCGTTTGGGCGCGTCACGCGGTACCGCGGCGTCGTCACCGACCCCAGGCGCCCCGGTACCCGTCGAGGTGGGCTCAGAGGAGGGCTCAGGGGTGGGGGCCCGCTCGGGCGCTTTCGTCGATTCCGCGAACGTGATGCCCGACGCCGCGGTGTAGCCGCCTGAACGATCGATTCCGGTGGGGGTGTCCTGCTTGGATAGGCTGATCTGCCGGCGCCGGTAGCGCACCAGCCCGACAACCAGCGCAGCGACGACCAGAACGGCGATGACCGCAAGTGCGATCCATAAGGCATCTGACACGCCGCCATTGTCTCAGGGCGGCCCGATGACGATCGGCCCCGGCTTCTCGGCCAGCCCCGCCGATGCCATCCAAGTGCGCAAACGCCGCCATATCGACGTCTGCCTGTCCGAGCCGGTGGAGTATCAGACCGTGCGCACCGGTCTGGAGCGCTACCGGCTGCCCTACAACGCCCTCACCCAGACCAACCTCGGCGAGATCGACCTGAGTACCGATTTCCTCGGGGTCGGTTTGCGGGCACCGGTACTGATCGGGTCGATGACCGGTGGTTCGGAACTGTCCGGCACCATCAACCGCAACCTGGCCAGCGCCGCCCAGGCGCTGGGCATCGGCATGATGCTCGGCTCTCAGCGGGTCATGCTCGGCGACGCCGACAGCACCTTCCGGGTTCGAGAGGTCGCACCGGACGTGCTACTCGTCGGCAATATCGGGTTGGCCCAGCTGGGGCCCGACATGGTGCCCGACCTGCGCGCCGCGCTGGGTCAGGTGGGCGCCAATGCCGTTGCGGTGCATACCAATCCGTTGCAGGAAGCGATGCAGCGCGGCGGCGACACCGATTTCACCGGGTCGGTGGACCGGCTCCGCGAGCTGACCGCGGCCATCGGTTACCCGGTGCTGCTCAAGGAGGTGGGCCACGGTATCGGAGCGGCCGCGGCCGCGCAGCTGACCGACGTGCCGATCGCGGCCGTCGACGTGGCCGGCGCCGGCGGCACCTCGTGGGCCCGGGTGGAACAATTCGTGCGCTACGGCCGCATCAACGACCCCGAGCTGGCCGAGTGGGGCATCCCGACCGCCCAGGCGCTGGTCGAGGTACGGCGCACGTTGCCGGGCACGCCGCTGGTGGCCTCGGGCGGTATCCGCAGCGGTATGGACGCAGCCAAGGCGATCGCACTGGGCGCCGATGTGGTGGCCGTTGCCCGGCCGCTGCTGGTTCCGGCGATCGAATCGGCTGCCGCCGTGCAAGATTGGCTGCAACGCTTCATCGCCGAGCTGCGCATCTGCCTGCACGGCTGCGGCGCCGCCGACCTGGCCGGCCTGCGCGAGATCGGCGTCGGCGCTACTGGGTGACCAGTTGCTCGCCACGCATCCGCTGGGAGATCACCTGGGTGATGCCGTCGCCCTGCATCGTCACGCCGTACAGCGCGTCGGCGATCTCCATCGTCGGCTTCTGATGCGTGATGACGATCAGCTGCGAACGCTCCCGCAGCTGCTCGAAGAGGCCCAGCAGCCGCCGCAGGTTCACATCGTCGAGTGCCGCCTCGACCTCGTCCATGATGTAGAACGGTGACGGCCGGGCCCGGAAGATGGCCACCAGCATGGCCACCGCGGTGAGCGATTTCTCGCCACCGGACAGCAGCGAGAGGCGTTTGACCTTCTTGCCCGGCGGCCGGGCCTCCACCTCGATGCCGGTGGTGAGCATGTCCTCCGGGTTGGTCAGCAACAGCCGGCCCTCACCGCCGGGGAACAGCGACGCGAACACCTGAGTGAACTCGCGTTCCACGTCGGCGTAGGCCTCGGCGAACACCGTCAGGATGCGCGCGTCCACCTCCTCGATGACATCCATCAGGTCCTTGCGGGCCGCCTTGACGTCTTCGAGCTGGGTGGACAGGAAGTTGTAGCGCTCCTCCAGCGCGGCGAACTCCTCCAGCGCCAGCGGATTGACCCGGCCCAGCTCGGCGAGTTCCCGCTCGGCCTTCTTCGCGCGGCGTTCCTGCGTGGGCCGGTCGAACGGCATGGGCGCCGGGGCGGTCACCTGCTCACCGCGCTCCTTGGCCTGCTCATATTCGGCCAGTTCCAGCTCCGTCGGCGGCAGCGGGATGTGCGGGCCGTACTCGGCGATCAGATCGGCGGCGGCCAGACCGAACTGCTCGAGGGCTTGCTGTTCCAGCTGTTCGATGCGAAGGGCCGCTTGGGCTTTGGCCACCTCGTCGCGGTGCAGCGAATCGGTGAGCGCCGTGATCCTGGCGCTCAGTTCGGTGACCTCGGTGCGCGCGCGGCTCAGCGCCTCGGCGCGCAGCCGGCGTTCGGTGGCCAGTTCGTCGCGGATGCGGGATGCCGCGGTCACCGTGGCGCCCAGCCGGGCGGCGACCAGCCGGCCGGATTCGGCCACCGCAGCCGCGACGGTGGCGGCGTACTCGCGGGCCTCCCGCGCCCGCAGCGCCCTGGCTCGCGTCTCCCGTTCGGCGGCAGCCGCCCGGCGCAACGAATCTGCCCGGCCCCGAACGGCATTCGCCCGTTCCTCGGCGGTACGCACGGCGAGGCGGGCCTCCACCTCGGTGGCGCGCGCCGCGTCGGCGGCGACGGTGGTCTCCTCCCGATCGACGTGCTCGACCTCGAACATCGGCTCCTGCTGCGCGTTGTGCAGCCGGGTCTCCAGCTCGGTGAGCTCCTCGACGGCCGCGGTGCGGCCGGCTTCCAGTTCGTCACGCTGTTTGATCAGGCGCTGCCACTCCGCATCGGCATTGCGGGCTTCCTGTCCGAGCCGGCCGAGCTGCTCGTAGATCGCGGAGATGGCGGCGTCGGACTCGTTGAGCGCGGCCAACGCCTGCTCGGCTGCGTCCTGGCGGGCCCGCTGCTCCTGCATGGCACCGGCCAGCGCGGCCGTCAGCTCGGCGCTCTGCCGCTCGACGGCGGTCAGCTCGGCGCGGGCCTTCTCGATCTCCGACGCGATCTCCAGCGTCGACACCTTGCGGTCCGAACCGCCGCTCACCCAGCCGGCGCCCACCAGGTCACCGTCGACGGTGACCGCACGCAGATGTGGTTGTGCGGCAACGAAATCCAAGGCGTGCGACAGGTCGTCGAGCACTACCACGTCGGCCAGCAGCGCGGTGATCGCGCCGCGCAGCCGGTCGGGGACCTCGACCAGATCCAACGCCCAGCGCCCGTCGTGGTCGAGTGCGCCGGAATGGGGCCGCGCGGTCACCGGCCAGTCACCCAGCACGATCGCGGCCCGGCCGCCGTCGGCCTCCTTCAGCGCGGCCACCGCGGCACGAGCGGCGCCCGGGTTCTCGGCGGCCAGCGCGTCGGCGGCCGACCCGAGCACGGTGGCGACCGCCACCTCGAACCCCTCGCGGACCCGCACGAGCTTGGCGATGGATCCGAAAAGGCCAGTACCACCATGGTTCTCGGCCAACCACGCGGCGCCGTCCTTGCGTTCCAGACCCACCGACAGCGCGTCGATGCGGGCCTGCAGCGACACCACTTGGCGTTCGGCGCTGCGCTCGGCGGCCTGTAATTCGGCGACCCGTTCGTCGGCCAGCCGCAATGCGGCCACCGACCGGTCGTGCTGATCGTCGAGGCCGACCTCGCCCTCGTCGAGTTCACCCACCTTGGCCTGTACCAGTTCGAATTCGGCCTGGGCGTGCTCGACCCGCGCCGCCGCCTCCTCGATCCGGGCGGTCAGCCGAGCGATGCCGTCGTCGGTCGATTCGACGCGGGTACGCATGGTGTCGACCTGTCCGGACAACCGGGCCAGGCCTTCCCGGCGGTCGGCCTCGGCACGGGCGGCGGCCCGCTGCGCCCGTTCGGCCTCGGCGGCGACCCGCTCCCGTTCGGCCAGCTCGGCACGCGCCGCCTCCAGCGCGTAGCGCGACTCCTCCAACTCCTCCAGCAGCTGGCGTTCCTCCTCGGCCACCAGGTCGGCCTCGGCCTCCAGCGCGTCGGGGTCCCGGCCGGGCGTCGGTTCTGGTGCCGAGTCCAGCAGTTGGGTGCGCTCGGTCGCGATGCGCACCGTGGCGCTGACCCGCTCGGCGAGCGCGGACAACCGGAACCACGTCTGCTGGGCGGCCTCGGCACGCTGGGACAACTCGGCGACCGCCGACTCGTGGGCGCTCAGCTCCAGCGTCGCAGCCTCCAGCCGGGTGCTCACCTCGTCGTGTTCGCGGCGCAGGGTGGTCTCGGCCTGGTTGGTGTCGTTGAACTCGGTTTGCCGGGTCACCAGGTCGTCGGCGGCCAGCCGCAGCCGCGCGTCGCGCAGGTCGGCCTGGATGGTCTGGGCGCGGCGCGCCATCTCGGCTTGGCGGCCCAGCGGCTTGAGCTGGCGGCGCAGCTCGGTGGTGAGATCGGTGAGCCGGGCCAGGTTGGCCTGCATCGAGTCGAGCTTGCGGACCGCCTTCTCTTTGCGCTTGCGGTGCTTGAGCACCCCGGCGGCCTCCTCGATGAAGGCACGACGGTCCTCGGGGCGAGACTCCAGGATCTCCGAGAGTTTGCCCTGCCCCACGATGACGTGCATCTCGCGGCCGATGCCGGAGTCGCTGAGCAGCTCCTGCACATCCATCAAACGGCAACTGCTGCCGTTGATCTCGTATTCGCCGGCACCGTCACGGAACATCCGTCGGGTGATGGATACCTCGGAGTATTCGATGGGCAGCGCGTTGTCGGAGTTGTCGATGGTCAGCGTGACCTCGGCGCGGCCCAGCGGAGCCCGCGAGGACGTGCCGGCGAAGATGACGTCCTCCATCTTGCCGCCGCGCAGCGTCTTGGCGCCCTGCTCCCCCATCACCCAGGTCAGGGCGTCGACGACGTTGGATTTGCCCGAGCCGTTCGGCCCGACGACGCAGGTGATGCCCGGTTCGAAGCGCAGAGTCGTCGCCGCGGCGAAGGACTTGAAGCCCTTCAGCGTGAGACTCTTCAAATGCATGACGGGTAACCCTACCGTCGCGCGCGTTAACGCTCGGTGAAGCCCGGGATCTGCTCGCCCGCGTCGGCCCAGTCCGCCACCACGGTGTCCACGCTGCCCGGCGTGCCACCGCCGCGCAGCAGTTCCAGCAGTCGTTCGCAGGCGGCCCGCGGGCCCTGCGCGACCACGTACACCCGGCCGTCGGGGCGGTTGGACGCGAAACCGGTCAGGCCCAGCTCAAGGGCCCGGGACCGGGTCCACCACCGGAAACCGACGCCCTGCACGTGGCCGTGCACCCAGGCGTTCAGGCGGACATCAGGATCGGCGCTCATGGGTGTCGATCTCGAACTTCACCTCGGTGCCCGATTTCAGGGTGCGGCCCACCGTGCACACCTGGTCGATGGCCCGCTCGACCACGACCAGCAGCCGCTTCACCTCGTCCTCGGACAGCCCCGAGAGGTCCACCTCCAGCTTCTCCTCCAACAGCGGGTAGCGCTCCTGCTCCCGGTCGGCGGGACCGGACACCCGGATGGTGGCGGCGTAGTCGTCGCCGAGCCGGCGGCGCAGCGGCTGGTCGCTGCTCATCCCGCTGCACGCGGCCAGCGCGATCTTCAACAGCTCGCCGGGGGTGAACACACCGTCGACGTCTTCCGATCCGACCAGTACCTCGGCGCCCCGCGAGCTGCGACCGGTGTAGCGGCGCACCCCGGTGCGCTCGACCCACAGTTCTGTCATGACCTCATTCCTACTCCCTACGTGCGGCTCCGCGCTGCCGGCCCGACCCCGCGTTAGGGTGAAGTGCAACACCTCCAGGAGCAGAACACCGTGACGTACTACCCGCCCTCCCAGCCTGGACCGCAGCCGGATCCCTACGGCCCGCCCGGCCCGTGGGACCCGCAGCAGCCGCCGGCCGCCGTGCCGTACCCGGCCTACCCGCCGTACGGCTACAACGTCCCGCCGCAGGGCGGCTACATCGTCCCGCCGCAGGGCGGCTATCCCTACCCGTACCCCTACCCGACCCCGCCTCCACCCACCCGCAACCGCGGCTGGCTGATCGGCGGCGGCATCGCGGCGGTCCTGTTGGTCGCCGTCCTGGTGGTCGGCGGCGTGCTGTTGCTGCGTTCGGGCGGGCCGGCACAGGCGTCCAAGGACGAACGCGAGATCAAGCAACTGGTCCAGGATTTCAACGCGGCCGGCAGCTCCGGGAAGTTCACCGATCTGGCGCAGTACTTCTGCAAGGCCGAAGCCGGGATGTTCGGCGCGCTCGGTCAGCTCGGCGAGATCCTGCAGGGCATCGAGATTCCCAGCAGTGCCCCCAAAACCGAGGTGACCGCCACCGACATCAAGGTCAAGGGCGACGTGGCATCGGCGCACATGAACGCCGGAGGTCCCTTCGACACCGCCTATTTCCGCAAGGAATCCGGGCAGTGGAAGGTCTGCATGTCCGCTGCCGCCGAGTTCAACAAGCGGCAGTAGCCGACCGCCGCGCCCGCGGCGGCGGCTGACATTTGGGGCAGTAGAACGACGAGCGATTCATGAACTTCTCCCGCCGCATCACCGCGCCGCAGCGCCGGCACGGAAGATCCACCCGGCCGTAGGCGTCCAACGAGCGGTCGAAGTACCCGGATTCGCCGTTGACGTTGACGTAGAGAGAGTCGAAAGAAGTACCGCCCTGGGCCAGGGCCGCCGTCATCACCTCGGCGGCCGCATCCAGCACGTCGGCCAACTGCTTGCGCGCCAAGCCCGAGGCCAGCCGGCCGCCGTGCACGCGGGCCCGCCACAGTGCCTCGTCGGCGTAGATATTGCCGATCCCGGACACCACGGTCTGATCCAGCAACTGCCGTTTGATCTCAGAGTGCTTGCGCCGCAACACCGTCACCACGCCGTCACGGTCGAAGGCCGGATCCAGCGGGTCGCGCGCGATATGTGCCACCGGCAGCGGAACCTCACCGGCCATCTCGGTGACCATCCAGCCGCCGAACGTGCGCTGATCGACGAAGCTCAACGCGGTGCCGTCGTCGAGGATCGCCGCGATCCGCAGGTGACCGGGATTCGGTACCGGCCCGAGCAGCATCTGCCCGCTCATTCCGAGGTGCACCACCACCGCGTCGCCGCTGTCCAGCGTCAGCCACAGGTACTTGCCGCGCCGTCCGGTGCCGATGATGCGGCTGCCGCGCAGCCGCGCCTCCAGATCAGCCTGACCGAGCTCGTGCCGTCGGGTCGCCCGCGGATGCAGCACCTGGATCTCGGCGATGCGGCGCCCGACGATATGTGCGTCCAGGCCGCGCCGCACCACCTCGACTTCGGGGAGTTCAGGCATTCTTGAGTGCATTCCAGGCCGCCGCCGCGGCCTTCAGCTCCGCTTCCTTCTTGGTGCGCCCCACACCCCTGCCGTACTCCGTACCGGCGACCAGGACGATAGCGGTGAACTCCTTGTCGTGATCGGGGCCCTCAGAGGTGACGGCATACGACGGGGCGCCCAAGCCGCGGGCGACGGTGAGTTCCTGCAGGCTGCTCTTCCAGTCCAGCCCGGCGCCCAACGTCGGTGCGGTGTCCAGCAATTCGCTGAACAAACGCAGGATGACCTCCCGAGCCACCACGTTGCCGTGCTCGATATAGATTGCGCCCAAGAGGGATTCGACGCCGTCGGCCAGAATGCTGGACTTGTCGGCGCCGCCTGAACTCTCCTCGCCCTTGCCCAGCAGCAGGTACGCGCCCAGCCCCCGGTCGCCGAGCCCGCGGCCGACATCGGCCAGTGCCTGGGTATTGACGATGCTGGCGCGCAGCTTGGCCAGATCGCCCTCGGCCCGGTCCGGATGCCGCTGGTAGAGCTCCTCGGTGATGGTCAACCCGAGCACCGCGTCGCCCAAGAATTCCAGGCGCTCGTTGGTCGGCAGGCCACCGTTCTCGTAGGAGTAGCTGCGGTGGGTCAGCGCCACCGTCAGCAGATCGTCGGACAGCGGGACACCCAGCGCGGCGAGTAACGGGCCGCGGTCGACGGTCACGCCTTGGCTCCGGGCCCGCCCAGATCCTCCTTGAGGCCGGCCAGCTTCGCCCACCGCGGATCGATCTTGTCGTGGTGATGTCCCGGCTCCGCCGACGCGAGCGGAACACCACAGTCGGGGCACAGTCCGGGGCAATCCGGTCGGCAGAGCGGGGCGAACGGCAGCGCCAGCCCGACCGCGTCGACGATCGGCTGTTCGAGGTCGACCTCGTCGTCGACCACGCGGCCGATCTCGTCGGCCTCGGTGGTCTCTTCGGTGGCGCTGCCGGGATAGGCGTAGAGCTCGGTGAGGTCGATGCTGACGTCTCCGGTGATCGGCTCCAGGCAGCGCACGCATTCACCGGCGGTGGACGCCGAGACGGTGCCGGTCACCAGGGCGCCCTCGGACACCGATTGGATCTGCAGATCCAGCTCCACCGGGGCGTCCGTCTCGATGCGGATGAGGTCGAGTCCGATGGGCGACGGCGCCGGGACGGTCTCGTGCACCGTGATCATCGACCCGGGGCGGCGCCCCAACCGCGAGATGTCGATGACGAGCGGGTTCGAACGGGCCATATCGTCGATCCTACTTCGGCCCCGATCACCGCCGACCGGGGCGCAAACCCGATCAGCGAGATTTTTATTCGAAGGTGGCCCCGTGGCCGGTGAGGTCGGTCGCGGCGGGCAGCGACCGCAGGACGCGGGGCTTTCCGGAGCCGCGGGCGCCGATACTCGACGCGTGACTGTGAAGCTGCACTGGTTCCTGCCCACCTACGGCGATAGCCGCCTGATCGTCGGCGGTGGCCACGGCACACCGGCCGGCGCCGCCAGCGGTGACCGCGAGGCCACGATCGACTATCTCGCCTCCATCGTCCGCAGCGCCGAACGCTTCGGTTTCACCGGCGCCCTGATCCCCACCGGCGCCTGGTGTGAGGACGCGTTCATCACCGCGGCGCTGCTGGCCAGGGAGACCACCTCGCTGGCGTTCCTGGTGGCCTTCCGTCCCGGCCTGGTCAGCCCCACCCTCTCGGCCCAGATGGCCGCCACCTTCGCCAGGCATGCGCCGGGCCGCATCCTGCTCAACGTGGTCGTCGGCGGTGAGGCGCACGAGCAGCGCGCCTTCGGTGACCATCTGGACAAGGACGCGCGCTATGCGCGTTGCGACGAGTTCCTCGATGTGGTGCGCCGGCTGTGGGCCGGTGAAACAGTCACCCACAAGGGCGACTACGTCGACGTCGAGGAAGCCGCCCTGGCCGTACCCCCGAACCCGGTGCCGCCGTTGTACTTCGGCGGCAGCTCGAAGGCGGCCGGCCCGGTGGCTGCGCGGCATTCGGACGTGTACCTCACCTGGGGTGAGCCGCCGGCCGCGGTGCGCGAGAAGATCGAATGGATCCGCGCGCTGGGCGCCGAGCAGGGCCGCAAGCTGCGTTTCGGGATCCGGTTGCACACCATCTCGCGCGACACCTCCGAAGAGGCGTGGGCGCAGGCCGACAAGCTGGTGGCCGCGCTCGACGAGGACACCGTACGCAAGGCGCAGGAGGGGCTGGCCCGCAGCCAGTCCGAGGGGCAGAAACGCATGCTGGCGCTGCACGAGGCCAACCGCGCCGATGGCACCTGGAGCGATGCCCGCAGCCTGGAGATCGCGCCGAATCTGTGGTCCGGGGTGGGGCTGGTGCGCGGCGGCGCCGGCACCGCGCTGGTCGGTAGTCACACCGAGGTGGCCGACCGGATCGCCGAATACGCCGAGATCGGCATCGACGAGTTCATCTTCTCCGGGTACCCGCACCTGGAAGAGCTGTTCTGGTTCGGTGAGGGCGTGGTACCGATCCTGCGGCAGCGCGGCCTGTTTAACGCAGGCGCAGATGAGGCGCCCAGTGTGTCGATCCCGTTCGTGGGCTCGGCGCGGTGACGTCGCTCGCACCGGCGGCGCGCATCGTCGACGCCGACCAGGCGCTGGCGGTCGCGGCCGAGCTGGCCGACGAGTTCGCCGCCGGGGCCGCCGCGCGTGACGCCGAACGCCAACTGCCGCACGAGCCGGTGCGGGCACTCAAAGAAGCTGGGCTGCTTGCCTTGTCGGTACCCGTCGAGCACGGGGGCATCGACGCGCCGGCCTCGGTGATCGCCGAGGTGTTCCGCCTGCTCGCACACGCCGACGCCTCGTTGGCCCAGATCCCGCACTCGCATTACACCTTCTTGGAGGCTGTCCGGCTGCAGGGCACCGCACAACAGCGGACGTTCTTCTACGAGAAGGTGCTCGACGGAGCGCTTTTCGCCAATGCACAATCCGAACGCTCCGGCCGCATCGACGTCGACACCACGGTCCTGCTGCCCGCCGGTGACGGTGGCTATCGGTTGTCGGGACGCAAGTACTATTGCACCGGAGCGCTTTTCGCCGATTGGGTCATCGTACGGGCGTCACTCCCGCAGGATCCGGCGCAACCGCTCACCGCGTCGACGCCGAAAGCCTTGGCCTTCGTGGAGGCGGGAACTGCGGGCCTGACCGTCGTGGACGACTGGGACGGCATGGGTCAGCGCACCACGGCCTCGGGCACGGTGACACTCGACGAGGTGTCGGTGCCGGCCGCCCAGGTCGTGCCGTTCACGCCGATCTTCGCCCAGCCCACCGTGTACGGCGCCAGGGCGCAGTTGCTGCACACCGCCCTGGACGTCGGGATCGCCACCGCCGCGCTGGCCGAGGGGGTCCGGCAAGCTGCGCAGGCGCGGGCGCATTTCGAGGCCGAACAACCTGCGGCGGTGGACGATCCGACGCTGATCCAGGTCGCCGGGAATCTCACCGTGACGGTTCGCGGCGCGCTGGCTCTGCTCGCCGAGGCCGGCCGGGCCGTGGACCGCGCCACCGCACATCTGGACGCGGACAGCGCAGCCGAGGCGTCGATCGCGGTGGCGGTCGCGAAGGTGGCGGCCACCCGGGCGTCGTTGGAGGCCTCGAGCGCACTGTTCGAACTGGGCGGTACCCGCAGCGCCTCCGGCTCGGCGAACCTGTCGCGATACTGGCGCGATGCCCGCACCCACACGCTGCACGACCCGACGCGGTGGAAGCTGCAGCACATCGGTCGCTACACGCTGTCGGGGACCACACCGCCTCGGCACGGCCAACTTTAGTCGCGTCGTCTCGGGGCGGAATGCGCTCCTCGTGCCAGCGTGGACAAAAGGCACGATAAAAGTCCGCCCAAGCCCGTTCAAATCACTCGCCGCATTCCGGTCGAATCCTAGGAGGGCGATAGCCCGACCGTACTGCTCCCTTGATTGCACCTGATCGAATATCCGACCTGGGCAGCGATCGCGGGGCCGAAAACGTTACAAGACCAACCTTCGATTTCGACAACTGGTTCACCTCCACGGAAAGCTGGGCTGCGCACGACTCGATCAATCAGCGCCGCCCCCTCGCTACAGTCGATGTTCGAGTTGTCTAGGACAACGTGTGCCGTCCCGTCGCGAAAATCACTCGGGCAGTCCGTTCTGGCACTTGCTTTGGACACCGCTTCACTATTTGCGAAAGCCAACGCCATAGCGAACAGAACGCTGGCCAATTTTAGTTTTTCTATTACATCCATAACTATACCTTGCCATCCTTCAAGACTGAACTAATAACGTTCAATTGGCATTCGCAATACGTTTACTATCCCTACCCTGCGGATCACCCAAACGAGGCGAATGAGTCATCTCGAATTCCCCTCCTAGGTTCAAAGTTCAGTTTCCAAACCGCATTTCTTGCCGAATACAGGGAATTTGGCACATCCGTATCGGGAACAGGCACCTCTGTGCCCACGATGACCAAACTCTCGCCGTCTTCTATCACGCCTTTCATTGCCTGAAATCCCGGGACACCAGAAATTTTAGCGAGAATCACCTTCTCCCACTTGCGTCCATTGGAGGACTTCCAAATCGAGCCATCCATATTACGAGGGTCACCACTATTATCCTCGCCCACCGCCAGCCAAAGACCATGCGAATAGGTGATGTCGCCAATCTGCTGCGCCCCAGGGGTTCTCGTGAGACCGTCGGAGGTAGATGTCCACGTGTCACCGTCTAGAGTCCAAACAGCTGCGTCCCTGTACGAGTAATTCGTATCATTGTCAGCCGATGGCAAGTACTGCGGATCGGTGGAACGATCGAAACCAACGGTTGCGTCCAGCAGAGTGGTGTACGAGTCGGACCTGATCAGCGGTACCGGCGTGTCGTAGCCGAGTGATTGAAGGTCATCGCGTGATTCTTCGA
>NZ_JAWQNH010000005.1:0-729621 GCF_033741155.1 Mycolicibacterium chengduense | reverse complement strand
TCGAACAGGAGGCCACCCCCGCAGCACTGACCGCCTGAACCATCACATCGAAGAATCACACGACGACCTCGTACACCACGTCTGAGGACTTGACCGAAACCAACAGCAATCCACTGCCCGTTAATGTGCCTTACGCTCTCCACCTGCACTATGGAACCTGGCCCGAGGGATTTCTCTGACCACGTTCCGCCGGCCCGTCGGACCCATATGCTGGTGTCTCCGCTATTGCTGGTTCCGGCTACAACTTGAGTTGAGTCATCGTGATCGTAAGAGAAGTATTTTGTGGCCGGCGGTAGCTTCGTCAAAATATCTGCAGCACGCTCGATGAAATCCTTGCCAGTGCGAAGGCGCCAAACCATGCCGGTGCAGCTACCATCAATTTGCTGCTCTTGACCAAAAAGAAGAATTCCGTCATCAGCTCGGCGGACAGCGGCAATATCACTTTCCGCATACATACCATTCGCTAGCGAAACTTGACCGATAACTGACTTTTCCAGATCGACTGGCTGCCAATTCTGACCATCGGTGGATCGCCAGATTGCTGCCGTTGATCCACGTTTGCCGTCAGCCACAACGCGGATAGCATCCGCCGTATCTCCGGCAAACCATCCGACTGCATAATATGCATCGCCACTACGCACGACACTGGCCATCATTGACTGCCCCGACGGGTACGGTTGCGAAAGGGAAACGCTATCTACCTTATCCACCGCAGCAGGTTGATAGGCCTGAAGGCTGGCCACAAGTATCCACGTCACGACGCAAGCCGGCAAGGTCATCATCACTATATGCCGCCAGGGATGATCGCCCGAAGACTGGGAAGTTGCGGCCCCTCCGCGGAACAAAGTTATCAATTGCGGAAAGAGAATAGCCACCAAGAAACCAACGAGTGCTGATATCGCCTGATTTCGCCCTTCGCTACCGCCCCATAGCCAAATACCAGTAAGCGCAACAGAGAGCACTACGACGATTGCGACGCGTTTAACTGCGAGCCAATTCAGGATCTACTCCTTAACCCGTATAACTTCGCTGCCCAAGCGACGAGCCGTGCGGGTACAGATACTAGAGGCTAGACAGCGTAGGCGCGCAACCAATGAGCCACATTTAATGTGGGCGGAATTTGAAAAAGCAAGTATCGATCCCACGACGCCGATTGACATTGCCAACAACTATGCGACGTAACCTATTCGCTTGCACACCCGGCGACCAGACACGGAGAGTTCCGCGGAGATCGCCATATCGTCGCACCCTCGGTGTCTCGGGCCCGCGCCACCGCCTTCGCGCTTGAACTCGAAGGGATGAATCCTTCGGTAAGACATCTCGCTTTACCCAGCAAATTCCGGGGACTGAGCGTGTCCATCACACGGGGGTCAAGACCGCTGAAATCGCTACTTGCACCGGCTCCCGCGGATGGCAAGCATCCAACTTCCGGGGCCGCGGGGGTCGACTTCCCGTAGTCGAGCGGCCGTCTTGCGAAGCTTAGATGCCCGTCTTCGTTGCCAAGGGTTCTACAGCAACATACGGTTGATTCTGGCAGTGTTAACTGACTGCCGGCGTCCCGCGATACTGCCCACTAAGGGCAGTGATCACACTTGCCAGGTCACTCGCCGGAGCGGTTAATCGCGACAGAAGATACCCGCAAAGCACGATCCACGCAGATTGGGGCTTACCGCGTCGCGTAGTCGTGGGTGCCCGCAGCGGTCCGCAGCTGGTGGCGGCCGCGGCTCACCGAGCGCAGCGTGCCGTTGAGGTAGTCCTCGAACTCGGCGAGCTTGCTGTCGACGTAGATATCGCATTCACCGCGCAACCGGTCGGCCTCGGCGTGCGCGGAGTCCACCAGCCGGGTGGCCTCGGCGGTGGCGGTCTGCACGATCTCGGTCTGCGACACCAGGCGCTGCTGCTCCTTGATGCCCTCCTGCACCGCCTTCTCGTAGGAGATATTGCCGTTCTCGATGAGCCGGTCGGCCTCGGTCTTGGCGCGGCTGGTGCTGGCCTCGTATTCGCGCTTGGCCGCGGCGGCGATACGGGCCGCCTCGTCGCGAGCCTCGGTGACCATCCGGTCGGCGTGGGCGCGCGCCTCGGCGACCATCCGGTCGGCCTGGGACTTGGCCTCGGCCATCATCCGGTCGGCCTCACTGCGGGCGTGGTTGAGCAGCGAGTCGGCCTCGGCGTTGGCGGAGGCCACCGTGGAATCGGCATGCTCACGGGCCTCGTTGAGCATGGCGTCCCTGGCGTCGAGCACGTCCTGGGCATCATCGAGCTCGCCGGGAATGGCGTCCTTGATGTCGTCGAGCAGTTCCAGGACGTCGCCTCGGGGGACCATGCAGCCGGCCGTCATCGGCACGCCGCGTGCTTCCTCCACGATCGCACTGAGTTCGTCAAGCGCCTCAAACACTCGGTACACGGCAACACCCTCCAGGCGTAGTTGTTAGTGACCAGTGTGCCTGGTGTTACGCCTGTGACTGGAGTTTTGTTGCGGTGTGTCGCGCCGCCACTAGCGCAGCGCTGCGGCGATGGCGTCCCTGGCGCGGTCCAGCATCGAGGCGAACGGGCCCACGACGTAGTTCAGCACCGGCGACTCGACGCCGGGATGGGGCCGAGTGGGCGCGATGGCTTGGGCTGCCTGCACCGCCTTGACCATCCGGCCCAGATCCTCGGCGCTCAGCTGGCGCTGCAGCCGGCTGAACTCCTCGGTCTCCTCGCGCTCGGCGTGCTTGATCACGTCGGCACGGAACAGGGTCAGCTCCTCCAGGAACTCGTCGGAAGCCATATCCATGCCTTCCAGCTTGGACAGCTGCTCCTTCGCGTCGTGCTCCTCCTCGAGCCGGGCGTCGACGATCGCGTCGCCACCGGTGACCTCGCGGCGCGCCCGCGGATGAACCACCATCTCCTCGGCGGTCTCGTGCACGGCCAGCAGTTGGCGCAGGTCGGTGAAGGCGCGCTCCCTGGCCTCGGGCGCGGAGGCGGAGAGCACCTCCTCGAACAGATCCTTGATCAAGTTGTGCTGGTCCTTAAGGAACCGCACGACGTCGTCGGTCGACTGGACAAATGTTTCGACCACGGGTGTTACCTCCGTACACGGTCAGGCTCGGGTGGGGACGCGGTGGGCTGTGCGTCATCCCCGGCGTACCCGCCGCGGCCGGGGGCTAACCGTGCAGCTTGGCCCGCAACCGCACGTTGACCGGCTCCGGCAGCAGATCGCTCACGTCACCGCCGAGCCCGGCGACCTCCTTGGCCAGCGACGACGACACGAAGGAGTAGCGCGGCGTGGTCGCCACGAAGAAAGTGTCCACGCCGGCGACATGCTTGTTCATCTGGGCCATCTGCAGCTCGTACTCGAAATCGGTGCCGGTGCGCAGCCCCTTGACGATGGCGGTGAGGCCCCGCTGCTTGACGAAGTCGACCACCAAACCGGTGCCGGATTCCACCCGCAGGTTGGGCAGGTGGGTGGTGGATTCACGGATCAGCTCGATACGTTCCTCGGCGTTGAACATGCCCTTTTTGTTGGGGTTCACCAGCACCGCCACCACCACCTCGTCGAACTGAGCCGCGGCCCGTTCGAAGACGTCGATATGGCCCAGGGTGACCGGGTCGAAGGATCCGGGGCAGACAGCGCCACTCATGTGGCCGCCTCTCGGCCGCCACATTCCACATCGAGGGTTCGCTCGCAAGCTTCGCTCACGCGGCCTGACGTTACGCGATGCCGAACTCCAGCCGGGTGTCGCCATAGCGCCGCTCGTCGACGCGTTCCCACCCGTCGGGCCAGCGCAGCGCCGGGCCGCCCGCGGCCCGTTCGACGACGGCGAGTGCTCCCGGTGCCACCCAGCCGTTGCCGAGCAACGCGGCCAGCTGCGCCTCGACCTCGGCGGCGGGCACCTCGTAGGGAGGATCGGCGAACACCAGATCCGCCCGTCGGGCGGGCGCGCCGGCGAGCACCTTGGCTACCGGCGCGCAGCGCACGGTGCCGGGGGCCTGCAACGCGGCGATGTTGGCCGAGATCACGGCGGCCGCTTTGCGATCGGATTCGACGAACATCGCGTGCGCCGCACCACGGGACAGCGCCTCCAATCCGAGCGCACCCGACCCCGCGTACAGGTCGAGCACCACGGCGCCATCGAAATCCATTCGCGCGGCGAGCACGTTGAACAGCGATTCACGGACCCGGTCGGTGGTCGGCCGGGTGCCCTTGACGGGCACCGCGATTCGGCGCCCACCGTAGCGCCCCGCGACGATCCGGGTCAGGCTGAACCCCCGCTTGAGGGGCCCAACACCACCAGCAGATCGCCGCCCTCGACCTGCGCGGTGTCTTTGACGGCGACGCGGGCAACGGTGCCGGCCTTGGGCGCGGTGATCGCAGCCTCCATCTTCATGGCCTCGATGGTCGCGATGGTCTGGCCCGCCTCGACGGCGTCGCCGGCACTCACCCCGACGGCGACGACGCCGGCGAACGGCGCCGCCACGTGATCCGGGTTGGCCTTGTCGGCCTTCTCCGCTGCGGGCATCTCGGTGGCGATGTTGCGGTCGCGCACCAGCACCGGGCGCAACTGGCCGTTGAGGATGCACAGCACCGTGCGCATACCGCGTTCGTCGGCCTCGGAGATGGCCTCCAATCCGATCAGTAGCTGCACACCACGTTCCAACTCGACGCGGTGTTCCTCGCCCTGGCGCAGCCCGTAGAAGAACTGATTGGCACTCAGCGAGGACGTGTCGCCGTACTCCTCGCGATGCGCCTCGAATTCCCTGGTGGGGCCCGGGAACAGCAACCGGTTGAGGGTGGCCTGGCGTTTCGGGCCGGGCGCGGCCAGCAGCGCCTCGTCCTCCGGTGCCAGCGGTGTCTCGGCCCTGGCTTCGCCGCGACCCTGTAATGCCTTGGACCGCAAAGGTTCCGGCCAGCCCCCCGGTGGGTCGCCGAGCTCCCCGCGCAGAAATCCGATCACACTCTCAGGGATGTCGAAGCGATCCGGGTCGGCGGCGAACTCGGCGGCGGTGGCACCCGCACCGACCAACGACAGCGCCAGATCGCCGACCACCTTCGACGATGGGGTGACTTTCACCAGCCGGCCCAGCACCCGATCGGCGCCGGCGTAGGCGTTCTCGATCTCTTCGAACCGGTCACCCAACCCCAGCGCAATGGCCTGCTGACGCAGATTGCTCAGCTGTCCGCCCGGGATCTCGTGGTGATATACCCGCCCTGTCGGCCCTGGTAGCCCAGACTCGAACGGCGCGTACACCTTCCGCAGCGCCTCCCAGTACGGCTCCAGCTCACACACCGCACCGAGATCCAGGCCGGTGTCGAACTCGGTGTGCGCGGTGGCGGCCACGATGGCGGACAAGGCCGGTTGGCTGGTGGTGCCCGCCAACGGCGCGGCCGCCCCGTCCACCGCCGACGCGCCCGCAGTCCACGCGGCCAGATAGGTGGCCAACTGCCCGCCGGGGGTGTCATGGGTGTGCACATGTACCGGCAGGTCGAACCGGGCGCGCAACGCGCTCACCAGTTTGGCGGCGGCCTGCGGGCGCAGCAATCCGGCCATGTCCTTGATGGCCAGCACGTGCGCCCCGGCCTCGACGATCTGTTCGGCCAGCCGCAGGTAGTAGTCGAGGGTGTACAGGTCCTCGCCCGGGTCCGAGAGGTCCCCGGTGTAGGACATCGCGACCTCGGCGACGGCAGAGCCGGTGGCGCGCACCGCGTCGATGGCCGGGCGCATCGAGTCGACGTTGTTGAGTGCATCGAAGATCCGGAAGATGTCGATTCCGGTCGTGGTCGCCTCTTCGACGAACGCCGTGGTGACCAGTTCCGGGTACGGGGTGTAGCCGACGGTGTTGCGGCCGCGCAGCAGCATCTGCAGACAGATGTTGGGCATCGCCTCGCGCAGCGCGGCCAGCCGCTCCCACGGATCCTCTTTCAGAAAGCGAAGCGCCACATCGTATGTCGCGCCACCCCAGCACTCCACCGACAGCAACTGCGGGGTCATCCGCGCCACATACGGCGCCACCCGCAGCAACCCGGACGAACGCACCCGGGTAGCCAGCAGCGACTGGTGGGCATCCCGGAAGGTCGTGTCGGTGACACCGACGGCGGGGCTGTCGCGCAACCACGCGGCGAAGCCCGCAGGACCGAGTTCGATCAGCTTCTGCTTGGAGCCGTCGGGCGGGCGCACCGACAGATCGATATCGGGCAGCTTGTCCTGCGGATACACCGTCGATCGGCGCTCGCCGTGCGGTTTGTTGACCGTGACATCGGCCAGGTAGTTCAGGATCTTCGTGCCGCGGTCGGCCGGCGTGTGCGCGGTCAGCAGCTGCGGGCGGTCGTCGATGAACGACGTCGTCACCCGGCCGGCCCGGAAATCCGGATCATCGAGCACCGCCTGCAGGAACGGGATGTTCGTCGAGACGCCGCGGATCCGGAACTCGGCGAGCGCACGCCGGGCCCGAGCCACCGCGATGTCGAAATCTCTTCCGCGACAGGTCAATTTGACCAGCATTGAATCGAAATGCGCGGAAATCTCGGCGCCGGTGTGGGTGCCACCGTCGAGCCGGATGCCGGCGCCGCCCGGGGATCGGTAGGCGGTGATGCGGCCGGTGTCGGGGCGGAAACCGTTGGCCGGGTCCTCGGTGGTGATGCGGCATTGCATGGCCGCACCGCGGATCGCGATGCTGTCCTGACTCAGGCCGAGCTCGTCGAGCGTCTGGCCCGCCGCGATGCGCAGCTGCGAGGACACCAGGTCGACGTCGGTGATCTCCTCGGTGACGGTGTGCTCCACCTGGATTCGGGGATTGCATTCGATGAACACGTGCCGGCCCCGCTCGTCGAGCAGGAATTCGACGGTGCCCGCGCAGCTGTAGTCGATCTGTCGGGCGAACGCGACCGCGTCGGCGCAGATCTTCGCCCGCACCGCGGGATCCAGATTCGGCGCCGGGGCCAACTCGATGACCTTCTGATGGCGGCGCTGCACACTGCAATCGCGCTCGAACAGGTGCATGACGTTGCCGGCACCGTCGGCCAGGATCTGCACCTCGATATGGCGAGGATTGATCACCGCCTGCTCGAGGTAGACGCGGCCGTCGCCGAATGCCGACTCGGCCTCCCGCGACGCGGCCTCGACGGCCTCGGCCAGCGCACTGGCCTCGGCCACCCGCCGCATGCCGCGGCCACCGCCACCGGAGACCGCCTTGACGAAGAGCGGGAACTCCATCGCGCCGGGGCCTTCTGTCGCGGCCACCAGCTCGGCCACCGACGACGACGGCTCCGACGATGCCAGCACCGGCAGTCCGGCTGCCTTGGCCGCCGCGATCGCACGCGCCTTGTTGCCGGTCAGCTCCAACACCTCGGAGCTGGGGCCGACGAACGTGATTCCCTCCCGCGCACAGGCCGAGGCCAGCTCGGGGTTCTCCGACAGGAAGCCGTAGCCGGGGTACACCGCGTCGGCGCCGGCGTGCTTGGCCACCCGGATGATCTCGTCCACCGACAGGTAGGCCCGGACCGGATGTCCCTCCACCCCGATCTGGTACGACTCGTCGGCCTTGAGGCGGTGCAGCGAATTACGGTCCTCGAAGGGGTACACCGCGACGGTGGCGATGCCCAGTTCGGTGGCGGCACGAAACGCCCGGATCGCGATCTCACCGCGGTTTGCTACCAAGAGTTTGGAAATCACGAGGTGAACCCTAACTTTCCCGCCGTAACCCCGGTGTTACAGAAGGGTTGACCAATAATTCCAGAACCTCACCAGGATCATCAACACCAGTGAGGTGAACCAGAGCGCCACCAGCGACCACCGCCACTGGTAGAGCAGGCGGGCCGGCCCCTCGGCGGTCTCCCCGCGGCCGGCGATGGAAGCCGCCACCACGAACAGCGGGATGGTCACCGACCAGACGACCATGCAGTACGGGCACAACGCGCCGATCCGGTACAGGCTCTGGAAGATCAGCCAGTGCACGAACACCACGCCCAGCGCGCTGCCGATCGTCAACCCGACCCAGTACCACCGCGGTAGGCGGACCTTGGCGACCGCGAGCACCCCGGTGACCACCACGACGCTGAATGCACCGATGCCGATGAGCGGGTTCGGGAAGCCGAACACCGACGCCTGCTTCGTGATCATCACGGACCCGCAGGACAGCACCGGGTTGATGCTGCAGGACGGCACGTACGCCGGGTTGATCAGGATTTCGATCTTCTCGATGGTCAGCGTCAGCGCCGCCGCCAAACCGACGACGCCGGCGATGAGGACCCACCAGGCGCTCGCGGGGCGCACCCCGGTGTCGGGCGCCTCGACGTCGGGCTCGTCAGTGGCGGCTGCGGCGGTCATCAGAGCCCCGGCACATTGCCGACGATCTCCTTGACCTTGGCGACCAGCGCGTCCGGCGTACTGAACTGGTAGTCCTCACCGTTGATCCGGACGGTCGGGGTGGAGTTGATCTTGGTGGCCTGCGCCAAGCCCTGCACCAGGTCGACGTACTTGCCCTTGTTGACGCAGTCGGGCACCTTGCCGGCGGCCCCCGCCTGGCGCGCGGTCTCGATGATCTGCTCGTTGGTCGGGAAGGTCGACGCCGTCTCGTTCGGCTGCTGGGCGTACATCGCGGCATGGAAGCGGCGGAACGCGTCGATCGATTCGTCGGCGACGCAGTAGGCGGCGCCGCCGGCGCGAGACGGGTAGTTCTGGTTGCTCGGCGCGTCCAGGATCGCGACCATGTAGTAGTCGGCGGCCACCGCACCGGTGTCGATGAGCTTGTTCACCGTGGGGCCGAACTGCTTCTCGAACGCGCCGCAGTGCGGGCAGAGGAAGTCCTCGTACATGGACAGCACGGCCTTGGGCTCGGACGTACCCTCCTTGGTGATGAGCTTGCTCGATGTCACCCGGATGGACTTGGCCTCACCGGCCGGCGGCTTCTTGTCGCCGGACATGACGATGTAGAGGACCAGCGCCACGGCGAACACGACGACCACGGAGGTCAATCCGATCTGGATGAGCAGATTGCGCTTGCGGTCGGCGGCCTTGAGGTCGTAACTGGCCTGCTTCTTCGGTTTGTTCGCCACGGGTGCAGCCTACCGGCTCAAATGGGCCCGCAGCGCCGAGGTCAGATCGGCGATTGCCGCCTCACTACCGCCTCCGAGCGGGAAGAAATTCGCGAAGGCGTGCACCAGCGAGCCGTACTCGCGCCAGTCGACGGGCACCCCGGCCGCCGCCAGCGCCTGCGCGTACGCCCGGCCCTCGTCGCGCAGCGGGTCGAAACCGCCGGTGGCCACCAGCGCCGGCGACAGCCCGGACAAGTCGCCGGCCAGCAGGGGCGCCACCCGTGGGTCGGTGCCCTCGACGGCCGCGCCGTGCAGGTAGTGGCCGTGGAACCACTCCATATCGGCCCTGGTCAGGAAATATCCCTCGGCGAACAGCGTCTTGGACACCGTCGTGGCGCCGAAATCGGTGACCGGATAGAGCAGGAACTGCAGGGCCGGCACCCGCACCCCGCCGGCCCGGGCGGACTGGGTGACCACCGCGGCCAGGTTGCCGCCGGCGCTGTCGCCGCCGACGGCGACCTTGTCCGGATCGGCTCCGAGGTCGGCCGCGTGCTCCAGCGCCCAGCGGTACGCCGCGTCGGCATCCTCGGCGGCGGCGGGCGCCTTGTGTTCGGGCGCCAGTCGGTAGTCGACGCTCAGCACGTGCACGCCCGCGTCGCGGCTGATCCGCCGGCACAGTGCGTCATGGCTGTCCAGATCGCCGACGACGAAGCCGCCGCCGTGATAGAAGACCAGCAGCGGGGCGCCGGCGCCGGCCCGGTAATGGCGCACGGGGATCGCCCCGGCCGGGCCGGGGATGGTGAAATCGCGGGCCGCGACCACGATCGGTGACCGAAATGCTTTGCCGGCCCGTTTCAATTGGGCGCGCGAGACGGCCACGTCGGAACTGGCGACCAGCCCGGCGACCTTGGACAGTCGCTGCGCGGTGAGCATCAGCTGCAGCGACGTGTCGAGGGTGTTGCCGTCGACGGTGACGGTGCGGCGCCCGAGCAGCAGCCGTTTGAGGGGATCGGGAAGCTTAGCCATCACCGGTATCCCGACGCGACCCATGGCGCCGGCGGTGATCAGCCTGAGCCGTCCCGGATCGCGACGTGCTGGCAGACTTTGTGTCATGACTTCCCCTAACCAATCCACGATTGCGCTCAACGACGGCAACTCGATTCCCACTGTCGGTCTGGGAGTCTGGCAGACGCCCCCGGAGGAGACGCAGCGCGCCGTCGAAGCGGCGCTCGCGACGGGCTACCGCCACATCGACACCGCGGCCGTGTACGGCAACGAGGCCGAGGTGGGCCACGCGCTGAAAGCGTCCGGCGTGCCGCGCGACGAGGTGTTCGTGGTCACCAAGCTGTGGAACGCCGACCAGGGGTACGACAAGGCCTTGGCGGCGTTCGACACCAGCGCCGAACGGCTCGGGGTGGACTACGTCGACCTCTATCTCATCCATTGGCCGGTGCCGGAGGCGAACCTGTTCGTGGACTCCTTCAAGGCGCTGGCCCAGCTGCGCGAGCAGGGCCGGGCCCGGTCCATCGGCGTGAGCAACTTCGCGACCGAGCATCTGCGCACCCTCATCGACGCCACCGGGATCGTTCCGGCGGTCAACCAGATCGAACTGCACCCGTTGCTGCCCCAGCAGGAACTGCGCGACCTGCACGCCGAACTGGGCATCGCCACCGAGGCGTGGAGCCCGCTGGGCCAGGGCAGCCTGCTGGCAGATCCCGTGGTCACCGCGATCGCCGAAGCGCACGGTAAGACACCGGCCCAGGTACTGGTCAGGTGGCACATCCAGCTGGGTAATATCGTCATCCCGAAGTCGGTGAACCCGGACCGGATCGCGAGTAATTTCGACGTGTTCGATTTCGAACTCGGAGACCAGGACATCGCCTCCATCGCCACGCTCGACAACGGGACGCGGCTGGGACCCGATCCACGCACGTTCAATTTCACAGGGTAGGTGACATGACCTCGGCCGCTGCCGTGCCCAATATCGGGCTCAGCGATGCAAACACGATTCCGGCGCTGGGCATCGGTGTCGGAGAACTCTCCGACACCGATGCCGAGCGTGCAGTATCCGCTGCGCTGGAAATCGGTGTCCGCCTTATCGATACCGCCGCGTCGTACGGCAACGAGGCGGGTGTCGGGCGGGCCATCGCGGCATCGGGTGTCCCGCGTGCCGAGATCTTCGTCACCACCAAGCTGGCCACCGCCGACCAGGGATTCCAGTCCAGCCAGGACGCCGCCAAGGCCAGCCTGGAGCGCCTCGGGCTGGAGTATCTGGACCTGTATCTGATCCACTGGCCCGGCGGGGACACCAGCAAGTACGTCGACAGTTGGGGCGGCCTGATGCGGCTGCAGGGCGAGAAGTTCACCAAATCCATCGGGGTGTGCAACTTCGGCGCCGAGGAGCTGTCCACCATCATCGACCTGACCTACGTCAGCCCGGTGATCAACCAGATCGAGCTCCATCCCCTGCTGAACCAGGCGGCGTTGCGGGCCGTCAACGCCGAGCACAACATCGTCACCGAGGCCTACAGCCCGCTCGGGGTCGGCAAGCTGGTGGAGCATCCGGCCGTCACGGCCATCGCCGCCGAATACGGCAAGACCCCGGCGCAGGTGCTCATCCGGTGGAGCCTGCAGTTGGGGAACGTGGTGATCCCCCGCTCCTCGTCGGCGGAGCGCATCGCCCAGAACGTCGACGTGTTCGACTTCGAGCTGACCGCCGCGCACATGGACGCCCTGAGCGCCCTCGATGACGGCACCCGGTACCGGCCCGACCCGGCCACCTACACCGGCAGCTAACCGGTTCCGCCGCCGCGCACGCCTTCCTCGACCTTCTTACCGAGGTCGGGGTCGACGTTGCGCCAGTACTCGAATACCCGTGACAGCACCGGCTCCTTGACGCCCTTGGAGACGTGCCCGACGATGTTGTGCGCCAAGCGCTCCCGCGCATCGTCGTCGAGCACCTCGCGCACCAGCGTGCCGGCCTGACCCCAGTCGTCGTCATCCTCACGCAGGGCATAGGCGGTCCGGACCATGTCGCCGTCGGAGGCCCAGTGCACCTCGGCGGCTCGGGCCGGGTCGGCTACCGGACCGCCCATCGAGTTCGGCGCGTAGACCGGGTCGGTGACGTTGCGGATGCGCATCGCTCCGTCCTTGGAGTAGCTGTGCACCTCGACCTTCGGGGTGTTGACCGGGATCTGCTTGTAGTTCACCCCGAGCCGGTGCCGGTGTGCGTCGCTGTAGGAGAAGCCACGGGCCAACAGCATCTTGTCCGGGCTCAGGCCGGTGCCGGGAACCAGGTTGTTCGGCTCGAAGGCGGCCTGCTCGATTTCGGCGTGGTAGTCGGTGACATTGCGGTTCAACGTCATTCGGCCCACTTCGTGGAGCGGGTAGTCGGAGTGCGGCCACACCTTGGTCAAGTCGAAGGGATTGAACCGGTAGGTCTTGGCTTCCTCGAACGGCATGATCTGGACATGCAGGGTCCAGGTCGGGAAAGCGCCGCCCTCGATGGACTCGAAGAGATCACGCTGATGGGCATCGCCATCGATGCCCGCCATCTCGTCGCCCTCCTCTTGGGTGAGGAACTCGATGCCCTGGTCGGTCTTGAAATGGTATTTGACCCAGAACAGCTCACCGGCCGCGTTGAGCCAACTGTAGGTGTGGCTGGAGTAGCCGTTCATGTGCCGCCACGTCTTGGGGATGCCGCGGTCCCCCATCAACCAGGTGACCTGATGCGCCGACTCCGGGGACAAGGTCCAGAAGTCCCACTGCATGTGGTGGTCACGAAGGTTGCTCGACTGCAGGCGTTTCTGTGACCGGATGAAGTTCTGGAATTTCATCGGGTCCCGGACGAAGAACACCGGGGTGTTGTTGCCGACCATGTCGAAGTTGCCCTCGGAGGTGTAGAACTTCAGCGCGAAGCCGCGCGGATCACGCCAGGTGTCCGGGCTGCCGCGCTCACCGGCGACGGTGGAGAACCGGGCCACCATGTCGGTCTTGGTGCCGGGCTGCAGAAACGCCGCCCGGGTGAACGCGCTGACGTCGTGCGTCACCTCGAACGTGCCGAACGCGCCACCCCCTTTGGCGTGCGGTTGGCGTTCTGCGATGCGCTCCCGATTGAAGTTGGCCATCTGCTCGATGAGGTAGTGGTCCTGCAGCAGGATGGGCCCGTCTGGTCCGACGGTCAGGGAGTGTTCGAAGCTCGGAACCGGCGCGCCGGCGTCGGTGGTCGCGTACTTATCGGTCTTATCGGTCATCAGTTCTTTCCCTATCTCAAGCGGCAGCCAACTACGCTTCCCGCGGGTACCCCGGATCGGCCGGCGCTATGCCCTACGGGGCGGATTCGCCGAGTCGAAGGGTGCGAGCAAGAACTCGTCGACGAAGCGGGTGAACGTCTCGTCCACCACGGACGGGTCGTCGGCGGTGAAGAACTCGATGATGAATCCTTGGAATGCCGCCAGCGCGATGCGTGATCGGGTTTCGGCCACATGCGTGGGCATACCAAGCGCTTCCAGCCGGGCCTGTGAGTTGCGCGTCAACAGCGACAGCGTTTCCCAGGTGTAGGAGCGATACGGGCTGTCGAGCCCGCAGGCCGCACCGAACACCTGCTCGACCACGCGCAGCGTGTCTCGGCGCTCGCCGCGAGTGCAGGCATACCAGTCCTCGAAGCACCATTGCCGGTGCGCCTCGATCGATGCGGGCAGCTCCAGCTCGTCGGTCTCCGGAATGGCGGCGCGCTGTTGACGGGTGAGCACTTCGAGGATCAACTGCTCCTTGGTTCCGAAGTAGTACACCAACATTCGTGCGCTGGTACCCATCTCGGCGGCCAGCGCCCGCAGGCTCGTGTCGAGCACCCCGATGCGCGCGAGAACCGCACCTGCGGCGGCAAGCAATGCCTCGCGTTTCTCGTGGTCGGGTGCCCGCGACACCCTTGACTGTAACACTTGCTTCAACTAAACGTTGGACGATGGGTGGGCGGGCAATTCGGTGGGTGGCGGTTGTGGCGGGGTTGGTAGGCGCGCTCGCAAGCGCACTGGTACCCATGCTGCCCGTCCGGCAGACAACGGCGGTAGTGAACTGGCCTCAGCACGAACGTCTTTCGAATGTGACGGCACCGCTGATCACACTCACCCCAATAGCGCTGACGGCCACTGTGCCGTGTGCGGTGATCCGCGAGATGCCGGTGACCGGTGGCCTGGTATTGGGCACGGCGCCGCCCGAGGGCAGACGAGCCGGTCTCAACGGCATGTTCGTCACCGTGGCCGGTGACCGCGTCGACGTGGTGGTCCGCAACGTCGTGGTGATCAGCGCGCCCCGGAAGTCGATGGCCGATCCGGCATGTCGCCACATCGAGATCACCTCGTCGGTGCAAGGCACCTTCGCCGCCATCGTGGGACTGACCGATCCGATCAGCGGTGGGCCGTGGCGCAGCGGCTTCGCCGACCCGAATCTGCGTCCGCAGATCGTAGGGGTGTTCACCGATCTGCGCGGCCCCGCACCGGCCGGATTGTCCTTCGCGGCAACCATCGACACGCGGTATACCAGTTCACCGGCGCCGGCCAAGCTCGCCGCCATCGTGATCGGCATCGCCGCGACAACGGTTGCGTTACTGGCATTGTGGCGCCTGGACAGGCTGGACGGCCGGCGGATGCGGCGCCTGCTCCCCCAGCGTTGGCACGGATTCACGGCGGTGGATGCGACCGTGATCGCGGTCTCGGTGTTCTGGTTCATCGCCGGGGCAGGCTCCTCCGACGACGGCTATCAATTCGGTATGTCCAACGTGGCAGGGCATGCCGGCTACATGTCGAACTACTTCCGGTGGTTCGGCAGTCCGGAAGACCCGTTCGGCTGGTATTACGACCTGATCGCCTACCTGACCCACGCCAGCCACGCCAGCATGTGGTTGCGGTTGCCGGATCTGCTCTGCGCTCTGCTGTGCTGGTTGCTGTTGTCTCGCGAAGTGATTCCGCGCCTCGGTCCGGCGGTCCGCGCGAACCGCACCGCGCTGTGGGCGGCGGCGCTGGTCTTGTTGGCCGCATGGATGCCCTTCAACAACGGGCTGCGCCCCGAAGGCCAGATCGCCACCGGCGCATTGATCACGTACGTTCTCATCGAACGCGCCATCATCTCGGGTCGGCTCACACCCGTGGCCCTGGCAGTCGTGGTCGCCGCGTTCACCCTCGGCATCCAGCCCACCGGGCTGATCGCGGTAGCCGCCTTACTCGCGGGCGGCAGACCGATCCTGCGGATCATCACCAGACGAGCGCGCGCGGTGGGCGTCTGGCCGCTGCTGTTGCCGCTGGCGGCCGCCGGTCTGGTAGTGCTCACGGTGGTGTTCGCCGATCAGACGATTGCCACGGTGGCCGAAGCCACCCGAGTGCGCACGGCCATCGGACCCAGCCAGCCCTGGTACACCGAGAACCTGCGGTACTTCTACCTGATCCTGCCGACCACCGATGCGGCCATCGCCCGCCGTTTCGGGATCCTCATCACGATGGCATGCCTGTTCGCGTCGACGCTGATCTTTCTGCGGCGCAGGCGGATTCCCGGTATCGCCGGCGGTCCGGCGTGGCGGCTGATGGGCATCATCTTCGGAACGCTGTTCCTCCTCACCTTCACCCCGACCAAATGGATCCACCACTTCGGCCTCTTCGCCGCCGTCGGCGCGGCGATGGCAGCCCTGGCCACCACCACTCTGGGGCCCGCCGTACTGCGTTCGCCGCGCAACCGGCTGGCGTTCCTCGCGACGGTATTGCTGGTACTGGCATTGTGTTTCGCCTCGACCAACGGCTGGTGGTACGTGTCGAGTTACGGCGTGCCCTTCAACGACAGCGTTCCCCACCTCGGGCCGGTGGCTGTCAGCACTGTCCTCTTCGGGCTCTGCTTGATCATTTCTGCGTGCGCCGGCCTGTTCCACCTGCGGGGCTATCGCGAGCCGCGGCCGGTCCGGCTGTTGAGCACGGCGCCCGTGCCGGTGGCCGCTGCCATGATGGTCATCGTCTGTGTCGGATCGATGTTGTCCGGAGTCATCACGCAGTATCCAACCTACTCGAACGGCTGGGCCAACATCCGCGAGTTGGCCGGCGGATGCGGCCTCGCCGATGACGTGCTGGTCGAACCGGACGCCAACACAGGTTTTCTCACCCCGGTGTCGGGCGGCGACGGTCCATTGGGAGCGCTCGGCGGCGAGCGCCCAATCGGGTTCAGCGCCAACGGAGTTCCACCGCACACCCTTGCCGAGGCGGTGTGGCAGAGCCAACGACTCGACGGCACCGACGCCGATTGGGAATCCCCCACCGCGCTGACCACGCCCGGCGTCAATGGTTCGTCGGTCCCGTTGCCGTACGGCCTCGACCCGGCGAGAGTTTCCGTGGCCGGCAGCTTCACCGCCGGGCCAACGCAGCCCGCGGCGCTGACATCGGCCTGGTATGCGCTCCCGGCCGCCGACCCCGCGCACCCCCTCGTGGTGGTCACCGCCGCGGGCACCATCACCGGCAACAGTGTGCGCAGTGACCACACCGCCGGGCAATCGGTGACACTCGAACTCGGCGTCGCCGGCCCGTCGGGCCATCCGGAGCCGACCGGGCGGCTGGAACCGTTCGACATCGGCCCGCAACCATCCTGGCGGAACCTGCGATTCCCCCGTGCCGCGATACCCGCCGACACCCGCTACGTCCGCATCGTCGCCGACGATCGCTCGCTCGACCGGGGTGATTGGGTGGCGGTGACACCGCCGCGCATTCCGGAGCTCCGATCCGCCCAAGAGTTTCTGGGCAGCAGCCAACCGATCCTGCTGGACTGGGCCGTCGGCCTGGTCTTCCCGTGCCAGCAGCCCATGCTGCACGCGAACGGCGTCACCCAGGTGCCGCGGTACCGCATCTCGCCGGACTATCCGGCGAAGGTCGAGATGCCCGATACCTGGCAGTCCGGGGACAACGGCGGACTGCTCGGCATCACCGATCTGTTGTTGCGGGCGCACGTGATGCCCACCTACCTGTCCCGCGACTGGGGCCGTGACTGGGGCTCGTTGCGCCGCCTCGATCCGGTGGTCGATGCCGGCGAGGCCGATATCACCCTCGGGTCTCAGGTGCGCAGCGGCCTGTGGAGCCCAGGGCCCATCCGGATCGGGCCGTGACCGACTCCGGGTAGACCATGGACTCGGCCGATGCGTCGCCGGGGGGTTGCTGGCAGCCGGGCCGATTGCCTCCTATGGTTAGCCCGTGGAAGGAACGCCGTTCGGCCGGTACCGCCTGGTCAGGGTGCTCGGCCGGGGCGGCATGGGTGAGGTGTGGCAGGCCTACGACACCACCATGAACCGGGTCGTCGCGCTTAAGGTGCTGCCCGCCAACCTGGCGGACGACGACACCTACCAGCGGCGCTTCCGCCGCGAGGCGCAGATGGCGGCCGGCCTGGACGAGCCACATATCGTGCCGATCCACGACTTCGGCGAGATCGACGGCCGGCTGTACGTCACCATGCGGTTGATCGAGGGTAAGACCGTGCACGAACTGCTGGAAGACGGTCCCCTCTCGCCCCAGCGCGCCGTGGTCATCGTCGAGCAGATCGCCGCGGCGCTCAACGCCGCCCACCGAGTCGGGTTGGTACACGGCGACGTCAAACCGTCGAACATCCTGGTGACCGACGAGGACTTCGCCTACCTGATCGATTTCGGTATCGCGCGCACGGCCGGCGCCACCAAACTCACCAGCACCGGCTCGACCATCGGCACGCTGGCCTATATGGCGCCCGAGCGGCTGTCCACCGACAGCTCCGATTCCCGCGCCGACATCTACGCCCTGACCTGTGTACTGCACGAGTGCCTCACCGGCGCGCAGCCGTTCCCCGGTGACAGCATGGAACGCCAGGTCGCCGGCCATCTGAGCCTGCCGCCGCCGCGCCCGTCGACGCTGCGGCCCGGGGTGCCACCCGGAATGGATCAGGTCGTCGCCACCGGCATGGCCAAGAACCCGGACAACCGCTACGCCACCACCAGGGATCTGGCCGCGGCCGCCCGCGCCGCGCTGACCGCGCCGGGGATGCCCGCTGTCCACGATCAGCCCACGGCCGCCGGCAGTTGGCCGCCACCGCCGCCTACCCAGGCTCCGGTCCCCTATCCCGCCACCCCGCCGATGTCACATCAGCAGTGGCCCGCCCTGCCCGCTCCGGCCTGGCACCCCGCGCCGACCGCGCCGCAGCCGTGGTGGCGCGGTCCCGCGATCCTCATCCCCATCGGACTGCTCGGCATGCTCGGCGTCGCCGCGGTCGCCGTCGTGCTCGTGCTCAACGCGCGGTCCGAGGACTCCGGCCAGCAGGTGGCAGTGCCGACGACCGGGTCGCGCACCTCGACCACGGCGAGCTCCAAACCCAGTGCCGCCCCGACGTATTCGTCCCCCGCCCCCACGGCGACTCAAGCCGGCGAGAAGCCGTCGCAGCTGCAGACCGCCGACGGGCTAGCCGCGCTGCTGGATACCATCCGCGCAAAGTTCGCCGATACCATGGGCTTTCAGTTGGTGGTCTACCCCACCTACGCGGTTCTGGACCGAGTCGATCCGACCAACTCGCACATCGAGCACAGTTACACCTACCGCGGCGACAGCTGGCAGGAATGGGGCCCGCCGACCGACACCAGTTCGTTCGACGTGCTGGCAGATCTGGGTGCCATCGACGTGCCGGGGGTGGCCGCCACGCTGGCCGATGCGCCACAGAAACTGGGCGCGCCGGACGGCAGCGGGGTGTATCTGATCGTGGAAGGCACCGGGGCGAGCGAAGCGACGGGGGAAGGCACCGGGGCGAGCGAAGCGACGGGGGGAGGCACCGGCGAGCTGGAACTGGCCGTGCACTCCACCGCACCGGGGACCGGCTTCATGCAGGTCAATCCTGACGGCAGTATCAAGAAGGTCTTTCCGCCGTAATCCCTCATCCCGCGGAGCAGTTGCCCGCCCCATCGCACAGCATCCCGCAAAAAGCAATCAGGTTGGCTGCGCCATTGGCGAAGCACAGACGCCACATTGCCGCGGTACACCGGCACCTCGGCCGCTGGTCGTGCGTTCCACGCTGGACAAAGCCAATTCGCAATCCTCAGGCGTTAATTCGAGCAAGGCCGTGGTGAGCTGCCGCACAGCAGGGTCGCGGGCCAGTTGCCACCAGTGCAGATCGTCCTCCAGCTGGCGCAGGTAAGCATCGTCTTCTCCGGTGAAGTAGTCGCTTCTGATACCGAAGAATCCAGCGATGAGCTCCAGGGTGTGTCGGGATGGTTGCACGCGTTGCCCCGTCCGCAGCTGCGACAGATAGGGGGCTGACAGTGTTGAGCCCTGGTAGCCGAGTTCACGAACCAGTTCGGTACTGGTGAACGGACCACGCCCAGGAGGGTAGATAGTCTCAAATAGTCGGTTCAGTCGTGCGGCGAAGTTATCGGACTCCACCAGCTGGACTGCCCGTCGCGCAGGCGGCCATCCGTCCGAGGACGTACCGCGTCGCCGTCGCGGGGCACGTAGCGATTGGGACATGAGCGAACTCCTCAGTGACGCTTGTATCGTTGACTACTGCACAGCTGCCGGGCGTTCGGCAGCACCCGCCGCCACGGTCCCCACATGAGGTTGACGCCCCTGAGCGCAACATCAACCGAGCTTGCGGGCGACTTGGTCGCTGACGTGACGGGCCCAGTCCAGCAACGTCCGTCGACGCTCAGGCGAGCACGCGCATACGACGATGTCCTGCTTCGGATCACTCACGACGGAGTAGTGGCGTTGTAACACCGGGGCGAGGACCGCCCAGGCGAAGAGTTGTTCGTCGCCTGGGCCGTCGTCGTGTGGGCCGGATTTCCATAATCTCAACATGTTCCCTGATCGTCTAGAAGAATCGGCCCAGCAGCCGGCGAACGCCCTTCCCGCGTAGTGCGTTTCGCTCCGCCCCACACGAATACGTCACGCGCCGCTGACTTCCTCTGCGGCGGGCATCGGTCCGGTCAACCGCTGACGGCGCTGCGGCAGCCGGTCGATGAGCGCGTGTTCGGCGAGAAGCCGGCGAAGGTAATCGCGTTCGTCATGGCTCAGTTGCCCCACGTGACTCACCACGCGATCTGCAAGCTCGCACCCACTGCCACCAGTCCACCGGTGATGGACCACCAGTGCCCCGCCGGGCGTTTCGGCGATGAGACCGCCACGAGCAACCGGTTCCCCAACCACATGTACCACCCAACCCTGGTCGCTGAGGTCGCGCACCGACCAGTACGCCGTCCGAACAGCACGGGTTGGCTGGTTGAAGAACCCGGGAAGGGGGTCACTACGAGCGATATTGGTCGACGTCACGACACGAGTTCCTTGATGATCACGACCAAACCCACTGTTTCACAGCTTCTTTGGTGGGACGATGGGGCTCCGGCGAAAGATCGATCAATGGCTCCGCGGGCGCGCATCCACGGGCAGCGCAATGCGCGAGCGCCTCCACGACGGCCGCGGCACGCAACCAATGCCACCGATCACTCCACCCGCACGTACATGACGCCAACCATGGACGCAGCCAGATTCTCGCGGTGACCGAAGCGAAACCCGTTGCCCCCGTACGCAGGTCCACCGTTCGCGGGCCTAGGTCCGATTGCAGAGAGACAAGAGCTGCAGAGTCCCGCGTGTCGATGCGGACCTGCACGGCAAGTCCGCATCGACACGACCCCTCAGGGCTCTCGCACATGGAGAGATCGTTCACTCAAAATGACACCCCGCCCCCGACAAACAATCAGTTACGACTGCGGCTGGCAACATCTATGCACTTTGCCTGCCGCCCGCGAGAAAAGATTGCCATATATCGGACTGGCCTGTCAATCAGTAATGTTTGCGCTGGTGATTTGGGACCCCACGGCACGGACCAGGCGGTAGACACTCGGCCAATGTGGCCATCGCGTACCTGCGCGATATTCGCTGCCGTACCGGCCAGCAGCAGACCGTCAAAACACTCATGAATGCGGACACGACGGCGATGGCCGCGGGCACTCCAGCCGGTACTGAAGGACTAGGCAGGTTGCCAGAGCGCGATGGTGCGACCCATGTCGGTGGAGGGCGCGTCTCCGAAGATCCATTCGCGGGCGATGCCGTGCCAGGAAGCGGTGGCCTCCAGCGTCCCCAGCAGCGCGGCCACGCTCATCTCGGTCCGCCGGGAAAATGCATGGTTCCTCGGCATCTGTTGAGCGAAAATGCCGTCCTGAAAGGATGATTGGGGCATCATCGCTTCCTGTAGTGATCGGTGGACGGTCTTTCTAGTGATCGTCGTGCGTCCCGGGAGCAGATACCATCCCGCGGCCGCGCGCACATACGCCAAAGCCTCTTCGGGCGGTAGCGCGTTGTCGTCAATGATGAAGCCTGCTTCCCGACCGTAACGGTGGGTGGCGTGCGCATCACCGTCCATGGCCGCCCGCACAGCGCGACGTTCGACATCGATCTCGGCGGCGGTCATTCGCACGAACATACCGAAGTCCAGGAAGGCCACCCGCCCGTCATCTTCGATGACAATGTTCCCCGGATGTGGATCGGCGCAGAAATGACCTGAGCGATACAGGCTTCCACAGTAAAAGCGATAGATGGCCTCACCGATCCGATCACGGTCGGGAGTCGCAAGCTGGCCGATCGCGTCAAGGGCGGTGCCGTGTACCAACTCGGTGACCAGGATCTTGTCGGTACAGAGTTCGACAACGGGCTCGGGGATGTGGAAGACCGGGTGACCCCGGTTGCTGCGATGGACTTCCACATGATTGACGAGTTCTTGACGGTAGTCGAGCTCCAATTCGATCTGGCGGCACACCTCGTCGACGACGAACTCCAGGCCTTGCACGGGGTAGACGCGCGAACGAAGTTTCACGATCAGCCGCAAATTCTTCAGATCGGCGCGCACAGCCGGTTTGATCCACGGATATTGCACCTTGATCGCGACCTCACGACCATCATCGAGGACGCCCCGATACACCTGTCCGAGAGACGCGACGGCCATCGGTTCGGAGTCGACGTGCCCAACCATGCCCCGCGCGGCGCCCCATTCCTGGTCCATGACCTTGAGCATCGCGCTGGTCGAGACGGGCCGCGCTTGACTGAACAACGGCTGCAGACGACGTGAGAATTCGTCGCGCGCTGCTGCCGAACTGATGCCGAAGTTCAGCAGTGAGACGATCTGGCCCAGCTTCATCGCCGCGCCCTTCATCGACCCCAACGTCTCGACCAAATCGTCGGCTAAACGCAGCACCCGCTCATCACGGGCACGGCGACGCTCGTCATCGTCGAGGAAGGGCCGCCGCACCGCGCCGGCAGCTTCGCGCACCGTGTGCCGCGCGGCTACCTGCGCGATCTTGGCCGTGCGCGCGCGCCTGCTGACGGCGCGGTCCTCCCCCTGCTCATCGACCATTTTTCCACCCCTCGCCCCCGAAGGCATTGCCGCCCTGTCCATCTGGGCTTCAAGCCTACATCAGACCGCGAGCACTACGGTGCGGCAACGGCTTTCAGCCTGGCCACTAGACGACAAGTATGCGACTACTCGGGGCGGGCAGCTGCGGGCGGCGTATCGTTCTCGTCTGCGGGCCTCAGAATCCCCGCGTTGGCGATCTTGGTCATCGTTGCCAGGACGTTTTCCCGTTGCTCGGGTGTGGTCACACCCATCAAGGATAGGTACAAGCCGGGTCCGCTCATCGCAAACATCATCCGGCCATAGAGTCGTTGGACAGCCGGATCGACGGTGGCCGACCATTCAGGATTGGCGCGCTCGACGATGGCGCCGATGCCCGCGTCGACCGTGCCCAGCATTCCCAATACTCGGTACCGCAGTTCGGTGTCGATGGCGCTGCTATCCACGGTGGCCAGGCGCACGATGTTCGGATCGGCATCGACCAGGGTGAACATGCGCCTGCCAAAGACCGTGATCAAGGCGACCGCACGGTCGAAGTCGGCCACGTCCGCCTCTGAAATCGAGTCCAACTCCAGGGCCTCGACGATCCTGCCCAATGCGTAATCGAAGACCGCGTCGACCAGTTCACGCTTGCTGGCAAAGTATCGGTACACCGTGCCCTGCCCCACCCCAGCGTGTTTGGCAACATGGGACATGGACATGTTTTCGTAACCGATGTCGGTGACGACGGCGTAGGCGGAGGCCACCAACTGTTCGCGCCGTCCCTTCCGAAGGGCGGGATTGACGGGACGACCGCGACGGGCGGGGCTCACGAGGTCGTCGACGAATCGATGCCTGCAACGTAAGTCGCCTTACACGTCATGTGATCTCCTTCGGGCGTGCAGTGATCTTAGTCGCTTCAGCAAGCACGCTGTACACGCCGGCTACCGCAGGACTCTGTGAGCAAGCTAACCCCTACACTGTCTGCATGTCGCCGGGACGTCGAACTGCACCCGACCGTGCCCGGCAACTCTTCGACGCGGCGTGCGAGCTCTTCGCCGAACACGGCTATCACGAAGTCGATGTTGCCGATATCGCCGAGCACGCGGGCGTCAGTAGTGGAACGTTCTACAACTACTACTCCAACAAAAGGGCTCTCCTCGACGACATCCTGCGCACCTACGTCGACCTGTACGCCGCAGAGATCGACCTTGTGGACGAGAAGGCCACCGTCGTCGACCGCAGCAGCTATGCAGTCTCGTTCGAGGACATGATCCGTCGCTTGTTGTCTCGGATCGCCGAAAATGCGCCGGTGACATCGTTTCTCTGCCTCACCGCGCCCGGCATAGACCAGGCGGCCTACGCCTCCGCCGTTGACGCCTACACCCTGTTCAGCAGCAAGTTCCGGGCGTTCTTCGAGCGTGGCCGCGACCGCGGCTGGGTCCGCGACGACATCAATCTCACCGTCGCCGGCCAGGCTGCGATGTCGTGCGTCATTGTCTCCGTGTCGCCCATGCTGCTCGGCGACCACCAGAAGGTCGATATCGATCTGGCGTCGAAGGTCGTGGCCACCTATTTGCTCAGCGGTATGCGCGACGCCTGATACCGGACGACGCCGCACCGCACTAGCCGGCAACCGAATCGGTGGTATCGGCGATCCCAGCCTTCTGGGCGGTTCGATCAGCCAGGTCCAGCAGTCGTCGAATACGGCCTGCTACAGCGTCTTTGGTCATCGGTGGATCAGCACGGCCGCCTAAATCGCTCAATGCCAGGCCGGGATTGGCCAGACGAAGCGCTGCTGCGGACGCGAGGTGCTCGGGTGCGGTGTCACCGAGAATCTGCATCGCTCGCTGGACCCGTGCCGTGGACTCGGCTGCCGCCGCGGCCGCTCGTCTGGTGTTGGCCGATTCGAAGGTGGGACTTCGGGCGGTTCCCGTCTGGGATGCGAGCCGCTGGTCGCGTCGATTGGACCATTGAGTGCTGGTCTGGGCGGCTCCGATGTGGGTCAACAGTGTGGTCACGGGCGCGTCGCCGCGCACGACGACCCAGTCGCGACCGTGGTCTTCCCGTCGCTGCGCACTGACCCCGAGGCGGCGGGCCAAGCCGACCAGTGCCAGCGCCGCTTCCGGGCTCGGGCTGTACACGGTGAGCCCTTGGCGCTGGCCGGTCAACGCCAGACGGCCGGTGGCCAGAACCGCGCCGCGCCAAGCCCCTTCGATCTCGTCGCGGCTGCCCCGAATGATCCAGGGAGGTAAGCCATTGATGGGTCGGCCTCGGTGGTCGATCAGCCCTGTCTGCCGCGCGAGGCGCTCGGCGGTGGTGACGCGCAGTATGTAGCGCTCGCCGCCCCGTGTGCTGTTTCGCATGGCGTGCAGAACCGGCGTGGCGCCGTACAGGGTATAGACGGCGCTAGCCAGGCGTTGAGCGCTCCGGAGGTGATCCAGTTCGGCATCGACGACGACCGTATTGCCCATGATGGCGAGCCCACCGCCCAGTCGCAGCATCGCCGCGACTTCAGCTCTGCGAGCCTGCGCTGTTCCCACAACGAGACAGCTGAGTTCGTCCTTGACCTGATTTTCCGGTTGCCTTGCCATGGGCTACTTCGCGGCTCGGGCCACAAGTCGCTGGGTGTCGAGGATGGTCAGGCTGCCGGAGGCCAGTCGGATCCAGCCGCGGTCAGCGAAGTCGGCCAAGGTTTTGTTGACGGTTTCCCTGGACGCGCCGACGAGCTGGGCCAGGTCGCTTTGCCGCAGGCCGTGATGGACCCGCAGCGCCGAGCCGTGTTGTGTGCCGAACTGCCGGGCCAGGTGCAGCAGCTGTTTGGCGACACGACCTGGGACGTCGGTGAAAATCTGGTCCATGACGGCGTCATTGGTGCGGCGAAGCCGACGGGCCAGGATGCGCAGCAGTTGCTCCGAGATCTCGGGCCGACCGCTGATCCAGCTGCGCAGGACCGCCCGGTCCATCGACACCGTGCGGACGTCGGTGATCGCGGTAGCCGTGGAGGTGCGTGGGCCCGGATCGAAGAGCGCGAGTTCACCGAACATGTCCGAGGGTCCCATGACCGCGATGATGCTCTCTCGATCACGGCCATTGGCGTCGCTGATCTTCACTGTGCCCGAGCCGACGATGTAGAGCCGGTCCCCGCTATCGCCTTTGGCGAAGATCACGGTGCCCTGCGAAAAGTCGACGGGCACGAGCCGATCGGCGAGTGCGTCGACCGCCTCGGTTCCCACACCATGAAAAATTGCTGCCCGTCGCACCATGCTATCCACCGGCTACCCCGCGCATCGTCGTCATCCCTTGACCACGAATATCTCGGAAGCCCAACGGGTCGCCGTACCAACGCTTTTCGCTATCGCCACTGACCGCTCCGACTGACCACCCAGAGCGGCCGCGCTCTCGTGAGTGCTCAAGGCAGCGGCGGCAAACGCGATGAGCGCTGCTGCCCAGGCAAGAAGAACGACAATGCGCCACACAAGGGCGCTCATCGGGTTGCCGCGGTGCGGCCGCTTCCCCAAGGGGATACCCGTGGCCAGGAACTCCGGTGGACCTTGAAGCGGATAGCCGGCCATCGAAGCCACCACTGCCGGCGCATGACGGTGTTGCTCACCGCATGGGTAAAGCCGGGATTGTCCGCAATGAGCACTGTGACGTCGGTGGGGCCGGAGACCGGATAGTCGGCCGGCGGATCACTGAAGTGGATCACCTCGTCTGCGGTGTCCACCAGCACAGTGACTCGTAACGTCGCCGGAGTGCCGAATAACAGCTGGCGATCCGGGTTTCGCGCTTCGCCGATCGCCAAAACCCCACTCGCGACCGTCAACTCACCGCGGTACACCGGCACACCAAGCCCTCGGGCGTCGGAGCCAGTCATCACCCGCACCCGAACCTGACGGCCGAGAAGTTCACCGTCGAACATGCTCATCGTCCGCACCCAGATGGCGTGCACAGGCCGTGACGCAGTGAACCCCCAGTCGATGCTCTCCTGTGCATAGACACCCGGCACCCCACGGGCGCCGACATCCTCGATCACCACGACTGCACCGTCCGGCGTCACCTGCGCATCACAGAGAACCGAATTAGTCATCATGGACAGACCCCCCGACCCTGTGTTCAGCCATCGTGCGGCTGCACCCCCCGGTACTTCACGCTGACGCGCAGCGTGATATGAACCATCGCATATGCGGACTGACGCGTCAAACCGTAATTCACAGATCTTTGCCGAGGTCTGGAGGCAGAACGGAAGATCCCTCAGCCCGTAGGGCAGGTGCCGGCCGCATCGCGAAGCACGGTCGCCGAGGGCGCGTCCACCGGCAGCCGGTAGCCGCGCAGCACCGCCGCGAACTGCACCGCGTACTGGCACCAGAACGCGTGGTTGGGCGGCATCCAGCGGGCCGGCTCGGCGTCACCCTTGTCCTGATTCGCTTGTCCTGCAACCGCGATCAGGTTGGCCGGGTCGTTGGCGAAGCGCAGCCGCTGCGCCTGCGGCCAGTCCCGCGCGCCCAGGTCCCAGGCCAAGGCCAGCGGGACGATGTGGTCGATCTGCACCGCAGCGCCGACCTGGTTGCCGCGCATGAACGCGACGGTGGCATCGGTGTACGGGTCGTGCAGCACTCCGGTGGCCACCGCCGTCGGACAGCGCGTGATGGCTACGTAGGTCTTGTCGACCAGGTCACGGTCGAGGATGTCATTGCGGGTATCGCAGCCGTTACGGCCACCGGGGGCGTCGTTGTCGTCGTCCCATGCGTCGCCGAAGGCGGCCCGGCGGTAGTCGTGCCCACGCAGCCGGGCCGGGATCTCCGGGATCCCGGCCAGCACGTCGACACCCGGGGCCACCGTGGGGATGTCGGCCCGCGCGACGCGTTCGCCGTCGGACTGGGTGAGCACCTGCACGGCGACGATGACCGCCAGCACCACCCCCGCGGCCAGCGGACCCCACCGCTTCACGACATGTCCAGGTACTGCACGCGTTCGGTGTCGGTGAACTGCGCGGCCAGCACGTCGAGCCCCGGCCGGCGTGGATTGGCCTCATAAGCGGCCTGACAGAACTCGCGAGCCTCTTCGATGAGGGGCCGGTGATCGGCCAGCGACAGGAAATGCAGGGTCATCCGGCGGCCGGATTGGCTGTAGCCCAACACATCTCCCTCCCTGCGTTCCTGCATATCGAGGTCGGCCAGCGCGAAACCGTCCAAGGTGCCGGCGACGGCCCGCAACCGCTCACCGGCCTTACTCGACTCGTGGGTCCGCGACACCAGAAGGCACAAGCTGGGATGCTCACCGCGGCCGATCCGCCCACGTAACTGGTGCAGCTGGCTGATCCCGAACCGCTCGGCGTCCATCACCACCATGACGGTGGAGTTGGGTACGTCGACCCCGACCTCGATGACGGTAGTGCACACCAGCACGTCGATCTCGCCGGCCCGGAAGGCGCTCATCACGGCGTCCTTCTCCTCGGCGGGCAACCGGCCGTGCATCAGACCGAGCCGCAGATCCGACAGCGGACCGCTACGCAGGAAGTCGAGCAGCTGGAGCACCGTGATGGGCGGCGGGCCCTGTTCGTTGGCCGATTTGTCGGTTTCGTCGATGCGGGAGGCCACCACATACGCCTGGCGACCGGCGGCCACCTCTTCGCGGATCCGGGCCCACACCCGGTCCAGCCAGGCCGGTTTGTCCTTGGTGAACACGGCATTGGTGACGATGGGCTGACGGCCCCGCGGCAGCTCCCGCAGCGTCGAGGTCTCCAGGTCACCGAACACCGTCAACGCGATGGTCCGCGGAATCGGAGTGGCCGTCATGACCAGAAGATGCGGCGTGATACCGCCAGCAGCCTTGGCCCGCAACCTATCCCGCTGCTCCACCCCGAATCGGTGCTGCTCGTCGACGACCACCATACCGAGCTGGCGGAACTCCACCGACTCCTGGATGAGTGCGTGCGTGCCGATGACGATACCCGCTGCGCCGGTGGCGATCTCGTCACGCACCTGCCGTTTCTGTTGCGGTGACATCGATCCGGTCAATAGTGCCACCCGCGTCGCTCCGTCGGGTGCGCCGAGTTCGCCCGCGGTGCCCAGCGGGCCGAGCACCGAGCGCACCGACCTGGCGTGCTGGGCGGCCAGCACCTCGGTGGGCGCCAACAGCGCGCATTGGAAACCGGCATCCACCATCTGCATCATGGCCAGCACCGAGACGATGGTCTTGCCGGAACCGACCTCACCTTGCAGCATCCGGTTCATCGGCCGGGTTGCCGCCAGGTCGGCGGAGATGACGTCGAGCACCTCCCGCTGCCCGGCGGTCAGCTCGAACGGTAGCTGCCGCAACAGGGCCGCGGCCAGGCCGTCGTCACGTCGCGGGGCAGCCGGGCCGGTCTCCCCCAACTCGCTGTAGCGCCGGGACACCAGCGCCCACTGCAGGCCGACGGCTTCGTCGACAGCCAGCCGCTCCTGCGCCCGTGCCCGCTCCATCGAGTTCTGAGCCAGGTGGATGGCACGCAACGCCTGGTCCTCTGAGATCAGATCCCATTGCCGCACAATGTCTTCCGGAAGCACTTCGGGAACCGGGTCGAGCACCGCGAGCACCTGTCGCACACACCCGTACACGTCCCAGCTCTGCACCTTGGCCGTCGCCGGATAGATCGGGAAGAACTCGCGGTCGAAGGCCGCCAGCAGATCCTCGGTGCCGGCGGACTCGGCGATGGTCTTCAGTGATTTGGTACCGATGGTGCGGCCGCTCGGGGATTCGAGCACCAGAAAGGCCGGATGGTCCAGTTGCACGGTCTGCCGGAAGAACTTGACCTCGCCGGACATCATCAGCCGGGTGCCCTTGACCAGATCTTTCATCAGATAGTCGGCGTTGAAGAACGTGGCCGTCACCTCGGGCCTGCGGTTGCCGAGGGTCACCCGTAGGTACATCCGCTGCCGCTTACCGGGTTGGCGCCGCATCGGTTTGGCCACCGTGTCGGTGATGACGTCGACCAGGGTGACGTGATCACCCTCCGTGAGCTCGAGATCCTCGCCCTCACCGCTGACGGAGATGCCATCGCTGTACTTGCGCGGGAAGTGCCGCAGCAGGTCGTTGACGGTCTGCAGACCGAACGCCTCCTCCAACTTGGCGGCCGCCTTCGCCCCCAGTACGTTGACCAAACGATCTCCGAGCGCGACCACGCCTATTCCACTCCGATCAGCAGTGCGTCCCCGTCATGGCCGGTGCGATAACACGTCACCTCGATACCCAGATGCTGCTGGTGCACATGTTTGCGCAGTTGGTCGCCGACCGTGTCGTCGACTCCCGCGGCCATCAGGACCGTCACCAGCTCACCACCGGATGCCAGCAGCAGATCAACCAAACCCGATGCGGCAGTGGCGATATCGTGCGCGACGATGAGCACCTCGTCACCGGTGATACCCAGCCCGTCGCCGGCCTTGCACGCTCCCGCCCACGTCAATGCCGACTCGGCGGCCACCCGCACCGACCCGTGCCGGGTGGCAGCGGCGGCCCGCGCCATGGTGTAGCCGTCGTCGACGGTCTGGCGGCCGGGGTCGTGCATTGCCAGGGCGGCCAGCCCCTGCACCATCGACGCCGCAGGCACGGGGACCACGTCGATACCCCAGCCGGTCGCCGCAGTGCAGCCGGCCACCAATTCCTCGGCGGCGATATAGCCGTTGGGCAACAGCATCACCTGCGCGGCATCGGCCTCGACCAGCGCCCGCAGCAATTGCTGGGCAGTGATCGGGGTGGCGCCGGCCCGCAGCACACGGGCGCCCTCGCCGGCGAACAACTCCGCCGCGCCGTCGCCGTCGACGACCGCGAGCACCGCACGGTCCCTGGTGCGGTGCGTGTTCGGGTGCGCTCCGGACAGCGCGGTGATCTGGATCCGGCTCAGCGACCCGACCGACAACCCCGCCTCGACCGCACCGCCCGCGTCGTCGGTGTGCACGTGCACCGAGAACCGCCCCGCGCCGGCATCGCCGATGGCCACCGAATTACCGAGGCCGTCCAGCAACCCGCGCAAGCGCGCGGCGCCATCCTGGCGGCAGTCGCTGAGCAGATACATCACCTCGAACTGTGGCGCGGCGGCGGTGGTCACCGTCTCGGCGTGAGCGACGGCCGGTTGGTAGCTCGGCCGCCGCGGCGCGGCGCCGGTCAAGGTCACCGTCATGGCATCGAGCAGCACCAGCAGCCCGCGCCCACCGGCATCCACCACGCCCGCCTCGGCGAGCACATCGAGTTGATCGGTGGTCCGCGCCAGCGCCGCCGCGGCCGCCTCGGCGCCCGCGCCGACCACCGTCACCACATCGGCGCCCGCACCGGCCTGCTGTTCGGCGGCGCCGGCCGCGGCCTGCAGCACCGACACGATGGTTCCGGGCACCGCTTCACCCATGGACGCCACCACCAGCCCCTCGGCGCGGCGCAGGGCCTCGGCCAGCACCGGCCCGTCGATCTCGGTCACGCCGCGCGCGGCGGTGACCTCGGCCAGCGCCCGCAGGATCTGGGACAGGATCACCCCGGAATTGCCGCGGGCACCGTGCAGGGCGCCTTCGGCCAGCGCGGCCGCCACCCCGGCAACGCCTGCGGCGGCGTCGTCACCGGCCCGGTCGTCGGCCCACACCACGGCCGAACGCATGGTGAAGAGCATGTTGGTGCCGGTATCGGAATCCGCGACCGGGAAGACGTTCAGACGGTTGATCTCGTCGGTGTGGGTGATCAGGTGCCCGACAGCATCGTGCGCCCAGCCGCGCAGGCCGGGAGCGTCGAGCCGAGCCCCCGAAATCTCGGACACATCACTCCTCACCTGACCGCATCGGACCGCGCCAGCCTAGCCACCGCGCCCGACAATGCGGTGTGCTGCTGCACAGGTTGTGGACCGTTTTGGTGATCCACCGACCCGGCCGGTATCCTGGTCAGGTTGTCGGGTCAGCTCGCGACGCCATTTGCGGCGCAGCATCCAGGCCCCCAAGTACTGATACGAGGAGTTCTAGGTATGGCTGCCGTGTGCGATATCTGCGCAAAGGGCCCCGGCTTCGGCAAGTCGGTGTCGCACTCTCACCGCCGGACCAACCGTCGCTGGGATCCGAACATCCAGACCGTGCGTGCCGTTGCTCGCCCCGGCGGCAACAAGCAGCGCCTCAACGTCTGCACCTCCTGCCTCAAGGCGGGCAAGGTCACCCGCGGCTGATCTCAGCCCACACGTCGTGCCGATAGGCCGGTGGACTTCGGTCCCCCGGCCTATCTGCGTCTGATCGTCCAGATAGCTGATCGCAGAAGTCAGGGCAGCCGCCAGTCGATCGGCTCGGCGCCCATCTTCGCCAAGAGTTCGTTGGTCCGGCTGAACGGCCGCGACCCGAAGAATCCGCGCGACGCCGACAACGGGGACGGGTGCACCGACTCGATCACCGCGCAGCCACCCTCGGCCAGCATCGGCTTGAGGGTGGCCGCATCGCGACCCCACAACACCGCCACCAACGGCTGCGGTCGGGCCACCAACGCCCGGATCGCCCGCTCGGTGACGGCCTCCCAGCCCTTGCCGCGGTGTGAGGCCGGGCTGCCCGGGCGCACCGTCAGCACCCTGTTCAGCAGCATTACCCCCCGCTGCGCCCACGGCGTCAGGTCACCGGTCGCCGGCACGGGGTAACCCAGATCGGTGCTGTACTCGTTGAAGATGTTGCCCAGGCTGCGCGGCACCGGCCGGACATCGGGCGCCACCGAAAAGCTCAACCCGACGGCATGCCCCGGCGTCGGGTAGGGGTCCTGGCCCACGATCAGGACCCGCACCTCCTCGAACGGGAACGTGAAGGCCCGCAACACGTTCTCGCCGGCCGGCAGGTAACGGTGCCCGGCCGCCAGCTCCTCGCGTAGGAACTCCCCCAACTGCGCGACCTGGGGGGCCACCGGCTCGAGCGCACGCGCCCAGCCCGGCTCGACGAGTTCAGTCAGAGAGCGTGGTGTCACGAGCGCCAAAACTAGCGTGTCCGGCGCTCAGAACGACTGCCAGCCCGCGCTTCCCTGCCACGGCCGACCGTCCAGAAGCACACCGGCCGGCCCGTCGAGCACCCGCCCGATGGTGCGCCAGCCCGGCGGTGGCGATCCGGCGAAGGTCGCCACCAGGGCGTGGTCCTCACCACCGCCCAAGACCCACTCCCAGGCATCGGCACGTGCGGTGGCGGCCACCGGCGCCAGCACGTCATGGTCGGGGCGCAGCAACTCCGCCGACAGGTCGATCAGCACCCCGGACGCCGCGGCGATATGACCGAGGTCGGCCGCCAAGCCGTCGGACACGTCGGTCATCGAACTGGCGCCGGCGCGGGCCGCGACGGGGCCCTGCCCGTACGGCGGGGTGGGCACCAGGTGCCGCCGCCGAAGGTCGTCGTGATCACGAATTCCGTTGAGCAACAGGGCATATCCAGCCGCTGAGCGACCCAGCTCGCCAGCCACGGCCACGATGTCGCCGGCGCGTGCGGTATCCCGGCGGACGGGTTCTCGGCCGCCGAGGTCACCGAGCACGGTCACCGAGATCACCCACAGCGGCGCGCTGACCAGATCGCCACCGACGATCCCGGCGCCGAATAGTGCCGCCTCCGTCCACATCCCGTCGCTCAGCGCGATCGCGGCGGCCGTCGGCGTGTCCTTGGGCGCCCCGAAAGCCACCACGAACGCCGTCGCCGTCGCACCCATCGCCTCGATATCGGCGGCGTTCTGCGCGATTGCCTTGCGGCCGATGTCGTGCGGACTGGACCAGTCCAGCCGAAAATGTCGATCCTGCACCAGCATGTCGCTGGACACCGCCGTCCGCCCGTCCGGGGCGCGTACGACGGCGGCGTCGTCACCGGGACCGAGCACGACAGCGGGTGGTTGCACCCGCCCCGCGGTGATCCGGTCGATGACGGTGAATTCACCGAGCTGAGCGAGCGTGGGCTCACTGTCCGTCATCTCACCTGCCTCCACCTCGAACAGTCGCGCGACCTGCGGTACGTTTGGGCCCTGCGGCGCCGAGTCTATGTAGTGGAACGGAGGGCACACCCGGTGGTGGAGGCTTTCATGCTGATTCAAACCGAGGTGGGCCGCGCCGAGGTCGTCGCCAAACAACTGGCCGGGCTGCCAGGGGTGCGCTCGGCCGAATACGTGACCGGTCCGTACGACGTGGTCGCCCGGATCGGCGCGGACTCCCTGACCGAGCTGCACGACACCATCGCCGCCGGCGTCCAGCAGGTCCCCGGGATCACCCGCACGCTGACCTGTCCGATCGCCGACGGGACCGCCCCATAGAGTTGCGCAGGTGCCCGAGCCCGATATCCACGCCGATGTTCACGACGGCCCACCACGGGGCCTGATCATCGCGGCGGCCGGTGTTGCGCTGGCCGCGGTGATCGTATTGCTGACCCTGGCGGCGATCCGGCAGAAGGATCCGGCGCCGCGCCCGGTCGCCATCGCCGGGGCCCCCGCGCCGGCCGCGGACAGCCCGCAGTGCGCGGCGCTGCTGGCCAGCCTGCCCGACCAGCTCGGTGACTACCGTCGCGCGGTGGCTGCCGAGCCGGTGCCTGCCGGTGCCGCGGCGTGGCAGCCCAGCGATCCGACCGCCGATCCGGTAATCCTGCGCTGCGGGTTGGACCGGCCCGGCGGTTTCGTGGTCGGGGCACCCCTGCAGGTGGTCGACGAGGTGAGTTGGTTCGAGGTCAAAGGCGACGGCGCGAGCACCTGGTTCGCCGTCGACCGAGGCATCTACGTGGCCCTCACGCTGCCGCAAGGGTCGGGCCCCAGCCCGATTCAAGTGATGTCGCGCACGATCGCGCAGGTGATGCCGGCCCAACCGCTCTCGCCCGGCCAGCCTTCCTGAGCGGTGGCTGTACCCAGCCCGCCTTCCTGAGGCACTATAGGAGGGATGCGACTCAGCAAACTCACGGCCGCCGCTGCGGGAACCGCCGCCGTCGCCGCCGCCGTCTTGATGCAACCGTTCACCGGCGACGGCCAGCTGCCCCACGCCACCGACGCGGTGGTGTTGATGTCGGGCACGCCCACCGCGCCGTCGCCCGGTGTGGTCGCTGCCAAAGGCGCCGCGGCCGCCCGCTGGCAGAGCACCACCCAGAGCGCGCTGAAGCGGCTGAACATCGCGTTGGCCGACTTCCAGACCGCGATGGACGCCCAGAACGTCCCGAATATGCGTGACGCGTGTGGCCGGATCGGCAGTGTCGGGCACTCGATCGAGAAGACGTTGCCGGCACCGGTGGAGGATGTGACGGCGCCGATGAGTTCGGCGGCCGCCAGTTTCATCGAGGTCGGAACGCACTGCGACGACATCACCCCGGACGGGGATCGCGGCACGTTGAATACCCTGGTATCCGCCATCCAGTCCGGGATGGGCGATATCCGCACCGCCCAGGCCGCGCTTGCCGCGGCCAGCCCGAAGAACTAGCGCAGGCCGGTTCCGCGGGCCACGGCCGTGTCCACCATCGTCGCCAGCAAGGTGGGGTAGTCCACGCCGCTGGCCGCCCACATCCTCGGGTACATCGAGATGGTGGTGAATCCCGGCATGGTGTTGATCTCGTTGATCACCGGACCGTCGTCGGTGAGGAAGAAGTCCACCCGGGCCAGACCTTGGCAATCGATGGCCCGGAACGCCCGGACCGAGAGCCGCCGAATCTCCTCGGCGACGGCGTCGTCGACCTTGGCGGGCACGTCCAGCTCGGCGGCGTCCTCCAGGTACTTGGTCGCGAAATCGTAGAAGCCGTCGTCACGGCCCCGCACACCGGCGACCCGGATCTCGCCGACCGTGCTGGCCTCGACGCGGCCGTCGGGAAACTCCAAGACCCCGCATTCCAGCTCGCGGCCCTGCACCGCCGCTTCGACGATCACCTTGGGGTCGTGCTTGCGAGCCTGCTCGATGGCCGCCGGCAACTGATCCCATGCCGTCACCCGGCTGACGCCGATCGACGATCCCCCGCGGGCCGGTTTGACGAAGACCGGCAGGCCAAGGCGCTCCCGGTCCTCCAGCTGCACCGTCGTGTGGTGCGCGCGTAACACCACCTGGTCTCCGATCGGCAGTCCCTCGGCGGCGAGCAGCTTCTTGGTGAACTCCTTGTCCATGCCCGCAGCGCTGGCCAACACCCCGGCGCCGACATAGGGCACGCCGGCCAGCTCGAGCAGGCCTTGGATGGTGCCGTCCTCCCCGTACGGCCCGTGCAGCACCGGGAACACCACGTCGACGGTGGCCAGCATGTCCCCGGCGGCCTCGCCGAGCGAGAGCAGCTGACCGCTGCGGTGCGGATCGGCGGGCAAGGCCAGCGCCGTCCCGGAGGCACCGGTCACCTCGGGCAGCCGGCCGTCGGTGATGGCCAGCGTGTCCGGGCGCCCGTCGGTGAGCACCCAGGATCCTCCGGGTGTGATGCCCACGGCGACCACCTCGAACCGCTCCGGATCGAGATTGCGCAGGATACTGCCTGCCGAAACACACGAAATCGCGTGCTCAGAGCTGCGTCCGCCATAGACGACGGCGACGCGGATACGGGCACTCACAATCAGGAGACGTTACCGGCTGCCGGCGGAGCGGGGTGGTTCAGGCCAGTGCACCCTCGATATCGGCGACGATGTCGTCGGTGTCCTCGATGCCCAGCGACAGCCGCGCGAACCCGTCGCCGACGGGGTCACCCCACCGGGCCCGGCGGTCGACGCAGGTGTGCAGACCGCCGAAGCTGGTCGCGGAGACCAGTAGCGAACTGCGCTCGATCAAGGCGTGCACGGCCGCGGCGTCGGCCAACTCGACGGCCACCAGACCGCCGAAGCGTTTCATCTGCTCGGCCGCGAGCGGATAGGACGGATCCTCGGGCAGGCCGGGATAGCGCACCGACCGCACGGCCGGGTGGTCACGCAGCATCAGCGCCACCGCGGCGGCATTGCGGCATTGCCGTTCGATGCGCAACCCCGCGGTGCCCAGGCTGCGCAACACCAGCCACGCTTCGAAGGTACCCAGGATCGGCCCGGCCAGCAGTCGGTCGCGCTCCACACGCGCCATCAGGTCCTCGTTGCAGCCGGCGACGTATCCCGCCAGCAGGTCGCTGTGCCCGGACAGGGCCTTGGTGGCGCTGGCGACCACCAGGTCCGCCCCCAGGGACAGCGGTTGCAGCGCCAGCGGGGTGGCGGCGGTGTTGTCCACCACCAGGGTGGCGCCCTTGGACCGGCAGATGGTGGCCAGCCGGTGCAGGTCGACCACGTCCAGTGTCGGGTTCACCGGTGTCTCCGCCAGCACCACATCGGCCCCGGCGGCAGCGTCGCACATCTGCTCGGCGGTCGCTTCTACGACGGTAATACCATGCGGTGCAAGGTATTCCACGGCATATCTGCGCACCTGGTAATAACCGTCGGCCGGCACCACCAGGGTGGTGTGCGGCCGGGTCAGGACGCGCAGCACCGAGGTGATGGCCGCCATTCCCGAACCGTAGGTCAACGCGGCGGACGCGCCCTCCAGCTCGGCCAGCGCCGACTCCAGTTGACGCCAGGTCGGATTCGACGCCCGACCGTAGGTGTCCAACGCCGCGGATTCGTCGGCGGACAGATGATAGGCCGACGCAGGCACTGGTGCGGGAGCCACGGGGTCACCCGGAACAGCATGTGCACCAACGGCATTCACACTTCGCGTGGAGTCTCCGTAACCGGCGCTCACAATGGCTCCTATTCCGGTTTGGTGCTGCGCCCCAACAGCAGCATGACGGCTTCCTTGACCGACAACCCGCGGTGGCACACCTGGTGCACGGCATCGGTGAGCGGCATCTCGACGTCATAACTGGACGCCAGTGCCAGCACCGATCGGCACGAGGTGACACCTTCGGCGACGTGCCCCTCGGCGGCCTGCAGGGCCGATTCCATGGAGCCGCCCAGACCGAGGCGTTCCCCGAACGACCGGTTACGCGAATGCGGTGAGGTACACGTCGCGACCAGATCGCCGACCCCGGCCAGCCCGGCCAGGGTGGCCCCCTTGGCGCCCAACGCGATTCCCAGCCGCATGATCTCGGCCAGGCCGCGGGTGATGATGGCGGCCGAGGTGTTCTCCCCCAGCCCGACGCCGGCGGCCATTCCGCAGGCCAGCGCGATGACGTTCTTGCAGGCGCCCCCGATCTCGGCGCCGACCACGTCGGCGTTGGTGTACGGCCGGAAGTACGGCGTGGAGAACGCCCGCTGCAGCGCCACCGCACGGCCGGAATCGGTGCACGCGACGACGGTGGCCGCCGGCTGTTCGTCGGCGACCTCCTTGGCCAGGTTGGGCCCGGACACCACCGCCACCCGCGCCGGGTCGGCACCGGTTACCTGCACCACCACCTGGCTCATCCGCATCAAGGTGTCCAGCTCGATCCCCTTGGCCAGACTCACCAGCGTGGCGTCGGCACCGATCAGGTGCTTCCAGTGCTCGAGATTGGCGCGCATGGTCTGCGACGGCACTCCGAGCAACACGGTGCAGGCGCCGTCGAGCGCCTCCGCCGGATCGCTGGTCGCCCTGATGCGCTCGGGCAGCACGGTGTCTTCGAGGTAGAACGGATTGCGGTGCGTCGCGTTGATCTCTTCGGCGAGCTCGGCCCGCCGCGTCCACAACGTGACGCCGTTTCCGGCATCGGCAAGCACCTTCGCCAGCGCCGTGCCCCAGGCACCGGCACCCATCACCGCGGCTTCGACCACGCTTCACCCTAACGCGCCCGGCGGTGCTGGCAGGATGGCACCTGTGACGCAGGAGCAGTCGGCGACGGGCGCAGCCAGCGGGCTGCCACAGGTGGGACTGGTGATCGCGGTCAAGCGGCTCAACGCAGCCAAGACCCGGCTCGCGCCGGTGCTGTCCGCGTCCACCCGCGAGCGCCTGGTGCTCGCCATGCTGACCGACACCATCGCCGCCGCGGCCGCCGCCCCCGCGGTGAGTTCGATCACCGTGGTCACGCCGGACCCCGCCGCCGCCGCGGCGGCGGTCGACCTCGGAGCCAGGGCGCTGACCGACCCGACGCCCGACGGCCACCCCAACCCACTGAACAACGCCCTGATGGAAGCCGAAAGATCGCATGACGCAACGGACATCGTCGTGCTTCAAGGCGACCTGCCCGCGTTGCGCGCCGCCGAGCTCTCCGACGCCATTGCCACCGCCGCCCACCACCGACGGAGTTTCGTCGGGGACCGGCATGGCACCGGCACCTCGGCCCTGTTCGCGTTCGACTCGCCGTTGGACCCGTTGTTCGGCGCCGATTCTGCACGCCGCCATGCTGATTCGGGCGCGGTCGAGCTGACCGGCGCCTGGCCCGGCCTGCGCTGCGATATCGACACGCCCGACGATCTGGCGGCGGCACTGCGCCTCGGCGTCGGCCCAGCGACCAGTCGAGTGGTCGGCAATCTGACGTGCACCGGGTGTGACGGGTAGACCCGTCCCACCGCGATGCGCAATGATCGGTGCATGACCGAAGCCGAGACGCGACCTACCGACGCCGAGTGGACGTCACCCGAAAGCACTCCCGACGCACCCCCGGCCGCGACCTCGGCGTCTCCGGTGGACGCGCTGCCAGAGGACCGCTACCTCAATCGCGAGCTGAGCTGGCTGGACTTCAACGCCCGGGTGCTGGCACTGGCCGCCGACCCGTCGCTGCCGCTACTGGAACGCGCGAAATTCCTCGCCATCTTCTCCTCGAATCTCGATGAGTTCTATATGGTTCGGGTCGCCGGATTGAAGCGGCGCGACGAGATGGGGTTGTCGGTGCGCTCAGCCGACGGGCTGTCCCCACGCGAACAACTGCGGCGCATCGGTGAGCGCACCCAACAGTTGGCGAGCAGGCACGCCCAGGTATTCCTGGAATCGGTGCGGCCGGCCCTGGCCGAGCGCGGCATCGTCATCGTCACGTGGAACGATCTCGACGAGCGCGAGCGCGAACGGCTGTCGACGTATTTCCACGAGCAGGTGTTCCCGGTGCTCACCCCGCTGGCGGTGGACCCGGCCCACCCGTTCCCCTTCGTGAGCGGGCTGAGCCTCAATCTCGCGATCACCGTCCGCCAGCCCGACGACGGCACCCAGCACTTCGCCCGAATCAAGGTGCCGGACAACGTCGACCGGTTCGTCGAACTACCGCCCAGGCAATCCGAGGACGGTACGGCCGGACCTATCCGGTTCCTGCCGCTGGAGACGCTCATCGCGGTGTTCCTGCCGGTCCTGTTCCCCGGCTTGGAAATCGTCGAGCAGCACGCTTTCCGGATCACCCGCAACGCCGACTTCGAGGTGGCCGAGGATCGCGACGAGGACCTGCTGCAGGCCCTGGAGCGCGAGCTGGCGCGGCGCCGGTTCGGCTCACCGGTGCGCCTCGAGGTCGCCGGTGACATGACCGAGAACATGCTCGAGCTGCTGTTGCGCGAACTCGACGTGCATCCCGGTGACGTCATCGAGGTGCCGGGTCTGTTGGATCTGTCTTCTCTGTGGCAGATCTACGGGGTCGATCGGCCCGATCTCAAGGATCGTCCGTTCGTGCCCGCCACCCCACCGGCTTTCGGCGAACGGGAAACGCCGAAGAGTATCTTCTCGACGCTGCGCGACGGTGACGTTCTGGTGCATCACCCCTATGACTCGTTCTCGACCACCGTGCAGCGGTTCATCGAGCAGGCCGCCGCGGATCCGAACGTGCTGGCCATCAAGCAGACGCTCTACCGCACCTCCGGTGACTCGCCGATCGTCAACGCCCTGATCGACGCTGCCGAGGCCGGCAAGCAGGTGGTGGCGCTGGTGGAGATCAAGGCCCGCTTCGACGAACAGGCCAATATCAAGTGGGCCAGGACGCTGGAACAGGCCGGTGTTCATGTGGTGTACGGGTTGATCGGGCTGAAGACACACTGCAAGACCGCATTGGTGGTGCGGCGCGAGGGATCCACCATACGACGGTATTGCCATATCGGCACCGGCAACTACAACCCGAAAACTGCCCGCCTGTATGAGGATGTCGGCCTGCTGACCGCCTCACCGGAGGTCGGTGCCGATCTCACCGACTTGTTCAACTCGCTCACCGGCTACTCGCGCAAGGAGTCCTACCGCAACCTGTTGGTCGCACCGTACGGAGTGCGCCGAGGCATCATCGAACGGATCGAGCGCGAGATCGCCGCGACCCGGGACGGTGCGGACGGGCGAATCCGACTGAAGGCCAACGCGCTCGTCGACGAACAGGTGATCGACGCGCTCTACCGCGCCTCCCAGGCCGGGGTGCGGGTCGAGGTGGTGGTCCGCGGGATCTGTGCGCTCAAGCCGGGAGTGCCCGGGTTCTCCGAGAACATCGTCGTCCGCTCGATCCTCGGCCGGTTCCTGGAGCACTCGCGAATTATTCACTTCAAGGCCATCAACGAGTTCTGGATCGGCAGCGCCGACATGATGCATCGTAATCTCGACCGCCGCGTCGAAGTCATGGCCCAGGTCAAGGATTCCCGGCTGACAGCCCAGCTCGATGACATCTTCGAGTCCGCAATGGATCCGGCCACCCGGTGCTGGGAACTGCGGGCCGACGGTCACTGGACAGCTTTGCCACTCGAGGGCCAGACGGTACGCGATCACCAGGTGTCGATGATGGAACGCCATCGGCACCCGTGACGGCTGCACGCGCCGCTGCCGCCACGCGACCGCATAGGAGTTGATGTGCCGAACACGGTGACCCGCCCCAAGACCATCCACGCGGCGGGCGCAGTGCTATGGCGGGAGAACGGTTCCGTCGCCGGCGGCGACAGTCCTATCGAGGTCGCCGTCGTGCACCGTCCCCGGTATGACGATTGGTCGCTGCCCAAGGGCAAGGTGGATCCCGGCGAGACGGAACCGGTCACGGCCGTGCGTGAGATCCTCGAGGAGACCGGGTATGCCTGTCAGCTGGGTCGCCGCCTCCCGGCGGTCAGCTACCCCGTCGAGGCCGACATCAAGAAGGTGCGCTACTGGGCGGCACGCACCATCGACGGCGAGTTCGTCCCCAATGCCGAGGTGGACCAACTACTCTGGCTACCACCCGCGCAGGCGCTGGACCACCTGCAATACCCCCAAGACCGGAAGGTGCTGCGACGCTTCACCAAAGCACCGGCGCATACCAGCACGGTGCTGATCGTCCGGCACGGACTGGCCGGCAGGCGGTCCCGGTACAAGGGCGACGACCGGAACCGCCCACTGGACAAGCGGGGTCGGGCGCAGGCCGAATCACTTGTCGGGCAGTTGCTCGCGTTCGGCGCCGACCGACTGTACGCGGCGCCCCGGGCCCGCTGTCACCAGACGCTGCAGCCGCTGGCCGAGGAGCTCGGCATGCCGATCATCGACGAACCGGCGCTGACCGAGGAGGCCTATACCGACCACCGCGGCCGAGGCCGCTCGCGTGTGCTCGAAATCGCGGGTGAAGCAGTCCATGCCGCGGGTACGCCGGTGATCTGCACGCAGGGCAAGGTCATTCCGGATCTCATCGCGTGGTGGTGCGAACGCGACGGGGTCAAACCGGATAAGTCGCGCAACCGCAAGGGCAGCACCTGGGTGCTGTCACTGGCCGGCGAGCGTCTGGTGGCCGCCGATCACATCGGCAGCCCGCTGGCCGTCACGGAGTAAACCCGCCGCAGTGCGCCCACAAGGTTGATCACACACGAATACGCCGTGGATCTTGCTGATCCACGGCGTATTCGTGTCGATATGGGGTTGTCCTACTTGCGGCCGCGCTTGACGGGTGCTGCCTTCTTGGCAGGAGCCTTCTTGGCGGGAGCCTTGGTGGCAGCCTTCTTGGCCGGAGCCTTCGCGGCGACCTTCTTGGCCGGAGCCTTGGCGACAACCTTCTTGGCCGGAGCCTTGGTGGCCGGAGCCTTCTTGGCCGGAGCCTTCTTCGCCGGTGCGGCCTTGGTAGCAGTGGTCTTCTTGGCCGGCGCAGCCTTCTTGGCGGGAGCCTTGGTGGCCGGAGCCTTCTTGACGGCGGCCTTGGTGGCCGGAGCCTTCTTGGCCGGAGCCTTCTTGGCCGGGGCAGCCTTCTTGGCGGCGGTGCGCTTTGCCGGGGCGGCAGCCACACCACGCTTCACGGCCGGACCGTCGGCCGGGAGCTTCTGTGCGCCAGAGACAACGGCCTTGAACTGAGCACCGGGACGGAATGCCGGCACCGAGGTCGGCTTCACCTTGACGGTCTCACCGGTGCGCGGGTTGCGCGCAACGCGAGCGGCGCGACGGCGCTGCTCGAAGACACCGAAGCCGGTGATGGTGACGCTCTCGCCCTTGTGCACAGCCCGCACAATCGTGTCGACGATGTTCTCAACCGCCGCAGTAGCCTGTCGACGATCGGTGTCCAACTTGGCTGTGAGTGCGTCGATGAGCTCTGCTTTGTTCATCCAAACCCTCCGAAGTCAGTGGTCCACTTTGGACCGACTAGAGGACACGGTAAACCCATGTGCTGCAGATTTCCAAGAGCCACGCGCAGTTTCAGGCATAGCTGAGGAACTTTTTTGGATTCGGTTGCCCCACTTGGTCGGTGGTACGGCCGTCCGAGAATGTGGTTGCCGGGCGGGATTTGGGCCCCCGAAAGGCCCGAAATCAGGCCGGCAGAGTGGTCGGCTTGAAGCTCGGACGACGCTGCTCGAAGGCCGTGATCTCATCCTGTTTCCGCAGCGTAAGGCCTATATCGTCGAGTCCTTCGAGCAGTCGCCAGGCCGTGTAGTCGTCAATCGTGAACGGCACCATGACCGTTCCAGCGATGATATTCCGATCTTGAAGATTCACAGTGATTTCCAGACCCGGATTCTGCTCGATCACCTTCCACAGCAGTTCCACATCGTCATGTGTGACTTCTGCCGCCAACAGCCCCGCCTTACCCGCATTGCCCCGGAAGATATCGGCGAATCGGGGCGAGATGACGACCCGGAAGCCGTAATCCATGAGAGCCCAGACGGCGTGTTCGCGGGAGGATCCGGTGCCGAAATCGGGGCCGGCGACCAATACCGACCCCTTGTCGAACGGCGCCAAATTGAGGATGAAAGCCGGATCGTTCCGCCAGGCGGCGAATAATCCGTCCTCGAAACCGGTTCGGGTGACCCGCTTCAAATACACCGCAGGAATGATCTGATCGGTGTCCACATTGGACCGCCGCAGCGGAACTCCGATTCCGGTGTGAGTGGTGAAAGCTTGCATCAGAGTCTCCTTCTAGCGGGTCGGCGCGGGGGTCAGATCGGCGGGCGAGGACAGCGTGCCGCGCACCGCGGTGGCGGCGGCGACGGCCGGCGACACCAGATGGGTACGACCGCCCTTACCCTGACGGCCTTCGAAATTCCGGTTGGAGGTGGAGGCGCAGCGTTCTCCCGGCGCCAGCTGATCCGGATTCATCCCCAGACACATCGAGCAACCGGCCTGCCGCCACTCGGCCCCGGCGGCGGTGAAAATCTCCCCCAAGCCTTCCGATTCGGCCTGCGCGCGCACCCGCATCGAACCGGGGACGACGAGCATCCGGACGCCGTCGGCGACTTTCCGGCCGTCCAATATGTCGGCTACCACGCGCAGATCCTCGATGCGCCCGTTGGTGCACGACCCGACGAACACCGCGTCCACGGCAATATCCCGCATGGGGGTACCCGCTCGAAGGTCCATGTATGCCAATGCCTTTTCCGCGGCTTGGCGCTCGTCGTCACCCGCCATGAATTCCGGGTCGGGCACATTCTCCGACAACGGCACACCCTGGCCGGGGTTGGTGCCCCAGGTGACGAAGGGGCTCAGGGTGGCGGCGTCGATGTACACCTCGGTGTCGAATTCCGCTCCCTCGTCGGTGCGTAACCGGCTCCAGGCTGCGACCGCCGCGTCCCAGTCGGCACCGGTTGGCGCGTGCGGTCGGCCCTTGAGGTATTCATAGGTGGTCTCGTCGGGCGCCACCATCCCCGCCCGGGCACCGGCCTCGATGCTCATATTGCAGATCGTCATGCGGCCCTCCATCGACAGCGATTCGATGGCACTGCCCCGGTATTCGATGACGTGACCCTGCCCGCCACCGGTCCCGATCTTGGCGATGACCGCCAGGATGATGTCCTTGGCACTCACCCCCGGGGGCAGCACACCGTCGACATTGACCGCCATGGTCTTGAACGGCTTGAGCGGAAGTGTCTGGGTGGCCAGCACATGTTCGACCTCGGAGGTCCCGATACCCATCGCGATGGCCCCGAATGCACCGTGAGTGGAGGTGTGACTGTCCCCGCACACCACCGTCATGCCCGGCTGGGTCAGACCCAGCTGCGGACCGATGATGTGCACGATGCCCTGCTCGGCATCGCCCATCGGATACAACCGGATCCCGAATTCCTCGCAGTTGCGCCGCAGCGTCTCCACCTGGGTACGCGACACCGGGTCGGCGATCGGCTTGTCGATATCGACAGTCGGCACGTTGTGGTCCTCGGTGGCGATCGTCAGATCGGGCCGGCGCACCGGCCGTCCGGCGATCCGCAGACCGTCGAACGCCTGCGGGCTGGTGACCTCGTGCACCAGATGCAGATCGATGTAGATCAGATCGGGCTCCTTGGTGGAGCCGGCACCCCCGCCACGCACCACAACGTGGTCGTCCCAAACCTTTTCGGCCAGGGTCTTCGGCTTCTGACTTTGCTCCATGACTGTCTCGATTCGTGTCGGGGCGTCCGGACGTGACGGGCTGGCAATCTCACGATATGGAACGCTAGTATCTCCCTATGAGACAGGATAGCGGCATCGGCGTCCTCGACAAAGCGGTGGGCGTACTGCACACGATCGCCGAATCGCCCTGCGGTCTGGCCGAACTGTGCGAGCGCACCGGCCTCCCCCGCGCCACCGCACACCGCCTCGCCGCCGGACTGGAAGTGCACCGGCTGCTCGCCCGCGACCCGGAGGGCCGCTGGCGCCTGGGCCCTGCACTGACCGAACTCGCCGGCCACGTCAACGATCCCCTGGTGGCCGCCGGCGCGGCAATACTGCCCCGGCTGCGCGAAATCACCGGCGAGAGTGTGCAGCTGTACCGGCGGGAGGGCACCGCCCGGGTGTGTGTGGCCGCGCTGGAACCGCCCGCGGGTCTGCGCGACACCGTGCCGGTCGGCACCCGGTTGCCGATGACCGCCGGATCCGGAGCCAAAGTTCTGCTGGCGTTCAGCGATGCGGCCACCCAACAGGCGGTGCTGCCGTCGGCGAAATTCACCGAGCGCACCCTGGCCGAGGTACGCAAACGCGGATGGGCGCAGAGTGCCGCCGAACGCGAACCCGGCGTGGCCAGTGTGTCTGCACCGGTGCGCGACGCCCGCGGCACGGTGATCGCCGCGGTGTCGGTATCCGGCCCCATCGATCGGATGGGGCGCCGCCCCGGAGCCCGATGGGCCGCCGATCTGCTCGCCGCATCCGAGGCAATGACGCGCAGACTGTGAGCCGCATCCCGCGCAGATTCCACCACTTCTGCATCTGCGTGTAGCAAACACCGCAAATGGCTCTATCCTTCATGTGAACCGGCCCACACCTCGGCTCGGAGGAGGAACCACGGCGACGCAGTCCCCCCAGTGGCTGGCCACCGCACGGATGTTGCGGAGGGCAGGCTTCGGCGCGTCCGGCCGCCAGGTGGATGCGGCGGTAAGCCAGGACTGGTCGGTGTATCTGGACACGGCGCTGAACATGAACCCGGACGCCGACCCAGGGGCCGTCGCCACGCCGATGCCGACCCCCAGCACACCCCCGCTGCCGCCGGACAACGCCAACCAACAAGTCCGCACGCAGTTCATCAGCGGCCTGTACGGGCAAATGCAGGAACTCTCGGCCTGGTGGTTACGCCGGATGGCCGCCGTGCAGCAGCCCATCCACGAGAAACTGACCTTGGTGTGGCACAACCACTTCGCCACGTCGGCGGAGAAGGTGGTGGCGGCCGAACTGATGGCCGCCCAGAACCAGAAACTGCGCACCCTGGCCCTCGGCGATTTCCGGGTGCTCGCCTACGCGATGCTGACGGACGCCGCGATGGCGCAGTGGCTGGACGCCGTGCGCAACACCAAGGCGGCCCCGAACGAGAACCTCTCCCGCGAATTCATGGAGCTGTTCACGTTGGGGCACAACAACGGCTACACCGAAGCCGATGTCCGCGAAGGCGCCAGGGCACTGACCGGACGCTATGTGGCACCGGGCGCCACGACGATCGTCTCGCCGGAGAATCACGACACCTCACCCAAGACCGTGCTCGGTGTCACCGGCAATCACGACGACAAGGCATTCTGCGATATCGTGCTCGGCCAGCCCGGTTCGGCGGACTTCATCGCCGGAAAGCTGTGGCGGCTGTTGGCCTCGGACGCCCCGGCCGCGCCGGACACCCGGGCCCGGCTGGTCGCGGCGTACGGACCGGACCGGAACCTGAAGGCACTGACAAAAGCCGTCTTCCTCGACCCGGCGTTCACCGCCGCCGCGGGCAGCATGGTGACTCCACCGGTGGAGTGGTTGCTCGGAGTCATCCGCGCACTCGCGGTGCCGCTGGACAGTCCCGACACCATCGCCGGCTGCAGTGCCGTGCTCACCGTGATGGGACAGCGGCCGTTCTATCCCTACGATGTCGGCGGCTGGCCCCGCGGCCAGGCCTGGCTGTCCACCACCAGCACGGCCGCCCGGGTATGGGCGGCCAACAAATTCGTCCCGATGGGCGACATCTCGATCGTGCAGGATGCCGGTGCCGGCGATCGCGTCGATGCCGCCGGGTATCTCCTCGGGATCGGCGCATGGTCGGACAGCACGGCCACCGCCCTCCGCCCGCTGGCCGGTAATCCCGTCCGGCTGGTCATCGCGGCTATCAACACCCCCGAATACCTGACGTCCTAGCGAGATACGCCGATGCCCCAGATGAACCGACGCAATTTCCTGATCGCCAGTGTGGGGGCCGCGGGTCTGCTGTCGGGCGCAGCCGTCACGCTGCCCCAACTGCTGCACCACGGGCAGCAGCGCCCGCTGGCCACCGATGCCGGCATCCTGGTGATCCTCACCCTCTACGGCGGCAACGACGGCATCAACACCGTGATCCCGGTCACCGACAACGCTTATCACGATGCGCGCCGTGATCTGGCGTTCGCACCGCACGAGGTTCTCGACCTCGACGGCCGGCTCGGACTGAACCCCGCCCTGACCGGGCTCAAGGACATCTGGTCGGACAACCAGCTGGCGATCGTGCGCGGCGTGGGCTACCCGAAACAGGACCGCAGCCACTTCCGTTCGATGGACATCTGGCAGACCGCCTCGCCGACCGCGCCCGCGTCATCGGGCTGGATCGGACGCTGGCTGGACAGCACGGGCGACGACCCGCTGCGCGCGGTCAACGTGGGGTCGGTGCTACCTCCGCTGGCCGTCGGCGAGAAGCACGTCGCCGCAGGCCTTTCCGTAAGCATCCCGCAGATCCCCGACGATGTGGCCGACACCCTGGACGCGCTCAGCACACCCGATCCCCGGGATTCACCGGCCATGGCGGCGGTGCGCAGCAATTACCAGGCCTACAAGACAACCGATTCGGCGTTCAGTGCGTTCACCGACAAGCCGCTGCCCGATCCGACCGTCACCGCGGGCCAGCAGCTGGCCGACGACCTGGACCTGGTGGCCCAGTGCGTGAAGGCCGGTGTCCCGACCCGGGTGTACATGGTGACCCTCGGCGGCTTCGATACGCACGCCGACGAGCGGGGTGAGCATCAACGGCTGCTCAAGGCTCTCGACGACGCGCTGGCGCCGTTCCTGCGGCAGATGGGACGCAGCGCCCATGGCCGCAACGTGGTGGTGATGGTGTACTCCGAGTTCGGTCGCCGGGTGGGAGCCAATGCCTCGCAAGGCACCGACCATGGCACCTCGGGTCCGGTCTTCGTCGCCGGCCCGCGGGTCAAGGGCGGCTTCTACGGGGACGAGCCCAGCCTCACCGACCTCGACGACGGTGACCTGAAGACCACGACCGATTTTCGTGACATCTATTACGAGCTGTTGAGCGGGACACTGAATTCGGATCCCGAGCCGTCGGTCGGGGCCGGCCGCAAGCCCGTCGGATTCCTCTGACCCCGATACGACGAAGACCCTCGATACGACGAAGACCCTCCCTACGACGAAGACCCTCCCTACGACGAAAGTCCCGGGACTTTGCAGTCCCGGGACTTTCCCGTTGTACCCCCGATGGGATTCGAACCCACGCTACCGCCGTGAGAGGGCGGCGTCCTAGGCCGCTAGACGACGGGGGCTAGAACGTGATCCGGAGGGAAAGCATAGCTGACGAGCTGGTGCTGACCTAATCGCCGGACCGTACTGCATTGGCTGGGGTACCAGGACTCGAACCTAGAATGGCTGAACCAGAATCAGCTGTGTTGCCAATTACACCATACCCCAAGGGCTGCCTATCACCGCAGGTCACAGGCATTTTCGATCCGGATCACGTGGTGGGGGTCCGCCCACCCGCGCTTTCCGGGCCGACGAGCAGACTACCAAAGATTTCGGAGTGCTTTTCACACCGGCCCGTCTAGAGCCCGGCTATCCCACCCCGCGCCGCCCGTAACCTGGCCAGACTGCGTTCGGCGCCGAGCAGTTCCATCGATTCGAACAGCGGTGGGCTCACCGTCGCACCGGTGACGGCGACGCGGATGGGGCCGAACGCCTTCCTGGGCTTGAGCTCAAGACCGTCCAGCAGAGCCGCCTTCAGCGCCGTCTCGATGGTCGGGGTGGTCCACTCGGCCAGATCGCCCAGGGCCGTCAGGGCGGCGTCCAGGACGGGCACGGAGTCGGGACCCAGTTCCTTGGCCGCCGCTTTATCGTCGAGTACATAGGCGTCGTCGTTGAAGAACTTCAACAGCTCCCATGCGTCGCCGAGCACCACGATGCGGGTCTGGATCAGCGCGGCCGCCTCGGCGAACGCGGCGTCGTCCAGGGTGGTGTCGTGCCCGTGCGCGCCCAGATAGGCATCGAGGCGCGCGGTGAAGTCCTGCGGCGTGAGCGCGCGGATGTGCTCGGCGTTGATGGCGTCGGCCTTCTTCTGGTCGAAACGCGCCGGATTGGAGTTGACGTCGACCACATCGAAGGCGGCCACCATCTCGTCGAGACCGAAGACATCGTGATCGTCGGCGATACCCCAGCCGAGCAGGGCCAGATAGTTGAGCAGCCCCTCCGGGAGGAACCCACGATCACGGTGCAGGAAAAGGTTGGACTGCGGGTCACGCTTGGACAACTTCTTGTTGCCGTCACCCAGAACGCTTGGCAGATGGGCGAATTCGGGCACCCACTCGGCGATCCCGATCCGCATCAGCGCGCGGTAGAGCGCGATCTGGCGCGGAGTGGACGGCATGATGTCCTCACCGCGCAACACGTGGGTGATCCTCATCAACGCGTCGTCCACAGGATTGACCAAGGTGTACAGCGGATCTCCGCTTGCCCTGGTGATCGCAAAATCCGGCACGGAGCCTGCCGGAAAGCTCACCGGTCCACGGACCAGGTCATTCCAGGACAGGTCCTCATCGGGCATCCGCAACCGCAGCACGGGTTTACGCCCCTGGGCCGCGAACTCCGCCCGCTGCTCCTCGGTCAGGTCGCGGTCGAAGTTGTCGTAGCCCAGTTTCGGGTTGCGGCCCGCCGCGATATGCCGGGCCTCCACCTCTTCCGGGGTGGAGTACGCCTCGTACACCTCTCCGGCGGCCAGCAGTTGGGCGATCACGTCGCGGTAGATATCGGCGCGCTGCGATTGGCGGTACGGCTCGTGCGGCCCGCCCACCTCCACGCCCTCGTCCCAGTTCAGCCCGAGCCAGCGCAGCGCGTCCAGGATCGCGTCGTAGCTTTCCTGGCTGTCGCGGGCGGCGTCGGTGTCCTCGATGCGGAACACGAAGGTGCCGCCGGTGTGCCGGGCGTAGGCCCAGTTGAACAGCGCGGTGCGCACCAGGCCGACGTGCGGGGTGCCGGTCGGCGACGGACAGAAACGTACGCGCACAGCCATCGTCTATTTTCCTTTACGCACAACGGGATTGGTGAGGGTTCCGATGCCCTCGATGGTGATGCTCACCGTGTCACCGTCCTCGATGGGGCCGACCCCTTCGGGGGTGCCGGTGAGGATCAGGTCGCCGGGCAGCAGCGTCATCACGGCCGACACCCACTCCACGATCGCCCCGACGTCATGCAGCAACAGCGCGGTGTTGCTGTCCTGACGCACCTGTCCGTTGACCTCGGTGCGCAGGTCCAGCCCGGACGGGTCCACCGCCGTCTCGATCCAGGGGCCCACCGGGCAGAAGGTGTCGTGCCCCTTGGCCCGCATCCACTGGCCGTCCTTCTTCTGCTGATCGCGCGCCGAGACGTCGTTGGCGATGGTGTAGCCGAGGATGTAATCGGCGGCCTTCGCCGCCGGCACGTCCTTACAAGGCCGTTCGATGACGGCCACCAGCTCGCCCTCGTGGTGCACCGGGTGTGCGTCGGCCGGCAACTGGATGGGCACGTTGGGCCCGATGATGGCGGTATTGGGCTTGAGGAAGATCACCGGATCCTCGGGCGGTTCGCCACCCATCTCACGGGCATGCGCGGCGTAGTTCTTGCCCATGCAGACCACCTTGCTGGCCAGGATCGGCGCGAGCAGCCGCACATCGGCCAACGGCCAGCTGCGGCCGGTGAACGTGGGGTTGCGCGACAGATACTGCTCGGCGATCTCGCGGCACACCGCATCGGAGTTCGGGTCGCCTTCGATGACTACGAAGGCGACGCCGTCGGGACTGGCGATTCGACCAAGACGCATTGGCCCAGCCTAGTGAGCGAACTGCGCCGCCAAAAAAGGGGTGGAGTCGATCATCGACGCGAGCACCGTCCCGGAGTGGTCCTGGTCGGGGTAGACCTTCAGCGTCACGTCCTGACCGCTGGCCCGTAGCCGTTCGTCGAGCGCCATGGACATGCCCGGTGGGACGTCGCGGTCGCGCAGCCCGACCCCGAGGAAGATCGGCCGGTCGTACCCGTCGGTGGGCGTGCCCAGATAGGCGTCCAGCGCGTCGGCGAGCCCGGGCAGCGATGCCAGCGGCGCCCGGAAGAAGCCGCTCGGCGTCATGGCGGCCAATGCCTTGTCCAGCGCCGGTTTGCACAGCGTCTCGGCTTGCTGCACGGCGCTGCGTCCGGCTGGGGTCAGCACGCCGTCAATGCCGAGATCGGGCCACGCATCCCGCAGCCCGGCCAGAATGTAGGCGGTGTAACTGTTGGCGGCCGGGCCGACATTGGGCGGCAGGGTCATATCAGGCCCGGCCTGTTTCACAATCGATTCCACATTGAACGGGGTGCCGGTGGCCACCACCCCGCGGTAGTCCAGGCCGGCACCGCGGCTGAACTCGGTGGCCCAGCGCGCGCTGTTGACGGCGGCGCCACCACCCTGCGATTGACCGACCAGCGCCCACTTCGGCGACAGCGGCAGGTCCAACTGATGCGCGGCCATCACCGATTCGACGACGCTGTGCGCAGTGGAAACACCGTTGAGATAGCTCATCAGGCCGGGTGTGCCGAGCCCCGCGTAGTCGGACCCCACCACCACGTACCCCTGATCCAGCCAGTGCGACAGGTACTCGTTGTCACGCTGGCTGCGCGGCAGCGCCGAGGGCGCGCAGTCATCCCCCAGCCCGACGGTGCCGTGCGCCCAGGCGATCACCGGCCAGCCACCCTCAGGCGCCCGACCGGCGGGCACGAACACCGCCGCGGTGCTGACCGCGGGTGAATCGTGTTGGTTTACCGTCGAATACAAGATCCGGAAGGCCCGGGCGGCCCCCGGAACACTCAGCGCGGGATTCAGCTCCACCGACTCGATCAGCTTGCCAGGCGCCGGGATCGGGGCAGCGAAGTGGCGGGCATCCAAGCCGGACCACTCGGGTGCGACAGCCGCCGCGGTTGGCGTTGCGGTCGCCGTTGCGGCCACCACCCCGAATGCCAGCACAGTGCCGGCCAGTCTGCGCAGGTTCACCGGCCCAGGCTATGACAGTTCTCGGGCATCTCATATATTGAGATACTCGTTCAATATATTGGGAAGAACGTGACACCATGGCGGTATGCCCACCACGACTATCGGCACCGCCCGTCGCTGGTCCATGCTGGTCATCGCGCTCACCGCGACCACCTGCGCCAACGTCTTCATCAACGGGGCCGCATTCCTGATCCCGACGCTGCACACCGAACGCGGGCTCGATCTGGCGCGGGCGGGCACCTTGTCGGCGATGCCGAGCCTGGGCATGGTGACGACGCTGATCCTGTGGGGCTATGTCGTCGACCGGTTCGGCGAACGCCTGGTACTGACGTTGGGCTCGGCACTCACCGCCGCGGCCGCCTTCGCCGCGGCTTCGGTGCAGTCCCTGGTTGGGGTCGGGGCCTTCCTGTTGATCGGCGGAATGGCCGCAGCCAGCAGCAATTCCGCGAGCGGGCGGCTGGTGGTGGGCTGGTTCCCGCCCGAACAACGTGGCCTGGTGATGGGCATCCGCCAGACCGCGACGCCACTGGGCGTGGGACTGGGCGCGCTGATCATTCCCCGACTTGCCGAATCTCACGGTGTCGCAACGGCATTGCTGTTCCCGGCGATCGTGTGCGCACTGGCCGCGGTCATGTGCCTGGTGGGGGTGATCGACCCGCCGCGACCGCCGCGCGCCGAGGCCCCCGACGAGCACCTGGCCAACCCCTACCGTGGCTCGTCGGTGCTGTGGCGCATCCACGCCGTCTCGGTGCTGCTGGTGGTGCCGCAATCGGTGGTGTGGACGTTCACCCTGGTGTGGTTGATGACCACCCGCGGATGGTCGGCCGCTTCGGCAGGGCTGTTGGTGACGGTTGCCCAGATCCTCGGGGCGGCAGGACGGATCGCGGCCGGGCGTTGGTCGGACGTGACGGGGTCACGGCTGAGGCCGATCCGCACGATCGCCGTGGGCGCCGCGGCGTCGATGGCATTGCTGGCGCTCACCGACTGGCTGCACTCCCCCATCAGCGTCGCCCTGGTGGTGATCGCCTCGGTGATCACGGTGTCGGACAACGGATTGGCGTTCACCGCCATCGCCGAGATCGCGGGTCCGTTCTGGAGTGGGCGCGCGCTGGGCACCCAGAACACCAGCCAGCACTTGGCGTCCGCCGCCGCCGCGCCGTTGTTCGGGGCGCTGATCGGAGTGTTCGGGTATCCGGCGGCGTTTGCGGTGTGCGCGTTGTTCCCGGTGGTCGCCATCCCGGTGGTGCCCACCGATCCGCACGGCGCGAGTTAGGCGCTCATATCCCCGGTCTCGGGGATACCGTCGGCCAACGCGTAGCGCAGGTGCACGGTGCCCTTCGGACTGGCGGCCGGCGGTTGCAGCAGGGTGAGGTTCGCGGGCACCGCGCCACCGTCGAACACCTTCTTGCCGGCACCCAGCACAATCGGGTGCACCCAGAGGTCCAGCCGATCGAAGAGCTTCTCGCGCAGCAGGGTCTGCACCAGATTGAGGCTGCCCACGACGCACACCCGCTCATGCCGGTCCCGGATGTCGCGGACCGCACCGGCCAGATCCGGGCCCAGCTGCGCGGACCCCATCCAGGACAACTCGGGCGTGCCGCGCGACGCCACGTATTTGGGGATGCGGTTGAACAGCGCGCCGAAGGCGTCGTCCTGGTGCGGCCAATACGCCGCGAAGATGTCGTAGGTGCGCCGGCCGAGCAACAGCGCATCGACGCCCTCGTAGGCCGCGGCGATCTGCGCCCCGGTGACATCGTCCACCAATGGCGCCTGCCAGCCGCCGAAGGCGAACCCGTCGGGGTCCTCGTCGGGGCCACCCGGCGCCTGCCCGACGAGATCGACAGTGGCGAACAAAGCGATCTGAATGATTCCCATGGTGATCAGACCCAGACCGCGAGAGGAACTCATCGCGAACACCAAAGAGGCTATTGCACATCCGGTTTCACGCTGTGTATGTGTCCACAATCACGGCGGGAGGTGTTGTCGCGCATTCGCCGGACGCGCAGAATCAAAGTAGTAAACATTGGAACTGTTCCAGTTTGGAAAGGCGTTCGAGATGCCGTTGCTCACCATCGGTGACCAATTCCCCGCGTACGATCTGACTGCCGTCATCGGCGGCGACCTTTCCAAGGTCGATGCCAAGCAACCCGACGACTACTTCACCAAGGTCACCAGCACCGACCACGCCGGTAAATGGCGGATCGTGTTCTTCTGGCCCAAGGACTTCACCTTCGTCTGCCCCACCGAGATCGCGGCCTTCGGCAAGTTGAACGACGAATTCGCCGATCGGGACGCCCAGGTACTCGGGGTGTCGGTGGACAACGAGTTCGTGCACTTCCAGTGGCGGGCCCAGCACGAAGACCTCAAGAAACTGCCCTTCCCCATGCTGTCGGACCTCAAGCGCGAACTGTCCACGGCAACAGGCGTACTGAACTCCGAGGGCGTCGCCGACCGGGCCACCTTCATCGTCGACCCCAACAACGAGGTCCAGTTCGTCTCCGTGACGGCCGGGTCGGTCGGCCGCAACGTGGACGAGGTGCTGCGGGTGCTCGACGCCCTGCAGTCCGACGAACTGTGCGCGTGCAACTGGCGCAAGGGCGATCCCACCATCAACGCCGGCGAGCTGCTGGCCGAGGCGGTCTGATGTCCCTCGACAACATCAAAGACGCACTGCCCGAGTACGCCAAGGATCTCAAGCTCAACCTCGGCAGCATCGCCCGCAGTACCGAGCTGTCCGAACAGCAGCTGTGGGGGGCCTTCGTCGCGACGGCCGCCGCGACGAAATCGCAGCGGCTGCTCCGCGAGATCTCCGAGGACGCACTCGACGTGCTGTCCGAAGAGGCCTACCACGCTGCACTGGGCGCCGCGGCGATCATGGGCATGAACAACGTGTTCTACCGCACCAAGGGGCAGCTCGACGGGCGCTACGACGACCTGCGGGCCGGATTGCGGATGAACATCATCGCCAATCCCGGTGTCGCCAAAGAAGATTTCGAGCTGTGGTCGCTGGCCGTCTCGGCGATCAACGGCTGCGGGCATTGCCTGGCCGCGCACGAGACCGTGCTGCGCGATGCCGGGGTCGACCGAACCGTCATCTTCGAGGCGATCCGGCTGGCCGCCATCATCTCGGGAGTGGCGCAGGCGTTGGCGACGGCCGACGCGCTCGCGGCGGTCTAAGTCGCGCGCTGCTGATCCTGCTTACCCGGCAGGATCAGCAGCGCCGCCACCAGGAAGCACAGCGCCCCGACGAACGTGCCGAGGTTGGCCACCGCAGCGTCAACCGTCGCACCGGCCTTGGTGACGAACGCCGCCAAGGCCGACACCCCGAACGCGACGCAGCCCACCAGATTGATCCATTCGGCTTGCCAGTCAACCGATTTGGGTGCCCACCAGCCGACAACCACGACGCCGAGCACCCCCGACACCAGGAAAGCCACCGCCCCGGTGGCATCCGGGGCCCACACATAACGGCGCTCACCGAGCACGGTGTGCGCCCACACCGCCGCACCGGTGCTGACGTTGAACAGCACGGTACCGGTGAACTGCACGGCCGAGGACCACCACGGCACACCGTCATCGGACAGCCGTAGCTGCATCCAGGCCGCGGATGTGAAGAACCAGGATCCGACGAAGCACAACGCGTTCGCCGCTCCGGAACCGGCCAGCGCGGAAAATCCCGGGACGGTGGCCGTGGCGAAAAAAGCCGACCCGACCGCGAACAGCCAGCATTGCCGGCGCAGCGTCGCGACGGCGCCCATCGCCGCTACAGCAGCGCGAGGATCCGGTTGCCGACCGCACTGGTCGACAGCGTGGCATTGCCGCGGGTGGCCAGGTGCTCGGCGACCGCCTTGTCCACCCGGGCAGCCGCCTCGTCCTCGCCCAGATGGGCCAGCAGCAGGGCCACACTCATCACCGCGGCGGTCGGATCGGCGATCCCCTGCCCGGCGATATCGGGCGCACTACCGTGCACCGGCTCGAACATCGACGGGTTGGTGCGCGTCGCGTCGATATTGCCGCTGGCGGCCAATCCGATCCCACCGCACACCGCAGCCGACAGGTCGGTGATGATATCGCCGAACAGGTTGTCGGTGACGATGACGTCGAACCGGCCGGGGTCGGTGACCATGTGAATGGTGGCCGCGTCGATGTGCTGATAGGCGACCTCGACGTCGGGGTACTCCGTGCCGACCTCGGCGACGACGCGCGACCACAGGCTGCCGGCGAAGGTCAGCACGTTGGTCTTGTGCACCAGCGTCAGGTGCTTACGCCGGGACTGGGCGCGCGCGAACGCATCCCGCACCACCCGCTCCACCCCGAACGCGGTGTTCACACTGACCTCGGTGGCCACCTCATGCGGGGTGCCGACGCGCAGCGCCCCGCCGTTGCCGGTGTAGGGCCCCTCCGTGCCTTCACGCACGACGACGAAGTCGATGCCGGTCACCCCCGACAGCGGGCTGGTGACACCCGGATACAGCCGACCGGGCCGCAGGTTGACGTGATGATCAAGGGCGAAGCGCAGTTTCAGCAGCAGCCCGCGCTCCAGCACGCCGCTGGGCACCGACGGATCGCCGATGGCACCGAGCAGGATGGCGTCATAACCGCGCAGTTCCTCGATGGTCTGCTCGCTCAACAGTTCACCGGTGGCGTGGTAGCGGCGGGCACCCAGGTCGTACTCGGTGCGATCGACGCCGGGCAGCACCGTGTCGAGCACCCGCAGCGCCTCGGTGATGACCTCGGGGCCGATGCCGTCGCCGGCGATGACGGCCAGTTTGTTCAGTGGAGTCGAAGTCACGACAGGTCAACCACTTCCAATGTGGTGGCGCCGACCGCAGCGGCGATCGCGGCGCGCACGTTTTCGGGGACGTCGGTGTCCAGGCGCAGCATGACGGTGGCGCTGTCACCACCGGCGTCCTGGCTCATCTGGGCGGCCAGGATGTTCACGTCGGCACCGCCGAGCAGGGTGCCGATCTTGCCGAGCGCGCCGGGCTGGTCGGTGTAGTTGACCACCAGGTTGTAGCCCTCGGCGCGCAGATCCAGGTTGCGGCCGTTGATCTGGACGATCTTCTGCACCAGCTGCGGCCCCGACAGCGTGCCGGCGACGTTCAGCGACCCGCCGTCGGCGTACACCGCACGCACGTCGACCACGCTGCGGTGGTTGGGGCTCTCACTGGCGGTGGTGAGTTCCGCGGTGACACCGCGATCCTTGGCCAGCGCCGGGGCGTTGACGAAGGTCACCTGCTCGTCGACCACGGCCGAGAACAGACCTCGCAACGCCGAGAGTTTGAGAATGCCAACATCTTCTGTGCCACCAGCTGCCAGCTCGCCGCGCACCTGGACGGTCAGCGACACCGGGGCGGCATCGGCCAGCGAGCCGACCAGCAGGCCGAGCTTGCGCACCAGATCCAGCCAGGGCGCCACCTCCTCGCCAACGGCTCCCCCGCCGACGTTGACGGCGTCGGGCACGAACTCACCGGCCAGCGCCAACTTCACGCTGGCGGCCACATCGGTGCCGGCGCGGTCCTGCGCCTCGGCGGTGGACGCACCCAGGTGCGGGGTGACGACGACCTGGGGCAACTCGAACAGCGGGCTGTCGGTGCACGGCTCGGTGGCGAACACGTCCAGGCCGGCGGCCCGCACGTGGCCGCTGGTGATCGCGTCGGCCAGCGCCTGCTCGTCGATCAGGCCGCCGCGGGCCGCGTTGACGATGATCACGCCGGGTTTGGTCTTGGCCAGGTTCTCCTTGCCGATCAGCCCGGCCGTCTCCTTGGTCTTGGGCAGGTGCACCGAGATGAAATCGGCGCGGCCCAGCAGCTCGTCGAGGCTCAGCAGCTCGATGCCCAGCTGGGCGGCGCGAGCCTGGGAGACGTAGGGGTCATAAGCGACGATGTGGGCGCCGAACGCCGCCAGCCGCGCCGCGACCAGCTGGCCGATCCGGCCGAGCCCGACCACACCGACGGTCTTGTCGAAGATCTCGGTGCCTGAGAACGACGACCGCTTCCACGTGTGCTCGCGGAGAGTGGCGTCGGCGGCCGGGATCTGTCGCGCCGCCGACAGCAGCAGCGCCAGCGCGTGCTCGGCGGCGCTGTGGATATTGGAGGTCGGCGCGTTGACGACGAGCACACCGCGGGCGGTGGCGGCGTCCACGTCGACGTTGTCCAGGCCCACGCCGGCGCGGGCGACGATCTTGAGCTTGGGCGCCGCGGCCAGCACCTCGGCGTCGACGGTGGTGGCCGAACGGACCAGCAGCGCGTCGGCGTCGGCGACCGCTTCCAGCAGCTTCGGGCGGTCCGGACCGTCCACCCAGCGGACCTCGACCTGGTCGCCGAGAGCGGCGACGGTCGATTCGGCGAGCTTGTCGGCGATCAGTACAACGGGAAGACTCACGCGGTCAGGATAGTGGGCGGCAATCTCGACGAAACACCGGGCGTTCCCCCAGGATGAGGTCATGGATGTCACCGTCGTCGGAAGCGGACCCAACGGACTGACCGCCGCCGTGATCCTGGCCCGCGCCGGACTGGCGGTGCGGGTCATCGAGGCCCAACCCACTCCTGGCGGCGGCGCGCGCACCCTGCCCGACCCCGAGTACCCCGACATCCGCCACGACATTTGCTCGGCCGTGCATCCGTTGGCGCTGGCATCACCGTTCTTCGCCGACTACGACCTGACCGCACGCGGGGTGCGGCTGGCCGTACCGGACATCTCCTATGCCAACCCACTGCCCGGGCGGCCCGCCGCCGTCGGGTATCGCGATATCGCCCGCACCTGCGCCGAACTCGACGACGGCAACTCCTGGCGGCGTCTGCTCGGACCGCTGGTCGAGGATGCCGACGCCGTGGTGCGGCTCATCCTCGGCGACAAGCGGTCGGTCCCACCGGTGTCGGCCGCGCTCAAGGTCGGCCCGCGCCTGCTGGTGCAGGGCAGCCCGCTGTGGGGCGCCCTGCGTGGCGATGACGCCAGGGCGTTATTCAGTGGTGTTGCGGCACATACCATTTCACAGATGCCGTCGCTGGTGTCCAGCGGCGCCGGCCTGATGCTGGCCACCCTCGGACACGCAGTGGGCTGGCCGATCCCGGTCGGCGGATCACAGGCCGTTGTCGACGTGCTGCTGGCCGACCTGCTCGACCACGGTGGCGAACTGGTGCTCGGCACCGAGGTGACAGCACCGCCGGCCGGGGTGGTGCTCTACGACACCGCGCCCACCGCCCTGCTGTCCATCTACGGTGCCGCGCTGCCGCCTGCGTACGCCCGCGCCCTGCGCCGTTACCGCTACGGCCCGGGGGTGGCCAAGGTCGATTTCGTGTTGGCCGATGAGATCCCCTGGACCGATCCCCGGTTGGCGCTCGCGCCGACGTTGCATCTGGGCGGTGATCGGGACGCGATGGCGCTGGCCGAGGCGGAGATCGCCGCCGGTCGGCACGCCGAATGGCCGATGGTGCTCGCCGCGCTGCCACATGTGGCCGACCCGAGCCGGGTGGACAGCGGCGGCCGGCGCCCGCTGTGGACGTATGCGCATGTGCCGCACGGCTCTTCGCGGGATATGGCCGAGACGGTGACCGCGATCTTCGAACGGTTCGCCCCCGGTTTCCGCGATATCGTCGTCGCGGCGCGCAGCGTGCCGGCATCGCGGTTGGCCGACCATAACGCCAATCTGGTCGGCGGTGATATCGGGGTGGGCGGCAACAACATGGTCAGCGCGCTGGCCGGCCCCACTCCGCGGCTGGATCCGTGGAGCACGCCGATCCCCAAGGCGTATCTGTGTTCGTCGGCCACCCCGCCTGGCGGCGGCGTGCACGGGATGGCCGGGTACTACGCCGCGCGCACCGTACTCAGAAGGGAATTCGGGATCCGGCGGCTGCCGGCCCTGGCCCCGTGAGTCCGACCGGCTTTGTGGGTATATCGGCCGGTATGAGTGATGACTTGCACAAGGGCGACAAGGTGTCGTGGCGCAGCCACGGGACCACGGTGCCCGGCACGGTACAGAAGAAGATCACCTCCGACACCGAGGCGGCCGGGCGTCAGGTCAGGGCCGACTCCGACGATCCGCAGTACCTGGTGCGCAGTGACAAGTCCGGTCGCGAGGCCGTGCACAAACCTGATGCGCTGAAGAAGCGGACGTCATGACGAAGCTGGACGACGCGCACGCCCGCCCGACCGGCGTCAGCGACGAGACCGTCGAAGCCGTCGGCAAGGTGTCCGAGGCCCTGGAGTACGTCGAGCGGGCACGAGGACACCTGTATTCGTTTCACCAGCTGATGGGCCATGCCGACCTGCTGCTCGGCGAGGCCGCCGACGCCCTGCGCGCCGCCGGGCACCCCGAGGTCGCCGAACGGCTGAGCACGGATATGGTCGGCCGCAACGTCATCCGCGGCCGCTGGACGTTCCAAGTGGTCGAGGAATTCGACGACGACTACTGGCAGCGGTTGCGCGACCACGAGAAGCGGGTCCGCGACGAGCTGATGGACGGCCGTCGACACGTGTTCGAGGCCGAGATGAAAGCAGCCCGTCGCACCACGGGCCGCGACGGGCACGAGGCCACCCCCTAGCGATTTGTGGAGTCTTACCCGTAATGGTTACGGGTAAGACTCCACAAATCGCGGGAAAAACTAGGCGGTTTCGGTGATCGGGCGGTCGACCCAGCTCATCAGGTCGCGCAGCTTCTTGCCGGTGACCTCGATCGGGTGCTCGGCGTTGGCCTTGCGCAGACCCTCGAGCTCCTTATTGCCGCCCTCGACGTTGGCGACCAGGCGCTTGACGAAGGTGCCGTCCTGGATGTCCTTGAGGATGGCGCGCATCCGCTCCTTGGTGCCGGCGTCGATGACCCGCGGGCCGGAGATGTAGCCGCCGAACTCCGCGGTGTCGGACACCGAGTAGTTCATCCGGGCGATGCCGCCCTCGTAGATCAGGTCGACGATGAGCTTGAGCTCGTGCAGCACCTCGAAGTAGGCCATCTCGGGGGCGTAACCGGCCTCGACCATGACCTCGAACCCGGTCTTGATGAGCTCCTCGGTGCCACCGCAGAGCACGGCCTGCTCACCGAACAGGTCGGTCTCGGTCTCTTCCTTGAAGGTGGTCTTGATGACGCCGGCACGCCCGCCGCCGATCGCCGACGCGTACGACAACGCCAGCGCCTGGCCCTCACCCTTGGGGTCCTGGTCGATCGCGATCAGGCACGGCACACCCTTGCCGTCGACGAACTGACGGCGCACCAGGTGGCCGGGGCCCTTCGGGGCAACCATGCCGACGGTGACGTTGGCCGGGGGCTTGATCAGGCCGAAGTGGATGTTCAGGCCGTGTCCGAAGAACAGCGCATTGCCGTCCTCCAGGTTGGGCTCGATGTCATTGCGGAAGATCTCGGCCTGCGCGGTGTCGGGCGCCAGCAGCATGATCACGTCGGCCCACTTGGCCACCTCGGCCGGGGTGCCGACCTCCAAACCCTGCTCCTCGACCTTGACGCGGGACTTCGAGCCCTCTTTCAGGCCCACCTTGACCTGCACACCCGAGTCACGCAGTGACAGCGAATGGGCATGGCCCTGGCTGCCGTAGCCGATCACCGCGACCTTGCGGCCCTGGATGATCGACAGATCCGCGTCGTCGTCGTAGAACAGTTCGATTGCCACTGACTTTTCCTTACCTTTGTCTCTTCGTTCGTTGTGAAGCTATTTGGCCGCGCCGATCGCGCGCGGACTCAAGTTACTTGGCCGCGCCGATCGCGCGCGGACCGCGCGCCAGCGACACAATGCCGGACTGCACGATCTCACGGATCCCGTACGGCTCCAGCACCCGCAAAAACGCCTCCAGTTTGGCAGGGGTGCCGGTGGCCTCGATCGTCAGGGACTCGGTGGACACGTCCACCACCTTGGCACGGAACAGGTTCACCGCCTCGATCACCTGGCTGCGGGTGGCCGCATCGGTGCGCACCTTGATCAGCGCGAGCTCACGGGAGACCGACTGCTCCTCGTCCTGCTCGACGATCTTGATGACGTTGATGAGCTTGTTGAGCTGCTTGGTCACCTGCTCCAGCGGGAAGTCCTCGACCTGGACCACGATGGTCATCCGGGACAGGTGCTTCTGCTCGGTGGCACCGACGGCCAGACTCTGGATGTTGAAGCCGCGCCGCGAGAACAGCGATGCGACCCGGGCCAGGACACCGGGTTTGTCCTCGACGAGGACGCTCAGGGTGTGGGTCGTTGCGCTCACGCGTGTCCCTCGTTTCCTTCGTCGTCGAACAGCGGCCGGATGCCCCGTGCGGCCTGGATCTCGTCGTTGCTGGTGCCGGCGGCAACCATCGGCCACACCTGCGCGTCGGCGCCGACGATGAAGTCGATGACCACCGGGCGATCGTTGATGGCCCGCGCCTGGTTGATCACGTCTTCGACGTCTTCTGCGCGCTCACAACGCAATCCGACACAACCCAGCGCCTCGGCCAGCTTCACGAAATCCGGGATGCGGTGGCTGTGCGTCGACAGATTGGTCTGGCTGTAGCGCTCCTCGTAGAACAGCGTCTGCCACTGCCGCACCATGCCGAGGTTGCCGTTGTTGATCAGCGCCACCTTGATCGGCGCCCCCTCGATGGCGCAGGTGGCCAATTCCTGATTGGTCATCTGGAAGCAGCCGTCACCGTCGATCGCCCACACCTCGGCCTCGGGCCTGGCGAACTTGGCGCCCATGGCCGCCGGGATGGCGAAGCCCATGGTGCCCAGACCACCGGAGTTCAGCCACGTCTTGGGGTTCTCGTACTTGACGAACTGGGCGGCCCACATCTGGTGCTGGCCCACGCCCGCGACGTAGAGCGCCTCGGGCCCGGCGATCTGGCCCAGCTTCTCGATGACGAACTCGGGGCTCAGGCTGCCGTCACTCTGCGGGCCGTAGCTCAGCGGGTAGGTCGCCTTGATGCTGGACAGGTACTCCCACCAGTTGTCCAGCTTCAGTGACGCGGCGGTGGTGCCCTCGCGGCGCAGCACCTCCAACAGGTCGCTGATGACGTTGCGGACGTCACCGACGATCGGCACGTCGGCGTGCCGGTTCTTGCCGATCTCGGCCGGGTCGATATCGGCGTGGATGACCTTGGCGTCGGGCGCGAACGATTCCAGCTTGCCGGTGACACGGTCGTCGAAGCGGGTGCCAAGGGCGATCAGCAGATCGCTCTTCTGCAGTGCGGCCACCGCAGAGACCGACCCGTGCATGCCCGGCATGCCCATGTGCTGCGGGTGGCTGTCCGGGAACGCGCCGCGCGCCATCAGGGTGGTGACCACCGGGATGCCCGTCAGTTCGGCCAGGTCCATCAGCTCGGCGGTCGCATCGCCCCGGATCACGCCGCCACCGACATAGAGCACCGGCTTGCGCGCTTCGGCGATCAGCTTGGCGGCCTCGCGGATCTGCCGGCTGTGCGGCTTGGTGTTCGGTTTGTAGCCGGGCAGGTCCATCACCGGCGGCCAGGAGAAGGTGCACTGGCCCTGCAGGATGTCCTTGGGGATGTCGACGAGCACCGCGCCGGGCCGGCCGGACTGGGCGATGTGGAACGCCTCGGCGATCACCCGCGGGATGTCGTCGCCGTCGCGCACCAAGAAGTTGTGCTTGGTGATCGGCATGGTCATGCCGGTGATGTCGGCTTCCTGAAAGGCGTCGGTGCCGATCAGGCCGCGCCCGACCTGCCCGGTGATGGCGACGACCGGGATGGAGTCCATCTGCGCATCGGCCAGCGGGGTGACCAGGTTGGTGGCACCCGGACCGGAGGTGGCCATCATCACACCGACTTTGCCGGTTGCATGGGCGTATCCACTGGCGGCGTGCCCGGCCCCTTGCTCGTGCCGGACCAGGACGTGGCGCAGCTTCTGCGAGTCGTAGAGCGGGTCGTAGACCGGCAGCACCGCCCCGCCGGGGATCCCGAAGATCACCTCGACGCCGATCTCCTCCAGGGAGCGAACAACCGACTGGGCGCCGGTAAGTTCAACGGGCGCAACATGTTTGGCCTGCGGCGCCGTCTTGGCGGGCGCCACATGGGTGTTCGCGCGCTGGGCGGATTCGGGGGGCCGCGTGGTGGGAGCGCTCACGGTGTCCTCTTCGTCTCGGGGGTGGGATTCATGAATGTTTGGCACTTGGGCAAGAAAAAACCCCCGTCAGCGGGAGCCGCTGTACGAGGGTTGGCGCGTCGATGCTGTGTGCTATGCCCGAGTAAGGGCTAGCGCGGCATCAACGCGCCAACCAAGTACTACGAGAATCTCGGGGGTCTGCATAACAACCGACGGTAGCCCGCGTACTGGTCAAAGGTCAAATTGCCCCAGCCGAACACCGACGGGCGGCGGTGGCCGGAGAACACGATGCGAAGATGGTGGACGTGAGTTCTGCGCGCGCGAAGACCGATGTCGTCATCCGCATCTCCCCGATGGCCCATTTCGGGGTGGTCTTTTTCACCCTGGGTCTGCTGGCCCTGATCTTCGCCTGGCCCAGCTATACCGCGGTGCTGCTGGTCCTACCGATCCTGTTGTCGGCGACCATCATTCGGTACCGCACGGTGGCCGAACGCGAGCACGTCACCGCCCGCACACTGCTGCACAGCCGCACGGTGGACTGGTCCCAGATCGACGGGTTGCGCTTCACCAAGAGTTCGTGGGCGCGGGCTCGGCTCACCGACGGCAGCGAACTGGTGCTGCCCGCGGTCACCTTCTCGACGTTGCCGTTGCTGACCGCAGCCAGCGGTGGTCGGGTGCCCAACCCGTACGAGTGACTAACCGATCGGATTGGCGCCGTTGAGCAGCACCCAGAACCCGACGCCGACCCCGACACCCAGCAACAGCGCCAGGAACGATCCGACGAACGGGCGACGGGCCCAGCCCCGACCCGCGTCCAGCCCGTAGCGTCCCGGGCCGGTCAGGATCAGCGCCGCGGCCACCAGCACCAGGGTGACCTGATGTTCGTGCCCGGACGGCACGACGAAGCTGACGAAACTGTGATCGGGGCTCGCGGCGATCGACGCCAGCAGGGCGTTGATCAAATAGGCGAGCGCCGCGGCCGCGGCCAGCGGGGTGAACAACCCGAGCACCAACAGCACGCCCGCACCGATCTGGGCGCCGGCCGCGACGTAGGTGATCAGACCGGCATGCTGGTAGCCCAGTTCGGTCAACGATCCCTGGAATCCGCCCAGGCCCGAGCCGCCCCACCAGCCGAAGGCCTTCTGCAGGCCATGCACCACCAGCAGCGCACCCAGCCCGGCGCGCAGCAGCAACAGGCCCAGGTCGGCCGTACCGCGTCGACCGGCCGCGCGGATGCGCTGATCGGCGTCCAGCGGTTCGATCTCGGTGGGAACCGCCGGGGCGACCGGCGCCGCCGCATAGGGGTTGGGTGCCGCATAGGGCAGCGGCTCCGGCTCGCCGAGCAGCTGATAGCTCGGCTGGTCGGGTTTGCCGGTCCCGCTGGTGTCGTACCGCGGGATCGCCGTCGTCTCGAAATCGCCCCCGTACGTCGACGAGGGCAGGTCGTCTTCTGGGTCGACCAGCCGCGCCGACGCCGGCCGTTGCCAATCGGTCACGTCATGAGGTTCAGCGGTCACGATTGCCAGGGTAAGTGCAAGACACGCCCAGACTCGGGATTGGCGCGGTACAAATGCCCACGTATCCACACCGATGCACACTCGTGACACAGCGCCGCGCCGGGCCGGGGGTGGGCACCTTCATGGCGCGCCCGACGAAACCATCCGTAGTCTGGCCTGCATGAGAGAGGGCGGGCCGACGCTGACGGCGCTTCGCAGCGCTGCGGTGCTGTGCGCGGTGATGGTGGCGGGCGCCGGTTGCGCCCGATTCGACGACGCCCAGTCGCAGCCGTTCACCACCGAACCGCAGATGGAGGCCCCGCCCTCGTCGTCACCGCCGCCGCCCCCGCCGCTGCCCGGCACGCCTTTCCCCAAGGCATGCCCGGCCCCCGGTGTCATGCAAGGCTGCCTGGAGAGCACCAGCGGCTTGATCATGCTCCCGGACAGCCAGTCCGCGCTGGTCGCCGAGCGCACGACGGGCGCGGTGAAGAACGTCTCGACCAAGGCCGAGCCGACCGTGAAGGTGGTCATCCCGGTCGACCCGTCCGGCGACGGCGGCCTGCTGGACATCGCGCTGTCCCCCACCTACTCGCAGGACCGGCTGATGTACGCCTACATCAGCACCCCCACCGACAATCGGGTGATCCGCATCGCCGACGATGACGTGCCCAAGCCGCTGCTGACCGGCATCCCGAAAGGTGCGACCGGCAATGCCGGGTCGCTGATCTTCACCAGCCCGACCACACTGGTGGTGCAGACCGGGGACGCGGGCAACCCTGCCCTGGCCAACGACCCGGCCTCGCTGGCGGGCAAGGTGCTGCGCATCGAGCAGCCGACCACCATCGACCAGGCCCCGCCGACCACCGCACTGTCCGGGATGGGCGCGGCGGGCTCGATGTGCATGGACCCGGCCGACGGTTCGCTCTACGTCACCGACCGGACCCCGACCGCCGACCGGCTGCAGAAGATCAGCAAGGACTCCAAGGTGTCCACCGTGTGGAGCTGGCCGGACAAGCCCGGGGTGGCCGGCTGCGCCGCGCTCGACGGTGCCGTGCTGGTCAACCTGGTGAACACCAAGCAGACGGTCGCGGTGCGGATGGCCCCGGACACCGGCGCGGTGACCGGCGAGCCCGAGGTGGTGCGCCAGGACCAGCACGGTCACGCCTGGGCGCTGGCCGTGTCCCCGGACGGAAACGTCTGGGGCGGCACCATCAACAAGACCTCCGGTGACGCCGAGAAGCTGGATGACGTGGTCTTCCCGCTGTTCCCGTCCGGTGGTGGCTTCCCGCGCAGCAACGCGGACAAGACCTAAGCGCAGGCGCAACTAGCTACAAGCACTGATCACCAGTTCGCGCACCCGCGCGGCGTCGGCCTGGCCCTTGGTGGCCTTCATCACCGCGCCGACGATGGCGCCGGCGGCCTGCACCTTGCCCCCGCGGATCTTCTCCGCGATATCGGGTTGCGCCGCGAGAGCTTCGTCGATGGCGGCCTGGATCAGCGAGTCATCGCGCACCACAACGAGTCCGCGGTCGTTCATCACCTGCTCGGGCTCGCCCTCGCCGGCCAGCACCCCCTCGACCACCTGGCGGGCCAGCTTGTTCGACAGCTTTCCGTCGTCGACCAGTTTGACCACCGCGGCCACCTGCCGGGGTGTGATGGGCAGCGCGTCCAGTTCCACGCCGCTCTCGTTGGCCTTCTGCACCAGGAAGTTGCCCCACCACGCGCGCGCCGCCTCGCTGGCGGCGCCCTCGGCGACGGTGGCCGCCACCAGGTCGATGGCGCCGTTGTTCACCAGGTCGCGCATCACCTCGTCGGAGATGCCCCACTCCAGCTGAATCCGCTTACGCGCCAACCACGGAAGCTCGGGGATGGTGGTGCGCAACCGCTCCACCAGCTCGGAGCTGGGGGCCACCGGCTCCAGGTCGGGCTCCGGGAAGTACCGGTAATCCTGCGCGGTCTCCTTGCTGCGCCCGGCCGTGGTGTAGCCGGCCTCGTGGAAGTGGCGGGTCTCCTGGGTGACGGTGCCGCCCGAGGTCAGCACCGCTGCCTGCCTGCGCATCTCGTAACGCACGGCCACCTCGACGCTTTTGAGCGAGTTGACGTTCTTCGTCTCGGTGCGGGTACCGAACTCGCTGGCGCCCTTGGGTTTCAGCGATACGTTCGAGTCGCAGCGCATCGACCCCTGATCCATCCGGACGTCGGAGACGGCCAGGGCGCGCAGCAGATCGCGCAGCGCGGTGACGTAGGCGCGTGCGATCTCGGGCGCCCGTTCGCCGGTGCCTTCGATGGGCTTGGTGACGATCTCGATCAGCGGCACGCCGGCCCGGTTGAAATCGGCCAGTGAGGTGGTGGCCCCCGCGATCCGGCCGGTGTCGCTGCCCAGGTGGGTCAGCTTGCCGGTGTCTTCCTCCATGTGCGCGCGCTCGATCTCGACACGGAAGGTGGTGCCGTCGTCCAGCGGGACGTCGAGGTAGCCGTTGACCGCAATCGGCTCGTCGTACTGGCTGATCTGGTAGTTCTTCGGCTGGTCCGGGTAGAAGTAGTTCTTCCTGGCAAACCGCCCCCACGGCGCGATGGAGCAGTTGAGCGCCAGCCCGATCCGGATCGCCGATTCGACGGCGGCCTCGTTGAGCACCGGCAGGGAGCCGGGCAGCCCCAGGCAGACCGGGCACACCTGGGTGTTGGGCTCGGCGCCGAACTCGTTGGCGCAGCCGCAGAACATCTTGGTGGCGGTCGACAGCTCGACGTGCACCTCCATACCCATGACGGGGTCGAAGGCGGCGATGACCTCGTCGTAGTCCAGGAGCTCGGCGGTATCGACAGACATGGCGTCGATCCTAGTGGGGGCCGGTCGGCCGAAAAACGCCCCGTCAGCCGAAGAACTCGGCGGCGTCGTCGTAGCGGGACTGCGGCACCAGCTTGAGCTGGCGCACCGCGTCGGCCAGCGGAACCGTACCGATGTCCTGACCGCGCAACGACACCATCATCCCGAACTCGCCGGCGTGTGCGGCGTCGGCGGCGTTCACCCCGAAGCGGGTGGCCAGCACCCGGTCATAGGCGGTGGGGGTGCCACCGCGCTGCACGTGGCCCAGGACCGTCACCCGCACGTCCTTCTTGATGCGCTTCTCCACCTCGAGCGCCAGCTGCTGGGCCACCCCGGTGAACTTCTCGTGGCCGAACTCGTCCAACCCGCCCTGACGCAGGGACATGGTGCCCTCCGCCGGCTTGGCACCCTCGGCGACGACGCAGATGAAATGCGAAGAGCCGTGCTGGAAACGCTTCTTGACCAGACGGCACACCTCCTCGACGTCGAACGGCTGCTCGGGGATCAACGTCATATGCGCGCCGCTGGCGATGCCCGCGTTCAGCGCGATCCAGCCGGCGTGCCGGCCCATCACCTCGACGAGCATGACCCGCTGATGCGATTCGGCGGTGCTGTGCAAGCGGTCGATGGCCTCGGTGGCCACCTGCAGCGCGGTGTCATGCCCGAAGGTCACGTCGGTGCAGTCGATGTCGTTGTCGATCGTCTTGGGCACCCCGACCACCGGGACGTTCTCCTCGGACAGCCAGTGCGCCGCGGTCAGCGTGCCCTCGCCACCGATCGGGATGAGCACGTCGATCCCGTTGTCCTCCAACGTCTGCTTGATCTGGTCCAGGCCGGCACGCAGAGCGTCGGGATTGACCCGCGCGGTGCCCAGCATGGTACCGCCCTTGGCCAGCAGCCGGTCGTTACGGTCGTCGTTGGCCAGCTGTATCCGGCGGTCCTCCAGCAGACCGCGCCACCCGTCCAGGAAGCCGACCACGGACGACCCGTAGCGCTGGTCACACGTCCGCACCACCGCCCTGATCACCGCATTCAGCCCGGGACAGTCACCACCACCAGTCAGCACGCCAATACGCATGATCTAGATCCTGCCAGTTCCGCCCCGTCGGGGCGCACCGGCGCGGGCCGTGGGCAGCCGGTTACAGTGCGGTCGGCAGCGCGCCGCGGGCGGCCTCGTACGCCGCCCCCACCCGGTACAACCGGTCGTCGGCCAGCGCGGGCGCCATGATCTGCAGGCCGACCGGCAGGCCGTCGTCGGCCGACAGTCCCGACGGCACCGACATGCCGCAGTGCCCGGCCAGGTTCAGCGGCAGGGTGCACAGGTCGAACAGGTACATGGCCAGCGGATCGTCGACCTTCTCCCCCAGCCGGAAAGCGGTGGACGGCGTTGCCGGGGTGGCCAGCACGTCGACGCTCTGGTAGGCGCGGTCCAAGTCACGCGCGATCAGCGTGCGCACCTTCTGCGCCTGGTTGTAGTACGCGTCGTAGTAGCCCGCCGACAGCGCGTACGTGCCGATCATGATGCGGCGCTTGACCTCCGGCCCGAATCCGGCGGCCCGGGTCAGCGCCATCACCTCTTCGGCGCTGCGCGTGCCGTCATCGCCCACCCGCAGCCCGTACCGCATGGCGTCGAAGCGGGCCAGGTTGCTCGACACCTCCGAGGGCAGGATCAAGTAGTAGGCCGCCAGCGCGTGGTCGAAGTTGGGGCAGTTCACCTCGACGACCTCGGCGCCCAGCGCGGTCAACTGGTCGACCGCGGCATTGAACGAGGCGAGCACGCCGGGCTGGTAGCCCTCCCCGCGCAGCTGCTTGACGACGCCGACGCGCACGCCGGTCAGGTCGCCGGTGGCACCGGCCTTGGCCGCGGCCACCACATCGGGCACCGGGGCATCGAGCGAGGTGGAGTCACGCGGGTCGTGCCCGGCGATCACCTGGTGCAGCAGCGCGGTGTCCAGCACGGTGCGCGCGCACGGGCCACCCTGGTCCAGCGACGACGCGCACGCGATCAGGCCGTAGCGGCTGACGGTGCCGTAGGTGGGTTTGACGCCGACCGTCGCGGTCAGCGCCGCCGGCTGCCGGATGGAGCCACCGGTGTCGGTGCCGATCGCCAGCGGGGCCTGGAACGCCGCGAGCGCCGCGGCGCTGCCGCCGCCGGAGCCGCCGGGCACCCGTTCGGTGTCCCACGGGTTGCGGGTGGGACCGTACGCCGAGTTCTCGGTGGACGACCCCATCGCGAACTCGTCCATGTTGGTCTTGCCCAGGATCGGGATGCCTGCGGCGCGCAGCTTCGCGGTGACCGTCGCGTCGTACGGCGAACGCCACCCTTCCAGGATCTTGGACCCCGCGGTGGTCGGCGCATCGGTGGTGGTGAAGACGTCCTTGAGGGCCAGCGGCACCCCGGCCAGCGGCGAGGGCAGCGCCTCCCCGGCGGCCACCTGGCGGTCGACCTCGGCCGCCGCGGCCAGCGCCTGCTCGGCCCCGACGTGCAGGAACGCGTGGTAGCGCTCGTCGGTGGCGGCGATCTGGTCCAGATGCGCCTGGGTCACCTCGGTCGAGGAGACCTCTTTCGCGGCGATGCGGGCGCCGAGGGTGGCAGCGTCCTGCCTGATGAGTTCGGTGGTCATTCGGGCTCTCCCAGGATGCGGGGCACCGCGAAGCGACCGTCCTCGGCGCGCGGCGCGGCGGCCAGGGCCTGGTCTTGGTCCAAGCTGGGCACCAGTTCGTCGGGGCGGGTGACGTTGACGCTCTTGAGCGGGTTGTCGGTGGCTTCGACGCCGGTGACGTCGACGGACTGGATCCGGCCGACATGCGCCAGGATGGCGTCGAGCTGGCCGGCGAAGCTGTCCAACTCGCCGTCGGTCAGGGCTAGACGGGCCAGCCGCGCCAGGTGGGCTACCTCGTCCCGGGAGATCTGTGACACGACAACGCAGCCTAGTCGCTGCCGCCGCGCTCCAGATTCGCCGCTCCCCGGCCGCTGTGACAAGGTGTTGGCCGTGCCGTCATATCTGCTGCGGGTCCAGCTGGAGGACCGACCGGGCAGCCTCGGCTCGCTGGCCGTCGCGCTCGGCTCGGTGGGCGCCGACATCCTGTCCCTCGACGTCGTCGAGCGCGGCGCCGGTTACGCGATCGACGACCTGGTGGTCGACCTGCCCGTGGGCTCCATGCCCGATGCGCTGATCACCGCGGCCGAACACATCCAAGGCGTGTACGTCGACAGCATCCGGCCGCACACCGGGCTGTTGGAAGCGCATCGCGAACTCGAGTTGGTCGACCACATCGCCGCCGCCGGCGACCGCGCCGACAAGCTGCGCGCGCTGGCCGACGAAGCCCCGAAAGTGCTTCGGGTGGGCTGGTGTTCGGTGCTGCGCCACACCGAGGCCCGGTTGCAGACCGTCGTCGGCAGCCCCGGCGCGCCCGAGACCCTGGCCGAATCCGCGCCCTGGCTGCCGATCGAGCACGCCGCGGTGCTGGACGGCACCGCGGAGTGGGTACCGCAGGTGTGGCGGGATATCGACACCACGCTGGCGGCCGCGCCGCTGGGCGACCAGCACACCGCGGTGCTGCTCGGCCGTCCCGGCGGACCGGCCTTCCGGCCGTCGGAGGTGGCCCGGCTGGGTTATCTCGCCGGCATCGTGGCCACCATCCTGCGCTGAGGCTCAGGCCCCGGCGGGTACCGGATAGCGGTCGTTGACGTCGGCGTTGCTGTCCTTACGAGCGCAGTGAGCGCAACAGAAGATCGCCTCGGGCGTCTCGATGCCGTGCCCCAGGATGCGGCAGCCGCAGTGTGCGCATTCCGGCGCCACCTTGGCCGCCGCGCATTCGATGCTGTCGAAGGTGGCGCTGTTGTCGTCACCCCAGCTGACCGTGAAGGCCTTGTCGTAGTCGTTGCCACAGGTAGCGCAGATCGCCATGCTCGGTCCCCTCTCGTCGTCGTCGAGGGGTAACCGGTGCGCGGCGGCGGCAAACTAGCCGGCGTCGGGACCGTTTTCCAGCAGCGCGCGGAAGCCGTCCTCGTCGAGGATCGGCACGCCCAGTTCGACGGCCTTGTCGTACTTGGAGCCCGGAGCGTCACCGGCGACCACGTATGCCGTCTTCTTCGACACCGAGCCGGCCGCCTTGCCGCCGCGGACCAGGATGGCCTCCTTGGCCTCGTCCCGCGAGAAACCGGTCAACGACCCGGTCACGACGATCGACAGCCCCTCCAGCGTCCGCTCGATACCGGCATCGCGTTCGTCGGCCATCCGCACGCCGGCGGCGCGCCATTTCTCCACGATGTCCAGGTGCCAGTCGACGGTGAACCATTCCTTGACCGCGGCGGCGATGGTGGGGCCGACACCTTCGACGGCGGCCAGCCGTTCCTCGGAGGCCGACACGATGGAGTCCAGGTCACCGAACTCGCCGGCCAGGGCGCGCGCAGCGGTCGGCCCGACATGGCGGATGGACAGCGCGACCAGCACCCGCCACAGCGGCTGGGATTTCGCCTTGCCGAGGTTGGCCAGCAACCGCTTGCCGTTGGCCGACAGTTCACCGGCCTTGGTGGTGAACAGGTCGGTGCGCAACAAGTCGTCGGCGGTGAGGGTGAACAGGTCGCCCTCGTCGGCGATCACCCCGGCCTGCAGCAGTGCGGTGGCCGCCTCGTAGCCCAGGCCCTCGATGTCGAAGGCGCCCCGGCCTGCGACGTGGAACACCCGCTCCCGCAGCTGCGCCGGGCAGCTGCGGGTGTTCGGGCAGCGGATGTCGGCGTCGCCCTCCTTGGCCGGTGCCAGCGGGGTGCCGCATTCGGGACATGTTGTGGGCATGACGAATTCGCGCTCGGTACCGTCACGCAGGTCGACCACCGGCGCCAGCACCTCGGGGATCACGTCACCGGCCTTGCGCAGCACCACGGTGTCACCGATCAGCACACCCTTGCGTTTCACCTCCGAGGCGTTGTGCAGGGTGGCCAGCCCCACCGTCGACCCGGCGACCTTCACCGGCTCCATATAGGCGAACGGCGTGACCCGGCCGGTACGGCCGACATTGACCCGGATGTCGAGCAGCTTGGTGGTGACCTCCTCGGGTGGGTACTTGTAGGCCACCGCCCAGCGCGGCGCCCGGGAGGTGGAGCCCAGCCGGCGTTGTAGCGCCACCTCGTCGACTTTGACCACCACCCCGTCGATTTCGTGTTCGACGTCGTGGCGGTGCTCACCCCAGTAGCCGATCCGCTCGGCCACCTCGGCGATGCCCTGCACGCGGGTGGTGTGGGTGGACACCGGCAGGCCCCACGCGCCCAGGGCGCGGTAGGCGTCGTGCAGTGACGGGAACGTCGCCCCCTCGACGTGACCGAGGCCGTGGCAGATCATCCGCAGCCGGCGTCGTGCGGTGACGGCCGGGTTCTTCTGCCGCAGCGACCCCGCCGCGCTGTTGCGCGGGTTGGCGAACGGCGCCTTCCCCTCGGCGACCAGGCCGGCGTTGAGGTCCTCGAAATCGGCGAGCCGGAAGAACACCTCGCCGCGCACCTCCAGGACGGCAGGCAGCGGGAATTCGTCAGAGGAGGTCAGGCGCTCGGGGATGTCGTCGATGGTGCGGGCGTTGAGGGTGACGTCCTCACCGGTGCGCCCGTCGCCGCGGGTGGCCGCGCGCACCAGCCTGCCGTCGCGGTAGACCAGCGCCAGCGCGACACCGTCGATCTTAAGTTCGCACAGGTACTCGGTGTTCTCGCCGGTTTCGGCGCTGATCCGGGCGGCCCAGGCCGACAGCTCGTCACTGTCGAAGACGTTGTCCAGGGACAACATCCGCTCCAGATGGTCGGCCGAGGCGAAGTCGGTGGCAAAGCCCGCGCCGCCGACCAGCTGTGTCGGCGAGTCGGGGGTGCGCAGCTCCGGGTGCGCCTCCTCCAACGCCTGCAGTTCACGCAACAGCGCGTCGAACTCGGCATCGGAGATGACGGGCGCGTCCTTGACGTAGTAGCGGAACTGGTGACCGCGCACTTCCTCGGCCAGTTCCTGCCAGCGGCCGCGCACCTCAGAGTCCGATGAGCTCACCCGTGTGAGGCTAGTCGAGGCCGCCGACAGCTCTCGCGGCGCTGGATAGACTGCGTTCCGTGCCGCATCCGGTGATGTTCGGCGACGACGACTTCGGGTTGGCCGAGGTCCGCGCCATCGCGTTGGGGTTCCCGGAGGCCTTCGAGAAGGTGTCCTGGGGCCGGCCGGCGTTCTGCGCGCCGAAGATGTTCGCCATGTTCGGCGGCAACGTGAAAACCGAGCGCGGGATGCTCGCCTACCCGTCGGCACTGCTGGTCAAGGTCGACGAGTCCGACCGCCGGGCATTGGAGCAGGATCGCCGGTTCTTCTTCCCGGCCTACATGGGGCCGTTCGGCTGGCTCGGGTTGGACCTGACCGCGGGCGCGGTGGACTGGGGCGAGGTGCGCGAACTGGTCGACGCGTCGTTCCGGCTGGTCGCCAGCACGAAGCTGATCCGAGCACTCGACGAAAAGCCCTGATTCACACCGGTTTTGCGGCACCCACCGTCAGGAACGTACGCAACCGGTCGAGCACCAACTCCGGGCACTGTTCGATGATCCAGTGCCCGGCGCCGGGCACCAGTTCGAGGTCGAAATCCGCGCAGCGCTCGGGCAGCACCCGCAGCAGTTCGGGAGTCAGCACCGAATCGTCGGTGCCGTGCAGCCAGCGCACCGGAACCGTGACGTGATGCTGGTCGTACTCGCCGCGCATCCAGCGTGACGCCTCGCGGGTCTGGAAGGTGCGGTACCACTTGGACCCGGCGACGGCATAGGCCGGCCGCGCCATGCACGCCCGGTAGAAGTCCATGTCCTCGTCAGGGGTGACGTAATCACCGCCGACCCAGGAGCCCAGCAACCGGAAGAAACGCATCTTCGGGTCGGCGATCACCTTGGGGCCGATGACGGGCAACAGCATCGGGATCTGGTACCACATCCGCCAGATGTTGGCCAAGGCGGTGAGATCGCGTTTGAGCCACGGCACGGCGGTGTTGATGCCCATGAACGACGCCACCTTCTCGGGGTGGCGCAGCATGAAGATGGTCGCGACCGGACCACCCCAGTCATGGGCGACGAGGCGCACCGGACCGACGCCGAGGGCGTCCACCACACCGGCCAGGTCGTCGGCCAGGTCGTTCTTGAAGTAGCGGTCGCCCGGCGGGGTGGAGCTCCACCCGGCACCGCGCAGATCCGGGCACAGCACCCGGTACCCGTCGGCGGCCAGCGGTTCGATATGGCGGCGCCACTCCCACCAGTTCTGCGGGAAACCGTGCACCAGCATCACCGGCGGTCCGTCGGTGGGGCCGGCGTCGGCGACGTGGATCGTCACACCGGAGCCGAGGTCGAGATAGCGGTGCTGCACGCCGGGGAGGTCGGGCGGGTTGTCCATACAGCCAACCTACGTCATAACCTTCGGTATCCGGTACCACCGGTAACAAATCAGTGGGTCAGCGCACGACCAGGCCGGCGGCCAGCTTGGCGGCACGCGCCTGCCGGTACCCCAACGCCGCGCCGGCCAGCGGAATGAGCAGCAGCCCGGCCAGCCCGAACCAGGACGTCCACGGCTGCCCGGGCCGGGCACTGTCCCACGCGTGTCGCGCGGACAGGTCCAGTGGTGCCGCGGGGTGCGGCGCCGGCGGCGCCATACCCAGGGGGGCCGGCTGGGGCACCACGGCCACCGGCGCCGGGACCGGCAGGCCGGGCTGCGGCGCCGTCACTGCAGGAGGCACTCCCCGCCCCGGCTCGGGGTGGCGGCCGTTGCCGAACGTCACCTTCGGAGCGACGAAGACCGGCACGATGGCCGGCGAGCGCGACCCGGAGGAACCGAATGCCGGCGGCTTCGGGACGGTCTGCGGGGCCCGGCTCGCGGTAGCGGTGTGGGTGCGGCCGGTGCCGCCATTGCCGACGCGGTCGGCTCGATCACCGCGATGGCCATCGCGGCCCTGTCCGGCATGCCCGCCCGGATCTCGCGGCTGGGCACCGGCGAAGGCCGTGGACGTGCCGCCTGCCAGCAGGAACATCGAGAGCGCGACGGCACCCGCCGCCATCGTCCGCTTCGCTCGATCCACAGGGCTCCCCCGCCGTCCGGTCCTCACCATACTGCGAACCGATGTTTGCGGGCTAGACCGCGTCCGGATCCTGATGCAGCCCGTCGGCGGCTCGTTGGAGCAGGCTCAGTGCGGTCCGAGCCCAGTCCGCGGTGGCGCCGGCCAGCCCGCACGCCGGGCTGATACCGATCCGGTCGCGCAGCACGGCACGGGCAAAACCCAGCCGGTCGGTGATCGCCGCCGCCGCGCCGGCCAGCTGGTCAGGGGCGGGACGCCGGGACGGCGCGGTCCCCGCCACCACCCCGAGCACGACGGTGCGCCCGGACTCCACGAATTCCCCGATGCCGTCCAGGTCGGCGGCGTCCAGCGTCGAAGCATCCACGGCGATGGCTTGAATATCACTGCCCCGCAACAGCTTCCACGGCACATCGGGGGCACAACAGTGCACCAGCACCGCACCGCCGACCCGCTGGGCGCACCCGTCGAGCAACGAGCCGGCTACCGGGGCATCGACCGGATGCACCGCCGACATGCTGGTCACCCCGGTCAGCCGGCCGGCCAATGCCGCCGGCAGCGACGGCTCGTCGAACTGCACCACCACGTCGGCACCGATGCGGCGGGCCACCTCGGCCCGGTGCGCGGCGACGCCCTCGGCCAGCGAGGCCGCCAGGTCACGCAGGGCGCCCGCGTCGGTGATGGCGCGGTGCCCGTTGGACAACTCCAACTGGGCGGCCAGCGTGATCGGGCCGGGCACCTGCACCTTGACGGTGCGGCCCTGGCTGCCGCGCAGGCCGGCCTTCTCCCAGGCCTCCTCCAAGGCGTCGAGATCCTCGTCGAGCAGACTGACCGCGCGGCGCAGCACGGCGCTGCGACCGGGGCTGATGCGATAACCACGGGGCACGGTGTCGATGCCGATGTCCACCAGCAGCGCACCGGCGCGGCCGATCAGATCCGCGCCGATCCCGCGGGCCGGCAGCTCGGCCAGGTGCGGCAGCGCGTGCAGTTCACCGACGATCACCTCGGCGGCCTGGCGCGCCGACGTGCCCGGCCAGGATCCGATACCGGTCGCGGTGGCGAAAACACTCACGCGGGCAACACTATTCGATCGCCATTCAGCGCACGATGGTGGCGCTGCCGAGCACCTCGTCACCGGCCGGGTCCGGCCGGTAGAGCACCATCGTCTGGCCGGGTGCCACGCCCCGCAGCGGGGTGCGCAGCGCGGCGTGCAGCTGCCCGTCGCGCAGCTCGACGACGGCGTCCACCACACCGCCGTGGGCGCGGACCTGTACCACGCACTCCACCGGACCGGTGGGGGCGCTGCCGGAGGTGAACACGGGCTTCTCCCCGCGCAGCGTCGTGATGTCCAGCTCGGCGGCGGGCCCGACGCGCACCGTGCCGGTGTCCGCGTCGATCCCGGTGACGTAGCGAGGCGCCCCGTCCGGGCCCGGCCCGGCGATGCCGAGGCCCTTGCGCTGGCCGATGGTGAAACCGTGCACGCCGTCATGCTCGGCGAGGATGGTGCCACCGGTGTCGACGACCGCGCCGGGCCGGATTCCGATCCGAGCACCCAGGAAGGCGCGGGTATCGCCGGACGGGATGAAGCAGATGTCGTGGCTGTCGGGCTTGTCGGCCACGGCGAGCCCGCGCCGGGCGGCCTCCTCGCGGATCTGCGGCTTGGGGGTGTCGCCGATCGGGAACAGCGCATGCTGCAGCTGATGGGCGGTCAGCACGCCCAGCACATACGACTGGTCCTTGTCCGCATCCACGGCGCGGCGCAGTCGGCCGCCGTCCAGCCGGGCGTAATGGCCGGTGGCCACCGCGTCGAAGCCCAGTGCCAGGGCTCGCGCCGACAGCGCGGAGAACTTGATCTTCTCGTTGCAGCGCACGCACGGGTTCGGGGTCTCGCCGCGAGCGTAGGACTCGACGAAATCGTCGATCACGTCTTCTTTGAAGCGGTCGGCGAAATCCCAGACATAGAACGGGATATCGAGGATGTCGGCGACCCGGCGCGCATCGCCGGCGTCCTCCTTCGAGCAGCAGCCGCGCGATCCGGTGCGCAGGGTGCCGGGCGCGCTGGACAGTGCCAGATGGACACCGACGACATCGTGGCCGGCGTCCACCATCCGGGCGGCCGCAACCGAAGAGTCGACGCCGCCGCTCATCGCGACCAAGACCCGCATCACAGCACCCCCGCGCTGGCCAGAGCCGCCGCCCTGGCCCGCTGCACCGCAGCGGGCAGCGCCGCCAGCGCGGCGTCCACGTCGGCATCGGTGCTGGTGTGCCCCAGCGACAGCCGCAGCGAACCGCGCGCGATGACCGGATCGGCACCCATCGCCAACAGCACATGCGAGGGCTGCGCCACGCCGGCAGTGCAGGCCGAACCGGTGGAACACTCGATTCCCTTGGCATCCAACAACATCAACAACGAATCGCCCTCACAACCGCGAAAGGTGAAGTGGGTGTTACCCGGCAGCCGCCCATCGCCGAGCGCGCCGTTGACGTCCACATCCTCGATGGTCTCCCGCACCCCGCCGATCAGGCGGTCACACAACGCGCGCAGCCGCGCACCGGTGGCCTCCAGCCCTTCGACCGCCACCCGGGCGGCCGCGGCCATGGCCACCACACCGGCGACATCCGGTGTGCCCGAACGGACGTCGCGTTCCTGACCGCCGCCGTGCAGCAACGGCACACAGGCGGTGTCGCGGCGCAGCAACAGTGCGCCGACGCCCATCGGGCCGCCGAACTTGTGCGCGGCCACCGACATGGCGGCCAGCCCGCTCGCCGCGAAACCGACCGGGACGTGCCCCACCGCCTGGATCGCGTCACTATGCATCGGGATATCGAATTCGGCTGCGATAGAAGCAAGTTCAGCGATAGGCAGGATGGTTCCCACCTCGTTGTTGGCCCACATCACCGAGATCAACGCGATATCGTCATGCTCGGCGACGACGGCACGCAAGGCCTCGGGCGATACCGACCCGTCCGCCGCGACGGGCAGCCAGGTGACTTCGGCGCCCTCGTGCTGCTGCAACCATTCGACGGCGTCCAGCACGGCGTGGTGTTCGATCGGCGTGGTGACGATGCGGCGCAGCTGCGGAGACGCGTCCCGCCGGGCCCGGTAGATGCCCTTGATGGCGAGGTTGTCGCTCTCGGTGCCGCCCGCGGTGAAGATGATCTCGGACGGGCGGGCGTCCAGCAGACCGGCCAGCGCCTCCCGCGCCTCCTCCATCCGCCGCCGCGCCGCACGCCCCGACGTGTGCAGTGAGGATGCGTTACCGACCGTCCCCAGCACAGCCGTCATCGCCTCGATAGCAGCCGGGTGCATCGGAGTGGTGGCGGCATGGTCCAGATAGACGGCGGTCATAACCTTTCCAGAATAGCCGCCGCCCGCCCATCGGCCCGACCCGCAGGTCAGGCCGCGGTCATCGTCCCCGTCGCTACGCTCGCATGCCCGTGCCCGCGCCGGACCACGTCACCGCGCACGGCGGCCTCGCACCGGGCCTTCAGGTCGCGGCGGGAGGTACCGGGCAACTGCAGCGACTGCACCTGGACATGCACGATGGTGCGCCGTGCGGTGACCAGGCGCCGGATCGAGGCCAGCAGGGTGTCCTCACCGATATAGGCGGGCACCGTGGACGGGCGGCCGTCGCGGTGGTGATAGGTCAGCCGCAGCGGCTGCACGGGGCGTCCCGCGTCGACCGCGGCCTGGAACATGGCCGGCCGGAACGGGCCATACCCCAGCCCGCACCAGGTGGTGCCCTCCGGGAAGGCGACCACGGTGTGACCGGCGCGCAGCCGGGCGGCCACGGCGTTGACCACGCCGGGCAGCCGGCGCAGATTGCCCCGGTCGATCGGGATGACCTTCATCAGCCGGGCGACCACGCCGAGGGCCGGCCAGTCGATGAGGTCGGCGCGCGCCACGAACGAGCCCGGCATGACCGCACCGATCGCGAAGACGTCCAGCCAGGACACGTGCCCGCTGACCACCAGCACCCCGCGCAGGTTTCGAATCGGTCCGCCCGACACCGTGATTCGTACGCCGATACACCGCAGCATCAGTCGGCAGTAGCCGCGTTGCAGATGCGAGCGGCCGGGCAACGGCACCGCCAGCAGCGGAACCGCGGTGATCAGCAGCGCCGCACCGATGACGCGCAGCGTGGTCCGGGTCCAGATCGCCGGGCGGGAACCCAGCGGCGCGGCGCCGGCGTGCATGCAGCTGGCATCGCAGGAGGCCTGCGGCAACCAGGAATGCTGGGTGCTCATGCGCCGGCCGCCATCTCGCCGGCCTGGGAGACCGATCGCAGCCGTTTCAGGTAGCGCACGTCGGCTTTGCGTTTATCCAGCAGGGCCGGGAAATCGCCGACGCCGAAGTCCGGGTCGTGCGCGGGCTCACCGCACACCTCGGCACCCAGGCGAAGGTAACCGCGCATCAGCGCGGGGACGCTGACCCGCGCCGGCGGATCGATCTCGTCGAGGGTGCGGCCGTCGATCACCACCGGCCGATACGGCCGCACGGTGTACTCGGCCGGTGCGCCGTGCCTGCGGAGCACGAAGTCGCGCACGCCGCGCAACCCGCTGCCGGGTTCTTCCCCGTCCGGGTGCGTCGGCACCGACACGCAGCCGGTGACGTAGTCGTAGCCGCAGCGGTCCAGGTAGGCCAGGATCCCGGCCCACATGAGCAGCACCACCGCACCGTTGCGGTGATCGGCGCGCACCACGGCACGGCCCATCTCGACCAGCGACGGGCGCAGCGTGTCCAGCGCCCGGACGTCGAATTCGGTTGCGGTGTACAGGCTTCCGGCCGCGATGGCGCCCGGCGGCGGCAACATGCGATAGCAGCCCACCAGTTCGCCGGTGGTGTCCTCGCGCACCAGCAGGTGATCGCAGAACTGGTCGAAGCGGTCGGCGTCCAGGCCGGCCTCGAAGCCGGGGCTGGTGCAGGTCAGGGTGAATCCGGGTTCGGAGGTGAACACGTGGTGGCGCAGACGCTGCGCGGCGTCGATGTCGCCGGCGTCGGTGGACAGCAGCAGGGTGTAGCGCGGGCCGGCGACCGCGGGTGCCGCGTGGTCGGTGTCATCAGCCGGTATGAGTACGGATGCGGTGCTCATACCCAGCACGGTCGCCCACCCGGGTCTCCGGATGGCATCGAGCGCGTGACGTGTCCGTGCACGCTCAGTGACGAAATGTGGCCGCTACTCGACGAACACCACGTTGTCGGCCACCGGGTTGCGCGGTGTGGTCAGGTTGTTGGCCGGGAACGCCGGGTCCGGATAGCCGATCGCCAGCCCGCACAGCACCGTGAGCTCGTCCGGGATACCCAAGTGGGCCCGCAGGATCTCCGGATATGCCGCGATGGACACCTGCACACAGCTACCCAGGCCACGCTCGGCGAGCGCGAGCAGCAGCGTCTGCAGGAACATGCCGACCCCGAGGGCGTCGACCACGCCCAGATCGCGGTGCATGCACACCACCGCGCCGATCGGGGCCCGGAAGAACTCCCAGTTGCGCAACTGGGCCAGCCGCCGGCCGTCCTTGTCGTGGCGGGCGATGCCCATCGAGCCGTAGACCAGGCCGCCGAGTTCCTGTCGCAGCGGCAGATACGTCTCCGGGATCCCGGTGGTCACCGGCAGTTCGACGGAGGCCTGCGCCAGCAGCGCCTCCACCAAGCGGTCCCGTCGCGGCCCCGACGCGAGGAACAGCCGCCACGGCTGGACGTTCGAGTTCGACGGGGCACGCATGGCGAGGGCGAGCGCTTCGTCGAGCAGTTCGCGGGCAACGGGCTTGTCCCGCAGGAACAACCGGGTGGAGTGGCGCGTCCGGACGAGCTCCTCGAAGTCGGTCATGGCCGTGGCACGCGCGAACCGCCGATGACCAGGCTGCCGCGCTGCAACGGGACGCCGAAGTAGGTGGCGTCGGCGTCGACGACGACGGCCTTGCCGCTCCCCTGAGCGGCCAGCACACGGCGGGCCAGGTCGGCGAAGGTGATCTGCTCTGGCCCACCGATCTCGACCAGGCCGTCGCGCGGTGGCGCGGTGGCGGCGTGGGCTACGGCGGCCGCGACATCGTCGGATGCGACGGGCTGGATGAGCGCGTCCGGTGCGCGGACCACGTCACCGGCGTCGAGCCAGGCGACGATGGCCTCGGTGAGCTCCTGGAACTGGGTGGCCCGCACGATCGTGTACGGCAGGCCCGATGCGGCGATGGTGTGCTCCTGGGTCACCTTGGCCCGCATATATCCGCTTTCCGGCAACGTGTCCGCGCCGACGATGGACAGCACGACGTAGTGGCGGACGCCGGCCGCCTTGGCCGCGGCCACCAGGTTGGCCGAGGAGCGGGTGAAGAAGTCCGTCGCCGGGCCCTCCTCGGGGGACGGTGAATTGACGACGTCGACCAGCACGTCGGCACCCGCCAGTGCTTCGGCGAGCCCATCTCCGGTCAGCACGTCGACACCCGATGCGCGGGACGCGGCGACCACATCGTGTCCATCGCCGGTGAGCAGGTCGACCACCTTGGCGCCGATCAGGCCGGTGGCCCCGATAACGGAAATTCTCATGGCTCCAGACTGCCGCGTGCGGCCTGGCAATGGAGCCCTTGAAAACCCGTAGTCCCGCGCACGAAAAAGCCCCCGGACGTGCGTCCGGGGGCCCTTCGCGAAGCGATCAGCCCTTGCGGGCCTTGACGGCGTCGGTGAGCTGCGGGGTCACCTTGAACAGGTCGCCCACGATGCCGAGGTCGGCGATCTCGAAGATCGGCGCCTCTTCGTCCTTGTTGACCGCGATGATGGTCTTGGACGTCTGCATACCGGCCCGGTGCTGGATGGCGCCGGAGATGCCGAGGGCGATGTAGAGCTGCGGCGACACGGTCTTACCGGTCTGGCCGACCTGGAACTGGCCCGGGTAGTAGCCCGAGTCCACCGCGGCGCGGGAGGCACCGACGGCGCCACCGAGCGCGTCGGCCAGATCCTCGACCACCGTGAAGCTGTCCGCGCTGCCCACCCCGCGGCCACCGGCGACCACGACACTGGCCTCGGTGAGCTCCGGACGGTCACCGGCGACGACCGGCTCGCGGGAGGTGATCTTGGTCGCATTCTCGGCCTGGGCCGGGACCTCGACGTTGACGACCTCGCCGGCACCGTCGGCCGGGGCAGCCTCGACGGCACCCGGGCGGATGGTGATGACGGGCAGCTCACCGGTGGGCTGCGCCTCCACGGTGTAGGCGCCACCGAAGATGCTGTGGACGCCGATGGCGCCCTCCTTGAGCTCGACGATGTCGACGAGCAGGCCGGAGCCCAGACGCGCGGCCAACCGGCCGGCGACCTCTTTGCCCTCGGCGTTGGCGGCGATGACCACACCGGCCGGAGCGGCCGACTCGGCCAGCGCGGCGAGCACGTCGACCTTCGGGGTGACCAGGAAGTTGTCCACGTCAGCCGACTCGGCGACGTAGATCTTGGCGGCGCCGGCGGCCTTCAGACCGTCGGTCAGGCCGGCGGCGGTGCCGGGGCCGGCCACCACGACGGCGGACGGCTCACCCAGCACCCGGGCGGCGGTGATGAGCTCGGTGGTGACCTTCTTCAGTGCACCATCGGCGTGCTCGACGAGCACAAGTACTTCAGCCATGAGTATGTCCTTAAGTGTGTGTCTGAGGGATCGGGCGACTAGATCAGCTTCTGGGCGACCAGGTACTCGGCGACCTTGGTGCCGCCTTCACCTTCGTCGGTGATCTTCTCGCCGGCAGTCTTCGGCGGCTTCGGGGTGGACGACAGCACCTTGGTGCCGGCGTTGGCCACGCCCACCTCGTCGGCCTCGACACCGATCTCGGCCAGGGTCAGGACGGTGACTTCCTTCTTCTTGGCGGCCATGATGCCCTTGAAGGACGGGAAGCGCGGCTCGTTGATCTTCTCGTTGACGCTGACCACGGCGGGCAGGGTCGCCTCCAGGCCGAACACGCCCTCGTCGGTCTCCCGCTCGGCGGTGACCTTGCCGCCCTCGACGTTCAGCTTGCGCACGTGGGTCAGCTGCGGCAGACCCAGGTACTCGGCGATGACCGCCGGAACGGCGCCGCCGACACCGTCGGTGGCCTCGTTACCGGCGATGACCAGCTCGGTGCCCTCGATGGTGCCCAGCGCGCGGGCCAGGGCCCAGCCGGTCTGGATGACATCGGAACCGTGCAGGCCGTCGTCCTTGAGGTGGACCGCCTTGTCGGCACCCATGGACAGTGCCTTGCGGATGGCTTCGGTGGCGCGCTCGGGACCAGCGGTCAGCACGGTCACGGTGCTGTCGCCGCCCTCGCGCTCCTTGATCAGCAGCGCTTCCTCGACCGCGCGCTCGTTGATCTCGTCGAGAACGGCGTCGGCCGCTTCCCGGTCGAGAGTGAAGTCGCCGTCGGTGAGCTTGCGCTCCGACCAGGTGTCAGGGACCTGCTTGATCAGGACCACGATGTTCGTCATGACTGTGGTTCGTCCTCCTCGATGAGGCCGTCAGCCGGCCTGGGCATATCACGAATTACGCAACGGCCACCAGGTTACCCGTCGGTAACTTTTGCGGCACGCAAGGACACCATAACTGCTCAATCGGCTTATCAAGACCTCACGGTCGCCGGGCACCGTTCGCGAACACCTCATCACGGGTTAGCCTGCCTTCCAATGAGCACATTCGGTTCGGTCGACAACCCGGGCGCGCAGCCTTCGCTGCCGCTGACCGGTGAACGCACCATTCCCGGCCTCGCCGAGGAGAACTACTGGTTCCGCCGGCACGAGGTGGTCTACCAGCGGCTGGTCGAGCGCTGCGCCGGCCGCGACGTTCTGGAGGCCGGGCCGGGCGAGGGTTATGGCGCCGACCTGATCGCCGGTGTGGCTCGCCGCGTCGTCGGCGTGGATTACGACGAGTCCGCGGTGGCCCATATCCGGGCGCGCTACCCGCGGGTGCAGATGCACTTGGGGAACTTGGCCGACCTCCCCATTGCCGACGCGTCGGTGGACGTCGTGGTGAACTTCCAGGTCATCGAGCACCTGTGGGACCAGGCCCAGTTCGTCGGCGAGTGTTTCCGGGTGCTTCGCCCCGGCGGGCTGTTGATGATGTCCACCCCGAACCGGATCACCTTCTCCCCCGGCCGGGACACCCCGCTCAACCCGTTCCACACCCGGGAACTGAACGCCGCCGAGCTGACCGAACTGTTGACCCAGGGTGGCTTCGCGATGGAGGCGATGCTCGGCGTGTATCACGGTGCCGGCCTGGCCGCGATGGACGCCCGGCACGGCGGTTCCCTCATCGACGCCCAGATCGCCCGTGCGGTCGCCGATGCGCCGTGGTCGCAGGAGCTGCTGGCCGATGTGGCCGCGGTCAGCACCGACGACTTCGACCTGACCGATGCCCGAGACATCGACGACAGCCTGGACCTGGTGGCGATCGCGATCCGGCCATGAGCGAGCCGGTCCCGGGCCTGTTCACCCTGGTCCTGCACACCCACCTGCCGTGGCTGGCCCACCACGGCCGCTGGCCGGTCGGCGAGGAATGGCTCTACCAGTCCTGGGCGGCGTCCTATCTGCCGCTGCTTCGGGTGCTGCGCACGCTGGCGGCCGAGGGTCGCGGGCACCTGGTCACTCTGGGCATGACGCCGGTGGTGACCGCTCAGCTCGATGACCCGTACTGCCTGGACGGCATGCGGCACTGGCTGTCGAACTGGCAGCTGCGCGCGCTGGAGGCCACCACGGTCCGCTCCGGCACCGCGTTCGCGGCGCCAGAAGCCATGCGCGCGTTTGGGATTCACGAGTTCGACGCCGCCGAGCGGGCACTCGACGAGTTCGGCTCGCTGTGGTGCCACGGCGCCAGCCCGCTGCTGCGCGGGCTCATCGACGGTGGCACCATCGAACTGCTCGGCGGGCCGTTGGCCCATCCGTTCCAGCCGCTGCTGCACCCGCGGTTGCGGGAATTCGCGCTGCGCGAGGGCCTCGCCGACGCGGCGCACCGGTTCGCCCACACCCCGAAGGGCATCTGGGCACCGGAGTGCGCGTACGCGCCGGGCATGGAAACCGGTTATGCCGCAGCCGGTGTCAGCCATTTCATGGTCGACGGACCCTCGCTGCACGGCGACACCGCCGTCGGGCGCCCGGTCGGCGAATCGAACGTCATCGCCTTCGGCCGCGATCTGCAGGTCAGTTATCGGGTGTGGTCGCCGAAATCCGGCTATCCCGGCCACGCCGCCTACCGCGACTTCCACACCCACGACCACGTGACGGGGCTCAAACCGGCCCGGGTCACCGGCCGGAACGTGCCCTCGGCGGAGAAGGCCCCGTATGACCCGCAGCGGGCCGACCGCGCGGTGGACGCCCATGTGGCCGATTTCGTCGAGGTGGTGCGCCGCCGCCTGGTCGAGGAGGGCGAGCGGACCGGGCGCCCGGCGCATGTGGTGGCGGCGTTCGACACCGAGCTGTTCGGCCACTGGTGGCACGAGGGCCCGCTGTGGTTGGAGCGGCTGCTGCGGGCGCTGCCGGCGGCCGGTATCCGGGTCGGCACGCTGTCGGATGCCATCGAGGCCGGTTTCGTCGGCAGTTCCGTCGAATTGCCGCCCAGTTCTTGGGGTTCCGGCAAGGACTGGCAGGTGTGGAACGGCGAGAAGGTGGCCGATATCGTGCAGCTCAATGCCGAGGTGGTGGACACCGCGCTGGCGGCGGTGGACAAGGCGCTGGATGCCACCGACGCGCCACACGCCCGCGACCGGGTGGCCGACCAGATCCTGCGGGAGACCCTGCTGACCGTTTCCAGCGACTGGCCCTTCATGGTGAGTAAGGACTCGGCGGCCGAGTACGCCCGCTACCGCGCGCATCTGCATGCGCATGCCACGCGCGAGATCGCGGCCGCGCTGGCCGCCGGGCGCCGTGATCATGCGCAGCGCCTGGCGGAGGACTGGAACCGCGCCGACGGGCTGTTCGGCGCGCTGGACGCGAGGCGGTTGCCGCGATGACCCCGTTGGCCGAAGGTGCGCCCGCATGAAGATCCTGATGGTGTCGTGGGAGTACCCCCCGGTGGTGGTGGGCGGCCTGGGCCGGCACGTGCATCACCTGGCCACCGCGTTGGCCGAGGCCGGCCACGAGGTCGTGGTGCTGTCCCGACAGCCCACGGGCACCGACCCGAGCACCCACCCGTCCACCGACGAGGTGAGCGAGGGCGTGCGTGTCGTCGCCGCCGCCGAGGATCCGCACGAGTTCGATTTCGGCACCGACATGATGGCCTGGGTGCTGGCGATGGGGCATGCCATGACCCGCGCCGGGCTGGGCATCCGCACCCGCGGCGGGCGGGCCTGGCGCCCGGATATCGTGCACGCGCACGACTGGCTGGTGGCCCATCCCGCCATCGCACTGGCCGAATTCTTCGACGCCCCATTGGTTTCCACCATCCACGCGACCGAGGCGGGCAGGCATTCCGGTTGGGTGTCGGGCTCGATCAGCCGGCAGGTCCACGCGGTGGAGTCCTGGCTGGTGCGCGAATCCGACTTCCTGATCACCTGTTCGGCATCTATGGCCGAGGAGATCACCGAACTGTTCGGGCCCGGACTGGCCGAGACCCGGGTGATCCGCAATGGAATCGACGCGGCGGCATGGCCGTTCGCCAAGCGCGTCGCGCACGGTGGACCGCCCCGGCTGCTGTATCTGGGTCGGTTGGAGTACGAGAAGGGCATCCAGGACGCCATCGCCGCGCTGCCCCGCATCCGGCGCACCCATCCCGGCACCACGCTGACCATCGCCGGTGACGGCACGCAGCGGGACTGGCTGGCCGAGCAGGCCCGCAAACACAAGGTGGTCAAGGCGATCGAGTTCGTCGGCCGCCTCGACCATGCCGGGCTGGTACAGATGCTGCACACCGTCGATGCCGCCGTCCTGCCCAGCCACTACGAACCGTTCGGCATCGTCGCGCTGGAGGCTGCGGCCACCGGCACTCCCCTGGTCACCTCGACCGCCGGCGGCCTTGGCGAAGCCGTCATCAACGGCGAGACGGGCGTGTCCTTCCCGCCGCACGACGTCGCGAAGCTGGCCGCCGCTGTGCGCGCCGTGCTGGACGACCCGGCCGCCGCGCAGCGCCGCGCCATCGCCGCCCGTGAGCGCCTCAACCACGATTTCGACTGGCACACCGTGGCCGCCGAGACGGCCCAGGTGTACCTGGCCGCCAAACGCGGTGAGCGCAACCCGCTGCCGCGCCGGCCGATCGTCGAGCACGCCCTGCCCGACCGCTGAGGTCAAAACGGCGGCACTCCTTGCTTTTCGGCTTGTTCTCGACGTAGCCGCTCTTTGCGTTCGTCGATGTGCGCTTGATTAGCTGCACGTTCGGCCTTGATCCGCTGGGTGCGCTCCTGGGCGCGGGTGCGTGGACGGGTTGGCATCTTGAGTTCGCGCCGGGCAGCCGGATCCGCACGGCCGAGCGTCGGTGTTCCCGTGGGGGTTCCCAGCGCCGGGAACCAGTGCGCGCCATCTGGCGTGGTGATGTACGTGTTGCCGGTCGGCGTCGCCCAGACAACGGCCCCGTCGGGTAGTTGAAAGTCGCTCCAGCCGGTGTGGAACGTCTTGAGCAGATGGTGAAATCGACACAGCAACTTGAGGTTTGACGGATGCGTCGGCCCGGCCGGCCATGGGACCGTGTGGTCGATATCGCAGTCGACCGCGGGAACACCGCAGCCGGGGAATCGACACGTCAAGTCGCGACAGCGAACGAATTCGGCGAGTGCGGTACTCGGCCGATACCCGGGTTCGGCCTGCGCCGACGGGATTTTCACCCGTTTCACCGTGGCTCCGTCGGTGACCAGCTGGGTGATCTGTTCGGCGGGGATCAGTCCGTGGTCGGACAGCAACGCCAGTGCACGCGGATCACCGGTGAGCCCGGCTTCATCGGTGATCAGGTGGATCACGAACCTGCCGTTGACTGGCGCCGCGGCGACTTCGATGGCGGGGCAATTGTCCTGACCGCACTGACAAGCCAACGGGCGGCCCATCGCCAGCGCTCCGATGGCGTCGGCGCGACGCTGCGCCTTGGTTCGCGGATCTCTAGAACACACCCCGTCGGCGAGCATGTTCAGCGCGGCGTCGAAGGCGGCGGCATCGGCGGCGCGTGCGCGCGCCCAGATATCGGTCACACCGGGTGGTCCGGGATCGATGTCGACGCGCCGTTTTTCGACCGCCGGACGCGGAGCACGCACACCGGCCGGATCGTTGCGGGCAATGATCTCGTCGACGCGTTTCTGTTGCTGCGGGCCCGAATAGCGGGCCCAGCCGGCGACTTTGGCGGCGATCTTGGCATCGATGGCGGTCAACATCGCGGGATCCTCGACCAGATCGGTGCGCGCCACCACGGTCGCGATGAGTCGCCGGTCGACTGCACCGGTGGCATACACGGCGGCCACCGCGGGCAGTCGCTCACGCAATGCGATGGCCAACTCCACCTGCGCCTTGGCGCGCCGCTGCGAAACGCCCTGCGCAGCGGCGACCTCCGCTGCCAGGCCGCTGTACCCGTCGATCACCCAGTTGACTTTCTCCACGTCGCCCTCGGGCGAGCGGATCTGATAGAGATCGGCGATTGCCGACAGCCGGGCGGCTCCAGCGGCGTTCTCCCGACGGCTGGCGGCAGCCATCGACTCCAGCGCCGCGGCGGCTTGCCGACGTTCCGCGCTAACAACTCCATCGAACATGTGTTCGATTTTAATCGGCCCCACCGACGCGCCACGCATCAAAAATTCCGCCGCCACGGAGGCTCGTCGCTTAGCTAAGCTAGCCAATTCGCCGAGATGCCTAGGTCACCTAAGCGACGAGGATGCTCGAACACCGAATCATCGCGGCGCGCTGGCGTCCGCGCTCACATAAGGGGCCTAACGCGCGGCTTTCTTCCGCTCGATATCGGCCAGCGCCGCCGCCAGTTCGGCCCGGTCGGCGGCCGACGCGTCCCACGCCACCTTGCGGTTCTTGACCACCTTGGCCGGGGCGCCGACGGCGATGGAGTAGTCCGGGATCTCGCCCTTGACCACGGCGTGCGCGCCCAGCACACAACCGCGACCGATCGACGTCCCGCGCAGAATGGTCACCTTCGCCGCGACCCAGGTGTCCGGCCCGATCCGCAGCGGGCTCTTGACGATGCCCTGGTCCTTGATCGGCAACTCCAGGCTGTCCATCTTGTGGTCGAAGTCGCAGACGTAGCACCAGTCGGCCATCAGCACAGAGTCACCCAGCTCGATGTCCAGATAGGTGTTGATCACGTTGTCGCGGCCCAGCACCACCTTGTCGCCGATGCGCAGCGACCCCTCGTGACACCGGATGGTGTTCTTGTCCCCGATGTGCACCCACCGCCCGATCTCCATGGTGGACAGCTCCGGGGTGGCCTGGATCTCCACACCTTTGCCCAGGAACACCATGCCGCGGGTGATGATGTGCGGGTTGGCCAGCTTGAATTTCAGCAGCCGCCAGTACCGCACGAGGTACCACGGCGTGTACGCCTTGTTGGCCAGCACCCAGCGCAACGAGTCGGCGGTCAAGAATCGCGCCTGACGCGGATCACGCAGTCGAGAACCGCGCCACCTCTTGTGAAGGGGCGCGCCCCACATCGTCGTCATGGCCGGTCAGCCTACGCGAGGGCGACACCCGATAGTCTCGGGACTCGATGCCTGCTTCCACGACGTTGCCTGCTTCCACGACGTTGCCTGCTCCCACCACGGCGATACGCCGGTTCGCTGCCGTGCTGGCTGTCGCGGCGCTGACCGTGACTTCCTGCGGGAACACCGACTCCTGGGTCCAGGCGCATCCCGCGCAGGGCTGGTCGGCCCAGTACGCCGATGCCGCCAACAGCAGTTACAGCCCGGTCGACGGGGCGAACACCCTGAAGCTGGAGTGGAGCCGGTCGGTCAAGGGCGAGCTCGGCGCGCAGGTCGCCCTGGGCGCCGGTGGCTACCTGGCCGCCAACGCCCAGACCCCCGATGGCTGCTCGCTGATGTTGTGGGAGAGCGACAACAACGGCAGACAGCGCTGGTGCACCCGGCTGTGGCAGGGCGGTGGCATGTCGAGCCCGCTCATCGATGGCTTCGACAACCTGTATGTCGGCCAACCGGGCGCGGTGATGTCGTTCCCACCGACCCAGTGGATCCGCTGGCGCGAACCCGTCATCGGGATGCCCACCACGCCACGACTGCTGAACCCCGGCCAGCTGCTGGTGGTCACTCATCTTGGCCAGGTGCTGGTGTTCGACGCCCACCGCGGCACCGTGATCGGCACCCCGCTGGACTTGGTGGCGGGGGTCGACCCGACGGATGCGCAACGCGGCCTGCAGGATTGCCCGCCGGCCCGGCGGGGGTGCCCGGTGGCGACAGCCCCCGCCTTCTCCGCGGACACCGGCATCGTGGTGGCCACCCTGTGGGAACCCCAGGCACCTGCCCCGGAACTGATCGGCCTGCGCTACAAGCCGAACCAGACACCGATGCTGACCCGCGAATGGACCAGCACCGCAGTGGGCGGCGGCCCGCTCGCCGCTCCGGTGCTCTCGGCCGACGGCCGCACCGCCTACGTCAACGGCCGCGACGGCAAGCTGTGGGCCGTCGACACCGCCAACGGCACACCGAAATGGTCGGTGGCACTGGACTTCCAGCCCCAGACGCCACCGTCGGTGTCACCGCAGGGCGTGATCGTCGCCGGCGGCGGACCGGGCGCCAAACTGGTGGGCATCAGCCCCGACGGCAAGATCGCCTGGACCCGTGCCGACACCGAGCCGCTGTCGACGTCGAGTCAGGCCGGCGCACGGGTGGCGTACACGGTGACCCGCGACGGTGCGAACGGCTTGGCGCTGTTGGCCTTCGACCCGACCGACGGCCATCCGCTGAACCACTACGCGCTCCCGGAGGCCACGGGATGGCCGGTCGGTGTGTCGGTCGGCCATGATCGCCGCGTTATCGCCGCGACCAGCGACGGCCAGGTCTACGGTTTCGCCCCGGCCTGACTCAGGCGATCATCGGGTCGATCGGCCCGCGCGGCACGGACACCTGCACGGCCCCGGCGGCTTCCGGTAACAGCTCACCCTGGCTGAAGAAGAAGATGATGGCGTCGTTGGTGATCGCGAAGTTCTGGTAGTTCGCCGGGTCCAGGCCCGCCGCCGGCGCCACCGGATTGAACAGACCCGACTGCTTGGCCAGTTCGGCCTGCACCACGGGGAAGATCGCGGGCAACGGGTCGGTGCCTGCGCGGAACAGGTTTTCGAACGTGATCGGCTTGCGGAGCGCCTGATCCCAGTTGAAGGCCTTGTAGAAGGTCTGTGGGTGCGCGCCGCCGACGTTCTGGTAGGTGGTGAAGACCACCGACTGCGTGTTCCGGGGCGGCACCGACGAGTCGTACTTCGTTGTGGTGGTGTCCAACTCGTAGGGCATACCGCGCGAGTCCGGCGTCCGTGCGACGTTCAGGAACCCGTCGCGGGTCTGCTTGACGTAGTCGAAGACGGCATTCTGGTCCGGGAAATCGGTCGGGAACGTGATGTTGAGCGTGTAGGCCGGTTCCGTGGCCTGCACCACGCAGGTCGAGTCCGGCCCCGGGTTACCGCCCACGTCGGAACATTTCGGCGGGGCGGCCGAGGCCAGTGCCGTGCCGGCGGACCCCAGCAGCACAACAGACACGACCAGCGAAACAACTCGCATCGGGTGACATCCTCCGGGTCCGGGACGGCACGGGCGCCGTCGCCGCCAGATTACCTGGGGCGTCATCGCGACGGCCGACAAATGAACGCCACCGCGCGGCTTGCCGCGCCGGTGCCGATCCGGGTGATCACCACGCTGAGCCGCTCGCTGCCCCGCGGTTTGAGGCGTCGCCGCAACGCGTCCGGGTCCACGTCCACCCCGCGCACCAGAATCTCGACCGCCCCTACGTCACGCGCGCTCAATTCCCGGCGCAACCGCTTCTCGTCGAATCCGATCTCGGCGAGCACCTCGAAACCCCGGACTCCCTCTGGCAATTGGTCACCGGACAGATAGGCGATATCGGGATCCAGTTGCCATAGCCCGTACCTGGTCCCGTACTGGCGTACCAATCCGGCCCGCACCACGGCGCCGTCGGGGTCGACGATCCAGCGTCCTGCCGGCGCCACCGGGCAGTCGTCGGGATCGGTGTCGGTGATCTGCTCGCCACGATCCAGCAGGGTGGCCCGGCGCCCGGCCGTGGCCAGCCCGGCCGACCACAGGCACGCCTCACGCACACTGCCGCCCAACGAACACACCTCGATCTCACCGCGGAAACCGAGCTCACCGAGCTGGCCGAAATTAATTCCGGGGGCGCATTTCACCACCAGGTCACGCCCGCGGTAGACCTCCAGCAGCAGGTCCAGCGCCGGGGTGTAATCGCGCGGGTCGAACCGCCGCCGCCCCGCACTGCGCCGGGCCGGGTCGGCCACCACGACGGTGTCGCGGGTGACCGGCACCAACGCGTCGGCGCGGCACAGCTGCACCCCCGCGACGTTGTTGCGGGCCATGGCAAGTCGCACCGGGTCCAGGTCGCTACCCAGTAGCACCTCGGCGGTGCCCCGCAGGGCGGCCAACTCCGCACCGACCGAACACGTCACGTCATGCACGGGCCTGCCGGCCAGCCGCGTGGCCCGGTGCCGGGCCACCGGCTCAGCGGTGCACTGCTGCAACGCCTCGTCGGTGAACAGCCAGCCCGACGGGTCGGCGAACTTGGCAGCGGCCTTACGCCGCAACAGCACCGTCTCCACCAGCACGGCGGCGTGGTCACCGAAAGACGTTCGCGCCGAAGCGATATCGGCCACCCGACTGGCCTCGGTCAGCCGGTACCCATCGACTTCGGCCAGCGCGGCCCGGCCTCGGTCGCTGCGCAGATACTCGACGTCGTCGAGGCCGAAAGCTAGGACGGCTTGACCCCGGTGACCATCACGTTGTAGAACCAGCCCTTGGGCACCACCCGGCGCCAGACGTTGGAGTCCACCCAGGACAGCGACGTCCAGCTGTTGAACGCGAATTTGGCCCAGCCCCAACCCAATTTGCCGGGGGGCACCGACGCCTCGAAGGTGCGGATCGGCCAGCCCAGCATGGCGGCGGTGAATTCCTCACTGGCGGTGGCGACCTCGACCGCGCCGGCATTGGTGGCCATCCGCTCCAGATCCGACGGCTCGAACGTATGCAGATCCACCACGGCCTCCAGTGCGGCGGCGCGGGAGGACTCGTCGAGTTCGGCCTGCGGCCTGCGCCAGCCTTCCAGGCCGGGCAGCTTGGTGATGTTGGTGGACAGATGCCACGTCAGCGTCGACAGGTTGCGGGCGTACACGTTGCCCTTACTGGTCGGCTCGCCGGCGAACACGAAGCGCCCGCCCGGCTTGAGCACGCGCACCACCTCACGCAGGGACAGCTCCACATCGGGGATGTGATGCAAGACCGCGTGCCCGACCACCAGGTCGAAGGTGTTGTCCTCGTACGGGATGCCCTCGGCGTCGGCGACCCGACCGTCGACGTCCAGCCCCAGGCCCTGTCCGTTGCGGGTGGCCACCTTCACCATGCCCGGTGACAGGTCGGTGACCGAACCGCGCCGGGCCACCCCGGCCTGGATCAGGTTGAGCAGGAAAAAACCGGTGCCGCAGCCCAGCTCCAGGGCCCGGTCGTAGGGCAGTTCGCGTTGCACCTCGTCGGGCACGATGGCGTCGAACCGGCCGCGGGCATAGTCGATACAGCGCTGGTCGTACGAGATGGACCACTTGTCGTCGTAGGTCTCGGCTTCCCAGTCGTGGTAGAGCACCTGGGCCAGCTTGGTGTCCTTCAACGCGGCCTCGACCTGTTCGGCCGTGGCGTGCGGGTTGGGTACAGGCGCGTCGATGCCCTGGGTGTGGTCCGTGCTCGTCATATGGGCAGCCTAACTCCCGGTCGCCTTCCCGAAGACCTCGACGTAGTGGCGCACCCCGTCACCAGCGCCGTCGATCATTCCCTTGGCCCCGGCCAGCACGTGCGCGGGCGCCTCAAGGAAGCGCCGGGCCCGGGCCAGTGCCACGTCGTACACGCCGTCCGGGGCCACCATCTCGTCGATCAGGCCGATGTCCAAGGCCTCCTCGGCGCCCACGAACCGGCCGCTGAACACCAGGTCCTTGGCCCGGCTGGCGCCGATCGCGCGAACCAGGCCGGCCGTCCCCGCCGCGGGTAGCAGGCCGGCCAGCACCTCGGTGGCCCCGAACTTGACGTTGTCACCGGACACCCGCCAGTCGGCGGCCAACGCCAACGCCAACCCGGACCCCAGCGCGTACCCGGTCACCGCGGCGATGGTGGGTTTCGGGATTCCGGCGACGGCGTCGACGGCGGCCCGGCACGTCCGGGTGACGCTCTCGGCGTCGCCGACGTGTAGCCGGCGCAGTTCGGGCACGTCGTCACCGGCACAGAACACCTCGTGGCCGCCGTAGAGGATCACCGCGCCGACGACCGGGTCGCCGGCCAGTTCCGCTGCCGCTTCGCCGACCTCACGACACATCTGCCGGGTCAGCGCGTTGCCCGGCGGGCGGGACAGCACCAGCGTGCCGATGCCGTCGTCGACGACCAGGGTGACGAACTCACGCACGGGTCAGTGTCCTTCGGGTGCGCGCCGGTTACGCGCGGCGTTGTATCGGGCCCCGTCGAAGAACTCGATGTCCCACTCGCCGGTCCCCTTGTCCGCGGACAGCCTGGGCTCCATCGCGACGATCTTGCGCTCGGTGGCCAGCACCTCGGCCACGGTCCGCCCGGTCAGCGAATCCAGTTGCGACCAGGTCGGCGGCAGCAGGAACGACCGGCCCTCGGCGAACTCGTCGAGGGCCGCCTGCGGGGTGGACCAGAACGCGCGGTCGCTCTCGGTGTTCTCGCCGTCAGCACGCTGGCCGGCCGGCAGCGCACCGACGAAGAAGTAGGTGTCGTAGCGGCGGGTGCGCTCCTCTTTCGGGGTGACCCAGTTGGCCCAGGGCCGCAGCAGGTCGGCCCGCAGCACCAGCTTCTCGGTGCGTAGGAAGTCCGCGAAGGACAGCGAATTGTTGGCCAGCGCCGCCCGCTGCTCCCGGTACACCGACGCGTCGTCGACGAGGACGTCCGAGTCGTCGGCCGCCCCGGCGAACAGCACCCCGGACTCCTCGAACGTCTCGCGGGCGGCGGCGCACACCAACGCCTCGGCAAGGTCGACGTCGACGTTGAGGCGCCCGGCCCACCACGTCGGGTCGGGGCCGTACCAGGCGATGTCCTTGCCGTCCCCGGGGGCAGGAGCGGAGCGACTCGGGGGGTTTTTGTAGTCGCGGTCGTCGACACCACCGCCGGGGAACACCATCACGCCCGCGACGAAGTCCATCGCCGAGTGCCTGCGCATCAGGAAGATCTCCAGCGACTCCGGGGTGCCCTGGTCACGCAGCAGCATCACCGTCGAGGCCGGCCGGGGAATCAACGCTTCGCTCATGCGCGCCTCCTGTGTGCCGCGCGGCTGCGCACCCGCCGCGCGAAGTAGCGTCCCTCGACCATTTCGAGGGCGATCGACTGCCCGAACGCGGTCGACAAGTTCTCCGATGTCAACACGTCGGCGAGCAACCCGGAGGCCACCACCGCCCCCTCGGACAACAGCAGGCAGTGGCTGAAGCCGGGCGGGATCTCCTCGACATGGTGGGTGACCAGCACGATGGCCGGCGCGTCCGGGTCGGCGGCCAGATCGGCCAGCCGGGCCACCAGTTCCTCACGGCCACCCAGATCCAAACCGGCGGCGGGCTCGTCGAGCAGCAACAGTTCCGGGTCGGTCATCAACGACCGCGCGATGAGCACACGCTTGCGCTCACCTTCGGACAGCGTTCCGTAGGTGCGCTCGGCCAGATGCTCGGCGCCGACGCTCTCCAGCATGTCGACGGCCTGCTCGTAGTCGACGTCGTCGTACTTCTCACGCCACCGGCCCAGTACCGCGTACCCGGCCGAGACCACCAGATCGCGTACCACCTCGTCGTCGGGCACCCGTTGGCTCAATGCCGAACTGGACAGCCCGACCCGGCTGCGCAGCTCGGCCATGTCGGTGCGGCCGAGTCGCTCCCCCAACACGAACGCGGTGCCCGACGACGGATGGTCGACGGCGGCGGCGATCCGCAACAGCGAGGTCTTACCGGCCCCGTTGGGTCCGATCACCACCCAGCGTTCGTCGAGTTCGACGGCCCAATCGAGGGGCCCGACCAGGGTTTTGCCGCCGCGGCGCAGGCTGACTCTGGCGAAATCGATCAGCAGGTCTGGATCGGATTCACGCTCGGTGTCTGGCACTCGCCCATCGTAGTGTCGGGCTCCTCGCCGGCCCGGGAGCGCCCCGCGGCGCCGAAGTCGTGGAACAGCAGCCGGCGGGGCATGATCCGCAGGATCAGCTGGACCAGTGGGCCGATCCCGAAGGCATAGACCACCGTGCCGACACCGACGGTGCCGCCCAGCAGCCAGCCGGCCGCCAGCACGGTGGCCTCGATGGCGGTGCGGACCAGCCGGACCGAGAGGCCGGTGCGCGCCACCAGGCCGGTCATCAGCCCGTCCCGCGGGCCGGGACCGAGCCCGGCGCCGATGTAGAGCACGGTGCTGACGGCGTTGAGCAGGACCGCGCCCAGCATCAGGGCGATACGGGCCGGCAGTGCCTCCGGTGCGGTGAGCAGGGCCAGCCCGGCATCGACGGTCACCGCGATGACGATGACGTTGGCGACCGTGCCGATGCCGGGCTTGTTGCGCAGTGGGATCCAGGCCAGCAGCACGATGACGCCGACCACGGCCGTGGCGGTCCCGATCGTCATCGGGGTGTGCCGCGTCAAGCCCTGATGGAACACGTCCCACGGGTCCAGTCCGAGGCCGGCGCGCACCATCATGGCCATCGACAGGCCGTACCCGACGAGCCCGAACAGCAGCAGCGCCGCCCTGTTGAGGCTTCTCATGCGTGGTCCGGGAAGCGAGCTCGGATGGCATCCAATTCGTTGCGAACGCGCCGGGCATCGGGGTCACCGCCGTGTCGCACGCGGTTCGACGGGCCACTGCGGTGGTACTTCGACGCCAGTCGGGATAGCCAGTTCTTCGTCACCTGTCCAGTTTCGAACCAGATTGGCTTGCTCATCAATAGCCAGTTCGGCCATACTGGCATCAAATGTCGATCGAAATGGCCGCCAGATCACTCGATGAGGACCTTTTGGCCCGCGAGTTGGGTAACTGGCGTACCTCCAGTGCCACCGGCCCCGCCTACGCGGGCCTGGCCGACGCCATCCGGCTGCTCATCGTGGACGGCCGGGTGCCGGTCGGCGCCCGGCTGCCCAGCGAACGCGCCCTGGCCGATGCCCTGCGGGTATCGCGGACCACGGTGACCGCGGCCTTCACCCAGCTCCGCGAAGACGGTTACCTGCAGGCCCGCCGCGGGGCGCGGTCCACCGCGGCGTTGCCGCCCCGCCCCGAGATGGCCGCCGAACCGAGCACCGGCGCCACCGTCAGCCTTGCCGCCGCCGCACTGTCGGCGCCGAGCGCTCCGGTCCTGGAGGCCTTCGCCGCGGCCACCCGCGATATCGCCCCGTATCTCAGCGAGCCCGGCCACGACCTGACCGGTGTGTGCGCCCTGCGCACCGCGGTGGCCCAGCGGTACTGCGACCGCGGACTGCCCACCGACCCCGGCCAGATCATGATCACCAGCGGCGCCCAGCACGCCATCGGGCTGATCCTGGCCGCGTTCACCGAGCCGGGCGACCGCGTGCTCGTCGAGCAGCCGACGTATCACGGAGCGCTGGCGGCCATTTCGACGGCGGGTACCCGTGCGGTGCCGGTTCCGCTCACCGACGACGGCTGGGAGCTCGATGCGGTGCACGCGGCGCTGCGGCAGCTGTCCCCCAGCCTGGCCTACCTGATCCCGGACAACCACAATCCGACCGGATTCACCATGGCACCGGATGATCGAAACCGGTTGGGGAACATCATCTCCGAAACCCGGACCCGCACGATCGTCGACGAGTCGATCATGGACATGTGGATCGACCAGGCGCCGCCGGCGCCGCTGGCCACCAGCGTGCCGCGGCACGACCTGGTGCTCACGATCGGGTCGATGTCCAAATCGTTCTGGGGCGGCCTGCGGGTCGGCTGGATCCGGGCCGAACGCAACACCCTGGCCACCATCGCGGCGATCCGGCCGTCGGTGGATCTGGGCACCCCGATCCTCGAACAGCTGACGGCGGCAAGGCTTATCGAGGAACGGGAGGCCGTCCTGGCCGAACGCCGGGCCCTGCTGCGCAGTCGCCGGGCCTACCTGCTGAACCTGCTGGAGCGCCGGCTACCCGACTGGCGCCCCGGCTCGGGCCCCAACGGGATGTCGCTGTGGGTCAAGTTGCCGGCCCCGATGAGCACGGCGTTGTCGGCTTCGGCCTCACGATTGGGCCTGGACCTGCCGGCCGGTCCGCGGTTCGGGGTGGACGGCACCCTGGAACGCTTCGTGCGGGTGCCCTATGCGCTGCCCGAGCCGCAACTCGACGAAGCGGTCGATCTGATGGCACGGGCCTGGGCGGCCATCACCGGTGCACCCGAACCGGAATCCCACGCGGTGGTGGTTTAGCCGCCTTGGCTCTGCTGCAGGGCGATGCACTTACCCACGTTCTCCGGGGTGCACGGGATGCCCGCGACCGACGACAATCCGCCGGGCGTGTTCTGCACCAGTGGCGGCGCGGCGTTGGGCGGTGGCACGACGGCGTTACCGCCGGTGCTGCTGCCTTGGCCGGCTCCGGCCACGCAGACGCCGGGGAAATGACTGGGTCGGGTACCCCACGGGCAGTCCGCCGAGGCCGGGGCGGCGAGCACGACCGCGCCGCCGGCGATCGCAGCCGCGCACGCACCCACCAGAACCGTCCGTCTCACCAACACCATGGCTCCACTGTAGAGGCCCGACCTGTGCGGGGCGCTGTTAGTCGGGGATATCGACCCGGCGCACGGTGCCGTCCACGGCGTCGGCGGCCTCGATCTCACCGCGGGTCACCCCGAGAATGAACAACACGGTGTCCAGGTACGGGTGGCTCAATGACGCGTCGGCGACCTCCCGCAGCGCCGGCTTGGCGTTGAACGCGACACCCAGTCCGGCCGCGGTGAGCATGTCGATATCGTTCGCGCCGTCCCCGACGGCGACCGTCTGCTCCATCGGCACACCGGCCTGCTGCGCGAAGTCGCGCAGCGCCTTGGCCTTGCCCGGCCGGTCGACGATCGGGCCGATCACCCGGCCGGTCAGCTTGCCGTCGACGATCTCCAGGTCGTTGGCGGCGACGTAGTCCAGCATCAGCTCGTGCGCCAGCGGCTCGATGACCTTGCGGAAGCCACCGGACACCACACCGCAGTGGTAGCCCAGCCGGCGCAGCGTGCGGATGGTTGTGCGGGCCCCCGGCGTCAGCTCCAGCTCCTCGGCCACCTCGTCGACCACGTCAGCGGGCAACCCGGCCAGCGTGGCGACCCGCTCACGCAGCGATTCCTCGAAATCCAGCTCGCCGCGCATCGCGGCCTCGGTGATGGCGGCGACCTTGTCCTCGGCGCCGGCCCGCGCGGCCAACATCTCGATGACCTCGCCCTGGATCAGGGTCGAGTCGACGTCGAACACGATGAGCCGCTTGGCCCGCCGGGACAGGCTGTAGTCCTCCAGCGCGATATCGATGCCCAGCTCGACGGCCACCCGGGCCATCGCCGCCTGCAACTGACCGTAGACGCCACCGGGTGGCACCGAGACGCGCAGCTCAAGCCCGGTCACCGGGTAATCGGACACCCCGCGGATGGTGTCGATGTTCACCCCGAGTGCGGCGGCTTCCCTGGCCACCACCCCGAACGCCTCGGCGGTGACGGGCCGGCCCAGCACGACGATGGTGTGGGTGGACGGCTCGCGCATCACCGGCAGGTCGGCGCTGCGTTCGATGGTCACGTCCAGGCCCACCCCGTGGATGGCCGCCCGGACGTCGTCACCGAACGCGACACCATCGGCCACCTCGGGCGACGCCGAGATCAGCACCCCGAGGGTGAGCCGACCCCGGACCACCACCTGTTCGACGTTGAGCAGCTCGACGTTGTGCCGGGAGAGCACCTCGAAGAGCGCCGATGTGACGCCAGGCTGGTCAAGTCCGGTGACGGTGATGAGTACCGACACCTTTGACGTAGGCACGCCGATCAGGGTCAGGTGCGGACGTGCTCGTCGTCGAGGCGCGTCACGTCGCCGTCACTCGGTCCGTGTGCGCGACCGATGTGCGCCTCGGCGCGCATCCGCTCGACCATGTGCGGGTAGTGCAGCTCGAACGCCGGCCGCTCGGAACGGATCCGGGGCAGCTCGGTGAAGTTGTGCCGCGGCGGCGGGCACGAGGTGGCCCACTCCAGCGAGTTGCCGTAACCCCACGGATCGTCCACCACGACCGGTTCGCCGTAGCGCCAGCTCTTGAACACGTTCCACACGAACGGCAGCGTCGAGATGCCCAGGATGAACGCACCGATCGTCGAGATGACGTTCAGCGTGGTGAACCCGTCGGTGGGCAGGTAGTCCGCGTAGCGGCGGGGCATGCCCTCGTCGCCGAGCCAGTGCTGCACCAGGAAGGTGGTGTGGAAACCGATGAAGGTCAACCAGAAGTGCAGCTTGGCCAGGCGCTCGTCGAGCAGGCGGCCGGTCATCTTCGGGAACCAGAAGTAGATGCCCGCGTAGGTGGCGAACACGATGGTGCCGAAGAGCACGTAGTGGAAGTGCGCGATGACGAAGTAGGAATCCGTCACGTGGAAGTCCAGCGGCGGGCTGGCCAGCAGCACACCCGACAGACCGCCGAGCAGGAAGGTGATCAGGAAGCCGACCGAGAACAGCATGGGCGACTCGAAGGTCAACTGCCCCTTCCACATGGTGCCGATCCAGTTGAAGAACTTGATACCCGTCGGGACGGCGATCAGGAACGTCATGAACGAGAAGAACGGCAGGAGAACGGCTCCCGTCGCGTACATGTGGTGCGCCCACACCGCCACCGACAGGGCGGCGATACCGAGCGTCGCGTAGATCAGGGTGGTGTAACCGAAGATGGGCTTGCGGCTGAACACCGGGAAGATCTCGGACACGATGCCGAAGAACGGCAGCGCGATGATGTACACCTCGGGGTGACCGAAGAACCAGAACAGGTGCTGCCACAACAGCACACCGCCGTTGGCGGGGTCATAGACGTGCGCGCCCAGATGCCGGTCGGCGGCCAGGCCGAACAGCGCCGCGGTCAGCAGCGGGAAGGCCAGCAGCACCAGGATCGAGGTCACCAGGATGTTCCAGGTGAAAATCGGCATCCGGAACATCGTCATACCGGGGGCACGCATGCAGACCACGGTGGTGATCATGTTCACGCCCCCGAGGATGGTGCCGAGACCACCGACGGCCAGACCCATGATCCACAGGTCACCACCGGCGCCGGGCGAGTGGATGGCGTCCGTCAGCGGCGAGTACGCGGTCCAGCCGAAGTCGGCGGCACCACCGGGGGTGATGAACCCGGCGATGGCGATCAGCGCGCCGAACAGGAACAACCAGAACGAGAAGGCGTTCAGCCGCGGGAACGCGACGTCGGGGGCACCGATCTGCAGCGGCAGCACCAGGTTGGCGAAGCCGAACACGATCGGGGTGGCGTAGAACAGCAGCATCACCGTGCCGTGCATGGTGAACAGCTGGTTGAACTGCTCGTTGGACAGGAACTGCAGCCCGGGCAACGCCAGCTCGGTGCGCATCAGCAGGGCCATCAGGCCGCCGACGAAGAAGAAGATGAAGCAGACGACGCAGTACATGATGCCGATCAACTTGTGATCGGTCGTCGTGATCAGCTTGTAGATCAGGTTGCCTTTAGGGCCCATTCGCTGCGGGAACGGACGCCGTGCCTCGAGTTCTCCGATTGGGGGCGCTTCGGCTACCAACAGATCCTCCATAAAAATCGACGGGTCATCCCGGCACTGTTCATTCGTGATCTTATCCCCCATCGCCGCCCGCGGCGGCGTGGGTCCTACAAACTGTCGTATTCGACCGCGACGAACTGATGTTACCGTCGGCGACGTGCTGTTTTCCTGTGCCCGCATCGCCCAGGTCGCCGCGAGCGGCGCGGCTGTCACGGCGCTCACCCTGACTGTGCTGACCGGATGCGGCACCGAGCAGGGCGCCACCCCCAACACGGCGCCCGGCGCGCCCATCACCAGCACCACCCGTATCGCCAGCGCGGGTGTGCTTGGCAACCAACGCCGGCCCGACGAGTCCTGCGCCCCTGCCCCGGCACCGGCCGATCCGGCCGCGCGGGTCGTGCGCAACGCGCCCGCCCCGGGGGTGCCGGCGAGCACCGAGGTGAGCGGCGATCCGCAGCGGATCGTGGCGCTCTCCGGCGACCAGCTCGACGCGTTGTGCGCGCTGGGCCTGCAGGGTCGGATCGTCGGGACCAGCCAGCCGGCACCGTCGTATCTGGGCGGTGTCGTCCACGGCGCTCCCGGCGTCGGCGATGCGGCCGCACCGGACCTCGACGCCATCGGGCGCGCCGCGCCCGATCTCATCCTCGGCTCGGCGGCGCTGACCCCGTCGGAGTTCGGCGCGCTGGCCCGGACCGCCCCGACGGTGTTCACCGGGGCACCGGGAGCGGGCTGGCAGGACACCCTGCGCACGGTCGCCGCGGCGGTCGGGCGCCAGGAGGCGGCGGACGGGCTACTCGACGGGTTCGCCCAGGACGCCCGCAAGACCGGCCAGCAGAATGACGCCACGCATTTCCAGGCATCGGTGGTGCAGTTCACGCCGAACACCGTGCGCGTCTATGGCGCCGACAACTTCCCGGCCAGCGTGCTGCGTGCGGTTGGGGTGGATCGCCCTGCGGCCCAACGCTTCACCGACAAGCCCTACCTCGAGCTGGCCCCCGACGGCGACCTGTCCGCCGCCGACGGCGATATCGTCTACCTGTCCTTCGACTCGCCGGCCGCCAAGGACCGGGCCGCGGCCGTGCTGGACAGCCCGGCCTGGCGCAAGTTGTCGGCCAACCGGGACAACCGGGTGTTCATCGTCAACAACGAGGTGTGGCAGACCGGCGGTGGTGTGGTGGCCGCCCGCGGCATCCTCGACGACCTGCGTTGGTTGAACGCCCCGATCAACTAGGCGGGCAAGGGCTTTCGGCCGAACTGGCCCAGCTCCAGCGAGCCGTCCGGCAGCTGCAGTTCGCCCGACTCGATGCGCCGGCGCAGGTAGGCGAACGTCTGCGCGGTCTGCGCGAAGAGGTGTTCCCCGGCCCGCAAGGTGGGCCGACTCTGGGCTCCCGGCGAGTCGAACTGCGGGAGTGGTTTGACCTCCGTGTGGTAGTCGACGTTGAAGAACAGCGGGAACGAGTACCGCTCCTCGGCGACCTTGCGCACCCGATGGCTGGTGGCGACGAAGGCGCCGTTGGTCCACAGTTCCAGCAGATCACCGATGTTGACGACGAAGGCGCCCGGCACCGGCGGGACGTCGATCCACTCACCTGCCCCGTTGAGCACCTCCAACCCTGGCGCCGTCGGCTTGAGCAGGGTGAAGCACTCGTAGTCGGTGTGGGCACCGATGCCGATGCTGTCCTTGGCATCCGGGTTGTAGGGATAGTGGATCAGCCGCAGCTGGCTGGGCGTCTTGGTGGCATGCCGGGCGAACACCTCCGGATCCTCACCGAGCGCGACGGCGAATGCCCACAGCAACCGCTGCCCCACCGCCAGCAGCGCCTGATAGTAGGCGGTCACCGCGTCGGCGAAGCCGGGCAGATCCGGCCAGGTGTTGGGCCCCAGCATCGGGTTGCCGGCCAGGTAGTCCGGGTCGTCGGCGGGTAGGTCCAGGGCGGTGTCGAACGCCTCCTTCAGATCCGGGACGGTGCCCTCCAGCCCTTCCTCACCGACCGGGACATAACCGCGGTGACACCGGGACAGGCCGATATAACTGCGCATCTTCTCGTCCACCGGCAGGGCGAAGAACTCCTCGACCGCGGCCAGCATGTCGTCGAACAACGACTCGTCGATGCCGGTGCCGCTGATGTAGAAGAACCCGACTTCTGCTGCCGCCCTGCCGATCTCGCCGGCCACCCGGTCCTGCTCGGCCCGCTCGGGTGAGTACAGTCCACTGATGTCGATGACGGGCACCGACGTGAATGACGTGACGCCACTCATAGATCCACGTTCCCTTCCGATCCCGTTACCGTCCAGCGCACACCGTTGGCCTGGATTTCGTTTCCGAACAAGCTGATTGCGAGCTCCCGGCGTTCGACGCCGGTGACCACCCTGGTGCCGTCAGCCCAGCCGAACAGCGCACCCGCGCGCACCAACAGCGCGGGGGCGCCGTCCGGACCGGACAGGAACAGCGCCCCGGTCGGGGCAGGGTCCACCGGATCGCGCACCCAGTGCTCGACGTAGTTCTCGTGCACCCCGGTCTCGACGAGCACCTCACCGTCCCAGTGCATCCGGCCGGCGTCCGGGAACGGTCCAGGGGGCTGCAGGTCCACGGCGCGATGCCAGGCGAACACGTCACCGTCCTGGTCCAGCCGCCCGGCGAAGCCGCGGGAGTCGACATAGGCGGTCGGGCCCTGCAGCCAGAGCACACCGGGAGTTACGTCGCGGGTGCCGTCAGCCTCGATCAGCAGGGTTCGTCGCCACAGGCCGGCGCAGTCGGTCATGGCGACCGCGGTCATGATCGCTCCCATCGGTGGCGTAGTGTCCGCAGGCCCTCCTCGGTCGGCACACCGAGGGCACGCACCCTGGCGATACCGCCGTCCGGGTAGGCCTGCACGCGCAGGGCCGCCACCGCCCGCGCGTCGACGGTGAACACCTGGCGCGCGTCGGGGATCAGCGGGGTGCGCGGCAACACCGGAATATCGAAAGCGACCAGCCCCCAGCCATGTTCGCGGTCCGGCCGACTACGGCTACCGAGCACCGACACTTCGGTGCTGGCGTTGAACACGAAATAGGAGGTGTCGATCTCGAGGCGACGCAGGTCGGCGGGTACGGCGAACGAGATGATCACCGCATCGTGGGTGTCGGGCCCGATATCGCGGCGCCGGCGGGTCTCCCAACCGTCGCCCATATTATGCGGCCGGTTCGGCGCGACGAGTGCGGCCGCGCTCGAATAGAAGCTGTCGCTGCACCATTCCATCCGACCGCCCTGTTCCAGCCCGGACACCTCGACGGTGACATCGGCCCACAGCGCCGGGTCCGGGATCACCTCGCCGTAAGCCCTCAGCCGGGCGACGCCGCCGTCGGACTGCAGCCGCAACCGCAGGTGGGTCCAGCGCCGGTGGTCCTGCACGCCCAGCAGATTGTGCGAATCCGCTTTCAACACAGTGGTTTGCACCACCGTCGTCCAGGTGATAGCGGATGCGGTGGGGTCCTGGGTGCGGTCCAGTGTGCAGGCGTCGACGGCACAGGCGGTGGGGTGGTTACCGGAGAAGAACCGCGTGTCCACGTCGACGGTGCGCAACCGGCCGGGTGCACCCAGCCGGATGATGGCCCAGTCGCCGTCCGGGCCGGCGTGCCGCCGGGTCTCCCAGCCGTCGACCACCTCGCCGCGCAGATCGTAGGTGCCGGGCACGAATGCCGGCTCGGACGGGTCGACGAGCCGTTCCTTGAAGCCGAAGGATTCGTCACTGGCGGCCACCACGGCGCCGCCGACGGTGCGGGAGGCGAGATCGACGTCGGTCATAGGCCCAGGCTTTGAGAGAGCGGCCAGTGGCTGCGCGGGTTATCCGGTCCGGGCGCGTACACCCCGGCCTTACTGGTGGACAGCCCCAGCCCGACGACGGCCTGCGCCAGGGCCACCGCAGCCGCCACACCGTCGACGGCGGGCACTCCGAGTTTCGCCGAGATGGCCGCGGTCACCCCGGCCATGCCGGCACAGCCCAGGCAGATCACGTCGGCGCCGTCCTCGCTGATCGCACGGGCCGCCTCGGCGACGATGGCCTGCACGGCGCCCGCCGGGTCGGCGTCCACCTCGGCGGTGCCCAACCCGCAGGAGCGCACCGAGGCGCAGTGGGCGTTCAGGCCGGCCAACAGCAGTCTGTCCTGGATCGGCGCGATGGACCGGGCCAGGGTGGTGATCACCGAGAATCGTCGGCCGATCAGGTGCGCCACATGCGCGGCGCATTCGGCGATGTCGAAGACCGGGACGCTCAGCATCTCGGCCAGCGCGTCGCGGCCATGCTCGCCGAACCCGGCCAGCACGACGGCATCGAAGTCGAAGGCGTCCGCCTGCGCCAGCCGGGCGACGACATCCATCACCCCGACTGCGGACAGGTAGCTCTCGGCAGCGGAATCGATGGCCTCGGCACCGAAATAGGGTGACCGGCAGACGATGTCGACATCGGGACGGGCGGCGGCGCGCGCGGCCGCCGCGATCTCGGCGGTCATGGCCGCCGAGGTGTTCGGGTTGAGCACCAGGATTCTCATACCGGCTCCCCTATCCTGGACAGGGCCGGCACACCGGCCACCCAGGTCTGTAACACCGCGCCGCGCAGGCTCATCCCGTCATACGGGCTCACCGGGTGCCGGTGCCACAGTTCGGCGGCGCGCACCGTCTCCTGCGCGTCGGGGTCGAAGGCGCACAAGTCGGCGCGCAACCCCACCGCGATCCGGCCGCGGTCGGCGTATCCGGCCAGTGCGGCCGGACCTTCGGACATCCACTGGCACAGCTCGGGCAGACCGAATCCGCGCCGGCCGGCCTGTGTCCACACCGCCCGGGGGCCGAGCTGCAACGAGCTGATGCCGCCGAATGCCCGTCCGAAGTCTCCGGCGGCCTTGTCCCGCGGGGTGCAGGGCGAATGATCGGACACCACCGAGTCCAATGTGCCGTCGGCCAGTGCCGCCCACAGTGCTTCGCGGTTGGCGCCGTCCCGGATGGGTGGGCACACGGCGAACTCGGTGCCACCGTCGGGAATGGCTTCGGCGCCGAACGTCAGGTAATGCGGGCAGGTTTCGGCGGTGACGGCCAGACCTTCGGCCTTGGCCGCAGCCAGCACGGGCACCGCGGTGGCACTGGAGACGTGCACGATGTGTGCCCGGGCTCCGGTCGCCCGCGCGGTGTCGACCACCAGGCTCACCGCGTCCTGTTCGGCGGCGTCGGGGCGCGAGGCCAGAAACGACCGGTAGTCACGTCCGTTCGGGCGGGGACTGACGTCCACGACGGCATGACTTTCGGCGTGTACCAGCAGCACCGAATCCAGTTCGGCGATGCGGCCCATGGCGTCCCGGAATTCGGCGGGGGTCAGGCGCGGAAAGTCCGGGTTGCCCGAATCGGCCAGGAAGCATTTGAAGCCGCGGACTCCGGCCTGGGCCAGTGCGGCCAACTCGTCGAGATTACCAGGGACCACACCACCCCAGTAGCCGACATCGACGTGACAGCGGCCCTCTGCCGCAGTTCTTTTCACCTCTAACGCTGCCACGCTGGTGGTCACGGGCCGACAGTCCAGCGGCATGTCGACCAGCGTGGTGATGCCGGCCGCGGCAGCGGCCGCGGTGGCAGTGTCGAACCCCTCCCAGTCGGTGCCGGGATCGTCGACGTGGACGTGGGTGTCCACGAATCCGGGTAAGACGACCGCCCGCTCGGACAACCGGATGTCCTGTGCCGTCGGGTGACTCGCGTCGACGGGGCCGACGGAGGTGATCACACCGCCGGTGATCCCGACCGACGCCGGGATCAGGTGTCCGTCGACGAGCACCCGATCGGCACGCAGGACACAATCCATCACGATTCGACCGGCCCGAACCTGTCGTGGAAATGCTGGGTCAGCTCCGGCCAGACATGCGGATCGTGCCCGGGTATCAGCTGGTACCCCTTCTCCGCGGCCAGGCGTTTGAGTCTGCGGATGGGTTCGACGGTGTCCTGCGGGTCGACGTCGATGAACCCGCCGATGGGCAGCTCGTGCTCGATGTTCTCGGTGAGGTCGGCGGCATCGAAGGCGAAGACGAATCCATCGCCACCCACCGATTCGTCGAGCTCCACCACGAAACTCTGATGCCCCGGCGTGTGCCCGTAGGTGGGCACCGCGCTGATCCCCGGCGCGATCTCGGCTTCCCCGTCGGCCAGGCGCCACTCGATGTTGGGGTCGTCGAAGTCCACCCGCACAATCGCATTGCGTTCGGGCTCAGGGTGATTCGACAGGCCGTACTCGAGTTCGCGACGCTGGGCGTGTACCGGGACCTTGCCGGCGAACAGTTTGAGTCCGCCGGCGTGGTCATGGTGCAGGTGGCTGACGGCGACGGTGTGGATGGCATCGAAATCCACCCCGACCTCGGCGAGCCGCTGCTCGATCGGCTCGCCGGGGCCGGGCAGCACCGGGCGGTACTCGACGGTCGGGAAGAACCGCCGGTACAGCGCCGGGTCCCGCACCAGGGCGGTGTTGAATCCGGTGTCCAGCAGCACCCAGCCGCCGTCGGTCTGCAGCAGCACACCGGGAACGGGTTCACGCATCCGCTCCTCGGGTGGTGCGCCGTACACCGATACCGATTTCGGCAATTCCTCCCAGCCCAGGGTCAGCAGGATGATCCGGCGCACCCCGCTCTTGCGGACCAGCGTCGCCATCAGCCCACCGACAGTGCGGCCAGCCGCAGCGTGTTGGGATCGGTCACCACGTGCGCCTGCTCGACGCCCTTGAGCCACGGCTGCGCCACCATGAAGTCGTTGACGTTCGCGACGTTCAGCCAGCAACCGGTCTTGACGGCTTCCTCACCGGCTGTGGAGAAGTCTGCCTCCGAGCCGTTCGGCAGCCCCTTGGCCAGCGCATCCTTGATCGCCGGCGACGAGCATCCGAAGAAGTTCAGTCCGCCGTCGGCGTCCCAGGAAATATGGCCCCAGGTGTAGGGCGACGGGGCGTCCGGCCAGCCGAGGTAGGTCATGATCTCCGGTGCCGCCTGTGCGTCGCTACCGATCCAGCCGTAGATCTCCGACGTGGGGTAGGCCTGCACCTTGGCATTCAAACCTGCTGCGGCCAACTGGGTCTGGATCAGGTTGCTGATCAGCTGGTTGTCCGGGTTGGACGAGTCGTAGCCGATGGTGACCGACTTCTGGTCGGCGGCGAGACTGCCGGCGATACCGGTCAGCACGGACGGATCATGGGTCACCGACTGCTTACCGAACTCGGGGGCCATCATGTTCGCCGGGTAGATCTGCTCGGCCTTCTTGCCGCGGCCGAAGTAGGTCTGCTTCACCAGTTCGTCGACATCGATGGCCTGCATCACCGCGTTGCGATTCTTGACGTCGGTCATCATGCCCTTCTTGGGATTGATGTAGACGAAGTTCGACATCATCGTCGGCAGCGAGTAATTCGCGAACGACTTGTTGTCCAGGTACGACTGCACCGCCGAGGACGGCAGGTCGTGCAGGATCGCCGCCAACTGCCCGTTGTTGAACTGCAGTTGCTGGGCCGATACGTCGGTGATCACCGGCAGTTCGACCTTCTCGAAGTACGGCTTCGCGCCCCAGTAGTCGCCGAAGGCGGTCAGCTCGTATTTCGAGCCGACCTCCGCGGCCGTCAACGTGTACGGGCCGGTACCCAGGTCGTGATTGGTGAGGTAGCCCTGGGCGTTGTCGGTGCCGCCGTTCTTCTTCAGCCCCTCGGGGCTGAGCATCCGCGGCCCGTACGGGCAGGCCAGGTAGTCCAAGAACGCCGAGTTGGGTGCCTTGAGCGTGACGGTGACGCCGTAATCGCCTTGCGTGGTCACCGAATCGATATCGGAGACCATGTAGGCAGGCCCCTGGTTGACCGCCGCCCGCCGGTCGAAGGAGGCCTTGACCGCAGCCGACGTGAACGGCGTTCCGTCGTGGAACTTCACACCCTGGCGCAGCTTGAAGGTGAAGACCTTGTTGTCCGGTGAGGCCGTCCACTCGGTGGCCAGCAGCGGTTGCAGTTCGGCCTTGTCGGTGCCGCCCTTGTACTGCAGCAGACCCTCATAGGTGTTGGTGGTCAGCAGCAGGCCTTGGCCGGCGTAGTAGATGTCGGGGTCCGGCGGCTGGCCCGGGTCCTGCAGGAACGACAGGTGCAGCACCTTGTCGGTGGGGGCGGCGTTGGGTGTGCTGCTGCCACCGGAATTCGACCCGCCGCAGGCGGTCAGGGTCAGGGCCGCCGTCGCGCCGATCGCGACAAGCATGCTGAGTTTCTTCATCGGGCGGCTCCTTCGAGGGCGGGGGTGGTCAGGGAGGCGTCGGAGCCGCTCTGGCGGCGACGTCCGGAGAACGCGTCGAGGATCTCCTCGGTGGTGCGCATGGCGCCGGTCTGCAGGTATTCCATGGCGTCCAGCGCTGCGTCGTGGCGGTACTGCGAGGACCCGCCGACGCAGTCGGTGACGACGCGGACGTAGAAATCGCGCTGGTGGGCGTCGGCGAACGTGTAGTGCACGCAGACGTCGGTGAGTCCGCCGATCAGGATCAGTGTGTCGGCCTTCAACCCCGACAGCACGATCTCGAATTCGGTTCCGATGAAACCGGAGTAGCGCCGCTTGACGATGTGGAATTCGGGACTGGGTCCGTCGAAGTCGGGCAGCAACTCCGGGTGCAGCGGCGTACCGGGCCGGCCCTCGATGCAGTGCGGCCCCTCGACTCCGTCGAGTTCCCGGCCGAAGTCGACGCCGCTGGCGCGGTGCACTTCCTGGAAGAACACGATCGGGATGGTCGCGGCCCGGGCGGCGGCGATCAGTTGGCGTGCGTTGGCGATCCGGTCGGCGTATCCGGCCATGTGCGGAATGCCCACTTCTTCGACCGGCATGTCGCCGGACTCCTGCATGTCGACCACGACAAGCACGGGATTGCCCACGATGAGCGGCTGTTTCGGCACCTAACCTCCTGTTACGGCGATACGGGGATCTGCGGCGGCCTGGAGTAGGTCCACGGCCGTGTTGATGACGACGTAGAGGGCCCCGAGCATCAGCGTGACGCCGGCGATGGCCGGGAAGTCCGCGACGGGGATGCTCTGAGCGATGTACTGCCCGATCCCGGGCCAGCCGAACACCTGCTCGACCACGAGGACGCCCGAGAACATCAGCCCCACTTGCAGTCCCGTCATCGACAGAGCCGCGCCGACGGAGTTCCGCAGCACGTGTCGGGCCATGATGCGGGTCTCGGACAGCCCCTTGGCCCGGGCGGTGCGGGCGTAGTCGCTGTCGATATCGGCCAGCAGGCTGCTGCGCAGCACCCGCCCGATCGCGACGGCCGGGCCGATCGCGATCACCAACGCGGGCAGGATCAGATGGTGCACGGCGTCGGCCACCACGTCGAAGCGGGCGTGCAGCAGTCCGTCGACGGTAAGCAGGCCGGTGGGCCCGTCGGGCGGATTCGCCACGGCCAGGCGGCCGTTGGCCGGCACCCAGCCCAGGGTCTGATAGAAGACGATCAGCCCCACGATGCCCAGCAAGAACATCGGCGCCGACGACCCGGTGAACAACACGGCCCGCAACACCCCCGCGCCGCGCCAGTTCAGCGTGGTGCTGAAAGCCAGCAGCACAGCGAGCACGATCGCGATCAGCAGCCCGCACAGTGCCAATTCCAGCGTGGCCGGGAAGAACGAAGACAGATCGGACAGCACCGCATGCCGGGTCCGGTAGGAGGTGCCCAGATCGCCGGTGACCGCCCCGGTCAGGTAATGCCAGAACTGCACCAGCACAGGGTCGTTCAGACCGAGTGCTTCACGGCGGGCGGCGACGGCCTGAGCCGAGGCCTGAGCGCCCAACTGCGCCTTGACCGGGTCCAGCGGTGAGATGTTCTGCAGGACGAACAACACCGCGGTCAACGCCACCAGGATGGCGACCATTGCTCCCAGCCGGGAGGCTATGAAGGTTTTCATGGCTATCTCGTCTTCATCAGGTTGCGAAGGCAGTCACCGGCGATGTTGGCGATCAGGGCCAAGACCAGCACGCCGAGGCCCGGCATCACCGGCAGCCACCACTGCTGCAGGAAGTAGCTGAGGTTGCGCGCGGAGTCGGCGCCCAACTCCGGTGCCGGCGCGGCCTGCCCGAGCCCGAGGAACGACAACGCGGCCAGGGTGAGGATCAGCGTGCCGATGTCCAGGCTGGCGGCCACGAGCGCATTGGGCACCGCGCCGGGCAGCAAGTGGCGCCCGGCGAGCCGGAACCAACTGACCCCGGCCAGTTTCGCCGCTTCGACGTGCGGCCGCGCGGCCAGCCGGGCCACCTCGCCGCGCACCAGCCGCGCGTAGAACGGCCACCAGACGATGGACACCGCGATCAGCGTGTGCAGGAAGCCGGGCCCCAGAGCGGCCACCACCGCGATGGCGAGCACCGGCGCGGGCAAGGACAGGAAGCCGTCGGTGATCCGCATCAGCGTGGCATCGATCCACCCGCCGGTGGCACCGGCGATCAACCCGACCAGCCCACCGATCAGCAGACCCAGTGCCACCACCGCCAGTGCGGCGAACCAGCTGGACCGAGCTCCGTAGAGCACGCGGGACAGGATGTCACGGCCCACGCTGTCGGTGCCGAGCAGGAATCCCGTGGTGCCCGGCGGTTGCAGCGGCATCCCGACCGGCGTGAGCGGGTCGTGCGGGGCCAGCACCGGCACGGCGATCACGATCAACGTCACCAGGATCACCAGGGCGAAGCCGGCCCAGTTCACGATCACGGAGCGGGACTGTGGCAACGTCAGCCGCCACTTCTGGCTCCGGACCAGGACGGGTGCGGGTATCGCGTCCACCGTCGAGCTGACCATCAACGCACCTTCCGTTCGATGCAGGCGACCTGGTGGGGGTTGCCGGGCGAACCTTCCAGGCGCACGTCGAGTTCGGCACCGGCGCAGGCGTCGACGGCGATCGGGCAACGCGGATGGAACGCGCAACCCGGCGGCGGGGACAGCGGGCTGGCGGGTTCGCCTGGCAGGATGCGTGATTCGCGACCCAAGTCGGGGATGGAGTCGACCAGCGCACGGGTGTACGGGTGTACGGGGTCGCCGATGACCTGTTCGGCAGGACCGACCTCCACGATGCGACCCAGATACATCACCGCGATGCGGTCGGCGACCACCCGGGCCACCGACAGATCGTGCGTCACGAACACCACCGACATGTCCAGACTGCGGCGCAGGTCACCGATCAGGTTGAGCACCGACGCGGCCAGCGACACGTCCAGCGCGCTGGTCGGCTCGTCACACAGCAGCACCGGTGGGGGCACCACGGTGGCCCTGGCCAGCGAAACCCGTTGCCGCTGACCACCGGAGAGCTGCCCGGCGCGGGACTTGGCCACCTCGGCGGGTAGGCCGACCCGGTCCAGCACCTCGATGACCGCGTCACGGCGTTGCGCCCGGGACATCTTGGTGCCGTGCAGCCGCTCGGCGATCAGCTCACCGACCGACAGCCACGGCGTCAGTGAGGCACCGGCGTCCTGGAACACCATCTGCGGCCGCTGCGTACCGGCCAGCGCGACCGTGCCCGAGGTCTGCTTCTCCAGTCCGGCGATGACGCGCAGCAATGTCGACTTGCCCGAACCGCTCTCGCCCACCAAGGCCACCGATTCGCCGTGGCCGACGCGCAGCGTCACCCCGCGCAGCGCCTGCAGCTTCCCGCGTCGAGCCACCGCGAAAGTCTTGGTGACATCGGCCAATTCGATCGACGGCGCGGTATCGGCGACGGTCTGGGTGGTCGACTCGGTGACGGGCGCCGGCTGAGCATCGTCCGGGGCCGCGCCGGGTGGCAGCAAGCAGGCGCTGACCCGGCCCGGCGCCACCTGAATCGGGTCCGGCGGTGTCTTCGTACAGTCCTCGGTGGCCAGGTCGCAGCGAGGCACGAACGCGCATCCCGGTAACGGTGTCAGGGGGCTGGGCACCGAGCCCGGCAGCGCGGCGAGCGGCCGGCCGCGCTGCGTGTGCAAGGTCAGCCGGGACCGCAGCAGCCCACGCGTGTAGGGGTGGGCTGGGGTCTGGAGCACCTCGGCGGTGGGCCCGATCTCGGCGATCCGGCCCGCGTAGAGCACCGCGATACGATCCGAGATTTGCGCGGCCACCCCGAGGTCATGGGTGATGAAGACGATGCTGCAACCGATCTCGTCGCGCAGTCCGCGCAACAAGGTCAGCACCTGCGCCTGCACGGTGACGTCGAGTGCGGTGGTGGGTTCGTCGGCGATGATGAGTTCGGGGTCGCCGGCGATGGCGATGGCGATCATCACCCGCTGCCGCAGCCCGCCGGACAGTTCATGTGGATAGGCCCGCATGCGACGCGCCGGATCCGGAATGCCCACCGCGGTGAGCAGTCTCAGCGCTTCCTCGGCGCTGCCCGCCGCCTCGGCGACCTGTTTGCCGATGCGCATGGTGGGGTTCAGTGAGGTCATCGGGTCCTGGAACACCGCCCCCAGATCGAGGCGGCGCACCTTGCGCAGAGTCTTGGCGTCACCGTGCACCATGTCCGAGCCGGCCACCCTGATGGCGCCGTCGATGCGGGCCGCGCTGGGTAGCAGCCCGAGCATGCCGAAGCCCAATACGCTCTTGCCCGAGCCGGATTCGCCCACCAAGCCCAGGATCTCGCCGGGGGCGATGGTCAGGGTGACACCGCGCAGCGCGTGCACATCGCGGCCGCCGCGACGGAATGTGACGTGCAGATCGTCGACGTCGGCGACGATGCCGACTTCGGGCGGTTCCGGGGGGCGCACCTGCACGGCGTCGGAAACGACGATGCCCATGTGCATTCTCCCGATCTGTCGCGGCCTGGCCTGTCAGTTGACAGTTTTCACGGCCGGCGTACCCGATGGGTGTCGCTGGCGTAACCAATTCCGCGTCGCAGGTAACCGAAGCGTATCGCGCGTTTCTATCATGTGACAGAAACGGGGCGGCATACTTTTCCCGCGCCCGATGGGCCACGATGAAGCCATGTCGCTCACCCGCGCCGGCCGTCCCAGACTGCAGACGCAGCGACGCCCCGGCATGACGGCCCGTGACGAAATCCTGGATGCGGCAGGGGAATTGTTCACCACGCTGGGTTACGCGGGCACGTCCACCCGCAGCATCGCCGAATCGGTCGGCATCCGGCAGGCATCGCTGTATCACTACTTCGACACCAAGGACGACATCCTGTGCGCCCTGCTCAGCCAGACCGTCACCCCGACGCTGGCCTTCATCCCGGCGCTGCTGGAAACCTCCCCCGCGTTGACGGCCACCGAGCACCTGCACGCACTGGCCAGCTTCGACGGTGACCAATTGCTCAACGGGCGCTGGAACCTGGGCGCCCTCTATCTGCTGCCCGAACTGCGGGACGCCCGGCTGGAACCGTTCTGGTCCGACCGGGAGCGGCTGCGGCTGCACTATCTGGAGTCGAGCCACGCGGTACTGGAGCGCACCGGGGTGCATCCGGCGGCGGCCGACCTGCCATTCCGGCTGGTCGAATCGCTGGTCAACATGTGGTCGGAACCGCACGGCCCGCAACGGGCCGAACTGCCGGTGCACGTCGCCGACGCGTGCCTGCGTGTGCTGGGCGGCGCGGACGCGGCGACCCCGGAATTGCGGGAGCGCAGCGCGGCGGTGATCGAGCGGCACCGTGAGCGCGTGGGCGCCGCCGCCCCGGGACTGGCGCCCCGATAATCTCTGGCGGTGTTCCACGTGCTGACGCTGACCTACCTGCAGCCCGACGACGTCGTCGACCGGACCCGGCCCGCCCACCTGGACTGGCTGGCCGAGGAGGTCGCCGCGGGGCGGGTGCTGTTGGCCGGGCGCACCGAGGCGCGCGGCGCCGTACTGGTGGTCGCCGATATGTCCGCCGCAGAGGCCGACGCCGTCATCGCCGGCGATCCGTACACCCGAGCGGGGGTGGCGCGCTATGACCGGGTGAGCTTCACGGCCGGATTCCGCGCCCCAGGTCTATAACTTGGCTCACACGGGTAGCCGGGACTAGATGGGTCACGGTATCTGTTGAAGTTACGCGATGGTGCAGCGTCGCGCCCTGATTACAGTTACCTTCGCTAACGTTTTGGCGAAGGCGCGTGTTGCCCGCTCAGAAGACGAAGTCGACGAAGAGGACCGAACGAGAACATGACGACCACCGTTTCCGCCTACGCCGCCACCTCGGCGACCAGCCCGCTGACCAAGACGACCGTCGAGCGCCGCGCCGTCGGCCCGCACGACGTCGCCTTCGACATCAAGTTCGCGGGTATCTGTCACAGCGATATCCACACCGTGAAGGCCGAATGGGGCCAACCCAACTACCCGGTGGTCCCGGGCCACGAGATCGCCGGTGTGGTCACCGAGGTCGGCTCCGAGGTCACCAAGTACAAGGTCGGCGATCACGTCGGCGTCGGCTGTTTCATCGATTCCTGCCGCGAGTGCGAGAACTGCAAGGCCGGTCAGGAGCAGTACTGCATCGGTGAGTACGGCATGCACGGCACCTACAACTCCACCGAGCGCGACGGCAGCCCGACCTACGGCGGCTACAGCACGGCGATCGTCGTCGACGAGAACTACGTGCTGCGCATCCCGGACTCGATCCCGCTGGACAAGGCCGCTCCCCTGCTGTGCGCCGGTATCACGCTATTCTCCCCGCTGAAGCATTGGAATGCGGGCCCCGGCAAGCAGGTCGCCGTCATCGGCCTCGGCGGGCTGGGCCACATGGGTGTCAAGCTCGCGCACGCGATGGGCGCGCATGTCACCGTGCTGAGCCAGTCGCTGAAGAAGATGGAAGACGGTCTGCGGCTCGGCGCCGACGAGTACTACGCCACCTCCGACCCCGACACCTTCACCAAACTGGCCGGCAAGTTCGACCTGATCCTCAACACGGTGTCGGCCAACCTGAGCATGGGCGCCTACCTGAACCTGCTCAAGGTCGACGGCACCCTGGTCGAGCTGGGCATCCCGGAACATCCGCTGGAGGTGCCGACGTTCGCGCTGGCCGCCGGGCGCCGCAGCATCTCGGGCTCGATGATCGGTGGTATTCCGGAAACCCAGGAGATGCTCGACTTCTGCGCCGAGCACGATGTCACCCCCGAGATCGAGGTCATCGAGGCGTCCTACGTCAACGAGGCTTACGACAGGGTGCTGTCCTCGGACGTGCGCTACCGCTTCGTCATCGACGCCTCCACGATCTGACGCCGTCCCTGCCGCCCGGGCCTCCTCTTCCCCGGGCGGCACGGGCGGCGCTCTACGTCAGTTGTCGAGCGGCTCCACCCCGGACAGCGGCCAGCCGGCCGCGGCCAGCCTGGCCGCCACCCGGCGAACGTTCTCCGGACCGGCGTCGTGGTGGGTGACCTCGGCGATGAACGCCTCGATCTCGTCGTGACCGATCGCACCGTCGGCCAGCGCCGGCGAACCGGTTGCGGTGATATTCGCGACGACCTCCTTGACCTGCTCCTCGGTCAGTGGGGTGTTGCGCAGCAGGGCCAGCAGCGGCACCCGGTCGGCACCGGGCACGCCCTCGGGGTAGCCGGCGCGCAGCCAGTCCAGGATTCGGGCGACGAGCGAGGTCGACGTGGTCACGCGACAAGTTTCTCGGGTTCCGTCAATGGGCGCCACTGCCGGGTCAGACAGTTCGCCCGTCATTCACTCGTCGTTCACGCCGCAGGCACGTTGCAGGGCACGCACCACACTGTGCTTGCCGAGGTCGACCTTGAACGCGTTCTGGGTCAACGGCTCCGCGCCGGCCATCAGCAGTTCGGCGGCACGCCTGAAGACCGCGGTGTCCGGCCGTTGACCGTGCAGCGCCGCCTCCGCCGCCGGCACCCGCCAGGGCCTGGCCGCGACGCCGCCGAGCGCGATGGCCGCCGACGCGATGACCCCGTCGTTCAGCTGGACGCCGGCAGCCACCGACACCAGCGCGAACGCGTAGCTGTGCCGATCCCGCACCTTGAGGTACCAGCTGGCGTCCGCGTACGGCGTCGGCGGCAGCTCGATGGCGGTGATGAGCTCACCCGGTGCCATCGTGTTGTCCCGGTCCGGGCGGTCCCCCGGCAACGCGAAGAACTCCGCGAGCGCAACGGAGCGCTCTCCCGCCGGGCCACGCAGCCGCACGGCGGCATCCAGGATCGCCAGGGCCACGGCCATATCGGAGGGGTGTACGGCCACGCAGTGCGCGCTGGCGCCGAACAGTGCGTGCTCCCGGTTGAAGCCGTCGGCCGCCGCGCAGCCGGACCCGGGTGTGCGTTTGTTGCACTGTGCGAAGGCCGGATCCATGAAGTACGGGCATCGGGTGCGTTGCACCAGATTGCCGCCCGCGGTGGCCATATTGCGGATCTGTGTGGTGGCACCGGACAGGATGGCCTGAGACAGCACCGGATAGCGGGTCCGGATCAGCCGGTGGTTGGCCACCGCACTGTTGGTCGCCCCGGCTCCGATGCGCACGCCACCATCGGGTGTGGCCGTGATGGTGTCCAGCCCGATCCGGCGGATGTCGATGAGCGCGTCCGGAGCCTCCACCCCGGTCTTCATCAGATCCAGCAGGTTGGTGCCGCCGGCGAAATACCGTGCGCCCGCGGCGGCTTCGTCGATCGCGTCGGGAACACTGAGCGCGTGCCGGAATGCGAACGTCTTCACGATGGATCCCCGGCGACGGCGGCGATCGCGGCGACGATGTTGGCGTAGGCGCCGCAGCGGCAGATGTTTCCGGCCATGCGTTCCCGAATCTCGTTGCCGGACAGGCACTGTGGTCCGTTCGCCACATCGGCGCGCGGCCCGTCGAAGGTGCTGGCGCACAGGTCACCCCTGGCGTGCTCACGCAGCAGGGCGTGCGCCGAGGACAACTGCCCTGGGGTGCAGTAGCCGCACTGGAATCCGTCGTGGTCGACGAACGCCTGTTGTAACGGGGTCAGGGTGTCACCGTCGGCCAACCCTTCCACCGTGGTGACCACGGCTCCATCGATCGACACGGCCAGCGTCAGACAGCTGAGCACCCGCTCGCCGTCGACATGCACCGTGCAGGCCCCACACAGGCCGTGGTCGCACCCCTTCTTGGTGCCGGTGAGTCCCAGCCGTTCGCGCAGCACGTCGAGCAGGGTGGCGCGCACATCGGTGTCGATCTCGGTCTCGGTGCCGTTGACGGTCAGTTTCATCTCGGCTCCTCGTGGCAGGGTGAGAAGGGGTTCATCAGGCTCTCCAGGGTTATCGGCAAGTCCCGCAACCGCTTTCCGGTGGCGTGATAAATCGCGTTGGCGATGGCCGCCGGCACCCCGCAGGTGCCGATCTCGCCGATACCGCGCACACCGATCGGGTCCAGCCCGAAATCGGCGACGTCGACGAAGCTGATGTCGAACTCCGGTCGGTCGGCGTGGGTGGGGACGTAGTACTCCCCGATCAGTTGGCCGGTCCGCGGGTCCCTGGCCACCTGCTCCAGCAGCGCCATCCCGATCCCGAAGGTGATACCGCCCATCACCTGGTTGGTGGCCAGCTTCGGATTGAGCACCCGTCCGCAGTCCATGACCGCCGTCCACCGCGTCACGGTGGCCCGACCGATCTCTTCGTCGACCTCCACCTCGCAGAAGTGCGCACCGAAGGATTGCGACAGTGGGCCGCTCTCGGCGGCTCCCCCGGCCGACACGGTGAAGCTGAGTGCCGCCCGCAGGTCATTGCCGTCGCGCCGCAGCAGGTCGGCGAGTGTGGCCGGGTCCCCGTCATAGTCGGGGCAGTGCGCGACCAGCCGGCGCCGCCATTCTCGCGCCGCCTGGTGCACGGCCGAGCCGACCGTCGCGGTGGTCTGCGAGGCGCCGCTGTAGGGGGCGTCGGGGAACGTGGAGTCACCGGAGCTGAAACTGACCTGTTCGAGCGGTAATCCGCAACCGTCGGCGGCGAGCTGCGTCATCACGGTGCGCACCCCGGTACCGATCTCGTGGGTGGCCGAGGCGAACCGGACCCGGCCGGCGGCGTCGGTGTCCACCCGGCAACCGGCCGGCATTCGGCGGCCAGGGTAGGTGGCGGTGGCCACGCCCCAACCCACCTGCACACCGTCACGACGCATCGCGCGGGGTACCGACGAGCGGTCCGCCCAGCCGAACCGTCGCGCGCCTTGCTCGTAACACTCGGCCAGGTGTTTACCCGAATACGGGCGCCCGCTGGGCTGGTCGAGCTGCGGGTCGTTGGCCAGCCGCAGCGCCACCGGGTCGATCTGCAGCCGCTCGGCCAGCTCGTCCATGGCCACTTCGAGCGCGAAAAGCCCGGGCGCCTCACCGGGGCCGCGCATGAAACACGGTGTGGGAGCGTTGATTCTGGCCACGGTATGCGAGACCGACAACCGCGGTGACTGGTAGAGGAAGCGCGCGGACAGCCCCACCGGTTCGCAGAAGTGGGCGACCGTGGAGGTCTCGGTGAGAGTGTGCTGCTCGGTGCTGAGCAGGGCACCGTCGGCGTCGGCGACCAACGCCAGCCGTTGTTCGGTATGCGGCCGGTGCCCGGTCGAGGTGAACATCTGATTGCGGGTCAGCACCAGCTTGACCGGGCGTCCCACCTCGCGTGCCGCGACGGCACACAACACCACGTGCATCCACAGGAAGCTCTTGGACCCGAAGGCACCGCCGACGAACTCGGAGACGATGCGCACGCGCTGTTCGGGGATCCCGAGATAGCCGGCCAGCGCGCGCCGTTCACCGGTGATCCACCGGGTGCTGTCGTGCACCGTCAGGGTGTCGCCGGTCCACTCGGCGATGGTGGCCGACAGTTCGATCGGATAGTGGGTGTTGCGCGCGGTGGTGTACCGGGTCGCGATCCGCACCCCGTCGGGTTCGGCATCCGGTCCGCGGCGGTCTTGCAGCTTCTCGTCGTCCAGTTTGACGAAATGGTCTGGCTGGTAGACCCCGTGCCGGATGAGACCGCCCCGCTCGTCGGCGGGGACCGGTTCGGTGAGCACCTGGGTGGCCGTCAATTGGGCTGGAGCACTGCGATAGTCGAACCGCATCAGCGCCGCCGCCTGCGCCGCGTTCTCCGGTGAATCCGCGACCACCAACGCCAGGTGCTGGCCCACATACTGCACGGTCAGGTCCGACAGCGGTGGACGGCGCTCCAGCGGCAGATCCCAGGTCAGGTCTTCGGGAAGCACCTGCAGCGGCGGACAGTTCAGCGGGGTCAGGACGTACAACACACCGGGCGCCGCCGTGGCGGCCGCCGCTGCGGCCACCACGGATTCCGCGGTCACCTCACCGTGGGGTATCTCGGACTGCACCAGTGCCGCGTAGGCCACGCCCGCGACCGGGGTGTCCGCGGTGTACCGGGTGGCCCCGGTGACCTTCGCGCGTCCCTCGACCCGATCGACGGGTCTGCCGACGGTCACCTCACCCATATGGCCCCGGCCCCTTCTGGTCAATCGTCGTGCGGGTTAACAGGTTTCAGTCGAGCGGGTTGCGCCGGTCGACGATCAGCGGATCGGCAGGGGTGAACGGGAAATTCGGCAGATCGTCGATATGGGTGTTGAAGGCCGCGGCCAGCACCTCGCGGGAGTAGGCACTCGCCGAGGCGCGGTAGCCGATATCGGCGGGGAACGGCTGGTCGAAGAAGATCAGGAAGTGCCAGTCGTCGGTGCCGATGTTCTCGATGTGGTGCGGGTAGGCGCGCGGGATGAAGTACATGTCACCCGTGGTCATGGTCCAGGTATCAAGGGAGCCATCGGGATTCATGATAGTCATCCGGGCGTCCCCGTGCTGGACATAACCCATCTCGGCGGTGACCGGATGCCAGTGCGGTTCGCGCATCCCGTCCTCGGCGACCCGCAGCGAATACATCGAGATGTCCTTGAGCGCCGGCCAGAACTGGTCTCGGGCGAACCTGGCGTTGCCGCTGGCGTAGTTCAATCCGGGCGCCTGGGCTTCGATGTCGAACTTGTGCGGGTCGCCGAAGTACGCCGACGCGGGGATCTCGGGGTCACCGACGCGCGCGGCCAGCTTGTGATCGGTGGGCGGATTGTCGCGCCGGATCTTGGCGAGGTCGGAGGCCGGCAAATCGTAGGTATTGCCCAGCACCGCATCGGTGAAGGCGCCGAACGTCGCGCCGAACCCGAAGTCCTCGGGACGTTCGTTGCGGAAGGCGATGATGAACTCGGCCACGTCGCTGCCGATGTTCTCGATGTGATGCAGCGCCCCGGAGTCGATGTGGAACATCTGGCCGGCCGTGACGATGAAGTTGGAGAACTTGCTGTGGTTGTCCAACACCGAGACCAGCGCGGTACCGGACACACAGTAGGTCAGCTCATTGGCGTTGGCGTGCCAGTGCGGGGTGCGCATCGCGCCGGGGTTCAGGAGCACACGCTTGATGGACAACCGGTTCAGGATGGGCAGGTTGTCGGCGGTGACACGGCGCATCGACCCGAAGTCGTTCTCCTCGACGATCTCGCCGTCGAGCAGGGACAGCGTGTGGGTGCTGCGGGTGACTGCTGCGGTCATGGTGATCTCCTCTGATCGGACTGGTTCGACGTGTCCACCTTGCTCCACCGCGGGGTCGATGTCTGCGCTGCTGGCTGCCAATCCCGCAGGAACGCTGACGGTACCGGCCGGGTAGGGCTAGCCCCCATATCGACGCGATGCCGGGCCGACGCGACGATGGGATGCGAGAATGTCGCGGCTGCACGGGCGGCTGGGGTTGGGCGGAAAGGGCATACGGGTGGCTATACGAGTTGTCATCGCCGAAGATGACGTGCTGTTGCGGGAGGGCGTGGCGAGCCTGCTGCAACGGTCGGGTTTCGACGTGGTCGGGCAGGCCGGCGACGCGCCGACGCTGCTGGAGGTGGTCCGGGCGCACCGACCCGAGCTGGTGCTGACCGATATCCGCATGCCCCCCAGCCACAGCGCCGAAGGGTTGGACGCCGCCCGCACCATCCGCGCCGAGCTGCCGGACACCGGCATCGTGGTGCTCTCGGCGCATATCGACGTCGAGCACGCCACCGAGCTACTCGCCGGCGGGCATGGGATCGGGTATCTGCTCAAGACCCGCGTCACCGATGTCGAGGATTTCGTCGACACCCTCAACCGGGTCGCCGCCGGCGCCTCGGTCATCGACCCCGCATTGGTCACCGAGCTGGTGTCGGCGCGGCGGCGCAACGATCCGCTGGCCGCGCTGAGTTCCCGGGAACGCGAGGTGCTGGCGCTGATGGCCGAGGGATTGTCCAACGCGGGGATCGGCAGGCGGCTCTGGGTGACGGAGGGCACGGTGGAAAAGCACGTGCGCAGCATCCTGACCAAACTGGATCTACCCGAGACCGGCGATGACCACCGGCGCGTGCGCGCGGTGATCCTGTTCCTGGATTCGCACTGATCTCAGCGGTGCAGCAGGCCCCGGATCGCCTCCGGCGACAACGCGAACTTGGGTAGAAACCCGAGGGCCGGGCTCTCGGCGATCAGGTCGGCGAAGTCATGTTCGTCGTGGGTGGAGATCAGGATCACCGGCACGTCGGTGAGCTGCTCGGCAACGTCGAAACCGTTGTCGGCGCCGAGGTCGACGTCGACGAGCGCGACATCGGGTTGCAGCGACCGGCTGGCGTCCACCGCGCCGGCGCCGTCGGTGGCGGTGCCGACGACGGTGATCCCGCCGTGTGCCAGCATCATCGTCGCGGCATCCCGGAAGGCAGCACTGTCGTCGACGATCAGCGCCCGCATAACCGGTGAACCAGACATACTCCGAGCTTGACAGCCCCCCGCAGCGGAAGCATTACCGCTAGCCGGAAAGTTCGCTGTCAACTTCCGCAATAACATCTGCGGGGTGAACTGGCAGTCGTGGTCGGGTCGGACCCTGGCCCTCATCGTTCGGCCCACCGCCCGCCCCCTCGGGTGGGGTGTGGTGGTGGCGGCCGGCTTCATCGTCGCCGAGACGCTGGTGGTGCTGGCGCTCAAGCGGGTGGCTCCCGATGACGCGTTCGGAGCGGTCTTCCTGCTCGGGGTGCTGGTGATCTCGGCCGGTTGGGGGTTCGGGCTCTCGGTGGCGACCTCGGTGGCCAGCGCGCTGGTCTACACCTACTTCCACCTGGACGGCCGCGATACCCTGGCGCCCGCCGTCGGTGTCTTCCTCACGTTGGCACTGGTGACCAATGTGCTGGTCGGGCAGGCCCGGTTGCGCACCGCCGAGGCCGAGCAGCGGCGTCGCGAAGCGACCAGCCTGGCCGATCAGCAGGCCGCGCTGCGGCGGGTGGCCACCCTGGTGGCCCGCGGGGCCCCCACCTCGGAGGTGTACGACGTCGCGGTCTCGGAGTTGGCGCACAGCCTGCGCGCGCAGCACGTCACGTTGTTGCGCTACGAGTCCGATGGGCACGCGGTGGCGCTCGCGACCAACGACCCGCGGGCTTTCGCGGTGGGCCAACGGTTTTCGTTGGCCGGTGACAATGTCGGCAGCCGGATCATGGCCACGGCCGGCCCGGCCCGCATCGACGATTACGGCGCCGCCACCGGCGAGGTCGCGACGATGCTGACCGGGTTGGGCATCCGGTCGGGCGCCGGCGCACCGATCGTCGTCGACGGTCAGACGCGCGGCGCGCTGGTGGTGGCCTGGCCACAGCCGCGCGGCGCTGCCGAGCACGCCGAGGCCCATATCTGTGATTTCGCCGACCTGGTGTCGACCTCGATCGCCAACGCGGAGACACGCGCAGAGCTGACCGCGTCGCGGGCCCGCATCGTCGCTGCCGCCGATCAGGCCCGGCGCGGCTTCGAACGCGATCTGCACGATGGTGCTCAGCAGCGCATCGTGGCGCTGAGTCTGCAGTTGCGGGCGGCCGAGGCGGCCGCCGAGGGCGCCCTGCGCACCCAGTTGTCCGGCATCGTCGAGGGTCTGGCCGGCTTGTACGCCGACCTGCAGGAATTGTCCCGCGGTCTGCACCCGGCGATCCTGTCGAAAGGCGGGCTGGCGCCGGCGATCCGCACGCTCGCTCGCCGGTCACCGGTTCCGGTCGAACTCGACGTGCACGTCGATGAGCGGTTGCCGGAGTCGGTGGAGGTGGCGGCTTACTACGTGGTCGCCGAATCACTCACCAACGCAGCCAAATACGCCAAAGCGGAGGTGATTACGGTTACGGCGGTCGCCGATCAGGCCGGGTTGCGGCTGAGGGTGACCGACGACGGTGTCGGTGGCGCGGTGGCAGGCGGCGGATCGGGTCTGGTCGGTCTGCGTGACCGGGTGGAGGCGCTATCGGGCGAGTTTGGAGTGTCCAGCGCCGTGGGCGCCGGGACCACCGTCACCGCGGCTATCCCGCTGAACGCCTGAACGCCTGAACGGCAGCACTCGGCACACTTCCTGAGGTTGCCGGGCCGGGGCCGCACCGATGTAGGACGGGTGCCTGCGCTTGGCCTCGACGAGCGCGCGCATGTTCTGCCGGGCGCGTCGCGGTGCGAGTTCGACGATGTTGGTCTCGGAAATCGCGGTCGCTGCCATGGTGTCCTCCTGTACGGGTCGTGCATCCGTCACCATTGAGGTTGCTCGCCCAATGGAGGAGGATCTTCAACGAATGCCGTGAAGTTGCTGAGAAAGCGCGGGACGGGGTCGGAACGGCAGCACCAGGCAGGGTCGCTCCGGATTCTGCGCCGCGTGCCGCCGGGAGGCCACCACGATTGAGCGCAGATGGTGCCGCGCCCGTCGGGACGCAAGGTCGACGACATTGCTCTTCACGGTGCCCGCTACGGCGCCCGACACAGGTGCTGTCATGACCGTCCCTCCTCGCCCTGACCTGCGTCAGAATGCCCCGTTCGCTCGGTGCGCAAACCGCTTTGCCGCCAGGTGTAAGGCCCGCACCGCCGGGGTAATCCGGCAACACAACACACCGGGTGAGGAAGAGGTCATGCGACTGCGGCGGAGTGCACTCTCGGCTCCCGGGATCAGCCGGAATCGGCGGGGAAAGGGATTCGCCTACTACGGCCCGGATGGTTCGTTGCTGAATGACGACGCCACGATCGAGCGGATCAAGGCCTTGGTGATTCCGCCGGCCTGGAAGAAGGTGTGGATCTGCCCGTTCCCGAACGGCCATGTTCAGGCCGTCGGCACCGATGCGGCGGGCCGGCGACAATACCTGTATCACCCGCAATGGCAGCAAGAGCGAGCCGAGGAGAAGTTCGACCGGGTGCTGGAGATGTCCACCCAGTTGCCGGACTGGCGCGCCAAGGTCGCCGCCGATCTCGGCGGCAAGGGCCTGGGCCGCGACCGCGTGCTGGCCCTGGCGCTGCATCTACTGGACCAGGGGTATTTCCGCGCGGGTGGCGAGCAGTACGCCGAGGAGAACGAATCGTACGGCCTGGCAACGTTGTTGTGCGAGCACGTCAGTGTTCGTGGCGACGCGGTGTCCTTCGACTACCCGGCCAAGAGCGGTGTCCAGCGGCGACTGGAGTTGGCCGATCCGGAGGTGGCGCGGGCCGTCAAGGCGTTGTTGCGCCGTGGCTACCGGAGCGAGCGACTGCTGGTGTGCCGGGCCGCTTCCGGCTGGGCCGATATTCGATCCGATGATCTCAACGCGCGGTTCAAGGAACTCGTCGGTTCGGAGTTCAGTGTGAAGGACCTGCGCACCTGGCACGGCACGGTGCTGGCCGCGGTCGCTTTCGCCGACGCCGATCCGCCGGTCTCCAAGCGGGTGGTCAAACGCGTCGAGGCGGCCGTGATGAAGGAGGTTGCCGAGTCGTTGGGCAATACGCCTGCCGTGGCGCGCGGTTCCTATGTCGACCCTCGGGTGATCGCCGGCTACGAGCAGGGCTTGACCATCGGCGCGGGAGTGCGCCGCGCTGCGCGGATCGACGATTCCGTTGGTGCACAAGCGGTTCTGGAGAAGGCCACGCGTAACCTCATCCTCAAGGTGGACAAGGGCAATGCCGCGTCACGACGGCCCCAAGGTGCGCCGATGCCGACGGCGGCATGAGCGTCGCCATCCGACGCGCCGTGCGCTCCGAATGCCTTACGACGCGAGCGACGACCGTCGCACCGGGGAGAGGACAAGGTATGCCGGGTGTGCAGACCATCGCCAAGCAGGTGGTGGAGACGGTGGGATCCGTGGCCGGGATCAGAATCGGACTGGAAGAGCCGAAGTTCAACGCGGTGGAGTTGGCACGAGGAGTGCAGATACGCCACTACGGGGAGCGCATCGCGGCGCAGACCAAGGTGTCGGGCGAATCGGAGGACCGGGCCCGGTCGACCGGCTTTCGGCGGGTGGCCGCCTATATCTTCGGGGCCAACGACGGCGGGCGCAGCATCGCGATGACCGCGCCCGTTGCGGTGCAGACGGGACGGTCTCGCGGCACGAAGATCGCCATGACGGCCCCGGTTGCTCAGCAGGGCGATGACGACGAGTGGGTGATCCGCTTCTTCATGCCCGCCGAATGGACCATGGACACGCTGCCCAAGCCCGACGACCCGCGCGTCGAGCTGGTGACGGTCCCGCCGCAGAAGTACGCCGTCCTGCGGTTCAGCGGCGGCTACGACGCCCGCCGAGTGGCCGAACAGACGGCCAGATTGCGGGAGATTCTGCGGGAAAACGGGTTCGAGGCCGCCGGCGAACCCATCGCGTGGTTCTTCGACCCGCCGTGGACGCTGCCCTTCCGCCGTCGTAACGAGGTGGCCATCCCCGTGGCGTGAGAGCCGCTGCGTCAACCCGGCTGTGCCGATTCAGAGCCGACACATAGCTGATAATTATATTCGCTAACTATCGTTTCAGATATGAACGCACACAAACTGATCGCCGGAGTCGCGATCGCCGGTGGATTGACAGCAGCAGCGGTGGGCATCGGGGCGGGGACGGCCGCGGCCGCACCTGCCGCGACAACCGGTCCGGTCCCGGCCTGGGGTCCGCCCCCACCCGGACCGGGCTGGGGCGATCACGATCACGGTTGGGGCCGGCCCGGCTGGGGGCCGCCGCGCGGTTGGAACCCGAACGAGGGCCCGTGGGGGCCTGCCGGCTGGAACGGCGGCTGGCAGCCCCCGGGCGCCGTCTGCCTGGGCCAGTGGTGCATCTAGCCCGTCAGGCCGGGCTCAGAAGTCCCAGTCCTCGTCCTCGGTGACCACGGCCTTCCCGATCACATACGACGAGCCCGAGCCGGAGAAGAAGTCGTGGTTCTCGTCGGCGTTGGGGCTCAACGCCGACAGGATCGCCGGGTTCACGTCGGTTTCGTCCTTGGGGAACAGCGCCTCATAACCCAGGTTCATCAGGGCCTTGTTGGCGTTGTAGCGCAGGAACTTCTTGACGTCCTCGGTCAGGCCGACGGAATCGTAGAGATCCTGGGTGTACTCGGTCTCGTTGTCGTAGAGCTCAAAGAGCAGCTCATAGGTGTAATCCTTGAGCTCTTGGCGCTCGGCCTCGTCCACCAGGGCCAGCCCGCGCTGGTACTTGTAGCCGATGTAGTAGCCGTGCACGGCTTCGTCGCGGATGATCAGCCGGATCATGTCGGCGGTGTTGGTCAGCTTGGCCCGGCTGGACCAGTACATCGGCAGGTAGAAACCGGAGTAGAACAGGAAGCTCTCCAGCAGCGTCGAGGCCACCTTGCGCTTGAGCGGGTCGTCGCCGCGGTAGAAGTCCATCACGATCTGCGCCTTGCGCTGCAGGTTCGGGTTCTCCTCCGACCAGCGGAACGCCTCGTCGATCTCGGCGGTGGAGCACAGCGTGGAGAAGATGTTGCTGTAGCTCTTGGCGTGCACCGACTCCATGAAGGCGATGTTGGTGTAGACGGCTTCCTCGTGCGGGGTCAGCGCATCGGGGATAAGGCTGACCGCGCCGACGGTGCCCTGGATGGTGTCCAGCAGGGTCAGCCCGGTGAACACCCGCATGGTGAGCTGTTTCTCGGCGTCGGTCAGGGTGCCCCAGGACGGGATGTCGTTGGACACCGGGACCTTCTCCGGCAACCAGAAGTTGCCGGTCAACCGGTCCCACACCTCGGCGTCCTTCTCATCCTGGACGCGGTTCCAGTTGATGGCCGAGACACGGTCGATCAGCTTTATTCCGTCGGACATCTCAGACCCCAATTCGGTGCGTGGTGTGTGGCTGTCACGACACTACAACTGGGGGCCGACAACACGCCGGAGCCCCACAGATTGTGTTTTCGTGTCGCGTCGGTCAGGCCGTGAACTCGTACTCGGCCGGGTGGAACTGCCGGGTGGACAGCCAGTACTGCCAGGTCATGCCGCTCCACAAGGTGCGATTCACCCCATGGGCGTCCATGTACCAGCTGTGGCAACCTCCGGTGCTGAACACCGTGCCGGCCAGATCGTGCTGCAGCTGCGCGTTGAAGTCGTCCTGGGCCCGCCGCGTCGGGGCCAGCGCCTTGGCGCCCGCGGCGTCGGCGGCCGCGATCGCCTGCGCGACGTAGCGGATCTGCGATTCGATCATGAAGACCACCGAGTTGTGTCCCAGCGCGGTGTTCGGGCCGAGCAGGAAGAACAGGTTCGGCATACCGGCCACGGCGATGCCGCGGTGGGCTTGGATGCCCTCGGCATTCCACCGGTCCACCAGGTCTTCACCACCGGCGCCCTTGATGTCGACGTAGGTGTAGGAGTCGGTGACATGGAAGCCGGTGGCCCACACGATCACGTCGACCGGGTGCTCGGCGCCGTCGCCGGTGACGATCCCGGTCGGGGTGAGCCTGGCGATCCCGTCCGTGATCACCTGTGTCTTGGGGTTCGCGATGGCGCGATAGTAGGTGTCGGAGTTCAGGATTCGTTTGCATCCCGCGGTGTAACTCGGGGTGAGCTTGCGGCGCAGGTCGGGATCTTTGATGCTGCGGTTGATGTTCCAGCGGCCCAGCAGCTCACCGATCTTGAGCAGCCGCGGCTGCCGCGTCATGGCGAACCCGACCCCCTCGTGGATCCAGTAGATGGCCGCCCGCATCAGCGCCCGGGCGCCCGGAACATAGGTGAACATCCGCCGCATCCATTGCGGGAAGGCGTTATTCGGCCGCGGCATCACCCAGGCCGGGGTGCGCTGGTACAAATCGAGCCCGGACACCTGGTCGATGATCGCCGGGACGATCTGGATGGCGCTGGCGCCGGTGCCGATCACGGCCACCCGTTTGCCGGTGATGTCCACGTCGTGGTCCCACTGAGCCGAGTGGAACATCGCCCCCGCGAATGTGTCGGCGCCCTCGATCTCGGGGATCGACGGGATGTGCAGGCCGCCGGCCCCGGAGATCAGGAACTGCGCGACGAACTCCTGCCCGGACTTGTCGAAGACGTGCCAGCGGGAATCCTGTTCATCCCAGTGCGCGCGGTCGACATGGGTGTTGAACCGGATGTTGCGGCGCAGGCCGTACTTGTCGGTGACGTGCTTGAGGTAGTCGAAGATCTCCGGCTGGAACGACCACATGTGGCTCCAGTCCGGCTTCGGTTCGAAGGAGAACGAGTACATGTGCGACGGGATATCGCACGCGCAGCCCGGGTAGGTGTTGTCCCGCCAGGTGCCGCCGATCTCGTCGGCCTTCTCCAGGATCAGGAAATCCCGGTCCGTGAAACCCTGCTTCTTGAGCGCGATGCCCATCCCGAGACCGGAGAACCCGGACCCGATGATCAACGCGCGGGTGACGACGGCGGACATAGCTCACGGCCTTTCCCGGGAACGGCGGTACCGGATATCCAGTATCCAGACTGTGCGCCCCCGAAGGCAACAGCCGCAGCTCAGGCGCCCAGGTCCGCCTGTTGGCGCTTGACGGCCTTACTGACCGGCTGGTCCGGGTCGATCGCCACACCCATCAACTCGCCGGTGCCGTTCACCGCACCCATCATGATCGTGGTCATATGGGCGACGAACTGGTCCATCGGCATCCGGCGGGCACCGTCCTCGCTGCCGCCCAGCCACCAGTCTGTGGCCGAAGCGGCGGTCCCGAACAGGGCGAATGCGGCCAATTCGAAGACCGCTGGGTCCAGGTCCATGTCCTTGAGCTCGCCGCTGACCATCTCGGCGATCGCCAGGGTGATGTCCCGCCCGCGGTTGACCGTCGTCATCGCCGCCGCTGACTGGTCGGCGAAGCGGCCCTGCAGCAGGAACCGCACCACGTTCGGGTGCTGGTCCACCAGCTCCACGTAGTGCTCCACGGCCCGGCCGATGATCTGCCGGGCGGTGTCGGTCTCGATATTGATCGACGGGATGACCGCTGCCCACAGCATGTCGCGCATCCGCTCGCCGATCTGGGCGAACATGTCGGATTTGTCGGTGAAGTGCCGGTAGATCTTCGGCTTGGCGGTGCCGGCTTCCTCGGCGATCTCGCGAACGCTGACGTTGGGGCCGAGCCGGTCGATTGCGCGGAAGGCCGCGTCGATGATCTCCGCGCGCACCTTCTTGCGATGCTCACGCCACCGCTCGCTGCGCGCATCGACCTTCACGCCCGGTTGCCCACCGGGCAGCGGTATGGAGGGAAGAGATGGTCTGCGCACTCACATACTGTACCGGCTCGCCGCCCCTGACCTGCCATGACCGCTCGGTGCGTCATCCACCGCCACACCGGCTACGAATGTCTTGGGTACCATCAACCGAACACCATCCCTTTCAACGAGGCGGAGAATGACGGCCCGATACGACCTGGTCATCGCGGGCGGAGGCCCGTCTGGATCAGCGGCTGCCTGGCAGGCCGCCCAGACGGGGGCACGGGTGATCGTCCTGGACAAGGCGGACTTTCCCCGGGACAAACCCTGTGGCGACGGCCTGACCGCGCGCGCGGTCAGTTACCTGCAGAAGATGGGCCTGGCCGACGAGGTGGCCAAGTACCACCGGATCAACCGGGTCACGGTGTACAGCCCGAGCGCGTGGGAGCTGTCGTTCCCCCGCCGCCCCGGTATGCCCGATCACGGGCACACCGCCAGCCGCACCGACCTGGACCTGAAGCTGCTCAAGCACGCCGAATCTGCGGGCGCCGAGGTCCGTCAGGGCGCCGAGGTCGCCGGCCCGGAATTCGACGCCGACGGCCGGGTGGTGGGTGTGGTGCTCAAGAGCGGTGAAAAAGTGCTCGGGGATGCCGTCATCGCGGCCGACGGGGCCTACTCCCCCATCAAGCGGGCGCTGAAACTGGATTCCGAGTACAACGGCTACTCGGCGATCGCGATCCGCTCGGAGATGCCCGCCAACCGTCCCGACGGCGACAGCATGGACATCTACTTGAAGCTGCTGTTCCAGGGCGATCAGCTACCCGGCTACGGGTGGGTGTTCCCGATGGGCAACGGTGTCTTCAACATCGGATTGGGCTACGTCAACAGCTACAAGAACTGGCAGTCGATCAACGCCACCCAGTTCCTCGGCGAGTTCCTGCGGTCACTGCCACACGATTGGGAACTGCCGCCGATCGAGGAGTTGAAGAAGAACAAGAGCGTGCGGGCTTGGCGATTGCCGATGGGCTTCACCGCCTGGCCGCCGTGGCGTCCCGGTGTGCTGTTCACCGGTGATTCACTGGGTGCCGGTAAGCCGGCGTCCGGTGCCGGTATCTCCAAGGCCCTCGAATCCGGTTTGGCTGCAGGCGAATGCGCCATCGCGGCGTTGCAGAACGGTGGTCCCGACGACTTCACCAACTATGCGCAGCGGATGGAAGCCGCGTGGGGCAGGGAGTACCGGCGCGGGCGCTACATGCACAAGCTGATCGGGAACCCGAAGATCGCCGAGGCCGGTATCAAGCTGATCGACAACGCGGCGTTCCGGGACCGGCTGCTCAAGACGCTGTACAGGAAGGCGCAGGGGCCCGCGCACCACAAGGTCTAGCTGAACGCGTAGTGCACGTGTTCGCCGACGGCGACGAACCCGATGCGCTGGTAGATCCTGTTGGCACCCTGGTTGGTCGCGTCGGCGAACAGCACGACCTCGTCGGCGCCGCGCGCGTGCGCGTGCCTGGCACCGGCCGCCGTCGCCGCCGCCGCGTATCCGTGCCCGCGGTGCCCGGCCGGGGTGAAGACCGGGCCGATCCGCGACACACCGGCCAGCGGCGCATGCACCCGCACCATGCTCACCGGTGTGCCGCCGACGGTCCACAGCACGATGTCGCTGTCGACGGCGGCGATCTGGTGCAAGTAGGCCCGTCTGGCGTCGTGGTCCGACGGTGCGCCGAAGGCCTCGACGAAGAAGGCGTCCAGCCACTCGACGAGCAGATCCACCTCACGTCCGACGGCCAGCCGGCTCTCTCCGGGTACACCGACCGGCGCCGCCAACGCCGACAGCCGGTACAGCGGCTCCACATCGGTCAGCTCGGCGTTCATGCCGGCGACGTCACTCCATGCCGCCGCGAATGGCGTTGTGCTGTCCCGTGTTCCACGCACGCTCGGCAACCCCGACTCGACCCCCGTGAGCGCGCCGGCCACGTCCGCCACGCAGGTCGGCGGCAGGCCGCTGGTCAGCAGGGCCCCGTCGCCGAGCTGAACGGCGGCGCCGACCGTGAGGCCATCGGTGACCGACACCATGAGCTGGCCGTCATCGGATACCGGCATGCGCAGGGTCGTCAGTTCCACCGTGAAGGTCACCGGGTCCGGTAGATAGACCGACCGGGCGACCGGGGCGAACTCGTCCCGGGTGCGGTGCAGGGTCACGTCCATGCTTCCCAGGGTGGACGGATTCGTCGTGCGGCGCCACCGAATTTCGCCGGCGCCGGCGGCGTCACTCGCTGTGCGTCAATTGGTCTGTATAGGCAGCGCCGGCGCTACCGGTGAGTTTGGCGGCGTCGAAACCGTATCCGACCGCGTCGCCACGGACCGCGCGCAGCGGATCCTCGAAATCCCGGAAGTAACCCATCGCCCACGCGCCTTCCTGGTAGCCGATGAGCTTGAGCAGGTCGTCGTCGAGGGTACGCGCGACTTCTGGTGGTACGGAAAGGAATTGGTTCTCCTCCTGGCGGACCCACCCGACGCAGTAGTTGACGTTGATGGCGCGGCGCACCTTGTCGCTGCGATTGGCGGCACCGCTGTGCACGATCTTGCCGGAGTAGAGCAGCACCGAACCGCGCGCCATCTCGGCCTGCAGGCACTCGTCGTCGGCATAGTCGGTGGGCTTCTTGTCACCGACTTGGCTTCCCGGCACCACCCGGGTGGCGCCCATCTCGGCGGTGTAGTCGGTCATCGCCCACAGCGTGTTGCACTGCACGTGGTAGTCGTCGGGGAACGGGTAGAAGTCGAAAGCGTTCTGGTCACGATGCAGCGCCTGATCCGATTCGCCGGGCTCGATGGAGATGACCTGGGTCAGCATCAGCTGGAAGGCGCTGGCGTGGCCGAGGAAGTCCTTGCAGACGCCGAGGATCGACGGGTGCTGGATCAGCTCGCGGCAGGCCGGGGACCGGGCGACGAGCGCACCCGTGCGCCGGGTCTTGCGGCCGATCATCGCGTTGTAGCCCATCGGTGTCGCGTCCAGGTACGGCGCCAGCTCGACGGTGATGGTGTCCATCAACGAGTTCGGCACCAACTCGTCGACGATTACATAGCCGTCCCCGCGGAGATGGTCGGCGAGTTCGGCCGCCGAGGTGGTGGCCGGAACGTGGTTGAGCGCGGTCATGCTGTCGAGTATCGCGGAGCATGTGTGTTGACCAGGTAAAACGGCGTCACGCATCCGTTACGGCTGCCCGGCCGGCGCGCCAGTGTGGGCCCTGTGCACGCGAATCCGCGGCACTGCGTACACAGCCCCCACACTCGAGAAGGGTCAGCGCCGGCCACGCTTGGTCGGCTTACCGGCGACCTTGCCCGCCGCGGCGCGCGCCGCCTGCTTGGCCAAGGTCTTCTCCCTGGCGGTGCGCTTGGGGGCCGGCTCAGCCTGCCCGCGTGAGGATCCCGGCTTGCGGCCCCGCACGACGCCGACGAACTCCTCGACCAGTGGCGCCTGCGGGCCTTCCGGCACCGTGAGCACCACCGGACAGGGCGGCGCTCCGGCGATCGGCCGGTAGGTCAGGTCCTTACGGTGATGCAGGCGCGCCAGCGACTGCGGGACGATGAGCGCGCCCATCCCGGCGGCAACCAGTTCGATTGCGGCCTCGGTGGTTTCGGGCCGGTACTCGACCGCGACGCCCGGCGCGTCGGCCCAGGCGAGGACGTCGTCGAGCGGCACCAGCACCGGCTCGCCGTCGAGGTCGGTGGCGGTGATCTCGTCGGCGGCACTGAGCAGATGATCGGTCGGCACCACCGCCACCGTGGTCTCCTCGTAGAGCGAGATGACCGCCAGCCCCGACGTGTCGGCAGGCAACCGGAGCACCGCCACGTCGACGGCCCCGGCCCGCACCGCGTCGGCCGCTTCCGCCGCCGCGACCACTTGCAGGTTCAGCGGCGTCTCGGGGTGGCGCTGCGCCCAGTTCCTGGCCCATTTCGCCGGCGTCGCCCCGGGGACGTACCCGAGGGTGAGCGAGGTCTGGGTCACGCGATCAGGCTACCGATAGGCTTCTCCCATGAGCAGGCCCAACGCGCAGTCGATGAAACCGGCCACCGCGGCGAAGAAGCTGGACGTGTACTTGCCCGCGACGCCGGCGGAGTTCCAGCAGAACGCGATCACCCGCGCCGAACTGGCCGCGCTGCAGGAGGATCCGCCGCAGTGGCTCAAGGACTTGCGCAAGGACGGGCCGCACCCCAAGAACCTCGTCGCCGCCAAGCTGGGCGTCTCGATCGCCGGCCTGGCGCGCGGCGGCGTCACCGACGCGCTGACCACCGAGCAGATCGATGCGCTACTCGAGGAGATGCCCGACTGGCTGGTCGCCGAGCGGGAGAGCTACCAGAACGTGCTGGCCGAGGAGCGGCGCGTCAAGGCCGCGCGCGCTCACAAATCCCGTTGATCCAGAACTGAGAGCGAAGAATTCGCGAAACCAACGCTCTCACGTCTGAATCGACGAGTCGTCGCAGACGTTGATCGAGTAAGGCAGCTGCAATCCAACCGACCCTGGCGGGTCGTCGCGATTCGGTCTCCCAGATCGAGACCACAATCCAGCCGTTGAACAACCGTGATTGGGCCGCACTCGTTTGCTCCTAGATCCGGTGTCGTCAGGGAGCTCTCGACCCATTGCCAGCTGGCCCAGGAATTGCCGTGAACGTTGGCGCCGACGTGGGGGTCGCCACCGACGTGGGGGTCGCCACCGACGTGGGGGTCGCCACCGACGTGGGGGTCGCCACCGACGTTAGTGGCTGAGGTGGAGACGTTGAGCCGGGCGCTGACACGGTGGTTTCTGCGGTGGCCCAGGTTGAAACACAAGTAATAAAGATTGCCGCAAATAGGCTAGCGCCGAACCATTTTAAAGCCTTTTTAAAGGCCCGGAACTTCCTATCGGCGATACGACACAGCATCAGATTCTGCTGCCAGGCTTCGGATTGGACGGACGACCAGGAACTTTCAGGAATCTCGGGCACCGCACCGGAGGCAACACTGGTCCATGCGAATCGATTCGAACCACCAGTCGCCTCAGTGCGGGGCGAGAGGGCGAGGTAGAGGTGAGTTACGGTGACGAACAGGCTGACAACGTAGGTAATAATCAGCATCACCAAAAGTGCAGTTGCGCTACCGAGCTTGCCGCTCTCAAAGGCGCGATGAACTGCATCTGCGTTTGAAGCTGAAGCGCTGGCTACGACACCGGTCGCAGCAGCTACAACGGTGCTCTTGGTGTCGGCGTTCTTGATCCAATTGCCAGACTCCTGAATCGCAAACTTCGCATCGGCGAGGGATTCCGACGCGGTCTGGCACAGCAGCTCGTTTGGACCGGGCTTCCAGCGCCAGCGGCTACGCCGCAACGGTTCGAACTCCAGCAACCGGCCATTGTCTGGTAAACCGCCACTCCGTGTAGGCACCTAGCCAATGAGCGGCCCACCCTATAGCGGTAGCGGCCGTGTGTTGCTCTGATTGCCAATCGCTTTCGGATGCGACGCACAGATTTCCGTTGAGGTACAGGTGGGGCGACGGAATCCACCGCTTACCCGCATTGACCCCCAACTTCGGGCTCGGAACTACTACCCGAGGCAATCCCTGGTCTCGTCGAGTCATCACCAACGTATTGAATTTTCCTCTACCTGTGTCGATAACGCCTCCCCAACAGGGACCCAGGTCGCCCTCCGCCGGCAGGTAGACGAAATTGGGGAACGCCTCTCCAACCGCCCGCAAGTGGCGATCGACGTTCGCGGCATCTGACCACCACCTCTTCGGCCGGCCCGGCTCGTCTACCTCTTCAGCAGTGCCGCCGTGGAAAGAATGATTGGAAATCGGGGTGACACGACCGAATGTCGAGTGCTCGAAACCCGTTGCCGTACTTGTGACCCCGTCAAAGATGATGCGCCCGTTGACAGTAACGTATCGCGGTACGTGGACACCGTGGTGATGTAGAAGTTCTGGGATAGTCATAGTTGTTGCCGCCTAATTGATTGCAATACTGGTAGTCGGATTGCCATTGATCTGCTGGACTGCCCCCGGGATAAACGCGAGAGTTCTCCGCCAGTGGTAGTTATAGAAGCGGTAATACTTACGCTCGTAATCGCGGTCGTATTCCTTCGGGGAGTCATTATGTTCGTTGAACGACGTCGCGTCCGGCAGCTGTTCAGCGATACCTTCGCCGATTACAATCTCCCAAGACTTCGCCTTCTTCTCACATTTTGCAGCAAAGTTGGCCGCAAAGCCGATTGGATTAATCTCACTGCGCTCTGGAATTCCACTGCGGACAAAGCTTATCGGGCCGTAATCAAGCCCTGCACGCGCCTTGACCGGGTGTACGCCCGCGGCACGAAGTCGAGGATTCAGCTGATTTTCAACAGCATCGAGCACAAATGCGCTTGCAGCCAGGGCTAACACAGAATCGACACGGGCATCGCCTGGACCGAATCCTGCGAAGAGTCCATCTCCACGCAGACCGAGTGGGTAACCGCCCCAAGCGCTGACCGCTTCAACAAATCCCGTGAGCACGGCGTGTGCCAAATTGACGACTTCTGACGGGTCGTCCCAGAAGGTTCGGCCAGTGAAGTCGGTCAAATCGAGAAAGACAGCAGCTAAAGAGACAGTCCGGCTTTCGCCAATGGCTAATTCCTCGAAATCGGGATGGCCCAACGCCTTTGATCGTGTTTCCAGCGCAGTTCCGGCAGAAGCGACTATGGACTTCCCATACAACTGTCGATTGCCGAAGTCGCGCATGACAGTGTCGCCGAACTGCTTGGTGTCGTACTCGATCATTTCTCATGCCCTATCCAGGGCTGCGGCAGGCTACAACATGCAGCTGACGCAACCTTCCACCTCGGTGCCTTCCAGGGCCATCTGCCGCAGTCGGATGTAGTACAGCGTCTTGATGCCCTTGCGCCAGGCGTAGATCTGCGCCTTGTTGACGTCACGGGTGTTGGCGGTGTCCTTGAAGAACAGCGTCAACGAAAGCCCTTGATCCACATGCTGGGTGGCCGCGGCGTAGGTGTCGATGATCTTCTCGTACCCGATCTCGTACGCATCCTGGTAGTAGTCCAGGTTGTCGTTGGTCAGGTACGGCGCCGGATAGTAGACGCGACCGATCTTGCCTTCCTTGCGGATCTCGATCTTGGACGCCACCGGGTGGATCGAGCTGGTCGAGTGGTTGATGTAGCTGATCGAGCCCGTCGGCGGGACGGCCTGCAGGTTCTGGTTGTAGATACCGTGCGTCTGCACCGACTCCTTGAGCTGGCGCCAGTCATCCTGCGTCGGGATGTGGATGTCGGCGTCGGCGAACAGCTGCCGCACCCGCTCGGTCTTCGGCTCCCACACCTGCTCGGTGTACTTGTCGAAGAACTCGCCCGAGGCGTACTTGGACTGCTCGAACCCCCCGAAGCGGGTATCCCGTTCGATCGCAATGCGATTGCTGGCCCGCAGCGCGTGGTACAGCACCGTGTAGAAGTAGATATTGGTGAAGTCGACGCCCTCTTCGGAGCCGTAGTAGATCCGCTCGCGCGCCAGGTATCCGTGCAGGTTCATCTGGCCAAGGCCGATGGCGTGCGAGCTGTTGTTGCCCTGCTCGATCGACGGCACCGACCAGATGTGGGTCTGATCGCTCACCGCGGTCAACGCCCGGATGGCCACCTCGATGGTCTGGGCGAAGTCCGGCGAGTCCATCGCCTTCGCGATGTTCAGCGAGCCGAGGTTGCACGAGATGTCCTTGCCCACCTTGGCATACGACAGATCCTCATTGAACACCGACGGCGTGGAGACCTGCAGGATCTCCGAGCACAGGTTGGAGTGCGTGATCTTGCCTGCGATGGGATTGGCCCGATTGACGGTGTCTTCGTACATGATGTACGGGTAGCCCGACTCGAACTGCAGCTCGGCCAACGTCTGGAAGAACTCGCGCGCCTTGATCTTGGTCTTGCGGATCCGGGCGTCGTCGACCATCTCGTAGTACTTCTCGGTGACCGAGATATCGGCGAACGGAACGCCGTAGACCTTCTCGACGTCGTACGGCGAGAACAGGTACATATCCTCGTTCTTCTTCGCCAGCTCGAAGGTGATGTCCGGGATCACCACGCCCAGCGAGAGCGTCTTGATCCGGATCTTCTCGTCGGCGTTCTCCCGCTTGGTGTCCAGGAACCGGTAGATATCCGGGTGGTGGGCGTGCAGGTACACCGCACCGGCACCCTGGCGGGCACCGAGCTGGTTGGCGTAGGAGAACGAGTCCTCCAGCAGCTTCATGATCGGGATGACGCCCGAGGACTGGTTCTCGATGTTCTTGATCGGCGCGCCGTGCTCACGAATGTTGGTGAGCAGCAGGGCAACACCGCCGCCGCGCTTGGACAGCTGCAGCGCGGAGTTGATGGAGCGCCCGATGGACTCCATGTTGTCCTCGATGCGCAGCAGGAAGCAGGACACCGGCTCGCCGCGCTGCTTCTTGCCCGAGTTGAGGAAGGTCGGGGTGGCCGGCTGGAACCGGCCGTCGATGATCTCGTCGACGAGTTTCTCGGCCAGGTCGGTGTCACCGGCGGCCAGGGTCAGCGCCACCATCACCACGCGGTCCTCGAAGCGCTCCAGGTAACGCTTCCCGTCGAAGGTCTTCAGTGTGTACGAGGTGTAGTACTTGAAGGCGCCGAGGAAGGTCGGGAACCGGAACTTCTTGGCGTACGCGCGATCCAGCAGCGACTTGATGAAATTGCGCGAGTACTGGTCGAGCACCTCACGCTCGTAGTACTCCTTCTCGATCAGGTAGTCGAGCTTCTCGTCCTGACTGTGGAAGAACACTGTGTTCTGGTTGACGTGCTGCAGGAAGTACTCCCGCGCGGCCTGGACGTCCTTGTCGAACTGGATCTTGCCGTCTTTGTCGTACAGGTTGAGCATCGCGTTGAGCGCGTGGTAGTCGGTCTCCCCGGGGAGCGCATGAGTCCCGGTGGTTACCGGCTCTGCAGCTGTGACGGTTGGTGGCACGTCTGTTCCTTCCAAAAGTCTTGCAATCCCGCGCGGACGGCTTCCACGTCGTCGGGGGTGCCCATGAGTTCGAAGCGATACAGGTACGGCACGCCGCACTTGCGGGACACCACGTTGCCCGCGTAGGCGAATTCGGCGCCGAAGTTGTTGTTGCCCGCGGCGATGACGCCGCGGATCAACGACCGGTTGTGCGCGTTGTTCAAAAAGGCGATGACCTGTTTGGGGACGTATCCCCCGTTGTTGATATCGGGTGTGGCCTTGCCGCCACCGTAGGTCGGCAGGACGAGCACATAGGGCTCGTCGACCTCGATACGGCCGTGCAGCGGGATCCTGGTCGCCGGGATACCCAGCTTCTGGACGAAGCGGTGGGTGTTCTCGGAGACGCTGGAGAAGTACACCAGGTTGGTCATCCGCCCACCCCTTCGTCCGTGACGTGTCTGACTAAGCGCTGACCGCCGCCGCCGCGAGCGCCTTGATGCGGTCCGGCCGGAATCCCGACCAGTGCTCGTTGCCGGCCACCACGACCGGAGCCTGCAGATAGCCGAGGGCCATCACGTAGTCGCGGGCCTCCATGTCGACGCTGATGTCGACGATGTCGTAGGCGATACCCGCCTTGTCGAGGGCCTTGTAGGTGGCGTTGCACTGCACGCACGCGGGCTTGGTGTACACGGTGATCAACGGCTGAGTCATCGGCGGTACGGCTCCTCTTGCGGATGGGACTGGCAACTTATCTGGTACAGCGTTCCTGCGGGGCCCGAGATTCCTGCCGGCCGGGGCCGAGATGCAGCCGCCGGCGTGCTGCCGACCGGCTGAATTCCGGGCCCCCACCGACCCGTACTGCTTGGGGTCCGTCGGTTCGCCAAACACTACACCTAGTGTCCGACAAACCGAAGGCATACAAGATGTTCTGAACCACATTCATGAAATTCCCTGGTCGTAAGCCCTTCGAGCACGACACGCCCCGGCGTGTCGCACGTCACATCGAGGGTGTGTCGCCATATCTAGGGGTCTACCACCGGGCACCGACAAGCTCCGGACCGTCGATCGCCACGAGCAAAACCGTCACACCATCGCCGACGCCGCGGCCACGTGCCCGGCAAAAGCGGCCGAGGTGGCCAGCGACAGGTACTGCCGCACCCAGTGCCGGAAGCCGTCCTCGTCGCCGGTAGCCCGGGCCACCAACGCCCGCAGTCGCAACACGGCCACCTCGTGCAACAAGAAGCCGGCGTCGACCGGATCGGCGGCCAGCCGCTCGACGGCCGCGCAGGCCGCGGCGATGTCGCCCGCGGCCGCACGGCCGAGCAGCGCCTCCACGAGGGCGATGGTCGCGGGACCACGCCACACGACGGCCCCGAGGTCGAACAGGGCATCCACGGCGCCCCGGGCCAACGCCACGGCGTCGTCGAAGTTGCCGAGGGCGCGGTGCCTGCCGGCGAGGTGGATGTCGGCGATCAACACGATCGACGAATTGCCGAAACCCTGCTGAGCGGCCCGGCGGGCGTGGCTCAGGTGCTGGTATCCGGCTGCACGCTCGGCCTCGTCGTCGCGGGCGACCAACGCGATACCCCGGGCCAGGTACGCATGGACCACGGTGAAATCGTCACCGGATTGCTCAGCCACCACGACCGCGGCCGCAGTGTCGCGCAACGCGTCGTCGTCCGCACACAACGCACCGAGCCCGATCTGTGCGTACTTGTGCAAGGTGGTCACGACGAAGATCAACGGGTCCAGCCGCCGCCCGGCTGCCAGGCCTGCGTCCAGGTCGTCCTTCCAGCCGGGCCGGCCTACGGACATGCCGGCCACGCCGCGGATCGACAGCGCCAACGTCGACGGCGAACCGACGAACACGGGCTCGACGGCCGTGCCCTTCCCGAACGCATGCCGCACCACACGATCCGCGAACACGAACAATTCATGGACTTCGGCGGTTTCCCACTTCGCTGCCAGAATGCCGAACGAGACCGTGACCGCCAGATCCTCGTCACCGATGTCCGCCAGCAGCCGCAACAGTTCGGAGGCCAGCTCGGAAGCGGCCCGCGGGTGATTGTGCAGCGCCAGTGCCATCATGTAGCCCGACATCCCCACCGCCAGGGAACGCCGGTCGTCGCAGCGTTCGCACAACCGGCGCAGCTCCCCGAAGTTCGCCTCGGCCTCGGAAAGCCCGATCCGCCAAGCGCTCCCGCACAGGGCCGCCGCCGCCTCGATCTGCATCGTGAGCCGGTCACGCGCACCCGGTGGTTGCCGTTCGGCCACGGCGACGGCCCGTCGCCAACTGACCCGCGCGGCGGCGATGTTGCGCAACGCCAGGTGGTTTCCGGCCCGCATGTACCAGGCGAACGCGGTGGCGAAGGCACCGGCACCCTCATGGTGGGTGGCGATGAGGGCGGCGTTCTCATCGGGGGTGCCCGGCCCGTCGTGTTCGATCGCCGCCGCCAGCCGGCTGTGCAACCGCGCGCGGTCGGAGCGCAGCTGCGATTCGTAGGCGACGGTGCGGATGAGGGGGTGGCGAAAGGCGTACTCGACGCCACCGTCACCGTCGCACTTCTCGATCATGTCGGCTTCGAGCAGTTCGACGACACAGAGCTCGTCCACCAGGTCGCCGAGCCGGTTTACGGCGAACCGCGTCCCGATGACCGCCGCGGCGTTCAGCGCGTTCTTGGGTGCGTCGCCCAGCCTGTCGATCCGGGCGGCGATCGTCGACTGCAACGTCGGCGGCACTCCGGTGACGCTGGCACCCGAACACGCCACATACGATCCCGGAGTACCTTGCAGCACATCACGTTCAGCGAGATCGCGCACAATTTCCTCGGCGAAGAACGGGTTGCCCGCCGCGTGGGCGGCAATCTCAGCCGCCACGGACGCCACTGTCGGGTCGGTGCCGACCAATCCTGCGATCAGCGCTGCGGTGTGCACGTCATCGAGCGGCACCAGGGTGATGGTGGCGAGGGCGGGGAGCGCGGCGAGCCTGCCGTGGTACTCCGGCCGGTAGGTGATCACGGCAAGGGGCGGGGTGACGGCCCCGAGAAACTCTGCGATGGTGGACTCGCTGGCTTCGTCCATCCAGTGTGCGTCCTCGACGACGTAGATATCGGGTGAGCTGCGTGCGCGCGATGCCGACGCGAGCAGTGCCGATAGCCGGCGCCGGCGCGCGTCCGGGTCGATGGGCGGCCTGGCCGCGTCTGGTTCGGCAATGCCCAGCAGGTCGTCGAGCAGCAGCAGATCGGCCGGATCGGCGGCTGACAGATGCTCGCGTACACAGGTTCGGGCGGCCTGCCCGTGCAGGCTTCCCACCCCGGTCAGATCGCGGAACAGCCGGGCCGCGGCGTGGAACGGGATATCGCGGGCGTGGGATTCACAGACGGTGGACACGATGCCGAAACCCTGTGTGGCAGCGATGTCCAGCACTTCGGCAACCAACCGGCTTTTCCCGATACCGGGTGGTCCCACCACGCCGACGACGGTACGCACGCCAGTACGCGCCGCCTCGACACGGGCGCGCAGCGCGCGCACTTCCGCATCGCGACCCACCAGCACGGACCGCGACCGCTCCGACCCCGCGACGCCGACCGCCGCACCCACGAGCTGGCGGCCCAGTACCGGAACATCAGAGTTCTTGATGCTCAACCACTCCGCAGGACCCATCTGCATGGCGCCCTCGACGAGGTGTGCCGTCGATGCGCTGAGCAGCACACCACCGGGCGGCCCCGCCGCCTCCATCCGCTGAGCCATCCCGACATGCGCGCCGATGACGGTGTAATTACCTGGGACCGAGCCGATTTCCCCCGTGATGACCTGCCCCGAGTTGAGACCGACCCGGAGCTGGAAGCCGGCGTCGTCACGCCGACGAACATCGGCATCGAGTGCCCGCGCCTCGGCTTGCAGGTCGAGCGCGGCCAAGCAGGCCCGGATGGCGTGATCCTCCAGTGCCACCGGCGCGCCGAAAGTGGCCATGATGCCGTCACCGGTGAAGTGGACCGATCCGCCGTAGCGCCGTACAACTTCTCGGGACCGAAGGAACAACTCACCCATCACCTCGCGCAATCGTTCGGTGCCCAGTGTCGCGGCCAGGTCCATCGACCGCACCACGTCGGCGAACAACACCGTCACCTGCTTGAACTCCGAGTGGTGGGCGCCCGGTGCGACGGCTGTACCGCATTCGTCACAGAATTTCGCGCCCGCTCGCGGCTGCGTCCCGCACTGCGCACAGGCGATCGACATCGGTCAACCCTTCGCGGCGGGAATGCGCAGCAGCCGGCTCTCCAGCAGATCGGCACCTCGCGTGACGCCGCCCGCCGCGACGAAACCGGCCGCCACCCGGGCCGCGCCGTCCGTCATCCCCATCGCCTTGATGATTGCCGATCGCAATCGGGTCGGATTGAGCCGGCCCGCCGAAACCTTTGTCCCGCAACCAGATACCACTACCCGGCGCGCAACCTCGAACTGATCCCGGCCGTGCGGCACCACGCAGACCGGGACGGCACGCGCCAGCGCCTTCTGAGTGACGCCCATCCCCCCGTGCGTGACGGCGCATACCGCATGCTCAAGTACCGCCGCATGATCGACGAAACGACGCACCGTGGCGTTTGCGGGAATCTGCAGACCCTCGGGCACACCGCAGGGAAAGGTCGCAACGACGTGCACCGGCAGGTCGGCCAGTGCGGTGAGCGTGGTGATCGGCAGCGCATCGTCATTCTGTCGTTCCGACGACGTGGTCACCAGAACCGTCGGGCCGGAGAGTTCTTCGACGCGTTCGAACCCGTCACCCGCGGCGAACTCGCATGGACCGATCATCACCACACGCTCGTCCCAATCCGAGTGCGGGTATTCGAAGGGTTCGGCGGTGCCCACCAGGGCAAGAGGCGCCCGCAACACGAAGTCGTCGGCACAGCCCAGCGGCTCGACGCCCACCGCCCGGTGGATGCTGTTCAGCGGGTCCACCATCGCCCGGTCGAGCAGGGGGCGCATCAGCGCCCCGACAGCGGCGTCACGCAGCCGCCCGGCGGCTCCCCCGGCAGGCGCCAGTCCCAGGCCGAACGGCGGAACTCCCGCGGACCGCAGGTAGGGCGGATACGGCCACAACGTCGCCCACGGTCGGCCGGCGGCCTCGGCCACAGCCGGGGCGCCCCAGCAGTTGGGGTCGAGTACCAACACGTCCGGGTCGACTGCGTCGATGGCGGCCCGGACATCGGCGACCTCGAGTTCGGCGCGGCGGGCGAAGACTTCGAATCCCCGGAGCAGTGCCCCCAAACCGGTGCGCGCGGTCCAGTCGGTCATCGCCACCGCTTCGATCTGCGGGTCGACGGCCGTCGTGTCGAACCCGGCGCGCGCCCCGATCGGCACGGCCGACGACAGCGTGCGCAGTACGACGTGATGCCCGCGTCGGCGCAGTTCGCTCAGCAGCGCGGCAATCGGGAACAGATTGCCCAGCGCCGGCGAGGTATACGCCAGGATCGTGGCCATCGTCGCACGTCAACATCCCAAACGTGGGAGCCGAACCGATGCGCCGGCCCCTCGAGACGCGAGTCTATTGCGTCATCGAGGGGCCGGGGCCGGGATGGCGATCTCAGCCGACCTCAGCGGCGAGCTTGCCGACCACGTCGCGCACCTTGGCCACCACATCGGCGGTCTCCCGCGGGTGCTTGCCGTCGAAGGTGGCCGACGGAATCGACAACTTCTCCTCGATGACGCGCGGACCGGCGATGCCGAAAGACTTGCGGGTTTCGTCGTGCGCCCACACGCCGCCGTACTGTCCCAGCGCGGACCCGATGACGGCCACCGGCTTGTCCTTGAGCGCGCCATTGCCGTACGGACGGGAAAGCCAGTCGATGGCGTTCTTCAGCACGCCCGGGATGCTGCCGTTGTACTCGGGCGTGACCACCAGCGCGGCGTCGGCGCTCGCGGCCGCCTCGCGCAGGGCCACCACCTCGGCCGGCGCGTCCGCGGTGTCGAGGTCCTCGTTGTAGTGCGGCAGGTCACCGAGCCCCTCGTAAAGCCGCAGTTCCACGCCGTCCGGGGCGGACTCGATGGCCAGCTCGGCCAGTTGGCGGTTCACCGACGCGGCCCGCAGGCTGCCCAGCAGTACGAGGATCTTGGTATCCGACATGTTCACTCCCTGAGTCTGTTGGGTCATTGCGATCGTCACACAGTCTAACCGGACCATAGTCCGAATAATTCCGGCTGAGTTAAAGTGCAGGCATGGGCGCCCCCGATCCGCTGACAGCGTTGCCGCTGACGAACGGCGCCGCCCCGCAGGAGCGCGGTGACGCCGCACGCAATCGTGCCCTGTTGTTGGACGCGGCGCGACGGCTGATCGCCGAGCGCGGCGCCGAGGCCGTCTCGATGGACGACGTCGCCGCCGCGGCCGGGGTCGGCAAGGGCACCCTGTTCCGGCGCTTCGGCAGCCGCGCCGGGCTGATGATCGTGCTGCTCGACGAGGACGAGAAGGCCGAACAACACGCATTCATGTTCGGGCCGCCGCCACTGGGCCCCGGCGCCCCGCCGCTGGAGCGCCTCCTGGCCTACGGCCGTGAGCGGCTCTGCTTCGTCCGTACCCACCATGCGCTGCTCTCCGACGCCAACCGCGACCCACAGATGCGGTTCAACTCCCCCGCCACGTTGCACCGCGCACATGTGCGGATGCTGCTGGAGTCCGCGGGAACCACCGGCGATCTCGACGCGCAGACCGAAGCGCTGCTGGCCCTGCTGGACGCGGACTACGTCGTGCACCAACTCGACGACCGCGGACAGGACCTCGAGCGCCTCGGTGACGCATGGGAACAGGTCGCACGCAAACTCTGCGGCACGTGACAACCTGGATTCTGCACGTCGACCTGGACCAATTCCTGGCCTCGGTCGAGCTTCGCCGTCATCCCGAGCTCGCCGGACTGCCGGTGATCGTCGGCGGCTCCGGTGACCCGAACGAGCCGCGCAAGGTGGTGACCTGCGCCTCCTACGAAGCGCGGGAGTTCGGCGTGCATGCCGGCATGCCGCTGCGCACCGCTGCCCGCAAATGTCCGGCCGCCACGTTCCTGCCCTCGGACCCGGCCGCCTATGACGCCGCTTCCGATCAGGTGATGGGCCTGCTCCGCGATCTCGGCCATCCGCTGGAAGTGTGGGGGTGGGATGAAGCGTATATCGGTGCGGCCGTTGATGATCCGTTCGAACTCGCGGAGCGGATCCGCACCGTCATCGCCGCCGAGACCGGGCTGTCGTGTTCGGTCGGCATCAGCGACAACAAGCAGCGGGCCAAGGTGGCGACCGGGTTCGGTAAACCAGACGGGGTGTACCGACTCACCGACGCGAACTGGATGGCCGTGATGGGTGACCGGCCGGTCGACGCACTCTGGGGCATCGGGCCCAAGACCTCCAAAAAGCTGGCCACCCTGGGCATCACCACCGTCGCCGATCTGGCCGGCACCGACGCGACCACCCTGACCGCCGCCTTCGGCCCCAGCACGGGGCTGTGGATTCTGTTGCTGGCCAAGGGTGGTGGCGACGACACGGTGAGCACCGAGGCATGGGTGCCGCGGTCACGCAGCCACGTGGTGACCTTCCCGCACGATCTCGTCGACCGCGCCGAGATGGAAGCCGCGGTCAGCGACCTGGCCCGGCGCACCCTCGCCGAGATCATCGAAGCGGACCGGACCGTCACGCGCGTCGCGGTGACGGTACGCACCAAGACGTTTTTCACCCGCACCAAGATTCGCAAGCTGGCCGTCGCCGGCAACGATCCCGAACCGATTGTGAACACCGCGTTGGACCTGCTGGGCGAGTTCGACCTGGACCGTCCCATCCGGCTCCTGGGTGTGCGACTGGAACTGGCGATGCCGTGCTGAGCACCATCGCGGTTCGCGGCTACCGGTCGCTGCGTGATATCGCGTTACCGCTGGGTGAGCTGACGGTGATCACCGGGGCCAACGGCACCGGGAAATCGTCGGTGTACCGGGCGCTGCGCCTGCTGGCCGACTGCGCGGGCGGCGCGGTGATCGGCTCGCTGGCCCGCGAGGGCGGGTTGGAGTCGGTGCTGTGGGCCGGTCCGGAGCAGACCTCAGGTGCCCGGCGCACCGGTGAAAGCACCGGCACTACCCGCACCCGCCCGGTTTCGCTCGAGTTGGGTTTCGCATCAGACGATTTCGGCTATCTCATCGACCTCGGCCTGCCGCAGTACGCCGGACCGAATTCGGCGTTCGCCCGCGATCCGGAGATCAAGCGGGAGGTGGTCTTCGCCGGCCCGGTCGCGCGGACCAGCGCCATCCTGGTGCGACGCGCCGGACAGTACGCCGAAGTGAGTGCAGCCAGCGGCCGCGGCTTCGACCCGCTGACCAGTGGGTTGCCGACCTATCACAGCGTGCTCTCCGAATTCGCCCATCCCGGAGCGCACCCGGAGCTGGCAGCGGTGCGAGAACGGTTACGCGGCTGGCGGTTCTACGACGGGTTCCGGGTGGATGCCGGCGCCCCGGCCCGCCTGCCCCAGATCGGGACGCGCACCCCGGTACTCTCCGACGACGGTGCCGACCTGGCCGCGGCGGTGCAAACCATCCTGGAGGTCGGCCACGACGACCTGGCCCGGGCGGTGGCCGACGCTTTCGACGGCGCCCGCCTCTCGGTCGCGGTGCACGACGGCCTCTTCGACCTACAACTGCACCAGCCAGGGATGCTCCGCCCGCTGCGGGCGGCCGAATTATCCGACGGCACACTGCGTTTCCTGCTATGGGGTGCCGCGCTGTGCTCCCCGCGACCCCCGTCGCTGATGGTGCTCAACGAGCCGGAGACCTCACTGCACCCCGACCTGGTCGCACCGCTGGCCACGATGATCCGGTCCGCAGCGACCCGTACGCAGGTGCTCGTCATCACCCATGCCGCCGAGCTGGTGCGGCAGCTCGCCACCGATTCCGAGATCGAACTGTACAAGGAGTGGGGCGAGACCCGCGTCGACGGGCAGACCATGCTCACCGCGCCGCGGTGGGACTGGGGTAAGCGCTAAACCCGGCGCGCCTTGGGCCGCAGCGCCCGGGTGAACAGCACGTTCACCCGGGTCATCGCCACGCTGTACGGCCACCAGGCCAAGCGCTTGAACAGGTGCAGCGCCCGGATATCGGTCGAGGTGTAGATCAGGAACCGGTTGCGGGCCACGCCGTCGAGAAGCTTGGCGGCGGCGTGCTCGGGAGATACCGCGTGCCCGGCGAACCGGTCCACCCATTTCGCCACCCGCGGGTCCTCCCGGTCCACACCGACGATCTGAACCGTTTGCACCAGAGGAGTTTTCACCGCCCCCGGTACCACCACCGACACCCCGATCCGGTGCCGGGCCAGATCGAAGCGCAGCACCTCACTCAGCCCGAGCAGCCCGAACTTGCTGGCACTGTAGGCGGCATGCCACGGCAGCGCCACGATGCCGGCCGCCGAGGACACGTTGACCAGATGGCCGCCACGCCGGGCGGCGACCATCGGGGGCAGGAACGACTCGATGACGTGGATGGGCCCCATCAGGTTGACGTCGATCATCGACTTCCAGTGCTGGTGGGTGAGCGTGGAGACGGTCCCCCAAGCGGAGATGCCCGCGATGTTGCAGACCAGATCCATCGAGCCGTGCGCGGCATGGATGTCGGCCGCAAAGGCCGTGACCGCATCGAAGTCGGTGATGTCCAGGGCCCGGTGAACGCTCACCCGGCCGCCGAGCGCCTCGGCATCGGCGACGGTGCGCGCCAGTCCGTCGGCGTCGCGGTCGGTGAGGAACATTTCGGCGCCGTCGGCCGCCAACCGCAGGGCGGTGGCGCGGCCGATGCCACTCGCCGCGCCGGTCAAAAGACACCGTTTGCCCGCGAACGTTTCCGGCATGGCCCAGATGCTACCGGCGGTACCGGTCAGATCGTGTTACCGCCCCACAGCGCATGCAGCCACAACTTCTCCAGCACGCCGACGATGCGGTCCCGGTCGGTTGCGTTCCCCACGGACGGCAGGTCGCCCGAGAACGCCATCACGGTGGTGGCACCCAGGGTGCGGATGAGGGTGGGGATATCGTCGGAAATCGGGTGCGCGGTGCCCGCCGCGATCTCGCCTTGGACCACCGCGATGATCTGGTCGACCACCGCGAGCATCTGCTCGTCCTGGATCCGGCGGATCTCGGCGTCGGTGGCCCGGGCGGCGTAACACGCCGACATCACCGGATCGTTGTGCGCGAACGTCAACGCCGCACTGCCGACCATCCGCTTGGCGAAGGCGGCCGGGGTCTCGTCCGGACCGCGGGGTGCGAAATGCTGGGTGAGCTCCTCGAGTTCGCGCGTCGCCTCGGCCAGAATCTGAGCCAACACGGCGTATTTGGTGTCGAAGTAGAAGTAGAACCCGGACCGTGCCACGCCCGCACGCTCACTGATCATGCTCACCGACAGGTCGGCGAACGGCTTTTCCTCCAGCAGTTCGCGAACGGCCGTCACGATGGCCTCGCGCTGCCGGTCCCCTCTGCTGCGGCGGACCGGCGACTCCGGTCCCGATTCCGGCTGTGCGCTCATGGTTTAGACCTTCGCATCGCGACGCGCCAGATCAAAACTTGACATGCGTCAAGTCTGCCAGACAGGATGGCTGCACGAGTGACATCGACCACAGGTCTGTCAGCCCGACAATCTTCCAGGAGTAGAAGCAGTGGTCACGACCAAGCCCACCATCAGCACTCCGGCCTACCTGCTCGACCAGGTCAAACGAAGGTTGACCCCCACCCCGGTGACCATCCCGGGCATGGGCGTGATCGAGAAGAAGCTGCTGGAACGCGAGTGGGACGAGTTCCCCCTGGCGCCCGCTCCGGCGGGCAGCGGCCTCAAGACGGTGATGGGTGACAGCGGCTTGCCGGTGTTCGGGCACATGATCGAGATGTTCCGCGGCGGCCCCGATTTCCTGCTGCACCTCTACCGCAAGTACGGACCGGTGCACTACATGTTCTCGCCGGTGCTGCCCGCCGTGCTGGCGCTGGGGCCCGATGCGACGCAGGCGGTGTTCTCCAACCGGAACAAGGACTACTCGCAGCGGGCCTGGGATCCGGTGATCGGCCCGTTCTTCGAGGGCGGCTTGATGCTGCGCGACTTCGACGACCACATGTTCCACCGCCGGATCATGCAGGAGGCGTTCACCCGCAGCCGGCTCACCGGGTACGTCGAGCACATCGACAGTGTCGCCAGCCAGGTGATAGCCAATGATTGGGTGGCCAACGACAAGCGGTTCCTCTTCTTCCCCGCCATCAAGGAACTGACCCTGGACATCGCCTCGGTGGTGTTCATGGGCCACGAGGCCGGCACCGACACCGAACTCGTCACCACCATCAATCACGCCTTCACCACCACCACGCGTGCCGGCAATGCGATCGTGCGCAAGCCGGTACCGCCGCTGAGCTGGTGGCGCGGCATCAAGGCCCGCGAGACGCTGGAGAACTACTTCAACAGCCGACTGGCCGAGAAGCGCGCATCGGGTGACACCGACATGTTCAGCGTCTTGTGTCACGCCGAGGACGAGGACGGCCAGCGGTTCACCGACGAGGACATCGTCAGCCACATGATCTTCCTGATGATGGCCGCGCACGACACCTCCACCTCGACGCTGACCACGATGGCGTATCACCTGGCCGCCAATCAGGAGTGGCAGGATCGCTGCCGCGAAGAGTCCGACCGCATCGGGGACGGCCCGCTGGACATCGAGGCCCTGGAAAAGCTGGAAACCTACGATCTGGTGATCAACGAGGCGCTGCGGATGCAGACGCCGCTGCCGTTCAACTTCCGGCAGACCGTGCGCGACACCGAACTGCTGGGCTACTACCTGCCGGCGGGCACCAATGTGATGACGTGGCCGTCGATGAACCACCGGCTCGAGGAACTGTGGACCAATCCGGACACCTTCGATCCGTCCCGCTTCGCCGAGCCGCGCAACGAGCACAAACAGCATCGGTATGCGTTCGCGCCGTTCGGCGGCGGGGCGCACAAGTGCATCGGCATGGTGTTCGGCCAGTTGGAGATCAAGACCGTCATGCACCGGCTGCTGCGGCGCTACCGCCTCGAGTTGACGCATCCGGGCTATCAGCCGCACTACGACTACGGCGGCATGCCGGTACCGGTCGACGGCATGCCGATCGTGCTGCGCCCGATTCGCTGAGTTCGGGCGTCACGCCACCAGGCGGTTGGCGCAGGCGATGAACGCTCGCAGCGCCGATTCGGTCGCCGACTCAGACCATCCGATCGCCCACTGCGTGCGCGCCCCGTCGGTGCCGCGGATGAAGGTCGCGGTCTGGCCGCCGGCGCGCAGCTGGTGGAAGTTGAGCAGCTCGACGGCGATGCCTGCGTCGTAGAGCATGGCGGTGACGGCGGCGATCGGTGCGGGCTCGGCGGCCAGCGCCGCGAGCGCGGGGGCGCTCAGCGTCGCCGGGCCGGGACCCGAACCGAACGTCGTCGCGACGTCGTCCCAGGACATGTCGCCGGCGAGTTCGCGCACACCGCGCGGCAACGGGGTGTCGAAGAAGTCGGCGAAGCGGGGGCCGGCCAGAGTACCGGTGGTGGCGATGGTCTTGGTGATCGTCATGGCGTCGGTCTTTCGGCTCTGAGGGAGCGACCGACGGGTAGTAGCTTCCGACCCACAGCGGGGGGTCGGTCTGGATCAGACCCCGCTGCGGGTGCTGGCTACTACGAGAATGCGATGCACGTCAGCGAGGGTAGCGGCTGCGGCCGCGGCCGTGCAACCCGTTTATCGGCCGACCGCGCGCATCAGCAGCGGGATGAAGGGCCGGTGGTTCGCGCGGCCGTCACGACGGAACGGCATGCTGTCCGCCGACGCCGCGTACCAGTCGGCGCGGCTGATGCCGGACAGGTCGAGCCGATACCCGCACAGCGCCGAGACGGTGTGCAGCAACAGTGTTCCGGTGCGCCCGTTCCCCTCCCGAAAGGGGTGCACCTGGTTGTAGTCGGCGTACAGCCGGGACAGCTGGTAGACCAGCGCGGGTCCGTCGCCGGGCGGCGTGGTCACCAACCCGCGGGCCCGGTCGGTGACCTCGGCCATCCGCGCAGCGATATCGGCCTGCCATCCGAAAGCCGTTTCCCCGCGCCGCAATTCGGTCACCCGGTAACGGCCCGCCCAGGCGTACACATCGGCGAACAGCTGCTGGTGGATCACCCGGGCGTCGAGGTCGGCGGGCCCGGTGCGCCCCGCCGCGATCCGCAAGTGCCAGGCCAGCATGCGGCCGGCGGTGGCGATGCACTCCAGCTCGGTCAGCGCCACCGCGTCACCGAGTCCGAAGTTGTTGCGCAACACCGCCGTTCCCGGAATGACATACGGAATTCGCCGCCGCAGCACCCACCGACGCGGTGGCGGTTGCGCCGGCGGGTACCTGTCCCGATGGCCGGCCAGATACTCCCCGAAGCTGAGCTCGGCAGCGGCCAGGCGGGCCAGGTCGGCCAACTGCGGGCCGGTGGGTTGCCAACCCTCCAGGCGCTGCGCGGCGACGGTCTGGTCCAGCGCGCGGCGCACCGCACCGCACTCCACTACCGGAACGCCGAAGTCGAGGCCAGGAAGGCGAGTTTGCGGCTAACACCGGCCACTTCGCGGTGCACGCCGCGCAGCACCGCCCGCTCGTGCGGGGCGATCTCGGCCAGCCCGACCAGGTCACCGACCGGCGCGCCCCGCAACCACGGACCGGCACGCAGCCGCCAACGGAACCGGGTCAGCCAGACAAAGCACTCGTGCAGGGTCGACACGTCGTCGGCGTCGAGGATGCCTGCCGCGCCCGCGGCGTCGAGTCGAGCCAGGGTGGACACCGCCGTCGAACCGGCCGACAGGCCGGCCCAGCGGGCGATCTTGACCACCGGGTCGACCATCGCCAGTTTCAGGTCCACGGTATCGGCATGCCTGGACACGATGCGCAGCCGCGACGGAAAGCCCGCGCGCACGGTGGTGGCGTCGTCCAGCATCGCCTGGCGGACCGGGTAATGCCGGCGCGCCGCGTCGACGGCGCGAACCCGCAGCATGTCCCCCGTCCCCGGGCCCACCTCGACGGCATCGGCCATCAGTCCGGTCATGACGACACCCCGGTCGGTGCGCGGCTCGGCCGCCCAGTGTTCGATGCCGTCGAGCCAGTTCGATGCCCGGCGGCAGAATCGCGGCCGGCTGGCCAGCACCCCGTTGCCGTCGCCCTGCACCCCGCACCGCTCCAGCAGCGCGTGCACGTCGGCAGCCCGGGCCAACAGCGCCGCCTTCTGCTCGTCGGAGACGGCGTCGGCCACCGCGATCATCGTCTCGACATCCGAACCCGGGGCCGCCTCGCCGCGCGCCGCACTACCGGAGACGAACCAGCTCCACTGCGGTTCGCCGGCGCCGGAGACCAGCCGGACGGCAGCGGTGACGCCGTGACGCAGCACCGTCGACCAGCCGGCGGCAAGGTCGGCCGCTGGGGTCTGCGCGGCCAGCTCGTCGATCAGGGCCAGCCGGGCTTGCTCCATCGCTGCACGAAGGCCGGCTTCGTCGCTGGCAGCATCCATGGCATGCACCGCACCGGAGAGCATGGCATCGATTGTCACTCGGCTGCTCCCCTGACGCTGGTCACACAGATGTCACATCGCCGAAATGTGCGGATCAAAAACACACCCTAATTTCTATCGCACGACAGTTATTCACCACCATCCAGGAGCACACGTCATGACCGCCACCTTCGATCCGGCGATCTCCTCCCAGGAGGACGCCGCCACCTTGGAGGAACTCGGCTATACGCAGGAGTTGCACCGCGGCATCGGCGGTTACGCCGCTTTCGCCGCCGGCTTCTCCTTCGTGTCGATCCTCACCACCGTATTCGCGTTCTTCCCTTTGGGTTTCGCACTCGGCGGGCCGGCGTTCTTCTTCACCTGGCCCATCGTGTTCATCTGCCAGTTCTGTGTCTGCCTGGTGTTCGCCGAACTGTCCGGCAAGTTCCCCGTCGCCGGCGCCATCTACCAGTGGTCGCGCCGGTTGGCCGGTAACGCCGTCGGCTGGTTCGCCGGCTGGTTCATGCTGATCGGCTACATCGTGTCCATTGCCGCGCTGGCGATCGCCATGCAGACCGTCTTGCCGCCGATCTGGAGCGGCTTCCAGCTCGTCGGCACCGACATGGATCCGCTGTCGGTCGACGGCGCCACCAACGGCATCATCCTGGGTGCCATCACCATCGTGGCGTGCACCGTCATCAGCGCCGCCGGCGTGCGGTTCATGGCCCGGATCACCGTCACCGGCGTCACCCTGGAGATCATCGGTGTGCTCCTCATCGTCGGGGCGATGTTCTTCACCGCCGAGCGCAGTCCCGGGCAAGCGATCACCGACACCGGCGGGCACGGCTCGGGTGTGCACTACCTGCCCGCGTTCCTGGCGTCGATGCTGATGGCCGCCTACGTGATGTACGGATTCGACAGCGCCGCAGAACTTTCCGAGGAGACCAAGGACCCACGCCGCACCGCACCCAAGGCGATCGTGACCGCCCTGTTGGTGTCGTTCGTCGGTGGCGGGCTGATGATCCTGGCCGCCCTCATGTCCGCCCCCGAACTGGGTGACGACCTGGCCCACGGCGGCATGGCGTGGGTCATCGAGAGCCAGCTCGACACGTGGCTGGGCAAGACCCTGCTGGGCCTGGTCGCGGTGGCGATCTTCTCGGCCACTCTGGCCATCCAGGCGTCGGCGTCGCGGGTGATGTTCTCGATGGCGCGCGACAACCGGCTCCCGTTCGGGAAACTGCTGGCCAGGGTCAACAAGCGGACCGGCACCCCGGTCATCACCGGCGTCGCGGTCAGCCTGCTGGCCATCGCGGTGCTGTTGGTCAACCTGGGACAGTCCAGCGTGTTCGCCGCCATCGCCTCGGTGTCGGTGGTCATCGTCTACCTGGCCTACCTGATGGTGACGGTCCCGGCGTTGATCCACCGCCTGCGCGGCACCAGCCTCTCGCACGGCAAGCCGGTGATGGACCTGGGCCGCTGGGGCATCCCGATCAATCTTGTCGCCGTGGTGATGGGCGCCCTGCTCGTGATCAATATCGGCTGGCCCCGGCAGGATGTCTACAACCCGGCAGGCGATTCATGGTTCCTGCAGTACTTCGCGGTGATCTTCGTCGCACTGACCCTGGTCGCCGGGTACGCCGCCTACCGCGTGGTCAAAGACCGCGACGGCGCACCTGACCCTGCCGACGCGCTGGTCGCTCGCAAAAAACACTGATCCACGTCCCGCGACCCAACCCGGAATCGGTGTCTCACGGCCGTGAGACACCGATTCTGGGTCTGCTCGGGACCTGCGCCAGGATGGGCCGGTGACGTGGTGGGAGGTGCTGTTCCTGGCAATCGCCGGAATCGGCGGCGGATTGACGGGCAGCATCGCCGGGCTGGCCTCGGTATCCACCTACCCGGCCCTGCTGCTCGTCGGCTTGCCGCCGGTGGCCGCCAACGTCACCAACACCGTCGCGCTGGTGGGCAACGGCGTCGGCTCGGTCTGGGGGTCGCTGCCCGAACTGCAGGGCCAAGGACCCAAGCTGCGGCGGATGCTGCCTGCGGCCGTGCTCGGCGGCGCAGCCGGAGCGGTGTTGCTGCTGTCGATCCCGGCCGAGGGATTCGAGAACGTGGTGCCGGTGCTGCTGGCGGTGTCATCGGTGGCCATCGCGCTTCCCGTCCGCAACGATCCCGGGCGCGTTCACAGCACCAGACACCGTGTCCTGCAAACCCTTTCAGTGCTGGCGATCTGTGTCTACGGCGGATTCTTCGGGGCGGCGGCCGGCGTGCTGCTGTTGGCCTTGTTCCTGCGCACCGGCAGCGCCACGCTGGCCGACGCCAACGCCACCAAGAACGTGGTGCTGGGGGTGGCCAACGGCGTAGCCGCGATCGGATTCATCGTCTTCGCGCCGGTGCACTGGGCCGCCGTCGTGCCGTTGGGTCTCGGCTGCCTGTTGGGGGCGCGGCTGGGGCCGGTGGTGGTGCGCCACGCTCCGGCCACCCCTCTGCGACTGCTCATCGCCGTCGCGGGGTTGGGGCTGGCAGTCAAGCTCGGGCTGGACACCTACTAAAGCGCGTGGGCCGTCAGTGCTCGTACCCCACGCACGCCTCGGCGCCGTTGATGACGCCCTCACGGAATGCCCGCACCCGGTCGAAGCCGGCGCCCTGCCGGTCGGCATCGTCGGCGCCCCGGAAGACCAGCAGTGCCTTGATCGGGCACACGCCGCAGCGATTCGCTTGCGCATGGGCAAACAGTAATGCGCCGGCTTGGAATTGGCTTGGAATCCGATGAGCAGTTTGTTTACCGTATCCGCGGTCGCCGAAGGCGACTTCAGGCAATCGCTGATCCGCGGCCGCCGGCGTGCCGTCCGGCCCGGCCCAGCTGGGGCCGGGCACACCCGTCATTGTTCGGTAAGGCTTTCGGGAACCTCCCTGGGCTAGCGTGGGATCGTGAGTGCGCCCATCGCCCCCGGTACCCGATTGCTCTGCGGTGTCGCCTCCGCGGCGATCACCCTCGGCGTCAGCGCATTGGCCGCCATCCCGCTGGGCGCATCGGGCGACGCCCGCACCGCCGTGGGGTCGAGCATCATCGACCACACCCCGGGGCCGGTCAAGGAATGGGCGATCCAAACCTTCGGCACCTCCGACAAGCTGTTCCTGACGGTAGCCGTGCTGCTGGTGATTGCCATCCTGGCAGCGCTGGCGGGCCTGCTGGAACGTCGCCGCGTGCCGATCGGCAGTGTCATGTTCGCCGCCGCGGGGGTGCTCGGGTGTGCGGCGGTGCTGACCCGCACCGGCGCCGGCCCGCTCGACGCCGTTCCGACGGTGGTGGGCACGCTGGCCGGAATCGCGACCCTGCGTTTCCTGACGTCGGGACGGCTGCGCGACGATTCGGCCAACAGCGCCGCCGAGACCGATCCCGGCCGCCGGCTCTCGCTGGCCGCTCTCGGGTTTCTCGGGGTGGGCACCCTGACCGGCGCGCTGGGCACGATCTATGGCGGCCGGGTCAATTCCGTTTCCGGCGACCGGAATTCGTTCACCCCGCCGCCGCTGGCCAAACCCGCTGCACCGGTGCCGGCCGGGGTGCAGCCGGCCGGTGTGGAACTGCCGAGCTTCGTGACCGGCAACGCCGACTTCTACCGGATCGACACCGCACTCGCCGTGCCGCAGTTGTCCCGGGCCGACTGGAAACTGCGCATCCACGGCATGGTCGATCACGAGAAGACTTACCGTTTCGATGATTTGGCCGGTTTCGAGCTCATCGAGAAGATGGTCACCCTGACGTGCGTGTCGAACCCGGTCGGGGGTGACCTCATCGGCAACGCGGTGTGGACCGGCTACCGGGTGCGTGATCTGCTGGCCGCCGCCGGCGTGCATGCCGACGCCGATATGGTGCTGTCCACGTCCAGCGACGGGTTCACCGCCGGTTCCCCGGTGCAGGCGCTCACCGATGATCGCGACGCGTTGCTGGCCATCACCATGAACGGTCAGCCGCTGCCCGTCGAGCACGGTTATCCGGCCCGGCTGGTGGTGCCCGGACTCTACGGTTATGTCTCGGCAACCAAATGGGTCGTCGACCTGGAACTCACCAGATTCGATCGCGCCGAGGCCTATTGGACGAAGCTGGGCTGGGCCCCGCAGGGACCGATCAAGACCCAGTCCCGCATCGACGTGCCGCGGTCGGGCGCCGATATCCCCCGGGGATCAGCGCGGTTCGGTGGAGTGGCCTGGGCACAGAACCGCGGCGTGCGGGCGGTGGAGGTGCGCATCGACTCCCCGGGCCACGAGGGCACCTGGCAGCCCGCCACGCTGGGCGCGGCGTACTCCAACGACACGTGGCGACTGTGGAGTTTCGACTGGCAGACCGATCAGCCTGGCCTACATACCATCACCGTGCGCGCGACCGACAACACCGGGGCGGTGCAGACAGCCGACCTCGCCGATGTGGTGCCCGACGGCGCGACCGGCTATCACAGTGTGGACTTCACCGTCACCTAATTCGGTTTCGTGGTCCACCCGGACCGGGCTACGTTGTTCGCCATGACCTCGACGCCCGCTCAACGCTGGCGTGCCACGCTGCGCTCGGCGCTGCTGCACGCCCGCAAACAGCGCGACACCGTGCGGGTGCCGGCGATCCGCAGTGCGCTCAGCGCGATCGACAACGCCGAGACACCGGCCACCGCGCCGACGCACCCCCTGCTCGACGGCCCGATCGCGCACAGCGTCGCCGGTCTCGGCGCGGCCGAGGTCGCCCGCCGGGAACTCACCGAGGCCGAGATCTTGGCCCTGCTGCACGCCGAGGTCGACGAACGGATCAGCGCCGCAACACAGTTCAGCGCCGCCGGACACGACGACCGGGCGGCCCAATTGCGCGCCGAAGCCGCGGTGCTCGAAGGGTTAGTGACCGGGTCGTGACGCGGCCGCCGCCGGGTAGTGCGGGCTGGTCGGGTCACGGAACTCCCGGCCGGTCATCTGTTCGGTCCTGATCCTGACGAAATGGTCGCGGCGACCACTGACCCATGGTGTGACGAACGTTCCGGCGACCTCGACCAGGTCTTCGACGTCGGTGACCGGCTCGGCATGACCGACGACCGTCACGCTCCACCCGGAGCGCAGATCCTGGTCCAGTTCGTCGGCTTCGAAGGCCACCACCTGGCGGTCGGCGGCCGCGGCCAGCTTGCCGCCACCGGCGACCCGGATGACCACATCATCGCGCCACAGCCGGAAGTTCACCGGCTGGACGGCGGGCAGTGCGCTCTGGGTGAAGATGAGCCGGCCGACGCGGGTGGTCTGCAACCGGTCCAGGCACTGCCTACGGTTGAGGACGTCGAGGTCGTGTGTGTTCGGCATGGTTCTCACTGTCCGCCCGGATGCGGGTCGGGCACAGGGCCGAAAGTCCCGACTTGTCGGCCGTCCGTGGCACGGTGGAACCATGTTGCTCAGCGCGGTGGCGGAAGCGTCGGTCGATGTGGCGGCGTCCTCGTCGCGGCTGGCCAAGACCGCTCGGGTGGCCGACCTGCTGGCACATGCCGATCCCGCCGTCGTGGGCCTGCTGGTGTCCTGGCTGGCCGGTGAGCTTCCCCAGCGCCAGATCGGGGTCGGCTGGGCCGCCTTGCGCAGCCTGCCCCGGCCCGCCGACACTGCGACGCTGACGGTGCCCGCCGTCGATCGAGCGTTTTCCCGGATCAAGAGCACCACCGGCAAGGGCTCGCAGGCGCAGCGCGCACAGCTACTGGGCGACCTGTTCACCGCCGCCACCGCAGGCGAACAGGCCTTCCTGCGCCGCTTGCTCTCCGGTGAGCTGCGCCAGGGCGCCCTGGCCGGGGTGATGTCCGATGCGGTCGCCAAGGCCGCGGGGGTACCCGCAGCCCAGGTCCGCAGGGCGGCAATGCTGGCCGGTGAGTTGCCCGCTGTCGCCGTTGCCGCGTTGTCCGACGGCACCGCAGGTCTGGCCCGATTCGCCCTCACCGTCGGTCGGCCGGTCGGCCCGATGCTCGCGCAGACCGCCACCGATATCGGTGACGCACTCGAAAAGCTGGGCGGTGACGTCGTTTTCGAGGCGAAGTTGGACGGCGCGCGGGTGCAGATCCACCGCAACGGCGGCACGGTGTCGGTGTACACCCGCAGCCTCGACGATGTCACTGCCCGCCTGCCGGAGGTGGTCGATGCCGCACTCGCGCTGCCGGTCACCGATTTCATCGCCGATGCCGAGGCCATCGCGCTCCGTCCGGACGGCCGTCCACACCGATTCCAGGTCACCGCGTCGCGGTTCGGCAACAAGTCAGGTGTCCGGGAACACCCACTGTCGGTGTTCTTCTTCGACATGCTGCACCACGATGGCACCGATCTGCTCGACGTGCCGACCGTCGATCGGTTGACGGTGCTGGACGCGGTGGTGCCCGCCGGGCAGCGGGTGGACCGGCTGATCACCGCCGATCCCGACACCGCGGGGCGGTTCCTGCAGTCCGTGCTGGCCGCCGGTCACGAAGGTGTGATGGCCAAATCGTCGAGCGCCCCGTACGAGGCCGGTCGGCGCGGGTCCGGCTGGCTCAAGGTCAAACCGGTGCACACCCTCGACCTGGTGGTGCTGGCGGTGGAATGGGGTTCGGGGCGACGCACCGGCAAGCTGTCCAATATCCACCTCGGCGCCCGCGACCCGGCGACGGGCGGATTCGTGATGCTGGGCAAGACCTTCAAGGGCATGACCGATGCCACGCTGGATTGGCAAACACGGCGTTTCACCGAGCTTGCCGTCGGAGGCACCGATGGGTACGTGGTCACGGTGCGACCGGAACAGGTCGTCGAAATCGCCTTCGACGGGGTGCAGGGTTCCACCCGGTACCCGGGTGGGATGGCGTTGCGGTTCGCCCGGGTGATCCGCTACCGCGAGGACAAACGCGCCGACGAGGCGGACACCATCGACACCGTGCGGGCCCATTACGAGCGCGCCGATTGAACCTAAACGGCGGTTCGGCCCCGGCCCAGTTTGTCGCGATGAAAGGATCGCCCCATGGCTTCACCGACGACACCTCTGGAAGAACGCAAGGGCGATATCACCTATATCCGCACCGATGCCGACCTCCCGCCGGTCGCGATCATCGATCGCTCCCCCATCACCGTGCGGCACCGCGTCATCTTCGGGGTGATCGCCCTGCTCGGTGCGATCGCCTGGGCAGTCATCGCGTTCCTGCGCGGTGAGACGGTGAACGCGGTGTGGTTCGTCATCGCCGCCATCTGCACCTATGTCATCGGCTTCCGGTTCTACGCGCGGTTGATCGAGAACAAGATCGTGCAGCCGCGCGACGACCACGCCACCCCGGCCGAGATCTTCGAGAACGGCACCGATTACATGCCCACCGACCGGCGGGTCCTGTTCGGCCATCACTTCGCCGCGATCGCCGGCGCCGGGCCGTTGGTCGGGCCGGTGCTGGCGATGCAGATGGGTTACCTGCCCGGCACCATCTGGATCATCATCGGGGCGCTGGTGGCCGGCTGCGTCCAGGACTACCTGGTGCTGTCCATCTCGGTGCGTCGCCGCGGCCGTTCGCTGGGCCAGATGGCCCGCGACGAACTCGGCAGTATCGGCGGGGTGGCCGCGATCGTCGGGGTACTCGTCATCATGGTGATCCTGCTCGCGGTGCTGGCGCTGGTGGTGGTCAACGCGCTGGCCGAGAGCCCGTGGGGCGTGTTCTCCATCGCGATGACCATTCCGATCGCGATCTTCATGGGCCTGTACCTGCGCTTCCTGCGTCCGGGCCGGGTGTCCGAGGTGTCGCTCATCGGCGTCGTGCTGTTGCTGCTGGCCGTGGTCGCCGGCGGCTGGGTGGCCGAAACGTCCTGGGGTGCCGACTGGTTCACCTTGTCGAAGGTGACGCTGTCGTGGTGCATCATCGTCTACGGCCTGGCCGCCTCCGTGCTGCCGGTGTGGCTGCTGCTGGCGCCCCGCGATTACCTGTCCACGTTCATGAAGGTCGGCACCATCGTCTTGCTGGCCATCGGCATTGTGCTGGCCCGCCCGGTGATGGAGGCCCCGGCGATCTCGCACTTCGCTAGCAGCGGCTCGGGCCCGGTATTCGCCGGGGCGCTGTTCCCCTTCCTGTTCATCACCATCGCCTGCGGGGCCCTGTCCGGATTCCATTCGCTGATCTCGTCAGGGACCACGCCGAAGCTGCTGGAGAAGGAATCGCAGATGCGGCTGATCGGCTACGGCGGCATGCTCACCGAGTCGTTCGTGGCCATCATGGCGCTCATCACCGCGGCCATCCTCAACCAGCATCTGTACTTCGCCATCAACGCGCCGACCGCTTCCACCGGGACCACGGCGCAGACCGCGGCCGATTACGTCAACGGGCTCGGGCTCTCCGGCCAACCGATCACCGGCGCGGAGATCGCCGATGCCGCCGAGAGCGTCGGTGAGAAGTCGATCGTTTCCCGCACCGGCGGCGCACCGACCCTGGCCTTCGGCATGTCCGAGGTGCTGCACCAGGTGTTCGGCGGGGCGAGCATGAAGGCGTTCTGGTATCACTTCGCGATCATGTTCGAGGCGCTGTTCATCCTGACCACCGTCGACGCCGGCACCCGGGTGGCCCGGTTCATGCTGTCCGACGGGTTGGCCAATCTCGGTGGCCCGCTGAAGAACCTGCGCGATCCGAGCTGGCGGATCGGTGCGTGGGTGTGCAGCGTCATCGTGGTGGCCGCGTGGGGCAGCATCCTGCTGATGGGCGTCACCGACCCGCTGGGTGGGATCAACACCCTGTTCCCGTTGTTCGGGATCGCCAACCAGTTGCTGGCCGCCATCGCACTGACGGTGGTCACCGTGGTGATCATCAAGCGTGGACTGGTGAAGTGGGCCTGGATCCCGGGCGTGCCGTTGTTGTGGGACCTGACCGTCACGATGACGGCGTCCTTCCAGAAGATCTTCTCCGGCGATCCGAAAGTCGGCTATTGGAAGCAGCATTCGCAGTACGTTGCGGCCAAGGACGCCGGCAAGACCGCGTTCGGGGCGGCCAAGAACCCCGACCAGCTGGACGCCGTCATCCGCAACACGTTCATCCAGGGCACGCTGTCGGTCATCTTCGCGGTGCTGGTACTCATCGTGTTCGTCGCCGGTGTGGTGGTGGCCGCGCGGGCGTTGCGCGGGGCGGCACGCCCGCTGTCCGCCGACGACCCTGCGCCGTCCAAACTGTTCGCGCCGTCCGGACTGATCCCCACCGCCGCGGAGAAGGAGGTGCAGAAAGAATGGGACGCCTTACCGAGCTCGTCGGCCAGATCCGTTGGTACTGCTCATCATTGATGGGCGACAACCACTACCAGCGCTACCTGCACCATCGCCGCCGTACCCACCCCGGCGAGCCGGTGCTCACCGAACGGGACTACTGGCGTCAGCGCCACGCGGCAGCGGACGCCAACCCGGCCGCGCGCTGCTGCTGAGCGACGGTCAAGATCCCCGGTACGCAGTGACGATCGGCTCCAGTTCATCCGGCGTGGCGCCGTGCAGGATGACGGCGTCGGCGCCGTAGTCGAACTCCTGGCGAATACGGTCCACACAGTGTTGTGCCGATCCGGTGGCAGAGGGTTCCAGCCATTCGTCGGGAATGAGAGTGGCAATATGCTCGATCTGCTCGGCGGTGGCCTTGTGGTCGATGCCCCCTGGTATGGAGGTAACCACGTCGTCACTCCGAAATCGTTGCAGCACAGCCGGATCCCAGTTGTTGATGCTGACCATCAAATCGCCGTAGCCCTGCAGGTAGGTGGCCAGCCGGGCCACCGTCTTCTTGAGCCGTAGTTCCTCGGGTAGGTGGTCGCCGACGGTGGCGAAACACGACCAGACGCGCACGGCGGCCGGGTCCCGGCCGGCCCGTTCCGCAGCGTCCTTGACGGTCTTGACCGCACGTTGCAACGTCTCCGGGGTGAAGTAGGTGTGCAGGATGACGTCGTCGAAGACACGGCCCCCGAGCGCGAGGGTTTGCGGCCCGAACGCCACGATGGCCAGCCGGATGTCCGCACGGAAATCGGGGTCCAGGAACAGCATCTGATACTTGCCCATCGGGCCGTCGTGGTTGAGGATCACCTCGCCCTGCCACAGCCGGCGCATCACCGTGGCGAAGTCCTCCATCTGGGCGGTCGTCACGGCCGGAACCCCGAAGGCCTGGTACATGGCGGCGATGCCACGGCCGATACCCAGGGTGAATCTGCCACCGGACAGTTTGTGCATGGTGGTCGCCCACGACCCGGTGATCAATGGATGACGGGTGTTGTGATTGGTGGCGGCGGTGGCGATCCGCATGCGGCTGGTCACCGCGCACGCCGCACCGGTCAGCGATGACGCCTCCTTGACGTTCCAGCGCTCCGAGATGAACGCGGTGCCGAAGCCGAGTTGCTCACCCCGGCGCGCCTCGTCGACCAGGGCCGCCGGGCCGTCCCCGCCGGCGCCGGCCAGCAGGTAGTAGCCCAGCTCGTCGAGGGGTGTCGTTGTCATGGCCATCATCGTTGTCTACTGAGAAGGTGTCGACACCACAACTCGGAACGGCCACCGGCGACCCGGATCTGATCGCGCGGGTCGAACCCCTGGCCCGAGCCGCCGGTCTCGGTGACCGCCTCAGCGTGGTGTGCATCCGGGACGGCGTGCACCGCCACGCTCATTTCGGAGCCGGGCCCGCCACGGTGTACGAGATCGGGTCCGTCACCAAAACGATGACGTCGCTGCTCTTCGCGGAAGCAATCGAGACGGGAGAGCTGCGCACCGACACCCCTCTCGGGACCCTGCTGGACCTCGACGGCTGCTCGGTGGCTGAGGTCACCCTGGAGGAGCTTGCCGGTCACCGCTCTGGGCTGCCTCGGGTCGCCACCGGCCTGCGGGATCGCGCGAACGCGATCGTCGCGGTGCTGCGGCACCGCAATCCGTACACGGCGGACCTTCGGCGGCTGCTTATCCAAGCCAGAGCGGCTGAAGTAGTTGACAGAGGCCAGTTTTCGTACTCCAATCTGGGCTTTGCCCTACTGGGCCAGGCGCTGGCAGCGCATGCCGGGGTCGGGTTCCCCGAGTTGCTGCAGCACCGCCTGTTCGGTCGACTCGGTATGACGCAATCGAGCACACCGCTGTCCAGCGCCGACCTGCCCACCGACGCGCCGACGGGATGGAGCGCCCGCGGCACCCGCGAGCAGGCGTGGACGTTGGGCGCGTACGCGCCTGCCGGTGGGGTGCGCTCGACTGCCGGCGACATGGCCATCTACGCGCGAGCGTTGCTCGACGGTGCAGCGCCGGGCCGCACCGCGCTCGACCCCCGTTGGGATGCCGACGGTGGGAGCCGGGTGGGATACGCCTGGTTCACCGATCGCGTCGCGGACGTCGACATCGTCTGGCACAACGGCGCAACCGGGGGCTTCTCGAGCATGCTGGCGCTGGACCGGGCCGGCGCTGCGGCGGCCGTGATCCTCGCCAATACCGCGGTCGCGGTTGACGAGATCGCGTTGCGGCTTTTGGTGGATACGACGTGACGGAACTGGCGCGGAGACTTCTGAGCCGAACGGACTTGTCGTACCACTCTGTCAGAATGGGGTATGTCCACCGCCGCAGCATCTTTGGAACCCAAAGAGCGGCTGGAGGGGCTGTTCGATGAGGTCGCCGAACTGATGGGCCAGCGCAACGCCATCGACAGCCGGCTGGTCGAAATCGTCGCCGAGATCGACCGCACCGACCTCGCCGGCATGACCGGCTGCCGCTCCATCAACGCCCTGGTCGCCTGGAAGACCGGCATGTCCGAACGCAACGCCGAGGTCATAGTCGCCGTCGCGAACCGCCTCGACGACTTTCCTCGCTGCGCGCAAGGCATGCGGGAAGGCAAACTCTCGTTGGACCAGGTCGGCGTCATCGCCGAACGCGCCGCCGACGGCTCTGATGCCCACTACAGCGAACTGGCCCTCTCGGCCACCGTCAGCCAACTGCGCACCGCGATCAACTTCGTGCCCCGCCCACAGCCCAAAGGCAAAACCGAACCGACACCGCAGATCACCAAAACCGAACACGGCCAGCACACCACCTACCGCATCACCCTGCCCCGACTGGAAGCCGCCACACTCGACGCCGCCCTCCAATCGCGCCACGACGGACTCATCGCCGAACACCCCGCCGACGACCAGACTCCATTGCCCACCCGGGTCGACGCGTTCATGAGCCTGGTCAAGGCCGGCTGGGACACCGACGTCGCCGCCCGCCCCCACGGCCAACACACCACCGTCATCGTGCACGTCGAGGTCGACCAACCCGCCGCCCTGCACCTCGGACCAATCCTCACCGACAACGAGCGCCGCGAACTGCTCTGCGACACCACCTGCGAAGTCTGGTTCCAACGCGACGGCCAACCGATCGGGGCCGGGCGCAGCACCCGCACCATCAGCCGCCGACTCCGCCGCGCCCTGGAACACCGCGACCGGCACTGCGTCATCCCCGGCTGCGCATCCACCCGAGGCTTGCATGCGCATCACCTCACGCATTGGGAGGACGGCGGCCCCACCGAGCTGGACAACCTGGTGCTGCTCTGCCCGCGGCATCACCGCCAGCATCACCGCGGGGAGATCACCATCACCGGCCCCGCCGATCGCCTCGTCGTCACCGACACCGACGGCGACCCCATCGACCGCGGATCACTAGCCCGACCACCCACCACGGCGCCACCGACCGTCGGCCCCTATCAAGGGCCGACCGGTGAACGCGCCCAATGGTGGTGGTACAACCCATTCCAACCACCACCCCCCGGGGACAACTAGGCGACCACTAGGGCGCGCTTGCTAGATTCGCGGTGAGTGAGTCGGCCCAGCGTTGTGTCGTCCGCACCCTGGCCGCCGGCCACGAGAGGATCGCTACCAGTGCCCTACCTGGGATTACTGGTCACCGCGTTATTGGTGACCGCCATCGTCGATATCGCGCGCGCCGACGAGAAGCGCATCCGCGGATTCGGCCGCACGCAGTGGACGCTCGTTGTCGTCCTTGCCCCGGTGGCGGGTGCGCTCGCCTGGCTCATCGCGGGGCGACCGGCGCCGGATCGGGTCACCAGTGCGGCGCCGACCGTCGACGACGCGGCCGAAGAAGAGTTCCGCCGGCAGTGCCGGGAGCGCGCCGAGACACAACGCCGGGCGGCCCGGTCCCAGCGCGACAATTCGGCCGACTGACAGCCGCCGCGCCCCAAGCCGGCGACCGCTGACCGCTACGGTCAGGTGATGGACCAGCAGCTCAATTTCGTCACCGTCGCCGCGATCGACCTGGACGCCACCCGCCGCTTCTACGGCGCACTCGGCTGGCATGCGCTGCTGGACGTCGAGGGCGAGATCGTGTTCTACCAGACCGCCCCCGGCCAGGTACTGGCCTTCTTTCTCGCCGAGAAGTTCAACGCCGATCAGGGCCGGCCCGCCGACGCCCCGATCGACCTCTCGGGAATCACGCTGGCACACAACGTGGACAGCCGCGACGACGTCATCAGCGTCGTCGCGGTAATGGCCGAGGGTGGCGGCACGATTCTGAAGGCCCCGCAGCCCGGCCAGTTCGGCGGTGTGTTCCACGCCCACATCCGCGATCCCAACGGGGTGGTCTGGGAAATCGCGCACAATCCGGGGTGGCGGGTCGAGTCGGACGGGACGGTGCGGCTGGACTGACCGACGCCGGGTCGGCGTTTGTGCCGTTTCAGCCGCGACACCCCGCTCGGGGCGGATCGATCCGCGCAAGCGAGCACCTCAGTCGGGCCGGATCACGCCTCGCTGGGTGAGGTGCTCGGTCATCGGCCGGACCCCTATCGTGAAATGTTCGGCCATCGCGGCGCGCACCATGTCCCCGTCACGCCGCTGCAGTGCGTCGATCACCGTGCGATGGTCCCGGATCGACTGGGCCGGCCAGCCCTCCATGGTGGGGAACACCGACTCTGGCGCGTAGCGGGTGACGACGGACATCATCTGGGTCAGCTTCGGCGAATCGGCGATGACGTTGATCAGCCGGTGGAATTCATGGTTCAGCCGCACGGTGCGATCCAGATCGTGGTGCTCGTAGGCCTTTTCCAGTGCATCCTGGATGGCGGTGAGTTCGGCCACCTGTTCATCGGTGATAGTGGCGGCCGCCCGAGCCCCCAGCTCGCCGCCGATATAGGCCTGCAAGTTGGCGACGTCGGCGATGTCGCGGGCGGTGACCTCCAGCACCATGAACCCACGGCGCGGGTGCTGCACCAGCAGGCCCTCGGCACGCAGATTCAACAACGCCTCGCGCACCGGCGTCACGCTGATGCCGAGATCGGCCGCCAGTTGGTCCAACCGCAGGTACACCCCGGCCGGATAGGTGCCATGGAAGATCCGGCGCCGCACCACCCGCGCGACATCGTCGGAAAGCTGTGGGCGGTCGACGAATTCGGGTTCTCCCCGTCGCTCCGCTCGCCCGGATGGCGGCTCAGACGCGATACTCATCGAGCAGGTTCTTACTGATGATGGTCTTCTGGATTTCACTGGTGCCCTCCCCGATCAACAGGAAGGGCGCATCACGCATCAGCCGCTCGATCTCGTACTCCTTGGAGTAGCCGTAGCCACCGTGGATCCGGAAGCTCTGCTGGGTGACCTCCGAACAGAACTCGCTGGCAAGGTATTTGGCCATGCCAGCGGCCATATCGTTGCGTTCACCGGAATCCTTGAGCCGCGCCGCATTCACCATCATCAGATGTGCGGCTTCGACCTTGGTGGCCATCTCGGCGAGTTGGAAGGCGATCGCCTGATGCTCGGCGATCGGCTTGCCGAACGTGGCCCGCTGCTGGGCGTAACGCGCGGCCAGCTCGAACGCCCGGATACCCACACCACACGCGCGCGCCGAGACGTTCACCCGCCCCACCTCGATACCATCCATCATCTGGACGAAGCCGCGTCCCGGGGCCTCTCCGAGAACGTCGTCGGCGGCGGCGGCGTACCCGTCGAAGATCAGCTCGGTGGTGTCGATGCCCTTGTAGCCCATCTTGTCGATCTTGCCCGGGATGGTGAGCCCCGGCTTGACCTCGCCGAAGCCGGCGGGCTTCTCGATCAGGAATGCCGTCAGGTTGCGGTGCGGTTTGGCCGCTCCCTCTTCGGTTTTCACCAGCGCAGCCACCAAGGTCGAGCTGCCGCCGTTGGTCAGCCACATCTTCTGCCCGCTGATCGTGTAGTTGCCGTCGGCGCCGCGGACCGCCTTGGTGCGGATGGCGGCGACGTCGGAACCCAGTTCGGGTTCGGACATCGAGAAGGCGCCACGCACCTCACCGGTGGCCATCCGGGGCAGGTAACGCTGCTTCTGGTCGTCGGTGCCGTGTTGGCGCAGCATGTAGGCGACGATGAAATGGGTGTTGATCACCCCGGAGACGCTCATCCAGCCGCGGGCCAGTTCCTCCACGCACAGCGCGTAGGTCAGCAGGGACTCCCCCAGCCCGCCGTACTGCTCGGGAATCATCAGCCCGAACAGTCCCATTTCCCGCATCCCGTCGACGATGGCCTGCGGGTAGGTGTCCGAGTGTTCCAGTTCCTGCGCGTTCGGGATGATCTCACGATCGACGAATTGCCGCACCGTCGAGACGATTTCGGCCTGCACCTCGGTCAGGCCGAGGGTCTGCGCCAAGCGGGTCATGCGACGATCCGTTCGAACACGGCGGCCAGTCCCTGGCCGCCTCCGATGCACATGGTTTCCAGCCCGTACCGGGCTCCGCGGGCGTCGAGTTCGCGGGCCAGCGTCGCCAGCATCCGGCCACCGGTGGCGCCGACCGGGTGCCCCAGCGAGATCCCGGAGCCGCGCACGTTGGTGCGCTCCATGTCCGTCTCGGTGAATTTCCATTCCCGCAGCACCGCCAACGCCTGCGCGGCGAACGCCTCGTTGAGTTCGATGAGGTCGATCTGAGAGAGCGTCAGGTCGGCATGACGCAGCGCCACCTCGGTCGCCGGCACCGGGCCGATACCCATGATGTTGGGTGCCACCCCGGCCAGCCCCCACGACACCAAGCGGACAAGGGGTCGTAGGCCCAGTTCGGCAGCGCGCGCGGCCGTGGTGACGATGCACATCGACGCAGCGTCGTTCTGTCCGCTGGAGTTTCCCGCGGTCACCGTTGCCTGCGGATCTTGCTTCCGCAGAACCGGTTTCAGAACGCTCAACGCCTCCACCGACGTGTCTGCACGGGGGTGCTCGTCGGTGTCGATCAACTGCTCACCGGATCTCGACGACACGGTGACGGCCACGATCTCCTCGGCAAGTACACCGGACCGTTGGGCGGCAACGGCTTTCTGGTGTGAACGCACGGCGAGCTCGTCCTGTTCGACGCGTGAGATACCGTACTGCCGCCGAAGATTCTCCGCGGTCTCCAGCATGCCGCCGGGCACGGGATAGTTCTTGCCGCCGGCCGTGGTGCGGCCACGGGCCAGGCCATCGTGCACGCGGATACCGGTGCGAGCGCCACCCCAGCGCATGTCGGTGGAGTGGAACGCCACGTTGCTCATCGACTCGGCACCGCCCGCGACGACCAGACCGTTGGCGCCGCTGCCGACCTGCAAACAGGCTTGGATGACGGCCTGCAGACCGGATCCACAGCGACGGTCCACCTGCATGCCGGGGACGGTGACCGGTAGTCCGGCGTCCAAGGCCACCACCCGGCCGATCGCGGGAGCCTCCGGAGACGGGTAGCAGTGTCCGAGGATGACGTCCTCCACGGCATCGGCGGGGATACCGGTGCGCTGCAACAGTCCCCGCAGCGCCGCGACACCGAGTTCGACGGCAGTCAGCGCGGCGAACATCCCGCCGTACCGACCGATGGGAGTCCGAACCGGCTCGCAGATCACCACCGTGTCCGCGGCCACGGGCATCAGATGTGCCGCCCGCCGGTCACTTCGAGTACGCAGCCGGTCATATACGAGGACATGTCGGAGGCCAAGAACGTCGCCACCGAGGCGACCTCACTGGGCTCGGCGGCCCGACCCATCGGGATCTCGGCCAGCTTCTGATCCCAAATACGTTGCGGCATGGCCTCGGTCATCGCCGAACGAATCAACCCGGGCTGGATCGCGTTGATCCGCACGCCGAGATGGGCGACCTCCTTGGCCGCGGCTTTGGTCAGGCCGACGATACCGGCCTTGGCCGCCGAGTAGTTCGTCTGCCCCACCAGGCCGACCTTGCCGGAGATCGACGAGATATTGATGATGGCGCCGCTTTTCGCTTCACGCATGATGTTGGCCGCCAACCGGGTGCCGTTCCAGCACCCCTTCAGGTGCACGTCGATGACCTGGTCGAACTGTTCCTCGGTCATCTTGCGCATCGTGGCATCGCGGGTGATCCCGGCATTGTTGACCATGATGTCCAAGCCGCCGAAGGTCTCGACCGCAGCGTCGACCAGGGCCTGCACCGCTGCGGCGTCGGTGACGTCGGCACGCACGGCATGGGCGACCGTGGAGCCGCCGAGGGTGGCCACCGCGGCCTCGGTCGCCTCCGGATCGAGGTCGCCCAAGACCACCCTGGCGCCTTCGGCGACGAATCGCTGCGCGATGGCGTATCCGATTCCTTGCGCACCACCGGTGATCACCGCGGTGCGACCGTCTAGCAGGGCCATCGACTTCCTTCCTCCGGGACCTCACGACTGGGTCTCAACATAAAATATGATATTTCTTGCACCAAATCTGAGTCCCCGGCGCAGCAAGTCAGGAGTCCGACCCATGACGTCCACGGTCAGCAGTGAAGTCAGCGACAAGGATTTCGCCGACATCCTCGCCGCCACGCGCCAGTTCATCCGCACCCAGGTGATCCCCCGCGAGGTGGAGATCATGACCGCCGACCGGGTGCCCGACGATCTTCGCGACCAGGCCAAGCACCTGGGGCTGTTCGGTTATGCCATCCCCCAGGAGTGGGGCGGTTTGGGGTTGGACCTGACCCAGGACGTCGAACTGGCGATGGAATTCGGTTACACCAGCTTGGCGCTGCGGTCGATGTTCGGCACCAACAACGGCATCGCGGGCCAGGTCCTGGTCGGCTTCGGCACCGATGAGCAGAAGTCCCGGTGGCTGGCGGGCATCGCCGCCGGGGACGTGGTGGCGTCGTTCGCACTCACCGAACCGGGCGCCGGCTCGACCCCGGCGGGCCTGCGGTCAAAGGCGGTGCGAGACGGCCACGACTGGGTGATCAGCGGCCAGAAGCGGTTCATCACCAATGCGCCGACCGCGAATCTGTTCGTGGTGTTCGCCCGCACCCGCCCGGCCGATGCCGACGGCGCGGGGATCGCCGTGTTCCTGGTGCCCGCCGATGCCCAGGGTGTCTCGGTCGGCAGCAAAGACGCGAAGATGGGCCAGGAGGGCGCCTGGACCGCCGACGTCAGCTTCGACGAGGTCCGCGTCGGCGAGGACGCCCTGGTGGGCGGCAGTGTCGACATCGGCTATCGGGCGGCCTTGACCACGCTGGCCCGCGGCCGGATACACATCGCCGCGCTGGCGGTGGGCAGCGCGGCGCGCGTCCTCGACGAGTCGGTGGCCTACGCCGCCACCGCGACCCAGGGCGGCACCCCGATCGGCAGCTTCCAATTGGTGCAGGCGATGCTTGCCGACCAGCAGACCGGGGTGATGGCCGGCAGGGCACTGGTCCGGGAAGCGGCCAGGCTGTGGGTGTCGGGTGCGGATCGCCGCATCGCACCATCGGCGGCAAAGCTCTACTGCACCGAAATGGCCGGCAAGGTCGCCGATCTGGGGGTCCAAATCCACGGCGGCAGTGGGTATATGCGCGAGGTGGCGGTGGAACGCATCTACCGCGAGGTGCGCTTGCTCCGCCTGTACGAGGGCACCAGTGAGATCCAGCGGCTCATCATCGGTGGCGCCCTCGTCAAGGCGGCTCAGGCGATATAGCGGATGATCGACTCGGCCACCGCGGCGGGTTTGTCCGATCCCTCGATCTCGACGGTGATGGTCACGGTGGCCTGGGCGGTGCCCTCGGCGGGCGCGGCCACATCGGTGACGACGCCGCGGGCCCGGATCTTCGCTCCCACCTTGACCGGGCTCACGAAGCGCACCTTGTTGTAGCCGTAGTTCACCGCAAGCTTGATGCCCTCCACCCGGTAGAGCTGGTGGGAGAAATGCGGCAGCAGCGACAGCGTCAGAAGGCCGTGCGCGATGGGCCCGCCGAACGGTCCGGCAGCGGCGCGTTGGGGGTCGACGTGGATCCACTGATGGTCTTCGGTGGCGTCGGCGAACAGGTTCACCCGGTCCTGGGTGATCTCCAGCCATTCGGTGGGACCGAGTTCGGTGCCGGCGCCCGCAATCAACTCGCCGAGGTCTTCGAAGATTTTCACAATTTCTCCTCTCGAGATACGGGTTCATGCATAGCCTGCTGACCGTGCCGACCGATCACCGGGGTCCCCCTCAAGTTCGCACAGATGCCGCGGCGGCGACAACGGGCGGGCCCGCGAAGGGTCTGCTGCCCCGGTCAGCGGTTTGACCAGACAAGTATTGACACAGGCGGTAATTTTTGCCGTAACCTTGACGCCGCGTACGTTAATTGACGCCGAAACAATAGAAGACCCGCGCGCGCACATTGCTGGTCAACCCCCGATATGCGACCAGCAAATAGTTGGCATTTCCGGACAGAACTTCCCTCTGGAATAAACCCTAAATATGACGATACTTAACTGACCTATTTGAATAAGCATGAAAATGCACGTCACCGCGGAGGCGGTGCCGGCGACTCGATCGGGGTACATATGAGGGCTTCCTTGGCCGAGGCGGCGGCGCCGGCACCGGCGGCGACCACGACTGCGCACTGGCACGACGATGCCACCGGCTGCACGCTGGTCATGAGCACCCCGGCGGCCGAACCCGAGCTCTGGGACGACTTCGTCGACGGGGCGATGACCAGTTACCGAGGCCACGGTGCCGAGTGCGCCGTCGATGAGGGTGTTCTCCGCGATCCGGCGATGACATCGCTGTTCCTCGCCGCGATCGATCCCGACGGAATCCTGGTGGGAGGGGTGCGCGCACAGGGGCCCTATGTCGACGCCGGACAAGCGCACGCCGTGGTGGAATGGGCCGGCCAACCCGGGCTTGCCGCGGTGCACAAGATGATCGCCGACCGCATTCCGTTCGGCGTGGTGGAGATCAAGACAGCCTGGGCCGGCAAGCACGACCGCGGACGCTTCCTGACCGCCGCCCTGGCTCGCATGCCGCTGCACGCGACAGCGATCCTCGGCGCCAAATTCGCGATGGCCACTGCCGCTGATCACGTACTCGACCGGTGGCGGTCCTCCGGCGGTATCGTCGCCTCCCGCATCCCCGCAACCCCATACCCGGATGCCAGATACCAGACCAAGATGATGTGGTGGGACCGTGCCGAGTTCACCCGCTCCGCAGAGCCCCAGCAGATTTCGACGATTCTCGCCGAGTCGCGAATTCTGTTGCCCCTCATGACCGATCTTGACGAGGACACTGCAGCCGGGAGCGAAGCGTGACCGATCCGGGCAATGCGATCGTTCTGTCCGAAGACCACTCCGACCAGGCCGAGCTGCTCCGGCAGCTGCGGGCCCGCCCGGACATCGAGTTCGTCGACAACCGGGAGACCCAGCGTGCCGTCCTGCACGCGCTGAACCCCGTGCCGGCGGACGACATCCTCGGCGAGTCGCCGCGGTGGGTCTACTTCCCGTGGCGGCGCGCCGTGGTGGCGATGCTCGGCCCGCGGGGTTTCCGGCGGGTTCGGCTGGACCGCAACCGCAATCTGATCACGCTCGACGAGCAACACCACCTCGGGCAGTTGCGCATCGGCGTGGTGGGGCTCAGCGTCGGCCATGTCATCGCCCATACCCTCGCCGCCCAGGGGGTCTGCGGCGAACTGAGACTGACCGACTTCGACGATCTGGAACTGAGCAATCTCAACAGGGTGCCCGCGACGGTTTTCGACGAGGGCCTGAACAAGGCCATCGTGGCCGCACGCCGAATTGCCGAGGTCGATCCCTACCTCCCTGTGCACGCCGACACGTCGGGCATCACGGCCGAGACAATCGGCCCTTTCCTGGACGGCCTGGACATCCTCATCGAGGTGTGCGACTCCCTCGACACCAAGGTGCTTGTCCGCGAGGCAGCCCGCGCCCGGCACATCCCGGTGCTGATGGCGACCAGTGACCGCGGCCTGATCGATGTCGAACGGTTCGATCTCGACCCGGGACGCCCCATCCTGCACGGATTGCTCGGCAACGTGAAGACCACCGATCTGGCCGGCCTCAGCAGCGCCGACAAGGTGCCTTACGTGTTGGGCATCCTCGACGCCGGGCAGCTGTCAGAGCGCATGGCGGCATCGTTGTGTGAGGTGGGACAGACCTTGTCCACCTGGCCGCAACTGGCTGGTGAGGTCACCCTCGGCGCCGCGTTGATCGCCGAGGCGGTGCGGCGCATCGGCTCTGGCGAGGCGCTGCCGTCCGGCCGGGTCCGCATCGATATCGGAGCGCACCTGGCAGAGTCCGCCGATCCCTATGCGGCACAGCCGCGCAACCCCGCAGAGGTGGCCGACGACCTGGAGGCGGACGAGCCGGCGTCGGTGCCCGCGCTCATGGCGGTCGCCGCCAGCCGCGCGCCGTCCGGAGGCAACGCCCAACCCTGGCAGATCGATATCGGGCCGGACTCCCTGACGGTACGCGTCGATCCGGAGCGGACCACCATGATGGATGTCGAATTCCGCGGGAGTGCCGTCGCATTGGGCGCCGCGGTGTTCAACGCGCGCGTCGCCGCCGCCGCGCGCGGCCGCGGCACCGAGGTGCGGACCGGGGCCGGCGGGGAACGCTCCCCGCTGGAGGCGGTCATCACGCTCACAGACACGCCCGAGCCGAATCTGGCTGATTTGTACGGCCCGATGCACGAACGTGCCACCAACCGGCATCACGGCACCGGTCGGGAAATCTCGTCCGACGTGGCGGATTTGTTGCGCAGCACCGCCGCCGGGTTGGGCGCCCACCTGCATCTGCTCACCGACCGTGAGCACATCGAAACGGGGGCCGCGGTGCTCGCCGCCGCGGACCGTATCCGCTACCTCACCCCGAAGCTGCACGCGGAGATGTTCTCCGAACTCTGGTGGCCAGGAGATCCCCGCCCAGAGTTCGGAATCGACGTGCGCGGACTGGAATTGCCGCCCTCCGACCTGGCCGTGCTCGAGGTGTTGCGCCGGCCGGATGTGATGGCGCGGCTGGCGCGTTGGAACGCGGGCGGCGCCTTGGGTGACAACACCCGCGACCGGGTCATGGCGAGTGCTGCGCTGGCTGCCATTTCGTTCTCTGGACACACTCTTTCCGATTACGCACTCGCCGGACAGGCCGTCGAAGCGGTATGGATCACCGCCCAAATGCACGGCCTGGCCGTGCAGCCCATCTCCCCTGCCTTCCTCTACGCTCACGACGACCGCGAACTGGACGCGTTGGCCCCGGCCTTCACCGATGAACTGCGTTCCCTGCAATACACTTTCCGGAAGCTGATCGGTGCTGGGCCGCAGGAGGCACAAGCATTGGTGTTCCGAATCACCGATGCTCCGCCTCCCACGGTCCGGAGCCGCCGTCAGCGTCCACCCCGCCAGACCGCGGCGCCGTGACGGCGACGCCACCACAAGAGGTAGAGGTGCCGCGACCCAGCCTGGAGCTTCTCGTCACAGCGGTCGCGACGCAGCTCATCGCGGTCGACTCGGCGACGGCCACCCCGGTGAGTCGGGAGGTCCTCGCCCAACTGGTCAAGTATTTCGACGTCGATTTCAGCTTCCTGCGCCACAACGATCATGTGATCCACGCCACCCGCCTGGTTGCCGAGTGGCCGCCCAGACCCGAAGGCGAGGGCCCCGACCCGTTGGCGCTGATCTACTTCGCCGACGCCGACCCGGTGTTCAAATTGGCCGAAACCCTGAAAGAGCCGGCCGTATTCGACCCCAACAAGACGTCGGACTATCAGCGCACCATCGAATCCGGTCGGCACATCCCCACCACCTCGATGGCCTGCGTGCCACTGTTGTCCGGCGAAGTGACAACCGGGGTGCTGGGTTTCGTCAAGGTTGGGGTCCGGGAGTGGAGCGAAGAAGAACTCAACGCCCTGATGGCCATCGCCTCGCTGTTCGCCCAGGTGCAGGCCAGGACCGAAGCCGAGGACAGGCTGCGTTTCTTGGCCGAGCACGACGATCTGACCGGACTGCACAACCGCCGCGCCCTGACCGCACATCTGGACGAGCGACTGCGGGCCGGCCGGTCGGGTCCCGTGGTGACCCTGTTCTTCGATCTCGACAGGCTCAAGGCCATCAACGATTATCTGGGGCATATCGCGGGCGACCGGTTCATCCGGGTGCTGGCCGAGCGGCTGGCCACGGCCGTCGGCCCCGCCATGATCGCGCGCCTCGGCGGTGACGAATTCGTGGTGATCCCGGATGCTGTGATGACCGCCGCGGAAGCGGAGGAACTGGCCTACCGACTGCAGGCCGTGCTTCGCGAACGAGTGCCCATCGACGGTGAAATGCTCACGCGCACCGTGAGCATCGGCGTTGCGCTCGGCGTCCCCGGCCGCGACACCACCTCGGACCTGCTGCGCCGAGCCGATCAGGCCGTGCTGACCGCCAAGAGCAACGGCGGCAACCAGGTCGCGGTGTTCTCCGACACGATGGAGCTGGAGAACGAATTCCGCAACGATATCGAGCTGCATCTGCAGAACGTCGTGGAGTCCGGTGCACTGTTCCTGCGCTATCTACCCGAAATCGATATGCGTACCGGACAGGTCCTCGGCGCCGAGGCGCTGCTGCGCTGGCAGCATCCGACGCGCGGTTTGCTGTCCCCGGACTCGTTCATCGGGGTGGCCGAATCCATCAACCTCGCCGGGGAACTCGGCCGCTGGGTGATGCGTACCGCGTGCGCCGACTTCGCGCGGTGGCAGGCCAAGGGGCTGGGTCGGGACACGGTGCTGCGGATCAACGTGTCGCCGGTCCAGTTGGTCGGCGACGGCTTCGTGGAATCGGTGGCCGGCATCTTGCACGAGTTCGGGCTGGCACGCAGCTCGGTGTGCCTGGAGATCACCGAGAGCGTCGTGGTGCAGGACATCGAGACAGCCCGCATCACCCTGGCCGGGCTGCGCGACGTGGGTGTGCAGGTGGCCATCGACGACTTCGGCACCGGATACAGCGTGTTGTCACTGCTCAAGACCCTGCCGGTGGACGCGATCAAGATCGACAAGAGTTTCGTCCAGGACCTTGGCGCCAGCCCGGGCGATCTGGCGATCGTCCGGGCCATCATCGCGCTGGCCGAAGCCTTCGGGCTGGAGTTGATCGCCGAAGGGGTGGAGACCGATTCGGCGGCGCTGACACTGCTGCGGCACGGTTGCCACCGCGCCCAGGGTTTTCTGCTGTCGCGCCCGATTTCCAGCGACGCGATGGAGTCTTTACTGCGTCAACGGGGTGTCTCGGTCGATTTTTCGACGGGGTGGCGGCCTTAGCCGAACACGCCGTCGGTATGCACCAGTTCCAGCCGCACGAACCGGCTCCCGGCCAGGCCGACGAGTGCGAACTCGCCGTCGGCCGGTACCGGCACCGCAGGCAAAGGCGCGACGACGGCCGGCGCCAAGGCCAGCCCGTGTCGGGCATGCACCGCGTAGTCCCCGTCGGGGGTGTCGAACACCGCCCCCGACGGTCGTCCGTCGTCGTCGAACACCAGCCGCCGCAACGCCGCGTCGCCGAGCACGGGAATGTCGCGCTCCCGCACCGCGTCGGCCATCCAGTCCGACACCGCACGGCCGTCCGCGCCGCCGAGCGCGGCCACCCCGACCGAGCGTCCGTCCGACGTGCGCCGGGTGGACGGCCAATGATCGACGGTGGTGAGCACGGCACCGTATCGGGACGCGAGGCAGGTCGCGGCCCACACCGGCAGCTGTGCCCCGTCGAAGGTCTGCACTACCGCCTTACCGGAGCGCGGCGGGGGCGCGGTGTAGACGGTCCGGACGGCCAGGTCGACCGAAGGGGGATCGCCCGGCGCCGTCACGCCTGCCGTCAATTCGGACAGGTACTCCTCGGTCAGCGAGTCGTCGATGAACGGCAGCCATCCGCGGGACCCCGGCGCCGCGCCCGGAGCGGATGCCGGCGGGGTGGCGATCAGGACGTCGAGCCCCGCGTCCGCGGCGACGGCCGCATAGGCCTGCCCACCGGGGCCTGCACCGACGGCCAGCACCCCAACTTCGTCGTCCCACATTTCTCGTTAGCGTCCTCACAGTTGCTCGATTTCGATCGCCGCGTACGCAATTGGCCTTGAGCAACAGTGGCGATGAGGTCGGGCAGCCGCGAGCGTCGCGGCCGTTCCGGTAATCAACACATGTGAAAGTACCCGATCGGCACGGCACGGTGGGGCGACGACCCATTCCAGCCCGAGGAGCCGCGGTCCACGCCGGGGATCGAGGGGGTTTGCCAACGTGGACCGCGGCAACGCCATGAAGATAGCACCGCAGAATCGGCCAGGCCTGGGTAAATCCGGGCGATCCGCCACGTCAGGAGAGGCCAGTTATATAACATAGTTACATATCCGACGGAGAAGAGGTGGCAGGGATGGACATGAGTTGGTCGGCGGCGGACTCCGCCTTCCGCGACGAGGTGCGCGACTTCCTCGCCGCCGAGCTCACCCCCGAGCTACAGCGGGCGGGGCGGCTGATGACCAGCGTCTACAGCGATCATGAGGCCAGCATGCACTGGCAACAGATCTTGCACGGTCGGGGCTGGGCAGCGCCCGCCTGGCCGGTGCAGTACGGGGGCTGCGATTGGAGCCTCACCCAGCACTACATCTTCAGCAGGGAATCGCAGCTTGCCGGCGCACCGTCGTTGTCCCCGATGGGAATCCGGATGGTCGCGCACGCCATCATCAAATTCGGCACCCAGCAACAGAAGGACTTCTTCCTCCCGCGCATCCTGACCGGCGAGGTGTTCTTCTGCCAGGGCTATTCCGAGCCGGAGGCAGGTTCGGATCTGGCCGCGCTGTCCATGGCCGCAATACCCGACGGGGACGACCTGGTCTGTACCGGCAGCAAGATCTGGACCACGCACGCCACCGAGGCCAACTGGATGTTCGCCCTGGTGCGCACCTCGCGGACCGGCAAGAAGCAACAGGGCATCACCTTCGTCCTCATCGACATGACCACACCCGGCATCCAGATCCGGCCGCTGGTCATGACCTCCGGTGAAGAGGTACAGAATCAGGTGTTCTTCGACGATGTACGGGTGCCGAAAGCCAACGTCATCGGCCGGATCGACGACGGCTGGACCGTGGCGAAGTATCTGCTGGAGTTCGAACGCGGCGGCGGCGCCACCGCCCCCGCCCTTCAGGTGATGGCCGAGCAGATCGCCGAGGTGGCCGCGGCACAACCGGGTCCGGCCGGTGGTGCACTCATCGACGATCCGGCTTTCGCCCGCAAGCTGGCCGACGCCCGCATCCGCACCGAGGTGCTCGAAATCCTGGAATACCGGGTACTGGCGGCGCTGGCCGGCGGCGGGCATCCGGGGGCGGCATCGTCGATGCTCAAGATCATCTCCACCGAACTGAGCCAAGTGCTCACCGAACTGCTGATGGAGGCTGCCGGTCCCCGCGGCCGCGCCTACCAGCCACACGCCGCCTGCCCCGGCGGGCCGATCGCCGACTTCGTCGTACCCGACGACGGGTATCTGAGCGGGGAGCCGTGGCAGGCCGTCGCCCCGCTGCGCTATTTCAACGACCGGGCCGGGTCGATCTACGCCGGCAGCAACGAGATTCAGCGCAATATCCTCGCCAAGGCGGAGTTGGGACTGTAAATGAACTTCACTCTTTCCGACGAGCAGCAACTCCTGCGCGACGGCCTCACCAAGTTTCTGTCGACCCGGTACCGCCTGGAGTCCAGCCGGGCCGCCGCCAAGACGGGTGCCGGCTGGCAACCAGACATCTGGCGGGCGTTCGCCGACGAACTCGGCATCCTCGGCGCCGCCCTTCCCGAGCGGGTCGGCGGAATCGGCGGCGGCCCCGTCGAAATCATGGTGATCGCCGAGGCGCTGGGCTACGCACTGGTGGTCGAGCCTTATGTGGATACCGCCGTGGTCGCCGGTGGCCTGCTGCTGCGTGCCCAGGCGAGCGAAGCGACGGGGAAAAGTGCCCAGGCGAGCGAAGCGACGGGGAAATGTGCCCAGGCGAGCGAAGTTCTGCAGCAGTTGGTCGCCGGTGAGGCGATCGTCGCGCTGGCTGCCGCCGAGGCGCAGTCGGGTGATCGCTGGCAGGAGGTGGCCACCACCGCCCGCCGCGACGGTGACGCCTGGCTGCTCGACGGCGCAAAGATGATGGCGCTCAACGCTCCCCTGGCGACCCACCTGATCGTCACCGCGTCGACGCCGGCCGGCTTGTCGTTGTTCCTCGTCGACCTCGGGGGTGACACCACCGGACTCACCGTGCGCAAGGTCCGCACCGTCGATGACCGCTGGGCAGCCGACGTCCTGCTCGACGGGGTCCGCGCCGTTCTGCTCGGCGAGGAGGGAGCCGCCTGGCCGTCGCTGGCGCAGGCGCGAGACGAGGGCGCCGCCGCGGTATGCGCCGAAGCCGTCGGGAACATGCGAAAGGTGTTGGCCGACACCATCGAATACAGCAAGCAGCGTCAGCAGTTCGGCGCGCCGATCGGTAGTTTCCAGGTGCTGCAGCACCGAATGGTGGACATGCACATCGAACTCGAGCAGGCGGTGGCCGCGGTATATCTGGCCGTGTTGAACCTTCAGGCCGAGCCCGACCAGCGGGCCAGGGCGGTGTCCGCGGCCAAGGCGACGGTGGGGCGGGCCGCCCGGTTCATCGGCCAGAATGCGGTGCAATTGCACGGCGGCATGGGGATGACGGAGGAACTCGCCATCGGGCACTACTTCAAGCGCCTCACCGCGGTGCAGTACGAGTTCGGTTCCACCGACTTTCACGTCGCGCGGTACGCCGCGCTCACCAGGGCGTGATGCCCACACCGCGTTCGACGGCGACCATGGCACGATCGGGGCCCATGACCGCACAGCTGCTGCACGAGCTGATCAGCACGAACGCCGTCGCGACGCCCGACCGGGCGGCCATCGTCAGCCCGGAGGGAGTATCGGCCAGCTTCGCGCAGTTCGACGATCAGATCCGCGCCACGGCCGCATGGATCGCAGCGCACAGCCCACCACGCGGCAGGATCGCGGTCATTGCCGACAACAGCGCCGACTATGCGCGCCTCTACTACGGTGTGCCCCGCAGCGGACGCACACTGGTGCTGATCAACCAACGATTGAGCAGCGCAGAACATCTGGCCCAGCTCAATTCGGTACGCCCGGCACAGGTGATCGGCGACCCGCGTTATCTCACACCGCTGTCCGGGAACGGCCTGCCGCTGGTTTCGTTCGACGACATCGAATGGCACGACTCCGCCCAGGGAAGTGACGACGTGTCCCCCGAGCCGGACGATCCGGCCTGGCTGTTGTTCACCAGCGGGTCCACCGGCGAGCCCAAGGGTGTCATCCACACCCACCGGACACTGCTGGCCGCCGCGCGGGGAACGATCGCCGGCCGGTCGGTGCGCCCCGGCGGAACGTACCTGCTGCCGTTCCCGATGTGCCATATCGCCGGCTACAACATGCTGGTGCACCACGGCGCCGGCGCGACGGTGCTGCCGATGCCCGCGTTCCGCCCGGATACGTTCGTCGCGGCCGTGAACGCCTACGGCGTCACCGCGTGCTCGCTGGCGCCGACGATGCTGCACAGCCTGCTCGCGCATCTGGACGAGACCGGCAGCGACCTGCCCACCCTGCGCGATATCGCGTACGGCTCGGCGGCGATCCCGGCCGATCTGTTGGAGCGGGCCATCACCCGGTTGGGCGTCGATTTCCACCAGGGCTACGGAATGACCGAAACGGGCGGCAATGTCACCTTTCTCGGGCCCGAAGAGCACCGGTCCGGGGACCCTGCGGTGCTGGCGACGGCGGGGCGGCCGCACGCCGACGTGCAGATCCGCATCGCCGGTCCCGGCCCCGTCGGGGAGATCCTGGTCCGCGGCGCACAGGTCGCCGCCGGCTACTGGCCCGACACGCCCGCCACCGTCGACGGTTGGCTGCACACCGGCGATCTCGGTCATCTCGACGGCGACGGCCGGCTGGTGGTATCGGATCGGCTCAAGGACGTGATCATCACCGGCGGCGAGAACGTGTCCTCCCGGGAGGTCGAGGACGTGCTGTGCCGGCACCCCGGCGTGGAACAGGTTGCGGTGGTGGGTGTTCCGGACCCGTATTGGGGCGAGGCGATCTGCGCTGTGGTGGTCCGGCAGCCCGGAGCATCGGTGACCGCCGAAGAGCTGGTCGACCAGGTGCGCGGCAGCCTCGCCGGCTTCAAACGGCCGCGGCACGTGCTGTTCGTCGACGAGCTCCCGCTCACCAGTAACGGCAAGATCGCGAAAGCGGCGGTGCGTCGGTATGCCCGGGACCGGATGACTTAGGGCGCTGCACGCTCCAGGCCGGCCCGTTCCACGCTCATCAGGCTCTCGGTGTGATGCTCGGCCCAATACGCCTTGGCGCCCCCGTTGAGTCCGAAAAGCCGCTTGCTCCACAGCAACCAGACCACGGCGATGATGTTGATGACCACCGCAGCCACCCGCAGCACGGTGATCTTCTCGGTCAGCTCGTAAATCTCCAGCGGCAGGAAGGCACTGGTCGCCACCACCGCGAAGTACTCACCCCAGCGCTTCATCAACCACAGCCCGGCCGCCTCCACCAGTTGGGTGCACGCGTAGGCGGCCAGGCCGACCGCGATCCACAGCAGCGTCGTCGCCGACAGCGAGAACGCCTCGCCGATATGCCGGATGATCTTGGAATCGTCCAGGTTCCAGCCGATCTGGTCGGCCAGTGGGCGCAGCAACGGCAGTTCCTGTTCGAAAGCCTGCTTGAGATGCTCACGCTCACCGCGGACCTTGAGCACCCCGCCGGCGGCCAGGAACAGCAGGAGCGCGCGAATAACCCGCTCGGCGGCCAGGATTCGCATCAAGGTGCGGTCCCGCAGCAGCCGGCCACGCGGCACCTCGGGCGCGGTGTCGGCAGGCCCGTGGCCGCGCGGCGGTCCGACGACGAACGTCTCGCAGCGCAGGCAACGCCACGCCTCGCCGACCGGGGTATCCACGCGCAGCCGCTCACGCAGCTCGGGCTCGTCGGGCGCGAACGTGGCATGCCCGCGCAGGCCACACGACCGCAGCGCGAAATTCACCATGCCGGCGACCTTACCGGCGCACCGTTACTCGGGTTGCTTGTAGCGGTTCAGAAAGCCGAGCCCGGCGATCGCCGCGGCAACACCGATCGCAGTCCACAGCACGAACGGGAAGATCAGGGCGATCGGCGACCAACCCACCCCCGCCAGCACCGAGGCCGAGTAGACGAGCCAGACGAGCCGGTAAACCGACCACAGCACGGTCAGGCCGGCGCCGATGGCGAGCACCATGGCGCGCGATCGGTCGACGCGGTTGATCTGTTCTTGGATACGAGCGGGAACGATGTTCATGTCTGGGTGTCCTTTCCTATGCTCCGCCCCGATGGCGTCGTCATGACGGCAAGTACAAGGCGCCAGGATCACTACCGATCCCAAACTTCGCGCGGCCGGACACCGGCACGCGACTCCCGGTGCGGGAATCGCCCGGCGCCTAGGGTTGAGGACATGACCACAGTCGCCGATCACGTCATGTCGACCCTGCGCGCCAGCGGGGTGCAGCGCATCTATGGATTACCGGGAGACAGCCTGAACGGGCTGACCGACGCGATCCGGCGATCAGACGGTTTCACCTGGGAGCATGTGCGACACGAGGAAGCCGCCGGATTCGCCGCAGCCGCGGACGCGGCCCTCACCGGACGGCTTGCGGTGTGTGCGGGCAGCTGCGGACCGGGAAACCTGCACCTGATCAACGGACTGTTCGATGCGCAGCGCAGCCGGGTCCCGGTGCTGGCGATCGCCGCGCACATCCCGCAAGCCGAGATCGGGTCGCAGTACTTCCAGGAGACCCGGCCGCAGGAGCTGTTCCGCGAATGCAGTGTGTACTGCGAACTGATCACCACCGCCGAGTCGGCGCCCCGGGTGCTGGAGATGGCGATGCGCGCGGCGGTCGAGGAGAACGGCGTCGCCGTCGTGGTGGTCCCCGGTGAGATCTTCCTGTCCAAGATCACCGACGTGCGCGTCACACCGGTCCTGCCCACCCATCCCGTGATCCGCCCCTCCGACGACGAACTGCGGCGGGCGGCGTCGATCCTCAACGGCGCCAGCAATATCACCATCCTGGCCGGGGCGGGCGTGCAGGGCGCGCATGACCAACTGGTGCAACTGGCCGAGACCCTGCAGGCTCCGGTGGTGCATGCCCTGCGCGGTAAGGAGTTCGTCGAGTACGACAACCCGTACGACGTCGGCATGACCGGTCTGCTCGGCTTCGCCTCCGGTTACAAGGCCATCAAGGAAGCCGATGTGCTGCTCATGCTGGGCACCGACTTCCCCTACCGGCAGTTCTATCCGGAGAACGCCACCGTCATCCAGGTGGATATCCGTGGCCGCAATCTGGGTCGGCGCACCCCGATCGATCTCGGGCTGGTGGGCTCCGTGACCGATACGCTGGCCGCCCTGGCGCCGCTGCTCACCGCCCGGCATGACCGCACCCACCTCGACCGCTCCCTGAATCACTACCGCAAGACCCGGCGCCGGCTCGACGAGTTGGCCGTCAACGACCGGGACCGCACCCCCATCCGCCCCGAGCACGTCGCGGCCGTCGCCGATCGGCTGGCCGCCGACAACGCGGTGTTCACCGTCGACGTCGGTTCACCGGTGGTGTGGGCAGCGCGGTACCTGACGATGAACGGTAAGCGTCGGCTGCTGGGTTCGTTCAACCACGGCACCATGGCGTGCGCGCTGCCGCTGGCGATCGGCGCGCAGACCGTCAACCGGGACCGGCAGGTGGTGGCCTTCGCCGGCGACGGTGGACTGGCCATGCTCTTCGGCGAGCTGATCACCCTGGTCCAGAACCGGTTGCCGGTCAAACTGGTCGTGTTCAACAACTCGTCGCTGAACTTCGTCGAACTGGAGATGAAGGCGGCAGGCATCGTCACCTTCGGCACCGACCTGCAAAACCCGAACTTCGCCACCGTGGCCCAATCGCTCGGCTTGTTCGGGCGGCGGGTGGAGAACCCGGCCGACCTGGAGTCCGCGCTGAGTGAGGCACTGGCCCACGACGGACCCGCCTTGGTGGATGTGGTGACCGCGCGGCAGGAGTTGTCGATTCCGCCGGCGATCACCGTCGAACAGGCAAAGGGCTTCTCGCTGTACGCGATCCGCACCATCATGGCCGGACGCGCCGACGAACTGCTGGACCTGATGACCACCAACGTGGCGCGCCGCATCCTCGACTGAAGAGTGTGACGGCGGACACGCCAATTCTGTTGAGCTGTATCGAATCTCACACCGCGAAAGTTGCTTTACACAGAATTAACAAGCACCATCGAGGTGTTCCACCTATCGGGTGATCCCCAATCTGTGGACGACGATGACAACGAAAGCCCCCGTAACCCGGGGGCACTTTCAAGGAGTGAGAAGAATGTCTTTCGCGAAGTTTCGCGCCGACGTGAAGCGTGCCAACAACCGGCGGCGCCTCTACGCGCGGATCAACGCCATGCCCCACTCGACGGTTCGCGAGGAACTGATCGCCGTGGCGCAGCGGTACGAACTCGAAGATTCGGTGCGCTGATCCGCTGATCGACGACAATCAGACAGACAGAGCCGGCGGCCCGTGCGGGCCCCGGCTCTGATTTGTCTTCGGTTACTGCCACGGGTCGGCGCTGCGCCGATCCGGCGGCAACCACCCGAAGGGGTCCTGGTCGGTGGACACGTACTCCAGGCTGACATGGCGCCGATAGCCACGACGCTTCAGGTGAGCGAAGTGGGTGGCAAAGTCGACCGTGCCGGTGCCCGGCGCTCCGCGGCCCGGCGCGTCGGCAATCTGAACGTGCCCGATACGGTCGGCGTAAGTCTCGATCGCCGCGCCGAGATCATCCCCGTTGACCGTCAGGTGATAGAGATCGGCCAGCAGTCGCACCGACGGCGATCCGACCCGGTCCAGTACCGCGACCACGTCGGCAGCCGTGCGCAGTGGATATCCGGGCACCGCGCTGAGCGGTTCCACGAGGATGGCCGCGCCGATCGTGTCGGCCCGCGCTGCCGCATGAGCCAGGTTCTCGGTCGCCACCTCGTCTTGCAGTTCGGCTGACATCCCGTCGATCCGGTTACCGTAAAGCGCATTGAATGCCTTGGTGCCCAATCGTTGCGCGATACCGATCGCGACATCGACGTTGTCCCGGAACTCGGCCCGCCGGGCGGGGGCGGACAGCAAGCCACGTTCCCCCGCAGCCATGTCACCACCGGCAAAGTTCAGCGCCACCAGCGCCACCCCCGCGTCGGCGACAGCCCGGACGAAGCCGTCGACCTCGGCATCACCGGGCACCGAATCGCCGAAAGGCCACCAGAATTCGACTGCCTCGAACCCCGCATCGCGTGCAGCCTGCGGCCGCTGCAGCAGCGGCAGCTGGGTCAACAGGATCGAACAGTTCACGACGTAGTGGGCGCTCACGGGTCATCCCCGCCCGTAGTACGGCATGGCGCGCGCCATCACCGTCAACTCGGGCACCGAAACCTCAAGGGGCATATCGACCAGATGAGCCACCGCCCGGGCGACATGCTCGACGTCGAAAGTAGGCTCGGCGGCTAGGGTTCCGTTGGCCTGCAACGTCTCACTGAATCCGGCGGTCATGTCGGTCGCCGCATTACCGATGTCGAGCTGGGTGATGCAGATGTCGAGATCCCGCAGGTCCAGCAACATGGACGCCGTCAGCCCGCTGATCGCATGTTTGGTGACGGTGTAGGCCAGGCTTTTCGGCCGCGGTCGATGCGCCGACAGCGAGCCGTTGTTGATGATCCGGCCACCACGGGGCAGCTGTGCGGCCATGACGCGGGCCGCCTCGCGGGCACAGAACACCGAGCCGTCGACGTTGGTGCGCCACACGGTGTGCCACGCCTCGGTGTCGATATCGGCGATCGACGCGGACGGCCCGAAGATCCCGGCGTTGTTGAACAGCACGTCGACCCGGCCGAAAGCCGACACCGTGTCGGCGAACAGGGCCTGTACCGACGACGGATCGGTGACATCGGTGGGCACGACGCGGGCATGGGGCCGGCCGTCGGCGGTTTCGGTGAGCTGGCCGGGCCGGCGGCCGGCCAGCACGACACGATGCCCCGCGTCGAGCAGAACCCTCGCCGTGGCACGGCCGATTCCGCTACCGGCGCCGGTGATGACGACAACCTTGGTCACCGGGGAATTCTCACACGAAGCCGGACCACCCCAACGCTTTTCAGGCATGGCCAGTGGCCGGATACGACTTCCCTGGCGCGCCGGCGAAAGTCTGCTAATGTGACGCCAGCCAAGCCGTGCCCATTTTTGTGGTCCAGTTCTCGCTTCGGAGGTGCGGGTGAACGCACCACTGGACATATTCGCCTCCGACGATGACGAGTTCTCCGAGGATGACTACCTCCGCGGTATGGAGCGACTGCTGCACGCCGTGCAGGAGCTGTCCTTGGCGCGCAGCCTGCCCGAGATTCAGCGCATCGTTCGGCACGCGGCGCGGGAGGTGGTCGGCTGTGACGGCACCACCTTCGTGCTGAGGGAGGGCGACACGTGCTATTACGCCGACGAATATGCGATCGCCCCGCTGTGGAAAGGCAGCCGGTTCGCCTTGGCGACCTGTGTCAGCGGATGGGTGATGCTCAACGGCGCGGCGGCCGTCATCCCCAATATTTATGGCGATGACCGGGTGCCGCATGCGGCCTACCGCCCGACGTTCGTGAAGAGCCTGGTGATGGTGCCGATTCGCCGAATGCGTCCGGTCGGGGCGATCGGCACCTATTGGGCAACCGAGCGCAGCGCCACTGCTCGTGAGGTGGCGCTGCTTCAGGCCCTGGCCGATTCGACGTCGATCGCGATGGAGAACATCCAGCTCTATGCCGAGCTCGAACGTCGGGTCCGGGATCGCACTGCCGCGCTGGAAAAAGCCAACGACGAGATTCGGCAGCTTTCCGCGACCGATGATCTCACCGGACTCAACAATCGGCGCGGGTTCTATCTCCTGGCCGAGTCTGCGCTACGCGCCGCACGCCGCAACAACCATCCGTGCCTGCTTGCCTATATCGACGTCAACGGGCTCAAAAAGGTCAACGACGTGCTGGGTCATGATGCCGGGAACTCGCTGATCAGCGATGTGGCCGAGGTGCTGCGGACCACGCTTGGTGAATCCGACATCCTCGGCCGGATCGGCGGGGACGAGTTCTGCGCGCTGATCATGGAGCCCGGCACTGATCCGGCATGGCTCAAAGACCGGCTGTCCGAGGCGTTTCGGATCTTCAACGAGTCGGCGACTCGCCCGTACGCGATGTCGGCGAGCGTAGGTCTGGCAAGTACCGAGACGGGCGGCTACTCACTGGATGCACTGCTGACCCGTGCCGATGAGCTGATGTACGTGGAGAAGCGGACCATCCCCGACACGAGGACCGCGGACTGATCCGACGGGGCTGTCCCGCTCTCGACGAAGCCAGTCGGCGATCACCCACCGGGCTGCCGAACGACCATCTGTGGACCGGCGCCACCGTCGGTCGGGCTCTGCCGGCGCGGCAGCAGGTCGATGGTGTCGGCACCGACCAGCGGCGCCAGTTCGGCGCTCATCCTGGCCGTGAGATGCGAACCGTCGCGATACACCAACGTGTTCCCGATGATCGCCGGACACATCGCGTCGTTGCAGAGATAGTCGGCGTAGTCCAGGTAGCCAACCGAGTGGGCGGCTGCCAGCTGACGCTCGGTCGCCCGGATGTCCTCGTCGAGTGCGACGCCACGCGGCAGCGCACAGCGACCCGCGTCGTCGACGAAACGCCCCAGGCAGATCGACGGTGTGACACCGGTTGACGGCGTATCCGCGAAGATTCCGACGCGGGCCGCCGGTGGGAGTTGATCGAGAAGCGTGGCGAAAGCGCTCCCCCAGGCGCCGACCGGGTCGTCGACGCGGCCCAGATAGTTGCGCGGATACCCGGCGAGCAAGATCAGGTCGGGCTTCGATTCGGCGAGCTTGTCGATCACCGCGCTACGCCAGGCCGCGCATGCCGCGTAGTGCGCGATCGGAATCGGGACAGCCGGGCACGCACTCTTGGTATGGCTGTCGAGCCGTATCACCCCACGCTCGGCGAGCGCCGACAGAGCCGGATACCACTGGGTGGCATGGGAATCGCCGAACAATGCCACCAGGGGCGCTGCCGGATTGGTCCCGGCCACACAGCCCGCCGCATCGGTGGACCACTGCGACCGGTGACAGCCGTTGGTGTACACGACGGGCTGGTCACTCTCGGCGGTGTCGAGGGCCGGGTTGAGATTGTCCGGGACGTACGGCGTGCCCGCGGGTTTGATGCTCAACGACGTAAGGGCGACAGGCTTGCCCGCACTCAGGGGTGGGTGCAACGTCCCGACGGCCGTCGCCCCGGCCACGACGATGGCGGCCATCCCGGCCGCGGCCACCGCGAAGGTCCGGCGTGGACGCGCGCCGGTCAGCCATGCGGCTCGTTGAGCCGGCTGTTCCACATAGCGGTAGAGCAGCCAGGCCAGCGGAATGCATGCAGTCGCCGCGACCGCGCGCAGCCAGAGCGGCAGGGATTGCATATAACCGGTCGCGGCGACCGGCAGCATCAACACGGGCCAGTGCACCAGATACAGCGAGTAGGAGATGTCACCGAGCCAGGTGAGCGGACGAACACTCAAGACGGCAGCGGGACCGCGGGCGACGGGCCCGGCCGCGATCAACAGCGCCGCCCCGACGACGGGCAGGGCCACCGCATAGCCGGGATACTCGGTGGCGGTGGAGAAGAGCACTCCCCCGGCGACAACGGCGCCCAAACCCAGCCAACCCGCCAGCGGGGCAATCGAAGTCGGCAGAATCTGGCCCCGCTGGAGCACACCAAAGGCCACCAAGGCGCCGAGCCCGAATTCCCACATCCGCGCCGGCAGCATGAAAAACGCATTCGCCTGGGAGAATCCGGTCAGCCAAACGCACAGCACGAATGAGGATCCGGTCAGCGCCACGAGCGTCAAGCCGAACCGCCACCGCAGCGCGAACCGCCCGAACACCAGCGCCAGCAGGACGGGCCACACCAGATAGAACTGCTCCTCCACGCCGAGCGACCAGTAGTGCAGGAACAGCGAGGGTGTCTTCTCCGCAAGGTAGTCGGTCGCGTTATAGGCGAACAAGAGGTTGGGAACGTACAACGCGGCCGCCACCGCATCTTTGACGACATAGCGGAACTGCACGGGCGACACCACGACCGTCGCCGCGATCAACGTGACCATGATGACGAGGAATGCGGCCGGCAGCAGACGCCGCGCCCGTCGTGCATAGAAGGCGCTGTACCCGATATGGCCACTGCGCTGCAGGCTTTCCAGCAGGTGGGTACTGATGAGGAACCCTGAGATCACGAAGAACACGTCGACGCCGACGTAACCACCACCGAAACCGGGGATCTCGGCATGGAACAGCAGGACCAGAGCCACGGCGATGGCACGCATGCCCTGTATGTCGAGGCGCTTGGATCGTCCGCTCATCGGCGCCGAGAGCTGCGGCACGGTCACGCGCGGGATCGCTTCAGCAACGGAAAATGCAGCACGGGCGAAGGATAGGCGACCCCCGCGCCAACCGACGAATGGTCCGTTGAACTGGCCACATCCGGCACGCCACCGAGCCGCAGCACACCTCCGGCAAATACACCCGCAAACGCAATTTCAGTTAAGACTCATTCGACATGACTGACACACCCAGCAGGCGGATCTCGTGCATCTATTGCCGCGAACTCGACACGCTCATGAAGCTTTGGCAACTTTCGACACGTGTCGACTGCCGAGCCGAACACCGCCGCTTCTGGCGCGCATCACGCCCAGTCGGCCCGCCGGTGTCCTTGACAGGGCAGGCTCGGCGGTGGTGTCAGGCCTGCAGCCGCTCGGCGATCAGAGGGCCCAGCTGTTCCAGGGTGGCGGTGTCCAGCAACTCGGAGTGCCGGCACGCCATGGTCACCACCTCCAGCCGACCGCCCACATGGGACTGCCAACCCTGGGAGGCGACCCCGTGCAGATCCATCTCCAGAACGGCAGCATCCACGAAGAACACGTCGCCGTCATAGCGCCCGTAGTCGGCCCCGGCGGTGAAGCGCTCCGCTGCGACATAGTTCTCCAGCACCTGGGCGATCCGGGTGTCGTCCAGCATGGCGATGGCATCTCCGCTGTCGCGGACCAGCGTCACGGCGTCGGCCACCGTCATCCGGGTTCCGACGGGGACGTCGAACCCCATCTCCCGCAGCAAGCTGCCCAGAACCGACTCGGCGTCGAAGTCGGCGCCGGGCGCGGTATCTGTCCGCGCGTCGAGCATCCCGACGAAGCCGATTTCCCGACCGCGTCGCTGCAGCTCCGTGGCGATCAGCAGCGCCATCGACCCGCCGAAGGACCAGCCGAGCAGCCGGACCGGACCGGTCGGTGCCACCCGCTCGACCGAATCCGCATAGTTGTGCGCGAGTTCGGTGATGGTATCCGGCAGCCGCCCGGTGGCGAACAACGGTGACTGCAGGCCGTAGATCGGGATATCTTGCGGGACATACCTTTTCAGCCCGGAGAACTGCCAGCTCAGACCGCTCGCCGGGTGCACGCAGAACAACGGGGCTGCGGTCGCCCCTGAATCACCGGTCGCGCGCAGCGGCAGCACAGGAGCCAGGCTCACTGCATCGTCGGCGGCGCCACCATGCAGCCGTCGCACGATATCGGCCACGGTCGGCGTCGCCATGAGGTCCGCCACCGCGATGTCGACGCCGAACTCACGCCGGATGGCCGACGCCAGCCGCACCAACAGCAGCGAATGCCCACCCAGAGCGAAGAAGTCGTCGTCGACGCCGACGCTCTGGGCCCTCGCCGCGGTCGTATTTCCCGTCGCTTCGCTCGCCCCCGGGCCTTTCCCCGTCGCTTCGCTCGCCCCGGTCGTATTTCCCGTCGCTTCGCTCGCCCCGATCCCGAGCACGTCGCCGAACAACGCACACATCCGTCGCTCGTCGTCGGTCTGCGGAGCCCGGCCCGCGCTCGCGGTGATCTCCGGCTCCGGCAGCGCGTTGCGGTCCAGCTTTCCGCTGGGCGTCAGCGGGAACTCCGTCAGCTGCACGTACGCCGAGGGCACCATGTGGATCGGCAGCGCGGCCGCGGCGTGTTCGCGCAGTGTCTCCCCGTCGCTTCGCTCGCCCCTGGGCTTTTCCCCGTCGCTTCGCTCGCCCCTGGGCTTTTCCCCGTCGCTTCGCTCGCCCCTGGGAAGGTAATACGCGACCAGCCGGTCGTTGCGGACCACCACCCGCGCCGAGGACACCGCCGGATGCCTGCCCAGCACCGTCTCGATCTCGGCGGGTTCGATACGCACCCCGCGCAGCTTGATCTGATCGTCACTGCGGCCCAGGTACTCCAGTTGACCGTCGCGACGCCAGCGCACCACGTCACCGGTCCGGTACAGCCGCGTGCCGTTCCCGAACGGGTCGGCGACGAAACGTTGCGCGGTCAGGTCACAGCGGTGCAGGTATCCGTCGGCCAGCTGGACTCCGGCCAAGTAGAGCTCGCCCGGCGCACCGTCGGGAACCGGGTTCAGGTAGCCGTCGAGCACGTACACACGCACGTTCCAGCCGGGCACACCGAGGGCCACCGGGCCACCGTCGGCGGTCCAGCCGAGTACGTCGACGGCCGCTTCGGTCGGTCCGTACAGGTTGTGCAGCGGCACACCGAGCACCGAGCCGAACCGGGCGGCCAGGTCGTCGGTAAGGGCCTCGCCGCCGACGGTCACCCTGGTCAGCGTCCGGCACTGCGCCGAGCGCGGCTCGTCGAGGAACAGTTCCAGCATCGACGGCACGAAGTCCACGGCCGTGATCTGTTCGGCCACAATCGTTTCGGCCAAATAGGCCGGGTCGCGATGACCGCCGGGTCGGGCGATCACCAGGGTCGCGCCGACGCTGAGCGGCCAGAACACCTCCCACACCGAGGTGTCGAAGCTGATCGGTGTCTTCACCAGCATCCGGTCTCCGGCCGTCAACGAGTACGCATGCTGCAGCCAGCTGATCCGGTTCACGATGCCGGCGTGCGCGACGGCCACACCCTTGGGCCGGCCGGTGGATCCGGAGGTGTACAGCACATATGCCCAGGCCGCCGGGTCGATCTCGGCCGGCGGCGGCGGGGCGGGTTCGGTCCGCATCAGGCGGATGATCGCCGGGTCGGACAACACGACCTGCGCACCCGAATCGGCGAGCATGTACTCGCGGCGATCCTGCGGGTAGTCCGGATCCAGCGCCAGGTACGCGGCACCGGATTTCGCGACGGCCACCAGAGCGACGATCAGTTCGATCGACCGCGGCAGGGACACCCCGACGATGCCGCCCACCGCCACGTCGAGGGCAGCGGCCAGCCGGTCGGACCACGCGTCGAGTTCGGCGTAGGTCAGCTCGGCACCTTCGAATCGCACGGCGACGGCGTTCGGGGTCAGCGCCGCCCGCCGGGATACCAACCCGCCCAGGCTGCTCGGGGTGATCGGGTGATCGGTGGCGTTGCGGGCGGCAGCGGTGGCGTGTTCGGTCTCGTCGAGCAGGTCGACCGCGCTTACCGGAAGGGCCGTGTCGTGCGTGAACTGCCCCAGGGCGGTGATCAGTCGGCGCGCCAGGGCGCGCACCGACGAGGCGTCGAACAGGTCGGCGCTGTATTCGGCCATGATCGTGGCGCCACCGTCGGCGCGGTCGTCGATCAAGGTGAAGCCGAGATCGAACATCGCTGCGGCGACCGGTGGTTCACTCCACCGGGTGGGCAGACCGAACATCTCGGTCGGCCCACCGTCGCGCAGGTGATAGCCGACGAACACATTGAACAGCGGGTTGCGTCCAGCCACCCGTGGCGGGTTGAGCATCTCCACGAGTTGGTCGAACGGCAGCTCCTGGTGTGCGAACGCGGCGAGGTCGGCGGTGCGCACCCTGGCCAGCAGTTCGTCGAACGTCGGGTTACCCGAAAGGTCGGTCCGCAGCACCAACGTGTTGACGAAGAAGCCGATCACCTCGTCGAGCGCGGCTTCGTCGCGGCCGGCCACCGGTGTGCCGAGGACGATGTCGTCGCCGGCACCGAGCCGATGCAGCACGGCGGCCACCCCGGCCTGCAGCACCATGAGTGGGCTGACCTGAGCCCGGTTGGCCAGATAACGAAGTGCGGCAGCGATTTCCGATGGGACATCGACATAGGCGACGCCGCCGGCGCCGCTGGGCCGGGCCGGTCGGGGCCGGTCGGTGGGCAGCGTCAGCTCATCGGGAATCCCGGCCAGCGTGCTCCGCCAGAAGTCGCGCTGCTGGTCTCCGACACGGTCGAGCAGGTCACGCTGCCACAGCGTGTAGTCGGCGTACTGCACGGCCAGCGCCGGCAGCGCAGCCGGGTCACCGCTGCGCCTGGCCGCGTACGCCTGGTTGAGATCCGCGAGGAACGGGCCGTCGGACCACTCGTCGGTCGCGATGTGGTGCAACAGCACCACCACGGTGTGCTCGTCGCTTCGCGTCCGGATCACGCTGACCCGCAACGGGATCTCCGCACTCAGTTCGAACGGTCGCTGCGCTGCTTCGGCGACCCGCCGGTCGGCATCGGCGGCGGCGTCGAGTACGTCGATGGGGGCCCGGGTTCCCACCGGCAGGATCTGCTGGATGTACTCGCCGTCGTGCTCGGCGAACACGGTACGCAACGCTTCATGTCGGGCCAGCACATCGGTCAGCGCCTCGTCCAGCACATCGAGCCGCAATGGCCCCTGCACCTGGAAGACCAGGGGGTAGTTGTAGGCGGTGCTCGGTCCACCGGGACTCCCCATCCGGTCCAACATGAGCAGCCGCCGCTGGGCCGGCGACGCCGGAATCCGTGCGGGCCGTGGCATGGTCGACAGGTGGGGGCGCGGGATCACACGTGGCTGTCTGTCCAGGTGGGCGGCCAGTTCGGCGACTGTGGGAGCGTCGAACACGTCGCGGATGGATATCTGGACGCCGAGGGCGCCGCGCACCCGGTTGATCAACCGGATGCTGACCAGCGAATGCCCACCCAGGTCGAAGAAGTCGTCATCTGCACCCACATCGTCCAGGCCGAGCACCTCGGCGTACAGGGCACACAGCGTCTCTTCGGTGGGGGTTTGCGGCGGGCGGCTCGCGGCGCGCTGGTGCTCGACCTCGGGCAGGGCCCGGGTGTCGAGCTTGCCGTTGTCGGTCATCGGCAGTGCGTCGAGCACGGCCATCGCCGAGGGCACCATGTGGGCGGGCAGCACGGTTTTGAGGTGGCTGCGCACCCGCCGGATCAGATCCGTGTCATCGTCGCGCGAGGTGGTCGGGACGAGGTAGCCGATTAGCCGGTGCGAACCGGACGTGTTCGGGTCGGGCCGGGCGACGACGGCGGCCTGGCTGATATCGGGATGCGCGACGACCGCATTCTCGATATCACCGAGTTCCACCCGGTAGCCGCGGATCTTGACCTGATCGTCGGTGCGTCCCAGGTAATCCAGGTTTCCGTCGGGCCGGCGCACCACCAGGTCACCGGTGCGGTACATCCGGGCGTCCTCGTTATTTCCGCCGGTCTCGAAGGGGTTGGCGACGAACCGCCCGGCGCTCAGGGCCGGCTGACGCAGGTAGCCGCGGGCCAGCCCGGCACCGGCGACGTACAGCTCGCCAGGGGTGCCGTCGGGCACCGGGCGCAGCCAAGCGTCCAGGATGTAACCACGGGTGTTCCAGATCGGCGTGCCCACGGTCGGGGTCGCGCTGTCGTCGGTACCGCCACCGAGGGTGTTGATGGTGTATTCGGTGGGGCCGTAAAGGTTGTAGCCGTAGCTGGTGTCGCTGTCGCGCAACCGGTTCCACACCGTGGCCGAGACGGCCTCACCGCCGAGCAACACCAGCACCGGTGCGTGACCGCCGGGCCCGTCCAGCAGTCCTTGTTCGAAGAGCAACTGCGCGTAGGTGGGCGTGACATTGATGACGTCGATCCGGTGCTCGTGGCAGTAGGCCACCAGTGCGGTGGCGTCACGACGCAACTCCTCGTCGCAGATGTGCACCTCGTGGCCTTCGATCAGCCACAGCAGTTCTTCCCACGACATGTCGAAGGAGAACGACACGGTGTGCGCGATGCGCAGCCGCCGCCCGCCTGCCTTCGCGATGGCCGGCGCGAAGATGGCCTCCCGATGATTGAGGTGCATGTTGGTCAGTCCGCGGTGCGCGGTGAGCACACCCTTGGGTTTGCCGGTGGAGCCCGACGTGTAGATGACGTAGGCCGGCTCGTCAAGACCGGGCCGATGACCATCCCAGACTTGCGGCGCCGCAGCGAGTTCGGATGCGGTCTCGGGATCGTCGAGGATGAGCACCGCACAGGATGTGGGCGCAACCGCGCCGATCCGGCGGGCTACCGCACCCGTGGTGACAATGGCGGCCGGTTCCCCGTCGGCCAGCATCACGGCCAACCGATCGTCGGGATAGTCGAGTTCCAGAGGTAGGTAGGCCGCCCCGGAACGCAGCACCGCGAACAGGGTCACCACCGCGGCAATGGACCGCGGAATAGCCAGGGCAACAGTGGTTTCCGGACCGATGCCGCGCGTCCGCAACAGTCCGGCCAGCGCGTTGATGCGCGCATCGAGCTGCCGGTAATCGATGCTCTCGCCGCCGCACACCAACGCCGTCAGACCGGCGGCGGTGGCGCTGCGCTCGGCGAGCAGGTCGACGACGGTCGCGTCGGGCAGCCGGTGCCGGGTCGAATCGGCTCGGGCGAGTTGGCCCCCGGCCTCCTCGGGGAGCACCAAATCGACTGCCGCCAAGGCAGAAGCCGGGCCGGTCTCTCCGATACCCAGCAGGACCTGCCGCAGCCGGTCCAGCAGCCGCTGCGCGTGTGCGCGCTCGACCACGTCGGGCCGGTATTCCAACTTCACCCACAGCCGGCGCCCGGGTGAGGCCACCCAGGTCAGCGGGTAGTGCGAGGCGTCGATGGAGTCATGGCCGACGATCCCGTACTCGGTCTCCATGTCGGTGAAGGTGTCATCGTCCAGGAAGTTCTGTAGCACATACAGGCTGTCGAACAACGTGCCCTGGACACCGGCGGCGCGCTGGATGTCACCCAGCCCGAGGTACTCGTGGTCCATCAGCCGCAGGCGATCGTCCTGCACGGCGCGCATGGTGTCGGCGATCGTCAGCTCCGGGCGCAGCCGCACCCGGGTCGGCACCGTGTTGAGGAAAAGCCCGATGACCGAGTCGATCCCGTCGATGTCGGTGGGGCGACCGGCCACGGTGGAGCCGAAGACCACATCATCGGCACCGGCCGCAGTGCCCATCTCGAAGGCCAGCACCAATGCGAGCGCGGTACTGATCAGGGCGTTCAGTGTCACGCCGGAGTCCCTGGCGACCTGGGTGAGGCGGCTGGTCTGCTCCTCGGTGAGGAAGAAGTCCAGCCGCAGCGCCAAGGTGGGCGCGGTGCCGACCGCCTCGGGGATCAGCAGCGTCGGGGCGGCCAGGCCGGCGAGGGCTTCAGCCCATTGCCGAGCGGACTCTTCGCGGTCCTGCGTGCTCAGCCAGCGCAGGTAGTCGGTGAATTCGGCGTGCGGCCGTGGCAGGTTCGCCGGTGTGCCGCGTTTGGCTGCTGCGTATTCGGCGAACAGTTCGCGCAACAGTTGTTCGCGGGACCAGCCGTCCAGCAGCAGGAAGTGATAGCTGAAGATCAGCCGGTCGATGTCCGCGGTGCGCACGACCGTGAACCGGGCCAACGGCGCGGCGGCAATGTCGAAGGTGCGCAGCCGGTCCTGCGCGGTGACCTCCCCGATCCGCGCCTTCGCCTGGTCGGCCGGGATACCGGTGAGGTCGACCACCTGCGGCTCACACGAGGGGTTGTCGAAGATGACGGCGACCGGGTGCGGCAGATCGTCGGCCCGGAAGCCGGACCGCAGCACCGGGTTACGGCGCATCACCGCCGCGAAGGCCGTGGTGAGCGCTGTCGTGTCGACCCGATCGGCGAAGTCGAACACGTTCTGGACGATGTACACCGCGGCATCGGAATAGCGCGCCTGAAAATAGACGCCCTCCTGGAGCGGAGACAGCGGCCAAATCGTCTGCACTGCAGAGCTTTCGGCAATCCGGTCGAGCTGCTGTTGGGTAAGGTCCACCAGCGGCAGATCCGACGGGGTCAGCGAACCGCCGCCCCCGGTGAGGGCACCGAATTCCCGCAGCACGGCCGTCCAGTGCTCCGAGATCTCCCGCACGGAGTCCGCGAATTCGCCATCCGGATAGGTCAGCGTCGCTCGCAGCCGCGGGCCGTCCTGCGTCTCGTCGCAGATGACGTTGATCTCCAACAGATAGGGCGTGCCGAGGTCGGGATCGGGCGCCACCCGCAGGGCGTCGACCTCCGGCGCCGAATCCCAGTCGCCGTCGGCGTCCGACGTCCACCGGCCGAGATAGTTGAACAGCACCTGCGGTGCGGTCAGCCGGCCCAGGGCGGCGGCGGTCCGCGGGTTGCAGTAGCGCAACTGCCCGTAACCCAGCCCGCGATCGGGGACGGCGCGCAACCGTTCCTTGACGTCCTTGAGCACCGCCAGGTGATCGTTGCTGTCATTCGCCGGTAGCCGGACCGGCGCGATGGCGGTGAACCAGCCGACGGTGCGGGACAGGTCGAGGTCCTCGCCCCAACCGTCGCGGCCGTGTCGTTCCAGGTCGAGGACCAACGATGCATCGGCGGGGCCCCCACGAGCAATGCGCCAGCGCTGTACCGCAATGTGTAAGGCCGCCAACAGCGTCTCGTTGACATCGGCGTTTGCGGCGGAGGGCACCGTGGTCAGCAGCGGCGCCGTCTCCGCCGCGGTCAACCGGATCTCGTGGTCCCGGGTGACCCCGACGGTCATCCCGAACGTGACGGCCTGCGGGTCGAGTTCGCCGCCGGGCGCGAGCGTGGCGGTCCAGTGCTCGAACTCGGCCAATCTGGCTGCCTGCTGGGCGTTCTCGTTGACCGTCCTGGCGTAGGTGCGCAGCGATGTCGGTACCGGTGCCAGACGACGGCCCTGCCAAGCGTCGCCGAGATCGTCGATCAGGATCCGCCAGGACACGGAGTCGACCGTGAGGTGGTGGGCCACCAGCAACAGCCGGCCTTGCCGCTCGCCACCCAGGTCGAACCACACCGCCTGCAGCACGGCGCCGGCCTCTGGGTCGAGTCGGTCGGCGGCGGCGTCGGACTCGGCAGCGATCAGTTCGCGCAGTGTGTCGTCGTCCATGGCGGCAGCGTCGACGTGGCGGACCGGAACTGGCTCGGCTGCCGTCGTTTCCAACGACCACAACATCGGTGCGGGCCGGTGCAGGCGCAGCCGCAGCGCGTCGTGCCTGGCGACGACGGCGTTGACGACCGCTTCGAGTTGCTGGTGGGTGGCTCCGATGGGGGTGCGTAACAGCTCGGCCTGATTGAACCGGGACACGGTGCCGCCGAGTTCGGCGAGCCGCTGCACGATCGGGGTGAGCATCACCTCACCGAGATCGGGCCCGGGGTCGTCGGTGGCCGTATCGGGTCGGGGTGCCTGCATTCCGGCCGCCTCGGCCAGACCTGCCGGGGTGCGGGCGGTGAACACCTGCTGCGGGGTGATCCGCACACCGTGCCGACGGGCGCGGTTGACCAACTGGATGGCGACGATGCTGTCGCCGCCCATCGAGAAGAAGTCGTCGTCGACACCGACGGCGGTGCCCAGGACTTCGGTGCACAGCGCGGCGAGCATCTCGGCGGTGCCCTGGTCGGTCCCGACCGGCGCGACCGGGGCAGCGGTGTCGGCGGGTGCCGGCAACGCGGCACGGTCCAATTTGCCGTTGACCGTCAGCGGTAGCGCGTCGAGGCCGATCAGCACCGCGGGCACCATGTAGCCCGGCAGTCGCGTCGCGAGTTCGTCTCGGGCAGCGGTTGTGTCGGTTTCACCGACCAGGTAACCGACCAGCCGGGCCCGGCCCGCCGCGTCGGTGTGCACGGCCGCGGCGGCATTGGCGACCCCGGGCAGCGCGGCCAGCGCCGATTCGACCTCGCCGAGTTCGATGCGGTAGCCGCGGATCTTGACCTGCTGGTCGGAGCGGCCGATGTAGACGAGTTCGCCGTCCTCGGTCCACATCGCGGTATCCCCGCTGCGGTACAGCCGCTCCCCGTTCGGGTCGAACGGATTGGCCACGAAACGGGCCGCGGTGAGGCCGGCCCGACCCGGGTAGCCACGGGCCAGTTGGCCACCGGCGATGTACATCTCGCCGACCACCCCGGTGGGCACCGGTTGCAGTGCGCTGTCCAACAGGTGGATCTGCAGGCCAGGGAGGGGTCCGCCGATCACGCTGCGGGTGTCTGCGGCATCGGCAAGGGTGAGCGGTCGGAACGAGACGTGCACGCAGGTCTCGGTGATGCCGTACATGTTGACCAGCTGCGGCGCGTCCGGACGGTGCCGCTCATACCAGCCGGACAAACGGCTGGTGTCCAGCGCCTCACCACCGAACACGATGTAGCGCAGCGACAGCGCGGGTCGGCGACGCCGGTCGGCGTCGATGAGTGGGTAGAACGCCGACGGTGTCTGGTTGAGCACCGTGACGCCTTCGTCGGCGAGCAGGTCGACGAAGCGGTCCGGGTCCCGGGCCACTTCCTGCTCGACGATCACCAGTCGCCCGCCGCACAGCAGCGCGCCCCACAGTTCCCACACCGAGAAGTCGAAGGCCGCAGAGTGGAACATGGTCCACACGTCGGTGGGACCGAAGTCGAACAGCGTTGCGGCGCCGTCGAACAGCGCAGCCACCTGGCGGTGTGCGACCGCCACACCCTTCGGCAGACCGGTGGAACCGGAGGTGTAGATGACGTAGGCAGGATGGTCGGCGTCGACCTCGACCCGCGGGGCTGGGCCGGTGTGGCGGGCGGCGTCGGCGAGCAGCAGAGCCTGGGCCGGTCCGGTGGGCACCCGGTCCGGTGTGTCGGTGAGCACGCACACCGGCGCCGAGTCGGTGACGATGTGCTGCAGTCGCGCTGCCGGTGAGTCGATGTCCAGCGGCACGTAGGTACCGCCGGCCTTGAGCACCGCGAGCAGACCGACGATCAGGTCAGCCGACCGCGGAAGTGCCACGGCCACCAGGGATTCCGCGTGGACGCCGAGGTCCGCGAGCGCTGCCGCGACCGCTGCGGAGCGGGTGTCGAGTTCGGCGTAGGTGAGCCGCTCGGAGCCGAAGCTGACCGCGACGGCATCCGGGGTCCGCGCGACGACCTCGGCGAAGACGTCGACCAGGGTGCGGTCCGGTCCGCGACGGGTCATATCGCCTGCGACCCGGTCACGTTCGGTCGCGGTGCGCAGGTCCACCGCGGCGACCGCGGAGTCGGGGTTCTCGGCGAAGGTGGCCAGGATCAGTTCGATTCGCTCGGCGTAACGTTCGGCCTGCGCCGCGGTCACCATGTCGGCGTCATATTTGACCTCGATGCCGAGCTGTTCGTCGAGGTACGCGACGAAAGACAACGGGTAGTGCGGGGCGTCGGTTCCGGTGAAGCGGTGGAAGGTCAGGGCCCGAGGATCGTCCGGGGTGTCGGTGGCAGTAGCCGGGAAGTTCTCGACCACGACCATGGTGTCGAAGAATTCGCGGACGCCGGCCAGCTTCGCCAATTCGGCCAGGCCCAACTGCTGTGCGTCGAGCAGCGCGCTCTGGTGATCCTGCAGCGCCGCCATGACGGTGCCCAGTGGGGTGTCGTGCTGCCAGTCCATCGGCACCGGCAGGGTGTTGATCAGCAGTCCGACGAGGGATTCCGTGCCGGCCAGCTCGCCTCCGCGCCCGGAGACGGTGGAGCCGAACACCACCCGGGTGCGGTCCAGCAACCGGCCGAGCATCAGGCCCCACGCCCCGTGCAGCACCGTGCTCGGGGTGAGGCCACGTTCGCGGGTGGTGCGGGTGAATGCCGCGGTCAGCTCCGGTGACAGTCTGCGCACCACGCTGCGGTGCGCACCGATCGTCTTCCTGTCGGCGGTGAACAGGATGGTGGGCTGCACGCCGGCCAGCGCCTGCGACCATGCCGCACGAGCGGCGTCGCGGTCTCCGCCGATTGCCGCGTCGATGTGGTCGCGCAGGGTCGCCACGACCGGTGCCGGACCGGCGGCCGCGCCCAGGCCCGCGTTGTAGTGGGCGATGATGTCGCCGAAGATCACCGGGTAGGACCAGCCGTCGGCGATGATGTGGTGCATCGTCTGGATCAATCGGTGCTCGGTGTCGCTGAGCGACACCAGGGTGTAGCGCACCAGTGGAGCGTCAGACAACGTGAATGGCCGTGACAGCTGCTGTTCGGCAATGCTTTTCACGTCACCTTTGGCGAGGGTGAATTCCACGGCGGTGTCCGACCAGATGACCTGCGCCACCCGCCCGTCGCGCAGTTCCCGGAACCCGGCCCGCAGCGCCTGGTGGCGGCGCACGGTGGCGGTCACGCTGGCGCGCAGCAGCGCCGCGTCGAGCGGTCCACTGATCTCGGCGATCTGTTGGACGCGGTACGTGTCGACAACCCCGTCGCCCGGTTCGAGGAAGGCACTGTGGAAATACATGCCCTCCTGCAGCGGCAGCAGGGGCAGCACGTCCTCGATCTCGCCGAGGTGCTGCCAGTCGTCGAGATCGTCTTGGTGCAGCGCGATCAGGCCGAAATCCGAGGGTGTGTGTCCGGCCAGCGCCGTGCACCGGGTCAACGCGCTCAGGGCGTCGGCCCACATCCCGGCCAGTTCGTGCACATCGGTCGCCTCGATCAGCCCGGCCGGCCAGGACAGTGTCATGGTGAGGACGGTGCCGTCTGCGCCGTCCTCGGCAAGGGCGTTGATCTCCAGCGGCATGGCGGGATTGGACTTGTCGACGCCTTCGCGCAGCGCCCCTATCCCGGCGACCGGCTCCCAGTCCCGCCCGGCCCCGCCGGCGAACCGGCCGAGGTAGTTGAACAGGATCTGCGGTGCTGCACCAGATATCGGAGCCGACGGGTCCAGGTAGCGCAGCACGCCGTAGCCGAGGCCACGATTCGGCACGGTACGCAGTTGCTCCTTGACGGCCTTGGCCGCCGTCGCCAAAGCCGGTCCGGCCGCGATCACATCGCCCCACGAGACCGGGCCCGGGTCGATGGCCACCGGGTAGATGGAGGTGAACCAGCCGACGGTGCGGGAGAGATCCAGGGCGAGCGAAGCGACGGGGAGAAGATCACTCTCGCGGCCGTGGCCTTCGAGGCTGAGCAGTGTCGCGCGCGCGTCGGAATGGCCGCGGTCGGCGCGCCACTGCGACAGTGCCAGGCTCAGACCGGTCAGCAGCACGTCGTTCACGCCGCCGTAGATGGCGGCGGGCACGGCGGACAACAACGCCGCACTGATCGCGGGTGGCAGCGTGACGCTGTGGCTCACCACGGTTTCTGCGATATCCACGCGCGCGTCCAGCGGCCGCCGGCCCAGGTCGGGGTCGGGTGTCGCCAGGACGCGGTTCCAGTGTTCGGTTTCGCCGGTGAAGGCGGCCGCGCTGATGGTCTCGGACCAGGTCCGAAACGATGTCGGGGCCGGTTCGACCGCCGGGGTGCGGCCGGCGATCACGTCGGCCCAGGCGCGGGACAGATCGTCGGTGAGGATGCGCCAAGACACGCCGTCGATCACCAGGTGGTGGATCACGAGCAGCAGGTGGCCTGGGGCGAGCGGAGCGACGGGGGAATCACCGGCGTCCGCGTACCAGACGGCGCGCACCATGTCACCGTTGTCGGGGTCGAGTTCGGCCGCCGCCGCGGCGACGGCGGCATCGGTGACAGCACCGCTCCGCCGGGTCACCGCGACCGGTGACACCGCCTCGGGGACGGTGAGTGTCCAACCGGTCGCGGTCCGGTCCAGCCGGGCCCGCAGCATGTCGTGCGCACCGAGAACGGCGCCGAGCACCAATTCCATTTGTGCGCCGGTGATTCCGGCCGGGGTGGCCAGGACCATCGACTGGTAGAAGTTGGACAGCGGGGTGTTCGACTGCGCCGTCTCGGCGAGCATCGGCGTGGCGGCGATCCGTCCGATGCCGCTGTCGGTGGTTGCCGTGGCCGGGGTGGCCTCGGTGACCGATGCGGCCAGCGCCGAGACCGTGCGACGCCGGAAGATGTCGCGCGGGGTCAGCCCGAGGCCGGCCTTGCGGGCCTTGCCCGACACCGCGATCGAGGAGATGCTGTCCCCACCGATGGTGAAGAAATCGTCGTCGATCCCGACTTCTGGCAGTCCGAGCACGTCGGCGAAGATGCTCGCCAGCAGCTCTTCGCGACGGTCACGCGGGGCACGCGACGATCCGGCAGCCGGCGCGAAGGGTTCGGGCAGCGCCTTGGTGTCGAGCTTGCCGTTGACGGTGAGCGGGACGGCGTCCAGGACGCCGTACCGGGCCGGCACCATGTAGTCGGGCAGTACCTGGGTCAGGGCCGCGCGCAGCTCGGTGGCGAGTTCGACGGGATCGCAGGGTGATTCGGGCACGACGTACCCGACGAGCTGTTTGGTGGAAGAACCGGACGTCGCGATCCCGGACCGCACAACAACGGCTGCCTGCCGGATGCCCGGCAACGCCTGCAGCGTGGCGGCCACCTCACCGAGTTCCACCCGATACCCGCGAATCTTCACCTGATCATCGCTGCGGCCGAAGAAATCCAGGATGCCGCTGCCGTCCGCGCGCCGCGCCACCAGATCGCCGGTGCGGTACATCCGCCCGCTCGGGTTGTTCGGGTCCGCGACGAAGCGCTGCGCGGTCAGTCCGGCACGGTTCAGGTATCCGCGCGCCAAACCCGCTCCGGCGATGTACAACTCGCCGATCACCCCGTCACGCACCGGACGCAGCCAGGCGTCCAGGATGTAGGCGCGGGTGTTCCAGATGGGCCGGCCGACGGTCGGGGTGGGGCTGTCGTCGGTACCGCCACCGAGGGTGTTGATGGTGTACTCGGTGGGGCCGTACAGGTTGTAGCCGGTGCTGTCCGGCCGGTCGCGTAGCCGGGCCCACACCTCGTCGGACACCGCTTCCCCACCCAGCAGTACCAGGTTCGGGGCATGGCTGCCCGCGTCGAGGAGGCCCTCTTCGAAAAGGTGGTGCGCGTAGCTCGGGGTGACGTTGATGACGTCGACCCGATGCTCGTGGCAGTACCTCACCAGTGCACTGGCGTCGCGGCGCAGCTCCTCGTCACAGATGTGTACCTCGTGCCCCTCGACGAGCCACAGCAGTTCTTCCCACGACATGTCGAAGGAGAACGACACGGTGTGCGCCACCCGTAGCCGCCGTCCGCCGGCCTTGGCGATCGCCGGGTCGAAGATCTCGGCGCGGTGGTTGAGTTGCATGTTGGTCAGGCCGCGGTACGGCGTCACGACGCCCTTCGGGCGGCCGGTGGAACCCGAGGTGAAGATCACGTACGCCGGGTGCTCGAGCCGATCGGCACCCACGAAGGCACCGATCTCGTTGTCCGACAAAGCCCTACCCGAGGCGTGCGCGATTTCCTCGATGACCGTCGGGCTGTCCGGGCTGAGCACGGCGGCACCCAGTCCGATCTGGTGGGCCGCCAGTTCGGTACTGGCCTGCGGGCAGACCAGCACCACCGGCCGGGCATCGTCGAGCATCCCGGTGAGCCGGGCCACCGGGTAGTCCCGTTCCAGCGGCAGATAGGCCGCCCCGGTGCGCAGCACCGCGAACAGGGCCACCACCATGTCCACCGACCGCGGCAGCGCCAGCGCCACCACCTCTTCGGGCCGGGCGCCGTGGGAGATCAGCACCCGGGCCAGCCGGTTGATCCGCTCGTCGAGTTCGGCGTAGGTGAGCCGCTCTTCGCCGAAGACGAGCGCGGTGTCGTTCGGGCAGCAGCCGGCGCGTTCGGCCAGCAGGTCGGCGACGGTGTCACCGCCGGTCTCGTGTTCGGCCATGCGCCACTGCGCCGACAGGGCGACGCGTTCGGAGTCCAGGGTCAGATCGAGCGCACCGATCTGGGCGTCCGGCCGGGTCAGCACCATCTCGACGACGTGGCACAGCCGGGCCACCATCGACGCCGCCACGTCGGCGCCGATGACATCGGGCCGGTACTCCAGTTTGATCCGCAGCCGCTCGCCAGGGGTGAGCACCCACGTCAGCGGATAATGCGTGGTGTCCACGAAATCGACACCGATGATGCCCTGTTCGCGTTCGAAGTCGGTGAACGTGTCGTCGTCGAGGAAGTTCTGCAGCACGTAAAGACTGTCGAAGAGCTGCTGGTGGCCTGCGGCCCGGGTGATCTCGCCGAGCCCGACGTATTCGTGAGCCATCAGGCCGAGGCGGAAGTCCTCGACGCCGCGCAGCAGTTCGGCGACGGTCCGCGTCGGCGCCATCTCCACCCGGACCGGGACGGTATTGAGGAACTGGCCGATCACATGCTCGATGCCGGGCAGCTCCGGCGGCCGGCCGGCGACGGTGGTGCCGAAGACGACATCGGTGTTACCGGTCTCGTAGCCCAGCACGATGCCGAGTGCGGTGGTGAGCACGGTGTTGGCGGTGGTGTGTTCGCGCCGCGCATGCTGGTTCAGCAGCGCCGTGACATCGGCGGACAGTTCGCCGTAGACGCGTTCCGGCAGCACCGGTTCGGCACCAACCGGTGCGATGAGTGTGGGCGCCTCGAGCCCGCTCAGCGCGTCGGCCCACGCCGCCCTGGATGCGTCCTGGTCCTGCGCGCCGATCCACCGCAGATAGTCGGCGTAACCGGCGGTGCCGGCGGGCAGGGCACCCCGCAAGCCACCGGAGTTGTACAGCGCGAACAGCTCTCGCAACACCAGCTCGCGGGACCAGCCGTCCCAGAGCAGGAAGTGGCAGGTCAGCAGCAGTCTGTCGCCGCGGTCGGGCAGTCGGATGACGGTCAGGCGCACCAGCGGGGGCATCGTCAGGTCGAACGGTGCAGCGCTGTCTGCGCGGATCACCTCGGCGAGTTCCTCCTCGGCGGCATCGGCGCCCAGCGGCGACAGGTCGACCTCGGCCACCGCGGCGGGTACGAACCGTCCGATGTACTGCACGGGCCTGGGTAGGTCGTCACTGGCGAATCCGGCACGCAGGTTGTCGTGCCGGGACAGCATCGCCGCGAACGCCACCCGCAGCGCGTCGATGTCGAGCCGGTGGTCGAAGTCGAAGATGTTTTGCGCCAGGTAGGTGTTGACGTCGTCGGTGTAAGTGCATTGGTAGTACACGCCCTCTTGCAGCGGCGAGAGCGGCCAGACGTCGGCCACCTCGACCGGACTGGACGCCGTCAGCCTGGTCACATCGTCCTCGGAGAGTCCATGCCAGGCTTGTGTTTTCACCGGCGCAGGGGCGACGGTGGGTGTGTCGCTACCGACAGCGGCGTCGAGTGCGCGTGCGGTGCGTAATCGGAACAGTTCACTGGTGGCCAGGGTGATCCCGGCACCGGCCAACCGATTGACCACCCGCAGCGCCAGCAAGCTGTCACCGCCGAGCGCGAAGAAGTCGTCGTCGATCCCGATGGCGCCACCGGCCGGGTCGAGACCGAGCACCGCGGCAAAGACGGCGCAGATCTGCGCTTCCCGGTCGGTGCGGGGCGCGGTACGCGACACGGCGAGTACGGGTTCGGGCAGCGCGCCGCGGTCCCGTTTCCCGTTGGGCAGCAACGGAATATCGCCCAGAGCGGTGACGGTGGCAGGCACCAGGTGGGCCGGTAGCGCGTCCGCCACTGCGGCGCGGACAGCCGCCGGATCGATTGTGCTGCCGGCACGGCCCACCACGTAGCTGTCCAGGCGTTGGTGCCGGACGGTGACGACGGCGTCGGCGATGCCGGGCAGGGCCGTCAGCGCCGCCTCGACCTCGCCGAGTTCGACGCGGAAGCCGTTGATCTTCACCTGGTTGTCGACGCGGCCCAGATATGCGACGGCACCGTCGGGGGTCCAGCGGGCCAGATCACCAGTACGGTACATCCGTTCACCGCCGGCACCGAACGGATCGGCCACGAATCTGGCGGCGGTGTCGGCGTGCCGGCCCAGATAGCCCCGGGCCAGTTGCGCTCCGCCCACGTAGATCTCGCCGACCGCACCGGGTGGCACCGGGGACAGGTCGGGCCCGAGCAGGTAGATCCGGGCCCCGGGGACAGGGTGACCCAACGTGACCTCCGCGTCCACCGGGCCCGCGAGAACGTCGCCTGCCACTTCCGAGGACCCGTAGGAGTTGACGATCTCTGCCTCCGGTGAGACCTGTTGCAGCGCAGCCACGGTGGTGGCGTCGAGGGCCTCACCACTGCAGATCCAGCGCCGCAGCGAACCAAGTTTGCCGCCGGCAACCTCGGCCATCGCCGCGCCGAGGCCGGGCACGACCAGCAATTGGGTCGCCGCTACGTCGTCGACCAGGGCGGCCAGCGCCGCGCCGTCCTTGGCGGTCGCGTCGTCGGCGATCACGGTGGTCGCACCGGCAACCAGTGCACCGAGCAGTTCGGTGGTGCCGTCGATGAAGCTCATGGAACTCTTGGCGATGCGGATGTCGTCTCGGTCGTGCGACCACGCCGCCCGCGCCCAGGACAGCCGGTTGGTCAGGGCACCATGGGTGCCGATCACGCCCTTGGGCCGGCCGGTGCTGCCCGAGGTGTAGACGATGGATGCAGCGTCCGCCGGGTCGATGGCCGCATGGCGCCACGGCTGGCCCTGCGTGTCGGTGTGCACCACCGGGGTGTCGTGGGCGGGCAGCGCCGCACCGTCGGTGAGCACCACTGCGGGCCGCGCATCGTCGAGCATGTAGGTGATGCGGCTGTCGGGGTAGCTCGGGTCGATCGGTAGATAGGCGGCACCACTGCGGAGTACGGCCAGTAGCGCGGTGGCCATGGCGGAGGTCCGGCTGGTTGCCACCGCGACGATGTCGCCACGGCGTACACCCGCGGCCACCAGGGCTCCGGCCAGGACCGCCGCACGGTCGTCGAGGTCGCGGTATGTCAGCCGTTGGGCGGCGTCCTGCAGGGCTACCGCGGCGGGGCTGCGGCGAACCTGATTGTCGAACAGCTCGAGGACGGTGCCGGTCCGGCCGGGTGCGCCGGTGCCGGATCGCAACACGTGGTCGCGACGGTCGGCGTCGAGGACCTCGATATCGCCGCAGCAGGCGGTGTCGCCGGCGCTGACGATGGCCGCCAGGGTGCGGCCGTACACGGCCAGTACGTGTTCGGCGGTGGCCGCATCGAGTACGGCGCGGTCATGGGTCAGCGTGACCCGCAAGGGCTCCCCCGGCGTGAGCATCAGGGTCACCGGATAGTGCGGGGCCTCGACGACGTCCATGCCGGTGACCCGGATGGTGGCGTCGTGGTTGTCGGCAGCCGGATAGTTCTCGATGACCACCAGGGTGTCGAAGAGCTCCGCAATCCCCAGCGCACGCTGGATGTCGGCGAGGGCCACGTGGTGGTGTTCGATCACGGCGGCTTGCGCGTGCGAGTGCCGCGTGATCACGGCCGCAAGGGTGTCCGCCGGACTCCAGTGGGTGCGGGCGGGCACCGTGTTGATCAGCAGACCGACCATGTCGTCGATACCCGCGACGTCGCTGCCGCGGCCGGACACGGTGCAGCCGTGGACGACATCGGTGCGGCCGGTCAGGCGGCCTACGGTGATGCCCCACGCCGCGCCGAGAACCGCGCTGACGGTGACGCCGTGGCCGGCGGCCCAACCGGCGATCTCGGCATCGATGTCCGCCGTCACCTTGCCGAATCCGGAATCCGTCGCGGAGTGCGGCGGCAACGCGTCCGCCAGCCTGGTCGGTTCCGCTACACCGTCGAGTTCGGCGCGCCACGCGGCCAGCGATTCGGTCTGCGATGTATCGGCCAGCCAGGCCAGGTGGTCGCGGTAGCGGGCGGGCACCGGAAGCCGGCCGGTGTCGGGGTCGTCGTGCAGGGCGGCCAACTCGCGCAACACGATCGGCACCGACCAGCCGTCGGCGATGATGTGGTGCACGGTTTGGATGAGGACGTGCCGGTGCGCCGAGAGCCGCACCAGGGTGTAGCGCATCAGCGGCGGGTCGGCCAGATCGAAGGGCGCGGTGCGCTGCTGTTCGGCGATCTGCGCCAGGCGTGCTGCAGCTTCCTCGGGGCTCTGCGCGCTGAGGTCGTGGTGCTCCCACCGCACCGCAGGCGGGGTGCCGAGCAGGGCGATCAGGCTGCCGTCGGCCAATGCGCGGAACGACGCGCCAAGGTGTGGGTGACGAATGATCAGGGTGTCGGCGGCGCGGCGCAGCCGGTCGGCGTCCAGTGGTCCGTCGTAGGAGACGATCTGTTGCACCACATACGGATCGATGTCGGCATAGGTGGAGTGGAAGTAGATACCCGCCTGCAGCGGGGACAACGGCAGTACGTCGACGACCGGGGTGGGCAGGGCGTCGATGTCGGCCTGGGTTAGCGTCACGAGCGGGAAGTCCGACGGTGTCGGGCCGGCGATGTCGGCGCTGTATGCGATGGTCGTCAGCGCCTCGGTCCAGGCCTGTGCCAGCCCGGCGACCCGGTCGGTGTCCAGGACACCTGCGGGCCAGGAGAAGGTGGCCTCCAGTCGGGTGCCCTCGGCGGTTTCGGCGGCGATGGCGTTGATCTCGAGGGCGCGCGGCAGCGGCATACGGGGGTCGCGGTCCTCGCCGACCGTCGCGTCGACCATCGTCCACGGTGTCTGGCCGGTGGCGGCGAAGCGGCCGAGATAGTTGAACAGGATCTGCGGGGCGACCGCCAGGTCCGGCCGCCGGCGATCCGAAAGGTAGCGCAGCGCACCATAACTCAGACCGTTGCGCGGGACGGCGCGCAGTTGTTCCTTGACGGCTTTGACCGCGGCGCCGAGTGCGGGACCGCCGGCCACCAGGTCGGCCCAATCGGCCGGCGCGGGGCTGAGGTGGACGGGGAACAGTGTGGTGAACCAGCCGACGGTTCGGGACAGGTCCAGCTGGTCGCCCGCCGCGCCGAGATGGTCGGCTTCGCGGCCGTGGCCTTCCAGTTCCAGAAGCAGACCCTGGCCATCCCCGCGCCAGTGCGCCACCGCCAGTGCGAGGCCGGCCACGAGCACGTCGTTCACGCCGCCCCGGATCGCGGCGGGCACCGGGCCGAGCAGCCGCGCGGTGCTTTCCGCGTCCAGCCGCACAGTGAGCCTGGCTTCGGTGGCCACGGTGTCGATGGCCGGATCCAGTGCCCTGGTACCGATCAGCGGGTCGGCGGCCGCCACTGTGCGCAGCCAATGGTCCTCGTCGGCGTCGAAGTCCCCGCGGGTACACGCGGCGCGCAGCTCGGTTGCCCACTGGCGGAAGGTGTTGTCCGGCTTCGTCATCGCGATCGGGCGGCCGGCAGCGATATCGGCCCACGCCGACTGCAGATCCTCGGCGAGCACCCGCAAGGACACACCGTCGATCACGACGTGGTGCACCACCAGAATCAGCCGGCCCGGCCGGCCGGTACCGCCGTCCAACCACACGGCGTTGAGCATGCGGCCCGCCCCGGGGTTCAGTTCGGCGACGGCCCGGTCGTGCGCTGCCCTCGGGTCGGTGGATGCGTCGAGGTGGGTGAGGATCTCCGCGCCGGTTACCGCCGCGGTCGCCGGCACCGTCAGTCCGCCGTCGGCGCCGAGTCGGGCTCGGAGCAGGTCGTGACACTGCAGCAGGGCGTCCAGCATGTCGGTCAGCTCGTCAAGGGTCAGGCCCGCCGGGGTGTGCACTGCCATCGATTGGAAGAAACGGTCTGTGCTGTCACCCATTTCGTGCAGCCAGGCCAGGATCGGGGTGGTCTCGATCTCGCCGATGCCCGACACCGTAGCGGTGGGGGCGCCCTCGATCGGGGTGACGGCCGCGGCGAGGGCGGCGGGGGTGCGCAGCGTGAACACATCGCGCGGACGCACCCGCAGCCCGGCGCGTCGGGCCCGGCTGACCAGTCCCATGGCAGCGATGCTGTCGCCGCCGATCGCGAAGAAGTCGGTGTCGGCGCCGACGGATGCCACCCCGAGCAGATCGGCGTAGATGTCGCAGATCGTCTGCACGCGTGGATCGGTCACGGGGGCCCCCGAGCCGGACGCCAGGATGACCGGCTCGGGTAGTGCCCGCCGGTCGATCTTGCCGTTCGCCGTCACCGGGAACTCATCGAGCACCAGCACGGCGCTGGGCACCATGTGTTCGGGTAGTTTCTCGGCGCACCAGGCGCGCAACGCGTCGGGGTCGGCGCCGGTGGTGGACAGGGCGTAACCGGTGAGCTGCGCTCCCCCGGCCGGCGTCTTACGCAGGATGACGGCTGCGTGCCGCACCTGCGGGTGGGCGGCGAGGACGACCTCGATCTCCTCGAGTTCGACGCGCATTCCGCGGATCTTGACCTGATTGTCGGCGCGGCCCAAGAATTCGAGCACACCGTCGGAGGTCCAGCGGGCCAGATCTCCGGTGCGGTACATGCGGGATCCGTCCTGCGCGAACGGGTTTGCGATGAATCTTGCACCGGTGAGACCGGGGGCGTTGACGTAGCCGCGGCCGAGCAGGAAGCCAGCCGCGTACAGCTCGCCGCCCTCGCCGACCGGGACGGGGTTCAGGTCTCCGTCGAGGACGTAGAGCTGGGTGTGCGGGTTGGGCCTGCCGATCGAGGTCTCGATACGCTCCGCCTTGTCACGGTAGATCACATGGGAGACACCGATGGTGGCCTCGGCCGGGCCGTAGCCGTGGTAAAGCGTGGTGGACAGTTGAGCCCGGAACCGGTCGAACAGGGCCGGGGTCAGTACCTCACCGCCGCACCAGACGTGCTTGAGCCCGGACAGCAGCGTCGTGCCGGCTGCCAGATCCAACAGCACGTCGAGCATCGACGACACCAAGTAGACGAAGGTGACCTTCTCGGTGGCGATCAGGTCGAGCAGGTACTGCGGGTCCCGTTCTCCGCCCGGGTCGGCGACCACCACGTAGCCACCGGACACCAGCGGGAGCAACACCTCGTTGATCGAGATGTCGAAGGACAGCGGCGCTTTGAACAGGGACGCGTCGCCGGGGCCGAACCCGAGGATGTCCCGGATCTGCCAGCTCAGACGCTCGCAAATGGCCTCGTGCCGGATCATCGCACCCTTGGGCTTACCGGTGGATCCCGAGGTGAAGATGACGTATGCCAGTTGGCCGGCGTCGATCTCGACGGCAGGGGCTACCGCTGGCTGGTCTTCGAAAGCCCAGCTGTCCAAATCGAGTTCGATCGGGTTGGGATCGCCGGGACGGCCGTCGCCGGGTGCCACGAGCACCGCGGTGGCCTGCGTGTCAGCAAGTACCTGGGCACGCCGTTCGGCCGGCCACTGCGGATCCAGGGGCACGAACGCTCCGCCGGCGGCCAGGATGGCGACCACCGCGACGACCATCTCGGTCGAGCGTGGCACCGCGATCGCGACCACCTGCTCGTGGCCGACACCCAGGCGGCCAAGGTGATTGGCGAGTTGATATGCGCGCACCGCGAGTCCGCGGTACGTCAGCCGGGTCTCGCCGGCGGCCACAGCGAGCGCGTCCGGTGTGCGGCGAACCTGCTGCGCGAACAGCTCGGGAATGGTGGCCCTGGCCGACGGCCACGTCTCGTCGTTCCACTGCCGCAACAGTTCCAGCCGATCGTCCGGGGTCAGACCTGCGCCCGCCGCTGTGCCGTCTCCCGTCGCTGCGCTCGCCGCTGTGTCATTTCCCGTCGCTGCGCTCGCCGCTGTGCCATTTCCCGTCGCTGCGCTCGCCCCAGTACCATTCCCCGTCGCTGCGCTCGCCCCAGTGCCATTCCCCGTCGCTGCGCTCGCCCCAGTACCATTCCCCGTCGCTGCGCTCGCCCCTGTTGTCGTCACGCGTCCGTCCTCTCCGCATCCGTGTGATGCGCGGCCCAAGCACGCCAGAGCTGGGCGTAACGTCCCTGCGCCGAGATCAGTTCGGCGTGGGTTCCTTCTTCGATGATGTCGCCGTGCGCCATGACCACGATCCGGTCGGCGGTGGCCGCCTGCGTGAGTCGGTGGGCGACGACGAGCGTGGTGCGGCCCTCGGTGACAGCGGCCGCCGCGCGCTCCAGATCGCGGGCGCCCAGGCTGCCGGCCTCCGCTGTGGCCTCGTCCAGGACCGCGACGGTGGGGTCGAGCAGCAGCAGCCGGGCCAGCGCGAGTTGTTGAGCTTGGGCCGAGGTCAACTCGTGGCCACCCTCACCCACCACCGTCCGCACACCGTCCTCCAGCGCGGCCACCCACTCGCCTGCCCCGACGGTGTCCAGGGCTGCAAGCACTTCGGCGTCGGTGGCGTCGGGCTTGGCCAGCCGAAGGTCATCGGCCAGGGCGCCGGCGAACACGTGGACGTCCTGACTGATGATCGCCACATGCTGGCGCCGCTGCTCGGCGGTCAGATCGGTCAGCGGCACACCACCGATCCGGACCGTACCGCCCTGTTGCTCCAGCACACCCGCGGCGATGCCGGCGACGGTGGATTTGCCGGCCCCGGTCGACCCGACCAGTGCGACCCGCTGGCCCGGCTCGACCCGCAGGCTCACCCCGTGCAGCACCGGATGTACACCGTCGTAGCTGAATTCCAGACCGGTCAGCTCCAGCCCCGCATCGCGGGGTTCGGCGACAGGGGTCTCGGCGGCGGCCGGCTGCGGGATACTCACCAGTCCGACCAACCGGGCCAGGCTGGCACCCGCGTCCTGCGCCTCGTCGACGGTGAACAGCAGCATGGTGATCGGCCCGAACAGCCGGTGGAACAGCAGGGCCGCCGCAGTGGTCTGGCCGACGGTCACCGAACCGTGCTGCACCAACCAGTATCCGGCCACCAGAATGACCGCGAGACCGATGAATTCGGCACGGTTGATCCGGCTGACGAACCGGGTGAAGAAGGTGAAGACGCCGATCGAGATGTCGCGGACCCGGGCCGAGGCGTCCTCGATCCGATCGCCGTGCACGGCGTGGCTGTGGTAGGCGTGCACGGTGGGAGCTCCGAGCATGCTCTCCATCAGCACCTGTGATCGCTCGGCGATGACGCGGCGCTCTTCGGCGTACCGCGGGGCTGAGCGCGGCAGGTACCAGCGCAGGGCCAGCAGATAGAACGGGATGGCGACCGCACCGGCCAGCGCCAGACGCCAATCCAGGCCGACCATCGAGACCATGGTCAGCGCCGCGAGCATGAGCGCCGAGAACATCGTCGGGAACACATCGGTCACGGCTTTGGCGATCGTCGAGACATCCGTGCTGACCCGGGACAGCAGATCCCCCCGGCCTACGCGCTCTACGGTCGTGGTGGGTAGCTCCAGCGCACGATCCACACCGGCTTCCCGGAGATCGGCCAGCATGACGGCACCGAGCCGGCCGATCAGGTAGTTCGACCACCCGGTGGCGATCCCGCCGACGACCGCCGCGGCGGCGAGGACGGCGGCAACCGTGACGATGACCGAGGTCGGTGATCCGTCGATGATCCGGTCGACGAGCACGCCGAGCACATAGACCGGGGCCACCGCGGCGGCCGCCGCCAGCACACCGACCAAGAGCGTCCCACTCAATGCGCCTGGCCGCGAACCCAACTCGCGGCGCAACCAAACCCAGGTCTCGCGACCCGTCGCGACGGGCAGGATGGTGGGGGTGGTCGGTTCTTGATGCTCTTCGCCCGAGCGGCTCATCGGTTCTTGCCGCTCTTCGCCCGAGCGGCTCATCGCAACACCGCCGCTGCGTAGTCGGGCCGGTCCATCAGATCCTCGTGGGTTCCCTCGGCGACCACCCGGCCGCCGTCGATCAGCACCACCCGGTCGGTAACCGCGAGCAGCGCCGGGCTGCTGGTGACGATCACGGTGGTGAACGCGCTCTTCCCCGGGCCGTGCCGCAGCGTTGCGATTCCGTCGGCCACCGCGCTCTCGGTCACGGCGTCCACGGCCGTGGTGGGTTCGTGCAGCACCAACACCGGCGCGGCGTGCAGTAGCGCCCGGGCCAAGGTGAGCCGTTGGCGTTGACCGCCGGACAGGCTGGAGCCGCGCTCGGTGACGCTGTGGTCGAGCCCGTCGCGGTGCACGTCGATGACGTCCACCGCGCTGGAGGCCTGCAGGGCCGCCGTCAAATCGGACGGATCCGCCTGTCCTGCCGCGAGATTGGTCCGCAGCGATCCGGTGAACAGATCGGCCTTGTGCGGCTCGACAAGCAAAGCCCGCCGGGCCTCGGCCAGGTCGAGGTCTTCCACCACGGTGCCGCCGATCCGGAGCTCACCGGTGTACTCGTCACGCGCGAGCCGCCCGGACAACACGCCGACGAGTGCGTCGGCGTCACCGGCGCGGGTGGTGACCACGCCGACCAGTCGGCCCGGTTCGACCGACAGGGTGATGCCGTCGAGGCTGCCGTGCCGCACCCCGTCCAGGTCGATGCCGTGCGGGCCCGCGCCAAGGGTGGCGACACCCGGGGTGAGGGCCAGCGGTGCGTCCTCGATCCAACCGACCCGCTCGGCCGAGGCGCGCGCCTCGGCGATCCAGCTGGGCACCTCGGCCATGGTGCCGAACGGTTCGAGCAGGAACTGCGCCAGTCCGATCACCGTGATCAGTTGCCCGACGGTGATATCGCCGCGCAAGGCGAACCAGCCTGCCAACACGGCGATCCCGACGGCCAGCAGGGCGCTCAGCGCGGTGGAGAAACCGAGGTAGACGCCCTGGGTGCGGGCGGCGCGGATGCTGGCGTCCATCGCATCGCGGCTCACGGTGCGGTAGCGCCGCGCGGCGGCTCGTTCCGCACCGATGCCGCGCAACGGCCGCAACCCGGCAATGAGGTCGGCCGACATCGCGGTCGCCTCGCCGGCCAGTTCCTGTTGGTCGGCAACGCGACGGGTGATGACCGGCCCACCGAAGTGCAGCACGAACAAGATCAGCGGGGTGCCGAGCAGAACGGCCAGCCCGAGCGGGATGTCGATGGTGAGCAACACCGTTGCGCACACCACGATGGCGGTGATCGCACCGGCGATGCGCGGGATGTAGTCCAGCAGATACGACGTGTTGTCGGCGTCGGTGCTGGCGATCGACAGCAGCTCACCGGTGCGTTGGCTGGTGCGCAGCCGCTGCGGGTGCAGGATCCGGTGGGCCAGGTCGACACGCAACTGGTGGCCCTCGGTGGCGATCGCGCGCATCAGATGCCGCGCGCCGAGCCGGTAGCCGACGGTCAGTGCGACGAACAACGCTGCGAGCGCCCCGATCCAGATGAAGAGCTGGGTGAGGTCGCCGGGTTTCACGGCCCGGTCGATGACCACACCGATGAGCACCGGCACCATCGCCTCGCACACCTGGTGACCGCAGATGAGCAGCGATCCGCTGGTGAGTAATCGGGCGTTACGGGTGACGGTGCGCCACAGGATGGCAGCGCCGGTGCGAGTCCGTTCCGCCGGCTCGGTCGCTACGATGACGCGTCACCCGACGCCGGGCCGCTGGCGGCGGCCATCCGCAGCCGAAGGCTCTTTGGCCGCATGTCCGTCCAGTTCTGCTCGACGTAATCCAAACAGGCCTGACGGCTGGTCTGGCCGTCTGCACCGAACGCGATGGTCCACCCGCCAGGCACCTGTTTGAACGTGGGCCACAACGAATGCTGCTCTTCGTCGTTGACCAGCACGTAGAACGTCGCGGTCTCGTCGTCAAAGGGGTTGCCCGGCACAAAGTCTCCTCAGCAGTGACGTGGCGGTCGACGTACCTCTGGCACGCCCGCCCGAACGTGGACACACTACCAAGGTTAGGCTTGCCAAAGACAGCCAGATACAGAAGGTGAGACATGCGGGTAGCAATGTTCGGGTACCAGACCTGGGGATACAAGACCCTGGAGGCACTCATCAAATCACCCCACGAAGTCGTGCTGGCAGTCACCCACCCACCCAGCGACCAACCGTATGAGTCGATTTGGGCGGATTCCGTCGAGGATCTGGCCCGCGACCACGGAATCCCGGTCCATTTGGCCCAGCGACCGGACGATGCGCTGATCGACCGGGTCCGCGAAGCGGAGCCCGACATCATGGTGGCCAACAATTGGCGCACGTGGCTGCCCCGTGAGTTGTTCGATCTGCCTCCGCACGGCACGCTGAATCTGCACGACTCGATGCTGCCGCGGTTCACCGGGTTCTCGCCGGTGATCTGGGCGATGATCAGCGGCGCCAACGAGGTTGGCCTCACCGCGCATCGGATGGACGACGGCTTGGACACCGGCGACATCGTGCTACAGCGGGCGATCCCGATCGGGCCGGCGGATACCGGCACCGAGCTGGTACGGGCCACCATCAACCTCATCCCCGAGGTGCTGATCGAGGCGCTGGACCTCATCGAGCGCGGCACAGCCACCTGGACACCCCAGAACCTGGACGACCGCACGTTCTTCCATAAGCGCTCGGCCCGCGACAGCATCATCGACTGGCGTTGGTCTGCAGCCGAATTGGACCGCTTCGTGCGGGCATTGTCCGATCCGTACCCGAATGCCGTCACCTACTACCGCGGCGAGCGCGTCCGGGTGCTCAAGGCCACGGTGTCGCGGTACCGCTACGGCGGAACGCCCGGCCGCGTGTTCATCGCCGAAGGTGACGGCATGGTAATCGTGACCGGCGCCGACGCCCATCGCGGCGAAGGACCCGGCCTGGTGATCCAGCGCGTGCGCCTCGACGACGGAACCGAGCTGGCCGCGCTGGAGTACTTCGGCCGCGGCGGCGGGTACCTGACCGACCGCCCATGAACGCCAGGTAGCGGGGTTGGTCACCCAACCCCGCTACGGCAGTATGCCTTTCAGTGTCGACCGACCAGTTCGTGGGTCTGGCTGTTCACCCCCACCCGCTGTGCGATGGATTCGACGATCTCACCGCTGCGTACGGCGACGTTCGACAACAGCGACGAGCTGAGCCCGTGCGTGTGTTCGGTGCCGCCCTGTAGGTAGATCGCACCGGCGATCTCCCGGGCCGTCCGCAGCCGGTAGTCACGGGTCAGCTCGGGCAGATTCACGCCGAATTCACCGGCCTCGTAGAGGTCACCGAGAATGTCGGGCAGCGGCATGGGGATGAACCCGGTCGCATAGACCACTGCATCGCACTCCAGCACCTCGACCACACGGGTCGGATGGTGCTCGATGGTCACGCGCACTCCCGACTCGTGCTCGACGGCATTCTGCACGCTGGAGGCGCCGCGGAAGAACAGCCGGCGCTTGCCCGCCACCCGCTCGGCGTACTCGCGGGCGTACAACTCCTCGATCAGCGGCAGGTCGACGCAGGAGTAGTTGGTGGCGCGGTGGTAGTCGATCAACCGCTGCCGAACCGTCGGCTCCGCAGTGTAGAAGTCATCGACCGCTGCGGGGTCGAAAACGCGGTTGGCGTAAGGGCTGTCGTCGGCCGGACTGTATCCGTACTTGGCGAACACCCCGTGAACTTCCGCATCGGGATAGGTGACGTGCAAGTAGTCGGTGACCTCGGCGGCGCTCTGCCCGGCACCGACCACGACGAAACGGTTGTTGCCCGTGGACGGCACCGCGGGCAGCTTGGTCAGCAGCTCGTGGTTGTGGAACTGCCGAGGCGTCTCCGTCACACCGACCGGCAACTGCGCCTGCAGACCACCCGCGAGCACCACGGTGCGAGCCCGTAATGTGCAGGCGCCCAATTTCCCGTCGCTTCGCTCGCCCCGGCCCATCTTCCCGTCGCTTCGCTCGATATCGATTGCCAGCCAGTCCCCCTCGTCGCGTACCCGCACCGCACGCATCCCGTAGTGCACCGTGGCGGCGACCCGCGCGGCGGCCCATTCCAGGTAGTCGTGAAATTCCAGGCGGGTCGGAAAGAACGTCTGGTGGTTGATGAAGTCGTTGAGCCGTCCACGTTCGGTCAGATAGCTCAAGAACGTGTACCGGCTGCGCACATTGCGCTGGCTGGCCAGGTCTTTGAGGAAGGAAATCTGCATCGTCGTGCCCGGGATGAGCATGCCGGTGTGCCAGCCGAATTCCGGCTTCGCCTCGATGAACTCGGCGGCTATGGCCGGACGCGCCCCGCGGTCGTGGTTGTATTCCTCGATCGCGATTGCCAACCCAAGGTTCGACGGGCCAAAACCCACGCCGACCACGTCGAGAACGCGGCCTACGCCGTTGCCAGAATCACCATTCCCTGCAGACATCGACATCAGGCGCCCGCCATCTGGTCGATCGCACCCGGTACCGGTTCGGACGGGTCGCAACCTTGGCCCACGATGCAATTGTGGCCGTCGACGTGCACCACCCGCGGTTGATGATCGGGAATCTGGCGCTCATCCAGCGTTCGGAACGACATGATGATCACGAGATCACCAGGGTTGATCAGATGCGCTGCGGCCCCGTTGATCCCGATGATTCCGGAGCCGGCGGCGCCGGTGATGGCATAGGTGGTCAGCCGCGCACCGTTGGTGATGTCGACGACGTCGACTTGCTCGCCTTCGAGAATGTCCGCAGCTCGCATCAGGTCCTCGTCGATGGTGATCGATCCGACGTAGTGCAGGTCAGCCTGGGTGACAGTAGCGCGATGCACCTTGCCCCCCAGCATGGTTCGGAACATATGTCCCTCCAGCGGTTGTTAAGTTAGTTCGCACCCAACCCACCGTCAGGCGCGAAGCGTAGGTTAACCTAACCTAATGCCGCTTACAAATGTTGGTTCCATCCTGGGTCGCACGTGTGCACTCTTGGTCACCGCCGCCCTCCTCGCCGGCTGCGGCGGGTCCACTGCCAAGAACGACTCCGCCGCCGCGAGCACGTCGGTCGGGGCACAAACCATCGCGATTGCACACAAGTTCGGCGAAACCAAGGTGCCCGCCAATGCGCAACGCGTGGTCACCGTCGGCTGGAATGACCAGGACGATGTGCTGGCCCTCGGCGTCGTACCTGTCGGTACCCGCAGCTTCTTCGACAATTACAACGACTTCCCCTGGGTGAAGACCGCCACCGACGGCAAGGGCGTGCCGGTGATCCCCGGTGACGAGATCAACTTCGAGGCCATTGCCAAGGCAAAGCCGGACGTCATCTTCGCGATCTACGAAACCATCGACAAGAAAACCTACGACCAGTTGTCGCAGATCGCGCCGACCGTGGTGCAGTCCGACAAGTATCCCGACGAGGAAACCCCCTGGGATGTGCAGCTTCTGACGATCGGCAAGGCCCTGGGCAAGGAGACGGAAGCGCAGGGGTTGGTCGACAAGGTCAACTCCAAGATCAGCGAGATCAAAACCTCGCATCCCGAATTCGCCGGCAAGACGCTGGTCGCGGACTACACCACCGAGCTGAACTCGCAGTACCTGCTCCCGGCCGGCGATCCACGCCGTCAGCTGTTCGACGCCCTCGGATTCAAGGCCCAGCATGACACCGGTGATGTCTCCGACGAGAAGCTCTCCCTGCTCGAAGGTGACGTGCTGTTCGTCAACGGTCTCACCAAGGAACAGGTCGCCGGTTCGCCCGCGTTCAGCAGGCTCAAGGTGGTTCAGGACGGACGCACCCTGTACGCCGGCTCGGATTCCACGCTCAGCGGCGCCCTCACCTACAGCGGGCCCGAGGCACTGCTCTACGCGCTGAATGTGCTGACGCCGCAGCTGAGCAACGCGCTGACCGGCAAGCCGGTCGCCGACTTGTCGAACTCTTAACCGCCACTCCGGGCGTCCGCCCGCGCCCTGTCGCGAGCGGACGCCCGGGGTATCACCAGCGGCGTCCCCGTCTGGGGGTCGTCGATGATCTGGCACTTCAGGCCATAGACATCCTCGACCAAGTCAGCGGTGATCACCGCGGGCGGATCCCCTTGGGCCACAATCTCCCCCGCCTTCATCGCGATGATCCGGTCCGCGAACCGGCAGGCATGGTTGAGGTCGTGCAACACCGCGATGATGGTTCGGGCCTGGGTGGCGTTCAACTCCACGAACAGGTCCAGCAGTTCGATCTGGTGGGCGATGTCCAGATAGGTCGTCGGCTCGTCGAGCAGGATCAACGGTGTCTCTTGCGCCAACACCATCGACACCCACACCCGTTGACGCTGGCCACCGGACAGTTCGTCCACCGGCCGGCCCGCGATCGCGGTGACACCGGTGGCAGCCATGGCCTCGGTGACGGCCTGCTGGTCCTGCTGCGAGTACTGCCGCAGGACCCGTTGATGCGGAAAGCGGCCCCGCGCCACCAGATCCGCCACCGTGATGCCTTCCGGTGCGATGGAGGATTGCGGCAGCAGTCCCAGCTTCCGGGCAACATCTTTGGTCCGCAAGCCCGTGATATCGGCGCCGTCGAGGATCACCTGTCCCCCGGCCGGACGCAGCAGGCGCGCCAGGCCACGCAATAACGTCGACTTGCCGCAGGCGTTCGGGCCGACAATCGCGGTGATGGCGCCCTCGGCGATGTCGACCGTCAACCCGTCCACAATGCGGCGGTCGCCGTATCCCAGCGACAGATCACGCGCACCCAACTCGGTCATGTCACTATCCCTTCCTGGCCTGCACGACCAGCAGCCAGATCAGATACACCCCGCCGGCCACCACGGTGACCGCCCCCACCGGAAGTTCGGCCGGGGCAAAGATTCTCAGTGCGATGAGATCGCTGGACAGCAACAGGAACGCACCCATCACCGCCGAGGAGATGATCCCGACGCCCGGGGTCCCCGCGACCCGGCGGGCCAGTTGGGGTGCCGCCAGCGCGACGAACGAGATGGGTCCGGCAGCGGCGGTGGCCACCGCGATGAGCAGGACGCCGACGCCGAAGTAGACCAGTCTGGCCCGCTCCGGTCGCACGCCGAGTCCGCCCGCGGCGTCGTCACCCATCTGCAGGATCGGCAGTTGCGGCCCGATCGGCACCAGGATGGCGACGACGACCGCGACGCACACCAGCACGGGGATCGCTTGTTCCCAGTGCAGCCCGCTGAGGGTGCCTTGCTGCCAGATCGCCGCCGTGATCGCCTGGTGCAGTTTGATCTTGAGGATGATCCATTGGTTCAGCGAGCTCAGCATGGCGCCCGCACCGATACCGACGATGATGAGCCGGAACCCGGCCACCCCGTGTCGGTAGGCCAACAGGTACACCACCACGGCAGTCAGCAGGCCACCAATCACCCCGCCGAGCGCGGTGAGGTAGTACCCGCCGCCGAACGCGCCGATGGCCACCAGTGCGCCGGTATAGGCCCCGAAATTGAACCCGATCACGTCGGGGCTGCCCAGCGGATTGCGGGTCAAAGCCTGGAAGATGGCCCCCGACATGCCCAGTGCCGCACCGATCACCAATGCGAGCACGATCCTGGGCAATCGCCACTGTAGGACGAGCACACTGACAAAACCCTGCTCCCGACCGATCAGCACATCGATCACCTCGGCGGGTGACACGGGGTACTCGCCTACGCCCAGCGCCAGCACCGCGAGGATCAGCGCACCGACCCCCAGCGCCGTCAGCACCGCGATGCTGCGCCACGAAGCCCGCAGTGACAACGCCGGTTCACGGCGCAGCACCAGCTGCCTGCGGCCGAAATCGACGGGCTGGAGCCGGTTCACAGCGCGGTCGCCTTGGTCCGGCGAACCAGCCAGATCAGGACCGGCGCCCCGATGAAGGCGGTGACGATCCCGGCGGGCAGCTCGCCCGGGGCTACCACCACTCGGCCGAGCACATCGGCCACGAGAAGCAGCGCCGGTGCCGCGAACACGCAGTAGGCGCAGATCCATCGCCAGTCCGGCCCGGTGAACCACCGCACCGCGTGCGGCACCATCAGTCCGACGAACCCGATCGGCCCGGCCGCGGCGGTGGCCGCGCCGGCCAGCAACGTCACCCCCAGCAGGCCCAACATCCGGGTGCGAACGACGTTGCCTCCCATGGCCACCGCCAGATCGTCCCCGAGCGCTACGGCGTTGAGCCCCCGACTGACATACAGGCATAGCACCGCCCCGAGCACCACGAACGGCGCCACGGTCACCGCGACGTCCAGCGACCTGCCGTCGAGGGCACCGGCATCCCAGAACCGCATCGAGTCGAAGGCGCGCGGGTAGTGCAACCGGATGGAGAACGAGACCCCGTCGGCCACGGCGCCCACGGCGACGCCGGCCAGCAGCATCCGCACGGGTGTGGCCGTCATCCGTCCCGACGCGGCCACCGCGTAGACGGCCAGCATCGCCACGAAGGCACCGAGGAAGGCGAACCAGATGTAGCTCGACAGCGAATGGAAACCCAGCAACGCGATCGCCGACACCACGAAGAGACCCGCTACCGACTCGATGCCCAGGATTTGGCTGTCCGCCAGCGGATTACGGGTGATGCCCTGGATGAGCGCACCACTGAGGCCCAGCGCCACGCCGACGACGATGCCGAGGACCGTGCGCGGGATGCGCAGTTCGTGGACGATCCATTCGTTGCCGGTGTCGCTGTAGTCGGTGACGGCCTGCCAGACCGTCGTCAGACTCACGGTCTGGGTGCCGACGGCCAGACTGAGCACGCACGCCACCACGAGGACCGCGACACAGGTCAGCAAGCCGGTCAGACGGCGCCGCGCCGATGCGGCGAGGTCAGGCTCGGCGGTAGAGATCGCCATGGGTGCCGTGCCTACAGGCCGGCGCGTTCGAGTGCGAGGTCGTACTCCTCGGCGGCGATCTTCGGGCCCTTGCCCGCGGCGAGTGCCCGCTCATAGGTCGCCTCCACCTCCGCGCTGACCGCCGCGTATCTGCGGTCCCATGTTTCGGAGTCGAACCGCCAGTACCCGACGATGTCGTATTGGTCGGCCACCCAGCCACACGCACCGCGCAGATGCTTGCGAACCACGCGGGTGGCCTGCGCCTCCCCGGCGAACCAGCAGTATCCCCGGCCGTCAGGGTGGCGATAGGCACGAACCAGGTCCGGTAGTGCGCTTGGCGCGTGACCGTTGCCGCTACCGATGGTGACGATTCGCGGGATGTCGGGCCGGGCAGGCAGATAGGCAAGGTCGTCCTCGTCGGCGACCTCGACAATCGCGGTGGCGGCAGCGCCCTGGGGTAGTTCCTCCAGAATCCGGGCCAGCGCGGGGAGTCCGGACAGGTCGGCGACCAGCAGCTGCCAGACGCTGGCCGGCTCGGGCCGGTACCAGCTGCGTGCGTGGTCCAGTTGGACCCGCTGGCCGGGGGTGGCGCGCCGTACCCAGCAGGTGGCCAGGCCTGTTTCGTGCAGGACGAAATCGCAGGTGAGGTGCCGGCCGTCGGCGTGGCGCACGGTGTAGTTGCGTCCGTCGGTCTCGGCGTCCGGATCGGCGGGCCCGAGCGACGGGAAGTAGATACCGACGGCGGCATCGCCGACGGCCGGCAGTCCAAGCGCTGCGATTTCCGGGACCTCGAAGACCACCCGCCGGATACGAGGACCGATTTGGCTGACCTCGGTGACGGCACCCTGCACAACTCCCATGCAGTGCAGGCTAACCTAACCCGCGACCACATTGACTCCCGGATGCAGCCGGCCGATCAGGCAGATCGGTCGGCGGCGAATGTCACGCCTACGCTGAGCGGCACCACTTACGAGTAAGGGGGCACGGCGTCCATGTCGGGTTCGCGGACAACGATCGCGCGCAGGAGGCCGATCCTGCGTGTGATGGTGATTGCCGGGACGCTCCTCGTGGCGCTGGCGCTCACGGCATGGGCGCTGGTCCTCGCATTCATCGGACAGGAGTACCGGATACCGTCGGTCGCGATGGCGCCGACGGTGCAGGCCGACGATCGGGTCGTCGTCAACAAACTCGCGTTCCGCAGTCGCCCGCCCCGGCCCGGTGATGTCGTGGTGTTGCGCGCCCCGGCCCAGTGGGACGTCGGTTACCCGTCGCCCCGATCCGCCAATCCAGTGCTGCGCTGGGCGCAGGATGCGCTGGCGGTGTTCGGCCTCGGCGCACCAGATGACCACGCGATCGTCACGCGGGTCATCGCAGTGGGCGGGCAAACCGTCGAATGCCGGATGGAGACCGGGGTCACGGTGGACGGCCGCCCGATCGCCCAGCCCTATCTGGACAAGACGGCGCTGGAAGTGGATCCAGCGCTCTTGCCCTGCTTGGGCAGCGCCTTCGGCCCGGTCACGGTGCCTGCGGGCAGATTGTGGGTGATGGGCGACAACCGCACGCATTCGGCCGATTCGCGGGTGTACTGCGCCCATGTGCAAGCGCACGTCGAGCGTGGCGTGTTGTGCACCGGTGACGCGGCAGCGGGGACCGTCGCGGTGGACGACGTCATCGGCCTGGTCTGGTCGGTAGAGCCCGGTGGCCGCCAAATCCGTTGAGCGCTAACCCTTCCGACAAGCCAGTACCCCCGGGCCGGGGCTCGGGGGTACCGGGTCGATATGCCGGATCGGACGCTAGTACCAGACTTTGCGCCCGCCGACGGGGCGCCCGACCTGGCCGAGCACCAGCAGCACCAAGCCGACGACCAGGACGATCCAGCCGATGGTGGCAATGACTGCGGGGACCGGCAACAGATAGCCGATCGCGATGAGGATGATGCCGAGGACGATCACCGTGGGCTCCTTGGTTATTGACGACAGCGACAACACGCGTATACCCGGCAGTGCCGCCTTCTAATCACGTGAGATCGTCAGCGGCAGCAACGTTCGGTGCGCGGGATCACCCACCGAGCTCGGATACCGCGGTCTGCAGGGCGGCCGCCTGCTCGGCCAGTTCACGCTCGGACGGCTCCGCGTTGCCCATCCGGACCACCAGGTCCGCTCGCGAGATCACCTCCAGGCCCTCGCTGGATGAGCCGGCGACAATCTCGGTGCGCCCTTCGACCAACACCAGCTTCGCGTCATCGTCGGCCGCCAACAGTGCACTCACGTCTTCTTTCGTGATCCCCATGGCCGGGGTGTACCCATGCGTGCCGAGCTCACACCCTCGTCGCCGCGCCGATCACCGACAACAGCTGCTCATCACCGACGACCGGGTGACGGCCCGCCCGGCGCACAGGCACTGCGGAAGCGGCTGCGCGACAACGAAACCGCCGCACGCTTGAGGACGGTGTCGGAGGAACTGACCGGGGTGGAGATCAACTGAGCGAGATCAGTTCGTCGTGCGCGTCGAACGGCAGCGGCTGATTGGTGGACGCGGTGACGACCATGTTGCTGAGTGTGATGGAGCCGCCGTGATTGTCGAGGAAGGCCGTGTCCGCGGCGTCGCGTCCGGTAGCGATGCGGACCAACGTTTGACGCGGCGCCAGGTAGGTCGCGTCGACGACGTACCAGTGACCGTTCACGAAGGCTTCGGCGACCGCGTGGAAGTCCATGGGTACACAGCCCGGCGCATACGCCGCGACGAGGCGCGCCGGGACATTGACGGCCCGCAGTAGCGCGACGACAAGGTGCGCGTAGTCGCGGCATACGCCCGCACCGGCCAGCAGGGTGTCCTCGGCCCCGTCGATGGGATCGCTGCTGCCCGGCACGTAGCGCAACCGCGCCCCCACCCACGACGAAATGGCCTCCAACAGCATGGCGGTGTCGGTGTATCGGCCGAACTCGTACCCGGCGAAACCGAAGAACTTGTCCGATTCGGCGTAGCGGCTCGGTCGCAGGTACTGCGACAGGTCATAGTCGGTGACCGGAGCGGGGTGGCCCCGGCCGGTGATGGTCGCGGCGTAGTCGACGGTGAGACTGCCCACCCCGACGTCCAGTTTGTGGATGCGATTGCCGTGCACGCCGGTGATCTCGGTGGCGAAGACTGTTTGCCCGTTCAAGACGAACGTCAGTGACTCCGACACCTCAGCGCCCGGGTGTGGGGCCACGGCGATCTGGAACTCCAGGGCGGCCGGCTCGGTGATGTCCACGTCGAGGTGGGTGCCCACCTCGCGGATGAGGATGCTGATGATCTCCGCCGATCCATGGTCGAGGCGGCGTGGCGGCGGTGCCACGCCAAGGTGCAGGATTGCGGCTCAACCTTAAAGGCTGGGACGCGCAGGTGCGCACCGGCGCCGCATCGAATATCAACCCGCTGATATGCCTCCGTACCGCAACCCCAGGGGACTAGCCTGACGTCACATTCCGGGGTGGTCACGCGGTCCGGCCCTTGCGAAGGGAGCCTCGATGAACTGCTCACGGTACATCGGCAGAGTCGGGGCACTGGCGGTATTTCTCGGCGTGGGCGTCGGCGTGACGATGCCGGACTGGGTCGCGTCGGCCGAGCCGCCATCCACGAGCCCGGGTGTCTCTGACTCCGCGCCGGCCGCGGATGCTTCACTCTCCAGAACCCCGGCGCCGTCCGCAACCCCGGCGTCCCCGGACGCCACGACGCCCACCGCCGTGGCCCACACTGCCGCGACACACAAACATCGCCCCGCCGTTGCCGATCCGCCCCCGAAGAAGCCGGTGCCGGCCCAGACCACCACCACCTCGTCGACGCACCCGCTCAAGAAGGCCACCAAGCCACCGGCCGATCCCGGCCCCGCCGACATCACGCCCGCGTCGGCACCCGCGCCCACCACCCATCTGGCGGTGGCGATATCGGCCACCGCGGCGCCGACGGCCACGCCGGCGGTGGCACCGTCGCATCCGCCCACGCTGGTCGGTGCCGTGGTCACCGCCGCCAAGCAACTCATCAAGGCGGCCCTGGGACCGCTGGTTTCGACGCTGCCGTCGCACGTTCCCCCGCAGTCCCCCGTGGTGTGGACGGTGCTGGCGTGGGTGCGCAAAGAGGTCGAACAGAATCTCTTCCCACCTCACGTCACGCCTGCCTGGTCGGTGACCAGTCCCAACCTGTTGGTGAACCCGAGCGCCGAAGTCGGTGATCCGTCGCTGTCCGGCACGAGTTCGGTGACCATTCCCGGCTGGTCGGTAACCGGCACCCCGACGGTCATCGAATACGGCGCGAAGCGCCGCACAGCCTGGCCCCTGTCGACGCCGGGCCCGGTGTGGGGCAGCTACCCCAGCGTGCGGCCCTCACCCACCGACACCCAGTTCTTCGGCGGCGGCAACGTGGGCACGTCGACACTGTCGCAAACCGTGGACCTCGCAGCGGCGGCGCCGAGCATCGACGCCGGTGCGGTGCCGTTCACGCTCAGCGGGCGGCTGGGCGGCGCATCGACCGACCCGTCTGCGGCGTCGATCACCGAGCAGTTCCTGGCCGACGACGGAACCCCCTTGGGCACCGGCAAGATCGGCCCCGTCACGGCGCTTGATCGGTGGTTGCAGACCGGCTTGCTCGCGCGGGATACGTCGGGCGTCATCCCGGTCGGCGCCCGCTCGGCGCGGGTCGTCGTCACGCTCAAGGATTCGAACCCCGCGGCGCTGGGCTACAACAACGCCTACGCCGACGACCTGTCGTTCACCGTCGGCGCCGCACTGCCCGCACCCGCGCCGCCCGCTCACCCGGCGTCCACCGTCGGCGCGCTGGACCACGTCTTCATGGTGTACATGGAAAACAAGGGTTATCGCGACGTCGTCGGAAGTCCGAACGCCCCGTACATCAACAGCCTCCTCGACACCTACGGTGCGGCAACCGCCTACTACGCGCTGACTCACCCCAGCGACCCCAACTACTACCCGATCCTCGGGGGCTCGGATTTCGGCTTCAACTACAACTGCCCGACCGATTGCATCGACCAGCACAACCTGGCCGACAACATCGAGACCGCCAAAAAGACATGGGCCGGGTACGCGCAGGGCATGTCTGCGGCCGGCCCGTACGTGGAAACCGCCGACTATGCGCCCGACCAACTGCCCTTCCTCGCCTACCACGACATCTACGACGATCCGGCCCGGGCCGCGGCGCACCTGTTCCCGCTGACCCAACTGGACAAGGACTTGAAATCGGCTGATACCACGCCCAACTTCGTCTGGTTCGCCGCTAACGAAGCCAACAATATGGAGGGCCCGGTCAATTCGGTGGGCGGCGTCCTCAGTTATGTCGCCAGCCTGCTGACCAACCGCCAGTACAACATCAAGGCGGGCGACGCGTTCATCCGGGACACCGTCTCGACAATCGTGAATTCGACTGTCTGGCAAGACTCCACTCAGAAGAGCGCGATCTTCCTCACCTTCGACGAAGACAGCAACAACCTCTCCCTCGGCTTCGCCAACGAGGGCAACCATGTGGTGACGATCGTCATCCCGTCACCGGGCGCGGTGACGGCTGGGATGCGAACCGGCAACTTCACGGTCGACGGCTACGCCAACCACTACAGCCTGCTGCGCACCATCGAGGATTCCCTCGGCTTGCCGACGCTCACCGCGAACGACGCGTACGCCCAGCCGATGAACGAATTCTGGACGCCACCGGCGACTGTCTAGGTATCGGATGTGCCGACACTCGAATCACGACAATCTGCGCCGGCAGGACTTCTGCGCGTGTTCTGGCCGACCGAGGCCGAAGCCCTGGCCGTACTCGACACCGAGATGAATCAGGGTCTGGAGCTGACCGGTCGTCTCCACTGCTTCGGCGACGATTTGCGCGCCCATCTCAGCACCCAGGGAGGTGAGCGCGGTGGCGATCGCCCGCTTCGCGGGATCGTTGTCGATGTCGGCGGTCAACTCACCGTCGATCTTGATGATGTCGGGACGAAGTCGCAGCAGTTGGGTAAAGCTGGCATAACCGGCACCGGCATCGTCGACAGCCAGGCTCATCCCCCGCTCACGCAGGCGCTTCAGCCCCACGGCGAGGTCATCGGGAAACGGCTCATGTTCGGTGATCTCGATGATCAGCTTACGGTCTTGGGCTATCAAGAAGTCCTGAATTCGTTCTTCGAGCACCGCGGTCGGACTGAGGTTGACCGCGATCGGACAATCAGCCTGGATGTTGCCCGCGCCGGCCAATACCGCGTGCAGCGCAGCTTCTTCCAGGTCGAGACCTCGCCCCAGGCGCCGCGCCGTGCCGAACCATTGCGCCGGAGTCAACTCCGACAAGGTGGGAAACCGTGCCAACCCTTCGTAGGCGATGGTTTTGCGACTCGTCAGGTGCACGATGGGCTGGAACGCTACTCGAAGAGCTTCCGGGTGCGCGAGCAGCTCGTCCAGTCGGATCTGGTGGCTTTCGGCCTCGACCGCCTCCGGCACCATGAGCGATGCGACGAATCGAGCCGGGAAGGCGCCCTGCGCATGCTTGTGGTCATCGTTCATCGCATGGGTCAGCAGCGTCGAGAGTTCGGACTGGCTGCTGATCAAGGCCGAAACGAAGTCGCTGACGACAACCATCGGGCCGATGTCCTTCGCGGTGAAAGCAGCCCGCGCTCTGGCAGCCAGCATCAGAGAACCCATCGCTGCACCGTTGCGTATCAACGGAATCACCGCCCATGACCGGGTGCCCCACTGCTTGTTGAGTGCCCGCACTTTCGGAGCCAACCGGGTGTCGATCAACGCGTCGTCCACCAGATGCGGTCGCTTTTCCTGCGCCGCAACGCCCTGCAAACTGTGGTCCATGGCGATGACGAAGCCCAGAGCAGGCGATAGGACGCCGCTGGCGGAAACGGTCACAAAGGCATTGTCGGAGGCACGAAGCAGGTTGATTGCAGCACCGTCGGCATTGACCATGAAGGCACACGCTTGCTCGGCGACGCGACACATCAGTGACGCCGGATCCACCGAGGTGGTCAATGCGTCTACCAGCCGTTTCATTGCGCCCTTCCTCCGCAACGGCCACGAACCCCGGCATGTGGTGCTGATGTGAGGCGAGGTCAGCGAAGCTCGCAGCGTCGCAGATTCACCCAGGTTACGCACATATATGGCGCCAGCGGTGCGCAACAGGCAAATAACCTGTAGAAAACCTGGGTGCCCGCCGTTCATGCCGCCGAGCGGGCTGAAATCTCCAATTCCGTGAAATCGCAACCATAATCAGAGTTCATGCCGGCGCCGCCATAGGCGGTCCCACGCGACCAGTGGGGGTGGCTACCGTGTGGCCTCCGCGCGCAGCACCCACGCCGCGCCACCGGCAACCTCGACATGAGCGCAATGCCGGCTCCATATGGAGCCAAACGCGCTGTGGCGTAGCGCTTCCCACCCGCGTAGTTCCGGTGATCGCACCGGCTGCCGCCGCGACGCGGCACCGAGCAATAGTAGCTTCTCCCCCTCGTGCATCTCTTCAGTCAAGGCGACGCGCAGCGCTGAAGCAACCGAATATCCCCAAACATCGTGCGTCCAATACGGTTCCCAGTCGGGTTCTACGCAAGTCCTACCCGGTGGGAAAGTCTGCGCTGCGGGACAGGGACTCGTTCGCCCGAATGTCGGCAAGCGCCCCTTCGAGCGTGGCCGTCACGGCGTCGAATCCACTGTTGCCCAGCACCAGTCGCCGAGGAGGCTGGTCCTGCGCCATGGCCGCGATCACCGCCCGCGCCCCGCGGTGCGGATCGCCGGGCTGCACACCGTCCATCTCGACAAAGGTGGCGCGGACCCGCTCCAGCATGGCGTGATACTCCGGAATCGGCTCCGTGACAGGTTCATCGGCAAAGCCGGCGTAGGCGTTGGTGCGAAAAGCGCCCGGCTCGACCGCCAGCACCGAGATGCCCTGTCCGGCGACCTCCGCACGCAGCGTCTCGGTGACCGCTTCGATGGCGAACTTTGTCGCGCTGTAGTAACCGAATCCGGTCGCCGCCACCAGCCCGGCCACCGACGACACGTTGACGATCCATCCGTCGCCGCGGGCACGCATCCCCGGCAGCACCGCACGCGTCACCGACAGCACCGCGAAGAAGTTCAGCTCGAACATCGCCCGCACTGACGACTCGTCCATTCCCTCTATCGATCCGAACCACCCGCGGCCGGCGTTGTTGACCAGCACATCGATGCCGCCGAAGTGCTCCTCGGCCACCCGCACCGCCCGCGAGACCTGCACGGCGTCGGTCACGTCGAGCGGGATGACGAGGACGCGGTCGCCGTATTCGTCGGCCCACGATGCCAGCTCTGCCGGACGCCGGGACGTCAGCACCACGCGACCGCCCGTCTCGAGCGCCGCCTCCGCGAACGCCACTCCGAAGCCACCGGGCGTCCCCCCGGTGACGAGCCAGCGCTTGGTCATGGCTCGATCACCACCCGGCTGATCAAGCCGCCGCCGAGGGTGAACCGGTAGTTCAAGTCGGCGACCCCGCCGGGGAAGTTGCCCTCCAGATGCTGCGTGAGGTCCACGCCGACGTCGGTGCTGGTCGACCCGGTGAATGCCGTGGTGTAGGTGTACTCGGTGGCCGCGGTGGCCATCCAGGTCCCGATCTCGTCATGCCCCGTGTAGTCGTGGCCTTCGTCGGTCACCACGGCACCGGGAGTGAGCGTGGCGAGCGCCCGGCCGACGTCTCGAACGTCGAGTGCAGCCATGAAGGTTTTTACGGCGTCTGGGAGTGCATCCCATTCGGTGGTGGTCATGGCCCCACGATGGGGTTTCCCCCAACGGGAAGGTCAAGCGCGTGCCGCAATGTTGACCTTGCCCCAGGGGGAGACTGCAGGATGGCTTCACCGCTTCACGCGCGGCCGAGGACAGAGGAGGACGCGATGGGCGCACGGGTGTCGATCGGTGACTTCGCGGTGATGACCAGCCTGAGCAGGAAGGCGCTACGGCACTACCACGACATCGGCATCCTGGAACCGGCCCACATCGACTCCCACACCGGCTACCGGTTCTACGACACGGGCCAGGTCGATCATGCGCACATCATCCGCCGGTTCCGATCGCTCGGCATGTCCATTCCCGACATCAAAGCGCTGCTGAGCACCGACGACGCGGCGGACCGCGCCGCGATCATCACGACGCATCTCGAACAGATGGAAATGCAGCTGCAGCAGACGCGCGAGACGGTGAGCGCGCTGCGCGAGTTGCTCTCTCCCGGGCGCACCCCCGCCGAGGTGGAGGTGCGCCAGGAGCCAGCGCTGGCCGTGTGGTCCGTCGGCTCCGTCATCGACGCCTCGGAGATCGACGGCTGGTTCGCCGCCGCGCTGAGGGCGTTGTATGACGCGGTCGCCACAGCAGCAAGCGCCCGTGCCGCGGTCGTGCTGGGGGGCCTCTACGACCGAGCCCTGTTTCTCGAAGCGCGCGGCGAGGCCAAGCTGTTCATCGCAGCGCCGCCATCCTCGGACCCGCCGAAGGGCGTCCACGCCGAGGTGCTGCCCGCGGCCGAGTACGCGGTGCTCACGCACCCCGGCGGCCACGACGAAGGTATCGACCGCAGTTACGGAGCGCTGGGGACCCACGTCAACGAGCACCTGATCAGCCACCAGGGCGCGATCCGCGAGCACTACATCGGCGGAACACCGTCCGCTCCCACGGCATTCACCGCCACCGAAATCTGTTGGCCGATTCTGCGGACCACGGCACCGCCTGCGTGAAAGTCCTTGTCTCCAAGCACGGAAGGGCGCAGCAGCGCCTGACATGTCCGGATGTCGCCCGGCAGGACTCGGGGCGGTCCCCTTCCGAAAGCGATATCGCATGCGATATCGCTTTCCAGACTCGATTATCACCCAGTACAGGACGTTCAGCGTTGGCGGGCGGCCACCGAGGGTTGACCTGAGTCAGACCACGCTTACCCAATGATCCGGTGACTTGCACACATCGCCGGCTGTCGTGTACCGGGCCGACAGGGTATGGTCGTCGTATCGGCGGTCCTTTGCACACGAGGCGCTTTCGAACACCGTGTCATCGCAGATCTGGAACTTTGTGGCTTCTTCCGAGCCAAAGACAGGAGCGTCCGTGTGACGCAGCAACATGTCCTTCTCGATATCAACCATTCCGATTCCGCTGACGAGCAGCCGCGTTCGCGGTTGATGCTCAAGCCCAAGTCTCCAACATCCGGCTTCGTCGATGGCGCTTGGTGGCCAGCCAGCGATGACCTCGTTACGGAACTGCCGCATCTACTGGAGGCCTTGACACCGCGACTCGGTTCGATCAGCCGAGTCATCTACCGGATCGGTGAATGGGTCGTCGAGCCCCGTAAGGTGTATGTGCACGACGACTTGGTGCGCCTGGACGGCTATCGGCACCAGCCACCCGCCACCATCGAAGTGCAGGGTGTGCATGGTGCTCGCATTATCCTGCTGGTGGTGCCACCGACAACCGGTCCACCGGAAGCCCTCGCCACAATGCGCTGCGCGGTTGGACTACATGATGGCGGTGCTGAGGGAGACTCGTTCACGCCTGCGGATAACGATGTGCAGTCGAGCGCACCGCCACCAAAGCTTCGCTTACACAGCAGCCCACCCCGTGCGGTTTACGCTCTCGTTCACGCTGCCCACAGCCGCCGCCGAGATCGGGCGAAACGATGCTTTATCCCTTGTGCCGGCAGCACTGTCAGCGACGTGGAGCTAGTCAGGCGATGAACGCAGAGATCTTTTCTCACCCTTGCCAGACCGTTGTCACAGCGGCCAGTACTGGTTGCGTTGACCTGACCAGGCTCGACTTCTCCGACCAGCAAGACCCACCAGGGCTCGGACGACAGTTTGGCGGCCGATGACACAGGTCGGACGCCGAACACCGCGTGCGGTGCGGCTCACACTCGCCACGAACCTCGGGTCGGGTATCGATGGTGCGTGGTGGCCGCGAGGCAGCGCCGTAGCCGGCGAACTCGTCGAGTTGGTGTCTGCACTGGAGCCCAGGCTCGGCACCATCGCCGACATTGCAATCAACTGGCGAGCGGGCGAAGGCGCCGCTGCACTCCACGCCATCGCGACGGGCGAGGGACCGGTGACAGGTTCTCGCCGTCCGCGCCTCATCTCGCTCATGGGAAAGGTCTGCAGCGCAAGGCTTCTCGTGGTCCCCAGTACGACATCCAAAGAGATAGCAGTACTCGTTCTCGCACGGAGCGCTCGAGCGGCGACAGCCGCGGCACCTACCTGTTGGGCCGACGGTGTCATCTCAGCGGCGCACACGGAAAGTTTGCGCTGGCCAATACACAGCAAGACTTAGGAGTCCGCTGCACGAGAGAGGGCGGCAACGCAACCGTGGCACAGCAGGATCGATCGATGCCCGCACCTCTGCGGCGGCGATGACCACCAAACCGGCACCGCCGTGGACCGAGTCACTCGAACTCAATTTCGCTGGGCACACACTCAATTTGCCGTTGATCGATGTAGTTGTGCGCGCTTTCGGCGGCCCCGCTGGACTGTCGGACGCGAGCACCGACGGTCTCGCGCGGGCCGTTTCGATCGCCTGCGGTTCTCTGATATCGGTTTCCCGTCAAGTCGGTGCGCCATTGGTCGTATCGCTGTGCCGCGGCCTTGTCTCGGTGCGAGTCAGGATCATCGTCGAAGGCGCGCTGAACGGTGATCCCCTCCACGACCTGTCAGCCCACGCGCTCTCCAGAGCGGCGCTCGGTGTCGCCAAGATCGGTTACATCCACCACCACACAAGTGGGGACGAAGTGGGACTGGAGATGATGGTCCGCTGCAACTTCAGCCGACGTTGACATCAGACTCGATCGAGTACAACCCAGCACAGGACGTTCAGCGACGGTGGGGGTGGCCACCAAGGGTTCACCTGGCTCATGCCATACAAAGACGTGGTTTGCATGGCGGGCGCATCCACGGACAAGTGAAGTGATTAGCCAGCGGCATCTGCAGAGCTGACCTAAGCTTGCGCCTCAGCGCGATTTTCATGGGCGTCAATTTCTTCGACGGCTACTGACGAGATCGGGCGAGCCGTCGACGGGGGCAGGCATGGGCACATCGGATCGCCATTGCGAGGCGGCACCTCGGCGTGGGCACGTTGCGCGGATGTGGTTGAGCGCAACCGTGATAGCTCTAGGAATGAGCGTCGGCGCGCTCGGTGCAGCGACTCTGGCCACTGCAGACAGTGGTACAGGTTCGGAACCGTCTTCGGCAGGCTCGTCAAGCACGTCCTCGAGCGGCTCCCACGGCACGGTGAGCAGTTCATCCTCCGCCGCGAGCAGCTCAGCTGCTGGTAGCTCGCCCGCCGGCGATGCCAGCAAAGCCGGCGCGCGGCCCACCAGAAAGCATCCGTCAGCTGAGGACCCCAACAGCCGCAGTGCGGCGGGCGCGGGAGCCTCTTCGACGTCCCCGCCGACCAAGGTCAGCGGCGGGGTGACCACCGCTTCGACCGGCGCGAGTTCGTCGTCGACGGACTCCGCACCCACGTCATCGTCATCGCCTCAGAAGGCGGCCTCGGGCCAAGACCAGAGTGAGAGCGCCGCCACTGCTGCAACGGCGTCGAATCCCGATCCACCCGGCACCGGGTCCTCAGCACCTGGCTCAGCCAGTTCCACGGACCCGGACACCGATTCGTCCGCAGCAACATCTGCGCCAACCACTGGCGCGACCAGTGGCTCGGATGTGACCACGCCCGTGTCGTCATCATCACCGAGCACCAGCGACGGAGGGGCGGCTCCGACGTCGACGGACACTACGGCGCCCACCTCGTCGGAACCGGCACCGATCTCAGGATCGGGCACCACCGGCGGATCCCCGACTACCGGACCCTCGGCGAGCGTCTCCACATCCAATCCGCCGACGTCCAGTCCTTCGTCGTCCAGTCCCTCGTCGTCCACTGCCCCGCCGGTGACGAAAGCAGCCGTCGCGGCTCATCCATCGACCGCCGCGGCGAGCGCGTCAGCGCAGCCAGGCACGCCGCGTGCATTGTCCACTGCCAGCTCGATGACCCTGAGCCCCTCCGCTTCCGCTACCCCATCGTGGGGGCTGCCGACGCCGCAACATGTCATCGCCCAGGTGCAGAACTTCGCCGCCAACATCGCGCAGATCGTGGTCAATCAGATCGCCGGTGTACAACGAAATCTGGCCCAACTCAGCGCCGATCTGGCACGCATCTTCGGCATCCACGAACAAGTCATCACCGCGCCCGGTTCGTATGGCACACCCAACGCTGACGCGCAGTACTGGACGTCGAGCGATATCAACACTGCGGCCCTGGCCACCATCGCCATGGCCTACGCGCAATTGACCGGGACCGTCGTCAATCTGGCGGGATTCATCAACACGGCGCAGAACACTGACAGCCAGTTCAACAACGGTCAGAAGATGTACGAGCCCGGCAACACGGTCTGGCTCAACGACAGCCTCGAGCTTCTGCAAGACAAGGGGGTCCGTGTCATCAGCACGTACTACCCCAACGGCGATTTCTCGAAGGCGCTCAACGACTTGGCTGAAAACCTGCAAGACCCGGGAAAGGTCATGATGGCGGTCATCAATGGCCCCGCCACCGGCCTCAGCGGTACGTATTGGAAGTCGGTGGTGGTGTTGGGAGTCGACACCGCCAACGGGACCGTGCGGCTCAACGACCCGACGCTCGCCGACGGGCAGGACATGACGATGAGCCTCGATGACTTCCAATCCGCCTGGCAGAGCAAGAGTTATCGGCTGATCAGCGCTGCACTCAACGCCACACCCAGAACTCCGGTGGTGGTGCCCCCATCGGCGCCGACGCGGCTGGTGTGGTCGCTGCCCAGGCTCGACCAGCTGGGCAGTGCGCTCGGCGGTTTCGCTGTCAATGTCACCGCATTGGTGGTCCATCAGATCCAAGGAATCGCCGGCAACCTCACCGACTTCGGCAATGACCTGGCCAGTGCCCTGGGGATCGGTCCGCTGACCAACACCGTCACCGGTCCGCCGGCCCCCAACGAAACCCAGTTCGGGAACTACGCCGCCAACCTGCCCTACTGGATCTATCAGGGACAGAAGGCTTCCTGCTCATTGATGGCCATTGCGGGGGTGGTCGGTCAGCTCACCGGCTCGATGCCCACCGAAGAAGCCATCCTGAATCTGGCCCGTTCCACGGCCAGCGACACCTACGCCAACCAGACCATCTTCGTCGGCGACGGCGACGGAAAGACCGGCGGGCATTACGGCACCAACAACGTCGACGCGGTCAAGCTACTCAACATGTACGGTCTCAACGCCGACATGACGCAGTACACGAAGAGTCAGGGCGCGTTGGCACTCGACGATCTCGAAGCGGCGCTCAGCGACGGCCAGGGCGCAATCGTCTCCATCCACAACACCACGCTCTACAACGGATACCTGCGCAAGTACTTGGGCTATGACTTGACTCCGTTGAGCGGTATCCAGCAAAGCAATCACAGCGTCATCGTGCTCGCGGTCGACCTCGACAGAAACACGGTGTACTTGAACGACAGCGCCCCCCGCGAGGGACAGGGACTTGCGGTGCCACTCGACACATTCATGCGGGCCTGGCAGGCCAGTACCTTTACGCTCATCACCGCCGAACGGCAGACGGCCGCCACCGCAGCGGCGAGCGTCGCCGCGCTGTCCGCGGCGGCCTAACCTCTTCAGGCATTGCGTAGCCGCATCGATCTCGATCACCGGTGCGGTGCGCACCCGGCAGGCCCTCTATCGCAGACGCGAAGGCCTCTCGCCGAATCTGATCCCGCCGAGCTCGGCACGAGCTTTCCGGGGCCGACATTCGCGACGACGCTCACGAAAAAACCCGCTCCGGCCGAGGCCGGAGCGGGTTTTCCAGGAGTGGAGCTAAGGGGATTCGAACCCCTGACCCCCACACTGCCAGTGTGGTGCGCTACCAACTGCGCCATAGCCCCGTAACTTGTGCTCACCGAAAGTACACCACTCGTACCCCTGGTTCAAAACCGCTGGTCACGGGAGCTCGCCACCCGCCTCCGGGCCCAACGGACGGGCCGGGGTGTGCTCCTGGGCGGCCATCCCGCGGGTCTCGGGCGCGAAGACCCACCCCAGCGCCGCGACCAGCAGGATGACACCGCTGATCACGAACGCCGAGCCGAACGACACGTACTGGGCGATCTGCCCGACGGCCAGGGATCCGATGATCGAGCCGACGTCGGACATCATCTGGTAGACGGCCACCGCGGTGCCGGCCCGGGCCTTGCTGCCGACGATATCGGCCACCGCGGCCTGCTGTGGTGAGGTGAACACCCCGGCGGCCGCTCCGGCGACGAACGCGGCCGCCATGAACAACGTCAACGACGACGTGAGCCCGACCAGCAGGGTGGCCACCCCGGACACCGCCAGACCGGTGATCAACGGCACCCGGCGGCCCACCCGGTCGGACAGGTGCCCGCTGGGGATCACCGCCGCGACATTGCCGACCGCGAACACCGCCAGCGCCAGCCCCGCCATCCGCGGCCCCCGGTCGAGCACCTCGGTGACGAACAGCGGCACCAAGGCGACGCGCAACCCGAACACCGACCAGCCTGTGGCGAAGTTGGAGAACATCGCCGCCAGGTAGGCCCGATTGCGCAGCACCATGCGCACCGTCACCGTCGGCCCGTCCCGCTCGGCGGGCGCCGCCAGCGGCGAATGCCGCAGGCTGACCCAGACCACCGCGGCGGCCACCAGCAGCGCCACCCCGTAGATCGCGAACGGCGCGGACAACCCCAGCCCCGCGGTCAGCGCACCCAGCACCGGGCCGCCGACCGAACCGACCAGGAATGCGCTGGAGAACATGCCGGCCACCCGGCCGCGGGCATCCTGCGGGGAAATCCGGATCATCAGCCCGAGCGAGGACACCGTGAACATCGCCGACCCGAACCCGCCCAGCGAGCGGAACACCAGCAGTTGCCAATACGTCTGCGCGAACGCGCACGCTCCCGTGGACACCGCAACGATCAGCAGGCCGGTCAGGTAGACCCGCCGCTCCCCCAGCCTCTGCACGAAGATGCCGGATGCCGGCGCCGCGCACAGCCTCATCAACGCGAAAGCGGTGATGACGAACGTCGCGGCACTGATGCTGACGCCGAAGTCGCGGGCGTACTGCGGCAGCACCGGCGCGACCACGCCGTACCCGAGGGCGATCACCGCGTTGGCGGTGATCAGTACCCAGACCTCAGCGGGCAGCTTTGGCTTCTGGGGCGCCGTACAGTGCTCGATTTGCTCCTCGCGTCCGCAGTCGCCCTCCGAAGAACTCACCCGATGACTGTATTCACCAACTCCTTGGCCGCTTGCTGCACCTCGGCAAGATGCTCGGCTCCCTTGAACGACTCCGCATAGATCTTGTAGACGTCCTCGGTACCCGACGGCCGCGCGGCGAACCATGCGTTCTCGGTGGTGACCTTGAGCCCGCCGAGCGCTGCGCCGTTACCGGGTGCGGCAGTGAGCTTGGCGGTGATCGGCTCACCGGCCAACTCGGTCGCGGTGACCTGTTCGGCCGACAGCTTGGCCAGCCGCGCCTTCTGCTCCCGGTCGGCGGGGGCGTCGATGCGCGCGTAGGTCGGCGCCCCGTACTTGTCGGCCAGCTCGGTGTACCGCTGCGACGGGGTGGACCCGGTGATCGCCAGGATCTCCGAGGCCAGCAGCGCCAGGATGATGCCGTCCTTGTCGGTCGTCCAGGTGGCACCGTCGGTGCGCAGGAACGATGCCCCGGCGCTCTCCTCGCCACCGAATCCGATTGAGCCGCTGATCAATCCGTCGACGAACCACTTGAAGCCGACGGGCACCTCGACCAGCTTGCGGCCAAGGCCTGCCACCACCCGGTCGATGATCGAGGAACTCACCGCCGTCTTGCCGACGGCGGTGTCCGCGGACCAGCCCGACCGGTGGGTGTACAGGTAGTCGATGGCCACCGCCAGAAAATGGTTCGGGTTGAGCAGCCCACCGTCGGGGGTGACGATGCCGTGCCGGTCGGAGTCCGCGTCGTTGCCGGTGGCGATCTGATACTTGTCCCGGTTGGCGATCAGTGAGGCCATCGCGTTGGGCGAGCTGCAGTCCATCCGGATCTTGCCGTCGGTGTCCAGCGTCATGAACCGCCAGGTGGCGTCGACGAGCGGATTGACCACCGTCAGATCCAGTTGGTACCGCTCGGCGATCGCACCCCAGTAGTCCACACTCGCCCCGCCCAGCGGATCGGCGCCGATCCGGATACCCTGCGTGCGGATGGCATGCAGATCCACCACATTCGGCAGGTCCTCGACATAGGCGTTCAGATAGTCGTGTCGCTGCGCGCTGTGCAGCGCGCGCGCCAGGGGCACCCGTTTCACATCCTTGAGGCCGCCGCGCAAGATCTCGTTGGCGCGCTTGGCGATCCATCCGGTGGCATCGGTATCGGCCGGTCCGCCGTTGGGTGGGTTGTATTTGAAGCCGCCGTCGCGGGGCGGGTTGTGCGACGGGGTGACGACGATCCCGTCGGCGAGGTCGCCCTCCCGCCCGCGGTTGAAGGTCAGGATGGCGTGGCTGACGGCCGGGGTCGGCGTGTAGCGGTCGGCGGTGTCGATCATCGCGACCACGTCATTGGCGGCCAGTACCTCCAGCGCCGACGCCCACGCCGGTTCACTCAAGGCGTGCGTGTCACGGCCGACGAACAGCGGTCCGGTGGTGCCCTGCGCGGCGCGATATTCCACGATGGCTTGGGTGGTGGCCACGATGTGCGCCTCGTTGAACGCCCCGTCCAGACTGGAGCCGCGGTGCCCGGACGTCCCGAACACCACCTGCTGGGCGACATCGTCGGGGTCGGGCACGACGGTGTAGTACGCCGTCACCACGTGTGCGATGTCGATCAGGTCGGACGGGTCGGCCGGGGTACCGGCACGTGGATTGGCAGCCATGCCCACGATTCTTGCGTACTTGCCGCAAGCCTGCCGCAAGTGTGTCACAAGTGCGGCGCGACAACGTATCCGACATGAACAGTTCCGCACGATCAGCCCAACAGACCGCCGTCCCCGATCTGTCCGGTATCACGATGGCCCACCGCGCGATGAGCACCGACATCGGGCGGTTGGCCGCGCTGCTGGACGCCGTCGCCCAAGGCAGGCACACCTGCGCCCACCCCGACGACGTCGACCGTTACATCCGGCTGCTGTGCGATTCCATCCACCATCACCACACCGTGGAGGACGACGTGCTGTGGCCGATCGTCACGGCGTCGGCGGGCAGCTTCGTCGATCTGTCCGAGCTGATAGACGACCATGCGGCGTTGGACCCCCGGCTCGATCGCATCCGGGCGCTGTCGACCGCCTTCCGGAAGACGCCAGGGGCGGCCACGGCGGCGCCGCTGGCGGCCGCCCTGGCCGACCTGCACCAGCTGGTGTGTGAGCACATCGCCGATGAGGAGCGCACGGTGTTCGCGGTGATCCGCGACCACGTGTCGGTGGCCGACTGGGCGGTCGTCGAGAAGGCCGCGCAGCGGGCGGGCAAGATGTCGTTCGACGGACCGCGCGTCATGAACGTGGCGACCGCGGAGGAGTTTGCGGCGGCCGCGGCCGCGGCCAACCCGCTGCTGATCGCCTTCATCAAGCTGATGATGCGCCGGCACAACCGCTTCGAGCGACGGGTTTTCGCTTAGAGCAGGGCGGCAGCCTCGGCGGCCAGCCGGCGCGTCAGCTCCGCCGCGGCGGCCCGATAGCGGGCCGCCGCATCGGCGTCGCCATCCGCGTCGGCCAGGGCGGCCAGCGCCGCGTCGACCGGACCGGTCAACAACGTGCCGTTGTCCAGCCCGGCCATCCGCCCGCTGTAGGGCCTGAGCTCCTCGGCCACCGCGCGAGCCACCGCCAGGTCACCGATCCGCACCGCGGCATGCACCCGCAAGGTGGCCATCGCCACCCAGTAATAGGAGCGCTCGAGCGGGACACGCTGCGACCAGACCTCCTGCGCTTCGGCCGTTCGACCCACCGCCATCAGGGCCAGCACCGTTCCCTCGGCCATGGTCGCGGACACCGTGCGGTGCAGCACCAACAGTTCGTCGGCCATCGGCCCGAGATCGCCCCGGGTCAGCGCGGCGCTGACCCGGCCCACCAGACCGACCAGCACACCGTTGGCCACCCCGTGTTCGGCCAGCTTGGCCCCGGCGGCCAGATACCGGGCCTCGCCCTCGTCCGGACGTCCGGCCAACACCGTCAGCTGCGCGGAGTAGGCGTCCAGCACGCCAAGCAGGTAGGCCAGCTGGCCGGTGGCCGCCCGGGCCACCGCCTGGTCGACGTGGTGCAGTGCGGTGGCCAGATCGGATCGACCGGACGCCGCCAAGAACAGCAGCCAGTGCCCCACGGCCTGATAGTCGACGGCACCGCAGTCCTGTGCGGTGCGCAGGAATTCGGCGAACACGGTGTCGCGTTCGTCGGCCAGATCCGGTCCCAGACAAGCAAAAGCCCGCACGTTCAGGGCGGCGCACAGCAACCGGGCGTGCGCGTCGGGGTCCTGCTCGTACAGTGCACGGGTCAAGGTGAGGGCCTCGGCGCTGGCCGCCATCGCCGTCGCGTGGTCGGCGCCCTCCACCTCTTTGAACAACGTGATCAGTAGCCGCGCCCGCAGGTGCGGCGGATGGTCGAGGGTCAGCAACCGACGCAGCGGATCGACGATCACCGGATCGATGTGGTCACCGGTGCGCAACCGCCACACCAGCGGGCTGTCCAGCGCGGTCATCGCCTGCACCAGCAGGGCGTCGTCGGCGGCGGCAAGGGTGACGGTCCGGTTCAACTCCTCGCGCGCCGAGATGGCGTCACCGGCGCGTGCCAAGGCAGAGATCAGTCCGCAGCGCGCCGGGACAGCGCGGGCCGGTTCCGCGTCGGCCAGCTCGAGCATCCGTACCGCGGCCCGCCATTGCCGCGCGGCCTCGCCCGGCGCACCCATGGCGTCGGCCTCACGAGCGGCGGCGGTCGCGAAAACTGCTGCTGAATCGGCAGTTTCGGCGGTGGCAGCGGCCACCGCGTGATAGGCCAGCGTGGCGGCGTCCGCGCCGCGGCCGCGCAGCATGTCCAGCGCCGCGGCGTGCAGTCGGGTACGACGCAGTAACGAGGTGTCGTCGTAGAGGGTGTCACGGATCAGACTGTGCGCGAACCTGATTCGGCCCGGCGCCGGCTCATCGAGCAAGCCGGCCAACACCGCGGGTTCCAGCGCGTCGAGCAGTTCGTCGCCGCTGTGCGCCAGCTCTTCCAGCAGGTCCAATTCGACCTCCCGGCCGAGTACCGCGGCCTGGCGCAGCGCAGTGGCGGTCTGCCCGGGCAGCCGCGCCAGCCGGCGGCGCACCACATCGCGTACGCCGGCCGGGACACCTTCGTACGCGGCAGCGGGGCCCTCGGCGGCCATCAGGCGGGCCATCTCCCGCACGAACAGCGGATTGCCATCCGTCCTGTCCCGCAACAGTTTCAGGGTTTCGGCCGTCATCGCGGGCAGACCGCAGTCGGCGGCGAGTTCGACAAGCGCCGCGTCGTCGAGTCCGGCGAGATGCAGATGCGCTGCCGTGACATTGGCGAGTGCCGCGCGCGCCATCTCGAGTTCGGCGCCGGATTCCGACGGGCGGTACGTGCCCACCGCGAGCACCGGCTGGGCCCCGAGCCGGTCGGACACCAGGCGCAGCAGTTCCAGCGTCAGGCCGTCGGTGCGGTGCAGATCGTCGAGCACGACGACCAGCGGCTGACCGGACGCGGCCCGGCCCAGGACGCGGGCAAGGGTGTGCGCCAGCCAGAAGGCCCCACCTTCCGGCGCTGTTGCGGCCGCGTCGTGCAACAGCGGTGCCAGTGCCGCGGCCTCGGTGGGGTCCAACCCGGAGCGGAACGTGCCGAGCACCTCCGTCCAGGCCCAGCCCGCCGGCGCACCGTCGACCTCGGGGCACCGCCCGAGTGTCACCAGCCACCCTGACCGGTGCAGGGCGGCCGCGGCGGCGTCGGCCAACGTGGTCTTGCCCGCCCCGGCCTCACCGCCGATCCACACCACCTTCAGTCCCTCCCGGCAGGCCGCCGTGGCAGCCGAGGCGATCGCGGCGAGTTCGCCTGCGCGCCCACGGGTCCGGGACATCGTCGGCGCCGGCGTCGCGGCGGCCGGCAGCACGACGGGAGCCACGGCGATCGGCTCGAGGTGATCGGCTTGGCGCAGGATGTCACGCTCCAGGTCGCGCAGGGCGCGGCCGGGTTCGAGACCGAGTTCACCGGTCAGGTATTCGCGAGTGCGACGCAACACGTCCAGCGCGGCGACCTGTCGTCCGGCGCGGTAGTGCGCGGAGGCCAACAGACATGCGGCCGTCTCCCGGTCCGGGTGGTCGCGGGCGTGCGGTTCCAGCAGCCGGACCACGACGGCGTGCTGCCCCAGCGCGGCCTGGGCGCCGGCATAGGACTCCATGGCCGACAGTCGCAGCTCCGTCAGCCGGGCGACCTCAGGCGCCGCCCAGAAGGTGTCGGCCACCTCGGCGTACGGGTCGCCGACCCACCCGGCGAGGGCATCCTGCAACTGGTCCGATCGTGACTCGGCGGCAACGGTTTTGGCTTCCAGCGCCCAAACGTCGACGGCATCCTCGGGTAGCCGCAGGCAGTAACCTGGTGCGGCACTGACGATCACCTGCGCCGCGGCGCGGCGTTGCCGTCCTGGTTCGAGCACCCGGCGCAGATGAGATATGTAGGCCTGCAGCGCGGCCAACGCTTTCGGTGGCGGTTCGCCTTCCCAGAGGTCCTCGATCAGTCGGTCCACCGACACCACCTGACCGTGCGCCAGCACCAGCCGGGCCAGCACGGCGCGCTGCTTGGGACCGCCGAGGTCGACCGGCCTGAATTCCCCGGTCGCTTCGCTCCTGTCCGCCGGCGCACCCTGAACCCAGGCACGGATCGGGCCCAGTACACAGATCCGCACAGCAGTCATGGTGTGCCCAACATAACGTTCCGAGCGGCGGGCGACATACTGAGCGGCATGACTGGCTTCGACCGACGCGAACTGGCGGCCGTGTTCGCCGGTGGCGCCTTGGGCACGCTGGCCCGGGCGGGGCTTGGTCATGTACTGACGGTGCCGCCCGGGCACTGGCCGTGGCCGACGTTCATCGTCAACATCATCGGCACCGTGCTGCTGGCCTTCTTCACCACCCGGCTGCTGGAGCGGTTGCCGACATCGGCCTACCGGCGGCCGTTGTTGGGCACCGGGTTGTGCGGTGGCCTCACCACGTTCTCGACCATGCAAGTGGAAACGGTGGCGATGCTGGAGCACCGGTTCTACGCGCTGGCCGCCGCCTATACGGTGGCCAGCATCGCGGTCGGACTGCTCGCGATGCACGTGACCACCGCGCTGGTACGGCGGGCGCGGGTCCGATGAGCGTCGTCGCACTCTGGATCGGTGTCGCGTTGATCGGCGGCGTCGGCGCGGTCTGCCGGTTCGTGGTGGACAAACGTGTGCAGCAACGGGTGTCAAGGCCGTTTCCGGTGGGGACGCTGGTGGTCAACATCAGCGGCGCCTGGCTGCTCGGTTTCATCGGCGGGCTCGCCCTCAGCCCGCACGCCGCCCTGCTGGCGGGCACCGCGTTCGTCGGCGCGTACACCACGTTCTCGACGTGGATGTTGGAGACCCAGCGTCTCGCCGAGGAACGCCAGATGTGGCCGGCCGCCACCAATATCGTGATCAGCATGGCACTCGGGCTGGCGGCGGCGTGGCTGGGCCAAACGATGGGAGCCGCGCTGTGAGCACCGAGTACCTGAAGCTCACCGCGTATTTCGGGGAGCGGTTACGGGGCCGGCGCCGGTTCGTCGCCGACGAACTACTGGACCTGTTCGGAATGCACCGGGTGGCTACCAGCGTGGTGCTGCGCGGTAGTGCCGGTTACGGTCCGCGCCACGAATTGCGCAGCGACCTGACGCTGTCGCTGTCAGAAGACCTGCCGGTGGCCGTGGCTGCCGTGGACCGCGCCGAACGCATCACCGGGCTGACCGAGCAGGCCGTGTCGATGATCAGCCGGGGCATCGTCACGCTGGAGCGGGCACAGTTGGTGGGCGCACCGCCACCCGAGCACGCCAAGCTGACCGTGTACGTCAAGCGCACCGGGTCCCATCGTGCCGTCTGCGACATCCTGCACGCGCACGGTTTCGCCGGGGCGGCCGCGTTCCTCGGCGTGGACGGTACCGCGGGCGGCCAGCGCAGGCGGGCCCGCTTTTTCAGCACCAACACCGATGTGCCGGTGATGATCATCGCCCCCGGCACCGGAGACCAGGTGGCCGCCGCCGCGCCCGAGCTGCAGCGGCTGGTGCCCGGCGCGACCATGACGGTGGAGCGGGCCCAGGTGTGCAAGCGCGACGGTCGGCTGCTCGCGACGCCGGAACCGCTGCCGGCGACCGACGCCGCAGGACGGCCGCTGTACCAGAAGCTGATGATCCACACCGCGGAGAACACCATGGCACCGCACGGCGAGGTGCCGGTGCACCGGGCGCTGGTGGCCCGACTTCGAGACCGCCGGGTTGTCAGCGGAGTCACCGTGCTGCGCGGCGTCTGGGGTTTCCACGGTGATCACGAACCGTACGGCGACAAGCTGTTTCAGCTCAGCCGCCGGGTACCGGTGACCACGGTGGTGGTGGATACTCCGGCACGCATCGCGGCGTGCTTCGAGATCGTCGACGAGGTGACCGGCCGGCACGGGCTGGTCACCAGCGAATTGGTTCCGGCCCTGGTGAGCATCGACGGTGGCCGCCGGCGCGGTGCGACGGACTTGGCCGCGCACGGCGGGTGAGGCTAGGCGGTCAGCGGTGCCGGCTCACTGACCCTATCGGTGCGACGGGATATCGTCCGGGGTGCGAGGGAACGCGTAGAGCGCCATCCGGCGATTCGACATCTGATGCTCGCCAAGAAAAGTGCATCCGCCGTACTCGACCAGCCGGCGCGCAGCGATGTTGCGGTGATCCGGGTCGAACATCACCCGCCGGCACTGCGGCTCGCCGGCGAACAGATCGACCAGCAGCGTGGGCAGCAGCAGCGCGGCGATGCCCCGGTTCACCAGGTTGATATCGGCGATGGCGGCATGCAGGCCCAGGTCGTACGGGTCGGCGTCATAGCACGTGGCAATGGAATCCTTTGCCGCCCGATAGATTTCGATATAGCCGACATCCTCGCCATCGCGGCTTGCGACCAGCGGGCGGGAGAACGAGCCGGCGAGCTGGGCCTTGAGGTACAGCCGCCAACGTTCCGGCGGCCAGTCGTACTCCCAGGCCTGCACCAGGTGCGGCTGATTCATCCACCGCGAGATCAGCTCGGCGTCGGCGTCCGGGTCGGCCAGCCGGACCCCGTACGGCTCGGCAATCTGCGGGATCGGCGGGGCAGCGACGGCGCGGACCTCGTCGGTAATCGTGGTCAACTCGCGCGGCAGGATGGGCAGCGCCTCGTCAGTCTCGATCATTTGAGGCCCGAGCCTACCCAACCCCGCGTTGTTCAGGTGAGCTACGCCGGCGGCGAGGAGGTAGACCGCTTCACCTCCACCGACCCGGTGTTGCTGCGCTTCGTGGCGTCCCGGGGCGGGCGCTCGGGTTAACCGCGCGGCGGCCACACCGGCGCGCCTAGTTCACGCGAGACCGTGCGGGCGGTATCGCGCAGCGCGTCGACATCGGCCGGTTGCAGTGGCCAGCGACCGGTGGGGACCACCAGGCCGATCGCCCCGATCGCGTCCGCAGAGGAGTCGAAAACCACGGCGGCAGTCACGCATTCACCGAGCACCGCTTCCTCGACCTCGGTCGCGATACCGGTCCGACGGGTCTGCGCAAGCTGGTCGGCGAGCACATCGGCATCGGTGACGGTCTCCCCCGTCATGCTCCGCAAATTCTTTGGCGTGTAGTCGTTTTGGAATGCCAGCAGCCCCTTGCCGAGTGCACTGGCATGGGCGGGGATGACGATGCCGACCTCCGGCATCTGCCGGGTGCCGTCCGGTCGCGGTTCATGCGCGACCACCACCACCTCGTCGAACAACAGCACGCCGGTGCGCACCGCGCATCCGGTGCGCCGGGCCAACCCTTCGGCCCAGATGGCTACGCGGGAGCGCAGTTCCAGGCTTTCCAGGTACACGTTGCCCAGCTTCAGGGTGGCCGGCCCCAGCCGGTAGCGGCCCGAGTCGACCTCTTGTTGCACCATGCCGTGCGCCAGCAGGGTGCGGACCAGGCCGTGCACCGTCGAGGGTGCCAGTTCGATGGCGGTGGCAATCTCTCCCAGGCTCATCCGGCGCCCACCCTGCAGGACCGTGAGAATGCGCAACGCTCGATCCACCGCCTGGATCATCGCGGCCCCTCTCGTCCGTGGTCAGACCTCTTGTGCACCACGAAGCATAAGCGTATGGTCCACATCACATTCGACATTATCGAATGACGTCCGAGATAGTCGCAGCGATCAGCTGCCATCGTTCAAGGGAGAACGCGATATGGACGAGCCCTCGCTCTGGCAGAAACTGGCGGCCGAAACGCTCGGCACGGCCTTCCTGGTCTTCATCGGTGTCGGCGCGGTCCCGGCCACCATCATCGTGAACGGGGACGCACCGTTCACCATGGCCGATCTCGGCATGATTTCGCTGGCCTTCGGCACCGTCGTGGTCGCCACCGTCTACGCCCTCGGTCACATCTCCGGCAACCACATCAACCCCGCCGTGACGATCGGACTGGCGGTGACCGGCCAGTTCCCGTGGTCGCGAGTACCCGCCTACATCGCGGCCCAGGTGGTGGGCGCCACCGCCGGTGCCGCCGCGATCCTCGGGGTGCTGGGCACCTCCGCCCGCGACGCCGGGCTGGGCATCGCCACCTATTCCGCGCAGACAAGTGCGGTACAGGCGTTTTTCGCCGAGTTCGTGGGTACGTTCATTCTCGTGTTCACCGTCTTCGGCGTGATACACCGCAAGGCCCCGGCCGGTTTCGCCGGTGTCGCCATCGGTTTGGTGGTGTTCGCGGCGATCATTCCGGTCGCCCCGACCACCGGCGCCTCGATCAACCCCGCCCGCACCTTCGGCCCGATGCTCGTCCAGCAGCTGGCCGGCGGCTCGGTCGCCTGGCACCAGCTGCCGGTCTATGTCGCCGCCGAACTGCTCGCCGGTGCACTCGCCGCGCTCGGTTACGTCGCCATCTCGCGTACCCGCGCCGACGCCATCCCAGCGCCGGTGGCCAGCCCGTCCACCCCTACCAACGCAGCCGCCTGAGGACCCCAGCATGAAGAAACTCATCAACGATCCCGCCGATGTCATCGCCGAAGCCCTGCGCGGCATCGCCCTCGCCCATCCGGAGCTGCGCGTCGATCACGCCAACCGGATCATCTACCGCGCCGATGCCCCGGTGGCCGGCAAGGTCGGCCTGCTCTCCGGCGGCGGTTCGGGGCACGAGCCGCTGCACGGCGGCTTCGTCGGCCGGGGCATGCTCGACGCAGCCTGCGCCGGTGAGGTTTTCACCTCCCCGGTGCCCGATCAGATGCTGGAGGCCACCAAGACCGTCGATGGCGGTGCCGGTGTGCTGCACATCGTGAAGAACTACACCGGCGACGTGATGAACTTCGAGATGGCTGCCGAACTCGCCGCCGCCGAAGGTGTCACCGTCGAGTCGGTGATCGTCGACGATGACGTCGCGGTGCAGGACAGCACCTACACCGCAGGCCGGCGCGGGGTCGGGGCCACCGTCTTGGTGGAGAAGATCGCCGGGGCCGCAGCGGACCTGGGCCGACCGCTGGCCGAGGTCGCCGAGGTGGCCCGCCGGGTGAACGCGGCATCCCGCAGCATGGGTGTGGCGCTGACATCGTGCACCGTGCCCGCCGTCGGGCATCCGACCTTCGACCTGCCCGACACCGACATCGAGATCGGCATCGGCATCCACGGCGAACCGGGTAGGCAGCGCATCCCGATGCAGCCCGCCCGCGCCATCGCCGAGCAGATGGCCGAGCCCGTCCTGGCCGACCTCGACTTCGCCTCCGAGGACGGTGTCATCCTGTTCGTCAACAGTATGGGCGCCACCCCGCTGATCGAGTTGTACGTCATGTACGCGGAGTTCGCGGCCATTCTGGACAAGGCGGGTGTGCGGATCGCCCGGTCGCTGGTGGGGCCCTACATCACCAGCCTGGACATGGCCGGCTGCTCGGTGACCTTGCTGCGGGCCGACGACGAACTGCTGCGCCTGTGGGATCACCCCGTCAACACCCCGGCGCTGCGGAGAGGATGCTGAGCATGGATCTGGCCCAATTCCAATCCTGGGTGCGCGAATTCGCGCGACTGATCGCCGAGAACGCGCAGCACCTCAGCGATCTCGATGCCGCGATCGGGGACGCCGACCACGGCATCAACATGGACCGCGGCATGACCGCGGTGGTCGCCGCCCTCGACGAGGCACCGCCGGCCGATGCGCCGGCGGCGTGCAAGCAGGTCGGCATGACCCTGGTGAAATCGGTCGGCGGGGCCAGCGGGCCGCTGTATGGCACCTTCTTCTTGCGGATGGGCCCGGCCTGGGACCAGGGATTCGCCGCCGCATTGCGCGCCGGCGTGGAGGGTGTCGTGCAGCGCGGTCGCGCCGAACTCGGGGACAAGACGATGTTCGACGCGTTGGCGCCGGCGCTGGAGGCGCTGGAATCCGGTGGTGATCTGGCCGCCGCGGCCGCCGCGGCCGAAAAGGGCCGAGACGGGACCGAATCCATGGTGGCCCGCAAGGGCCGGGCCAGCTACCTCGGGCAGCGTAGCGTCGGGCATATCGATCCCGGCGCGGCGTCCGCGGCGCTGTTGATGGCCGCGGCGGCGACGGTGGTGGGCACATGACGGTCGGGCTCGTCGTCGTCTCGCACAGCCGCCCACTGGCCCGCGCCGCCGTTGCCCTGGCCCAGGAGATGGTGCACGGCAAGGAGATCCGGATCGCCGTCGCGGCGGGTCTGGACGACACCACCTTCGGCACCGACGCCGCCGACATCGTCGACGCCGTCACCGACGCCGACACCGGGGACGGCACCGTGGTGTTGATGGACCTGGGCAGCGCGGTGCTGTCCGCCGAACTCGCCCTGGAACTGCTCGACGACGAGGTGCGCGAGCGGGTGGTGTTGTGCCCCGCCCCGCTCGTCGAAGGACTGGTGGTAGCCGCCGTCGCGGCCGCCGGTGATGCGTCGGCCGCCGAGATCGCCGCCGAAGCGTCCGGCGCGCTGACCGCCAAGATCGCCCACCTCGGCCCCGCCACCCCCGCGCCGGAGGCCGCCGGCGCCGACACCGCCGACGAGCTGTCGGGCAGCTTCGTGGTCGCCAACCCGCACGGCTTGCACGCCCGCCCGGCCGCCCGGCTGGCCCAGGAGGTGCGCCGTCGCGATGCGCGGGCGCGTATCCGCAATCCGCGCACCGACTCGGCATGGGTGGATGCCGCCAGCCTGTCCAAGATCGCCACGCTGGGGGTGCGCAGTGGTGACCAGGTGCAGGTGCGGGTATCGGGCAGCCAGGCCGCCGAGACGTTGGAACACATCCTTGCGCTGGCCGCCCGTGATTTCGACGAAACCGTTGGCGCGCCAAGCGAAGTAACCTCGGAGCCGGTTCGCAACCGGCCGATCGGCGCGGGCCCAGGACTCGGCATCGGACCGGCCCGCTCGGCCAGGACCGGCGATATCGTGGTGCCGGACGGCCCCGGCGAGAGCCCGGCGGCGGAGCGGCGGCGGCTGCACGCTGCCATCGCCGAGGTACGCCGGGTCGTCACGACGGTGCGGGCCAGGACCGCGCGCGATGTCGGTGAGACCGAAGCCGGCATCTTCGATGCCCACCTGTTGCTGCTCGACGACGACGCCCTACTCGGCGCCACCCAGCAGCGCATCGATCAGGGCCACAACGCCGCCGCCGCGTGGTCGGCGGCGGTCACCGAGCTGGCGGCCGAGTTCAGCGCGCTGGCCGACCCGTACCTGCAGGCCCGCGCCGCCGACGTGCAGGCCGTCGGCGATCAGGTGTTGCGGGTACTGCTGGGCAGTGCCGCCACCGCGCAACAGGTCAGCGGGGTGCTGGTGGCCGCCGATCTGAGCCCCGCCGAAGCCGCCGAACTCGATCCGGCCCGGGTGGCGGCGGTGCTGCTGGCCTTCGGCAGCCCGCAGGCACATAACGTGATCCTGTTGCGCGCCAAGGGTATCCCGGTGGTCGTCGGGGCCGGCCCCCCGGTGCTCGACATCGCCGAGGGCACCACGGTCGCTGTCGACGGCAACCGCGGTGAGTACATCGTCGCCCCCGACGCCGCGGTCCGCGCCGGGTTCGAGGCCAAGGTCGCCGCACTCACCGCACGCCGGCAAGCGGCCCGCGCCCGGTCGGCCGAGCCCGCCGTCACCCGCGACGGGGTGCGCATCGGCGTCGGCGCCAACCTCGGCTCGGTGGACGATGCCAGAGCGGCCGCCGCCCACGGCGCCGATTTCGCCGGCCTGATCCGCACCGAGTTCCTGTTCCTGGGTCGCAGGCAGGCCCCCGACACCGAAGAGCAACTCGCGGTCTACCGCAAGATCGCGGAATCCCTTGAGGGGCGCCGGATCACGCTGCGCACGCTGGACGTCGGCGGGGACAAGCCGCTGGACTTTCTGCCGCTGCCTGCGGAGGGCAACCCGTATCTGGGTGTGCGGGGCGTGCGGATGTCGCTGGCACATCCGGACCTGTTCACCGAGCAGCTGCTGGCCATCGCCACGCTGGCCCGGCACACCCCGGTCAGCGTGATGTTCCCGATGGTCGCCACCCTCGACGAACTGTTCGCGGCGCGCCGGTTGCTCGACGATGCCCTGGGCCGCACGGGTCCACGACCACCGGCCGACCTGAAAGTCGGGATGATGGTCGAAGTACCCACCGCCGCGCTGAAGGCCGCCGCCTTCGCGCCGCACGTCGACTTCTTCTCCATCGGCACCAACGATCTGACCCAGTACACGATGGCCGCCGACCGCAACAACGACGCGGTGGCCGCGCTCGGTGACACCTTCGATCCGGGGGTGCTGCAGTTGATCGCGGCCACCTGCCGGGGTGCCGCCGGGCAGGCCGCCGTCTCGGTGTGCGGCGAATTCGCCGCCGACGAACGGGCAGCGGGGTTGCTCGTGGGGCTCGGGGTGGAGGCTCTGAGCGTCACTCCCCCGGCCATTCCGGCGACCAAGGAGGCGGTGCGCGCCGTCGACGCCGCGCACGCGGGCGCGCTGGCCGCCCGGGTGTTGTCGGCCGAGTCGGCGGCGGCGGTGCGCGAACGCCTCTGAGTCGGCGGCCGGTTACAGGTCGCTGGCGTCGTCGGGCACGTCGACGGCGTGCTCGGCGAGCGCCTCCAGCGGCACCACGTCCAGGGTGCGTTCGTGGGTGCAGGCCATCACCACCGGTGCGGCGTACCCGTCCTCGTAGGCGCGTAGCCAATTGCGGGCGGTGACGCACCAGCGGTCACCGGGCACCAGTCCGGCGAAGCGGTATTCGGGCATCGGAGTGGACAGATCGTTGCCGATCGAACGCTGGTGTTCCAGGAACTCGCGCGTCACCACCGTGCAGATCGAGTGCAGGCCGGGATCCTCGGGACCGGTCGAGCAGCAGCCGTCCCGGTAGAAGCCGGTGAGTGGCTCGGTACCACAGGGTTCCAGCGGGCCGCCGAGCACATTGCGTTCGGGCATCGTCTCATCATGCCCTGCCGGATGCGGTGGTGAGCGGTGCCCGCCGGGCCTGTCGCGGCGTCACCGCTACGCGCCGGTAACCGAGACTCTGTACAGTCGTAGCCGTTGCCAGCGTGGCGGCACTGGCATGAGGATGATCGGCGCAATGAGCATGAACGGTTCGGCAAGCGATGCCGCGACGGCAATCGAGGAGCTGACGCTGACCGAACCCGACGATCCCCAGCCACCGACTCCCCGGCATATCCCGAGTTCCGAGGACGGCGCCACCACCCCCGGTGGTCCCACCATGGTGCTGATCGGCACCGGTGTCTACCTCGCGGTCAAGGTGTGGCGCTATCGGCGGCGGCGCCGTCGTCAGGGCTGAGCACCCACTCACCCCGGTACAGCGTCCCGGTCACCACGAGGCCGGCATCCAGCATCACCACATCCGCGGGTGCGCCCTTCACCAGACCGGGACGGGCCAACCCGAGTGCGCGTGCCGGGTTGATAGTCGCCTGGCGAACCGCCTGGAGCAGCGCGGCGTCCCGGTCCAGACCGCTGTGCGTGACGGCGAACCGGAATACCGCATCCATGGTGGCGGTGCTGCCCGCGATGGTGTCGGTGCCGGCCACCCGCGCCACCCCATCGACCACCTCGACGGACATCGTGCCCAGCCGGTAGTGGCCGTCGGCGTTGCCGGCGGCGGCCATCGCATCGGTGATCAGGCTGACGCGGTTCGTGGTCCGGCAGACGTGCCGGTAGATCGCCGCGTCGAGGTGCACCCCGTCGGTGATCAGTTCGACGGTCACCCGCGGGTCCTCCAGCAGCGCGATGATCGGGCCGGGCGCTCGATGGCCGATCGGGCGCATCGCGTTGAACAGGTGGGTGCCCACCATTGCGCCGGCCTCGATCGCGGCCAGGGTCTGCCGGTAGCCGGCCTCGGTGTGCCCGACGGCCGCCACCACACCGGCATCGGTCAGCCGGCCGATGGCGTCGAGCGCCCCGCCCCGCTCCGGGGCCAGCGTCACCATCCTGACCGCCCCGGCGCCGGCATCCAGGATGCGTTGCAGCTCAACCGGATCCGGGTCCCTCATCAGCGAGGCATCGTGGGCTCCGCAGCGTTGGACCGACAGCCACGGCCCTTCCAGGTGGATCCCGTCGATCAGTCCGGCGTGGGTGTGGTCGGCCAGTGCTGTGACCTGACGCAGCAGGTCCTCGGGCGCGGCGGTGACCAGGGAGGCGATCAGCGTGGTGGTGCCGTGCCTGCGGTGCAGCGCAACGGCGGCGGTGGTGGCAGCCAGGGTGCCCGCCGAGAAGTCGGCGCCGGCGCCGCCGTGCACGTGGGTGTCGACGAACCCGGGCACCACCACGGCGGCGCTGTGGTCGGCCGGTGCCGGAGGCGCTCCGGCGCCGACGGCCCGCACGGTGTCGCCGGTGGTCTCGATCCAGCCCGGCCGCAGCAGATCGGTACCGGTGAGCAGGGTGTCGGCGGCGATCAGCACTCAGATACCTTGCCAGGCCGGCTTGGACCGGTAGGCCTCGCGGTAGTAATCCGACAGCTGCAGGCGCCGGGCCGCGGCATCGTCGAGTAGCACGGTCACATGGGGGTGGTGCTGCAGGACGGTGGCCGGCCACATCGCCGACACCGACCCCTCGACCAGGTGATGCACCGCCTCGGCCTTGGCCGCACCACGGGCGATCAGGATGACGTGCCGGGCGGCCATGATGGTGGCCAACCCCTGGGTGAGGCAATGAGTGGGCACGGCATCGACATCGCCGTCGAAGAAGCGGGCGTTGTCGACACGGGTTTGCCTGGTCAGCGTCTTGATCCGGGTACGCGACGCCAACGATGAGCCCGGCTCGTTGAAACCGATGTGACCGTCGGTGCCGATGCCGAGGATCTGCAGGTCCACGCCGCCGGCGGCGGTGATCGCGGCCTCGTAGGCCGCGCACGCGGCCGGGATATCGCCGGCCAGCCCGTCGGGTCCGGCGACCGCGCCGGGGGCGAAGTCGACGCGGGAGACGAACACCGTGTCGATGACGTTGCGGTACCGCTCCGGATGCTCGGCGGGTAGCCCGACGTACTCGTCGAGGGTGAATCCGCGGGCCCGGGCAAAGCTGAGTTGTCCGGCGTCGCAGCGCGCGACCAGTTCGTCGTAGATGACCAGCGGCGACGATCCGGTGGCCAGGCCGAGCACCGCATCGGGTTTGCCGGTGAGCAGTGCGCCGATGGCGTCGGCGGCCAGTGTCCCGAGTGTGGCCGGGTCCGCCTCGATGACGACTTCCATTACTTGGCCGCCGCGAAGAGCACTGCGCCGCTGGCTATTTCGCCGTCGGTGCGCTGGGTGATACGCCCTGGCTCACGTTCGTCCATGACCACCACCGGCACGATCGGGTTGAGCCCCTTGGCGACGACGGCGGGCACGTCGTAGGTGACGATGAGCTGGCCCGCGGTGACGGCGTCGCCCTGGGTGGCGTGGGTGGTGAAGCCTTCCCCGCCCAGCGCGACGGTGTCCAGGCCGAGATGCACCAGAACGCCGACGTTGTCGTCGGTCATGATGATGTAGGCGTGCGGCATGAGCTTGATCAGCGTGCCGGTGACCGGGGCCAGCGCCTCGATGACGGTGTGGGGCGGGTCGATCGCGGCGCCGTGGCCCACCATCCCCTGGGCGAACACCGGGTCCGGAACCTGGTCGAGGGCGACCACCCGGCCGGCGACCGGGGCGTGCACATGTGTCGTCATGGTTACCAACCCTACGAGGATGGCCCAACCGGGGCTTGGCTTCGCCGGTTCTCGTCTAAGCTGCGCCGAATGAGCCAGTCGACGAAAACCGGTCGCAGCAGGCGGGTTCCAGGATTTGCGCAACTGCAGCGGCTCGGCAAGAGCCTCATGCTGCCCATCGCGGTGTTGCCCGCGGCGGGCATTCTGCTGCGGTTGGGCCAACCCGACCTGCTGGGGCGGATCGACGCGCCGGTCATCGGCGCGTTCTTCAAGGCGATGAGTGCCGCCGGCGATGCGGTATTCGCAAATCTGCCGCTGCTGTTCGCCGTTGGCGTTGCCATCGGGTTCGCACGCAAAGCGGACGGCTCCACCGCCCTGGCCGCCGTGGTCGGCTATCTGGTGGTCGAGGCGGTGTTCAAGACCATGTCGCCGATCGTGCTGGCCGGCGTGCTGGACAAATCGGGCGAACAGGCACAGATCAACTACAGCGTCTTCGCCGGGATCGTGGTGGGCCTGGTCACGGCCTGGCTGTTCGATCGCTACCACACCATCCAATTACCTTCGTATCTGGGCTTTTTCGGTGGGCGGCGATTCGTCCCGATCGTGGTGTCGCTGGCCTCGTTGTTCATCGGGTTCGCGCTGAGCTACTTCTATCCGCTGTTCGACGCCGGCCTGACCGGGCTGGGCAAGTTCATCGGCGGCGCCGGCGCGTTCGGAGCGTTCGTCTACGGGTTCGCCAATCGCATGCTGATCCCGCTGGGCCTGCACCACATCCCCAACTCGTACGTGTGGTTCCTCTACGGCGACTACCAGACTCCTGACGGCAACACGGTGACCGGTGAGCTGACCCGGTTCGCCGCCGGTGACCCCAGCGCGGGGCTGCTGACCTCCGGGTTCTACCCGATCCTGATGTTCGGGTTGCCGGCCGCGGCGTTGGCGATGATCCACGTGGCCGACAAGAAGCAGCGCAAGGTGGCCGTCGGCATCCTGTCGGCCGCGGCACTGACGGCCTTTCTCACCGGCGTGACCGAGCCGCTGGAGTTCGCGTTCATGTTCGTGGCGTTCCCGCTGTACGTCGTGCACGCCGTGTTGACCGGCCTGTCGCTGGCCATCGCCTACCTACTCGATATCCATCTGGGTTTCTCGTTCTCGGCGGGGCTGATCGACCTGCTGCTCTATGGCACCGCGCCGGCGGCGAAGAACATCCCGCTGCTCATCGGCATGGGCGTGGTGTTCTTCGTCGTCTACTACCTGATGTTCCGGTTCGCCATCACGCGGTGGAACATGCGCACCCCCGGCCGCGAGCCGGAAGCCGAGTTCGAGGCCGAGGAGCAGGCCAACCTGGGTGAAGGCGCCGAGTCGGCGACCGCCGTCGTGACGGACGCGGGGGGTGACGCTCGCACCGATGCTCGGCCCGACTCGAAAGCCGAGCAGGTGATCGCCGCGTTCGGCGGTCGGGAAAACCTGGTCAACGTCGACGCCTGCATCACCCGGCTGCGGATGGAGGTGGCCGACCCGGCCAAGGTCGACCAGGCGCGGCTGAAAAGCCTTGGCGCGGCAGGGGTCATCGAGGTCGGCAACGGCGTGCAGGCGGTGTTCGGCACCGAGGCCGAGGCGTTGAAGAACGACATCCTCGGGATCCTGTAGCCGTTCCTACAGGTCGGCGAAACAGGAATTCGTCTGCCCGGACGGGATCGTCGCGTCCCGGCTGGAGAACTTGCCGACCACACCCGTGCTGGTCACCTGGACGCTGTCGGCCTTGATACCGAGCGGGTAGTTGTCGTTGAGCTTGGTGGTCAGCTCGTTGAGGGCGGACTGCACGGTGTCCTTGGCGAACGGGCCGGTGACATCGGTGACGTTCAGGTTCAGCTTGCCGTCGGCGACCGCGGGCTGCGCGGTGACGGTGGTGCCGCCGGCGGCTTCCAGGATCAGCGTTCCGGCGCCCGCGTCGGTGCGCACGGCCGTCACCAGGCTGCCGACCACCGGCAGGTTCTCGGCCACCGTGTCCTTGATCCCGGCCGACGTCCAGGACAGGGTGGCATCGAGCGCGCCGATGGTGCCCTTCGAACCGCCGGAGTCTTTGAGCGTGATATCGCTGAGCGTGACGTCGGCGGTCATGCCCTTGGCCTCCTGCACCCGGTTACCGGCGGTGGCCACCGAGATCTTGGTGTAGTCACCGGACAGGTACTGCCACAGGAACGGCGGATTCACCGAGAACGACACGTCGGCACCGTCCTGCACCAGGCAGTCGGTGATATCGGACAGCACGTCGGCCGCCTTGTATCGGGCGTACAGTTCGGCGCCGGCCAGGCTGCCGACCAGTACGGCGATCACGATGACGGCGACCAGAACGATGGTCTGCTTGTTGCGTTTCTTCGGCGGTGGCGGCGGGCCGGGCAACGCCAACTTCTCGGTGGCGGGTTCGGGGGCCCGCATCCGTTCGGTCGCTGGGTCGGGTCGCGGAATCCGCTGCGTCGGCCCCTCCGGGCGCGGCGGACGAGGGATCCGTCGGGTCGCCGGGTCGGGCGGCGGTGTCGACATCCGGCAATTCTGCCCCACCAGGCTGGGCGCCCGATGTGAGAATTCACAGATGAGCACCGAGCGGCCCGACATCGTGATCCTGATGACCGACGAGGAACGCGCCGCGCCGCCGTACGAGACCGACGCGCTGCGGCAGTGGCGGCACCGCACGCTGGCCGGGTGGCGCTGGTTCGACGAACACGGGGTGCGCTTCACCCGGCACTACACCGGGTCGCTGGCCTGCGTGCCGAGCAGGCCCACCCTGTTCACCGGGCAGTACCCGGATCTGCACGGGGTCACCCAAACCGACGGCATCGGCAAGCGGTACGACGATTCGAGGTTGCGCTGGCTGCGCCGCGGCGAGGTGCCGACGCTGGGAAACTGGTTCCGCGCCGCCGGCTATGACACCCACTACGACGGGAAATGGCATATCTCGCATGCCGACCTGACCGATCCGAAGACCGGAAAGCCGTTGGCCACCAACGATGATGCCGGCGTCGTGGACCCGGCCGCGGTCCAGCGCTACCTGGATGCCGACCCGCTGGGCCCGTACGGGTTCTCCGGGTGGGTGGGCCCCGAGCCGCACGGGGCGGGACTGGCCAACAGCGGTTTTCGCCGGGACCCGTTGTTCGCCGACCGGATCGTGGCATGGCTGGACGACCGGTACGCCCGCCGCCGCGCCGGTGACGCGGCGGCGCTGAGGCCGTTCCTGCTGGTGGCCAGCTTCGTCAATCCGCATGACATCGTGCTGTTTCCGGCGTGGGCGCGACGTTCACCCCTGCAACCGTCCCCGCTGGACCCGCCTCCGGTGCCGCCCGCGCCGACGGCCGAGGAGGATCTGCGGTCCAAGCCGGCCGCGCAGGCGGCGTTCCGGGAGGCCTACTACTCCGGGTACGGACCGGCCGCCGCCATCGAGCGGACCTATCGCCGCAAGGCGCAGGAGTACCGCGACCTGTACTACCGGTTGCACGCCGAGGTGGACGGACCCCTGGATCGGGTGCGCCGCGCAGTCACCGCAGGCTCGACCGATGCCGTGCTGGTGCGCACCTCGGATCACGGTGACCTGCTGGGCGCCCATGGCGGGCTGCACCAGAAGTGGTTCAACCTGTACGACGAGGCCACCCGGGTGCCGTTCGTGGTCGCGCGTATCGGCACCGGCGCAACGGCGGCGCGGACGGTCGAGGCGCCGACATCGCATGTGGACCTGGTGCCGACCTTGCTGGGCGCGGCGGGCGTCGACGTGCCTGCCGTCGCCGACGTATTGGCCGAGACGTTCAGCGAGGTGCATCCGCTGCCAGGGCGCAATTTGATGCCCGTGGTGGACGGCGGCCCGGCCGACGACGACCGGGCGGTGTACCTGTTGACCCGCGACAACGTGTTGGAAGGCGACAGCGGGGCGTCGGCGGCCGCGCGGGCGATCGGCGCGGTGGCCAATCCCCCTGCCCCACTGCGCATCCGGGTTCCCGCGGATGTGGCAGGCAACTTCGAGGGCTTGGTTCGCCGGTACCAGGGTCGACTGTGGAAGCTGGTGCGCACCTTCGACGATCCGGGGACCTGGACCGAGCCCGGGGTGCGGCAGCTGGCGTTCAGCGGACGCGGCGGCGAGCGGTACCGCAGCGATGTGCTCGACGATCAGTGGGAGCTGTACGACCTGACCGAGGACCCGATCGAGGCGGTCAACCGCTGGGAAGACCCGGCGTTGGACGAGGTGCGACGCTTCCTGCGCACGCAGCTCAAAGAGGTGCGAGCCGCCGCGGTGCCCGAGCGGCACCAGCCGTGGCCATACGCGGACCGGCACAGGCCGGCCAGGCGCGGTTGGCTGCGGTTCTAGCGTCAGGCCTTGGCGAGATGCACCAGGAACTCGATGGTCGCGACCGGCTGCACCGCCAGCAGTGACGCGAACGGCTTCGGTGGGGACACGTTGTAGTCGTAGAACCGGACCGGGATGGCCCCGGCAACGTCGACCCGGTCGCCGTTGCGCGCGATGGTGGTGTGCGCGGACGCGGGGCGGCTGACACCGTGCAGGGTCAGGTGGATGGGCACGTCGACCGCGACAGCGCGGCCGTCGTCGGGAACCGGGGTGAGGTCGACCGGTGCGCTGACGGTGACCTGGGCGGTGGGGAACTTTGCGGAGTCCATCACGTCGGGGCCGCGGAATCGTTCGTCGCGGCCGGGGTGGGCCGAGGCGATGGATGCCACGTTGACCGTGAATTCCGCGGAGACCAGCCGGGATTCGGTCACCTCGGCATGACCGGTGATGTCGGAGGTGCGGCCGTTGACGTCCACCGTCTGCCACAACAGCTTTTGCTCGGCGCGGTAGCCGGCCTGCGAACCCTGCTGCACGGTCCAGGAGCCGTTGACATCGGTGGCGGCCGGTTGGGCGCCCGGCTGGAGCGCGAAGGCGGGGTCGGGAGCGCCTTCGACGTAGGTGCGGAAGGCCCACGGGGCCGTTGCCACAGCGGCGATCACGAGCACAATCAGCAAACTCAGGATTATCCGCCAACGCCGTTTCTTCACGGCTGTATCGTGACAGAACATCGCGTCGTTGTGCAGTGATCCGGTCATTCAGCTAACCGCGTCGAGTCGCTCGATTATTGATTCCCTTGCTGGGCAAATACCATCGAGAGCGTTATGACCGAGAATGCCCTGGACACCCGTACCGCCGGCCGCGTCGCCGCGGAGGCGGCCCGTCGTCGCACGTTTGCCGTCATCAGCCACCCTGACGCGGGTAAGTCGACGCTGACCGAGGCGCTGGCCTTGCACGCGCGGGTGATCACCGAGGCCGGGGCGATCCACGGCAAGGCCGGGCGTCGATCCACCGTGTCGGACTGGATGGACATGGAGAAGGCCCGCGGCATCTCCATCACGTCGACGGCACTGCAGTTCCCGTACCGCGATTGTGTGATCAACCTGCTGGACACCCCGGGGCACGCCGACTTCTCCGAGGACACCTACCGGGTGCTGACGGCCGTGGACGCCGCAGTGATGCTGATCGACGCGGCCAAAGGTCTTGAGCCGCAGACGCTGAAGCTGTTCCAGGTGTGTAAGCACCGGGGCATCCCGATCATCACCGTGATCAACAAGTGGGACCGGCCCGGGCGGCACGCGCTGGAGTTGATGGACGAGATCCACGAGCGCATCGGACTGCGTACCACTCCCCTGACCTGGCCGGTCGGTATCGCCGGCGATTTCAAGGGGGTGATGGACCGGCGGGCGAACAAGTTCATCCGGTTCACCCGCACCGCCGGTGGTGCGACCGCGGCGCCCGAGGAGCACATCGCGGCCGCCGACGCGCACGACGCCGCCGGGGATGACTGGGATACCGCGGTGGAGGAATCGGAGCTGCTGTCCGCCGACGGATCGGATTACGACCGCGAGACGTTCCTCGGTGGCGAGTCGTCGCCGGTGCTGTTCACCTCGGCGGCGCTGAACTTTGGCGTGAACCAGCTGCTGGATGTGCTGGTCGAATTGGCGCCCCCGCCGAATGGCGCGGTGGACGTCGACGGTGTCCGTCGCCCGGTGGATGCGCCGTTCAGCGCGTTCGTGTTCAAGGTGCAGGCGGGGATGGATTCGTCGCACCGGGACCGGATCGCCTACGCGCGGGTGTGCTCGGGCTCATTCGAGCGGGGTGAGGTGCTGACCCACGCCGGAACCGGCAAGCCGTTCGTCACCAAGTACGCGCAGTCGGTGTTCGGTCAGCAGCGCTCCACGCTGGAGAACGCGTGGCCCGGCGATGTGATCGGATTGGCCAACGCAGGGGCACTGCGTCCCGGTGACACGCTGTATGTCGATGTGCCGGTGCAGTATCCGCCGATCCCGAGCTTCTCCCCCGAGTACTTCTCGGTGGCCCGCGGTAAGGATCCCAGTAAGCACAAGCAGTTCCGCAAGGGCATCGAGCAGCTGGAGCAAGAGGGCGTGGTGCAGGTGCTGCGCTCGGACCGCCGCGGTGAGCAGGCGCCCGTGCTGGCCGCCGTCGGTCCGATGCAGTTCGAGGTCGCCACCCACCGGATGGCGACCGAGATCGGCGCGCCGATTACGTTGGAGCCGTTGCCTTATCAGGTCGCCCGCGTGCTGGACCCTGCGGATCTGGAGTTCATGAACAAGCAGGTGTCCTCGGAGGTGTTGACCCGGACCGACGGCGTGCTGCTGGTGCTGTTCTCCACCAAGTGGCGGCTGGAAGGCTTCCAGCGGGACAACCCGTCGGTGAAGTTGCGGTCGTTGGTGGCGGCGGAGGGGTAGGCCGGGTCTGTGGCCCGGTGGGTATGTGGTGAATGCCCGCCTCTGAGCGACTTTCGAGCGACAACCGAACCTTGCTGAAAATCTGCCGCCGCGAGTGGTATCACTTCGGTATCATCAAGCCATGGGCATGACTCTGCGCACCAGTGACGAGCAGACCGAAGCGCTACGTCGACAAGCCGCCGCAGAAGGGCGGTCGATGCAAGCCGTGGCCCTGGACGCGATCGACGAGTACATCGCCCGGCGATCCCATAAGGCGAAGGTCGATGCCGCCCTCGATCGAGTCCTCACCGAAGAAGCCACCGTCCTCGAGCGCCTCAAGGACGCATGACCGAGTACCTCGATCTGGAAGACCTTCTCGAGATCGCCCGACGCACCATCGGTGTCGAGGTCGTTGTTCGCGATTACGGGTTGCTACAGTCCGCGTTGGCCCGTCCGCGGACATCCGTTTTCGGCGAGGACGCCTACCCGGACCTGTTCGTCAAGGCGGCGGCGTTGATGCACTCACTGGCACGCAATCACGCGCTGGTGGACGGCAATAAGCGGTTGGCATGGACGGCGTGCCGCACATTTCTCGCGATCAACGCAGAGTGGCTGGCCGCGCCGGAGGACGATCGTTTCGATTTCGTCATCGCTGTGGCTAAAGGAGACGAGCCGTCACTGAATCACATCGCCGAGCAGCTTCGCGAATGGCGCCTGAAAACCGGGAAAAACGCTGTCTAAGCGTGCGTTTGTGTACCTGACTGATCCGGGGGAATGACAGGAATGCCTGGGCCGACGGCACGCCGAGCCGCTTTGATCGACGTTTCCATAGTTGCGGCTGTCGCCGCCGCGGGGATTGCGCTCTATCTATCAGCGGATGATGACTCCGTCAACACGATGAAGGACTACACGCCGGAGCGTCAGCAGGAGGCAGCCGAATCGATCGTCGCCGGTCTCAACACGCACGACCCGAAGAATGTGCCGCTACTGCGCAACGCCAGCGCCGTTCCGGATGCCGACGCCGACAATGCGCAAATCAACGCCAACATCATTGCCGCGACGCCGCCCTCGGGATGCCATTACACGGTAGCCTCGGTTACCGATCGCGGTGACCAGGGCGTACAGAAGCTTCCGTGGTTCAGCCCCCACGAGACACGACGATTCGACATGACCGTCCATCAGATCTGCCCCGGACAAAGTGAGGTCGAGCGCACGATCGGCGTACTCGCCATTCCTTCCGGGATGGGCGGCTACTGGGCCGAAGCATCACTCGTCGTTAATCCCTAGCCGCAGCGTTCTGCCGCCCGCCGGACGGCGAGCGGCAGAACAAGGAGCAGGTCTAAGGGGTCACCAGCACGGGATCGGGTGGAACAGATTCCACAGCGGACCGCCGCAGCGCATGTGGAAATCCGCCGGCGGAGCCCAACCGCCGGGGTTGTTCCAGTCCACGGGCGGTTCCCAGCCGTCCGGCGGACGCCAGCCCGGTGCGGGGTAACCGTCGTTCCAGCCGACCCATTCGGGGTGATGCCAGTCTGCGGGTCCGGGCCCTCGGTTCCATCCGGGGCCATGCGGTCCAGGCGGCCCCCAGTACGGGTCGGCGCTGGCGACACCGGTGCCGACACCCATCGCGAGCGCTCCGGTAATCCCTACTGCAGAAATGACTTTCGCAAATCTCATGTCGGATGGTTCCTTTCAGACGCGACGCCGTCCAGGGACGTCTGAAAGTTAGTTTTGCTACCGACCTTAAGGCCGAGCTATGTGCCCGGTCAGGGTTCGGTGTACATATGGTCGCTGGACGTCACATCGGCATAGCGAAAAGCTAACGGCCAGCAGGAAAAAGGCTGAAGTACCCCGACGACCTGCAACGACCGGTCTCATCGTCTTTGGGCGAGTCCCAGCACCTGTTCAGCCGACGGCGGGCTCGACGGGTGGTACGACAGACACCATGGGGCGGCGATCCTGTGGAACGCCTCCCCCTCAGTCGCCACGTAGAAGTTCCCGGCCCGAAGTCGGCTGATATCGGGCACCAATCCACCCTTGGCGCGGGCCATTTCGGTGGCAGTGTCGATCTGGGCCGGCGAGTTCAACAGCCCGTAGAACTGCGTGGTGGCATTGCCCGGAATTTGGTTGTGCAGACTCTTGGGTGCCTGCGTGGCAAAGATCAGACCCAGGCCGTACTTACGCGCCTGCGACGCCAACGCCAGCGTGCTGCGCAGGCTGGCTGTGACGCCCTTGGCCGGCGCCAGCGTCTGCGCCTCGTCCATCACCAACAGGCCGCCCAAAGGCCGATCGGCAGCCGGATGGCGCTTGATCCAGGCGAACAAGGCCATTTGCAGCTGGCTGACGAAACCTTGGCGCTGCTCGTCGGACTGCAGGCCGATCATGCTGATCACCGACACCCGGGCTCGGTAGCCGCGGGACGGAGTGAGCAGCACACCCGGGTCCACCGGCTGACCCGCTCCCCCGAACATCGGATCGTTGACCATCGCGGCACGCAGGTTCTGCGCAATCTCGCTGGCCATCTTCTCCGCGCCGGCCAGCCCGCTGACATCGTCGGGCAGGTCTTCGAGCATGTCGATGAACCCACTCAGGGTAGGAACAGGCTGACGGCCGTAGTCCAGCAACGCTTCTCGCAGTACCGCACGTGAGCGGGCTGCCTTCGCGGTCGAGCCGGCGATCTGCGCGCGGGGCTCCAGCGCCGCACACGCGGCCTCGACGGCGTCGTGGTATTCGTCATGGTCATCACGCACGCTGGCGAAGTCGGGCAGCGGCTGAAAGGCTAGCGGACGGCCGGTGGACCGCCGCGGCGTCCAGATGAGCACTTCGGTATTCGTGAAATAGTCGTGTGCGCGTTGGTCGTCTGCCGGATGCCAGCCCGCCGGCCGCTCCGGCCAGGAACTGCCGAGCCGGGACAGATCGTTGTTGGGGTCCAACACAATTGAGGACACCCCGCGCAGCGCGGCCTCCTCGACGAGGCGGCGGATCAGCACCGTCTTACCCGAGCCGGAGCCCGCGAAGATCGCCACGTGTTTGCGCAGCGCGGCCAACTCGACCGACAGGGTCGCATCGGTGCGGACGTCGACGCCGAGTGGGATCTGCTCGTCGGATGTCGCCATCGCAGTCGTGTTCTCCGGCTGCGGCGTCGGCTCCACGTCGATCGGTGCGCTGGCCGGTTCGTCACCGCCGAGCGCTTCGCGTAACACGGTGATGCTGTGTGCGGGCCGGCGCACGCGCAGCCAGGCCGCCAGACCGGCGTCGTCCTCCTGGATCAAATCCTGCAGCGCGGCCATGGTGCGCAGGTCGTCATCCGACAATGCCAGCGTGCGTCCCCCGGCACGTTCGAAATCGGCGACCGCGGCCGCCGTCTTCGGTCCGCTGGGCCAGGCGGTGTTGCGCAGCAGGAACAGCCGGCGCCGATCGCCGCCGGCTCCCAGACCCGTTGCGCTGACGGCCTTCTTGATCCGGTTCTGGGCGGCGACCGCATTCGTCGAGCCGATCGCGCGGAACGCCCAATGTTGTTCGTCGTCGGTGGCCGAGTCGAGAGTCCGGCGCAGCCGGGCATGCAGCATCACATGTGCCCCGGGCGGTGGATCGCAAATGTAGGACTGATCGTCGTCCTGTTCGACCGCCCAGGCGGTCAGGGTCGCATGCAGAAGCGCCGGAACGGCGGTGTCTTCGCCATCGGGGTCCAGCGCGGCGGCCGGCACCGCCCTGGCTCGGTAGGCGACGAACTTCTGGTCGAGCGGAGCGGTGTCGTGAATCTCTTTGGCGGGCTCCGGCATCGGTGCGACCAAGTCGCTAAGGTGCGCGAGTTCGGTGATCGCGCCGCGGCGCAGGAGTTCGCGCACATGGGCATCGGCGCGGATCAGCAGCTGGCGCGGGGTGTAGCCGGCGGCGTCGTCGAACGCGGACGCCAGAATGGGCCAGCTCGGGTACGGCGGTGTGAAACCCACCGAGCTGTAACCGGCAGCGAACCGGCGTTCCAGAATGGCCCGCCCCAGGTCGCCATTGGGCAGCGGGGCCAGCGGCGTCGTGACTCGGAACCGATCGCTCACGCTGGCAGTGGCCCTGTCCCGGATGGCTTCCCACGCCGAGGGCAGACACGCCACCACGGCGACAGTGCGCCGCATAGTCTGGCGCACAGTCATCAAACCGTGCGCAACCTGTTCCAGCACACCATCACTCGACTGGGCAGCATCCCCGGTGCGTGTCGACGACTGCGCCAGCAGGGTGTCGATCTGGTCGAGCGCCAGCACCGCCGGGCCGGCCAACGCGGTGAGGCGGGCGATGTCGCGCACACACTGCTGAGCCGACGGGCTGGTCCCCTTCAACCGCCACATCCTGCGGTCCTCGGCTCCGTCGTCCTCATCGCTGGCCTGCAGGTACGCATCACCGATATCGCGGGCGGTCAAGTCGGTCGCGGCCAGTAAGACCAGGGCGCGCAGCGTCTGGTGGCAGTCGCGGACGTCACGGCGTGCCTTGGCCAACGTGTCGACGAACCGGTCGAGGGTGTCTGGCTCGAGGTCGTCGTCGCCGATGATGGCCCGCCGCTCGGCGCGCGACACGTGCGCGATGGAGGACAGCTCCCACAGCAGATCCTTGAGTTGCGTCTCGCGACCGACGCCCGGACGGCCCAGGCTTTCCAGGATGCCGCTGCGCACCGATTCCCAGAAGCTGGCCGCGTCGAGTAGTTCCACAACGAAAAAGAAGCCGCCGTCGTTTTGGACGCGTTCGCGTATCTGGCCGAGCAGGTGCGTCTTGCCGGAGCCCGCCTGACCACGGATGGCCACGCCGAGGGGTGCGCTGTCCGGGTCGCGCAGGGCGTCGCCGAAGGCTTCCATGACGTCGTCGGCAGCGGGCTCGTTGAGGCCGGTCACGTGGGTGACAGACTGCGGGCGCCACAGGTCGTCGCTGGTCGGTGCCCACGTGAGGCGAAGCGCGGCCAGCGCTTCGCGGTCTGCCTCCTGCATCAATCCTCGATGCTAATCAGGTGCTTGGGCTGGTTGCCGATCAGGACGGCGGCCTCGCGGTCGGCGGCGGTGAGGACTTTCTGGTTTTCCTCGGGGATCAGGCTGATGGCGCCGGTGCGGTACTGCGCGTGCAGCGCGGCGTCGAGGTCCTGGCGGGGTATGCCGATCGCGTGGCGCAGGCTTGTCAACCCCACCCAGGCACCCGGTCGCGCAGCCAGCTTCGCGTAGGCGGTGCGGACAAGGTCGTCGACGGTCGGTGCCGGTATCCCGAACACGTCGGCGAGGCTGAGATCGGCGCGGGTCAGATGGCGGTCGAAGGCAGCCAGGACGGTGTATAGCGTCTTGGCCGGTCCGGTGGAGCGCGGGGGCGCCCCGGCGGTGAGGATGTCGCGGCACAGCCGCCAGCCACGGTCGGTGAGCTCATGCACGAATCTGCCGGTGCTGCGGTCGGATTCGATGAGCCCGAGTGCGTTCAGGTTGTCGCGGCCGGCCTTCTCCAGCTTTGGGCCCAGCGCGATCATTTCGGGGTTGGGCACGGGTCGCGCTTGTGCCATCAGGACCAGCAGTACGGCGCGTTCGGTTCCGGTCAGGTCTGCCGGGAAACGGTCACGGGCTCCAACGTAGCGGCAGTCAGTCCCCCGAGTCGGGTGCGTCAAGGGTGCGGGACTGGTAGGCGCGGCGCTCTGCAAGTCGGCCGAGCTTGACCTGGTTGGGGACCAGGAACCGGTGCAGACCGGCACGCAACCGGGCCGGTGTGACGGCCAGGGCCAGCGCCGCCAAGCCCGCCTTACGGGGCAGGAACAGTTCCGGTCGGCGGCTGTCGATCAGGCTCAGCACCCCGGCCGCGACCTGAGCGGGAGTCAGCAGCGCCACCTTGCCGCTCGATGTACCCGCGGCCAGGTCAGTCGCCACCACGGTCGGCATCAGCACGCTGACGTCGACGCCGGTGCCACGCAGTTCCTCCCGCACGGCGGTGCAGTAGCCGTAGACCGCGTGCTTGGTCGCCGCGTAGGTGGCCTCACCGGCGGGTGCCAGCTTGCTGGCCGCCGAGGCCACCACCACGATCTGTCCTGAGCGCCGGTGCCGCATCGCCGGGGCGGCGAGCCGGAATCCGGTGATGACACCTTCCAAGTTGACCGCGATCTGACGGCGCGTCGCGGTCACGGGTTCGTCGTCGAACGCCCCGACCCACATCACCCCGGCGTTGGCGACGAGGACGTCCAGCGGTCCGAGGGCAGCTTCGACCTCATCGATGAACCGCCGATACGACGCCGGGTCGGTGACGTCGAGGTGCAGGCCGACGGCGCCGGGCAGCTGCTCGGCCAACGCCGCGGCCGCCGCCGCGTCGATGTCACCGATGGCCACCCGCGCACCACGCGCGGCCAGGGCGCGGGCCGTCGCGGCGCCGATGCCGCGGCCCCCGCCGGTGATGGCGATGACGGTCATGTCGTGCGTTCGACGAAGGCCACCACGACCGCAGCCAGTTCGGCTCCCTTGTCCTCCTGCAGGAAGTGCCCGGCATCAGTGATGGTGACCGGCTCGTGGCCGCGAGCGCCGGGAACGTGCGTTGCCAGCACCCGATCACCACCGCGGGTTATCGGATCGGAGTCGGAGAACGCGCAGAGGAAGGGTTTCTCGAAGCGCCCCAACGACTCCCAGGCCGCCCGGTTGGCCGGGGTGGCGGGGTCGTCCGGGCTGGTGGGCACCAGCGTGGGGAACTGGCGGGCACCCTCTTTGAACGACTCGTCGGGAAACGGTGCGTTATAGGCGGCAATGACGTCCTCGGACAAGGCGGTTGTGCAGCCACCGTTGACGATGGCACCCGCGTCGAACACCGGCGTCTGCTGGCTGAACTGCTGCCAGGCCAGGAACGCCTTGCCTGCCGGCCGATCACCGGTCGGCAGGAACGTGTTGGCGGCCACCACACGGCTGAACCGGTCGGGTTCTTCCCCGACGAGGCGCAGTCCTATCAGCCCACCCCAGTCCTGGCACACCAGGGTGATATCGGTGAGCCCGATCCCGTCGATGGCGGCCCGCACCCAGTCCACATGCGCCTGATACGTGTAGTCCGTGCGCCGCGATGGCTTGTCACTGCGGCCGAAGCCCACCAGGTCGACGGCGACCGCACGCAGCCCCGCCTCGACGAGGACGGGCACCATGTGCCGGTAGAGATAGGACCAGCTGGGTTCGCCGTGCAGCAGCAGAACAACCGGCCCGTCGGGCGAGCCCTCGTCCACGTAGTGCATGCGTACTGGGGTGTCTTCGGCACCGGTGACCTCGACGTAGTGCGGCTCGAAGTCATAGCTCGGCAGATCGGCGAAGCGGTCGTCTGGGGTGCGCAGGATCTCCACGGGGTCGACGGTACCGCGCCGCATTTGTGTCTCGGACCGGTTCGGCGCGGGCCTAGAATCGTGTGGTTAGGGGGTAGATCTCATGGCAAAGGCATTGCGGGTCGACCCGGCCCAGTTGCAGGTGACCGCGGAATCGCTGAGCAGTCACGCCGAGTCCTTCACCGCAGCGCACTCGCAAGCGCAGTCCCGCGCGGGCGGAGTAGCGCTCGGGGCAAGCAAGGCCGCCGCCGCCTTGCCGGCGATGCTGAGTGAGTGGCAGACCTCGGCCACCCAGTTCGCGGCACATCACCAAAAGCATGCCGAGGGTCACCGGGCAGCCGCACGCGCCTATACGACCACCGACAGTGATGCTGCCGAGGATATCGAGGCAGCCGGGCGCGACCAGTAGCTCGTGGCGCTCACCCTTCAGGAGCTGCTCAACTGGCCACCCGAGATCGGTGACCTGGGCAAGGCCGCCCATGACGTGGCGACCAATCACGCCGATTCGGCCGACTTTCTGCGCTCGGCCATGCAGGCCTCGGATTGGGACGGCGAGTCAGGCGATACCGCGCGGCAGGCGGTGTTCTCGACGGCGGCCGATCACGACAAGCAGGCCGAGCGGATCAAGGCGGCCGCCACGCTGATCGACACCGCCCACCAGGAAGCCGACGCGCTGGCCAACAAGGTCAAGGACATTCTCAATTTCGCGGCCGAGGCGCCAGCGGTGAACGTGGATCCCGCCACGAACGCCGTCAGTCCCCCCGCGAGCTACGACTACATGGACGCCGAGACGCAGACCAAGGTGTCGGAGAAGATCGCCGAGGTCAAGGCGCGGATCGCCGACGCGATCATCGAGGGCGAGCGGATCGACGACGAACTCGCCAAGGCGATCGCGAAGGCGTCCGGGTTGCCGGAGCCGGCGCCGACCCCGATGACGACGCCGGATCTCGGGCCGCTGCAGCCCGGCGAATCGCGCAATCTGGGGCCGGTCGCGGGCACCGGCGCTCCGATCGACGGGATCAATGCGGCCGATCTGGGTGAGGTGATCACGCTTCCCGATGGGTCGAAGGTCGCGATCCTGGGTGATTCGTACTCTGGCGGCAAGCAGGGCGAGGGGACGCACTACCCGTCGGTGGCCGTGCCAGTGAGCTTCGACTCGCAGGGTAAGGCGCATTTCGGGACACCGCTGACCGGGCCAGACGGGAAAAACGTGCTGTTCCCCCTGCCTCCCGAAGCGGTGAAAGCGGGTGCGAACAACTCCTTGCCCGCTGGCAGCATCACCGTCGGGAAAGACACCTACATGATGGTGGTCGGTACCAACACCGGCGAGGGGCTGGCCCCGAAGGGCGGCTCCTGGCTGGTCAAGGTGACCAACGAGCCGTCGAAAGGGTGGGTGCCGGTGGAGGGCAGCTACCGGCCGTGGTCACAAATTGCGAACCCCGCCGCAGGTCAGCCGTTCCAGCCGCCGACGATCAGCGATCCCACCGCAGCACCGACCCAGGTGAGTGGGTACCAGGCTAGCGACGGAAAGGTCTACATCGCCGCGGACGGATTCGACCGCCACCAGGGCGTGACGATGTATCGCGTCGACCCGAATGAGGTGTTCAATCGGAACGCGTGGGAGCCGTGGAATGGACAGACGTTCGACAGCCCAGGCCAACAAGCCGTCCCCGTGACAACCACTGCCTACGGCGAGCTGAGTTTTCGCGAGGTAGACGGCCGTCCAGTGCTTTCGGGATTCAACACGGACACCGGCAACACCGAATTGCGAGTAGGCAGTGGCATTCCCGCTACCGTCCTGGATTACGACACTCCCACAACCGTCGTTGCAGCGGGCGGTCACTGGAGTCCCCCAGTTCCTGGCCAGTATCCCCAGAATTACGGCGGTTACATCCTGCCCGGAACGCATTTGGACAATCTCGGCATCCTGGTAAGCCAATGGAACACCGAGACCGGCAATCCCTACGTCGTCAAGCAATTTCAAGTGAACGCGAACCGGTGATAACGCCCTTGCCCATCGCAACGATAGGACAGACATGATCGTGAAGACGCTCGTGGTGAGTGCCGTCGCTGCCAGTGCTGCCGCACTGGCAGCAGGCGTTGCGCACGCTGAGCCACCGAGATTCCCTGACCTTGCCAGCTACACGGCAGTCGACCCGGCTGACTACACGATAGACACCACCACCCCCGGTATGCCGTCAAGCAAGGTGGTCTTTCTGACTCCGGACGGCATACCGTGCGACTTCATGATCGAACAGGCCCAATGCACCGGAAATAATTTCCCTGGAGTGCCACCTGTCGCGACAGATCCGACCAAAGGGCTCAATGGCGCCAATTGGATCGGCACCCTGACACGATTGAAGAAGACGGGCAATCCGATCTCGACGAATGGAACCTTCAGGGACCAACCCATCAAGACTCTTCCGCCGTTTCACTCCATCACCTTCAATGGCATGATTTGCGGCGTGGACGACGCTCGAACCACCGCGTGCAAAGACGGCGAGGGCCAAGGTTTTATCTTGTCGCCGCAATGGTCAGGTTGGTTGCCGAAGGTTTAGGTGTTCGATGCGCTTTCCTACGGTGGTAGTGGTTGCGGCTGCCTTATCCGCTGCTGTTCCTCTGCCCCGGTCGCAGGCCGACACTCCGAAGTTCCCGAGTCTCAACGGATATGCCCCGGTAAACATTGCCGACTACCGCGTCGACACCACCACACCAGGGCATCCCAGCTCGGGTACCTACTTTCTGACCCCGGACGGAGTGGTGTGCAATTTCAGCTCGCTACAACCTCAGTGCAGCGGAAACAATTTGCCAGCGCTGCCTCCTGCAGCGTCGGACCCCTCGAGGGGCCTCAATCGGTCAAACTGGATCGGAACGGTGACCGGTCTGAAACAGACGACCGAGGGAAGCCCAACGGACGCATTCAACGGTCAGCCCATCAAAACGCTGCCGCCACTCCACTCGATTACCGTCGGAGGCGCCGTCTGCGGTGTCGACGACAAGGGCACCACCGCCTGCAAGGACGCTCAGGGCCGCGGATTCATCCTGTCGCCAGCATGGTCGGGCTGGCTGCCCAGGGTCTGAGCACTACGACACGGCCGTCGGATCCCACAGGCCTTCGGCGTCGCCGCCACGCAACTTCGTCTCATACACCCGGGTCTTCCATGTGATGATGTCGCGCGCCTGCTCCAACGCCCGCAGCTGGGCGTCGACCCGGGCGCGATGAGCATTGAGCAGCGCCAGGCGTTCGGACTCGTTGCCCGGCCCTGTGCGCACCAAGGCAGCGAACCGTTTCAGGTCGGCGAGTGGCATCTGCGATTCGCGCAGCCGCGTGCAGATGCGTAACCAGTCGACGTTCGTCCGGCTGTACCGACGCCGGCCACTCGCGGTGCGTTCCACTGGCTCGATCAGCAGACCTTCACGCTCGTAGAACCGCAACGCGTGCACACTCAGCCCGACCGCATCCGCGACCTCACCGATGGAGTATCCGGTCATCCGTCCCACCCCCAGTGCTTGACCTAGAGTCGACTCTAGGTCGTAGCGTCGGCGCTATGACGCCTCGATTCCACGGGAAGCGCATCGTGGTCACCGGCGCGACCAGCGGCATCGGTTTGGCCGGCGCGCGCCGCCTGGCCAACGAGGGTGCCGAACTATTACTCACCGGCACCAACCCGGCACGGATCGCTCACGTGCAGCGTGAAATCGCTTCAGCGACAGTCATTTCCAATGATGCATCCGCGCCAGATGCCGGAACCGCCCTCGCGCAAGCCAACGCCGGCTGCGGCATCGACGGACTGTGGCTCAACGCCGGGTACGCCGATATCGCCACGATCACCGACACCGGCGCCGAACTCTTCGACGCCATGATGGCAACGAATGTCCGCGGGCCGCTGCTGCAATTGGCCGCCCTGTCCGACAGCTTGACCGAGGGGGCGTCCGTGGTGGTCACGTCGTCGACCTCAACCTACGAGGGTGCACCGCGCACCGCGGTCTACGCTGCGACCAAGGCCGCCCTGATCGCCGCGGCGCGGAGTTGGGCCGCCGAGTTGGCCCCGCGCCGCATCCGGGTCAACACGCTGGTGCCGGGCGCGATCACCACCGACTTTCGCAGCTTCATGGACGACACGACCCGTTCGACATTCGAGGCCGGCGTGGTCAGCCGCGTTCCGTTGGGCAGGGCCGGCAGAGCTGACGAGGCCGCGGCGGTGGCATTGTTCCTGCTGTCCGACGACGCGAGCTACGTGACCGGCAGCCAATACCCCGTGGATGGCGGGCTGACGCACCGCTGAGCTCTAGCGGAACCGGCCGATGATCGGGATCTTGTCCAAAATCCGGTCACGCAGCCGCGGCTGAGGTGGCGGGGCCGCCGGGGGAACGTAGACCGGCGGGGCCGGTGACACGTTGGCCGGCGCGGCGGGTTCCGGGGCGGGCGGCGGCGCGGCAGGCTCGGGCGCCGATACCGGTGGCGGTGCTTGCGGGACAGACACATTCATCAATGCGAATGGTTCGCGCGCCTGCTCGCGGACTGAAAGGTAGCCCGGCGTCGGGGGCGCTGGATCGTTGGTCGGCGCCGACGCGGCGACGGGCGCGGTCGATCGCTCGCCGCGTTCCGGCAACCCTTGTGACCCGATCACGACCGACAACGCCACCACCAACGTCACGCTGGCGACGCCCAGCGCCGACGTCAGCAGCCGGACCCGGGTGAACCGGGGCGCGCGGGGCTCCCGCTGGGGCAGGCTCGCGGCATACGCAGAAGCCAGGGCGGCACCCCGCGTCAGCGCGAAATCCGCCTCGGTTGCCGTGAGCACCGGGCGATCCGTTTCCTGCTGCAGCGCCGCCACCAGTTCGTCGGCATCCTCGGAGCCCAGGACGAACACCACGTCAGGGCTGGGCCGCGCACTGCGCACCACGGCGCACACCCGGTCGATCAGGGTTGCGGCATCCATCCGCTCGATCTGCTCGACGGCCACGTTGAATCCGTCCACCGTCGCGACCATCGCCGAATCGGGCTCGACGATGCAGACCACCAGGAAATCGTGACCGGTCATCTCGGCAATGCCGCGGGCCAGCGCTTCGGTGGCCTCGACCTCGCGGACGGCGACCACGGGCGCTCCCCCGCTGTAGACGTCGAGGGCCTCGCGAACCTTGATGGCGGCCGATTCGGCGTCGGGCGTCCAGGTCAGTCCGACGGCGTGCAGATCTTCGTCGGCGGGCAAGGTGGCCAGGTAATCCTCCACGTCGGCGGCATCGAGCACGATGCGGTCCAGGTGCTCGCCCTGGCCGGTGGCACCGTCAACCAGCTCACCGCGAACATCCCTCGTCGTCACCGAAAGGCCCAGTACGAGGCTCATGGAGTTCCCCCTGATCCATCGACTCTCGGGTCGAGGTTACCCATTTGTGACCATGGGCTCAGCGCAGGCCCGGCATCGGCCAGTCGTGGCGCGCTGACACAGCGGTCCATTTCTGCTTGCATTTGCAAGCAACTTGGCACCGCAGCGGTTGATCTGAAGCATGCGCACCCTTCACATTCGAAACGTCCCCGACGAGGTGATGGATCGCTTCGAGCGGCTAGCGCGCGCCACGAACTCATCGGTCACCGCCGTTGCGATTCGTGAGCTCGATGCCTCGACCCGGCGGGTTGACAATGCCGCCCTGATGACCGCATTGCCCGACCTCGATGTCCCGGTGAGCAGCATCGTGGTTGACCTCCACGCCGACCGGCGGTGATCGTCCTCGACGCCTCCGCCGCGGTTGCAGCATTACTGAACGCTGGTCGGGCGCGTCGGTTCGTCTCCGAAGAGGTCCTCCACGCACCACATCTGATGGACGCCGAGGTGTTCAGCGCGTTACACCGACAGACAGCCGTTGGTGCACGTGCCCTGGGCGACGCACGGAAGGTCATCGACGTATGGGCGCGGCTGGAGATCACCCGGTACGCCGCAGCTCCGCTGTTGGAACGAGTTTGGGAGCTTCGCGACACCGTGAGGGCCTATGACGCAATGTACGTAGCGCTGGCCGAGGCACTTGAGTGTCCGCTGGTAACCGCGGACGCACGGTTGAGCCGGGCGCCGAGCATCCGGTGCGCGGTCACGGTCGTCCCGACCTGAGTGGGGGCCGGGCCGGCCTGCGTTGTGCACAAACTGGCAGACAACCCACGGCGGACCGCACCGATATCAGCGCATTGGTGTGACGTGTCCCGGCGCTACTGTAATCGAGTGACCGATTCGATGACCGCATTGTCGACGATGCTCGCCGAGACCGGCCCACTCTCCGATGACCAGATCGCCGAACGCCTGCGCGCCGCCGGTGTTGCAAACCCCGAGGACGTCATCAACACGGCTTTGCACCAGATGAACTGTCCAGCAGGGCAATTGCCCGACGAGCGATGGATCTGGGTACCGACCGTCGTCCGCGGCCGGATATTCACCCATCGGGTCACCGCTGAGGAACTCGTCCACGATATCGTGACGGTGACACCCGATCTTGCGCCGCTCGGCAATTTGTGCGAACACGAACCGCACAACCGGTTCCTCGACGGGACGCCGGCAACGATCGCGTTGCTTGACTTCGACGACGACCTTCTCGAAGTGCGCGGCATCCCCGACGAAGCGGTGCCCGAGGGCGGAGTGCTGGTGCTGCCACCCGCCACCATGCGCACCCTGGGTGTGACGGCTGGAGACCTCATCGGAATCCGCGTCGATGCGAACGGGTTTGCCGTTGAGCGGGTGGGTACCGCCGCCGATCCCAGCGTGGGGTCACTGCTGGCTGCGACGTTGAGCACAGAGGAATCGACGTTCATCGACGCCGCCGTGTGGGCGCTCTGCTTACAGGACGACACCTTGTTCACCGCGCCGACACTTCCGTTGGCCGAGATCATCGCCGGGTCGGGTCTGGCTCATCAAGGTGAATTCCTGGCGCCGGCCGGCTTCGATTTCGACAGAAACCGATTCGAGGCGCAGTGCGCGTACTTTGCGCAGCGGCACGACATAGAAGTCGACCATGCTGCGGTCGTATTGGCGCTCGTCGCCGTCGCCGGACAGATGGAAACGCTGCTGCGAGAGGGGGACCTGGAACCTGCCCCCGACGAAGAACTGGCTCTGGGCGAACTCGGTGCCATCTTGGCCGATCCCTACTTGGCCGAACTCCTGGTGGAGGAAGCTCTCGACAGCCAGCGTATCGACCCGGCGGCGCTGGCTATGCTCGCCGACACCTTGGCCCCTCAGGTGCCGCCCCCAGCCCGGGTGGGTTGCCAGTGGCTGCGCGCGGTCGCCCTCGAGCGCACAGGCGCCGTCCAGGAGGCCGAGCACGAATACTTGGCGGCAGAGTCGATGGATGTCGATTGGCCACCCACCCTGTTGGACCTGGCGCGCTTCGCCTCCGACCGCGGCGACGCCGAACGCGGTGTGGCGTTGTTACATCGCGCCCAAGCGTTGCCAGACCATCCCCTGCTGGCGCTGCTGCAGGAATTCCTGCCGCACCCGCGACCCGATCTCGGCCGCAATGAGCCGTGCTGGTGCGGTTCCGGACGCAAGTACAAGAAATGCCACCTCCGCAACGAGCGACCACCACTCGCCAAGCGAGCGGGATGGCTGTATCTCAAAGCGACCCAACATGTTCTGCTCACCGGGTGGAGCCAGCTACTCGAAGAGGTGACCGCCGAACGCCTGCTGTACATCGATGATTCCGAGCTCGAAGGCGACCCGCTGATGATGGATGCGGTGTTGTTCGAAGGTGGCGCTTTCGACGATTTTCTGGACGCGCGCGGGTACTTGCTGCCCGATGATGAGCGGCTGCTGGCCGAGCAGTGGTTGTTGGTGCAGCGCTCTGTTTTCGAGGTGCAAGAATCCCGTCCGGGCGACGGGGTGACACTGCGGGATGTGCGAACCGGTGACAGCCACACGGTTCACGACCGGGTTGCCAGCCGGGAAGTGAAGCCCGGGCATCTGGTGTGCGCCCGCATCTACCCTGCCGGTGACGAGCAGCGGTTCCTCGGCGGTCTGGAGCCGGTCCGGCTGCACGAGCGTGATGATCTGATCGAATTGCTCGACGCTGAGCCGGACCCGAATGAGCTGGTGGCCTTTCTCAGCCGGAGATTCGCGCCGCCGGTACTGACGAACACCGAGGGACATCTCATGGTCCTGTGCGAGGTCACCCTGCGGGTCAGCGACCCCGTGCAGCTGTCATCAGCGTTGGATGCCGCTTACGACGGGACCGAGGACAACCGATGGCTCGATCTCGTGACTGAACCCGGCGGGCGACGGATTCGGGCTACCTACACACTCGATCGTGACCTGCTGCGCGTAGAGACAAACAGCAGTGAACGGATGGACGAGGCACTCGAGGCGCTACGCCGGCTTGATCCCGAGTTGGTCGTAGTCGGCGAAAGCCGAGTGCCGGCCAGTGACATTCGCGACCTCGCCGCGCAGGGCCCGTCCTCCGCCGAAACCGTCGACCCCGAGGATCCCGAAATCGCAGCGGTACTGGAGGCCGCCGTACGCGCCTACGAAGCGAGCTGGCTCGATCAGTCAATTCCCGCGCTCCATGGTGTGACACCCCGCCAGGCCGCCGACGACCCGACCCGTCGCGGCGACCTGATCAAGCTGCTGGACACTTTTCCCCGGGGGACGCCCGGCACCATGGACGTGGATCGGTTGCGGGCGGCGTTGGGATTGGAGCGCTGACGGCGCATCCGGCCCTGCGTCCGACTATGAACCTTGGCTGTCAGGGCGACAGGTTGGGTTTCCATGTTCCGGCGATGTGCTCCACGATCCGCTCGGCCATCCCGCCGGCCTCGGCCTGCACATCCGGCGGTAAGGAAGCCGCAGCGCGTGTGAACGCGCCGGGAAGTTCACCTCGCAGTTCATCAACCCACGACACCGCTCGCTCGCCAGAGATTCCCAGTCGGCGTCCGACCTTGCCCCAGTCGGAGTCGTTGACATCCAGCATCTTCCAGTGCTCACCGATTTTCATCGATGACCGGAGTCGCTCGCGCTGGTCGTAGGGCGCGGCGGAAGCGACGTCGTAGAGCGGCGCAATCTGTGCGCGTGATCCGATGAGCACCAACGAGTAGTTCTTTGCATGAGCGTCCGTCTCACCGATCAATACGTTGTAGGCCAACGCTTTGAAGAACCGCTCGGCATTCACCTCGCGGTCCTCGATCGGGAGCCTGCCAAGCAGGTCGGCGATGTCACCCACCCCGGGGCCGCCGTCGGACTGGTACTTCAGGCTCGGGTGCACCGACAGCGCCTGGCACAGGTCTTCCTGGTGCACCCGACGCCAGCCAGAGTTGTCGCGAGTCCGGTCATAGCGGGTGGCTATCAACACCTGGACGTCGCCGAACTGTTCCATTTCGACTGTCGCGGCGAGCAATCCGACCTCACGGGCAGCGCGTAAACATAATGTCTCGTTGACGTGGTGTCGTGCGTAACCCGCGATCGCGGGCTTGACGATGACGTTCGTCGGCGTGGAGTCGCGCGGGACACCGAATTGTCCGGATGCGGGATCCCGGAACAGCGCGATCTTCGGTTGCGCGCCGGCCAGACTCCACCGGCCGCCGAACTTACCTGGATCCCAGTCGAATTGATGGGTGGCCAGCCCCTGAACGAGGTCTCCGACATCGTCTGCGCTCAGCCATTCGATGTCACCGGTTCGGGCCTGAGCGTCGGCGGGGTCCACCTCCGGTGGAAGAATCTGGACGGCGCCGGCCGCGTCTCGGCCGACATGGGTGAGCAGAGCGAAGGGGTTGTTGAGCGAGACGTTGTACTCGCGACCCCATCGTTGCCGCGTTCCTTCACTGTCCGGCAGCAGACCTTCGAGGTAAGAACGCACCGCCTTGTCCCGGTGCCGTCGCGACAGAACGGGAAGCGACAGCGACAAGGGTGTCGGATCGCCGTCCGCGCCGTATCCGTCGTCATAGACGAACCCCAACGAACCATGGCTGGACTGCGTCAGCGTGCCCGTCGGCGTCCCATCGAGGTAGACACGAAGTGTCCTCGTCGCCATCAGGGCTGCGTCGAGCCGAAAAGCACGTCGAACGGGTCAACCGCCACCTCGGACGCACCCTCAGTACGAGGGTGACGGGACGTGGGCAGGCTGTCGGACGCGGTTACCTCCAGGTGCACCCCGACGACCTGCAGCGCATCGAGTACCCGTTGCGCTTCGAGGCGCGGGTGCCCCTTCTCGAGTCGGATGACCCAATCTCGGCCCACGTGCAATTGTGCAGCCAGGTCGGCCTGCGTCATCCCGCGCGCGGTGCGCGCCGAACGTACGAGGGCACCGAGATCGCCCATCGTCTTGACTTGCATGCTTGCACCTCTTGTAGTCGTTCGGCAACATGTCGAATTGTAGCCGTTCGACCACTTTCTGAGAAGTGGCCGTTCTACGACTTTGTGCACGTCACACTGAGTCCGACGGCGAGGCCCCACAGACCGTAGCCCCGAACGACGTCATCCAAGCGGGCAGGTTCGGGTCAGCGCGAAAGTGAGCGTCTGCGGATTGGCGAGAACGAGTGGGCCGCCGGGATTCAGAACCCGAAATAGACCGCGGCCATGTCCTCGTCGCCGTGACCGGCCTCGCTCGCGGCGTCGAAGGCCGCCCGAACCCCATCGACCAAGACGGTCGACAGTCCCGAAGCGACGATCGCGTCACGGATCAATCCAGTATCCTTCCGCACGCCGTCGACGCTGAATTGTGGCGCAAAGGAGGAGTCGAGGATTGCTTTGCCCTTGGCCTGCAGGTATGGCGAACCCGCGGCTGATCCGTCGAACGCGTCCAAGATCAGCTGCTGTTCGACGCCAAGGCTTTTCGCCAAAGCGAACGACTGCCCGATGGCCGCGGCCAGCGTGGCGATCCACGCGTTACACGCCAGCTTGAGCCGCGAACCCATCCCCGGCTCGTCGCCCGCCCAAACCGTCTTGGTACCCATGGCGTCGAATGCCGGCTGCACCCGCTGGAGCAAGCTGCGATCGCCAGAGGCCAGCATCACAAGCTTTCCCTGCTCAGCAGGCGCTTTGGTGCCCAACACAGGGCAGTCCAGGAACGCGACATTGTGCTCTGCCGCCGCGGCGGCGGCGTGGGCGGCGCCGTCGATACCGATGGTGGCGCATTGAACGAAGACGGCGTGGTCGGGCATCGCCGGCAGCGCGGTCGTCATCACATCAAGCGTTGCCGCCTCGTCGAACAGGATGGCGACGACGACGTCTGCTCCCGCGACGGCTGCCGCCGGATCCAACGCCACCTCGGCACCCGCGTCCGCCAACCGCTGAGCCCGCTCGGGCGTGCGATTCCACACCACGACATCGATGCCCTCACGCAGCAGGGACTGCGCCATGCCGGCGCCCATGGCGCCCGTACCAAGAACCGCAACTCGCATGGCGATCATTGTGCCCGCAGGCGCGCGGGCCGTGCGCGGCCTATGCGGCGGCCGCCTCGGCGGTGCCGAGCAACGCGCCCCATTCCTCTTGCGCGGCAATATGAGCCGGGCCTGGCGTGCCCTCCACCGGGCGGCAGGAGGCCAGGTCGACCAGCGCCAGCGCGATCGTCGACAGCGGAACACCGTGACGACGCGCGGCGGTCCGGAGTTCGTCGCCGGCAGCTTGCGGGGTGTACCGGCGAAGTGCCAACAAGACGCCCTCAGCCGCGGCGAGCAGTCGCTGCTCGTCAGCTCCGACCACTGCACCCGAATTGACCCCGTGGACAACCATCCGTCAGCACTCCTTCGCGTTCTCACGACTAGGCCGGACTATTTCCAGTACCGGGGTACCGGTTCCAGCGGGAGGGTGATACCCCGTTTGACTTGGGTTAAATCAGAGTTCAGCGGCGAGGGCGTGTGCAGTCGGGCACAGCTTTCGTGGCCAGGGCAGCGTCAACTTTTGTGGCCAGGGCAGCGTCAAGGAGAGCGACTGGGGACCTAGCCTGCCGTGTTCACGGCATCGCCGTTGCCCGGACGCCAACAGGACCAGCCCGCCGATCACCGCGCCGGCGACCAGTGGGAGGCGGTGGTGCCGGACGAAGCCGCCCGATCCCGCGACAGCCACCGCCGAGGACGAGCCACCGGCGACGACCGCGGCGATAATCCAGATCGGCAGCCACAGGCCCCATGACAAGATAGTCAGCACCAGATGCAGCCCGTGACTGGTTCCGCGGCCACGGGATAGCGCGACGGCCATCGCTGGGTGGCTGGGGGCGGGGGTCCAGCGCCAAACCGTCGTGATAGCGCTGGCCGGGCTGTCCGCTCGAGTCGGGGTACCAGCCGGGAGTGGTCATGGCGATGTCCTTTCGTCGTCATCGGTCCTCAGGCGAGCCGATCAGAATGACAGGGGGTACCGACAAGTTCTGCGGCGCTGGTGATTCGGCGATGCTCTGTCGCGAATTTCTCGGCGAAGGCCGCCGCGCGGTGGCGGTATTCGTCCTCGCTCAGACCGGACCGATAACGCCCAGAACTCAGCCGGGCCAGGGCGTTGGCACCGGAGTTCAACGGCACCCCGCTGTGGCCGCGAACCCATCGCACGTCGACCCGATCCGGGTTGACGAGAATGCGGCGCCGCACCGTGTGCAGACAGTACTGCCGTTCGAGAGGCTCGTCGGGATATCCCTTCGGCATCGCCGGCTCGCCCTGTTTCCACCGGTTCACCATGGCGATGGCGTTCTGGCTGTCGGACAGGACCGTCAGCCGATGTCGCGGGAGGGCGAAGACCGCGGCGCCGATGGCGAAAAGTTCAGCGCACAGCACCGATTCGAGCCCGACCCGCTTGCGCGAGGAGCGATATCCGTTCGTCCCGTACTGACCCGCCACGCTGAGCCAGGCGAATCCGGCCCGCTTGTGGCGTACCGAGCCGTCAGTCGCGACGGTCATCGGACCTTGGTCCACCGGAGGTGGCGGAAGTGCGGGTATCCAGATCTGTCGTAGCCGGATTCGCGCGGCTCCGAGCATGAATCGCTCTGTCGAGGTGGGCCGTTCGATCCACCAACCTGGCGTCGCAAGGTCGATGTGGCCATCGAGTCGCACATTCGAGACGAACCGGATGCGTGTGCTCTCGGGATGCGCGGCACGGACGGCGTCAAAGGCGTTCACTACCGCAGCTTCCGGGGTGGCCGCCGCCGTCACGCCGTGGCAGGACCACGCCGCGCCGACGGCGACATAGCGATATCCGAAGTCGATCTCCGCGATGACGATCGCGACCGTCTCGGCCCGGCACGGTTCCGTTGAGGCCAGATCGACGCGCGCAGGCTGGGCATTGGGTTTCGCAAGCATCTTCTCGCCTCCTGTCTTGATGCCCGACGGACGCGAGCCGCACAGACTCGCACAGGGCACCGACAAGCGGCGGATACACGGCCGCGGAGGCGCTCGGCAGCGCGTCGCCGATGAAAATCCGCTGGACAGCCGGAAGTGGTCAGCCGTAATAGTTCAACAGCGGCAATGTCAGGACCGCTACGGCCGGTCCTGCCAGCAGCAGCAGGATGCCGGTGGGACGCACGCGGTGGCCGCCGCCCCGGACGATCGCGGCGACCGCACTCGCCGCACCCGCGATCAGCAGTCCGGTCGCGAAGCGAACATCTCCGCCCACGTGGGCGGTATGCGTGCCGCCGTCGAAGTCTCCGGCGAACTCCGGGCTGAGCCACACGTTTAGCGTGAACACCGCAGCCAGGCCGAGACAGACGGCTGAACAGAAACACAGCGGTGCACCGACTCCGGCTGGGCGGGTGTTCGATTCGCGGACGGTCATGGCATCACTGTCCGACATCGGGCGCGGTAGGCACATCGGTAGTACTACTCAAGCCGACTTGTCGGTGGCCAGCCTCATACTGATCGGCTCGCTGGAGATTCCATGTCGAGCAGACAGGAACCTCGATGACGACGCGGATCGCCGCCCTCAACATCCGTCACGGCGGCAGCAAGTGCGCTGGGGCGCTGGCCACGCGACTGCTCGGCTATGACGCCGACATCGTGGTGGTCACCGAGTTCCGGGCCGACGGCACCGGTGTGCGCCTCAAGTTGCACTTGGCCGCGGCCGGGTACACGACGTCACACCCCGACACGGACCCCAAGCACAACAGCACGCTGATCGCGTCGCGGCACGGGGTCACGCGGGCCCGGGCCTTCGCCGACGATGTGGAAGCGCGCCACCTGTGGTGTGCCGAGACCGCCGGTGTCGTGCTCTGCGCGGTCTACCTGCCGCAGAAGGTGGCGGAACTCCGCTACTTGCAGGCGGTGGTCCGCGATGCGAGAGCCAGCGGAATCGACGTGCTTGTCGGTGACTTCAACACCGGCAACAACGATCTGGACAAAGAGCCGCAGGGCGCCGGCTTCATCGGCTCGGAGATGCCCGGCCGGTTGATCGGGTCGGGTTACCTCGACGTGTGGCGATCGCGGCATCCGGCGACGCGGGAGTACTTGTGGTTCAGCCGGCCGGGCGACGACGGGTTTCGGTTGGATCACCTGTACGCGTCACCCGAGCTGGCACACCGGGTGAGCCTGTGCGAGTTCGACCATGCGCCGCGGCTGGCCGGCGAGACTGATCATTCGGCTCTCGTCACGGAGCTGGGGTGAAATCGTGCGGTCGACAAGCCCATTTGGTGATCACGGCGGTGCACCGCGTGTCCAGTCGGTCATCGCCCACTCGCTGATCTACGTCCTCGCAGTATCGATGCTGTTTCGTGTGACGGCCTGGTTCGGCTGGTTCGTGGCAGTTGCGCTCGTGTTCAACGCGATCCTGCTGCTGTGTTGGGTCGTCTCCTTCGTTCATCGGCATCGGGATCACCTGTGCGAGTGGTGCATGCGGGATGTTCCGGCGGACGCACCGACCGAAGCGGAACGCCGGTTGCCACTGCTTCGGTTGGCGCATTTCAACATGACGGTGACCGGCACCGCCGTCTTCGCCGTTGTGGTCGTCGTTCCCGCGCTGCTCAGTGCTCTCTTGGACGGGGCCGGCACTGCTCGGCTGCTCTACATTCCAGGAGACCTGTGGATCATCGCGGTGATCTCCAGCGATTGGGTGCATCACCGGTTGCGGCCGTGGTGCCCGTTCTGCAGGCCGTGGGATGACGAGGGCGATGAAGAGCCGGCGCCGGATCCCACGGACTTCGGCCAGTCGGTGAGGGTGCGGTAACAGCACCTCTCCCATGCGCAGCCGCTGACCGAGAACTCTGGTCGCGATCAGATACCCATCTGCGAAACTAAGTTCAGCGAAGTTCCTGGGAGGACACCAAATGAGTGACACGTCGCACCCCGACAACTCAACCGACGAACTCGGCGAGCTTCCGACCGTAGTGACTGGGCAAGGTGAGATCGTCGTGTCGGTGCAGCCGGAGGGCCTGCTCATTTCCGGCGACGCCGGGGATGTCGAGGCGTACATCGACCGAATCCGAGGTGTCACCCGGCGGGTGGTGGACACCGTCGGAATCGACAAGGCGACGCTCGGTAATGCGACCGGCTTGGCGGCCGGCGGGGCTGCGTTTTTGGGACAATCTGGCAAGTTTGTGCAACTTCATCCGGAAAGCATGGAGGCGATCCGCAAAGGTCGGCTGATATCAGGCACCGACGGCTTCTTCCGCATGGTGACTCGCGGGGCGGACGGGAAATTCGTCAAACAGCTGCAGTGGAAACAGACCAACGTCAACCCCGCGCGGTTGATGTCGCTGCAGATGGTTGCCGTCCAGTTGGCGTTGACGGGCGCGATCGCAGAGGTCGAAGAATCCGTCAAGCGCGTCGAGGGCAAGGTCGAGGAGGTGCTTCGACTCGCCCATGCCAATCGGTCGGGCGATGTGCTCGGCGATCGCACGACGATAGACCGGATGACCGCGTATCTCGATCGGCATGGTTCGTTCTCCGACGCAGACTGGGACTCGATCGCAGCCATCGGCCCAGCACTCAATCGAACGGTCGAACAGCTGCGCCATCACGCTGACCGCACGCTGCGGTCCTTCGACCCGGACAAGCCGATCAAGGGCCGTGCCGAGTTCATCGTGTCTGCTGTCCAAAACGGCTATCTCGGTGAGACTTTGAGCCTCCTGGTGGTCGCCCAGGAGTCGCTGTTCAAGTGGCAGCGCCTACGTCTGGCCAGAGTCGAGGCAACCCAGCCCGAACACGTGCAGCAGGTGATGGACGATGCGCGGGATCTGTTGGCAAGGCAGCTCACCGAAGATGGTGCACTGTATCAGCGCGCTCACGAAGTATTGGCAGCTGTCGCGAAAACCGATGCCCTCGACGGGATCCGTATCCGGTCCGTGCAGCGCCTGGAACGCGACCTTCCGGTTCTTCGCGCAGACCTTGACCGCTTCGCCTCGGCACGCCGCGCACAGCTCGAGGAGTGGCAGGTCTTCGAGGCGCCGTCCCCGAAGGACGCTGCCACCGCTGCGATCGGCCGCGTCGGTGAAACTGCCAATGCGGCTCTCACTGCGACAAGCGGGGGCACCGCAATCGCGCTGGAGGCGGCGGGTGAAGGGATCCAACAGCTCGGTAGCTTTATCGGGCGTGCCCGCGATAAAGGGATAGGATTCCGTCGACGCCAATCCACCAGCGCGGAAGAATCATCCACCGATTAGACGGTTCCTTGTCACCTCGCGCGTCCCTCCCCCTCTTGACGCGCACGGTAGAGCCACCGGCCGCTTCACCGTTTGATGCTCAACGTCATGATCACCGTTCCGGGGCCGGCTGTTTGCCTCACCAGGTCGAAGAGTTCGTCATCGAACTCAACGGCACTCACGCCGTTCCCATCACCACAACACCCGAGGGCAGCACCTTCAGCTTCCCCACCGCAACGGCGCGTTCCATTGCCGCATCCAACCGAGCCGTGACGCCGGCCCCCATTCGTTTGACGCCGAACAAGGCCATGGCTTGGCGTTTGAGATCGTCTTTCACAGCGCCGCCGGATTGCTCAGCGACGACCACCATTGCATTGCCGATCTCCACCAGGCTTACCTCGTCGATCGAGCGACTGTCCCCCGCCCTGGGCACTCGGATGGTCCGCCATGTCTGCGGCTGAATCCCTGTGGGCCAGTAGAAGTCCGCGTCCTCGGCCCGGGCGAACTCATCCGGGACCATGCTCTGGATGACCCGCTTACGGTCCTCACTGACCCTTGAAAGCCCGAACGCTCCCCCCACTAGCCTGGCCAAGCGGTCTTTGTGCACCGGTGCTTCCGCCTCGATGATCGCCTCGATGATCTTCAAGACGTGAGAGCGGTTGTAACTGGTGTGGATCTCGTCGAGCACGCTCACGCCGCCGATCACGACGGCCGTCCACCCAGTGTAGTCAGCGAGGTTGGAGTGCCGCGGCGCACCTGTCGGGCGGGGCTGCGACGTAAGGGCAGACGCCGACTTGAATGCCACAACCTCTGGTTGAGCCGGCGGGAAAGGCACTTCAACGGGCTGGGCAACGGGCGGCTCTGTTCGCCGCTGCTTCGCAGCCGCCACCGCATCACGAATACGCGTTATCGTGGCCTCGCGCTGATTCAGCCATTCCGGCAACCAGATTCGCTCGACTCCTGGCCAGTGCAGCAGGTTCGACAGCACATCGACCGGGAGTCCGTCGCGATCGGCCACCGTACGGCGGCCGTACCACTCGGTGCCGTCGAGAAGGATCGCCACCAACGGCTGGTCGGGTTCGTCCGGATCGGATACCACCAGATCGACGCGGAAGTCGGACAGGCCCACGTCGGATCGGACCACAAGATCCTCGGCACGCAGTGCGACGGCGATGTCGTCCCGGTGCCGATCGATCACGGCATTGCGCCGACCGCCCTGGGTGATGGTCTCCACGCCCCGCTGAGCCATCTCCAGGTAGGCGCGCAGATGCTTGGTGCCGACCTGCGTCGTCTCCTCGGCACGGAGATCACCCGGGTCGAAGCTGGCATAGAGCACCACCTCACAACGGGCGCGGGTGATCGCGACATTGAGCCGACGTTCTCCGCCCGGCCGCGACAGTGGACCGAAGTTCAGCGGCACAAATCCCTTGTCGTTCTTGCTGAACGCGACCGAGAACAAGATGGTGTCGCGCTCGTCGCCCTGCACATTCTCCAGGTTCTTGACAAATAGCCCATCCGGATGGTCCAACGCCTGCAGCAACCGCTCATCCCCTGTGTCACGCAACAGGTTTTCGATCAGATCACGCTGGGGCGCGTTGAAGGTGATGACACCGATCGAGGGTGCCTTATCGGGCGATTCGGCGAAACGGCGCCGGATGTCAGCCACGATACGGTCCGCTTCGACCCGGTTGGTGCGTAGTGTCTTTCCCTTGCCGGACCGCTCGAACTGCCCGTCGACCCGAACGAGCGAGATGCCATGGCCCGACGCGGACGTCCGTGGCGCAGGGAACGATGCCAGCCGGCCGTTGTAGTAGTGAATGTTGCTGAAGGCGATGAGCGCCTCGTCCTGGCTGCGGTAGTGCCAGGACAGCCACTGCTGCGGCACCAACGCCTGTACGCATTCGCTGAGGATCGACTCCTCGTCCGCGACCACCTCAGGATTGGCATCTACTTTCTCGTCGTCGATGGACGCGTTGGTCTCGGCGAAGCTGGTAGGCGGCATTTGTTTGCTGTCCCCTACCACCACAACGGCTTTCGCGCGACCCATCGCACCGATGGCGTCGGCGACCCGGATCTGTGACGCCTCGTCGAACACGACGATGTCGAAGATGTCCGGCTGCGCCGGGAAGAACCGCGCCACCGAATCGGGGCTCATCAACGTGCAGGGCATGATCTGGGTGATCAGTTCGCCGAAATTGTCCATCAAACCGCGGACGCTCATCCCGCCGCGTTTGCGGTCCAGTTGGCGCTTGAGCAGACCAACCTGCCCGCTCTCGGTGTAGGCGTCGAACCTGCGCGCGGCCAATAATCCGGCAGGAATCGACCGACGCAGCTCGTCGCGAATCGCAGCGGCGCTGCGGGTGAACCGGTCGATCGCCTTACCGTGGGCGGCCACATCGAACTGGCTGAGCCCACTGGCGTCGAGACGCTCAGAGATCGACCTGACGGCGACCCCGCGGTCGAACCCCAGGCTGGCATCTTCGGCCGCGACGTTGCCGGTGAGGATCTGCGCCCGGGCATCCGGCATGTCCGCGCAGACCAGCGGTTCGACATGCTGCAGCAGGGCAACCCAACGTTCGATGGTCGCCGGCGACTCCAGCTTGCGCCCATCGCGGCCCGCCCACCACCGGGCGATGAAGCCGTCCCCGAACACGTTTGCGCCCGTCGCGTGGGCCAACTGCGTCCAGCCGGTTGACCAAGCCTGCAACGCCGACGCGAACGCTCCCGAGGCATGCGCACTGTAGAACGCACGCAAATCGGCAAGGCGCGGCTGGGCAGGATCGGTCGACAGAACGGCGCCGATGCGTCGTACCGCACTCACCGTCGCCGCAAGGTGCGTGGCATCCGCATGGATGAACGGATTCCATGCCCGGTCGAACACTGGCACCGGCAGAGCCGAAACCCTTTGCCGCAGATCAGTTACCACGGCGTGCCCCTGCTGTAACTGCTCGGTGAGCTTCGACAATGTCTTGAGGTCGACCCCGGCCTGGTCTACCGTCAACACCTCGGCCAGCTGCGCAAGCACCGCACGGCGACGCTTCTTGCGACCGAAGAAGCCGGATTGGTCGGCGGCCAGCGCGGCGGCGTGGATGGCCGGCACATCAAGGTCCACGACCGCGGGCGTGACGGTCGACAGCCACTCCGGCGTCGTTTGGCCCAGATGGGCCAGAATCTGTTCGATGCCGGTCAAATGTGAATGACCCTGTGGTGTGTGCAGCTGATCCAGGCCCGCCAACGGATAACGCGGTTCCGCCGTTAGTCCCGCCCAGACATCGACATCGGTAGGGTGGCGATACCTGGTGAGAACTTCCAACGCGATGCCACCGGCTTGCAGTTCGGCGAGTGCGTTGTCGAACATCACCGCTGCGCTGTGAATCCGGGCTGGGTCAAGACCGGTCGGCGGGACGGAATCGACGAATGCCCAGGGGTGATCCGGGCGCGGACGCGCATCGTCCACCTTCTCTGGCAACGTCCGAAGGGCCTGGGCGACGGCGTCGAAGACCGTCGGATCAGCGTTGGTGACCAGGCTTTTCGGTACAGACAGCGGTGTCACGTCCTGATCGGCGGCGAGTTCCGAGGACCGGGCGGTGTACAGCGACTGGCCCACCGCGTTCGGTTCGTGCAGCCGTTCTGCGTAGCGCGCAAGGCTATGCCTGCTTGATTCGGCGACTTGCAGCTTGGTCTTCAGCAAGTCGGCGTCGTGGTTGAGCCGTAGCTCTAACGCATGCTTGATCTGCGCACGCACCGCCGCCGGCCGCGCCGACTTGTCGTGGATATCAAGGGAGAGCTCGCCGAGCCCAACACTTTCCAGACGTTTCTTCACGACATCGAGGGCCGCGCGTTTCTCCGCGACGAACAGCACCCGCCGCCCAGACGCCATCGCGTGCGCGAGCAGGTTGGTGATGGTCTGCGACTTGCCCGTTCCGGGAGGCCCTTCCAGCACAAAGGTGCGTCCGCCGACGGCGTCGGCCACGGCGCGCAACTGCGATGCGTCGGCCGGCACCGGCACGGTGGTGCCGAGTTCGTCGAGGTTCGGCTCAGCGAGGTCGGTGACCGGATCGACGAACGGGTGCTGCGGGTTCTCGATGAGGTGGCGCACCAAGCTATTGCGGGACAGCTCTTTCCACGATTCGTCGAGGTCCTTCCACAGCGGGAACTTCGCGAACTGCAGGATGGACAGGTGGACGGTATCTTCGACCAGGAACGGCAGCTTGGCGTCCGCGAGGGCCCGACGGACCGCGTTGAACGTGCCGGTCAGGTCGATGCCCGAGGCGTCTTCGTCGGGCTGGGCCAGCGCCGGAATCTCCAGACCCAGTGAGGTGCGCAGCTTCTCGACAAGACAATAATTCGGCGTCGACGCGCCCGCTTCGTCCATGGCGATGACGTAGCGTTCACCCCGATTGGTGGTGCGCAGTGTCACCGGCACCAGGACCAGCGGTGACTTCAGGGGCCGGTCCGCCAGTTCCCAGCTGAGCATCCCGAAGGCGAGATAGAGGTTGTTGGCGCCGGTCTCTTCGACGATGGTCTTCGCCTTATTGGCGAGGTAGCGCAGCTTGCTCTTGTAGGACGCCGTGGTGATGTCGATGTAGGCGCCGTGCTTGACGGCGAGCAGCAGTTCGCGGGCCGGTTCCGGCAGGTCGCGACCGAAACGGATTCCACGGGCGATGTCAACGTTCTGGACTTCGTCGGAACCCAGCAGCGAGATCTGGGCACCGGCGTTGATAGCGTCCTCGAAGCGGCTCAGTGCCGGGCCCGGCACGTCGAGTCGATAGCCCGCTCGGTCGGTGTAGTTGATCAGCCTGTTGCGCAGACTGAGGTCCAGCAGCGCGTTCTTCCACTGGCGGATGCGGGCGGGCACCGCGTCCGGCTGTGCCGCGTGCCGGGATTCGCTCTGGGTGTACTGGGCGATAACCGGGCCGGAACCCGGCTTGTATTCGGAGACAACGACATTGCCGTCAGCATCGACACTGCGACTGGGAAGCGGGAAGACCCGCGCCCGCCGAGCCTGCTGCACGTCGGTGACGCCGAGAACGTCGGTCAGGTTCTCTGCCAGGTGCCGGTTGCGCGGCGCACGCCGAGCATCGTCGAACGTCGGGTCGGCGGCGGACTGGGTCACCATCGTGGTCTCGACGAGCCCGATATGGCCCAGGTCGACCTGGTTGATGACCTCGATGGGTTCGGTGGTGGAGACGTTCGACATGGCGCCATCGATGCGCCAGTAGCCCAGGAAGGCGTGACCACGCAGCAGCCAGATGGTGGAGTTGATACCGCACTGCTCGAAGACCGCGGCCATCACCAACGTGGTGTCCAGGCAGGTACCCAGGCGCCCGTCAAGCACCTCGGCCGGGGTGCGGACCTTCTGGCCGATGTCGCCCCAGCTGGCCGGCGGTTCGGCGTAGCGGATGTCGCGGGCCTTCATGGCGTCGAACACCGCCCGGGCGATGGCGTCGACCCGTTCGGGACTCTCGCTCTGATAGCCATCCAACGACGAGTTGCCGGTCGCCGCCTTCAGCCGGTCCGAGACATCGAGCATCAAGGTGGCAACGCTGACGGCATTAGGCTGAATGTAGGCCGCGAGTATTTCCAGCGCGAGCTGCGGCGGAGTGGCCTTCCATTGGTTGGCGGCCAAGATATTGACATCCTTGGTCGACTCGGCGAGTACCGCACCGGCGTTGTCGCGCAGGACGACACGGATCTCACCGGGGCGCTGCTCATCGACGCGCAGCATCGATCCCGGATCGAGTTTGAGGTCGACGGTGTGCAGCACCGTCGGTTGGTGGGCGAGCAGGTCGAGGTGGATCTCGGCGGGGTCACCGTGCGATCCGTCGGCGCTGACCGCGCTGACCTCTAGGACCGCGCCCTGTCGGTCGCCTCCGGCGTTGTCCACGGTGATGTGCTCGACGACGGGGATACGGCAATGGGCCATCGCATAGCTCAAGTCCGTGATGGCGACGATGTCGATGCGCGGCGCGTCCTCGGCCGGCGGTGGCGGAGCGGTCGCGGTGCTGCGCTCGGCGGCGGGTGCCAGGGCGTGCCTGCCTACCGGAGCCGCCGGCACGACCGCGGCTTTGAGCTCATGGACGCGTTCCGCGACATCGGTGACCCCGATGGCGCGGAGCAGCAATTCGGCCGAGTCGATCGCCCGGTAGGTCTCGGCATCGCTGAACTCGCCGGTGTGCGCCCACTTGTTGCGGACCTCCCGCAGCTCCTTGGCGTAGATCTCGGCCTGTCGGGGCATGGCCTTGTTGAACGGGTAGCCCAGATCACCGAGGCGTTCGGTCATCGCGCGCAGCATCAGGGCCAGGTCGCGATTCTGATACTCGCCCCCGCCTCGGCCCTTTGCGACATCCTTTGCCCGCATGAGCTGCGCCCAGTCGGTGTCGGGTGGCAGGAGGCGGTTGAGCACCTGGCTGACAAACGGCGAGAGGCCACCGGCCAGCGTGGTCAGTGTCTGCCCGACGAGAGCATGACGATCAACGGCGTTCACTGATTACACCTCTACCTTCGAGCGACTTTGCTGCCGTCCAGCGTTTACGCTGAATGCCCTTGTGGCATAACCCGATGCAAAGGCCCATTTATGTAACCATGACATCACACGCGGGGCAATATATGCATATGGGTTAATTTGCTGTAGTCCGTGGCAGGCGGTGACCACCTGAGCTCCATTCGTCGGGTTCCAGGCCCGCCAGTCGCGAGCCGGACAGATTCGCACCTGGCACCGACAAGTGCGCCTGCTGACCAGACCTGGCGCTGATAAGGATCAGTTCGAGAAAGCGACATCCGCGGTGGACGTCGATTCAGGGATCGCGACACGACTCGCCTAGTAAAGGGAGTAGCCGCGCTTTCTTGCGACGCAATGGTCAGAATCCAGGAACTACTGGGCTCTCGAACACGACGTACCTAATCACTGGCGACGAACGTGGATTGCTCGGAGTCTTCTCCTGAAATTTGCAACCCACGAGCCACGCCGCGCGGATCCCTCGCCGTTTGTCGCCATACAGACGTATCGTCACCTAGGTTCCGCCCCCGGAGCAGGTAGCAAGGAGAAGACTCATGGACGCGTTCGGTGTCCTTGGCGAGGTCCTGGCCGACTACGAGAATTTCGTCAAGGGCTTCTTGGAGATCAAGGACGACCAGATCCGCGCCAAGGTCGAAAAGGAGATCGCGGACGGCCTGCTCTGGCCGGAGCCGTGGCTTGCGCTGAATCCGGCGTTCGAGTCCGGCGGCACTGTCAGCGAACTGGCTGGCAGGGGTGTTCTCGACCCCGAGGCCACCAATATCTTCCGCGGCCCGGCCGGCAACGAGATCGCCTTCCACCGTCACCAGTCCGATGCCTTCGAGATCGCCAACCGCCGTGAGTCCTACGTCCTGACCACCGGCACCGGCTCCGGCAAGTCGATGTCCTACATCGTGCCGATCGTCGATCGGGTGCTGCGCGAGGGCTCCGGCAAGGGCGTGCGGGCCATCATCGTCTATCCGATGAACGCCCTGGCCAACAGCCAGCGCAATGAGCTTGAGAAGTTCCTGGGCAAGACGAACCCCAAGGTCAGCTTCGCGCGGTATACCGGTCAGGAGAACCGGGAGGAGCGTGAGAAGACCCTTGCCTCTCCCCCGGACATCCTGCTGACCAACTACGTCATGTTGGAACTGATGCTCACTCGTCCGAAGGAGCGCAAGAACCTCATCAGCAGCGCGGCGAACCTGTCATTCCTGGTTCTCGACGAGCTGCACACCTACCGGGGCCGGCAGGGCGCCGATGTGGCGATGCTGGTGCGCCGGTTGCGCGGCGCCGTCACATCGAACGACATCCAGTGCATCGGGACCAGCGCGACCCTGGCCGGCCCGGGCACCAAGGCCGAGCAGCGCCAGCAGGTCGCCGAACTGGCGACCAGAATCTTCGGCATCGAGATCCCCGCCACCAACATCGTCGGGGAGACCCTCCGCCGCGCGACGACCGGCAACACCGATACCGCCGCGCTCACAGCCCGCCTGGCACAACCGACACCGACGGACTGGCAGGCACTGCAGTGCGACCCGCTGGCCATCTGGACCGAACAGCATTTCGGCCTGCACACCGACGACGAGGGCAAGCTGGCACGACGCCCGCCGTCCAAGCTCAAAGACGCCGCCCAGAAGCTGCACGATGAGACCGGCGTTGACGGAGCGACCTGCGAGCAGCAGTTGCAGGAGCTGCTGCTCGCCGGGTCAAAAGCGCGCGATCCGCAGGGCCGCGCCTTGTTCGCCTTCAAACTGCATCAGTTCATCGGCAAAGGCGACACCGTCTACACCACGTTGGAACCCGCCGAGAAGCGATACCTCACCACGCAGTATCAGCGCAGCGCACCCAACCGGCCCCTCGGTCAACCCCTGTTCCCGCTCGCGTTCTGCCGTGAGTGCGGTCAGGAGTTCCTGGTCGTCAACCTCGAGCGTGGCGGCGAGAGCTTCAGCCCGCGCATCCCCAACTCCGATCTGGTCGAACACCCCGACGCCGAAGGCCTGTTGTTCCTGACGAAGGAGCCGTGGCCGGACCCGAGCGATCCTGCCCTGCTGGAGCTAGTGCCGGAGGACTGGCTCGTCTCCAGCGGGTCCGGCCAGGCGCTCGACAAAGCCCGGGTTTCCAAGTTGCCCAATTCATTACGTGTCGACGAGTTCGGCACCATCACCGACGACGGGATGCCGGTCGCGTTCTTTGAGCGCCTCGAATTCTGCCCATCGTGCAAGACCAGTTACGAAAGCACCCGCCAGTCGCAGTTCTCCCGGGTGGCCAGCCTCGGCACGGAGGGCCGCGCCAGTGCGGTGACGGTGCTGTCCCAGTCCGTCGTGCGGACCCTGCGCGGCGAGGACGATCTCGATGACGAAGCGCGGAAGTTCCTGGCGTTCAGCGACAACCGCCAGGACGCGAGCCTGCAGGCTGGCCACTTCAACGACTTCGTGCTGGTCGGCCTCATCCGCTCGGCGCTCTACCGCGCGGCGGCCGAGCACCAGGAACGCGAAGGCGAACCCCTCACCGACGAGAACCTAGGGCCTGCAGTCGTCAAGGCGCTCAGTGGGAAGGGATTGAAGTTCTTCGCCCGCGACGAGGAGACTGCCCACGAGCCCATCCCCCGCAAGAAGATCGCCCGAGCGCTGCGCGATGTGGTGACCTATCGACTGTGGGCCGACCTCAAGCGCGGCTGGCGCATCACCATGCCCAACCTGGAGCAGACCGGGCAGTTACGCCTGGCCTACGAGGGGGTGGACGAGCTCGCCGCCAACGACGATAAATGGGCAGGCTGCGGGGAACCACTGGCCAGCGCCGGCACGGAGACGCGACGCGAAGTGATGCACGTCCTCCTCGACGAACTGCGCCGAAACCTGTGCATCGACACCGAATTCCTCACCGATGAGAAGTTCGATGCCGTCCGCCGGGCCAGCCGGGAATGGCTGAAAGACCCGTGGGCCATCTCCGATGAAGCCGGGACGTACAGCGGCCTGGCCTACCCCGGTGGCCGGCCCAAGAACGTGGCCGGCATCGGGGCGGACCTGCACCTGTCTGGTTTGGGCGCCTTCGGGCGTTGGCTGCGCCGCCCCAACCGTTTCCCCGCATACCAGCATGCCCTGAAGACCGCCGACGCCCAGGCCATCATCGAGCACCTGATGGAGGTCATGGCCAAGGCAGGCATCCTGGTGCGTATCGCGGTACCCAAGCGGCCCACCGGCTACCAGCTGCGCGCTGATCTCATCGCCTGGTATCCCGGTGACGGCACGCATCGGGCGCCGGACCCCATCCGCAGCAACCAGACCGAAGGCCGGGTCAACCCGTACTTCAAAGCCCTCTACGCCGAGACCGCCAAATCGCTCGTCGGCTTGGAGGCCCGTGAACACACCGCGCAGGTCGAGCCCTCGAAACGCCAAAAACGCGAAGAAGAATTCGGCGACGCCCGGCTGCCGGTGCTGTACTGCTCCCCTACCATGGAGCTCGGCGTCGACATCAAGAGCCTCAACGTGGTCGGCATGCGCAATGTTCCACCCACCCCGGCCAACTACGCGCAGCGTTCCGGACGTGCCGGGCGGTCCGGTCAGCCGGCGATCGCCCTGACCTACTGCGCCACCGGCAACGCGCACGACGCCTACTACTTCCGCCGAAGTCAGGACATGGTCGCCGGAGCGGTCGCACCACCGCGGTTGGAACTGGGCAACCAGGATCTGGTTCGCGCGCACGCCCACTCGATCTGGCTGGTCAAGTGCGGCCTGGACCTCAAGGCCAGCATGGTCGACCTGTTGGAAATCGACCAATCGGGACAGCCATTGCGCCCCGAGGTGCTCGCGACCATCGAGTCGAAATCCAGCCGCGCCGAGGCGATCACTGCGATCTCCGCAGTGCTGGAGGCAGCCTCCGAGGTCACCAGCGCCCCGTGGTGGACCGACACCTGGGTTACCGACACCGTCGACAAAGCACCGGCCCGGTTCAACAATGCCGCCGACCGCTGGCGCGGCCTGTACAACGAAGCGCAGAACGAACTCGACCAGGCCAACCAGACGCTGAAGACCATCGGCGCCTCGGAGGCATCCAAACAGCGTGCCCGCGGCCGCATTTCGGAGGCACGAGCGGCACTCGACCTGCTCAAAGGCCAAGTCGACGACGTGCTGCAGGGCGACTTCTACACCTACCGCTACTTCGCGTCGGAAGGCTTCCTACCCGGCTACTCCTTCCCGCGACTCCCGCTGTCGGCGTTCATCCCGGCCGAACGCCGCACCCGCAGCGGCGGGGAGGGAGATTTCATCCAACGCCCACGATTCGTGGCCATCAGCGAGTTCGGCCCCGGCGCGTTCATCTACCACGAAGGCGCACGGTACGAGGTCAACCGGGTCAGCCTGCCAGCCCGCGAAGACGGCACCGGTGTGCACATCAGCGAGATCAAACGCTGCGGCGCCTGCGGGTACCTGCACGAATCCACCGAGCCAGACCTCTGCCAGCACTGCGGCAGCCCGTTCGGCATCGAGGCCACCATGGGCAACCTGATGCGACTGCTGTCGGTCAAGACCAGCCGCCGTGACCGCATCAGCGCCGACGAAGAAGAACGCCAACGCGCCGGGCACGAAATTGTGACCACCATTCGTTTTGTGCCACACGGGGTTCGCGCCGGACAACTCACCAGCACCATCATCGAGGGCGGGCATGAACTCAGCACTATGACCTACGGCGACACCGCACTGATCCGCCGGATGAACGTCGGCCTGCGCCGCCGCAAGGACAAAGACGTCCGCGGCTACGTCCTCGACACCGTCGAAGGCCGCTGGTGCAAGGAAGCCGACCTGGCCAAGAACGTGCACGGTGAGGCGCCGCGGTACCAGAGGGTGATCCCCTATGTCGAGGACCACCGCAACGCCCTGCTGCTGCATCTGGACCCATCAATCGGCACCGACCAGCGGATGGCCGCGATGTACGCCCTCAAGCGCGGCATCGAAGCCGTCTACCAGTTGGAAGGCTCCGAACTCGCGGTCGAGGCCTTGCCCTCCAACACCGGCGACGACGCGTGGTCACGACTGCTGTTCTTCGAAGCCGCTGAAGGTGGGGCCGGCGTGCTGCGCCGGTTGGCCGCCGAAGATGGGCAGCTCACGCGGGTGGCCCGAAAAGCACTGGAGATTCTGCACTTCGATCCCGACACGGGTGAAGACCGCCAACGTGCCCCCCATGCGACCGAAGACTGTGCGCAAGCGTGCTACGACTGCTTGCTGTCCTACAGCAACCAGTGGGATCACCAGCACCTGGACCGACACTGCGTGCGCGATCTGCTCAAGCGGATCGCTGTGTCGAACGTTGCCGTCGGAGCCGGCGGTGAGGCACCGGACACTCAACTCGAGCGTCTCGAGCAGGCCTGCGACAGCGAGCTGGAGAAGAAGTTCTTGGCGTTACTTGTCCAGCATGGTTACCGGCTGCCCGATGACGCCCAGCAGATCGTCACCGGCTTCTACGTCCGGCCCGATTTCGCGTATCACACCGACGGTATGGACGTCGCCATCTTTGTCGACGGCCCGCACCACGACGCAGCCCATCAGCAGGAGAAGGATGAACAGGCGCGCATGAAGCTCGAAGACGAGGCCGGCTGGCTGGTGCTGCGGTTCCATCACCAGGACGCCGACGCGGGCTGGCTCAACACGATCGCCGAACACCGCGGCGTCTTTGGCGAACCGAAGGCCAACGCATGACGACGCTCGACTATCCGGCCGGAAGCCTGATCAATGCCCGCGGTCGCGACTGGCTGGTGCTGCCCGGCTCCCCCGAGGGCGCGCTGCTGGTCCGGCCTCTCGGCGGGCACGAGCACGAAACCACCGTGCTGTTGCCCGACATCGACGACTTCGCCGCCGCCACCTTCGAACCACCCACGGTCGACGACCGTGGCGACGCCGGCCGTGCCCGCCTGTTGCGGGACGCGCTGCGGCTCTCCTTCAGTGCGAGCGGCGGCCCGTTCCGATCGTTCGCTCGCCTGGCCGTCACCCCCCGCAACTACCAGCTGGTTCCGTTGATGATGTCGGCCAACCAGGACGTAACCCGGCTGTTGATCGCCGACGGCGTCGGCATCGGCAAGACCGTCGAGGCGGGACTGATCGCCGCCGAGCTGCTGGCCACCGGCGAGACGCAGCGATTGGCGGTGCTGTGCTCCCCGCAACTGGCGCCGCAGTGGCAGAGCGAGCTTCGGCACAAGTTCGGCATCGATGCGAAGCTGCTGCTGCCGTCCACGGTCAACCGGCTGATGCGCAGTGTCCCTTTCGGCTCCAACCTCTACCACCATCACCCCCATCTGGTGATCTCCACCGACTTCATCAAACAGCAGACCCGGCGCGACGAATTCGCCCTGCACTGCCCGGAGTTGGTGATCGTCGACGAAGCCCACACCTGCGTGGCAGGCGCCGGTGTCGGCACATCGAGCCAGGCGCATCTGCGCTACGCCCTGTTGCGCAAACTGGCCGACGACAAGGACCGGCACCTGGTGCTGCTGACCGCAACCCCGCACAGCGGCGACGACACCGCCTGGCAGTCGCTGATCGGTCTGCTCGACGACAGGCTCGGCGACCTGCCAGCCGACCTGTCCGGCCGGGACCGCGAAGACGACCGCAAGCTGCTCGCCAGGTACATCATCCAACGCCAGCGCGCCGACATCCGCGAGTATCTGCGCGGCGAATTCAAGGAGGACACCCCATTCCCAGGACGGGAGACCACCGAATCCGCATACAAGCTCACCGCCGGATATCGCCAACTGTTCGACGACGTGATGGATTACGTCCGCGAGCAGGTCACCGACCCCAAGCTCAGCGCGGTGCGCCAACGCGTCCGCTGGTGGTCAGCCATCGCGCTGCTGCGGTGCCTGGCGTCCAGTCCGGCCGCGGCCGAGCAGACGTTGCTCAACCGCTCCGCGGTCGCGACCGCCGACGACGAGCGCGAGGTGGACGCCTACGCCGAACCACGCGTGCTCGACACCGACCTCGACGACACGACGGAAGCCGAGGATGTCACCGTCGGCGCCGACACCGGCGACAGCGACGAGACCGACACCAAGGCACGAAAGCGCTTGCGTGAGTTGGCTGCACAGGCCGCAGCCCTCAAAGGCCCACGCTCCGACGCCAAGCTCAAGCGCCTCATTCCCCTGCTGAAGGAACTGCTCGACGAGGGCTACCACCCCATCGTCTTCTGCCGCTACATCCCCACCGCCGACTACCTCGCCGAACACCTGGGCACGGCACTGGCGAAGATCAAGGACCTCAAGATCGACGCGGTGACCGGGACGCTGCCGCCGGAGGAACGTGAGACCCGCGTCGACACCCTCAGCGCCCACGACGGCCCCCGACTGCTCATCGCGACCGACTGCCTGTCGGAGGGCATCAACCTGCAGGACGGCTTCACCGCCGTCGTGCACTACGACCTGGCGTGGAACCCGACGCGCCACGAACAGCGTGAAGGCCGCGTCGACCGGTTCGGCCAGCAGGCACCCACCGTGCGCACCGTGACCTACTACGGCGAGGACAACGGCATCGACGGCCTGGTGTTGGAAGTCCTGATCCGGCGCCACGAGAACATCAAGCGCAGCATCGGCGTCGCGGTGCCGATCCCGGTCGATTCCACCACCGTGATGAAGGCGATCTGGGAATCGCTGCTGCTGCGGGGCAAACAAGCCGAACAGCTGACCCTGGACTTTGGCGCCGCCACCTCCCAGTCGCTGGCCGATCAGGTTGAGGTCGAATGGACCAACGCCGCCGAACGGGAGAAGGTGTCCCGCTCGCGGTTCCGCCAAGCCGGACTCAAACCCGACACCGTCGAAGCGGCTCTGACCGAGGTGCGACGCGCACTCGGCGGACCTGCCGACGTCGAAACCTTCACCCGCACAGCACTATCGCTGTTGGGGGCGCCGATCAGCGACACCGATGACGGGTTCACCGCGGTCATCGACACCCTGCCGGCGGCAGTACGCGACCAACTCCCACCGGCCAAAGGGGGCCGGCTACATTTCCACCGTTCGCTGCCGGTGCCGACCGGGCACAGTGTGCTGACCCGGACCGATGCCACGGTGGACGCGCTGTCGCGGTATGTCCTCGACGCCGCCCTCGACTCCCGGCTCGACCCGGCCGCCCGGCCCGCGCGCCGCGCCGGGGTGATGCGGACCCGCGACGTCGGCAAGGTGACGACACTGCTGATGGTGCGCCACCGGCTGGAGATCACCCTCCCGGGCGCGGCCACCACCGTCACCCAGGTCGCCGAGGAAGCCACGTTCCTGGCGTTCACCGCGACCGGGGACACCCTGACCTGGCTGCCGCCGGCCGAGGTCGACGCACTGTTGACTCTTAAACCGTCTGGCAACGTCGATGATTCGCTGGCACGGATTCAGTTGGGGCGTGCCCTGAGCCGGCTGGACGCGCTCACCGAGCATCTCACCACGACCGGTCGGGAGGCGGCGAAAGACTTGGTCTCCGAGCATCAGGCGGTACGCAGCGCCTCCAAGGCCGGCGGCCGCGCCCCGACTGTGCGGTTCCTACCACCCGCCGATGTCCTCGGCGTCTACGTGTTCCTACCGGAGGCGGGTGCCTGATGAGCACGCTGAACGTCTTCAAGGCCGTCCGTACGGTCGGCACCGCGCTGCCCGCCGAGGCGATCCCGCGCGCCAACGAACTGCGGATGCCTGGTCAGACCGCCGAGGCCTATCAACTGTCGCCGGGGATGGCGGTCAACGGTGCCATCGCCCGCGCCTGGGAGGCCATGCTCGCCGCGCACCGCGCCTGGCGCGCCGCACTGGAACGGCTGCCCGAAGGGGATGCCGCCACCAAGCTCACCCGGGACAAGTGGCTGCTGCCCCTGCTCTACGAACTCGGCTGGGGCCGGCCCGATGTCGTCAACGGCGGGCTGGCCGTGCCGCCCGGGCTCGGCGAGACCGAGGCCCCGCACTTCCCCATCTCGCATCGCCTCGCCTGGCCCGACGCCGCCAACGCCACAGCCTGGGTGCCGCTACACCTGGTCGGTGCGGGCGTGGACCTGGACACCAAGACCGCCGGGGTCACCGCTCGCGCACCGCAGGCCATGGTGCAGGACTACCTCAACCGCGAAGACCGCGCCCTATGGGCGATCGTGTCCAACGGCCACCAGCTGCGTCTGCTGCGCGACGCCTCGAGCCTCACCAGACAGTCCTTCGTCGAATTCGACCTCGACGCCATTTTCACCGACCAGCTCTACGCCGACTTTCGGGTGCTGTTCCTGACGGTGCATGCCAGCCGGTTTGCGCCCCGCCTGGATGACAAGGCGGCCAAGGCGACACAACCCGATTCCGACAATGATGGCTCCGCCGAAGACGCCGACATCGAGGTCGCCGAACCCAAGCTGGATAACTGCTGGCTAGAACGCTGGCGCACCACCGCCATCGATGACGGCGCCCGCGCACTGCTGAACCTGCAGCATGGCGTCGCCGCCGCGCTGCAGGAACTGGGTACCGGGTTCGTCGCACACCCGGCCAACGTGGCACTGCGTGAGTGGCTTTCCGCGGCCACCGACGCCGACCGCGACTTGCAACGCGCGCTGCTGCGCATCGCCTACCGGCTGATCGTGCTGTTCGTCGTCGAAGACCGTGACCTGTTGCACCGCTCCGACGTCTCCGAAAAAGCCCGCACCCTATACGCGGACTACTTCTCCACCGCCCGGTTACGCCGGCTGGCTGCTCAACCGATCGGCGGCTGGCACACCGACCTATGGGAAGCCCACCAGATCGTCACCGACGCACTCGCCGGCGACGGCCTACCCGCCCTCGGACTGAGCGGCCTGGGTGCCAGCCTGTATTCGCGGGACGCGCTGAGCATTCTCTACGGCGCGAAACTGCCCAACCGGGCGCTGCTGGCGGCGGTGCGAGCACTGGCCCAGATCGACGACCCGGTCACCGGACTGCCGCGCCCGGTCGACTACCGCAACCTCGACAGCGAAGAACTCGGCGGCATGTACGAGGGCCTGCTGGCCTACACCCCGCGCTACCACGCCGACGAGCGAACCTTCACCCTGGACGTGGCGACCGGCAACGACCGCAAGAAATCCGGCTCCTACTACACCCCCTCCGATCTCATCGCGTTGGTCCTCGACGAAGCACTCGACCCGCTGATCGACGAAGCCATCCGCGAGGGCAATCCCGAACGGGCGCTTCTCGAACTCACCGTGGTCGATCCCGCTTGCGGCAGTGGCCATTTCGTGGTCGCCGCGGCACGGCGCATCGCCGCCGCCCTGGCCACTGTGCGCACCGGGGAGACCGAACCCACCCCCGCTGCGCTGCGGGCGGCAACCGCCGATGTGATCGAGCGCTGCGTGTACGGCGTGGACCTCAACGATCTGGCCATCGAGATCACCAAGGTGGCGCTCTGGCTGGAAGCGTTCGACGCCGACCGTCCCTTCCCCTTCCTCGACGCACACTTCCGGGTCGGAAATGCGCTGCTGGGCACAACACCGGAATTGTTGCGGCACAACATTCCCGACACCGCTTTCGTCGCCCTCGGAGATGACGACAAGGACTGGACCAAGAAGCTGAAGGCCCGCAACAAGGCCGAGCGCAAAGCCGACCAAGACCAATTGACGCTGAGTTTCGGCGCCGAAACCCTCAACGTCGAAACCAGCCAGTTCACCAAGGCCGCCCACGACGCCGACACCGGCACCGTCGCCTCCGTCGCCGCCCTCCGGGCCCGCGCCGACGCCTGGCGCCGCCTGGAAGCCGACCCAGACCTGGTGGCCGCCAAACTGGTGGCCGATGCCTGGTGCGCAGCCTTCGTCCAACCTAAGACCGGTGCGACCACCTCGGGGCAGGGCATCACCCACGCCACCCTGCGCGCGCTGTCCGAAACCCCGGAGTCCGTACCCGATACCCTCGTCTGTCAGATCAATGCCCTGGCCCGGCAGTACCGGTTCTTCCACTGGCACTTGGAATTTCCCGGCATCTTCACAGTTCCTGACGACGGGAGCGCCGACGCCGGCACCGGATGGACGGGCGGCTTCGCCTGTGTGGTGGGCAACCCGCCATGGGATACATTGCAGCTCGAAGATAAGCAGTTCTTCGCTAATCTTGACCTTAACGACATCGCAGATGCGGGCTCTTCTGACGCCCGCAAGCCAATGATTGCTCGGCTTGCAGAAACTAATCCAGATATCTACCTTCAGTACCACAACGCAGCGCGTCAGGCGAGCGCCACCAATCACCTCATACGTGGGGGTCGCTTCCCGCTGACGGCCCGAGGAAAAATGAATGCCTACAGTGCATTCGCCGAAACCATGGGGCTAATAGCGGGTCCGCTTGGGAGCGCAGCCTTCATCACTCCCACGGGGATCGCCACAGACAAGACCCGGGCAGACTTCTTCTCCGATGCGTTGAAATCTAATCGCCTTCAATGCTTTTACGATTTCGAGAATGAGGCCAAAATCTTCCGCGATGTTCACCACGCGGTTCGGTTCGCGGTCACCGTGATGGCGGGCTCGGAACGCATCGTTGAAAGAGCAAAGTTCTCATTCCTCAATCGCTATCTGAGCACAATCCACGAGCGATTATTTGAGATTGCGCCGTCAGAGGTGTTGCTTCTGAATCCCAACACTGGAAACCTGCCGATATTTAGAAGCCGCACCGATGCCGACATCACAGTAAAGATGTACCGACGTCATCCGGTTTTAGTTTGCGACGGAGACGCAAGCGGAAATCCTTGGCACCTCACGATTAGCCAAGGCTTGTTCAGCATGTCGAAAACCAAAGACTTTCGCACCGCAGAATCGTTCGAAGACAACGAATTCAACGGGTGGTCGTATATGACGGAGGGCAGCGAGTACCTGCCGCTCTATGAAGCTAAGATGGTCGGACACTTCGACCACCGATTCTCCACATTTTTCGCTGCCACTCAGGCGCAGCTCAACCTCGGGTCACTGCCGAGGGTCTCCGACGCCGACCATGACGATCCTACGATCGAGCCGCTCGCCCGGTACTGGGTGTCTCGCGCGAATTTGAGTGCAAAGCTGGATAATCGTTGGGATCGAGGTTGGCTTCTGGGATGGCGCGATACTACCAATAAAGGCAATGAACGGACGTTTGTCCCATCCGTCCTACCCCTCTCAGCTGTCGGCAACTCATTTTATGTAGCGACATTGGAAGACTCGTCACTCGGCTGCCTATTACATGCAGCGTGGTCGTCGATACCGTTTGACTACATCACCCGCCAAAAGGTTAGCGGATCGCACGTCAACGAATTCGCTGCAAAGCAAGTTGCTTGCCCAGAACCAAGTGAGTTCTCACGGAGGGCCGGGTGGCTGGCAGAATCGGATCTCCGCGCTTGGTTACGGCCCTACATTGTCGAGCTATCCTATACTTCACTGCGTTTGCGCCCGTACGCCCAAGACCTAGGCGATGAGGGCCCCCCCTTTCGCTGGGATCCAGAACGCCGCGCACTGCTGAGGGCCGACCTCGACGCTGGCTTCCTCCACGTCTACGGCCTCAAACGCGACGAAGCTGAGCACGTCCTCGATTCGTTCGGTCTCGTACGCAAGTACGAAGAGAATTCCCTCGGCGAGTTCCGCACCAAGCGCCTGGTGTTAGAAGCCTACGACCGCATGGCCGAGGCGATCGCCAACGGCGGTAAGGGCTGGAAACCACTCGCGGACCCACCCGCCGGGCAAGGACCCCGTCATTCCGAATAGCCGAGCAACGGAAGGCCACCGGACAGAACAATGCCGACACTCGCTATTGACAAGGGATTCATCACCGACCTCGCCAAGCTGGAGAAGACTGTCGCGAAGCGGGTTGCCGAGGTGTTCGATGAGTTCGACGCCGCCACCCACACCGGGCTGCATCTGGAGAAGATCGCCAACGCCCGCAACCCGCGGTTCCGGTCCATCCGCATCGACCAGGCTTGGCGCGGCATCGTGCTCGCTCCCGTTACCGGGGATGTGTACACGCTGTTGAAAGTGTTGCACCACGATGACGCCTACGCCTGGGCGCAACGCAGCAATGTCTCCGTCAACTCTGCCACCGGCGGCATCGAGATCCGCGACGAAGCCGAACTCGACCGCCAGATTCCCCAAATGGAACAGGCGGCCAAGAGCGCCGGCATCCCGATCTTCGCCCACATCAAAGACGGCGAACTCACCAAGCTCGGCATCGATGACAAGGTGCTGGCGTTCGCGCGCACCGTCACCGACCCCGCCCAGCTCGATGCCGCGAAATCCTTTCTCCCCGAGGCCCAGTGGGATGTGCTGTTTGGGCTCGCTGCCGGTTACACCCCCGACGAGGTATGGGCTGACCTGGGCGCGCAGATCCTCAACGAGCCCGTCGACACCGAGGACATCGACGCCGCCATCCTTCGCAGCAACGACCGCGTCGTCCTGGTCTCCGGCCCCGACGAACTGATGGACGTCTTCGCCTACCCATTCGCCACTTGGCGGGTGTACCTGCACCCCACCCAACGGGCCGTCGTCGACGCCGGCTATAAGGGCCCGGCCCGCGTCACCGGCGGCCCCGGCACCGGCAAGACCGTCGTCGCCCTGCACCGCGCGCACATGCTCGCCCAACGCGGCGACGGCAAGGTCCTGGTCACCACCTTCACCTCGACGCTGTCGGAAACGCTGCAAACCGGCTTGGACATGCTGGTCGACGACGAAAAGGCCGAGGCCCGGATCGAGGTGTCACACGTCGACCGGATCGCGCATCGGGTCTTCCGCAAGGCCCACGGAGCGCCGCACCTGCTCGGCGCCGAGGACGAGAAGGCGCTCTGGACCGGGCTGATCGGCGAACTCGGACTCAGCTTCACCCCGGTGTTTCTGTCCGAGGAATGGCGGCAGGTGGTGCTGGCCCGGCGCATCAGCACCGCGGACGAATACCTGGCCGCCAAACGGACCGGCCGCGGCCGCGCCCTCGGAGCAGCCCAACGGGCTCAGGTGTGGCAGGCGATCTGGGAGTTCGAGCAGACACTGACCCAACAGGGTGTCTGGACGCATGAGACCATCCGGCGAGAAGCTACCCGACTGCTGGAGGAGTCTACCGACAAGCCGTTCCGGCACATCGTCATCGATGAGGCCCAGGACCTCAGTCCCGACCAGTGGCGGCTGCTGCGCGCGGCCGTCGCCGAAGCTCCCGACGACATCTTCATCGCCGGGGACACCCACCAACGCATCTACGACAACCGGGTCAGTCTCCGCGAGGTCGGCATCAACATCGCCGGTCGGTCCTCACGCCTGAACATCAACTACCGCACCACCGCCGAGATTCTGGGGTGGAGCCTGGGCCTGCTGCGCGGCGAACCGATCGATGACATGGAGGGCGGTTTGGACTCCACTGCCGGCTGCAAGTCCTACGTGCACGGGCTCGCACCGGTATTGAGCGGACATTCGAGCGCAGACGCGGAGGCGCAGTTCATCGCCACCAGGGTCAAAGACTGGGTCGACGGCGGCGTCGCGCCATCGGAAATAGGAATCGCGGTTCGGGCGAAGTGGTCGGCCTCGAAGATCGAGAGCGCGCTACGCAAGGCCGGCATCGACACAATCGACCTCGCGAAGGCCTCCGATGACGACGACGCGGTTCGGGTGGGGACGATGCACCGCGTGAAGGGTCTGGAGTTCCGCTGCATGTGCGTGGCGGGCGTAAGCGCCCAGCTGGTGCCTGCCGCCAACGCCGTCACGCCACTTGAGGATGACAAGCAGACGCACCAACAGGACTTGGAACGGGAACGCTGTCTGCTCTTCGTGGCCTGCACCCGGGCCCGCGAAGAGCTGCTGGTGACCTGGCACGGCGAACCCAGTCCGTTTCTGACTGCTGTCGACAAGAACTGAACAGGAGTGCTCACGTGACCCGACTCTCGACGCTGCTTGATGAAATCGACTCCGGCGTGGTTCTTCTCCCGGAGTTCCAACGCGGCTACGTCTGGAACCGCGACCAGGTCCGCGGCCTGATGCGCTCGCTGTACCGCGGTTACCCGGTCGGCGGGTTGCTGATGTGGGAAACCACCTCGGACGACATCACCGTGCGCGGCGCCGCCGGGGGCAGCGGCACCCGGCAGCTTCTCCTCGACGGCCAGCAGCGGGTCACGTCGATGTATGGCGTCGTCCGCGGTGCGCCACCGCCATTCTTCGAGGGCGACAAGAGTGCGTTCACCGGGCTGCACTTCAATGTTGAAACCGAGTCCTTCGAGTTCTACGCGCCGACGAAGATGGCCGGCGACCCGACCTGGGTCAACGTCACCGAGCTCTTCCGCAAAGGCCCCTTCGAGTACCTGACCGCATTCCCCGATGTCGAACGCGAGGTGCTCAATACTTATCTTGAGCGCCTGAACCGGATCAAGGAGATCGAGAACCGCAACTTCAACTCAGAGAAGATCACCGGGGCCGGTAAGACGGTCGAGGAAGTCGTCGACATCTTCAACAAGGTCAACTCCGGCGGCACCAAACTGTCCAAGGGCGACCTCGCGTTGGCGAAACTCTGTGCGGAGTGGCCGGACGCCCGCAAGGAGCTGCGGGACAGCCTGGATCGGTGGAAGAAGGCCGGCTTCCGGTTCTCTTTGGACTGGTTGCTGCGCAATGCGACGGCGGTTGCCACCGGCCGGGCGCTGTTCTCCTCGCTGACCGACGTGTCAGCCGTTGAGTTCGAGTCGGCGCTGGGAAAGTCTGTGAGCCACATCGGCACGTTCCTCGACGCTGCATCCGGTCGCCTCGGCCTCGACCACGACCGGGTTCTAATGGGCCGCTATGCCACTCCTGTTATCACCCGACTGCTTCAGTTGAATGGCGGCGGATTCACCGACAGCGCACACCGCGACAAGGTCTTGTACTGGTATGTGCATTCAGCACTGTGGGGCCGATTCAGCGGCTCGACGGAAACCTACCTACAACAGGACTACGACGCCGTCGAACGTGTCGGGGTGGACGCGCTGATCTCCACGCTGGAACGCGTCCGCGGCGGCCACTTGGCGGTGAGCCCCGATGATTTCTCCGGCTCGACCCGCGGGTCACGGTTCTATCCCCTGCTCTACCTGCTCACTCGTGTCGACGGTGCGCGTGATTTCGGTAGCGGATTGGAACTGCGCGCCGAGCTGCTGGGCAAGCTGACCTCGCTGCAGGTGCATCACATCTTCCCAAAGGCGCTGCTACGCAAGCACGGGTTCGACCGCAACGAGATCAATGCCCTCGCGAACTTCTGCTTCCTGACTCAAGACACCAACATCAAGATCGGCATGCGCGATCCGGCCGAATACCTACCGGAAGTACAGGCCAAGCATCCTGGTGTTCTGGAATCGCAATGGATTCCCACCGATCCCGAGCTATGGCACGTTGAGCGTTACTCGGACTTCCTGGCCGCTCGACGTGAGCTGCTCGCCTCCTCTGCGCAGTCATTCTTGGAGAGCCTGCGCAATCCGCAGTCACCGCACGACGACGTCGTCTTGGAACGGTTGCAGGTCGCCGATGAGGAGGTCGACGATCCCCGCGCCGAGCAAGTCCGTGCGCTGATCTCCGAACTGGAGAGCAGGGGTTTCGCCACCCCCGTAGTCGACGCCGACATCCCCGATCCGGTGAGCGGTGCGGAACTGGCTGTCGCCGAAGCATTCTGGCCCGACGGCCTGCAGCCGGGTCTGGGCTCGCCCGTCGTCCTGGAACTGGACCCCGATGACGCTGATCTACCACGTTTGGAAGAACTCGGCTATCAGGTGTTCACCTCGGTGGATGCTCTTCTCGGGTTTGTCGAGAACGAGGCCGCAGCCACAGCTGGCGAGGTCATCGAGGACGAGCCTGCCCCGACGACCCCGAGCAACGCGGCCGCCGAGTTTGCGGAGCGCATGAGGGCGGTCTACGACCGCGGCCGCTCGGAGGCCGGCTGCAATGCCTCCTATTTCTTGAGCATGCTGTCTCAACACGGGCCACAGGAGACTGCGCACAGGCTGCTGGCCTCTCCGGCGATCTCCGATGGATTCGCCGAACTTTGGGAGCGCGGCCGGCTTGATCTGACCGTCGAGGCTCTGGTAGTCGAACCGCAGTTCTCAGAGCTGTTCAGCGAAGATGAGGTTGCGGTTGCTCGACGACGCCTGGCGCAGTTTGGCTACAGAGTCGAGTAGCGGTCATTAGCAGTTCGTCACGCAGGCGGCCGTTGTACGGTGCGGATACCGTCGGGTGTGGAGTCGCGCAGGACGCTGCGTTGGCGTCTACTCGTGACTCTCCTCCGAGAGATACCCTACCGCCCGACCAGCCCTATCACTGTCGCTCATTTGTCGCTCGGAGCCGGGCATTCGCCACCATCCCCCGCAAACCCTCACCCCGACAACCGCGCCAACCAGTCCGACTCACCGTCCAGCGGTTCGCCACCGAGGACCACTGTCGGCACCCCTGGTTCGGGAAAGGTGTGCAACACAGCAAGGTTGGACGCGGCGATGGCGTGCGGGTCGTACCCCAGGAACACGCCCAGCCGAATCAAGTCGACCGCCGAGCCTGGCGCTCCCGCCGAGGCGGCCAGATCGGCCAGCTGGTCATTCGACAGATCGGTCGCACCACCCTCGTGCGGTTGGTGTTCCGCGGAGAAGATCTGTTGCACGAACCGCCATGTGGCCTCGCTCGACCCGGATTGGCCGGCCACCACGAACGTCGCGTAGATGGCCCGCGCATCGTAACTGCCGCTGGCCGAATACTTTTCAAGGAAGTTCACGAATCGCAGGTTCACCCGAAGCGAGCCGTCTTCGATGCGCTTGCCGATCTCCGAACCTTGCGAGCGGATCATCTTCCCGCTGTACGGGCACATCGGGTCCACATACAGATCGATCTGCCCGAGGGCGTCAGGATCACCGATCGACACGACATCCCCAGAAGGCGCGGCGACCGAAGCCGACGCAACGCCGGGGAACAACATCAGCAACGCCAGGACCACACCGGCCAGCACACGAATCTTCACCACACCCATCATGCCGCCACGCCCAACCCCGTCAGTTCCCCGTGTGACTTCTGTGACTCAGCCGTACAATCCTGACGACTTGATTCGAGAACGAGGAGCCGCCCCATGCATGACCTGACCAAGCGCGCGCTTGCCGCCGCCTTCGCCCTGGCCGCTCTCGGCACCCCGGCGGCCCTGGTCACCATCAACCCCGCGATCGCGCAAGCGGCCTGCAGCAACGGTGAGGAAGAAGACCAGTTCACCACCCAGTGCACACCGTTCCTGGTGCCGAACTCCCCCGACTCCGAAGGCTTCACCACTACCGCGGCGAACCCGGACATCCCGGAGATCGATGGCATCCCCTGCACCGGCGCCGACAGCGGTGCCTGCATCGGCCTGTCCGAGGACCAGATCCCGCAGGTCACGCCCCACGTCACCATCAGCTCCAGCCCGTAGTGCGAACGGCCGGGGCCGGCAGGCCCCGGCCTACCGAACGGTGACGGGCTCGATCCCGGCCGCCGCCAGCCGTCGGTCCGAGTGCGCCGGCCGCACCACCCGAGGCCACCAGAACCACTTGCCCAGCAACGCCGCCACCGCAGGCGTCATGAACGAGCGCACCACCAACGTGTCGAACAGCAGGCCCAGCGCGATCGTCGTCCCCACTTGGGCCATCACCTTCAGATCGCTGAACGCGAACGAGGCCATGGTCGCGGCGAACACCAGACCCGCCGAGGTGACCACCGACCCGGTGCCCGCCATCGCGCGGATGATCCCGGTCTTCAGGCCACCGTGCAGTTCCTCCTTGAACCGCGAGACCAGCAAGAGGTTGTAGTCCGACCCCACAGCCAAGAGCAGGATCACCGCCATGGGCAGCACCATCCAGTGCAGTTCCAGACCGAGGATGTGCTGCCACAACAGAACTGACATGCCGAACGAAGCTCCCAGCGACAACAACACCGTGCCGACGATCACCGCCGCGGCAACCATGCTTCGGGTGATCAGCAACATGATGATGAAAATCAGTGCTGCCGCGGCGATTCCGGCGATCATGAGGTCGTACTGGGCACCGTCGTGCATGTCCTTGTAGGTGGCAGCGGTCCCGGCCAGGAAGATCTTGGAGCCTTCCAGCGGCGTGCCTTTGATCGCTTCGCGGGCGGCCTGCTTGATCGGGCCCACATGCGAGATGCCTTCCGGTGTCGCCGGATCACCGTCGTGGCTGATGATGAAGCGCACCGATTTACCGTCGGGTGAGATGAAGTTGCTCATCCCCCGCTTGAAGTCCTTGTTGTTGAACGCTTCCGGCGGCAGATAGAAGGTGTCGTCGTTCAGCGATTTGTCGAACGCCTCCCCCATCGCGGTGGAGTTGTCCTGCATCGCCGAGCCTTGATCCTGCATACCTTTCTGGGTCTGATACATGGTCTGCATGCTGGTCTTCATGCTTTCCATGACCTCGATATTGGTCGGCCACAGCGCCACCATCTGCGGCATCAACGTGTCGAGGTGCTTGAGATCCGGCAGCAACTGCTGGATGTCGTCGGTCATGGTGTCGATCCCGTCGAGGGTGTCGAACACCGACCGGATAGACCAGCACGCCGGGATGTCGTAGCAGTGCGGTTCCCAGTAGAAGTAATTGCGGATGGGGCGCAGGAAATCGTCGAAATCGGCGATGTGGTCCCGCAGTTCGGCGATGTCGAGCGTCATGGTGGTGGTCTTGAGCACCATGGAGTGGGTGGTATCGGCCATCTGTTGGGTGACCGACTGCATCTTCTTCATGGTGTCGATATTCGTTTGGATGTCATCGATCTGCGTGAGCATCCGCGCGTACATGTCCTGGTTGTACTTCTCGTTCATCTTCTGCGTGGCGCCCTGCTGGCTCAGCATGAACGGAATGGTGGTGTGCTCGATCGGCTTTCCGTTGGGCCGGGTGATGGTCTGTACGCGACCGATACCCGGGACCGCGAGCACGGCCTTGGCGATCTTGTTGATCACAAGGAAGTCGGCGGGATTGCGCAGATCGTGGTCACTCTCCACCATCAGCAGGTCCGGATTCATCCGGGCGGCGCTGAAATGCCGTTCGGCGGCTTGGTATCCGATATTGGCGTTGATCTCGGGCGGCAAGTACTTGCGCGCGTCGTAATTGGTCTTGTAGCCCGGCAGCGTCACCAGGCCGACGAGCGCGAGCGCCAGCGTGGCAACCAGCACCGGGCCGGGCCAGCGCACCACGGTGACCCCGACGCGGCGCCAACCGCGCGACCGGATGGTGCGTTTGGGATCGAAGCGACCGAACCGGCTGCCGATGGTGATGACTGCCGGTCCCAGCGTGAGCGCCGCGACGACAGCGACGAAGGTTCCGATGGCGCACGGCACACCCATGGTCTGGAAATACGGCAGTTTGGTGAAGGACAGGCACAGCATGGCACCGGCAATGGTCAGCCCCGAGCCGAGCACGACGTGCGCGGTGCCGCCGAACATCGTGTAGTACGCGGTCTCCCGGTCCTCGCCGGAGCCGCGCGCCTCCTGGTAGCGGCCGATCGCGAAGATCGCGTAGTCGGTCCCGGCGGCGATGACCATCAGCGTCAACAGGTTCACGGCGAACGTCGACAACCCGATGATGTTGTTGTACGCCAGGAAGGCGACCACACCGCGGGCGGCGCCCAGTTCCATGAACACCATGACCAGCGTCAGCAGCACCGTGACGATCGACCGATAGACGATCAGCAGCATCACCGCGATCACGCCGATGGTGATCGCGGTGACCAGGGCAATGCTCTTGTCGCCGGCGTGGTGCTGATCCGAGATCAGCGGCGCGCCACCGGTGACGAACACCTGCAGGCCCGGCGGCGGTGGGTTCTTCGCGATGATGTCCCGGACCGCGGCCACCGAGTCGTTGGCCAACGTCTCGCCTTGGTTGCCTTTCAGGTACAGCTGCACGTAGGCGGCCTTACCGTCCTCGCTCTGGGCGCCCGCGGCAGTCAGCGGGTCACCCCAGAAGTCCGCGACGTGTTCGACGTGCGCCGGGTCGGCACGGAACCGTTCGATCAACCCGTCGTAGTAGTGGTGGGCTTCGGCGCCCAGAGGCTGGTCGCTTTCCAGCACGATCATGGCGTTGCTGTCGGAGCTGAATTCCTTGAAGTCCGCGCCGATGCGCTTCATCGAGATCATCGCCGGCGCGTCCCGCGAGCTCAGCCCGACGGTATGCGCTTCACCCACTTCCTCCAGGGGCGGGACCAGCACGTTGGTGGCGACGTTGAGCAGCACCCAGCCGATAACCAACGGCACCGAGAGCACCCTGATGAGGTGCGCGATCCTGGATCGCCCCGCCACGGTAGCGGTCATCGACGGCACCCTCCCGATCAGGCCCGCATCGCCCATCGTGAACTTGTCGGCGTTACAACTGCGCTATCGCGCGTAATATGCGTAGTCCGTCAAACTGTGGCTGTCAACTGGTTGAGAGCGGCGGCGAACGGACGGTTTGCGCGCGTCGAGGCCCCAAACCGGCATACTCACACCGTGGCGCCGAAAAAAGTGCGGGACACATCACCCAAACGCGGGTGGCTGACACCGAAGCAGCAGCGCGCGTGGGTTGCGTACATGCGCGTCCAATTACGCATGAACTACGAGATGAACCGCCAACTGCAGGCCGATTCCGGACTGTCACTGGCAGAGTACGACGTGTTGGTGGCCCTCAGCGGCGCAAAGGACGACGGCATGCGCGTCAGCGACCTGGCCGCGCAGATCGGCTGGGAACGCAGCCGGCTTTCGCATCAGCTGCGCCGCATGGATGAACGAGGCCTCACCGAACGCCGGCCCAACACCGATGACGGACGGACCACCAACGTCGTGCTCACGCCGAACGGCCGACAGGCGATCACCGAGGCCGCGCCCGGGCACGTCGACCTGGTCCGGGGCCTGTTCTTCGATGCGCTACCCGAGAACCTGCTCGGGCCGTTCACCGCGGCGCTGGAGCACATTCACGTCAACCTCAATCACAACAGCTCGCTGCCGCCCGCTCCTGGCTAAACATGCATGACAAGTCACTAATAGGAAGTGTCATGAGTGACGTCACGGGGACCTGCGGCGCAGATTAGGCCCAGCTAGGCGATGGCCCGCTGCAGCAGTGCCATCTATCGGAATAGGTGATGTATCACCTATGTTGTAGCGAGGGCACCTAGTAGAACCACACCAGAACGGAGCCCGATCATGGGACAACTCGACGGTAAGACGGCATTGGTCACCGGCGGCACGTCAGGCATTGGCCTGGCGACGGCGCAGCGGCTCGCCGACGAAGGCGCCTACGTCTTCATCACCGGCCGCGACCAGACCCGCCTGACGGAGGCAGCCGACAAGATCGGCGCCCACGGCGTGCGCAGCGACATCAGCAAGCCGGAAGAACTCGACGCGCTGGCGACCGAGATCGCCCAGCACGGCGCGGGACTCGACATCGTGTTCGCCAATGCGGGCGGAGGCGACTTCGCCACGCTGGCCGACGTGACCCCGCAGCACTACCGGGACAACTTCGACCGCAACGTGGCCGGCACGGTGTTCACCGTCCAGAAGGCGCTGCCACTGCTCAACGAGGGCACCTCGATCATTCTGGCCGGATCCACCGCCGCCTCCGAAGGCACACCGTCCTTCGGGCTCTACGCGGCATCCAAGGCGGCCATCCGCTCGCTGGGCCGGACCTGGGCCGCCGAACTCGCCGACCGCAAGATCCGGGTCAACACCATCGTGCCCGGCCCCATCGAGACCCCCGGACTCGTCGGCCTGGCCGCCGCCGACCAACAGCAGGCCCTGCTGGACGGAATGGCAGCCAGCCTGCCGCTCAAGCGGGTCGGCCGGCCGGAGGAGATCGCTGCGGCGGTGCTGTTCCTGGCCTCGGATCAGAGCAGCTTCATGACCGGTGCGGAGTTGGCCGTCGACGGCGGGCTGATCCAGGTCTGATCGCTCGTGTTTGTGCGGTGACATCCGCCGACGGCGGCGCGTCGCGGATGACACCGCACAACCGCAGGCCAAGCCACGGGTCAGCCGCCCAACTCCATCGCTACACCACCTGCCTTGAGATCGGCGAACGTGTAGCTCAATTCACCGCGGCGCCCGACGCTCACGACGTAGCGATCCTCGCCCTCGGTGATGTCGAACGTGATGCCGAAGGTGCACATGTAGCGACCACCCCGGCCCGGCTCAAGGTAGGAGGTGGTGAGGATCTCGCCCTTGCCGTTCTTCACGGTCACCGGGGTGCCGGCATCGACATCGCCGTAACCACCGGTGCCCGCGCAGGACGAGCCATCAACTTCGATGCCACGCGAATATGCGTTGGGGTCGGGGTCGTTGAGAGTGAAGCTGCCGTGGATCGTCGCCGTCTCGAGGACGTGGAAGCCGGTCGCGAACTCCGGGCAGAAGTTCTGCACGGCAACCTGATCGGCAGGCATCCCTTGTTGCGGGCTACCCTCGCCGAGCTTTCGGCACACCTGTCTGCCGTGTGCCACCGCGTTGGCGTCGGAGTTGAACCCCGCCGAGAAACCCTTCTCCCGCAGGGATGCGAGGTAGCGGTCTTCGGGGGTCTCCCGGACGCGGTGCAGATAGAGATACGTCCCGATCCCGGCACCGGCCAGAATTGCGGTCACCAGCGCTACCGATACCCCCGTCCACAGGTTGCGGCGGTTGCCGCCACGGCGCCGCGGCGCGGGGGCAGTGAGATCCGCGCCGAAGCCTGCCAACTGCTGCTTGCCAATCGGATCGAGCGCTTCCACTCCGCCGTCGCGGATGACGTCGGTCGGCTGGCCACCGACGAAGTAGCGGCCCTCATGCCGCCCGGTGGGGTCCGGTCGCCAACCGGAGTCTCCGGCATCAACGGCGGCCGTCTCGTGTGCCGGCTCGTACCAGGCCTCGCCCGCCTTGAATGCACCGCACGATCGGCAGGCATTTTCGTCAACCAGCGCCGCCCCGCAGAACACACAGAATCCCATGGTCTTGTGCTCATTTCCTGTACACAGTGGTGCCTTCTTCGGCACCGAACATGGAACTGACGAACTTCGCAAAGCAGTCGTCGACGCCGAATCCCTCAGAGTCGCACCACCGATTGGCATCTGCCGGGAAGTACCACGACGGACCGACCACGGTAACCCACCAGTCCGGGCCGCTGAACGTCGACCATTGGCCCGAGTACACGAGACGTGCCTCACCGTAGCGTTGCCGGTAGGCAAGATGATCGGTCAGCACATCGGCATTGGTGAGCTCCCGTCCTTTGATTTCGAGACCGGCACGTTTCGAACTCACTTGCGGCACCCAGCGATTGGCAATAATGTTGCGCACGTATGGATAGTCGGCGTCCCTCAACTCATTGAGAACCGCTTGTGCCACCCCATCCACACTTCCGTGTTCGGGAGAGGCAGGCGCGGTTGCCGTCAACTCTGCCACTCCTTGCCGCCCGACCGCTGCGGTCGCCAGTCCCGGCCGATTCTGCGCACGGTGCGCAACGAGGGTCGGCGCTGCATCCACCATGTCCGGCGTGCGCCAGTACATGCCGGACGGGAAAACTAGTGTCTGATGTCCCGGTGCCCCGCCGTCCATCACCACCGGGGCTGCCGAGAAATCGAACTCTCCTGCCGCGATGTCACGCCGGCCGTCGGCAACGGTCACCCGCACCGCGTTGCCGGCCTCAACCTCACCCCCGGCGCAGCCGGGAAAGAACGCCGCCGCGACCGTGAGCCCAGCCGGAGTCATATCCATCGACTCCGCCGCCAGAATCGGCGGTTCCGCGCAGGCCGCCGGTGCGGCCACACCCGACGTGGTGAACCCGCCGTCCGGCGCGGCCGCGGGCTTATCCGTCCCCGACCGAACCACCAGGACCGCCCCGGCAACGCCGGCCGCCGCGACCACGAGCGCCAGGACCACCCCGCCGATCAGCAGCGCGCGACGCCCACCCCAGCTCTGCGCTGTGTCGGGGATTTCATCGTCGGCCGGGAAGGGCAAGACACCGATCGGTACACCGCACTGACTACAGAACTTATAGTTCGCCGCGTTGACATGACCCTGCGGGCACAGCGCCGTCACCGCCACACGGTCGCTGGCCGCCTCCCCTGACGAATTCCGCGAGTCTGTCATTGCGGCTTCCCCTATACAACGACTCCATATCCAGCACGGATCGACCGAGAATTTCCCTTATCAAGGAATTGCCGCGACCGAATTCGCTCATTCTTTGATATCACGGGCACTATTGGCCGCGCATGTTTTCCGCGAGGGCGCGGATTATTTGCTGGCGCCCGCACAAGACAGAAGTTCGCGTCGCCGCGGCGCGCGTGTTTGTGCATTTTCAAACGCCGGCACCGCCGCGTCGCGGATGAAACCGCACAAACACGACGGGTCAGCCGGGGATCTCCCGCACCGCCCCACGATCCGCCGACGTCGCCAACAACGCGTACGCCCGCAGCGCGGTGGACACCGGGCGGTCGCGGTCCCGCGGTCGGTACACTCCGTCCAGCTCGGCGCGGCGGCGCTCCAGCTCGCCCTCCGACACGTCCAACGTGATGCCGCGCGACGGGATGTCGATCCGGATGCGGTCACCGTCACGCACCAAAGCGATCGGACCGCCGGCGGCGGCCTCGGGCGACACGTGCCCGATCGACAACCCGGAAGTGCCGCCGGAGAACCGGCCGTCGGTGATCAAGGCACACGACTTGCCGAGCCCTCTGCCCTTCAAAAATGATGTGGGATAGAGCATTTCCTGCATACCCGGTCCGCCGCGCGGTCCCTCATAGCGCACCACCACCACGTCACCGGCGGCGACGCGACCGCCGAGGATGGCGTCGACCGCTTCCTCCTGTGATTCGACGACAACCGCGGGCCCTTCGAACGTCAGCGCGCCGGGATCGACGCCGGCGGTCTTGACCACGGCGCCGTTGGGCGCCAGGTTGCCGGTGAGGATCGCCAACCCTCCGTCGGCCGAATAGGCATGGGCCACATCGCGAATGCAACCGTTCGCCGCGTCGACATCGAGGCTCTCCCAGCGTTCGGATTGGGAGAACGCAGTGGCACTCCGCCGTCCACCGGGCGCAGCATGAAACAGCTCCCATGCCTCGGCCGAAGGGGCGATACCGCGAATGTCCCAGTCGGCCAACCACTCGTCGAGCGTCGCGGCGTGCACGGCATGCACATCCTTGGCCAACACACCCGCCCGGTGCAGTTCACCGAGGATCGCCGGGATACCGCCGGCGCGGTGCACGTCTTCCATCAGATAGGAGCCGTTGGGGGCCACCTTGCACAGACACGGGACACGGCGGGAAATCTCGTCGATCTCGCTGATCGCGAAGTCCAACTCGGCCTCATGCGCGGCGGCCATCAGGTGCAGCACCGTGTTGGTCGATCCGCCCATCGCCACATCCATCGCCATGGCGTTCTCGAACGCCGACCGCGACGCGACGGCCCGCGGCAGCACCGAGACATCGCCCTCGCCGTAGTACCGGGTGGCCAGGTCGACGACGGCGGCACCGGCCTTTTCGTACAGGGCGCGCCGCGCGGTATGGGTGGCCAGCACCGAGCCATTGCCGGGCAGTGCCAGACCCAGCGCCTCGACCAGACAATTCATCGAATTGGCGGTGAACATGCCTGAGCACGACCCGCACGTCGGGCAGGCTGACTCCTCGATCCGGGCCAGATCCTCGTCCGAGATCGACGAGTCGGCAGCGCCGGCCATCGAGTCGATCAGGTGCAGCCCAGTGCGCACCCGGCCGTCGACCAAGGTGGCACGGCCGCCCTCCATCGGCCCACCGGACACGAACACCGTCGGGATGTCGAGCCGTAGCGCAGCCATCAGCATGCCCGGAGTGATCTTGTCGCAGTTGGAGATACACACCAGCGCGTCGGCCTTGTGTGCCTCGACCATGTATTCCACCGAGTCGGCGATCAGGTCGCGGGACGGCAGCGAGTACAGCATCCCGGAATGCCCCATGGCGATGCCGTCGTCGACGGCGATGGTGTTGAATTCGCGCGGGATACCACCGGCATTCTTGATCGCCTCGGACACGATGCGCCCGACCGGTTGCAGGTGAGTGTGACCGGGCACGAACTCGGTGAAGCTGTTGGCCACCGCCACGATGGGCTTGCCGAAGTCCTCGCGGGCGACGCCGGCGGCGCGCAGCAGAGCGCGCGCTCCGGCCATATTGCGGCCATGGGTGACGGTGCGGGAACGCAGCGGGATCATGCTTCCCACTGTCGGACGTGGCCAGCATGCTGGGAAGACGCCGTCGGTACTAGTAGTGAGAGTAATAGGCTTGGGCATGCCCACCGAGGAGGAACGCCGCGCCGAGCTGGGTGCCTTCCTGCGCTCCACCCGCGAACGTCTGACCCGCGCCGACTTCGGACTGCCCGTGGCCGGACGGGGTCGGACGGTGGGCCTGCGGCGCGAAGAAGTCTCCTACCTGTCCGGAGTGAGCGTCACCTGGTACACCTGGCTGGAGCAGGGCCGAGACATCAATCCGTCGCGGCAGGTGCTCGATGCCGTCAGCCGCACGCTGCGCTTGGGCGTGCCCGAGCACCGCTACGTCCTGGGCCTGGCAGGCTTCGCCCCTCTGCCCGCCGCTGCCGCCAGCGAGGTGACGACGGTGCCGCCGCACGTGCAGCGTTTCCTCGACGCCATCGGCGACAACCCCGCCTACGCGCTGACCCCGGAATGGGGCATCGCCGGCTGGAACGCGGCCTATCAACGGCTCTACCCGAATGTGGCGACCACCCCGCCCGCCGAGCGCAACCTGCTGTGGGTGGTGTTCACCGACCCGGCCGTGCGCGACCTGCTCGACGACTGGCAGGTGACCAGTCAGCGCTTCCTCGCGGAGTTCCGCGCCGAGATCGGTTCTCGACTCGGTGACCCGGCGCTGCTGGATCTGGTGGCCCGGCTGTCGGAGGCCAGCGCCGATTTCCGGGCCGGGTGGCAGCGCCACGACATCCGCGGGTTCGAATCCCGCGAGCGGATCTTTCACCACCCCGAGCTCGGCACGGTCCGCTACGAGCATCACCAGTTGCGGCCGTCGGATCAGCCGGAATTCCAGATCGTTGTCTACACCCCGTTGTAGGCGCTGACTTTGTGCGCTTTCATCCGCTCGACGCCGTGTGTCGCGGACGAAACCGCACTCACAGCTAGCACGGACCCCGGCAGTGATCATCCGGACAATCTCAATTTCTCTGACTTCCGAGCAATCCGTGACGCGGTTGAACCCGAATCACCTCAGTGACGTGAGTTTCAGAGGGGCTCATGAAATCCGCAGGTGACAGGTGAGGGGAAACCGTGGATCAGAACCTGGACGACTACGCGGAAACCGGCGATATCGCCCAAGACGTCGAGCAACGCATCAAGTTGGTGCGCCACTTCGGCGCCAAGGGGCAGCTGCCGTTCTTTCAGCAAATTGATTCGGTGAACACGCCCCGGGTGGGTGTTCGGGGCCGCGAGTGCGTACTACTCGGGTCCAACTCCTACATCGGCCTGTCCACCCACCCGGATGTCATCGCCAAGGCCACCGAGGCCACCCGGGAATTCGGGGTCGGCACCACCGGCAGTCGCCTCCTCAACGGCACCTACCGCCTGCACGTTGACCTGGAGGAGCAGATCGCCCGCTGGCTGGGCAAGGAGCAGGCGCTCGTCTTCACCACGGGTTATCAAACCAACGTCGGCACCATTCAGGCCCTGCTCGGGGCCGACTGCCTGGCCGTGGTCGATTCCCTGGCCCACGCGTCCATCCGCGACGGCGTGCATCTGAGCCAGGCCGTCGAGGCCAAATTCGACCACAACGACACTCGTTCCCTGGCCGACACGCTGCGCAGCCACGCCGGAAAGCGGTACCGTCGCACGCTGGTCATCGTCGACTCGCTCTACTCGATGGAGGGCTCCACCGCGCCCCTGCAACAGATCATCGCGATCTGCAAGGAGGCCGGTGCTCTGCTCATGGTCGACGAGGCGCACGGTATCGGTGTCTTCGGCTCCTCCGGAGGAGGCCTGTCTCAACGCGACGACGTCGCCGGGGACATAGACATCCTGATGGGGTCGCTGTCGAAGGCCATCGGCGGTCTCGGCGGATTCATCGCCGCATCGCGTGACTTCATCGACGAGATCCGGCTGGCCGCCCGCTCGTTCTGGTTCAGCACGTCCGCCACGCCGGCATCGATGGCCGCCGCTGCGGCCGCGATCGACATCATCCGCGGTGACGAAGGCCGCGAACGCCGGAAACGCCTGGAGCGCAACGCGCGGCTGATGCGGGCATCGCTGGCCCCCTTGAACGTGGCGCTGCACCAACCCGACGCCCACAGCCCGGACTGGTCGCCCATCATTCCGATCCGCCTGTTCGACGAAATGCGAACCGCTCTGAGCTGGAATCAACTTCGCGACGCGGGCGTTTTCGTCACGCCGGCGATCTATCCGGCGGTGCCCTTGGGTAAGCCGATCTTGCGCGTCTGCATGACCTCCGAGCTGACCGAGGACGACGTCCGCCATTGCGCCGACCTGCTCACCAAGGAGCTGTCCTGGGCCATGGCGGCCGCATGAGTAGCGGACTCCGCCTCGCCATCACCGGCGGGACCGGTGATTTCGGCCGATCCCTCCTGAACTGGGCCGTGCACTGCGATGACGTCGCGGAGATCACCGTGCTCGGTCGCAGGCCGCTCGGCGCGGCACACCCTAAGATCCGGGAGGCCTTCCTGGATCTGGGCGGACACATCGACCTGGGTCCTGTCGCGACGTACGACGCGCTGGTCCACCTGGCCTACTGTGTGGAAGAGCCCCGGGACAAACGGCTGGCCTACCGGGTCAATGTGGCGGCAACCAAGACACTGCTCGACGAAGCGAACCGGGTGGGCATCGGCCGGCTGATTCTCACCTCGAGCGCGAACGCCCTCGGGGTCCAGGCCTGCGGAACCGGAAAACAGTTGCCGGAGAACACGTATCCCGCCGGGGATGCCAATCCCGATCACTACTACTTCTATCACAAAGCGCTGGTAGAGCACCTGGCCCGCTGGTACTGGCGCGACAGCGACCCGGACGGCACCCAGCTGGCGATCGTGCGTCCCTGCTACATCGTCGGCGAACATTTCGACAATTCCGGCCTGCAGGCCTTCCGGGCGAAAACCCTGCTGTATCCCGAACCCGGCCGTTCGTTCTACCAATTCCTCTGGGACACCGACCTGGTGGACGCCTATGTCACCATCCTCACCGAGCAGCTCACCGGTCTCTACAACGTGGCGCCCGAGGATCAGACCAGCGTGCGCGAGATCGCAGAACTCAACGGGTCACGCCTGATACCGGGGCCCTTGCCGTTGCTGAAAGCGGGCGCCGATCTGGCGTTCCGGCTGCACCTGGCCCCCTTCTCCGGGCATTGGGTGACGCTCGGCGACCCGCTGCTCGACTCGACGTTGCTGCGCACCACGACATCGTGGAAGCCGACCGCCACCTCAGCGGAAGCCTTGCAGCGCTACCTCATTCGACCCTGATCGCGCGGAAGGACCCCCGATGGACCGCACCGGACTCGAATCGCGACTGTCGCACAGTGGTGCCGTCCGCCGCTACCTGCCCGACCTCGCCGACGAGCTGAACGATCTCGGACTGATGCGCACCGAGGACCCGGCCACCAACGTCGTCAGCCTGTGGAAGGAGCACGACGGACCGCGGCTGACCGCACCGAAGGAGCTCGGCGGGCTGGGCGCAAGCTGCGTGGAAACCCTTGAGTTGCAACGCGGCGTCGGCTATCTCAACCCGTCACTGGCCGCCGCCACCACCATGCACTATTTGTCGGTGGCAGGCCTGGCCGACTTCGCCGAATCCGCCGACGAAGAGACCGTCGGCCTCATCACCTCCCTGATCGAGAACCGCACGGTTTTCGCGTCCGGGTTCTCCGAAGGCACCATCGCCGGCAGCGTCTTCCGACCCACCATGCAGGCCGCCCCGGCCGAGGGCGGCTACACCGTGACCGGCTGCAAGAAGCCGTGCAGCCTGGCCGACAGCATGGACTGCGTGATGGCCAGCGTGCTGCTGGAGGACACCGGGCAGCGGGCCATCACCGTGATCTTCAACGGCAGCCCCGGCGTCAGCGTCAGCCCGCTGTGGGTCAGTGCTCCGCTCTCGGGCGCACAGACCCACGCGGTGCACTTCGAGAACGTCTTCGTGCCCAGCGACCTGATGATGGTCAGCGATGTCGAAGACCCCGACGGACGCAACGAGAAATCGGGTTACGTGCTCTTCGGCTTGATCATCACCGCCGGCTACATCGGTGCGGCGACACGGCTGGCCTTCAAGGTCGCCGGACGCGATGACGTGACCGAAGCGGACTTCGTGGAGCTGTTCTCCCCCGTCGAAGGGGTGTGGCGTGCTCTGCGCATGATCGCCGCCCGGTACGACGACGGTGATCGCAGCGACGACTTGTTCGCCGACCTGCTGTGGATCCGCCTCGGCTTCCGGGACCACCTGCAGACCGCAGTGGCCCGGTTGGTCGCCAAAGTGGGCGGCGTGGCCTTCGCGACCGACCCCGAAATCGCCTATCTGGCCTCCTGCATCTCGGCGTATTCGTTCCATCCGCCGAACCTGCGTGAATCCGGCACCTTCCTGATCGACCACGAACTGTCCGGGGCCATCAACCTCACTCGCTGATCCCCACCTTGGCGTGCAGCTTCGCCAGCGGCGCCGGCGCCCACCAGTTCCATCGACCGGCAAGCTTCATCACCGCCGGCACCAGCACCATCCGGACCAGTGTCGCGTCCACCACCACCGCCAACGCCAGACCGACGCCGATCATCCGCATGAAGGCAACCTGCCCGCTGGACAACGCCGCGAACACGATCACCATCAGCAGCGCCGCGGCCGTGATCACCCGGCCCGCACCGGCAATGCCGAGGGCCACCGCCTCGTCATTATTCCCCGACGCAAGCCAGTGCTCCCTGATCCGCGACAACAGGAATACCTCGTAGTCCATCGATAATCCGAACGCCGTCGCGAACAGGAATACCAGCACGTCGGCGACCAACGTGCCGGTGGCGCTGGTACCCAGCCCGCCGAGATGGCCTTCCTGAAACACCCAGACCAGGGCACCGAGAGTGGCCGATAACGACAAGGTGTTGAGCACCAACGCTTTCACCGGCAGCACGAGACTTCCGGTGAGCAGGAAGATCAGCACGAACGTCGTGGTCGCGATGAGCAGCAGCACTACCGGCAACAGTCGCGTGATCTCGTCTACCGAATCTTGGTTGAGTTGGTTGGCGCCGGTGAATAGCGCCGGGGCGCCGTGCGGCACGGGAACTGCACGCAGCCGGTCGAGTTCGGCACGCGACTGGGTGTCCGAGGACGGATGGTCGATGGCGACGGAGAGCCACAGACGGCCTTCCTTGGCTGCCGCGGGTAACAGGGGTGGACCGGTCCGGCGGCCATCCGCGTACGACCCCTGCGGAGTCGAAACCAGCTCGGCACCATCGACTTTCGATAACGCCGTCGCATAACCGGCAATATCGCGGTCGGTGAGACCGTGCGCGTCCGGGAGGACGATCGAGGTGGCCGTCGCGGCATTGTCGGGGAATTCGGTGCGGATGGTGTCGCCGACCTGGCGCGACGGTGCGCTGGTCGGCAGTACGCGGTCATCGGGCAGCCCGAACTTCGCGCTGAGAAATGGGGCGCCGACGATCATGAGCACCGCGATCACGGCCAGCACGCACGGGATGGCGTGGCGCATCGCGAATGTCGCGACGGAATACAACCGGGTCTCGCGGATGTCGGTGGCGGGTGGTGTGCGGCGAAACAGCGTGCGGATGTTCAGCGATTCGATACGGTCACCGAGCAGTGCGATCACCGCCGGGGCGACCACGACGGCGTAGATGCCGGCCAGTGCCACCACCCCGCAGCCGGCGTAGGCCATGGACCGAAGGAAGTACATCGGGAACACCGCCAGCGCGCCCACCGCAAGGAACACCGTGCAGGCCGAGAACAGGATGGTGCGCCCGGCTCTGCGCACGGCCCGGCGCAGCGCCTCGTCGCGGTCACCGACCAGGTGGTACTCCTCGCGGTAGCGGCTGACGAGCAGCAGCGTGTAGTCGATGGCCAGCGCCAGACCCATGGCCGTGGTGAGGTCGAGCGCGAACATCGAGACATCGGTGAAGAGGGTGATCCCGCGCAGCAATCCAAGGGTGCCGACGATCGCCAAGCCGCCGACCACCAGGGGCAACAGCGCGGCGAAGAGTCCGCCGAACACCCAGATGAGCACCGCCAGGGACAGCGGCAGCGCAATGGACTCGGCGATCAGCAGGTCCTTTTCGGACTGCTCGTTGATCTCGGCGGCCACCATCGCAGTGCCTCCGGCGGCGACGGTGAGGCCGTCGCGCGATCCGGTGACGGTATCGGCGACCTCCTTGCCGTGCTGAGGCGCATCGCTCTCTCCGCCGGTGATCTGCGCGATGACGACCGCGGTTTTCTTATCGGCGCTGAGCAACCCCTGCCCGGCGGGCGTGCCGTCCCAGGGCGAAGTGACTCCGCTGACGTGCGGGGCGCGCCGCAGCTTCTCGACCAGTCGGCGGCCGGCCGCCGGATCCAGCGCGCCATTCGTGCCGCGCACCACGAACGTCACGTCCATGTCACCCTGGCCGAACGTCTCGGTCAGGACCTTCGCGCCTCGCGCAGACTCGGAATTCGGGTCCTGGAAGCCGGCGGCGCCGAGGTGCGTGGTCACGTCCGCACCGAACACCCCCGCCACCACCGTCAGGATGCCGACCACGAGCAGGACCCGTCTGGGCGCGGCAATGACCATGTTGCCCAGCACAGCGAGCACGCCTGGCGGCGTGTCGGAACCGTTTCGCATGATCGCCCTCGCAAAGCCGAGCGACCATTCGCATCGCTTCGAGCCGACTAAACCCCTTGGGGTTTACCCCATGCTGGAGACGATGACACATCCCGCGACCTGCCGGGTCCGTTCGGTACTACGCGGAAACGAAAGAAGGCCAGGGCGGTTGCCCTGGCCTTCTCTTGTGGAGCCGCCGGGAATTGAACCCGGGTCCAACGGCATTCCCTCAAGACTTCTCCGTGCGCAGTCCGCTATGCCTCTACTTGGATCTCCCGGTCACGCAGACAAGCCGAGATGACGATCCCAGTCGCTGTTTGATGTCCCCACGGGTCCCGCGACCGAACCCGTGGGTGGGTCCCTCTAGCTGATGCCAGGGTCCGGGCCGAGGGCGCTCCCGGTCTGACAGACACGCAGTCGCTTAGGCAGCGAGTGCGTAGTCGCGCTGATGAGAATCGGCGCTTAATTGGTTGCAACGACGCTTACGGTGGTCTCTTGCCTGCACCGGCACGCTTCCCTTGATTCGATGCGCGATGTCGAAACCGTTCGGCCCCTCGCATCCCCGCCGACTTTCGGCAGGAAAAACCATCATACCGTGCCATCCAACGACGGCCAGCGGTTATTTGTTCCGGGTCCCGCCTTCTCCCCGGTCGATCAGCCCTGAACTCGTGGGCCTGCTGGTTTATCGTGAATCGGTGCAGGGGACGCCGTTCGGCCGCTACCAGCTGATCGAGCTGCTGGGCCGGGGCGGGATGGGCGAGGTCTGGCGGGCCTACGACACCGAGATCGACCGCGTCGTCGCGTTGAAGATGCTGCTGCCGCACTACGCCCAGGACCCCGACTACGAGAAGCGGTTCCGCCGCGAGGCCCGCGCCGCGGCCCGGCTGGACGACCCCCACATCGTGCCCATCCACGACGTCGGCGAGATCGACGGCCGGCTCTACGTCACCATGCGGCTGATCAACGGCGCCGACCTGCAGACCCTGATCAACCACGGCCCGCTGGAACCCGCACGCGCGGTGTACATCATCGGCCAGATCGCCTCGGCGCTGCACATCGCCCACCAGGCCGGGCTGGTGCACCGCGACGTGAATCCATCCAATATTCTCTTGGGCGACAACGACTTTGCCTACCTGATCGACTTCGGCATCGCCCGCGCCAACACCGACACCGCGCTTACGTCGGCCAGCACCACCGTCGGCACCTGGGCCTACATGGCACCGGAACGCTTCAGCACCGGCGAAGGCGGCCCCAGCTCCGACATCTATGCGCTGGCGTGCGTGCTCTACCAATGCCTCACCGGCAACCTGCCCTTCCCCGGGGAGACCTTGGAGCAGGTTGCGGTGAGCCACATGATGATGCCCCCGCCCCGACCGTCACAGGACCTGCCCACCATCCCAGCTGCCATGGACCAGGTGATCGCCACCGGCCTGGCCAAGCAACCGACCGAGCGCTTCCCCACCACCGTCGACCTGGCGGCCGCGGCGCAGCGGGCACTGACCTACCCGAGCGACGCCGCGCCGACCCAGGCCTGGACACCGCCACCGAAACCGCACAAGACGAACCGCACCGGACTGATCCTCACCGCCGTGGCGGCAGTCGTCGTGCTGGTGGCCGGCGACATCGTCGCCAGCCTGGCGCTCTCCAAAGAGGACACCCCGCCCACGGCACCGTCCACCACATCGGCCGCACCACCCCCGGCACCGGTGTTCGGCGGCGTCTACCAGGCCGTGTTCAGCGCACCCACCCTGATCGACGGCGGGCCGCTGGACGGCGCGAAACCCACGACGGCCATGTGGGCGGTGCGCTCGACGTGCCGGCCGGACGGCTGTGTCGCGGTCGCCGAGCGCCAAAGCGGTGACGGTGGCCCACCGGTCGCAAAACTGGAATTCGATCAGATCGACGGGCAGTGGGTGGCCGTCGCGCTGGCCGCCGAGCAGTGCCACGATATCGCCGACGAGATCTGGTACGTCTTCACGCTGCGGGATCGCCCGGAGGGCACCCTCACCGGCCAGTTCACCGGCACGGCAGGCAATTCCTGCTCCGGCCGGGCCACCATCACGTTCAACCGCACCACCGACGTCGACCCGGCCACCCTGCCCGACCCCGCCGCCCTGCCGGCCCGCGTCGTCTCCCCGGCCGCGGCCCTGCACGGCAGTTACCGCAGCACCCGAACCTTTCGCAATGGCCTCCCGCCGATCCAGGGTGACTACACCGTGCACACCGACTGCCTGCGAACCGGTGAGCGGTGCATGAGCTACTTCCACAAGCCCGAGGATTACCGCCCGTTGCTGTTCGCCAACGGCGTCTGGTCGCTCAACAGCCAGTCCGAGGCCGTCTGCGACGGCAACGTCATCAAACTCACCGCCACCGGCCAATACCCGCTGCCACAGCCCACGCAGAACCCCGTCAACCTGCTCTTGGGGCACGGCACGTGGGAGGAATCCGCGCCGTGTGCGATGAAGACCGAGTTCGACGAAACCTTCACCCGCACCGGGGACTGACACCACAAGAATCCGCCAAGCGCCTGGCCGCAACCTTTTCGTGACCGAAACACCCGTCACGAAAGGAGCCAGCCATGAACCGGTATGTGTCTTCCCCGCAACGACGCCGCATGGCCGGCCTTTACGCGCTGAAGCCGTGGTTCACCGCGCGCCTGACCCCCATCCTGGACACCGCTGTCGCGCACCGCGTCTCACCGGATGTCTTCACCGCTGCCGGCGTACTCGCCGCCGCGGTGGCCGGCGTGTTCATTGCCTGGGGGTGGTGGCACCTGGCCGCGGTGTTCCTGGTGTTACGGCTGGCGGGCGCCAATCTCGATGGCGCCGTCGCCCGGGCCCGCGGCGTCAGTCGGCCGTGGGGTTTCGTGCTCAACGAAATCGGTGACCGCACAGCCGATCTGCTGACCTTCGGTGGGCTTGCCGTGTGGGCCGCGCGTCAGCACGGGCCTGGTCTGCAGTGGCTATCGTGGACGGTGCTGCAGGTGGTGATCGCCGCCCTGGCCGCGACGCTGCCCACCTTCGCGTCGCTGGCCGCAGCCGGGGCCGGTGCCACCCGGATCAACGGTGGCCCCCTCGGCAAGACCGAACGCTGCGTGTTCACCGTGCTGGCCACCGCGTTCCCCGGTCTGATGCCAATTCTGCTGGCCCAGCTGGTCAACGGCTCCCTGATCACCACCGCCTTGCGGCTGCGCAACGCACACCGCGAGCTGAAAGCGCAGGCGCTACCCGACGATGCGGTGACCGTGCCGATGACGCGTCCGTGGACCGTCGTGTCGAACCTGCCGACCCGGCCGATGCGGGCGGCGGCATGAGCGAGGCTTGCCGAGCGAATCGGCAATCCATGAGCGTCGTCCGGCACTGGTTGTGGCGCACGGTGTGCACCGTCTCGGGCGGGTTGACCGTCACCGGGCGCTGGCAGGTCCGCGGTGGCGCAGTGATCGTCGCCAACCACGCCTCACACGCCGACACCGCGGTGCTGCTGGCTGCCCTTCCGCCCTCGACCAAGGTGATGTTCGGTGCGGCCGCCGACTACTGGTTCGACGTCCCGGTGCGCCGGCTCGTCGCCACCTCCCTGATCGGTGTGTTGCCACTGCGCCGCACCGGTGGCGGCAGCTACGCCGAGCTGCTGCGGGCGGCGGGCCCGCTGCTGAAGGCGGGCCACACCATCGTCATCTATCCGGAAGGCACCCGGTCCACCGACGGCAACATCGCCGAATTCCGTTCCGGTGCCGTGCGACTGGCCCGTGATTGCGGTGTGCCGATCGTTCCGGTCGCGGTGCTCGGCACCGCCGACGTGCTGCCCAAGGGCGGCACGTTCACCCCGGGTTCCCCGATGCGGGTATGCATCGGGGAACCGGTCGACCCGCACCACACCACGGCCGCGCGGTTGCGCGACACGGTGCTGGCGCTGCGCACCGGAGGGCACCATGCCCTCGCTGCTTGACACCGCGAATTTCGGCCGACCGGCCTGGTTCCTGCCCGCACTCACCGTCGGCATCCTGGCCGCCGCCGGAATCGCGGTGCTGATCTCGCGTCGGCCCGACCTGATCCGCAAGTGGCGCACCTGGGTGCTCATTGCCCCCGCCGTCGGCATCCCGACGGTACTCGGTGCCGGCACCACCGCCGCGTTCGCCGCCGCGCTCGCCGCGGTTGGCGTCTTCGAGTACGGCCGACTGGTCGGCTTGCGCCGCACCGACACCGCGGTGCTGCTGGTGCTGGCAGTGGGTTATCCGATCGCGGCGTGGCTGCGCCCCTCGCTCTTGGCGCTGGCGCCGCTGCTGGTGCTGCTGTGCGCGGTGCCGTCGGTGGTGTCCGGTGACATCGAAACGGGTTCCCGCCGTGCGGCTTTCACCGCATTCGGGTCGGTGTGGATCTGCTGGTCGCTGGCGCACCTGGTGCTGGTGTGGCCGGACGCCTTCCTGGTCTGCTTCGCCGTCGCCGCCACCGACGTGGCCGCGTGGTGCGGCGGAAAAGGGTTGCGGCGCATGGCGTGGGCCCGGCGTCCGATCTCCCCGTTGAGCCCCAACAAGACCGCAGGCGGTGTCGTAGGCGCGGTAGTCGGTGCCACGGCGGTGCTGTTCGTCCTCGGCACCGTCTCGGTCGGACTGGTGCTGGCGGTCGCCGTGGGCGGACTGTTCGGCGATCTGCTCGAATCGATGCTCAAGCGCCAGGCGCGCGTCAAAGACGCCGGGGACTGGCTGCCCGGTTTCGGGGGCCTGCTCGACCGCATCGACTCCCTCCTGTTGGCCCTACCCCTGGTGTACGTACTCACATGAACACTCAAACGATCTCCCGCGGTGTGGACGTCCACGGCGTCACACTCGACACCCGCCTGGACCGGGTGTCGTTCTCCGCCCAGCCCGGTACCCTCACCGCGCTCATCGGCCCCTCGGGTGCCGGCAAGTCCACCCTGGCCCGCGTGCTGGCCGGACTGACCCGGCCCGAGTCCGGCGCCGTGCACTTCGAGGGCACGGTCGGCATGGTCCCCCAGGACGATGTTCTGCACGGGAAGCTCACCGTCACAGAGGCTTTGGCATACGCCGCCGAGCTGCGCGGCGCCGACCCCACGGCGGTCGCCGATGTGCTCGCCGAACTGGACCTGCACCCGCACGCCGGAACCCGTATCGACACACTGTCCGGCGGACAACGCAAACGGGTCTCGGTGGCACTGGAACTGCTGACCGGTCCGGCACTGCTCATCCTGGACGAACCCACCACCGGTCTCGATCCGGCACTGGACCGCCAGGTGATGACGCTGTTACGTCGGCTTGCCGACGCCGGCCGGGTCGTCATCGTCGTGACGCACTCGTTGGCTTTCCTCGACATGTGTGATCAGGTGCTGTTGCTGGCGCCCGGCGGTAAGACCGCCTACTACGGGCCACCCGCCGACATCGGGCTGGTGCTGGGCAGCACGGATTGGGCCGAGATCTTTGCCCGGCTGTGCGCGGATCCTGAAGGGGTGCAACGGCATTACCCGAACGCCCCGGTCCTGGCCCGGTCTCCGCGCCCGCCCCGCCGCCAGGGGACCGTCGGGCAGTTCCGCACGCTCGCCCGTCGTCAGGTCCGGCTGCTGACCACCGACCGCGGTTACCTGACGTTCCTGGCTGCGCTGCCCGTGCTGGTGGGCATCCTGCCGCTGACGGTGTCTGGGCACTCCGGATTCCTCAGCTCGGCGCTGACCGCCCCGCTCGAGGCCAAGCAGGTGATCGCGCTGACCAACTTCGCCGCGATCCTGATGGGCACCACCTTGACGGTTCGGGACCTGGCCGGCGAGCGGGCGATCTACGCCAGAGAACGTGCGGCCGGGCTGTCGGCCGGCGCCTATCTGCTGGCCAAGATCGCGGTGTTCGGCGCGGTGGCCGCCGGTCAGGCGACGCTGCTGGTGCTGATCGTCTGCATCGGCAAACCAGCTCCGACCGGGGCCACAACTTTGGGCAGCCCAGTGCTGGAACTCGGGGTGGGTGTCGCGGCCACGGCGGTGGCGGCCGTGATCCTCGGACTGGCCCTCTCGGCTGCCGCCCGGACCGTGGATCAGGTGATGCCGCTGCTCGCGGTGGCGCTGACCGCCCAGCTGGTGCTGGCCGGAGGCTTCATCCCGGTGACCGGTCGGCCGGCACTGTCGGCGCTGGCGTCGATCACCCCGGCGCGGTGGGGCTTCTCCGCCTCGGCTTCGACGGCGGACCTGAGCAACCTCGTCGTCGGCATCGCGCAAGACGGGCATTGGCGCCATACGGCCGGGGCGTGGTGGTTCGACATGGCGATGTTGGGACTGCTCGCCCTGGCATTCGCCGGCATCGCGCGGTGGCAGTTGCGTCGCGTGTGACTCGCGAGCGGCCTCAAAATGCCACCATTTGGCGGCGTGTTGCGTGCAGACACGGCCGCTCGCGGGAGGATCCCTAACCCCCGGCGATCATGGCGACCGCGGCGAGGGAGGCGACCATCCCGACGACCTGCCATCTGGTGACCGTCTCCTTGAGTACCAGCAGCGCCAGGGCCACCGTCCCGGCCGGATACAGGGCGATCAGTACACCGGTCAGCGACAGCAGCGAGTGCTGCAGGGCCAACAGCATGGCCACGTTGGCGATCGTGTCGAGCACGCCGGCGCTCAGCGCCAGCCACAGCGGCACCCCCGTCGGGACCCGCAGCTGGCGCGCGGCCAGCGCGATCACGACCACCAACAGCGACGCCGACAGCCGGGCGAACACCAGCGGCCACAGCCCCGCCTCGTGCGGTGCCTGGTCGATCACCACGAAGTTCAGCCCGAACGCCAGCCCGGAACCGACGGTCAGCCAGGCCACCTTGGTGGTGAAGCGGTGCTCGGTGGTGTCTTCATCGGTCACACCCCGGGACACCAGGACCACCGCGACCAGCGCCACCGCGATCCCGGCGAGCGCGACCGCTCTGGGGCGCTCCCCCATCACCACACCGAATCCGACCGGGACGCCGGCCACCAGGATCGCCGTCAGCGGCGACACCACCGAGATCGGTCCGGCCCCCAGCGCGGCGTAGAACCACCACACCCCGAAGGCCTGAGCCAGCCCGCACAGCACACCCCAGAACACCGCGGGCTGCGAAATATGTCCGCCGACAACGAAAGCCAGCCCGGTCAGCAGCAGCAGGGCCAGCGGATAGGACACGATGACCACCCGCAACGCCGCGACCCGGCGCGAAGCGATCCCCCCGACGAAGTCGCTCACGCCGTAGCCGATGGCCGACGCCAGCGCGAGCACTACCCCGATCAGCGCATGCCTTTGGCCCGTCGGCCCATCTCGCGGCTGATCTCGCGCTGCGCGTCACGCTTGGCGATGTCCTGACGTTTGTCGTGGGCCTCTTTACCGCGGGCCAGCGCCAGCTCCACCTTCACCTTGCCGTCGGTGAAGTACAGCGACAACGGCACCAGGGTCAGGTTGCCATCGCGGATCTTGCCGACCAGATTGTCGATCTCCCGGCGGTGCAGCAGCAGCTTGCGGTTACGCCGCGGCGCATGGTTGGTCCAGGTGCCGTGGTGGTACTCGGCGATGTGCAGGTTGCGCAGCCAGATTTCGCCGTCGTCGACCGTCGCGAAGGCATCGACCAGTGAGGCCTGCCCCTCGCGCAGGCTCTTGACCTCGGTACCCACCAACACCACACCGGCCTCGTACACATCGAGAATCGAATAGTTGTGCCGGGCTTTGCGATTGGTCGCGACCACGTGGTTGTTGGTCTTGTCGGCAGCTTTGCCTGGCTTCTTACTGGTGGTAGCCATCTCTATCTTCGGACGTAACTTCGGAGGGTGACATAGGCGGTGATGCCAGCCATCGCCATGCCGAGGAGCAGCATCCGCGGAGCGCTGTAATACAGCACGTCTGCATAGTCGACGTTGGCGATCAGATTGGCTTGGTAGAACTGGTCGAGCGCCTTTTCCAGGAACACGGCCCGCACCACAATAAGCCCGATGACGGCCAAGATGACACCGATTAATGCGGCGAGCATGGCCTCCACCAGGAAGGGCAGCTGGGTGTACCAGCGGGTCGCGCCGACCAGCCGCATGATGCCGATCTCGGTGCGCCGGGTGTAGGCCGCCACCTGCACCATGTTCGCGATCAGCAACACCGCACCGATCGCCTGCACCAGCGCCACCGCGAACGCGACATTGCTCATCCCGTCCAGCACGGCAAACAACCGGTCGATCAGGTCTTTCTGGTTGAGCACGTTGAGCACCCCGGGCTGACCCTGCATGGCCTGGTCGAAATCCTTGTGCTGCTCCGGGTTGTCCAGCTTGACGACGAACGACGCCGGGAACGCGTCCTTGCCGGCCACGTCCTTGTACTGCGGGAACTTCTTGACCGCGTCCTCGTACGCCTGGTCACGGTTCAGGAAGCGGACCGACTTGACGTCGTCGCGTGCCTCGATCCGGGCGCGCAGCGCCTTGCACGGATCCGAATCACAGGTCGGGTCGTTGGCCGAGACGTCATTGGTGAGGAAGACCTGGCTCTCCACCCGGTCGAGGTAGATGGCGCGGGACTGGTCGGCCAGCCGGACCACCAGCAGGCCACCGCCGAACAAGCCGATGGAGATGGCGGTGGTCAGGACCATCGCCACCGTCATGGTGACGTTGCGACGGAAACCGGTCAGAACCTCATTGATGAGGAAGCCAAAACGCACTTAGCGATCCATTCCGTAGACGCCGCGCTGTTCGTCGCGGATGAGCCGGCCCAGTTCGAGCTCGATGACACGCTGACGCATGGAGTCCACGATGTGGTGGTCGTGCGTGGCCATCAGCACGGTGGTGCCGGTGCGGTTGATCCGTTCGAGCAGATCCATGATGTCTTTGCTGGTCTCGGGGTCCAGGTTGCCGGTGGGCTCGTCGGCCAGCAGCACCAGCGGCCGGTTCACGAACGCCCGGGCGATCGCCACCCGCTGCTGCTCGCCACCGGAGAGCTCGTTGGGCAGCCGATTGGCCTTGCCGGACAACCCGACCATCTCCAGCACGTCGGGCACCACCCGGTTGATGACGTCGCCGCGCTTGCCGATCACCTCCAGCGCGAAGGCCACGTTGTCGAAGACCGTCTTCTGCTGCAGCAGCCGGAAATCCTGGAACACGCAGCCGATCACCTGGCGCAGCTGCGGGACGTGGCGACCGGAGAGCTTGTTGACGTGGAATTTGGAGACGCGGATATCGCCCTTGGTGGGGTGTTCAGCGGCCAACAACAACCGCATGAACGTCGACTTGCCCGACCCCGAGGGACCGATGAGGAAGACGAACTCGCCCTTGTCGATTTTGAGCGACACATCGTCGAGCGCGGGCCGCGCCGAGGATTTGTACTGCTTGCTCACTTTGTCGAGCGTGATCATCACGGCACGCCAGTGTAGCCGGACGCAACCGCGGGTCAGCTTGAGCTGCGCGCCGGCGCCGGGGGTGTCGCGGGCGCCGCGCCGGGATCGATCGTCGTCTGTGTCGTCGGTGGCGGCACCGCTCCCGGCAGGACCGGCAAGGTCAGCGGCGGAATCGGGCCGGGTCCGTCGGGATCGATCACCGTCGTGGTGGGCGGGGCCGGCGTCGTCGTGGTGGGCGGTGTGCTCGACGTGGTGGTGTCGGTCGGCGGCGTGGTCTCGGTGGTCGGGGTGGGCTCGGTGGTCGGAGTGGTCGTGGTCGTCGTGCGGTAGGTGGTGCGCGGGGTTTCCACCTTGGTGCGCGGCACCCAGGTGTATTCCGGGTCCGGTACGAAACCCGGCGGCACCACCTGCTGAGCCGGGACCGGTTGCGGGGCCGGCGCCGGTGCGTAGGTGGTGTACAGCCACCAGGTGAAGAAGAACGCCGTTATCAGCGCGAAGGTGGATGTCCGCATCCGGCCCCAGAACAGATAGTGCGGCCAGTGCCGGTTCTCGCCCTCGCGGCGCAGCTGGAATTTCATGATTTGGGCTCCTGCGCGACCGCCGGGGCCAGCGTCGACGTCTCGGCCGGTGAGGCGATACCGGCACCGGCCAGCGCCGCGATCACCAGCAGTCGCAACCGCCGTCCCACCTCGAACTGTTTGCCGGGCAGGGTTCGGGCCACCATCCGCAGGTTCACGGTGTCGACCTGGATGCTTTCCACGCCCATCACCTGTGGCTTGTCGAGCAGCAGCTCACGCATCTGTGGATCGTTCATCGCCGACTCACATACCCCGTTGAGCAGATCGTTCACCGTGTGCAGGTCTGCGGTCACCGGCACCGGGATGTCCACCACGGCCCGCGCCCAGTCCTTGGACAGGTTCACCGTCTTGACGATCTGGCCGTTCGGGATGGTCAGCATCTCGCCCTCGGACGAGCGCAGCTTGGTCACCCGCAGGGTCACGTCGATCACGGTGCCCTCGGCGGGCAGCGCGATACCGGAGACCGTCAACGCGACCAGGTCACCGAAGCCGTATTGCTTCTCGGTGATGATGAAGAAGCCCGACAGCAGGTCCTGCACCAGCCGCTGCGCCCCGAAACCGAGCGCGGCACCGATCACCGCCGCCGGCGCCACCAGCGAGGCGATCGGGATGGCCACGATGTCGGTGAATTCGACGAACACGATCACGACGAGCATCGCGATGGTCACCCAGGAGATCACCGAGGCGACCGCTTGCCGGTGCTTGGTGGTCTCCGAGCGGACCAGGGCATCGCTCTCGCGGAAGTCGGCGTCGATGCGCTGGGTCACCTTCTGGGCGATCCAGTTCACGAACCGGGCGGCCAGCATCGCGGCCAGCACGAGCATGACGATCCGCAACCCGCGGGTCAGGATCCATTCGCCGATCTGGCCGTGCCAGAAGCCGTGCCAATGCTGCGACCAGTTCAACTGCTACTCGTCCTCTTTGCGATTGCGCCACCGGATCCCGGCCTCCAGGAATCCGTCGATATCGCCGTCGAGCACCGCCGACGGGCTGCCCACCTCGTACTCGGTGCGCAGGTCCTTGACCATCTGATACGGGTGCAGCACATACGACCGCATCTGGTTGCCCCACGAACTGCCGCCGTCCCCCTTGAGGGCATCCATCTCGGCGCGTTCTTCCTGGCGCTTGCGCTCCAGCAGCTTGGCCTGCAGCACCCGCATGGCCGACACCTTGTTCTGCAGCTGGGATTTCTCGTTCTGGCAGGTGACGACGATGCCGGTGGGAATGTGGGTCAGGCGCACCGCCGAGTCGGTGGTGTTGACCGACTGCCCGCCGGGGCCGCTGGAGCGGTAGACGTCGACCCGCAGGTCGCCCTCCGGGATGTCGATGTGGTCGGTGGTCTCCACCACGGGCAGCACCTCGACGTCGGCGAACGAGGTCTGCCTGCGGCCCTGGTTGTCGAAGGGGCTGATCCGGACCAGCCGGTGGGTGCCCTGCTCCACCGAGAGCGTGCCGTAGGCGTACGGGGCGTGCACCGCGAAGGTGGCGCTCTTGATGCCGGCTTCCTCGGCGTAGGAGGTGTCGAAGATCTCCACGGGGTACTTGTGGGCCTCGGCCCAGCGGATGTACATCCGCATGAGCATTTCGGCCCAGTCGGCGGCGTCCACCCCGCCCGCGCCGGAGCGGATGGTGACGACGGCCTCGCGCTCGTCGTACTCCCCGGAGAGCAGGGTGCGAACCTCGAGGGCCTCCAGGTCTTCGCGCAGCTGATCACGCTCGGCGTCGGCTTCGGCCTTCGCCTCCTCGCCGCCCTCCTCGGCTGCCAGTTCGTAGAGCACCGGCAGATCGTCGATACGGCGGCGCAGTTCCTCGACGCGGCGCAGCTCGCTCTGGGCGTGCGACAGGCTGCTCGTCACCTTCTGCGCGTTGGCCTGGTCGTTCCACAGGTTGGGATCGGTGGCCTCGGCCTCCAGCGTGGCGATGCGGGCACGCAGACCGTCGACATCGAGCACCCGCTCCACGGTGGTGAGCGTTGCGTCGAGGGCGGCGATATCGGCAAGAAGGTCAGGATCCACGAAAGTTCAGGGTACCGGCCGCTTATCCAGAGTCCGCCCTCGATCGCCGTGGCGCGGCTAGCATCGGGCTGGTAACCGGTCCGGTGACGTCGCGACAGCCCCTTGCGCGCCGCCGGTCAGCCTCACGAAAAGGCTTGCGTATGCGCCCGTACCACGTGGCGATCGTCGGCTCGGGCCCCTCGGGGTTCTTCGCCGCCGCGTCGTTGTTGAAGTCGGATCGAGACGTTCGCGTCGACATGCTGGAGATGCTGCCCACGCCGTGGGGACTGGTTCGGTCCGGGGTGGCCCCCGACCATCCGAAGATCAAGTCGATCAGCGCGCAGTTCGCCACCACGTCCGAGGACCCCCGGTTCCGGTTTTTCGGCAACATCACCGTCGGCGAGCACGTCCAGGCGGCCGAGTTGGCGCAGCGCTACGACGCGGTGGTGTACGCCGTCGGCGCGCAATCTGACCGGGCACTCGGGATTCCCGGCGAGGACCTGCCGGGCAGCGTGGCCGCGGTGGACTTCGTGGGCTGGTACAACGCGCACCCGCATTTCGAGGGCACCGCCCCCGATCTGAACGCCGAGCGTGCCGTCGTGATCGGCAACGGCAACGTCGCCCTGGACGTCGCACGCATCCTGATCAGCGATCCGGAAATCCTGGCGCAGACCGATATCGCCGACCACGCGCTGGACTCGCTGGGCGTGCGCGGGGTCAAGGAGGTGATCGTGGTCGGCCGGCGCGGTCCGGTTCAGGCCCCGTTCACGACACTGGAACTGCGCGAACTCGGACACCTGGAACAGCTGGCCGATGTGGACATCGTGGTGGACCGCGCAGATTTCGATGCCATCACCGACGAGGAGCTGGAGGCGGCCGGCAAGACCGTCAAGCAGAACGTCAAGGTGCTGCGCGAGTACGCCGAGCTGACGCCGACCGAGGTGAAGCGCCGGGTGGTGTTCAAATTCGCGACCTCACCGATCGAAATCCGCGGCGACGGCCGTGTCGAGTCAATCGTGCTGGGCCGCAACGAACTCGTGGACGAGGGTGGCCGGGTGGTGGCCAAGGACACCGGCGAGCGCGAGGAGATCCCGGTTCAGCTGGTGGTCCGCGCGGTCGGTTACCGCGGGGTGCCGTTGGCGGGGCTGCCGTTCGACGACCGCTCCGGCACCATCCCGCACACCGACGGGCGGGTGGATGGCAGCCGCAACGAGTACGTCGTCGGCTGGATCAAGCGCGGGCCGTCCGGCGTGATCGGCTCGAACAAGAAGGATTCGGCGGACACCATCGCCACGCTGCTGGCCGATCTCGGTGAGCCCGGGTTCGCCGAGGACCACGCCTCCGAGTTGGCGCAATGGCTGGTGGAACGCCAGCCCAAACTGGTCACCGACGATCACTGGCAGCGTATCGACGCCCACGAGCGCGCCCTCGGCGAGGCCCAGAGCCGGCCGCGGGTCAAGTTGGTCAGCGTCGCCGACATGCTCGGCATCGCGCACGGCTGACTCTTTCGCCCCGCGAGATTGCAGTTGTCGCGGTTGTTACTCGCACTTGTGCACAACAACGGCAATCTCGCGACCGGATGTCGGTGCCGGGACCGAGTATCCCGGCATGGGAAAGCTCATCGTCGGTAGCCAAGCGCGCCGGGGCGGCATGACCGTTCACGAGTTGCGGCGCCACCACGATCGCGTGCACCGCGACGTATACGCACCCAAGGGCCAGGTGCTGACACTCGGTGACCGGATTGCCGCGGCATGGCTTCGATCGCATCAGGGCGGTGTCATCGCGGGCGTGGCCGCATCCGCCCTGCACGGCGCGTGCTGGATCGATGACGAGATCCCCATCGAGATGATCTGGGAGATCAGCAGGCCGCCTGCAGGCATCGTGGTGCGCCGCGATCGGCTGGCATCCGACGAGGTGATGCTTGCCGGTGTTCGGTTGACGACGCCGGCCCGTACCGCGTTCGACCTCGGGCGCCACCGCCCGCGAACCGAAGCGCTCGCCAGAATGGACGAACTCCAGCGGGTCACGGCTTTCGACGCCGACGAAGTATCCACCTTGATCGAGCGGTACCGGGGCGTCCGCGGGCTCAAACAGCTTCGCGCGCTGCTTCCCCTCGTCGATGCCGGTGCCGCCTCACCCCAGGAGAGCCGGCTGCGTCTGCTACTCCTGGACACCGGTTTCCCGGAGCCGGCCACCCAGCTTCCGGTGCCAGACGGCGCGCGGGTGCTCCGCACCGTCGATATGGGGTGGGAAAGGTTCAAGGTCGTCATCGAGTACGACGGTGATCAGCACCGCACCAACAGATTTCAGTACGTGAAAGATCTGCGGGTCCTCCCCCGACTCGACGCGCTGGGCTGGAACGTCCTGCGGGTGATCAAAGAGGACACCGACTGGATGATCGTCGAGCGCACCTATCGCGCGCTCGTCGCCAGGGGCTGGGACGGCAGGCTCGGGCCGCCACATCCCTCCCGCGCCGGGCTCGCCGCGAAGTTGCGGTTCTTGTGCTCGCCACTCGAACTTCCGCGCAATAACCGCAATCTCGCGGTCTGACTAGGACAACCCGGCGGGACTGTCCGGCACCTGCGGCGGCGCGAAACGCCAATTGTCCGGATTCTTCGGCGAATACACCACCGGGATCAACTGCCCCATGGTCGGCCAGTCGTTCACGTCGACGGCCAGTTGCTGATACACCACGTGCTCGGCCACCGTGGGTCCATTGATCACGCCGGTGATGGTGACAAATTGCTCGCCGGTGGCGTCCGGACGCGGGCTGACGCCCGTCACGAGAAGGTTGCCGGACTGCCAACCGTTGGCGACACCGCCGCCGCGGCCTTGACGCTTACGGATCCACGGTGCGGCCAACAGCACCAGCGCCCCGATCAACAGCAACACCATGGCGAATTCCCACATGACCACCATGGTAGGACTGCACGCATGAGCACCGACCTGACTCTCGCCCTGGAACTGGCCGATCAGGCCGACGCGTTGACCATGGAGCGTTTCGGCGCGCTGGATCTGCGGGTGGAGACCAAGCCCGATTTGACCCCGGTGACCGATGCCGACCAGGGCGCCGAGCAGGCGCTGCGCACCACCTTGGCCAAAGCCCGGCCCTCCGATTCGGTGTTCGGTGAAGAGTTCGGCGGCGCAACGACTTTCACCGGTCGCCAGTGGATCTTGGATCCGATCGACGGGACCAAGAACTTCGTGCGCGGGGTGCCGGTCTGGTGCACCCTGATCGCCCTGGTCGACGACGGCGTGCCCATCGTCGGCGTGGTGAGCGCGCCGGCACTGGGACGACGCTGGTGGGCCGCCACCGGCGAGGGCGCGTACGCGTCGTTCAACGGAACGACCCGACGGATCCAGGTGTCCGGCGTCAACGAGCTGGGCGCCGCGAGCCTGTCCTACTCGGATCTGACCACCGGCTGGGAGGACCGCCGGGACAAGTTCGTCGCCCTCACCGACGAGGTGTGGCGGGTGCGCGCCTACGGCGATTTCTGGTCGTACTGCATGGTCGCCGAGGGTGCGGTCGACATCGCCTGCGAGCCGGAGGTGAAGGTCTGGGACATCGCGCCGCTGGACATCTTGATCCGAGAGGCCGGCGGCACCTTCGGCAGCATCGACGGGCGGCCCGGCCCGCACGGCGGTAGCGCCCTGGCCACCAACGGTTTGCTGCACGAGCAGGTGCTGCGTCGGCTGATGTGAATTTCGTAACAGCTTTCGTTGATCTTACTCCGGAGTAAGATACGGTCATGGCGCACCGCACCTACTGAATGAGGCTGTGACATGACCCAGATCGAATCCCGCCCGAAGCGCACCGGACCGGAGAGTGCCGTCGGGCTGCACAAGCACAAGAGGACAGCGACCGATATCGGATTGGCGCTGATCACACCCCTGGTCGGCCAGGAGTTCCTGGACCGCTACGGTCTGCGCGACCCGCTGAACAAGACCCTGCGCTACGGCGTCAAGACGGCGTTCTCGGCCGCCGGCGCCACCACCCGCCAGATCAAGCGGGTCCAGGGTCTGGGCAAACCGGCGACCCGGCTCAAGCCCAGCGGTTCGGACTACTTCGACCTGACTCCCGACGAGGATCAGAAGCTGATCATCGAAACGGTCGAGGAGTTCGCCGAGGAGATCCTGCGCCCCGCCGCCCACGACGCCGACGACGCGGCGAGCTACCCGAAGGATCTGATCGCCAAGGCCGCCGAGCTCGGCATCACCGCGATCAACATTCCCGAGGACTTCGACGGGATCGCCGCGCATCGCTCGACGGTCACCACCGCGCTGGTCGCCGAGGCCCTGGCCTACGGCGATATGGGGTTGGCGCTGCCGATCCTCGCGCCGGGCGGCGTCGCCTCGGCCCTGACCCACTGGGGCAGCGCCGACCAGCAGGCCACCTACCTGCCCGAGTTCGCCGGCGAGAACGTGCCGCAGGCCTGCGTCGCGATCGCCGAACCGCACGCGTTGTTCGATCCGACGGCCTTGAAGACCACCGCGGTTCGCACGCCGAGCGGCTACCGGCTCTCCGGTGTGAAGTCGCTGGTGCCGGCGGCCGCCGACGCCGAGCTGTTCATCATCGGCGCGCAGCTCAACGGCAAGCCGGCCCTGTTCATCGTCGAGTCGGCGTCGGAAGGCCTGACGGTCAAGGCGGACCCGAGCATGGGCATCCGCGCCGCCGCGCTGGGCAAGGTGGAACTGGACAACGTCGCCGTGCCGCTGCACAACCGCCTCGGTGAGGACGAAGCGTCCGACGGCGACTACGCCGAAGCCGTCGCCCTGGCCCGACTGGGTTGGGCCGCGCTGGCCGTCGGCACCTCGCACGCCGTGCTCGACTACGTCATCCCCTACATCAAGGAACGCGAGGCGTTCGGCGAGCCGGTCGCGCACCGCCAGTCGGTGGCGTTCATGGCCGCCAATATCGCCATCGAGCTCGACGGGCTGCGCCTGATCACCTGGCGCGGGGCGTCGCGCGCCGAGCAGGGTCTGCCGTTCCTGCGTGAGGCCGCACTGGCCCACAAGTTCGGCGCCGACAAGGCCATGCAGATCGGCCTGGACGGTGTCCAGCTGCTCGGCGGCCACGGCTACACCAAGGAACACCCGGTCGAACGCTGGTACCGCGATCTGCGGGCAATCGGTGTCGCCGAGGGTGTCGTCGTCCTGTAACCGCACGGCTCTCTAGAAAGGCTCAACCATGACGATCAATCTGGAAATGCCGCGCAAACTGCAAGCGGTCATCGAGAAGGGGCATCAGGGCGCGGCCGAGATGCTGCGTCCCATCTCCCGCAAGTACGACAAGGCCGAGCACGCCTACCCCGTCGAGCTGGACACCCTGGCCACCCTCTTCGAGGGCATCTCGGAGGCCAAGACCATCTCGTTCGCCGGGGCCGAGGCGTTCGCCTCCGGCGACAGCACCGGCCAGAACATCAACGGCGCCAACATGTCTGCGCTGTTGAACGCGCTGGAGATCAGCTGGGGTGATGTCGCTCTGCTGCTGTCGGTGCCTTACCAGGGCTTGGGCAACGCCGCCATCTCGAGCGTGGCCAGCAAGGAGCAGCTGGAGCGGTTCGGCAAGGTGTGGGCCGCGATGGCGATCACCGAGCCGTCGTTCGGCTCGGATTCGGCGGCGGTGTCGACGACGGCGGTCCTCGACGGTGACGAGTACGTCATCAACGGCGAGAAGATCTTCGTGACGGCCGGCTCGCGGGCCACCCACATCGTGGTGTGGGCAACGCTGGACAAGTCGAAGGGCCGCGCGGCCATCAAGTCGTTCGTCGTGCCGCGGGAGCATCCCGGGGTGACGGTCGAGCGTCTGGAGCACAAGCTGGGCATCAAGGCGTCCGACACCGCGGTGATCCGCTTCGAGAACGCCCGGATCCCCAAGGACAACCTGCTGGGTGATCCGGAGATCAAGGTGGACAAGGGTTTTGCCGGGGTCATGGAGACCTTCGACAACACCCGGCCCATCGTCGCGGCCATGGCCGTCGGTGTGGCCCGTGCGGCGCTGGAGGAGCTTCGGACCATCCTCACAGAGGCGGGCGTCGAGATCTCCTACGACAAGCCGGCCCACGCGCAGAGCGCCGCCGCGGCGGAGTTCCTGCGAATGGAGGCCGACTGGGAGGCCGGTTACCTGCTGACGGTGCGCTCGGCATGGCAGGCCGACAACAAGATCCCCAACTCAAAGGAAGCCTCGATGGGTAAGGCCAAGGCCGCCCGGGTGGGCACCGACATCACCCTCAAGTCCGTCGAGATGGCCGGTACCGCAGGCTATTCCGAGGAAGCGCTGCTGGAGAAGTGGGCGCGCGACTCCAAGATCCTGGACATCTTCGAGGGCACGCAGCAGATTCAGCAGCTGGTGGTCGCACGACGGCTGCTGGGGCTGACCTCGGCGCAGCTGAAGTAGCAACCGACACGAACAGCGGCGCCCGCACCTTGACGGTGCGGGCGCCGTTGTCGTATGCGGACCAGTCATATCTGGACCCAGTCATGTGGGGACCACGCGCGAATGTGCCGTCTGATACGTCGACACCCGCGCGTCAGGGATGAAACCGCACACGCTGACGAGCCCCGGACAAAAGAAATCCCCCGGGACCACACGGTCCCGGGGGATTTCGCTATGCGTCAGCTCAGCCGAGCGTGCGCTGCATGTCGGGGATCATCGCCTGCAGCTCGCGGCCCCAGTACGCCCAGTTGTGCGTGCCGTTGTCCGGGAAGTTGAAGACGCCGTTCTTACCGCCCGCGGCCAGGTAGTTGTCGCGGAAGGTGATGTTGGTGCGGATGGTCAGGCCCTCCAGGAAGGTGGCGGGCAGGTCGCCGCCGCCGAGCTCGTCGGGCTGGCCGTTACCGCAGTAGACCCAGATGCGGGTGTTGTTGGCGACCAAGCGGTCGATGTTGACCATCGGGTCGTTGCGCTTCCAGCCGCTGTTCGGGTCCTCGGTCTTGCCCCACATGTCGTCGGCCTTGAAGCCACCGGCGTCACCCATGGAGATGTTGATGAGGAACGGCCACCAGCCCTCGGAGGGGTTCAGGAAGCCCGACAGCGAGCCGGCGTAGATGAACTGCTCGGGGTGCCAGATCGCCAGGGTCAGCGACGCCGAGCCGGCCATCGACAGACCCACGGCCGCGCTGCCCGTGGGCTTGATGCCGCGGTTGGCCTGCAGCCACTGCGGCAGTTCCTGGGTCAGGAAGGTCTCCCACTTGTAGGTCAGCGTCGGGCCCTTGTTGCGGGCAGGCGCATACCAGTCGGCATAGAAGCTGGACTGTCCGCCGACCGGCATGACGGCCGACAGGCCGCTGTTGAGGAACCACTCGAACGCCGGGGTGTTGATATCCCAGCCGTTGAAGTCGTCCTGGGCGCGCAGGCCGTCGAGCAGGTAGACGGCGGGCGAGCCCTCGCCTCCGCTCTGGAACTGGATCTTGATGTCGCGGCCCATCGACGGCGACGGCACCTGGAGGTACTCAACCGGCAAACCGGGGCGGGAGAAAGCGCCTGCGGTTGCGGTTTCGCCGGTCATGGCGACCGCACCGGGAATGACGAGCGCCGCGGCGGCAGCAGCCCCGATCCGGCGCATCCATCGGCCTACAACGTTCTGCATAAATCCATCCCAACTCAGATTGTTCACGGTCACGCTCGCCCCTGGGCAGCGAAGACACGAGGCCGGCACCACCCAGCAATACCGCAGAGCGACGTTGCACGCGGTATCACGCGTCCGCTCGACCCTCGGGTTGTGGCAGCAGAGCGGACCGCAAATTTCAGTTGTCGCGGCTTGCAGTAAAACATGTAGCCAGCGAGTTCAGAAAGTCCGGGGTGGCGGCGTGCCGCCGTAGGCTTCGTCTCATGACCGCCGATCGCAACTCTGCCAGCAACCGATTGTCGGTCGACGACTGGCTGCAGGCCGGCTATGCAATCCTGGCGGAGGAGGGCATAAAAGCCCTGAAAATCGACCGTTTATGCCAGCGCCTCGAGGTGACGAAGGGCAGTTTTTACTGGCACTTCACGGGCATGTCCAGCTATCGCACAGCGCTTGTCCAGGGTTGGGGCGAGCTGCGCGATGCGGATCGCCGGTCCTGGGATGAAATCGGATCGTTGCCTCCCCGCGACCGGTTGCGCCACATGATGGCCGCGCTGATCAGTCCGCGGCACTGGACGCTGGAACGGGCAATGCGCGAGTGGGCGCGCACCGACGACGCGGTGGCCGCGAGCGTGCGCGCCGCCGATCGCAGGGTGCTAGGCGCGGTGCGGCGCGCATTTCTGGACTACGGGTTCGACGCCGACGAAGCCGAGCTTCGGGCCGATGCGACGTTCGCCGTGGGTGTGGGGCTACTCCATCTCTCCGGCTCCGCGCCGCACCCCGACCAGGCGACCCGCAGCGAACGGTTCTTGGATCTCATGCTCGCAAACTGAGGACCATACTAAAAAGTATGGTAACTTTCGGTCATGCTGACCACCCAGCCTCAGATCACCGATGAATTCGTCGCCGCGCTCGCCGACCGCGCCGACGAAGCCGAAACGCTGCGCCGGCTGCCCGACGCCACGGTGCAGGATCTGCTGGCCTCCGGTTTCACCGATCTGCTGGTTCCGGCCCGGTACGGCGGGCAGCAGGCCCCGTTTCCGGCCCTCCTCGATCCGGTCCGGCGCCTCGCGCACGGTTGCACATCGAGCGCCTGGACCATCGGCTTTTTCACCTTGCACAACTGGATGCTGGCGCTGTTCGGCGAGCAGGCCCAGGAGGAAGCCTTCGGCAACAGGCCGTTCCTGGCACCGGCGCCGCTGGCCCCAACCGGCCGGGGCCTACCCGTCGACGGCGGAATCCGGCTGACGGGCCGCTGGTCCTGGGCGACCGGGGTGATGCACGGCAACTGGATCATCGTGGCCGCCCTCTGCGGAGCCGACGATGCGCTCTACCCGGCGCTGGCGCTGCTGCCGATGAGTGCGGTCACCGTCGACGACGTCTGGCACACCGACGGGATGCGCGCGACCGGCTCCAACGACGCCATCGTCAGCGACGTCTTTGTGCCCGAGCATCGACTGGTCAAGGTGACCGATATCTACGCGGGCACCGCACCGGGAGCCGGCTTGCACGACGCCGCCACCTACCGCTGGCCGATGGTGCCTGCGCTGGCGCTGCTGGCCGCGATGCCGGCACTGGGCAGCGCCGAGCGGGTCACCCGGCTGTACGCCGACCGGCTTGCCGAACGGGTGCTGCCGTATGAGGGTGTCGTACAGAAGGACAAGCCGATCGCCCAGGCGCACCTGGCCGGCGCCCAGGTCCGGTTGCGGGCCCTGCACGGCCTGCTCGCCGACACCGTCGGCGAAATCGAGGGCATCGTGCAGCGCGGTGACACCGTCGAGAAGCCCGTCCGCGCACAGGCCCGGCTGGCCGCCGCCCATATCGTGGCGGAATCCCGGGCGGTGATCGCCGAACTGCTGGGCGCGGGCGGCGCCAGTATCCATTTCCTGTCCAGTCCCCTGCAGCGCTTCAAGCGCGATGTCGACGTGCTGGCCGGGCATGTGGTGTTCGACTACGACACCAGCCGGGAACTTGCCGGGGCGCTGGCCCTCGGCATGAAGATTCCACGGACATCGATGATCTGAGCGCGTTGCGGCATCCAGGGATTCGCACGCAGCGAGACTGAAACCAGGGACGGATTTCGACCGGAAACCGTGCCTGAGTTCAGTCTCGCGACACCCTTGCCTCACCGCGAAACAAAAAGTAATGTCACTTTCAGTTTTGAACGCCCGATCACCGAGGAGCGTGATGGAATCCTTCGTCCACCTGCGCAAAGGCAAGACCCCCAGACGCGTGCACGCCGACCTCGACGGTCTCAAGGACGACGAGTTGGGCCGCGGCGGCTTCGTCGGGCGCACCGCGAACATGTACCGGCGCAACGACCCCACCGCCTACCGCACCGTCGGCCCCCTGCGTCCCACCGACGTGTTGTCCTCGGAACTCAAGCCCAGCGACGCCACCGACGCCCAAGGCGGCCCGCTCCTGATGTACTCCAATGACGACTGCCACGTGCTGCTGAGCCGGCGCACCGAGGAGATGCCGTTCTTCGTCCGCTACGTCGACGGTGACCTGCTGCTGTTCGTGCACAAGGGCACCGGCCTGCTGGAGACGGAGTTCGGGCCCCTGCGCTACCGCGAGGGCGACTGGGTATACCTCCCGAAAGCCTGCACCTTCCGCCAGGTGCCCGATGCCGAGAGCACCTGGCTGATGATCCAGGCCACCGACGACTTCCGGGTGCCACCGCCGGGCACCCTGGGCCGGCACTTTCCGTTCGACCCGGCCCAGGTCACCATCCCCGAACCTGAACCGATCGACGACGACGGCAGGGCCGAATACGAAGTCCGCCTGATCCATGACGGTGGACCGACTTCGCTGTTCTACCAACATCATCCGCTCGACGTCGAGGGATGGCGCGGGGACAACTTCCCGTTCACCTTCAATATCGAGGACTACACCGTCATCACCTCCGAGAGCGTGCACCTGCCGCCGACGGTGCATCTGTTCATGCAAGCCACCGGGGTGTACGTGATGAACTTCCTGCCCAAGCCGGCCGAGAGCGTGCCCGGCACCGAGCGCACGCCGTGGTATCACCGCAACGTCGACTATGACGAGATCGCGTTCTTCCACGCCGGCTCGCTGTACGGCATCCCGATGCCACCGGGTTTGGTTTCCCATGCGCCGCAGGGCGTTCACCACGGCGCACCCGAGAAGGCGCGCGAACGGGCCCGGCGAAAGTTCGACGATTACGACCGGGTGGACTGGTCGGTGATCGCGATCGACACCCGCCGCCGACTCACTCCCTCCGCCGAAATCCTCGCCAACGATCTGGGGCAGCACTAGTGACCACCGTAGAAAAGCCCGTGAAGTACGAGTACGACCGCATCCCGTACCTGGTTGCCTACCAGAATAATTCGGCGGTCCGCGACGTGTACGGCGGTGTCGCTGAACTGGTGGTGCTGGAGAGCTATCTGCTCAAGCCCAAGACCAAACAGAGCGATACGGTGCTGGTGTTCATGCACCCGATCGGCGGTGGCGCGTACCTGCCGATGATCAACGCGCTGGCCCGCGCCGGGCACCACGTCATCTACTGCAACAGCCGCTTCCGCGGCACCGACTCCGCCCTGCTGATGGAGAAGGTGGTCGAAGATCTCGGCGAGTGCATCAAGGACGCCAAGAACCGGCTCGGCTACGCCAAGGTGGTGCTGGCCGGCTGGAGCGGCGGCGGGTCGCTGTCGGTGTTCTACCAACAGCAGGCCCAGCATCCGACGGTCACCGCGAGCCCGTCCGGAGACGGCCCCGATCTGACGAAGCTCGGCCTCATTCCCGCCGACGGCATCATGCTGCTGGCCGCCCACATCAGCCGCCACGGCACCATGACCGAATGGCTGGACGCCTCGATCCTCGACGAGAACGACCCGTCCCGGCGTGACCCCGAACTGGACCTGTACAACCCGGACAACCCGAACCAGCCGCCCTACACGCCGGAGTTCCTGGACCGCTACCGGCAGGCCCAGATCGCCAGGAACCGGCGAATCACCAGGTGGGTCAAGGACAAACTCGCCGAACTGAAGGCCGCCGGGCGACCCGACGACGAGTACGCGTTCGTCGTGCACGGCACCATGGCCGACCCGCGTTGGCTGGACCCCACCGTCGACCCCAACGATCGCACCCCCGGCCAGTGCTATCTGGGCGACCCGCAAGTCGTCAACATGAGCCCGGTGGGCCTCGCCCGGTTCTGCACCCTGCGCAGCTGGCTGTCACAGTGGAGCTATGACGACGCCCATGGGGACGCGGTGAAGGCCGGTCCCGATATCGCGGTGCCCGCTCTGGTGATCGGCAACCTCGCCGACGACGCCTGCACCCCCAGTCACACCCGCCGGCTGTACGAGGCGATCGGGCATCCGGACAAGGAGATGTACGAGATCCCCGGGGCCAACCACTACTACGCCGGGCCCGATCAGCGCGGCACGCTGCGCCAGGCCGTCGGCATCTGCACCGACTGGCTGCACCGGCACGGTTTCTCGCTGGAAACTCCGTGACCGCAGGAGCGCTGGACGGTATCCGGGTGCTCGAACTGGGCACCCTGATCTCCGGCCCGTTCGCGGGCCGGCTGCTCGGCGACATGGGTGCCGAGGTGCTCAAGATCGAGCTGCCCACCTCCCCCGACCCGCTGCGCACGTGGGGCCAGGCCGAACTGGACGGGCACCACTTCTTCTGGACGGTGCACGCCCGCAACAAGAAAGCCATCACCCTCGACCTCCGCACGCCGCGCGGCCGGGAACTCTTTCTGGAGTTGGTGGACCGCTCCGATGTCATCGTGGAGAACTTCCGACCCGGCACCCTGGAAAAGTGGAATCTGGGTTACGACGTCCTGAGCGAACGCAACAACGGCATCATCTTGGTGCGGGTGTCCGGGTACGGGCAGACCGGCCCGGACGCCGGCAAGGCGGGCTACGCCTCGGTCGCCGAGGCCGCCAGCGGACTGCGGCATATGAACGGTTTCCCCGGCGGGCCTCCCCCGCGGCTGGCGTTGTCCCTCGGCGACAGCCTGGCCGGGATGTTCGCCGCCCAGGGCGCACTGGCCGCACTGTACCGGCGCAGCGTCACCGGAGTCGGCCAGGTGGTCGACACCGCGCTGACCGAATCGTGCCTGGCCATCCAGGAGTCCACCATCCCGGACTACGACGTCGGCGGCGTGGTGCGCGGTCCCTCGGGCACTCGTTTGGAGGGCATCGCGCCGTCGAACATCTACCAGAGCGCCAACGGCAGCTGGGTGGTGATCGCCGCCAACCAGGACACCGTGTTCCGACGGCTCTGCGCGGCGATGGACCGCCCCGAGCTGGCCGTCGACGAGCGCTTCGCCGATCACGTTGCGCGCGGGCGCAATCAGGACGAGCTGGATGCAATCATCGGTGCCTGGGCGGCACAGCGGCAACCCGCCGAGATCATCGACACGCTGTCGGAAGCCGGGGTGATCAGCGGTCCGATCAACACCGTGGCCGAGGTGGTCACCGACCCGCAGCTGCAGGCCCGCGGCATGATCGCCGATCACTTCGACGAGCGCATCGGACGAAACGTCAAGGGCCCCGGGATCGTCCCGGTGCTCTCCGAATCTCCCGGCTCGGTGCGCCGCGCCGGTTCGGCGCGGCCCGGCCAGCACAATGACGAGGTGTACTCCGGACTGCTGGGGTTGTCCGGCGAGGACGTCGCCGCACTGCGAGAGGACGGCGTGCTGTGACATTGCCGAAGAAGGTCGACATCCGCGAGGTGTGCCTGCGCGACGGCCTGCAGATCGAGAAGCCGATTCCCTTGGCCGCCAAAATCGAACTGCTGGAGGCGATCGTCGCCACCGGGGTGCGCGAGATCGAGGCCACCGCTTTCGTCTCCCCGTCCAAGGTGCCGGCCCTGGCCGACGCCGCCGAACTGGCGGCCGAGTTGTACCGCTTCCCCGACGTCGAATTCTCCGCCCTGGTAGCCAGTGCCAACGGCGCCAACCGTGCCGTCGCGGCCGGGCTGCGGTCCCTCGAATACGTGGTGTCCGCCTCCGACGCCCACAGCCGCGCCAACGTGGGGCGCGATACCGCGGAGGCCACCGCAGCCATCGCCGACGTTGCGCGAATCGCGCACGACGGTGGCGCCACGGTGGAGGTCATCATCGCCACGGCCTGGGACTGCCCGTTCGACGGACCGACACCCGTGCACCGGGTGCTCGATATCGTCACCGCCGCTGCCGAATTGGGTGTCGACCGGATCGCCGTCGCCGACACCATCGGCACCACCACGCCGCGCCGGGTCGGCGCGCTGGTCGCCCAGGTGCAACCCCTCATCGGGGACATCCCGCTCGGGGCGCATTTCCACAACACCCGCGGGGCCGGGCTGGCCAGCGCGTATGCGGCCGTGCAGGCCGGGGTGAGCCGGTTGGATGCCTCCGTCGGTGGACTTGGCGGCTGCCCATTCGCGCCCGGCGCCTCGGGCAATATCGCCACCGAGGATCTGGTGTATCTGCTGCGCGACAGCGATATCGAGGTCGACGTCGACCTGGGGCGCGCAATCGCAGCCGCCAAAGTCGCGCAGGACGCCGTCGGCCACCAGCTACCCAGCGCGCTGTTGCGTGCCGGTGATCGCATTCTGGCCTGACATGACGCCCGCCGACACCCTGACCGCCAAAGGCAGGCAAACCCGCGACGCCATCGAGATGGCGGCCCGGAAGTTGTTCGCAGAACGCGGTTTCCACGGCACCACGCTGGCCGATATCACCTCGGCGGCGGGCAAGTCCTCGGCGGTGTTCTACCGCTATTTCGACGACAAGGAAGACCTGCTCGCGTCGCTGGCCGAGTCCTTCCTGCACGATATCGTGGAGCCGTCCGGTACCCGGGTGCCGCTGCCCGACTCCCCCGCGGACACCGAGTACTTCACCACGGTGGTGACCGGTTACTGGAATCTGTTCAAGCAGAACATCGGCATCATGATCGCCGTCGCTCAACTGGGCGCCACCCAGCCGCGGTTTGCCAAGGTGCAGCATGCGTTTCGCCGGTTCGGCATGGACATGGTGGCCGATTCGGTACGTCGGGCCATCGAGCAGGGCTACGCCCAGGACCTCGACCCCGAGCATATCGCCGCGGCGATCGCGTTGCTGTTCGAGAACTTCACCGTCGTGGTGGTGGGCAACCCCGGATCGGAGCTGCAGATCAGCGACGAGGACGCCATCAAGACACTGTCGACGATCTGGAAGAAGACCCTGTACGGCGCCTAGAGGACGAAAGAGAGATCAGCGTGGATTTCGCTTTACCCGAACACCTTCCCGGACTGCTTGCGGAGATGGACGCCTTCATCGAGGCAGAGATCAAGCCGCTGGAACGCCAGCACATGCAGTACTTCGACCGCCGCCGGGAGTTCGCCCGCACCGACCTGGCCGGCGGCGGGGTACCGGCCAGGGAATGGGAGGATCTGCTCGACGAGATGCGCCGCCGCGCCGACGCAGCCGGCTGGTTGCGCTATGGGTTACCCGAAGAGTTCGGCGGCCGTGGCGGCAGCAACCTGGACATGGCGGTCATCCGGGAGCATTTGGCACACAAGGGTTTGGGCCTGCACAACGACCTGCAGGACGAGTCGTCGATCGTCGGGAACTTCCCGCAGGTCATCATGATGAGCCGGTTCGGCACCGAGGCGCAGAAGGCCGAGTGGGTCGAGGCCATGCTGACCGGGCAGCGCTCCATGGCCTTCGGCCTGACCGAACCCAACCATGGCAGCGACGCCACCTGGCTGCAGACCACCGCGGTCAGGGACGGCGACGGCTGGATCATCAACGGCGCCAAACGCTGGAACACCGGGGTGCACCGCGCCACGCACGACCTGATCTTTGCGCGGACCTCGGGCCACGACGGATCAGCCACCGGCATCACCGCCTTCCTGGTACCCACCGACGCCCCGGGGTTTCACGTCCCCTACTACTGGTGGACGTTCAACATGCCCAGCGACCACGGTGAGGTCGAGCTCACGAATGTTCGGGTGCCCGACGACGCCGTGCTCGGCGAGGTGGACCACGGCCTGGAGGTCGGGCAGACGTTCCTGCACGAGAACCGGATCCGGCAGGCCGCGAGCAGTCTGGGTGCGGCACAGTACTGCATCGACAGGGCGGCCCAATATGCCAGTGAGCGCATCGTTTTCGGCAAGCCGCTGGCGGTGAACCAGGCCGTGCAGTGGCCGCTGGCCGAGTTGCAGACCGAGGCGCAGATGGTGCGGCTGCTGGTGTATTACGCCGCCTGGCATCTGGACCGCAATCACCACATGGAAGTTTCGGACAAGGTATCCATGGCCAACTATCGGGCCAACCGATTGGTGTGCGAGGCGGCCGACCGGGCCATGCAGATCCACGGCGGCGTCGGGTACAGCCGCCACGAACCGTTCGAGCACATCTACCGACACCACCGCCGGTACCGGATCACCGAGGGGGCCGAGGAAATCCAGATCCGCCGCGTCGCCCAACGGATGCTCAAGTTCGGACGCACGTGATCGACACCCAGGCCTTGCCGACGGCACTGGCGTCGGTTCTCGGTGCGAGCCGCGTGGCGGACCTGCGGGTGCTCACCGGCGGCGCCAGCCGGGCCACCTGGGCCTTCACCGCCGACGGCCGGCCGCTGATCCTGCGCACCGGCCCACCCGACGAAACCCACGCCGGGATGGAGTTGGAGGCCGCGGCGCTGCGTCGTGCCGCCGCGGCCGGAGCCCCGGTACCGGCGGTCCTGACCGCCTCCAACGCCACCGCGCCCCTCGGCAATCCGTATCTGATCAGTGAATTCGTCGAGGGCGAGACCATCGTCCGCAAGATCACGCGCACCCTGGACGCCGCGGGCCGCGCCGCACTGCTGACCCAGTGTGCCAGGGCGCTGGCGGACATCCACCGGGCCGATCCCGTCGGCATCGGGCTGCCGGTACTCGATCCGCTACAGGACTCGCGCCGCCAGCTCGACGAAATGGGCGACACCACAGCCACTTTCGAGTACGCGTTCCGCTGGCTGGAGCGCAACCGTCCGGCGCCGGCCCCACCTGTGCTGGTGCACGGTGACTTCCGGATGGGCAACTTGATCGTTGACGCCGGGCAGCTGACTGCGGTGCTGGACTGGGAGCTCACCCATATCGGGGCGGCGACCGAGGATCTGGCGTGGTTCTGCATCCGAGCCTGGCGGTTCGGCGCGCCCAAGGACCTCGGCGCGGGCGGGCTGGGCAGCATCGACGATTTCGTCAGCGCCTACCGGCAGGCCGGCGGTGCCCCGATCGACCGCGGGGCGCTGCACTGGTGGCTGGTGTTGTCCACCCTGCGCTGGGGTGTCATCTGCCGTTACCAGTACGAGCGGCACCGCTGCGGGCACACTCGGTCGGTGGAGCTGGCGGCCATCGGGCGGCGGGTGTGCGAGACGGAACACGACCTGCTGACCCTGCTTGAGGAGGTCAGGTGAATCTGCACTACAAGCCGACGGCGGCCGAACTGGTCGCGGCGGTGGCGGAGTTCCTGGAAACCGAGGTACGCGAGAGTGGTCAGCTCACCGACGCCCTGAACTTCCACACCCGGGTGGCGGCCAATGTGCTGCGCATCGTCGAACGTGAATTGCTCGCCGAGGCCCGGGACACTGCGGACGGCCCACTCCAGGCCCTGAACGCGCTGGGCTTCGACGACGAAACCGCGCTGGCCGCGGCCATCAGGTCCGGCGCTGTCGGTGACGAGGTGCTGCCCGCGCTGCACGCGCTGGTGGCGCATCGGCTGGCCGTCGCGCATCCCGGCTACGAGCGGGAGTGAGTCAGCGGTGACGCACGGTGGCCAGCCAGGCAGGCTCGTCGACGACGGTCCCCACCGGGACGCCGAGCGGGTCGGCGTGCGCTTGCCCCACCACACCCCGGTAGGTGGCGGTGTCCAGCGATTCCAGTTCCCAGCCGGCGCGGAACGCCGAGCGGATCGTCTGTTCGCTGACCTGCGGCCCGAACCCCCGCCCGGCGTCGGAAAGGGCCAGCACGAACACCCGGCCCCCGGGTGCGCACGCTCGGTCCAGGCTGGCCACATAACGCGTCCGGTCGTCGTCGGAGAAGATGTGGAACAGCGCGCTGTCGACGATCGTGTCGTAGCGCGGGTCGGCGGGCAGGTCCAGCGCATCTGCCAGCTCGAAGCGGGCGTCGACGCCCTTGTCCCGCGCATTCCGGCCGGCCTGCGCGATCGCCTCGGCGACGTAATCGATCCCCCGAACGTCGTAGCCCAGCCGGGTCAACAGGATGGTGTGTTCACCGAGGCCGCATCCCACGTCCAGGATGCGGCCGTGCAGGACGCCGGATCGTTCCAGTTCCACGATGGCGGGCTGGGGTTCACCGATCACCCAGGGCGCGGTATGCGTTTCGTACGCGGCCGTGAAAAGTTCTCTCATGGCACCCAGTCTTCAACCTGAACAATGCTTGAGGTCAATCACAGGAGGGCTCGATGATCACCGACGTGGCCAACCGATTGTTCGGTGCCATCGAGGCCGGCGACTACGCGGGCGTGGAGGCGCTGTGGGCCCACGATGTCATGGTCTGGCACACCGGCGACACCCATGACAACGACCGCAGGCGCGCCCTGAAGGTCATCCGGTGGTTCCTCGACCACACCACCGAACGCCGGTACGAGATTCTGGACCGACAGTTGTTCGACCACGGTTTCGTACAGCAGCACCTCCTGCATGCCGGCATCGTCGGCGGCGGTTCGATCACGCTGCGGGTGTGCATCGTCGTCAAACTGGGTGACGACGGCCTGATCACAAGGATCGACGAATACTTCGACCCCGCGGATATGGCACCGTTGATGGCATGACGGATACCAACTGGATCGGCGACTGGCGGCTGGACCCGCAACGCACCAGGATCGAGTTCCACAGCCCGACCTTTTGGGGTTTGGCCCATGTCAAGGGCACCTTCGGCGACGTCACGGGATCGGGGCGGGTCGCCGCGGCCGAGGACGGGATCGACGTGACCGGGCGCCTGGACATCGACGCGGCGTCGCTCAAGACCGGAATCGGAAAGCGGGACACGCATCTGCGTTCCCCGGACTTCTTCGACGTACAGAAATTTCCCAGCATCAGCGTGGTGGTGCACTCCGGCGAGGTCACGGGCACGGGATGGGTACTGCTGCAGGCCACGCTCTCGGTCAAGGACACCCAGCGCGACCTGGAGCTCGCCACGCATGTGCGGTCGGCCGGGGACGGCGCACTTCGCCTGCAGACCACCACCACCTTGAACCGGCTGCACTACGGCGTGGACGGCAACCTGCTGGGCATGATGGGCGAAGCGGTGAACATCGAAGCCACCGCGGTGCTGATCCGGCAGTCGTAGCATCGCAGGCGTGGCCGACACCGATGCGCAGGTCCGGATTCTCGTGTACAGCTCCAATCCCCGTACCCGGGACGCGGTGCGGTCCGCACTCGGCCGCCGGGTGCACCCGGACTTGCCCGAGCTGAGTTATCTCGATGTCGCGACCGCGCCCATGGTCGTCGCGCAGATCGCCGACGGGAATGTCGATCTCGCCATCCTCGACGGCGAGGCGGCACCCGCCGGCGGGCTGGGGCTGGCCAAACAGCTGAAGGACGAGGTCACCCACTGCCCGCCGATCCTGGTACTCACCGGCCGAGCCGATGATGCCTGGCTGGCGTCATGGTCGAGGGCCGAAGCCGCGGTGTCGCATCCGATCGATCCGATCGCACTCGGGGAGACGGTGGCTGGCCTGTTACGCGCAGACGCAGTCTAAGCAGCACGAAAAGCGCTGTGGCCGTTAATTCTTCACGTCATCGTCGGTGACGACGCGGCGACCCAGCTGTTCGTTTCATCCTAGCCAAAATGCGCCGGTGCGACCGGTAGCGTGACTAAGCTGTGTTCTAGCTCACATCGAAAGCCCAGCGAGGGAGCTATGAACATCTACCTACCCATTCTCGTTCTCGGGGGGATCGCGGCGGTATTCGCGGTCGGCTCGGTCGGTATCGCCGTCCTCATCGGCCCGCGCCGCTACAACCGAGCCAAACTCGAAGCCTACGAATGCGGCATCGAACCGCTGCGCCCCGCCGCGGACGCCAAGCTGGCGACGGGCCAAAGATTTCCGATCAAGTACTACCTGACGGCGATGTTGTTCATCGTGTTCGACATCGAGATCGTCTTCCTCTATCCGTGGGCGGTCTCCTTCGACTCCCTCGGTATGTTCGCGCTGGTCGAGATGGTGCTGTTCATGCTGACGGTGTTCGTCGCCTACGCCTACGTGTGGCGGCGCGGGGGGTTGTCATGGGACTAGAGGAACAACTGCCCGGCGGCATCCTGCTGTCCACCGTCGAGAAGGTCGCCGGTTACGTCCGCAAAGGATCGTTGTGGCCGGCAACCTTCGGGCTGGCCTGCTGCGCCATCGAGATGATGGCGACCGCGGGCCCGCGGTTCGACATCGCCCGGTTCGGCATGGAACGGTTCTCGGCCACGCCCCGGCAAGCCGACCTGATGATCGTCGCCGGCCGGGTCAGCCAGAAGATGGCACCGGTCCTGCGCCAGGTGTACGACCAGATGGCCGAACCGAAATGGGTGCTTGCCATGGGCGTGTGCGCTTCCTCGGGCGGCATGTTCAACAACTACGCGGTGGTCCAGGGCGTCGACCACGTGGTGCCGGTGGACATCTACCTGCCGGGTTGTCCCCCGCGCCCCGAGATGCTGCTGCACGCAATCCTCAAGCTGCACGCCAAGATTGCCGAGATGCCGCTCGGGGTGAATCGCGCCGAGGCCATCGCGGCGGCCGAGCAGGCGGCGTTGGCGTCGCGGCCGACCATTGAACTGACGGGGCTGTTGCGATGAGCGACGCTCGCGGAGCGAATCAACAGCAGATGAGCGACGAACCCGATGTCGAAGTCATCGGCACCCGCCGCGGCATGTTCGGCGTGCGCGGGTCCGGCGACACGTCCGGATACGGGCGCCTGGTCCGCGAGGTGGCGCTCCCGGGTAGCTCACCGCGACCCTACGGCGGCTATTTCGACGAGGTCGTCGACCGGCTGACCGCCGCACTGGGCCAGGACACCTATCAGGCGGCCGTCGAGCGCGTCGTGGTGTTCCGCGACGAGCTGACCCTGGAGGTGCGCCGCGAACATCTGATGGCGGTCGCCCAGACCCTGCGCGACGATCCCGGGCTGCGTTTCGAGCTGTGCCTCGGGGTGTCCGGTGTGCACTACCCCGACGAGCACGGACGCGAACTGCACGCGGTGTATCCACTGATGTCGATCACCCACAACCGCCGGATCCGGCTGGAAGTCACCGCACCGGACGCCGATCCGCATGTGCCATCGCTGTTTTCGGTCTATCCGACCACCGACTGGCACGAGCGCGAAACCTACGATTTCTTCGGCATCCTCTTCGATGGCCATCCGGCGCTGACCCGCATCGAGATGCCCGACGACTGGGTGGGGCACCCGCAACGTAAGGACTATCCGTTGGGTGGCATCCCGGTGGAGTACCACGGTGCGCAGATCCCGCCGCCCGATCAGCGGAGGTCCTACAACTGATGACCATCGATCACCAACCGCCCGTCGTCATGGTCGGGGGTCAGGACTGGGATGCCGTCGTCGCTGCCGCCGCTGAACACGCCGGGGAACGGATCGTCGTCAACATGGGCCCGCAGCATCCGTCCACGCACGGCGTGCTGAGGCTGATCCTGGAGATCGAGGGTGAGACGATCACCGAGGCCCGCTGCGGAATCGGCTATCTGCACACCGGGATCGAGAAGAACCTGGAGTACCGCACCTGGACGCAGGGCGTGACATTCGTGACCCGGATGGACTATCTGTCACCGTTCTTCAACGAGACCGCCTACTGCCTCGGCGTGGAGAAACTGCTCGGTGTCACCGACGACATCCCCGAGCGCGCCAGCGTCATCCGGGTACTGCTGATGGAACTGAACCGCATCTCCAGCCATCTGGTCGCGTTGGCCACCGGCGGCATGGAACTGGGCGCCATGTCGGCGATGTTCTTCGGATTCCGGGAACGCGAACTGATCCTCACCATGTTCGAGACGATCACCGGCCTGCGGATGAACCATGCCTATATCCGGCCGGGCGGGTTGGCGGCCGATCTGCCCGACGAAGCCATGCCGCAGCTGCGCGAACTGGTCAAGATCCTGCCCGGTCGGCTCCGCGACATGGAGAACCTACTGCGCGAGAACTACATCTGGAAGGCGCGCACCAAAGGTATCGGTTATCTCGACCTGACCGGTTGTATGGCGCTCGGGGTGACCGGTCCGGTGCTGCGCTCCACCGGCCTGCCCCACGATCTGCGTAAGGCACAGCCGTACTGCGGATACGAGACCTATGAGTTCGACGTCTGCACCGATGACGGCTGTGATGCTTACGGCCGCTACCTGATTCGGGTCGACGAGATGAAGCAGTCGCTCCGGATCGTCGAGCAGTGCGTGCAGAGGCTGGACCGGACACCCGGGCCGGTGATGCTGACCGACAAGAAGCTGGCCTGGCCAGCGGACCTGAAGCTCGGACCGGACGGCCTGGGTAACTCGCCCGCACACATCGCCAAGATCATGGGCTCGTCGATGGAGGCGTTGATCCACCATTTCAAGCTGGTCACCGAGGGCATCCGGGTGCCGGCCGGGCAGGTGTACGCGGCCGTCGAATCCCCGCGTGGGGAACTGGGTGTGCACATGGTCAGCGACGGTGGCACCCGGCCCTACCGCGTGCATTACCGCGACCCGTCGTTCACCAATCTGCAAGCGGTGGCGGCGATGTGCGAGGGCGGCATGGTGGCCGACGCGATCTCCGCGGTGGCGTCGATCGATCCGGTGATGGGAGGCGTTGACAGGTGACGGCGATCGACCTGCAACTGGGGCAGCGGCCCGACGAACCGGGGCCGCCGATATCGGCCGGGCCGCAGGCGTATCCGGCCGAGGTGACGGCGCGACTGGCGAGCGAGGCCGAGCAGATCATCGCCCGCTACCCGCATCCGCGCTCGGCGCTGCTGCCGTTACTGCATCTGGTGCAGGCCGAGGACGGTTTCCTGACCCCGGCCGGCGTCGCGTTCTGCGCGGCGCAACTGACCCTCAGTCCCGCCGAGGTGACCGCCGTCGCCACGTTCTACTCCATGTACCGCCGCACCCCCACCGGGGACTATCTGGTCGGCGTGTGCACCAACACGTTGTGCGCGATCATGGGCGGTGATGCGCTGCTGGAGGTGTTGCAGGAACACCTCGGTGTGCACGCCGGCGAGACCACCGCCGACGGCGCGATCACCCTGGAGCACATCGAGTGCAACGCCGCGTGTGATTTCGCACCCGTAGTCATGGTGAATTGGGAGTTCTTCGACAACCAAACCCCGTCGTCGGTGCGCGAACTCGTCGACCAACTGCGCACGGGCGTCGCCGTGACCCCGAGCCGCGGCGCCCCCCTGTGTACCTTCCGGGAGACCGCACGCATCCTGGCCGGGGTGGATCCCGGCGCGCCGGACGCCTCACCGCCGGGCCCAGCCACCCTGGCCGGGTTGCGGATCGCCAGGGAGCCACGATGACCACCCTCACACCGGTACTGAGCAGCTACTGGGACGAGCCAGAGTCCTGGACGCTGGCCACCTATCTGCGCCACGACGGGTACCAGGCACTCGACGCCGCCCTGGACATGGATCCCGACGCCGTCATCGCGCTGGTGAAGGACTCCGGGCTGCGCGGTCGCGGTGGCGCCGGTTTCCCGACCGGGCAGAAGTGGTCGTTCATCAATCAGTCGGACCCGAAGCCGCATTATCTGGTGATCAACGCCGACGAGTCAGAACCCGGCACCTGCAAGGACATTCCGCTCATGATGGCCACTCCGCACGTGCTGGTGGAGGGGGCCATCATCGCTTCGTACGCGATCCGGGCCAGGCAGGCCTTCATCTACGTGCGCGGTGAGGTGGTGCCGGTGCTACGCCGGCTGCGGGCAGCGGTCGCCGAGGCCTATGAGGCTGGCTACCTCGGCCGCGACATCCTCGGCTCGGGATTCGACCTGGACCTGGTGGTGCACGCCGGGGCCGGCGCCTATATCTGCGGTGAGGAGACCGCGCTACTGGACTCGCTGGAGGGCCGGCGCGGGCAGCCGCGGCTGCGGCCCCCGTTCCCGGCGGTGGCCGGGCTGTACGCCTGCCCGACGGTGGTCAACAACGTGGAATCCATTGCCAGCGTGCCACCGATCGTGCGCAACGGGGTGGACTGGTTCAAGTCGATGGGGTCGGAGAAATCGCCGGGGTTCACGCTGTACTCGCTGTCGGGTCATGTCACCAGGCCCGGTCAATACGAGGCCCCACTGGGCATCACGCTGCGTGAATTGCTGGACTACGCCGGTGGAATACGCGCCGGGCACCAGTTGAAGTTCTGGACGCCCGGCGGCTCGTCGACGCCCATGCTCACCCCCGAACACCTCGACGTGCCACTGGATTACGAGGGTGTGGGTGGGGCCGGGTCGATGCTGGGCACCAAGGCGCTGCAAATCTTCGACGAGACCACCTGCGTGGTGCGGGCCGTGCGACGGTGGACGCAGTTCTATGCGCACGAGTCCTGCGGCAAGTGCACGCCGTGCCGGGAGGGCACCTACTGGCTGACCCAGATCTACGAACGGCTGGAGACCGGACACGCGACGACCGGGGACTTGGACACACTGCTCGACATCTCCGACGCCATCCTGGGCAAGTCGTTCTGCGCGCTCGGCGACGGCGCGGCGAGCCCGATCATCTCCTCGCTCAAATACTTCCGCGCCGAGTACGAGGCGCACCTCGGCGCGAGCTGCCCGTTCGACCCGCACGCCTCGACGGTGTTCGCCACCGAAGGCGCGCGCGCATGACGACGTCATTGTGCGTTCTCATCCCCGCGCGGCGGCGTGTCGCGAATGAAACCGCACACACGGAGGAGGTGCGCGCATGACGCTGGCCGAAGGAGCCCGGGATACGGCGGCGGTCGAGATGGTGACGTTGTCCATCGACGGCCACGAGATCAGCGTGCCCAAGGGAACGTTGGTGATCCGGGCCGCCGAGCTGATGGGCATCCAGATTCCGCGGTTCTGTGATCATCCACTGCTGGACCCCGTGGGCGCCTGCCGGCAATGCCTGGTCGAGGTGGAGGGGCAGCGTAAACCGCTGGCGTCGTGCACCACCACGGTCACCCCGGACATGGTGGTGCGCACCCAGCTCACCTCGCCGGCGGCGGACAAGGCCCAGCGCGGGGTGATGGAGCTGCTGCTGATCAACCACCCGCTGGATTGCCCGGTGTGCGACAAGGGCGGGGAGTGCCCGTTGCAGAACCAGGCAATGTCCAACGGGCGCAGCGATTCCCGCTTCACCGATGTCAAGCGCACCTACCCCAAGCCGATCAACCTGTCATCGCAGGTGTTGTTGGATCGGGAACGCTGCGTGCTGTGCGCTCGCTGCACCCGGTTCTCCAATCAGATCGCCGGGGACCCGTTCATCGAGCTGCTGGAGCGCGGCGCGCTGCAGCAGGTGGGCGTCGCCGACGGTGAACCCTTCGACTCCTACTTCTCGGGCAACACCGTGCAGATCTGCCCGGTCGGTGCGCTCACCGGCACCGCCTACCGGTTCCGAGCCCGCCCGTTCGACCTGGTGTCCACCCCCAGCGTGTGCGAGCACTGCGCCTCGGGGTGTGCGCAGCGCACCGACCATCGGCGTGGAAAGGTGTTGCGCCGGTTGGCCGGCGACGACCCGGAAGTCAACGAGGAGTGGAACTGCGACAAGGGCCGCTGGGCGTTCGCGTACGCCACCCAGGGTGACCGGATCACCACACCGCTGCTGCGGGACGCCGACGGCAGCCAGCGGCCGGCCTCCTGGTCCGAGGCGGTGGCGGTGGCGCTGCGCGGACTGACCGCCGGGCCCGCCGGGGTGCTGACCGGCGGACGGCTGACCCTCGAAGATGCCTATGGTTACGCCAAGTTCACCCGGATCATGCTGGGCAGCAACGATATCGACTTCCGGGCCAGGGCCGGCTCAGTGGAGGAGGCCCAGTTCCTCGCGCACGCAGTGGCGGGCCGCTCGTTCGCGGTGACCTACGCCAACTTGGAAACCGCCCCCGCGGTGGTGCTGGCCGGGTTGGAACCCGAGGAGGAATCCCCCATCATCTTCCTGCGGCTGCGCAAAGCGGTCCGCAGGACCGGGTTGCCGGTCATCGCCGTCGCTCCGTTCGCCAGCCGGGGACTGACCAAGTTGAACGGCCAGCTGGTGAGCGCGGTGCCCGGCTGCGAGGCTGCCGCGTTGGACGGGCTGCGCACCGAGTTGCCCGCCGGCAGCATCATCCTGGTCGGCGAACGGCTGGCGGCCGCGCCCGGCGCCTACACCGCGGCCCTGCGGCTGGCCGAGGCCGCCGACGCCCGGATCGGCTGGGTGCCGCGCCGCGCCGGGGAGCGCGGCGCACTGGAGGTCGGTGCCGCACCGAACCTGTTGCCCGGCGGCCGACCGATCGGCGATCCCACCGCGCGCTCCGAGGTCGCCGCCGCCTGGAATGTCGAAGAGCTACCCGATCACCCGGGGCGGGACACGGCGGGCATCTTGGCCGCCGCGGCGGCCGGTGACCTGCAGGCCCTGCTGGTCGGTGGTGTGGAGGTCGGCGACCTACCCGATCCGGCCGCCGCGCTGGCCGCCATCGAGGCCGCCGGCTTCGTGGTCAGCCTGGAGGTGCGCCGCAGCGCCATCACCGACCGTGCCGACGTGGTCTTCCCCGTCGCACCGGTGACCGAGAAGAGCGGCACCTTCGTCGACTGGGAGGGCCGGCCCCGCCCGTTCGACGGCGCCCTCCCGCCGTCGGCGACCTCCGATATGCGGGTGCTCGCCGCGCTGGCCGACGAGGTGGGCGTCGACCTGGGCCTCACCGATGCGGCGCGGGTGCGTGCCGACATCGCCCGACTGGGTGTGTGGCACGGGCTGCCCGCGCCCGCCCCCGATATCGGGGCCGTCCCGCCGCAACCGGGGCCGGGCGAGGCGGTGCTCGCTTCGTGGCGGATGCTGTTGGACGCCGGTCGGTTACAGGATGGCGAACCGCATCTGGCCGGTACGGCCCGGCCGGCGGTGGCCCGGCTCTCCGCCGCCACGGCCGCCGAAACGGGCTGCGCCGACACGGTTCGGGTGAGCACCGACCACGGCGTCATCACCCTCGCCCTGGAGATCACCGACATGCCGGACCGGGTGGTGTGGTTGCCGCTGAACTCCCCCGGCTCGCAGGTGTACGGCACGCTCGGGGCGGGCATCGGATCCGTCGTACGAATCGAGCCGGCATGACCTACCCGGATTTGAGCGCATTCGGCCACGACCCGTGGTGGCTGATGATCGCCAAGGCCCTCGGCATCTTCGTCTTCCTGCTGCTCACCGTGCTGGTCGCCATCCTGGTGGAACGGAAGGTGCTGGGCCGCATGCAGATGCGGTTCGGCCCCAACCGGGTCGGCCCGTTCGGATTGCTGCAAAGCCTGGCCGACGGCATCAAGCTCGCCCTCAAGGAGGGCCTCATCCCGGCCGGGGTGGACAAACCGATCTATCTGCTGGCGCCGGTTCTGGCGGTGATTCCGGCGATCATGGCCTTCGCCGTGATCCCGATGGGTGGCAGCGTGTCGGTGTTCGGGCACACCACGCCATTGCAGCTGACCGACCTGCCGGTGGCGGTGTTGTACGTGCTCGCGGTCACCTCCATCGGGGTGTACGGAATCGTGCTGGCGGGCTGGGCTTCCGGGTCCACCTATCCACTGTTGGGCGGGTTGCGCTCCAGCGCCCAGGTCATCTCCTACGAGATTGCGATGGCCCTGTCGTTCGCCGCGGTGTTCCTGTACGCGGGCACCATGTCGACATCGGGCATCGTGGCCGCCCAGCACGACACCTGGTTCGTCTTCCTGCTGTTGCCGTCATTCCTGGTGTACGTCACCTCGATGGTGGGCGAGACCAACCGGGCGCCGTTCGACCTGCCGGAAGCCGAAGGCGAACTGGTGGGCGGTTTCCACACCGAGTACTCGTCACTGAAGTTCGCCATGTTCATGCTCGCCGAATACGTCAACATGACCACCGTGTCGGCGTTGGCCACCACGATGTTCCTCGGTGGCTGGCACGCGCCGTTCCCGTTCAACCTGATCGACGGTGCGAATTCCGGTTGGTGGCCGCTGGTGTGGTTCGTCGCCAAGGTATGGACGTTCCTGTTCTTCTACATCTGGCTGCGGGCCACCCTGCCCCGGCTGCGCTACGACCAGTTCATGGCGCTGGGCTGGAAAGTGCTGATCCCACTGTCGCTGGGCTGGATCGTCGTCGTCGCGGTGACGCATCAACTGCGGGCCCAGGGCAGCCCGTCCTGGACGACCGCGGTGGTCAGCATCGGCGCGCTCACCGGCGCCGCGTTGCTGCTAATGATCTGGCATGCGGTGCGCCACGACACCACCGCCGCGCCGCTGCCACCTGACACCGGGGCCTTCCCGGTGCCGCCGCTGCCGAACAAGGAGGTCGCAGATGTCCAAGGTCGGTGATGCACTCGCCGGGTTCGGCGTCACCTTCAAGACGATGTTCAAAAAGCCCATCACCGAGCAGTACCCGGAAGAGCCGGGACCGGTGGCGCCCCGCTATCACGGCCGACATCAACTCAACCGGTATGCCGACGGGCTGGAGAAGTGTATCGGCTGCGAACTGTGCGCGTGGGCGTGTCCGGCCGACGCCATCTTCGTCGAAGGCGCCGACAACACCGAGGGACAACGCTTTTCGCCGGGTGAACGCTACGGCCGGGTGTATCAGATCAACTATCTGCGCTGTATCGGGTGCGGCCTGTGCATCGAGGCCTGCCCCACCCGCGCGCTGACCATGACCAACGACTACGAGATGGGCGACGACAACCGCGCCGACCTGATCTACGGCAAGGACAAGCTGTTGGCGCCGTTGCAGCCGGAGATGACAGCACCACCGCATGAGATGGCGCCCGGCAGCACTGACGAGGACTACTACCGCGGCAACATCACCGCCACCGGCCTTGCCCGCCAACGGGAGTCGGCGCAATGACCTCCACCGCGGAAGCCGTCGTCTTCTGGATCGTCGGGACACTCACCGTGGTGGGTGCGCTCGGCGTGGTGGCCGCCACCAAGGCCGTGTATTCGGCGCTGTTCCTGGCGATCACAATGATCAACCTCGCGGTGCTCTACATCGCCCAGGACGCCCTGTTCCTCGGCATCGTGCAGATCGTGGTCTACACCGGCGCGGTGATGATGCTCTTCCTGTTCGTGCTGATGCTCATCGGCGTCGACTCGTCCGAGTCGCTGATCGAAACGATTCGCGGCCAACGGGTTGCGGCCATCATCGCCGGCGTCGGTTTCGGGGTGCTGTTGATCGGTGGTATCGGCAACGTCTCGGTGAACGGGTTCACCGGCCTCGCCGCGGCGAATGCCGGCGGCAACGTCCAGGGCCTGGCCGTGCTGATCTTCACCCGCTACGTATGGGCGTTCGAACTCACCAGCGCCCTGCTGATCACCGCCACCCTCGGTGCGATGGTACTGGCCCATCGGGAACGGTTCGACCGCCGAAAGACCCAGCGTGAACTGGCCATCGAACGGTTCGGCCCGGGCGGATACCCGACGACGCTGCCCAATCCGGGGGTATACGCCAGACACAACGCCGTGGACATCCCGGCCCGCCTGCCCGACGGCACGGCGGCGCGAACCTCGGTGAGCACCGTGCTCATCCCGCGCCGAGGTGGGCAGTGATGAACCCGGCCAACTACCTGTATCTGTCGGCGCTGCTGTTCACCATCGGTGCGGCAGGAGTGTTGTTGCGGCGCAACGCGATCGTCATGTTCATGTGCGTCGAGCTGATGCTCAACGCGGCCAACCTCGCGTTCGTCACCTTCTCCCGCATGCACGGCCACCTGGGCGGTCAGGTGGTGGCGTTCTTCACCATGGTGGTGGCGGCATGCGAGGTGGTGGTCGGGCTGGCCATCATCATGACCATCTTCCGGGCCCGGCGTTCGGCATCGGTGGACGCGGCCAGTCTGCTGAGGAACTGATGACCTGGCTGCTGATCGCCCTCCCCCTGGCCGGTGCGGCCGTGCTGCTGCTCGGCGGCCGGGCCACCGACGCCTGGGGGCACCTGCTCGGCTGCGCCACGGCGCTGGCCTCGTTCGTCGTCGGTGCGGTGTTGTTCGCGGATCTGGTCGGGCGTGCCGCCGAGGACCGGGTGATCCACCAGACGTTGTTCACCTGGGTGCCGGTCGGTGAGCTGACGGTGAATTTCGGGCTGCAGGTCGATGCCCTGTCGATCTGCTTCGTGCTGCTGATCACCGGGGTCGGATCGCTGATCCACCTGTACTCCATCGGCTATATGGCACACGATCCGGACCGCAGACGGTTTTTCGCCTACCTGAACCTCTTCGTCGCCGCCATGCTGTTGTTGGTTCTGGCCGACAACTACCTGGGCCTCTACCTGGGCTGGGAGGGTGTGGGCCTGGCGTCCTATCTGCTCATCGGGTTCTGGTCGCACAAACCGTCGGCGGCCGCCGCGGCCAAGAAGGCGTTCATCGTCAACCGCGTCGGTGACATGGGGTTGGCGCTGGCGCTGATGGTGATGTTCAGCGTCGCCGGAACCGTCTCCTACGACGGTCTTTTCGCGGCCGCGCCGGCGCTGTCGGAGGGTTCACTGAACGCGATCGGCCTGCTGTTGCTGTTGGCCGCGTGCGGCAAATCCGCGCAGGTGCCGCTGCAATCCTGGCTGGGCGACGCGATGGAAGGCCCCACCCCCGTGTCGGCCCTCATCCACGCGGCCACCATGGTCACCGCGGGCGTCTACCTCATCGTCCGGTCCGGTCCGGTGTTCAACCTGGCACCGCAGGCCCAGCTGGCCGTCACCGTCGTCGGCGCGGTGACGCTGCTGTTCGGCGCCGTCATCGGCTGCGCCAAGGATGACATCAAGAAAGCCCTTGCCGCGTCGACCATGTCGCAGATCGGCTATATGGTGCTCGCCGCCGGGCTCGGGCCGGCCGGATACGCGGTGGCGATCATGCATCTGCTCACCCACGGCTTCTTCAAGGCCGGGCTGTTCTTGGGTGCCGGCTCGGTGATGCACGGCATGAACGACGAGACCGATATGCGCCGCTACGGCGGACTGCGCGCCTACATGCCGGTCACTTTCGTGACGTTCGGGCTGGGTTACCTGGCGATCATCGGGGTGCCACCGTTCGCCGGGTTCTTCTCCAAGGACGCCATCATCGAGACCGCGTTCGCAGCGGGCGGAGCGCGCGGCTGGTTGCTCGGCGGGGCTGCGCTGCTGGGCGCCGGGATCACCGCGTTCTACATGACCCGGGTGATGCTCATGACGTTCTTCGGGCGCAAGCGCTGGGAAGAGACCGCGCATCCGCACGAGTCCCCCGGCATCATGACCGCACCGATGATCGTGCTGGCCGTCGGCTCCGTCGGCGCCGGGGCCTTGCTGGCCATCGGCGGTACCCTGACCAGCTGGCTGGAGCCGGTGGTTGGCAGCCACGAAGCGCACGGCACCGTCCCGGTGTGGGTGATGACGGTGATCACCCTGTCGGTGGTGGCGGTCGGGGTCGGCGTCGCGTACCGGATGTATGCCACCCGTCCCATCCCCGAAACCGCCCCGGCGGCTTCGGCTCTGACCGACGCCGCCCGGGCTGACCTGTACGGCGACCGGTTCAACGAAACCGTCTTCATGCGGCCGGGCCAGCAGCTCACCGCGGGCCTGGTCGAGATCGACGACGATGCCGTCGAAGGGGTGGCCAGCGGGCTGGCCGCCGGCATCGGTGCCATCTCCCGGCGGATGCGGTCGTGGCAGACCGGCTTCGCCCGCTCGTATGCGCTGTCCATGCTCGGCGGCGCGGCCCTGGTGATCGGAGCGTTCCTGGTGGTGAGGGTCTGGTGAACGGCATCGGCTGGCTGAGCGCGCTGTGGGCGGTCCCGATCGTCGGCGCGGCGATCGTGATCGTATTGCCCGGCAGGCAGTTCGCCCGCTACCTGGCGCTGGCCATCTCACTGGTCGTGCTGGCCATCGCGCTGGTGCTCGCGGTCCGGTTCGATCCGGGCGGGGCGCAGTTCCAGTTCGTCGAGGACCGGCAATGGATTCCGTCGTTCGGCACCGGTTACCTGCTGGGGGTGGACGGCATCGCGCTGGCCTTGGTGGTGCTCACCGCGGTGCTGGTGCCGTTGTTGCTGATTGCGGGCTGGAACGACGGCGGCGACACCAGCTTCGGTACCCGGTCCACCCAGAGCTACCTGGCGCTGACGCTGGCTGTCGAGGGCATGGTGCTGATCTCCCTGGTGGCCCTCGACGTGCTGCTGTTCTACGTGTTCTTCGAGGCGATGCTCATTCCCATGTACTTCCTGATCGGCGGATTCGGCGGGGCCAACCGGTCGGCCGCCGCGGTGAAGTTCCTGTTGTACAACCTGTTCGGTGGGCTCATCATGCTGGCCGCGGTGATCGGGCTGTACGTGGTGACTGCCGACTCGCTCGGGGGCACATTCGATTTCCGGGCCATCGCCGGTGCCGCGTCGCGCGGTGAGCTGGGCGCCAGTCCCGCCGTGCTCAATGCCTTGTTCCTGGGGTTCATGTTCGCCTTCGCCGTGAAGGCGCCGCTGTGGCCGTTCCACCGCTGGCTGCCGGACGCTGCGGTGGAGGCCACCCCGGCGACGGCGGTGCTGATGATGGCCGTCGTCGACAAGGTGGGCACGTTCGGCATGTTGCGCTACTGCCTGCAACTGTTCCCGGACGCCTCGATGTTGTTCCGCCCGTTCATCATCACCCTCGCCGTGATCGGCATCGTGTACGGCGCGATCGTGGCGATCGGCCAGACCGACGTGATGCGGTTGATCGCCTACACCTCGATCTCGCACTTCGGTTTCATCATCCTGGGCATCTTCGTGATGACCAGTCAGGGCCAGGCCGGCTCCACGCTGTACATGGTCAACCATGGGATCTCCACGGCGGCGCTGTTCCTGATCGCCGGATTCCTGGTGTCGCGACGTGGATCCCGACTGATCGCCGACTTCGGTGGTGTGCAGAAGGTGGCGCCGGTGCTGGCCGGCACATTCCTGATCGCCGGGTTGGCCACCCTGTCACTACCCGGTCTGGCACCGTTCGTCTCCGAATTCCTGGTGCTGATCGGCACGTTCACCCGCTACCCGGCAATGGCGGTGTTCGCCGTGACCGCGCTGGTGCTCTCGGCGATCTACATCCTGTGGGCGTACCAACGGATGATGACGGGTCCGGTGAAAGAGGGAAACGAGCGGCTGCGGGATCTGCTGCCCCGTGAGCTGATCGTGGTGACGCCGCTGATCGCGCTGCTGCTGGTGCTGGGCATCTATCCCAAACCGGCGCTCGACGTCATCAACCCAGCCGTCGACCACACGCTGCGCACGATCCACCAACAGGATCCCGTGCCGACCGCGGAGGGTGCGTCCCGATGAAACTTGAGGCACCATCGATCGAATACTTCCAGCTATCACCGGTCCTCATCATCCTCGGGGTGGCGGTGGCCGGGGTGCTGGTGGAAGCGTTCCTGCCGCGCGGTATCCGGTACGCCGCCCAGCTGGTACTCACGATCGGCGGCCAGCTGGCCGCGCTGGTGGCGGTGGTGCTGGTGACGTCGACCCTCGACGGAACGGGTGCCCCCGCGGCCGTGGGTACCGTCGCCGTGGACCGGCCCGCACTGTTCCTGCAAGGCACCCTGCTACTGGTGGGGATCCTGGGCACCTTGCTGATGGCCGAACGGCGGATACCCGCAGGCGAGGAACGCGGCCTGGACGCCTTCACCCCACAAGCCGCGGCAGTGCCGGGCAGTGTGGCCGAGAAGATCGCCGCGAAAGCGGTTGTGGCCCAGACCGAGGTGTTCCCGCTGACGATGTTCGCCGTCGCCGGCATGATGTTGTTCCCGGCCGCCGACGACATGCTGACGATGTTCGTTGCCCTGGAGGTCTTTTCGCTGCCGCTGTACCTGATGTGCGGGTTGGCGCGCCGGCGCCGGTTGTTGTCCCAGGAGGCGGCGCTGAAGTACTTTCTGCTGGGCGCGTTCTCGTCGGCGTTCTTCTTGTACGGGATCGCGTTGCTGTACGGGTTCTCCGGCGCCTTCAGCCTCAGTGGCATCGCGGCGGCGGTGCGGGGCGGCGGAGACACCTCGATGGCACTGGTCGGCGTGGCACTGGTGTCGGTCGGAGTGCTGTTCAAGGTCGGCGCGGTGCCGTTCCATTCGTGGATACCCGACGTCTATCAGGGCGCCCCCACGCCCGTGACGGCATTCATGGCGGCCGCCACCAAGATCGCGGCGTTCGGCGCGATGCTGCGGCTGTTCTACGTGGCGCTGCCCGGCCTGGCCGACGATTGGCGCCCGGTGCTGTGGGTGATCGCGATCGTCACGATGGTCGTCGGCACCGTCACCGCGATCTCCCAGAACGACGTGAAAAGGATGCTGGCCTACTCGTCGGTGGCCCATGCCGGCTTCATCCTGACCGGTGTCATCGCACTCAACGGTGCCGGCTTGGCCGCGACGCTGTTCTACCTGTTTGCCTACGGTTTCAGCACGCTCGGCGCGTTCGCGCTGGCCGGTCTGGTGCGCGACGCCGACGGCGAGGAAGCCACCACGCTGACCCAGTGGGCCGGCCTGGGCCGGCGTTATCCCCTGGTGGGCGTCGTGTTTTCGTTGTTCCTACTGGCGTTCGCCGGGATTCCGCTGACCAGTGGTTTCGTCAGCAAGTTCGCGGTGTTCAAGGCGGCCGCTGAGGGCGGGGCAGCACCTTTGGTGATCATCGGTGTGGTGGCCAGCGCCGTGGCCGCCTACTTCTATGTCCGGGTGATCGTGCTGATGTTCTTCACCGATCCGCCCGAGGACGCGCCCACCGTGGTGGTACCCAGCATATTGAGTTCGGCGACGGTGACGATCACCGCCGCCGTCACCTTCGCCCTGGGCGCATTGCCTCAGCCGTTACTGGATCTGGTCAACGGTCAGCAGTTCACCGGCTGACGGCGCGGCGCACCTGTCCGGCGATCAGTTCGTACATCCCGCGAGTCACTTCGGTGGCGTCGCTCATGATGTTGTAGCCGTGGTCGACGGCTGGCACCTCGACGTAATCGGCGAGCGCACCGACCGCGTCGAGCCTCTTGGCGTAGGCGGCCGCTTCGTCACGCAGCCGGTCATACTCGCAAGCGATCACCAAAGCCGGTGCGATACCGGCGATGTCGTCGGCGTTGTCGCCCCATGCCGGTGAGGCCAACGGGTCTCGGCGCCGGGCGATCTCGGGGATGTAGGCGGTATCGAACACCTCGCCCATCCATGGCTTCATGATCGCCTTGCCCCCGAGGGGGGAGCGCTTGCGGCCCGTCGGAGTCACCAGGTCCAGCGGGGCGTAATGCAGGACCTGTAAGGCAATCGGCGGCCCGTCGTGCATCAATGCCGTCCGGGCGACGGCGGCGGACAGATTGCCGCCCGCGCTCTGCCCGCCGACGCAGAGCTGGTCGGCGGCCTCGTGGTCTGCCGCCCAGCCCACCACATCGTAGAGCTGTTCCACGGGGGCCGGGAAACGGTGATGCGGCGCAAGCACATAATCGGTGTTGATCACCGTGACGCCGGCCCGCGCCGCCAGGAAGCGGCACCAGGGGTCGTCCTGTTCGCGGTGGCCGACGACGAAACCACCGCCGTGGATGTTGACGTACACCCCGGCAGGCGGACCGTCGGGACGATAGACGGTGGCTGGGGTGTCGCCGTGCCGGGTCGGGATGCTGACCTCGGCGGTATCGGCGGCGAACTCCGCGAACCGCACCCCCGGTTTCGGGCTGGGGTTGACCACGCGGGCGAACAGGCCGGCGAGCGCATCGGCGATGACGGGCGTCGATAAGACGGACACGCCCACGACCATACGCATAGGTTGCAGACCGGCGCTTACGTCGAGTTCGACGTTTTGCCGATCCGCACTCGCACTTATTCGCCCAAATGTGCATTTGGGCGGGAAGGGGGCTAGCGGATGACGCCGTGCACCACGATGGCGGTGGTCTGGTCTATCCACTGGTCGTCGATCTCCCAGCCGGGCACCAGCAGCATGCGCAGCAGGTTGGCGCCGCCGATCACCTCGATGAGCCGGTCGGGGTCGATATCGGGATGCACCTCACCGCGGTCGACGGCATGCACCAGCCGGTCCCGCACCATGCCGAAAAGCCCGGTGAACCGGCTCATCACCCGTTGGCTCAGCTCCGGATCGGCGGCCATATCGGCGATCACCCCGGGGAGGGCAGCACGCACCACCGGGCTGGTGAACACCGCTCCCGCGGCGGCGATCATGGCCCGGATATCGGTGGCGATATCGCCCTCCGGCATGCGCAGCGCGGTGGGCGCCGTCGGGAACGCCGCCTCGTGCACCAACTCGGCCTTGCTCGACCACCGGCGGTACAGCGCCGTCTTGGTGGTGCCGGCGCGTTCGGCCACGGCGGCCATCGTCAGATTCGAATAGCCGATCTGCACAAGCAGATCCGCGGTGGCCTCGAGTATGGCAGCGTCGATGCGGGGATCGCGGGGTCGGCCCGCCCCCTTGTCAACCGTAGGTGAGTCTGCTTTCATATCGCTACCGATCGTAGCGTAATTGGTCCGGGAAGGAACACCGTGGCGAACGAACCGGCCGTCGAAGACGTCAGCCGTCTGCAGCATTCCAGCCGAGATGTCAGCACCGTACCCGCCGCGATCGCGCGGTGGCTGGCGACGCAGCTCCCGGGCAAGGGCACCCCCACCGTCACCGTCGACAGCGGCGTCGACGCCAACGGCATGTCGTCGGAGACCCTGCTGTTGACCGTCGACTGGCACGGTGCGCAACAGAACCTGGTCGCCAGGGTCGCCCCCACCGCCGCCGACGTCCCGGTGTTCTCGTCCTATCGGCTGGACCATCAATTCGAGTTGATGCGCCAGGTCGGCGATCTCACCGATGTGCCGGTCCCCCGGGTCCGCTGGATCGACACCACCGGCGACGTGCTGGGTACCCCGTTCTTCCTGATGGACCGGGTCGATGGCATCGTGCCTCCCGATGTGATGCCCTACACCTTCGGCGGCAATTGGTTTGCCGACGCGCCCGCCGAGTGCCGGCGCGAGCTGCAGGACGCCACCGTCGATGTGCTCGCCAAACTGCATTCCATTCCCGATGCCGCCCAGCGGTTCTCGTTCCTCATCGAGGACGACCCGGCCGGCGACACCCCACTGCGGCGGCATTTCGGCTGGCTCAAACAGTGGTACGAATTCGCCGTCCCGGATATCGGCCGTTCCGAACTCGTGGAACGGGCGCTGGGCTGGCTGGAGGACCACTTCCCCACCGACGTCGCCGCCGCCACCCCGGTGCTGGCGTGGGGCGACTCCCGCATCGGCAACGTGCTGTACCAGGATTTCCGCCCGGCTGCGGTATTGGACTGGGAGATGGCCACCCTGGGACCCCGCGAACTCGACGTCTCGTGGATCATCTTCGCCCACATGGTATTCCAGGAACTCGCCGGGTTGGCAGGACTACCGGGCCTGCCGGACGTCCTGCGCGAGGACGATGTGCGGGCCACCTACGAAGGACTGACCGGCGTCACGCTCGGCGACCTGCGCTGGTTCTACATCTACTCCGGAGTGATCTGGTGTTGTGTGTTCATGCGCACCACCGCACGCCGGGTGCATTTCGGCGAGATGGACAAACCCGAGGACGTGGAGTCGACGTTCTACCACGCCTCGCTGCTGCGACGACTCCTCGAGGAGGCCTGATGCTCGGCCCGATGGACGAATTCCCCATTCACCAGATCCCCAAACCCATTGCCTGGCCCGGCTCTTCGGACCGCAACTTCTACGACCGGTCCTACTTCAACGCCCATGACCGCACCGGCGACATCTTCGTCATCACCGGGATCGGGTACTACCCGAACCTCGGGGTGAAGGACGCCTTCCTGTTGGTGAGGCACGGGGACACCCAGACGGCGGTGCACCTGTCCGATGCCATCGACCAAGACCGGCTGCACCAGCATGTGCTGGGTTACCGCGTCGACGTCACCGACCCGCTGCACTCGCTGCACATCACCCTGGAGGAAACCGACGGGATCGCCGCTGACCTGACCTGGACGGGGTTGTTCGACGTCGTGCAGGAACAGCCACACGTCATGCGCCAGGGCAACCGGGTGACCCTGGACGCCCAGCGGTTTGCCCAATTGGGTTCGTGGAAAGGAACTCTGGACATCGACGGCAAACGCATCGCGATCGATCCCGCGGTGTGGATCGGATCGAGGGACCGGTCCTGGGGTATCCGGCCGATCGGTGACCCCGAGCCCGCCGGGCGGCCCGCCGATCCCCCGTTCGAGGGTATGTGGTGGCTGTACGTGCCGATGGCGTTCGACGACTTCTCGATCGTGCTGATCATCCAGGAAGAGCCCAACGGATTCCGGTCCTTGAACGACTGCACCCGTATCTGGAAGGACGGCCGCGTCGAACAACTGGGTTGGCCTCGGGTGCACATCCACTACCGCTCCGGCACCCGCATCCCCACCGGCGCAACGATCGACGCGACCACACCGGACGGCTCACCCGTCCGGTTCGACGTGGAATCCAAACTGCCGGTTCCGATTCACGTCGGTGGTGGCTACGGCGGTGATTCGGATTGGACGCACGGCGTGTGGCGTGGCGAGAAGTTCACCGAGCGACTCAGCTACGACATGACCGATCCTGCCGTCGTCGGACGCTGCGCCTTCGGGGTCATCGACCACGTCGGGCGGGCGGTGTGCACCGAGGAGGGCCGCGGGCCGGCCGAAGGCTGGGGGCTGTTCGAGCACGGCGCGCTGGGCCGGCACGACCCGTCCGGCTTCGCCGACTGGCTGACCGTGGCTCCCTAAACGGCCCAGAAGAGCACCGCCGCACCCGCCGCTTCGACCAGGCAGTAGAACCAGTTGGGGTAGAACGGCGTCCGCTGACCGAACACCGACGCCAACCGCCCTGCTGCCATCCCGGCCAGTGCGGCCCCGACGGTGATCAGGACACCGGTTCGCGCCTCGGGCGCGCGGGTGGCGTAGATCAGCACCGCGGCGATGGCCAGCCCGAATCCGCCGTAGACGGCACGCACCTCCGAGCGCGCGGTCGCGGTGCCGAGCGTGACACCGAACGGACCCAGCATGGCCGCCGGCGCGGCCAGTGCATAGACGCCCATGCCGGCGAAGAACACCGCAAGGACCAGCTCGATCACGGTAACCTCCTGTTCGTCAGCGATCAGGAGTCCAGCATGCCCAGCGCGAAGCCGGCGGCGCTTCCACAAACCTGCTATCCCGCGGTGTGGTTGTGGCCGGGACAGGCGCTGTATGCCGGCCCGGGTCTGGGGCTGGAACCGCATTCCGGTTCGGTGTGGTGCCTGGCCGTGGGTGTCGACGGCCCGCTGACCGTCACCGTCGGCGCACGACGCATCGTCGCGCGCTCGGCGCTGATCCCCCCGCGACTCACCCACCACCTGACGGTCGATGGTCGGCTGGTGTCGTGTTACCTCGACCCCGCGTCCGAGCACACCCGGTCCTGCCGGCAGCGGTTCACCGAGTTCGATCACCAGATCGGCGTGCACCACGACGCACAGCGGGCCCTGCTGACCGTGCCGCAGGATGATGCCGCGGCGGCGCGGCGGCTGGCGGCGGCAGCGCCGGTCGCGATCGGCACCATCGACCCCCGGATCGAGCTGGTGGCCAAGCAGATTCGTGACGATCCCGGCACACAGAGCTCGGCGGGAGAGCTGGCGGCGGCGGCCGGGCTGTCCGAATCACGTTTCCTGCACCTGTTCCGGCAGGAGACCGGATCGAGCTTGCGCCGCTACCGGTTGTGGAGCCGGCTGATCCGCGCCGGCGCCGAACTGGCGGCCGGACACAGTCTCACCACCGCCGCGGTCGAAGCCGGGTTCGCCAGCCCTTCGCACCTGGCCGACCGGTTCAAGACGACATTCGGGTTGTCGGCCACCCAGTTACTGGCGACGGGGCTGAGCATCCGGATTCTCTGAACGTGGTCGAATAAAGCGATGGGGCCGAAATGGGTGTGGGTACCGGCCGTGCTGGCCGTGTTCGGCGCGGCGGAGTGGGCGACCTGGAAAGCCTCACGCGAGCTGACCGCGAATGCCGACGGTGCTCCGGTGCCCGGGGAGACGGTGCTGGTACTGGGTTGTCCGATCACCGCCCTGTGGAAGTGGCGGGTGCGCATTGCCGTGCGCTCCACCGACCCGTCGACGGCCCGGTTCGTCTTCTCCGGCGCCGCGGTGCGCACCACGGTGCCGGAGGCCGAGCTGATGGCCGACTATGCGGTCCGTCGGCTCGGGGTACCGCCGGCGAACGTCATCGTGGAAGATCGGTCGCAGAACACCGTGCAGAACATCGTGAATTCGATCCCCCTGATGACCGACAGTCCGGCGGTCAAGATCGTGTCCAACACCTTCCATGCGCGCCGGGCACGACAGATCCTGCACGAGCAGGCACCGATGCTGGCCGAGCGGCTGCATCCGGCGCGCGACTACATCCCTGGTGAGTGGGGGCCGCTACACGTGGCCCTGCTGGCCTACCACCTGTACCGAAACCGATTCGGCTAGCGCGCGGGCCGGCGCCCGCCCGAACACCATCGACTCCTCGATCCGGTCGAACCGATGGTCGATCACGTCCAGACCGTAGTTGTGCCGCACGTTCCAGGGTCGACGGGTACCGGACTTGGGCAGCGCATGCGGCGCCCGCGCCACGTAGCCGGCGTTGATGTCCCAGGCCGGCTTCTCCTGCACCGGCACCCCGTTGCGATGGGGGTAGGCGTGGGTATAGCCGTGCGCATCCATGTACGCCAACAGCTTTGCCACCGCCTTGGCGGTCATATCGGCGCGCAGCGTCCACGACGCGTTGGTGTATCCGACACACCAGGCCATGTTCGGCACCTCTTCGAGCAGGTACTCCTTGTAGACGAATCGGTCGGTGGGCTCGATCGTGCGGCCGTCGATGCGCACCTCGATCCCGCCCAGCGCCTGCAGCTGTAACCCCGTTGCGGTGACGATGATGTCGGCCTCCAGTCGGCCACCGCCGGCCAGCACGATGCCGGTGGCATCGACGTGATCGATGTGATCGGTCACGATCTCGGCGCGTCCGGCGCTGAGGTCCTCGTACAGGTCGCCGTCGAGCACCAGACACATGCGCTGGTCCCAGGGTCGATAGCGGGGTTTGAAGTGCACGTCGACCGGATAGCCCGCGGGGAGTTGGGCAACGGTCCTGGCGCGGATCAGTCGCCGGCCCAGGCCTGGGGCCTTGCGGAAGAACAGGAACAGCGCGTAGTGCATCCAGGCGTTGCGGAACCGGATGAAGCGGTGAGCCAGCTTGTCCGGCAACAGCTTCCGGATGGCTTGCATGACGACCGGGATGGCAGGCATGGCCATCATGTAGGTGGGCGAACGCTGCAGCATGGTGACGTGGCCGGCCGTGCGGGCCAGGGCGGGCACCAGGCTGATCGCGGTGGCTCCACTGCCGATCACCACGACGTTCTTGCCGGCATGGTCCAGCGACTCGGGCCAGAACTGCGGGTGCACCACCGGACCGGCGAAATCGTCCAGCCCCGCGATCGGCGGGGTGTGCGGGTGGTCGTAGTCGTAGTACCCGGTGCCGAAGAACAGGAAGCGGGCCCGGCGGGTCGCAGGCACCCCGTCGGACTCGATCGCCACCGTCCAGGTGTCGGTGGCCGAATCCCAATCCGCCGAAAGCACTTTGGTGTTGAAGCGGATATGCCGGTCGATGCCGTACTTGTGCGCGGTGTGCGTGAGGTAGGCACGGATGTCGGCCCCGTCGGCGACATGTTCTGCACGGGTCCACGGCTCATACGGGAAACTGAGCGTGAAGATATCGCTGTCGGAACGAATTCCGGGATAGCGGAACAGATCCCAGGTACCGCCGATGCGCTCGCGGCGCTCCAGGATGGCGTAGGTCAGCCGCGGGTTCTGCTCGTGGATGCGGTAGGCGGCGTTGATGCCGGAGATGCCCGCGCCGATGATCAGCACGTCCGTGAATTCGGGGGTCAACCCGGACTCGACCTGCTCCTCGCCCATGGACGACCTCCTCGTGGTCCTGCGCCGTACCACCACCATAGGTGCTCAGGTGCGCAGTGCGTCAACGATCTGCGCCAGCGAATCCACCGCGATCGGCCCGGGCTGGTAGATGCACACCCGGTCGGACACCCCGCGCACCCGATCCGCGATATGCGCGGCGACCTCGGCGGGCGTGCCGCAGGCGGCGATGGTGTGCAGCACGTCGTCGTCGATCAGCGCACCCATCTCGGCCCAGCGGCCCTGCTTGGACAGCGCGTTCAGTTCCGGCTGCAGGTCACCCCAGCCGTGTGCCTCCAGCACCGGCCGATATGCCGGGGTGGAACCGTAGAAGGCCAGCAACTGGCGGGTGGCGGCATGGTCGGGGTTGGTGTCGGAGCTGACCGACACGATGATCTCGGGGACGATGGCGAGATCCGCGCGACCGCGACCCGCGGCACTCAGCCCGGCGTCCACCGCGGTCATGGTCACCTCGTTGAGGAAGCGTTTGGATCCGAACGGCATCACCAGCAGGCCGTCTGCATGCTCGGCGACCGCGCGGGTCAGCTTCGGGCCGAGCGCCCCGACATAGATGGGCGGCGGCCCGTAGGGGTTGTCGCGCGGGGTGAAGGTCGGGGTCATCAGGGTGTGCCGGTAGAACTCGCCCTGGAAATTCAGCCGTTCACCGGTCGACCAGGTGGTGAAGATCGCCCGCAGGGCGGCCACCAGTTCGGTCATGCGCTGCACCGGCCGGTCGAAATCGGCGCCGAACCGCTTCTCGATCTGCGTGCGGATCTGGGTGCCCAACCCCAGCGTGAATCGGCCGCCGGTGAGGATCTGGTGGTCGATTGCCTGATGTGCCAGGTGAATCGGATTGCGCGGGAACCCGATCGCCACATTCGTCATCAGTTCCAGCCCGCCGACCGTCGACGCCAGGGTCAGCGGGGTGAACACGTCGTGCGGCCCTTCGAAGGTGAACACCCCACTGGCTCCGGCATCGCGTAGCTCCCGCGCGCGTTCGATGGCATCGGTGGGCCCGTACAACGCCGTCATGACCTTCACAGCGGCTCACCCTAGTGCGCGGCGGCGGTGCTTCGGTGCAGACTGGGGCTCGTGGGCGATGTGATCGTGGTGGGAGCCGGATTCGCGGGGCTGATGGCGGCGCGCGAACTGACCAGACGAGGACTCGACGTGGTCGTGTTGGAGGGCCGCGACCGGGTCGGCGGGCGCTCGCACACGACGACGATCGCCGGAGTACCGGTCGACCTCGGTGCGACGTTCGTGGGCCCTACCCAGACCGCCGTGCTGAAACTCGCGGCCGAACTGGGCTGCGACACGGTACCCACGTACTCCCGCGGCAAGAACCTGATCGACTGGCACGGGCGGGTGCGGTCCTACCGCAGCACCATTCCGAAGCTGTCGATGATCGAGCTGTTCGACGTGTCCCGAATCCAGTGGCGCTTCGATCGGCTGGCCAAACTGATCCCGGTGGTCGACCCGTGGGCGGCGCCCGCGGCCGAGCGGCTGGACCGGCGCAGCCTGGACAGCTGGTTGCGCTCGGTGCACGCGAACGCGTCGACCCGAAATCTGATGGCGATCATGTCGCGGGTGACCTGGGGGTGCGAACCGGACGCGGTGTCGATGCTGCACGCGGTGCGTTACGTGAAGGCGGCCGGCGGCCTCGGCCCCATGCTGGACGTCGAGGGCGGTGCCCAACAGGACCGCTTCCCCGCCGGGACGCAGCAGATCGCCATCCGGATGGCCGAGGACCTGACCGTGCGGCTGAACACCGTGGTGCGCCACGTCATCCGGGACGGCTCCGGGTATCGCGTCGAATCCGAGACCGGATCGTGGGAAGCGCGGGCGGTGATCGTGGCTATCCCGCCGGCGCACCGCGGCGCGATCACCTTCGAACCGGCACTGCCCGACGACCATCGGGACCTGGTGGCGCATTGGCCGCAGGGCAATCTGAGCAAGGCTTATGCCGCCTACGACAAGCCGTTCTGGCGGGCCGACGGCTGTTCGGGCGAGGCGCTGTCGGATGAGGGACCGGTGTTCATCACCTTCGACGTCAGTCCCGGTGACGACGGGCCCGGTGTGCTGTTGGGATTCGCCGACTCACGCAGCTTCGACCCGCTGCCCCCGCAGCAGCGCCGCGACCGCGCACTGCGCAACTTCGCCGCGTTGTTCGGCGATGCCGCGGCGTCACCCATCGAGTATCTCGACCATTGTTGGGGCACCAAGGAATTCGCGCCGGGCGGCCCGACGGCGGCGGTACCGCCCGGCGCCTGGACCAGCTACGGGCATGCGCTGCGCGCCCCCGTCGACGGCGTGTTCTGGGCAGGCACCGAGACGGCCGACGAGTGGACCGGGTTCCTGGACGGCGCGGTGCGCTCGGGTCAGCGCGCCGCCGCCGAGGTCACCGGGTACCTCACGAACTGAGTCGTTGCGGCGCAACCGATTCAGCCAGCGCCCGCAGCTGGTGGTTCACTTCGGCCGGGCGCTCCAGAATGGCGCAGTGCCCGCCGGCCAACTGGACGAACGCCGTCAGGTTCGGCAGGTGCTCGGCGATGTGGCGGGACGCGTTGATCGGCAGCAGCCGGTCATCGCGGCTGCCGATCACCAACGTCGGCACAGTCAGGTTGCGTAGCGAAATATGATTGGCGCCAAGGCTGTCCACCAGCACTCGCGCCCAGCCGCCCCGGCCCGCCGCCGGGGTGGTGGCGAACAGCCGGTACACCAGGTCGCCGACCTCGGGGGCCGCGCCGCGCCCGACGGCCAGATATTCGACGAATCGCTTGTTGGGACCGTCGGCCAGCTTCGGGATCGGCGTGGCACCGAATGTCTTGAGGAACGTGCCGGCGGTGCGGATGCGGGCCCGCGACAGCGGCGCGGGCACCGGAGCCAGTTGCACGTCGCGCAGCAGGTCCCCGGTGGTGGTGTTTATCAGCGCCACCGCATCCGCGCATCCGAGCACCCGCTGCGGGTAGCGCTGCGACCACGACGTGATCGCGATGCCGCCCATCGAGTGCCCGGCGATGACGGCGCGCTCCCCCGGCGCCAACGTGGCATCCAGAACGGCATCCAGATCGCTGGCCAGGTGGTTGAGGCTGTACTGGCGGCGTTGGCGCGGAGTCTCGCTGCGGCCGTGTCCGCGGTGGTCATAGGCGATGACGCGGTATTCGCCGGCAAGGTCGGCGATCTGATGCGCCCACACCCCGATGGCGCAGGTGATGCCGTGGGCCAGCACGATGGGGTACGCGTCGTCCGGGCCGAACACCTGGGCGTGCAGCCGGGTGCCATCATTCGAGCGGACCGCCACGGTGCGACCGGCGGGCAGCGGTGGAAGCGTCATCTGGGTGCTCCAATCGTCCCCGGCCACGTTGCCGGGGCCGTCAGTCTACGCCGTGACCAGGACGGGCTTGATCACCTCGGCGGCCTTCGCGGCGGCCCACGCCTGCCCGAAATCGTCGAACGCGAATCGCGTCACCAGCTTGTCCAGCGGGAGTTCCCCGCTCAGGTGACGGTCGGCCAGCCACGGCAGGAAGGTGTGCGGGTCGCTGTCACCTTCGACCACGCCGCGCACCGTGATGCCCTTCGCCATGATGAGCGCCACCGGCAGTTCGGCCGTCGGCGCGCCCAGCCCCAGCAGCGCCAGGGTGCCACGGGAGCGCAGCAATCCGACCGCCGCCGCGACGACGTCGGGGCGGGCCGTGGTGTCGATGACCGCGGCGGCCCCGCCGGTGAGGTCGGCCACCGCGGCCGCGACGTCGGCGCCGGGGTCGAAGGTGTGGGTGGCGCCCAGTTCGGTGGCCAGCTCCCGGCGGTCGGCGATCGGGTCGACGGCGATGATGGTGCGGCAGCCGGCGATGCGCGCTCCCATCACCGCCGACAGGCCGACCGCACCGGCGCCGAACACCACGACCGCGTCGTCGGCCGTCGGCGCGACCACGTTGAGCACCGCGCCGGCCCCGGTCTGCACGCTGCAGCCCAGCGGTGCGGCCAGCGCGGGCGCGATCGCGTCGGGCACCGTCACCGCGTTGCGCGACCGGGTGATGGCGTGCGTGGCGAAGCTGGACTGGCCGAAGAAGCCACCGGTGATGGGTGCACCGTGCAGCCGCAGCGCGCTGGTCTCGTCGCGGCGGCTGCCCCGCATGTTGAGATTGGCCGACTGATCACAGTAGGCGGGCCGGTCGCCGGCGCAGTTCGGGCACGCGCCGCAGCTGGCGAAGGTGAGCACAACCCGGTTCCCGATGCGGTCGCGGGCCTGCGGGCCGGCGGCCACGACGGTGCCGGTGCCCTCATGCCCGAACACCACGGGCACCTTCGTGAACCAGGTGGCGACGCTGATATCGGTGTGGCAGATGCCCACCGCCTCGATCTGGACCAGCACCTCGTCGGCCACCGGGTCACGCAGTTCGATATCGGCGAGGTCGGGGTTCTGACCGGGTTCGCGGAGCACCGCGGCACGTGCCTTGATCACCACGGGATGTTAAATGGTGCCTCATGCGCGCCATACACATCCCCCGGTTGGACGGCCCGTCGGCGGCGGAGGTGGTGGACATCCCCGAGCCGGGCTCCGATGGGGTGGTCATCGAGGTGCACGCAGCCGGTGTGGCCTTTCCCGACGCCCTGCAGACCCGTGGCCTGTACCAGTACAAGGCGCCGCTGCCGTACATCCCGGGCGCCGAGATCGCCGGGGTGGTGCGCAGCGCACCGCGGGATGCACCGGTGGCGGCCGGTGACCGGGTCGCCGGGCTGACGCTGCTGACCGGCGGGATGGCCGAGGTGGTCACGCTGCCGCCGGACCGGGTGTTCGCACTCCCGGACTCGGTGTCCTTCGAGGCAGGTGCCGGGGTGCTGTTCAACGACCTGACGGTGCACTTCGCGCTGCGCACCCGCGGCAGGCTGGCCGCCGGCGAGACGGTGCTGGTGCACGGTGCGGCCGGCGGAATCGGCACCTCGACGCTGCGGCTGGCCCCCGCGTTGGGCGCCGCCCGGGTGATCGCCGTGGTGAGCACGGAGGCCAAGGGCGAGATCGCCCGGGCCGCGGGCGCATCCGACGTGGTGCTCGCCGACGGATTCAAGGACGCGGTGGCCGACCTGACGGGTGGGCGCGGCGTGGACATCGTGTTGGACCCGGTGGGCGGTGACCGGTTCACCGATTCGCTGCGCTCCCTGGCCGCTGGCGGGCGGCTGCTGGTCGTCGGTTTCACCGGCGGGGAGATCCCCACCGTGAAGGTGAATCGGTTGCTGCTCAACAACGTCGACGCGATCGGCGTCGGATGGGGCGCCTGGACCATGACCCACCCGGGCTACCTGGCGCAGCAGTGGGCGGAGCTGGCCCCGCTGCTGGCTTCCGGCGCGGTGCCCGCACCGGAGCCCGTGGTGTATCCGTTCGACAAGGCCGCCGAGGCCATCTCCGCACTGGAAAACCGCAGCGCCACCCGCAAAATCGTGTTGAAGGTGCGCTAGCGCGGCACCGGCAGCAGCAGCCGCGACCCGGCGCCGACCTCGTGGGTGGTGCGCACCATCTGCGTCGCGGTCCACACCGGTTCGCCGGTGCCGTGGTTGCGGGCATAGCGCGGATGCGATCCGCCCGCGATCATCAGCCGGATCCGGGAGCCGCGCGTGAACCGGTGCGCGATCGGGTCGAGATCCAGCTGCAGCGTCGGCGGCGCCCCGGCCGCGCGGCGCACATAGCCGTCGCTGACGTTGCGTGAGGTCCCGTCGGCGGCGACCTCGCTGATCCGCACCCAGACGTCGGCGTATCCGGTGTCGGTGCGGTGCACCAGATCCAGGCGCGGCGTGCCGAGCACCTCCAACGCGTCGGTCAGCGGCGCGGTGCTGAAGGTGACCACATCGGCACGCGCGGCCAGTGCGCTGTCCTCGCGGTAACCGCTGGGGGTGAACAGCAGCCGACCGCCGATGGTCGGAGTCGGATCGGCGGGGTCGAACACGAACCGGGTCAGTACCCCGTCGCCGTCGGGGCGCCGGTCCCCCAGCGCGGCCCTGGGACGCAGGTAGAGAACGGAATCCTCGGTGGCGGGCGGCCATTCGGGCATATCCCGCCAGTCCTGGGTGCCGGTCACCTGGATCCGCGCCCCGGACCAGCGCGCCCCGGCCAGCCAGGCCAGCGATTCCCTGAAGAGGTCACCGCCGCCCTCGCCGTGGGTCCAGGGGCCGACGATCAGGGCGGGCTCGGCGCCGCGCTCGACGAGGCGGCGGTACTGCTCCAGCGTCTGGGTCAGGAAGACGTCCTGCCAGCCGGTGACCAGTAACACCGGTGCGCCGGCCCGCTGCAGGGCGCCGCCGAGCCGGCTGGGCTGCCAGTACGGGTGGGCCGTGTCGGAGGTGCGCAGCCACGACTCGTGCCAGCCGGCACGTCCTTTGAGGATGCGCCTGCCGGCGTCGCGCAGCGGCACGGTGCGCAGCGGGGTGCGTAGCCGGCGCGACGTGGTCAGTGCCCGTGTCAGCATGCGCAGGGTTCCGCCGTTTTCCTGATGGGCCACCTGGTAGCTCCAGGTCAGAAAATCGCCGAGGGCGAATGACCCTGTGCTCCAACCTGATTCGGCGAAGTCATGCGGCGCCATGGCGATGACGGAGGTCGTCAGCTCCGTTGGCGGGTCCGACAACAGTGCCCATTGGGTGAAGCCGAGATAGGACGCCCCGACGGTGGCGAACCGGCCGTCGAACCACGGTTGGGTGCGCATCCAGGCCACGGTGTCCGCGGCGTCGGCCGCCTCGCTCAGTCCCGGCTCGAAGGTACCGGTGGAGCCGAACGTCCCACGGACGCTTTGCAGAACCACGCGGTAGCCACGCTCGGCGTAGAGCCCGGCGGTGACGGTGGCCGGCAGATTCGTCCGGCCGTATGGAGTGCGTATGAGTATCGTGCCCAGCGGCTCCGACGGCGTGTACAGATCGGTGCGCAGCCGTTCGCCGTCACGGGTCACGACTTCGATATCGCGGCGCACGGTGTAGCGGGTCGTCGGCGGCCCCAAACCGGCCTTGGCGGCCGATACCCGCAACGCCAATGCGGTCAGCGGGCCGCGGTGGTGATCATCGGTGGCCATGATGCCTCGACTGTAGCTACTCAGTCCGCCTCTTCCGCTTCCACGCGCTCCTGCTGCAGGCGGTCCTTGCTGCGCAGCAGGCGCAGCAGCGTCACCAATCCCAGGCCTCCGACCATGTTGGCGACGACGGTGTAACCGAACCAGGTGAGCCAGTCGAGGTACCCGAAGGGCGCGTGGCCGGTGAACATCGCCCCGAAGATCAACAGCGAGTCCAGGATCGAGTGAAACATCTGAAGGCCCGCGAGCAGGAACGCACCGGCGACGGCCGCGGCGATCTTGCCGACCATCGCGTCCGTGCCGTGCTGCATGCGCGTCATCAGCGTGATCGCCATGCCGCCCAGCACCGCGAGTGTGACCGTTTCCCCGGACAGGGGTGCGGTGGCGTAGTGCGTGGCCGCCTCGACGGTCGTGTCGTGCAACCGGGGGAAGGCGATCATGATCAACCACATGATGAGCCAGCCGCCGACCAGGTTGGCGGCCAGCGTCCCGCCCCACAGCTTGCACAGTTGGGCGATGCTGGCCCGTTTGGCCGCCACGGTGGTCACCGGAATCAGGAAGCCCTCGGTGAACAGCTCGCTGCGCCCCAACAGCAGAGCCAGGAAGCCGATCGAGAACGCCAGCCCGGCCAACAGTGGGCTGTCCGTGGCGGCCAGCACCGACAGGTAGGCCAGCACACCCATCGCGACCTCGGTGCCGCCGAAGAATCCGGTGACCAGCACTTCCCGCCAGCTCCGGTGCAGCCGTTGGGTGCCCTCGTCGACCATCCGGGTGAAGGCGTACTCGAGCTCGTCCTCGATGGGGCTGTCGGACTCGCCCAGCCGGCGGCGGTCGGCGTCGGCCATCCGTCCTCTTTCCCACGATCGCGAAGGACGGTCGACGTGGCCGTCGGGCTCAGGGATGCCCGGCGGCGGCGTCGTTCAAACGGGCTCTCACACCAGCTGGTCGCGGAAGGATCTGGCGGCCAGCATCAACTCCTCGACCCGCTTCTGGTCGGCTTGGTTCTCGAACACGCCGTCCTGCTTGAAATACGTTCCGACGACGGCCCCGTCGGCGATGTCGAGCTGCTTGGCCACGTTCTCGGCCCGCACCCCGGTGTTGACGAACACCGGCACGTCGCCGGCGGCCGACTTCACCACGCGCAGCGCCTCGGTGTCGGTCGGTGCACCGGCGGTGGCGCCCGAGACACAGATCGCGTCGGGCAGGGTGGCGAAGACGGTGGTGCGGGTGATCGACGCCAGGTCCCGCGCGGCGAGATAGGTGGCCGACTCCGGCACGATGTTGAACAGCAGCTTCACTCCCGTCCCGCCGACCCGGGTGCGGTGCCGGGCCACCTCACCGACGTTGGTGTCCCACAGGCCGAAATCGCTGGCATAGACCCCGGTGAAGATCTCCCTGACGAACTTCGCGCCGGTGGCCACGGCCAGATCGATGGAGGCACGCCCGTCCCACAGCACGTTGACGCCATAGGGCACGAACAGGTCGGGCAGCAGCTCGCCGATGATGCGGGCCATGGTGATCGCCGTGATGGGTTCGGTTTTGGTCAGATACGGCAGGCTGAACTCGTTGCTGATCATGACGCCGTCGACGCCTCCGGACTGCAGGGCGTCGAGTTCGGTCCGGGCCCGGTCGACGACGGCGGCGATACCGCCCGCGGTGTCGTAACCGGGGTCGCCGGGCAGCGCGCTGAGGTGCAGCATGGCGATGACGGGCTTGCGAACTCCGAAGACCTCGTCGAGCCAGGTGGTGGTCACTGAAGTGCCTTTCTTTTTGCGTTGAATACCAAGTCTTTTGCGGACCGGTCAGTCCATGTAGGCGCCGCCGTTGACGGCCAGCGCCTCGCCGGTGACAAAGCGTGCGTCCTCGGACAGCAGGAACGCCACCACCCGGGCGACATCGTCGGGTTGTTCGAGGCGCCCCAACGGCGTGTCGTCGATCATCATGGCGCGCACACCGTCGGGAGTGCTGCCGCGCAACTGCGCTTCCCACTCCAGTTCCCTTGTCTGCATCGGGGTTTCGACATATCCCGGGCACACGCAGTTGACGGTGATGCCGTGCTCACCGAGCTCGTAGGCCATCGCCTGGGTGAGGCCGACGACGCCGAACTTGGACGCCACGTAATCCGACAGGTAGGGCACCCGGCCCTGCTTTCCCGCCATCGACGCGGTGTTGACGATGCTGCCTGCCGTTCCGCTGCGCACCATGGCCCGAGCCGCGGCCTGCCCACACACGAACACGCCCTTGAGGTTGACGTCCATGGTCTGGTCGTAACGAGCCACCGGCGCGTCGAGGAACTTGTGCATGAACGAGATCCCGGCGTTGCTCACCCAGGCGTCCAGACCGAGCCGGTCGGCGATGCCGTCGGCCACGGTGGCCGCGTCTTCGGGCGCGCTGACATTGAGCACCGCCGATTCATGCCCGACATCCTGGTTGGGCAGGCCGGCGGCGACTTCCCGCGCGGCGTCACCGTTGATATCGGTGACCACGACACGCCAATCCCGGGCTGCGAGTGTGGTGGCGATGGCCCGTCCGATGCCCGATCCGGCACCGGTCACCACGACTGTCTTCGTCATAACGTGCTTGTTCCTCTTCCTTTACTTCTTCACCGACTTGCGCCGGTGAGGCGCAGCTGGGTCTGTGCGTCGAAAGCGTGTGCGCCACCGGGCCGGATCGTCAGCGCCACCGCTGCGCCCTCGGTGATACCGGTGAGCCGAGATGTCTCGACCACGCTGGTCAGCTCGGTATCGCGGGCGGAGATGGTGACGATGGCCCGCGGCCCGAGCAGTTCGATCAGGGCCACCGTGGCCGCACCGTCCGGCGCCGCAGTGGGGACCAGGTCGTCGGGGCGCACCCCGAGGATCAGCGGGCCGCGCGCGTCGATCCCGTCGACATCGAGGGCGATGCCGTTGGTCAGGGTGAAGGTGCGGCCGGTCAGCTCGCCGTCGAGCAGGTTCATCTTGGGACTGCCGACGAACGACGCCACGAAGGTGTCGGCGGGAGTGTTGTACACCTCGAGCGGGGTGCCCTGCTGGGCGATGCGGCCGTCGCGCAGCACCACCATGCGGTCGGACAGCGTCATCGCCTCCTCCTGATCGTGCGTCACGTACACGGAGGTGATGCCGAGCCTGCGTTGGATCTGCAGCAGTTCGGTACGGGTCTCGACGCGCAGTTTGGCGTCCAGGTTGGACAACGGTTCGTCGAACAGGAATACCGCGGGTTCGCGGATGATGGCCCGCCCGATCGCCACCCGCTGTTGCTGTCCGCCGCTGAGGTCTTTGGGCTTGCGGCCCAACAGCTTTCCCAGACCGAGGGATTCGGCCACCTCGTCGGCGCGGCGCAGCGCCTCGGCTCGCGGTGTCTTGGCCGCGCGCAGCGGGAAGGCGATGTTCTCCCGCACGGTCAGATGCGGGTACAGCGCGTAGTTCTGGAACACCATGGCCACGTCCCGGTCCCGGGGCTGCAGGTCGGTGACGTCCCGGTCACCGATGGTGATGGTGCCCGACGTGACCGATTCCAGGCCGGCGAGCATGCGCAGCGAAGTGGACTTGCCGCAACCGGACGGTCCGACCAGCACGGTGAAAGAGCCGTCGGGCAGTTCGAGATTCAGGTCCTCGACGATGGTGGTGGATCCGTAGGACTTGTTGACTCCGGAGAAGCGGACTGTAGCCATGACGCTGTGCTCACCAATCTTTAGAACTTGACCGCGCCGCCGCTGATGCCCTGCACGAGCCGGCGCTGGATGAAGAAGCTGGCGATGACGACGGGGACCACCGCGATGAGGATCGCCGCGCTCATCGAGCCGATCTGCACCCCGCGGAAGGTATTGAACCCGGCGATGGCCACCGGCAGGATGGCGGCCTTTCCTGGCGCCAGGATGAGGCCGTAGAACAGGTCGTTCCACGACAGGGTGAAACCGAAGATGGCGGCGGCGCCGATGCCCGGATACACCTGCGGTAGCACCACCATCCGGAAGGCCTGGAATCGGGTGAAGCCGTCGACCTGGGCCTGCTCCTCCAAGGAGCGCGGCACCGCCTCGAAGAAGCCGATGAGAAACCAGGTCACCACGGGCAGCACGAAACTCAGGTGCGCGAAGATGACGGGCACCACGGTGTCGTTGAGGCGCAGCGCGTAGGCCATGGTGAGGAACGGGAACACCAGGACCGCGGGCGGCAGCACCTGGGCTGCCAGCATGCCGAACCGGGTGGCGGTGCCGCCGGCCCGGAACCGCGCGATGGCGTAGGCGCCCATGCTGCCGACCACCACGCTGATGCCGACGGTGACGAGTGCGACCAGGGCGCTGCGTCCGGCCGCACCCAGGATGTCCGAGGACAGCACGGCACGCCAGCTGTCCAACACCGGGGTGAAGCTCAGCAGGAACGGATCATTGAGCTGCTGAGGTGTTTTCACGCTCGCCAGCGCGACCCACAGTATCGGGAACAGGACGGTGATCGCTGCGGCCCACAGCAGGGCCACCCGGCAGATCGTCAGCGCGAGAGAGTTCTTCATGACCGCCCCGCCTGGTCGGTGCGCGCCTTCTCCATGCGGCGGAAGGCGAACACGATCACCGTGAGCACCAGCAGCAGCACCACGAAGGCCATCGACGACGCCGAGCCCAGCCGGAAGAACTGGATTCCGGTTTGGTAGATGAAGTACTGCAGGGTCTCGGTTTCGGTGCCGGGTCCGCCGCGGGTGGTGGCGAAGACGTATTCGAACACCTTCATGGCGTCCAGCGACCGCAGCATGATGGCCACCACCAGAACCGGCGCCAGCAGCGGCAGGGTGACCCGGCGCAGCACATACCAGCCGTTGGCGCCGTCCACCCGGGCCGCCTCCAACGGTTGGCGGGGAATGGATTCCAGCCCGGCCAGCAGGAGCAGCACCATGAACGGCGTCCACTGCCAGACATCGATGAACGCCATGGTGAACAGGGCACGGCCGGGACCGAAGAAGTCGTAGTCGATCCCGATGACGCGCAACAGGTGCGGGATGGCGCCGAGTTGGTCGTTGAGCAGGAAGCGGAAGATCAGACCCACCGCGATGGGGGTGATGAACATCGGGGCCAGCAGCATGGAGCGGGTGAGATCGCGGGCCCAGCGCTGCTTTTGCAGGGCCAGCGCGATCGCCAGCCCGATGATCAGTTCCAGCCCGACGGCGACCAGCACGTACAACGCGGTGGTCCCGAACGCATGCCAGAACTCGCCGTCGCCGAAGGTGTCGACATAGTTCCTGGCGCCCACCAGTTTCGGCGTGCCGTGATCGGTGAGCTTGTAGCCGGTGACGCTGAGGTAGAAGGCGTAGGCCAACGGGAAACCGACCACCCCGACGAAAAGCGCAATCAGGGGGGCGACCATGCCGTGTTTGAACTGCATCATGGTCATTGCTCCTTTCGCGGGGTGGTCGGTTTCGGGGAAGCCAGCTGCGAGGGGTCAGCTAGCCTTGGATCTTCTCGGCGGCGGCCTGCGCGGCGGCCAATGCGTCGTCGACGCTCTTGGTGCCGGCGACGGCCTCGTTGAGCTCGGTGCCGACGGCCTGGATCATCTCCTCACCGCTCGGGCCCTGGCTCAGCGGAGCGGAATTCGCCAGCAGCTTCTCCACCGTCTGGTAGTAGTCCGCGCCGAACTTGCCGTTCAGGACGGCCGGGTCTTTCAGGGTGCTCTGCCGGATGGCGGCGCCGCCCTTCTCGGTGCGGGCGACATCGTGCGGCTTAGCCGTGATCCACGAGGCGAAGGCCCAGGCGGCGTCCGAGGCACCCGAGTTGGCCGGGATGGCCCAGCTCCACGAGCCCAGCACCTGCTTGCCGCCGGGAATGGTGGCCAGCTTGAACTTGCCAGCCGACGGGCCGGATCCGGGCTCGTTGACGGCCGGCAGCTGCCAGTTGTAGTTGATCATCGACGCGGACTGGCCGGCGGCCAGTGAGCGCTGCGCCTCGTCCATGCTCCAGTTCAGGCTGTTGGGCGGGGCGGCGTTCTTGTAGGTGTCGATGTAGGCCTGCAGCGCCCGCTTGGCCTCCGGGGTGTTGAGGGTGGGCTTGCCGTCGGCACCGTAGATGGAGCCGCCCGCGGCGAACAACCAGTTACCCCACTCCTCGAAGATCTTGTACCCGCGCTGCGGCTGCATCGCGATGCCGGCGCGGTCACCGGACTTGAGCGCCTTCGACACCGCGACCAGCTGGTCCAACGTGGTCGGCACCGTCTGCTTGGCCTGCGCCAGATCGTCGGTGTTGTACAGGTAGCCGAGCGCGTAGTTGTAGAACGGCACCCCGTAGCGGACGCCGTCGACGGTGGTGATGTCGGTGAGCGGCTTGAAGAAGTCGGCCGCGTCATAGTCCGAGGTGCTGTCGATGCGGGCGTCCAGTGGCTGCAGGAACTTCGCCTTGGCGAAGTCCACCATCCACGGGTTGTCCACCACGATCAGGTCATAGTTCGGGGTGCTGGACTGGAAGGAGGACACCAGCTTGTCGCGCATCTGGTCATAGGTCAGCTGCTCGATGTCGACCTTGATGTCCGGGTAGTCCTTGTTGAAGTCCGACACCATCGATTTCACGATGTCGCTGTCCGGCACGTTCTCCATCAGGATGCGTACGGTGCCCGACGTGTTCTTGGGTACCTCGCCCGTGCCGGTGGCCTGGGCTTGCTCGGGGCCGCCGCTGCCGGCACAGGCGCTCAGCAACAGTGCGACGACGGACACCAGGGCCGCGAGGGTGGCCAGCACGAACGGCCGCCTCCGCCCAGGTGTCGGGGTGGTGGTGATTTTCATTGCGGCACGGTTCCTTTCGTGATCATCGGGAGGTTCTGGCCATGCGGTGCGATATCGGCGCCATTGCCGCGCCGAGATCGCGCCAGATCGCATAGGCGGTGTCGTACACCGCCGCGCGAGCCGGATCGGGTACGTACGGCGGGTCCAGGGTGATGAACCGGGCGGCGTCGGACCAATCGTCGAGTGCGCCGATCCCGATGGCCGCGATCACCGCCGCGCCCAGCGACGCCCCCGGATGCCCACGCACCGGCAGCATCTCCAGACCGAGCACGTCGGCGTGAATCTGTTTCCACAGCGTGGATTTCGAGCCGCCGTTGGTGATCATCACCCGACGCAACGGAACCCCGATATCGGTGAAGACATCGACGTGGTGACGGAAGCCGAAGGCGATCGCCTCGAGCACCGACCGATACATGTCGGCCCTGGTATGTCCGAGGTGCAGGCCGGCGAACGTGCCGCGCAGATCGGGATCGTGCAGCGGGCTCTTCTCGCCGAGGAAGTACGGCAGGCACAGGATTTCGGCCGGGGCGCACCGGGCGGCCTCGTCGTCGAGCGTGGTGAGTTCGGCCCCGCCGACCAGCGTCTGGAACCAGCGGATCAGGCTGCCGCTGGTGGCCATACATCCGTTGGGCAACCAATGCCCCGGCACCGGGTGGGCGTCGAGGTACAGGCGTTCGTCGACCACCTGGGTGTCGCTGGCGACCAGGATGTCCCCGGCGCCACCGAGTTTGACCAACGCGTCGCCGGGCCGGTTCACACCGGCCGCATATGCGGAGAGCACGTGGTCGGCGCCGCCGACCACCAAGGGCGTGCCCGCCGGCAGACCGGTGAGTTCGGCGGCCTGCGAGCTGAGCTCACCGACCAGGGTCCCGGGGCGGTACACGGGCGCGAGGGTGCCCGGATCGAGCCCAGCGGCGGCGACCACGGCATCAGCCATCGATCCGTCGATGGTGAACAGCCCGGATTCCAGCGCCCAGTTCTGCTCGACGTGACACGGCGCCCCGAGTGCGGTGAGTACCCAGTCATAGGAGCCGACCCAGTGCGCGGTGCGGGCGTACACATCGGGTTCGTGCTCGCGCAGCCACACCGTGGTCGGGGCCACCGACTGCTGGGTGAGCGCCGATCCGGTGAGGGTCACCAGGTCGACTCCGGACAGCTCCGCCGCCAGCGCCGTCACCTCGTGGTGTGCTCGCGCGTCGTTCTGGAGGATGGCACGCCGCAACGGTTTTCCGGCCCGGTCCACCGGGACGACGGCGGGCACCATACCCGAGGTGGCGACGGCTCCGACGGCGTCGGCGGGAACCTCGGCCGATGCGAGGACCTCGCGGATGGATTCGACGACGTTGCGGTGCCACTGCGCGGTGTCGGCCTCGGCGATGCCCGGTCCGGTGGAATACAGGGCGGTCTCCCGCGCGGCGGTGGCGACGATGCCGTCGTCGGTGTGCAGCAGCACCGTCTTGGTGCCGGTGGTACCGATGTCGACGCCGATGGTGTAGCCACTCATGCCGCACCGCCTGCGACGCAGATGACCTCGACGCCCGCTACCCTGGCGGCGACCAGGGCGGGATGGTCGGGTTCGCCGTCGGTGACGATGACGCCGATATCGGCGAGTGCGGCGATGCTGACGAAGGTGACCCGGCCGAGCTTGCTCTTGTCGGCGGCGACGATGACCCGGTCGGCACGGCGGCTGGCCGAGCGCTTCACCCGGCTCTCACCGTGGTGGTAGTCCGAGATTCCGCGGTCGACGTCGATCCCGGCGACGCCCATGACGAAGGTGTCACAGTTGTAATTGGCCAACGTGTCCTCGGCGGTCGGCCCGATGAGGCTCAGTTCGCCGGGACGCACTTCCCCTCCGGTCAGCACGACGGTGGTGTCGGGCTCGTCGACGAGCTCCAGGGCGACCAGGATGCTCGGCGTGACGATCGTCAGGCCGAGCCGGCGACCACGCAGCGACCGGGCCACCGCCAGCGCGGTGCTGCCGGAGTCCAGGATCAGCGTCTCGCCATGGCTCACCAGGTCGGCGACCGCGTCGGCGATGTGGCGCTTCTCTTCGGCAGCGTCGGCCACCCGTGTCGCGAACGACGGCTCGGCGTCCTTGCCTTTGACGGCGATCGCGCCGCCCACCACGCGGCGCAGCACGCCGAGCGCTTCGAGGGCCTCGACGTCGCGCCGGATGGTCATCTCGGACACGTCGAATTCGGCGGCGAGTTCGGCGTAACCGACCTCGAACTCACTGCGCAGCCGCTGCTCGATGCGGTCACGGCGGGTCTTCGCGTCCACCGTCACGCCTCGCACCGATGTGTAAAATTCACATTAACGGTGGTCGTTGGTGGCCAGTGTGCAGCTGATTCGATCATTGCGTGTGAATGTATGACACCGCATGTGACTTGTCCACACATACGTGAGAATTTTTCTCACGCCGCTGTGACCGCTGGCGCGCAGCACCAACCCGCCCGTCGGCGGGATGGCCGGGGCTACTACTTACAGAGCTCCTCGACCGCCGCGTTCTGGGCGTCGGCGTCCTTGAGCCGGGCATCCTGGCCCGGGTCGCTCTTGGGAACCTGCGCCATGGCTGCGGCGCCGATGTCCATCAGGGTGTTACCGAACTTGCGGGCCGCGTCCGCGATGTCCGGCGGTGCCGCCGGCTCGATGCGGGCCAGTAGATACTGACCACCCCCGTACAGGGCCAGTCGGGCGTTGGCCGCCACCGCGAGCGCGCCGGAGACATCCGCATCGCCGCCGGGCGCCTGCAAGGCGCTGCTGTTGGCCACACCGGCCCGGACGAGTTCGAACGCTGCGCACAGCTTGGTCTTGGCGTCGTTCTTCTCGGCGTCGGAGAAGGTTGGTGTCGCAGCCTCGGCAGGAGCCGGGGCATCGGGCTGGGTGGGATTGCGCCACATCCACGCGGATGCGCCGAGTGTCGCGATGGCGACCAGCATCGCGATCGTGGCCAGCACCCCGGGTCCGAAATTCGAACCGGACTTGGCCTGCTCGGCGTCTGGCGCGGCATCCTCGGATACGTTCTCGCCTTCGGGCTCGTTCTCATCGGACACGTGCGCAAGGGTAACAATGGGCGCCGTCGCGGCCGGAGTGGTCGGCCCGGCCCGCCCGCCACATCGCGGCGACGCTCCGATCGGCTTCAAGCAAAGTCCGCACACCGCCGCGCCGGTTCGCCATTTCGACCCCGATCGCACCATTCTTTATGCGGCAGCCGACTCGACGGCCGCAGGGCCGGCCGAGAACCGTCGATCGCGGCGTGCCCGCACGCAGCGGGCGGCGGCAGCAATACTCACCACGCGGACCGGCTGGCCGGATGTTTGCACTGAGGCCGTGGGCCCGGCGAGCTCCGGCCGGCAGCGAACCCGTGGAAGCCAGATAGGAACCCCACCCGCGAAAGGTCGCTCTGGCCCCGGACGCGGGTACCGGCGCCAGCACCCGACAACCGGTCCCGGAACCAACTGCTGCCGTGCGGGCGCTCGCGCCGGGCAGGCCGCGCAACTGCCGCCCGCCCCTCGTGCACGGCGCTGAGCTGGTTGTTCGGCTGGGTGATCACCGTCGAGGACCGTCGCGCGCCGAGGGAACTCGGCCACCGTCTGCACGTGCGCCATCCGGCCGGAGGGCTCCCCCGAGCACGGCATGCACTCACGTCAGTCGCACGGCACACCACCATTTCGACCTGGGTGGTGCCGCCGCGAACCACTATGGCAAAAGTAAGAAACCTAAGAATAGTATTAGGAACCTCTGAGATTATCGCTCGCGTAAGGCGGTGCGACCTGCAGATCGCCCCGCAGCCGCCCACGGCGGGCGCGAATCGCGATACCGCGGCACGCCCGGGAAATATTGTCCAGAATGTAAATATCACGCCTGTCCGCCAATCGGCGGACGCTGCACCAAAATTTGCCAATGCGCAAGGTACCGAAGCGTTTCAATTGCGCTCGGCCGAGGCCATGCCCATGGTGGCTCCGAAAACTGTTGCACTACAAGACATTCCGCCACGAACATCGGAAATCTCGCCTGACGGCGCGAACCTCTCGGCGTGTCGCGCCGTTGCTTGCCATAACAAGGCTTATGGGTAACGTTTTGATAAATGGCGCACTCATTAGACCATTTGCTGGATCCGCCTACTTTCGGGTAACAAATCCCAGCTCAAAGCCTGTTTTTCTAAATTTTGCCGATTTGCTAGCAGGCCCGTAAGTTTTGGAGCAGTCTTCAGCCAGGTGCTCGGACCCCTCAACCGTCAGAACAGGAGTTACCGTGATGAACCATGCCCGGAGACCGATACGGCGCATTGCCATCCGGTCCACGATTGCGGTGGTTGCGATATCGCTATTCGCAGCAACCACAAGCCAATTCCTGTTGCCCACCATGCGGCACGCCTCGTACGAGGTGATCAACACCGCGACCATCGACGACTCCTCGACCACGATCGGTGTCGCGGAGTCGAACCTCTACAGCATGAGTAATGCCGACATCGACAAGACGTTGGACAAGATGCTGTCCATCGGCGTCACCAATGTCCGCATCGGCGTGTTCTGGCGGAGCGTCCAGCCGCTCAACTCCACCAGTTATGACTGGTCCAAGACGGATTACATCGTCAAGGCCGCCGCCGACCGCGGAATGGGCATCCTCGGCGTGCTCAACCAGACGCCGGCCTGGGCCGGCAACATCGCCAACGGTCACCCCGATCCCGACGCGTACGCCAAGTTCGCGTCCGCTGTCGCCCAGCGCTACGCAGGCAAGATCTCGGCGTACGAAATCTGGAACGAGCCGAACGCCATCTTCGAATGGAACCCGGTCGACGCGGCTTCCTACACGGAGATGCTGAAGAAGGCCTACACCGCCATCAAGGCGGTGGCCGCGACCACCAATCAGGACATCAAGGTCATCGGCGGAGTCGTAGGTGCGGGTCTGACCATCGGCAACCTGTCACTGGATCCGGTCAGCTTCATCACGCAGATGTACGCCAACGGGGCCAAGGGTTACTTCGATGCCCTGTCATTCCACCCGTACAACTACACCCTGATGTTCAGCCAGGGACCGGCCAATACCTGGCCCGGCACCTCGGCCTTGGCTCAGCTGCAAGCCATTCGGGCCCTGATGAACGTCAAGGGCGACTCCGATCTGAAGATCTGGATCAGTGAATACGGTCAGCCCACCATGACCGGAACGCCCGAGGATCAGGCGAAGCAGGCTCAGTACCTGGAGGACATGATCACGGCGTGGCAGAAGTTCCTCAACGGTGGTCCGATCTTCATCTACAACGCCAAGGACACCGGTCCGCAGGACAGCACCACCAAGGAAGACCACCTCGGGCTGTTCGACTACAACTGGAACGCCAAGGCAGCCGCCGACGTCATCCGGAAGCTGATCCTGCAGCTGACCGGAGCCACTCCCCCCACCACCACGCCGGGGACGCCAGCGGCCGGTCTGGGCGGCTTGGTGCAACAGCTCTTCACCGCCGTGGCCAGCGTGATGAGCAATATCGTCAACTTCGTGCCGATGGCGCTGTCGACGGTGGTGAATGTGGTCAAGAACCTGCTCGGCGGGATCTTCGGGGTCAAACCCACGACGAGCGCGGCGAGCGCGAAGCTCGCCGCGGCCGCCACCGGCCCGGTCACCACAGCCGTCACAGCGGATTCGGTCACCGCGAAGGACACCACCGTTGCCGACGCCGCACCGGAGGCGATCAAGCACAACGAGGCGACCACCGAGACGGCTACCGAAACGAACACGGAGACAAAGGTTTCCGAGGTCACGGCCAAGGATGAGACGGCCACCGAGACGGCCACGGACGAGACGGCGACCGAGACGACGGCCGGTACCGAGGTCACCGTCACGGAACCGGCGGTCACCGAACCGACCACCGATCCCGCGCCGGCCACGGTGTCTGGTCCGAAGACTGATCCGAAGTCCGAAACGAAGACCGACACGGTCCCTGCCAGCACGTCCGACACGAAGACGGACACGGTGTCCGGTACCACGTCCGATCCCAAGACCGACACGACGCCCAAGACGGATACCAAGGCTGATTCGAAGGCTGATTCGAAGGCTGATTCGAAGGCTGATTCGAAGGCTGATTCGAAGGCAGAGTCGAAGCCCGCCTCGGACAAGTCCGACGCGTCGACAACGAAAACGGACAACACCACCGGCGACAAGGTGACCCGGCCCGGCGCGAAGTCGGCAACCAGCCCGAGTGGGGTCAAGCCCGTGAAGCCGAAGGCGGGGGTCAAGGGTAAGCGCGACAGCAAGCCGAAAGCGCCCGAAGCCACCTCCGGCACCCCGGCTGCGACATCGGAGGGACGATCGAGCGCCACCGCCGGCGCGTCGACTGGCACCGGAACGTCGGAATAACCCAACCGCACGACTATTCGCCCCCGAATGCCACGGCATTCGGGGGCGAAAGTCTAGTGAGCGGCTTCGAAAGCCTCGAGGACCTCGGCCTTGATACGGCCGCGATCAGACACCTCGTACCCGTTCTTCCTTGCCCACTTACGGATCGCCGCAAGCTGTTCCTTTGATCCGCTGGCGCTACCGCTACCGTTGGCAGAAATAGATTTCACTGTCCGGCGCGAGCGCCCGCCACGAACCTTTACCGCCGCATCGATATACGGTTTCAGTGCTTTGTCCAGCTTGGCGATGTTGCCGGCAGTCAGATCGATCTGGTATTCGACGCCGCGCAGCGAGAACTCGACACGCTCCCCGCCGCCATGCGGAATCTCGGAACCATCCAAGTCGTCAATTAGTTGGCGGACGACACGTTCGGCCATGGAAAATACCCCATCTGTTGGATTGCCATTGCAGGCTACCAGCGGGTACACAGTGCTTCACATGTCAACTACCGGCGCACACATGATTCACGGCGAACACATAGCGATTCCGCGGAGTCGGACCACGCCGAACGGCAAAATCGACGCAGGCTCATATCGGAACCCACAGCTGCGGATATCGACACCCCAGACGGCCGGCGAACCGTCGTTTTCCGCCGGCGACTTTCACACCGACTACTCGGGGCCGGTCACCCCATGGGCATATCGGGCACCGCGGTGTTACAGCGATCCCGGAAATCAGCGGCGGGCTGCCGGACGGCCCTCAGCTCGTCGCTCACTTGTGGATTCGCGTCGAAGTACGCCTTGATGGCCGTGCGCATATCTTCCCTCGTCTTACCCTTGAGTCCGGTGAAGAAGGCATTCACGTCCGGGTGCGTAAACAGATAGGCAGATGTCCCCGCTGATACACCCGACATCACGCCGGCCAGATCTGCGGCCGTGCAGTTCGGCGGATCGGCGGCAGCGGTGGCAGAACTTCCCACCATCAGTGCACCGGCTACCAGACCGGCGCCAATCAGACTACGAACAACCATGGTGTAAAACTCCTTTGCGGTTCGAACTGCGCACAGCACCGATCGGCTTTATCTAACGACGCGGCCCGATTCCCCCCGGCCGGCCGGGAAGGCCGGGTCGACCGATGTCAATTCCCGGGTCCCAAATAACGTCCATATCCCAGTCATCGTCGCAATACCAGGGGTCTGCGCAATACGAGGGATAAACCACCGACGGTGGAGTCGGCCCACCTCCCCGGACATCACCTTGTGCGCAGACCGTCGCGTAACCAGCACTGGTGCAGTCGGCTGCCGCTGTGGGTGCGCCCAGTACACCGGCGCCGCCGAGGGCCAAGGGCATAACTCCCGCGATGAGGAAACGTTGTTGTATTCGCACGACGATCCTCCTTGTGTTCACGACCCGGGGGTCGATATCAGCAGAGGATAGGCCGATGTGCGATTCGCGAAATCGTATTGACCATTTTCGTGCGTCAGGTATTGGGGCCACGGCGACTCAGCACCATCCTCCCCCGACTGGATGTTGCGATTTCACATATGAATACAGCTAATTAGCCGATGTCGGGAAGGGGTTTTCGGCACATGGCACGGGCCTCGTCGGCAGGCAAGCCGAAGACTCGCAACAGGTTTTCGGTGGCCAGATCGGCGGTGGCGCCATCGTCGCGATCGGGATGATCCCTGACGAGGATGCCGACACCCATCAACACGCCGCCGGCGATCGCCAAGGCAAGCTCGGGATCCTCGATGGTGAAACGGCCGGCCTCGATGCCGGCGATCAGATCGCGGCGGGCCCGCGGGGCTACGCCACGGTCGGAATTGATCAACGACGGACCGTTGTTCAGCAGGATCTGGGCCTCCTGGGGGCGGCTGCGGAACAGTCGACCCGTCAATCGAAAGCTGCACGCGAAGGTTTCGGCGGGATCGTCGATCGCGGCGGTCAACTCGTCGAGAAGTGCGCCGTGCGCATCGAGGGTGTCGACGACCGCGGCATCGAACAGTTCCTCCTTGCTGGTGAAGTGGTTGTAGAACGAGCCCATCCCCACATCGGCCGCCTGGGTGATCTCCAGAATCGGCACGTTGAGCTTGCCCTCGGCAATGAACGCCTGCGCCGCTTTGATCAGCGCCGCGCGGGTCCGTTGCTTGCGCCGCTCGACTCGATTGACGGACGGCGCATCGTCGACGGTCATGAGGCTCCTTCCCGGTATCCGGTGGGCGCCATCATATGCCCCTGCCTCAGGACTGAGGAATTCGTCAGCATCCTTGACTGATAGTGCCGTCGTATGTGACGATTTCGTCAGACAGTTAGGAGCCGCCACGTGAACGTCGACGTCCACAAGGACCTTCACAGTGAGCACGGGGCACGCCGCGGCGAACATCGCGGCCGGTCCCGCAATCCGGTGATCAAGGTCCGCGATATCGCCTGGCTGGAGTTCGAGAAACCCGATCTGGTGCGCGCCGAGGCGTTTGCGCGGGCCTTCGGCTTTCAGGTGTCGACCAGCACACCGGACGAATTGCAGCTGCGGGGAACCGATCCCGGTGCCGCGTGCGTGATCGTCCGGCGGGGCGCGAGAAGCCGTTTCACCGGCGTCGCCTTCGCCGCGCACGACGAGCTCGACGTCCTCAAGCTCGCCGAAGTGGCCGGCGTCCCCACCCGCCCGCTCCCCGAAACCATCGGCGGTCTGGTGGCCGAGCTACTCGATCCCAGTGGCATCCCGGTGCGGGTGGTGGCCGGGATGCGGGAGTTGCCCGCGCTGCCGTCGCAACGCCCGCTGGTGACCAACACCGGTCACGACATCCCGCGGATCAACGCGACGCAACGCCCGCTGCGGGTGCCCGCCCGCGTCCAACGACTCGGCCACGTGGTGCTGCAGTCCACCCGCTACCTGCAGGCACTCAACTGGTATCTCGACAACCTCGGCATGATCGTCAGCGACTTCCTGTACTTCCCCGGTCAGCGTGACCGCGGACCCGCCATGAGCTTCATCCGCTGCGACCGCGGTGCCACGCCGGCCGACCACCACACCCTGGCGATGGCGTTGGGACCGGCGAATCGCTACGTGCACTCGGCGTATCAGGTCGCCGACCTGGACGCCCTGGCCGCCGGCGGCGAGTACCTGGCCGAGCGCGGCTACTTCCGGTCATGGGGCATCGGTCGTCATATCCAGGGCAGCCAGTTGTTCGACTACTGGCGCGACCCGGACGGTTTCCTGGTCGAGCATTTCGCCGACGGCGACATGTTCGACAACACGCTCGAACCCGGATGGGCTCCGTTCACTGCCACCGGGCTGGCGCAGTGGGGTCCGCCCGTCTCCGCAGACTTCCTGGGCACCAGCCCGCGATCCGCTCGCGCTGAAGCACTGTCGATGATCAGCGCCCTACGCCGTGACAACGAATTCGACGTCCACCGCCTCCTCGGCCTGTTGAAAGTAGCCACCTCGTGACCATCTCCGTGCTGCGCACCGACGACGCCTGGTATGTCCAGACCGCCAACGGCGCCAACCTCATTCACACCAAAGCCGGCACCACCGGTGAGCTGCTGGCCGACCGCGCGGCGATCGAGGCCGCGGCGGGCGCGACAGGAGCCGACACCGTCGCCGTCGACGGCCTGCAGCTGCGGTCTCCGGTCACGACGCCATGCCGGGTCATCGCTCAGATGACCAACTTCGAGTCCCACGTCGTCGACTCCGGGATGGACCCGAAAACCACTCCGCTGACCTTCTTCCGCAAGTCCTCAGCCTCCATCAGCGGCCCCTTCACCGATATCGTCAAGCCCGGCCACGTCCGCTTCCTCGACTACGAGGTGGAGATCGGGCTCGTGATCGGCCGGGACGTGCCGGTCGGGACCTCGATCACCGAAGCGAATCTGGCCGAGGTCGTCGCCGGACTGGTCGTCACCAACGACGTGTCCGCGCGCGACATCCAGTTGCCCCAGACGCAGTTCTACGAGGCCAAGTCCTACCCGACGTTCACTCCCGTCGGGCCGGCGCTGGTTCTGCTCAGCGCCGAGGAACTCGCACGCTTCGGGGATCTGCGCCTGCAGCTGTCGGTGAACGGTGAGCAGCGGCAGAACGCGCTCGTCGAAGGCGACATGCTCTACCGGCCGCTGCGGGCCCTGCAGTCACTGACCCGGTTCCAGGATCTCTCCGCAGGCGACCTGGTACTCACCGGCACACCCGCCGGCACGGCGCTGAGCGCGCCACCCAAGCCGATCGAGATGATCGGGGCCCTGCTGCCGCCCGCGGTGAAGTGGAAGGCGTTCTTCAAACGCCAGGCGGGGAACCGCAAATACCTGCAGCACGGCGACGTGGTGGAGGCCCGGGTGGCCACCGACGACGGGACGATTGATCTCGGCACCCAGCGCACGCCGGTCGTCTACGGATGACGGTGCCCGTCGTCATCGTCGTCGGGGCCGGGCCGACCGGGATCACGGCCGCGACCCTGCTCGCGGGCTACGGCGTCGACGTACTGGTTCTCGACCGGTGGGAGGGCGTCTACCCGCAGCCCCGCGCGGTGCACCTGGACGACGAGTCGATGCGCATCCTGGCGCGGCTCGGCATCGCCGACGAGTTCGCCGCCATCTCGCGACCGGCGCTGGGACTGCGCCTGCTCGACAAGACCCATCACGTGCTCGCCGAGTTCGGCCGCACCACCGAGATCGGCGTGCACGGCTACCCCCAGGCCAACATGTACGACCAACCCGACCTGGAGCACCTGCTGCGGACCAATCTGAAGAACTATCCGCGCGTCGTGCTGCGGGGCAACGTCGAGGTCACCGACGTCACCGACGACCACCGCGGGCGGGTGCGCGTCAGCTACACCGACCGCGACAGCGGTGCCCAGCACGTCGTCGACGCCGACTACGTGCTGGGTTGCGACGGGGCAAACAGTTTGGTGCGCAACCGGATCGGCGTCACCATGGCCGACTGGCGCTTCGACCAGCGCTGGCTGGTGGTCGACATCGCCACCACCGCCGAGCTGGCGCAGTGGGAGGGCGTGCACCAAGTCTGTGATCCCGTCCGCGCGGCCACCTACATGCGCATCGGGCCAACCCGGTATCGGTGGGAGTTCCGGCTGCTGCCCACCGAGCGCGCGCAGGATTTCGCCGACCTGTCGGCGTTGACACCGCTGATCGGCCCGTGGATCGCCGGTATCGACCACCGCGACCTGGAGCTGGTCCGGGTCGCGGAGTACACCTTCCGTGCGCGCATCGCCGACCGGTGGCGCAGCGGACCGATCTTCCTGCTCGGTGACGCCGCGCACCTCACTCCCCCGTTCATCGGTCAGGGTTTGTGCGCCGGGTTGCGTGACGCGATGAACCTGGCGTGGAAACTCGCCGGAGTGCTGCGCGGTGACTTTCCGGAAGCTGTACTGAATTCCTATGAAGCAGAACGTAAACCGCACGCTCGGTACATGATCGCCACCGCGTTGGGTGTGGGTAAGGCGATGACGGCCGGCGGGCGCCTCGGGGATGCACTCCGTCGGGTGATCGCCCCGCGGCTTCACCTGATCCCCGGACTGCGGGACAAGCTCGTCGACGGGGCCACGCCGGCGCTGCGGCGCTCCGCGCTCGTCGGCGCTCGCCGCACCCTGCGGCCCGGCCTGACCGGCCGCCTCGCCCCAAATGCGCTGCTGGCCAACGGTCAGCGCCTCGACGATGTCCAAGGCGGCGGCTTCGCGCTGATCACCACGACGCCACCGCGCGGTGATCAACACGCCGCCATCGACACCAGGGGTGCACGAGTGGTCGTCGCCGACCCCGGCACCGAGCTGGCGACATGGCTGTCGCGGGGCCGGGCCGACGCCGCCGTCGTACGCCCGGACGGCACCGTCATGGCGGCCGGCCGCCACCTCGACACCGTGTTACCCCACCTGCCCACGTTTCGGCCGCAGCAGCCACGATGACCGAATGGCTCGACGTCCACGCGCACTTCGTCACCGAGGACTACGTCGGCGCCGCGATCGCCGAGGGAATCGAACATCCCGACGGCATGCCCCAATGGCCGTCCTGGTCGGTCGAACAGCAGCTCTCGCTGATGGCGGACAACGGGATCCGGCACGCACTGCTGTCGGTGTCCTCCCCCGGCGTGTCGTTCACGGCCGATGCCGCTGCACTGGCGCGCCACGTCAACGACTTCGCGGCCCGGACGGTCACCGCACACCCCGAGCGGTTCTCGTTTCTCGCCTCGCTTCCCCTGCCCGATGTCGACGCCGCCGTCACCGAGGCCGTGCGCGCGACCGATCGGCACGCAGCGGTGGGCGTGGTGCTGATGAGCAACAGCGGCGGACGCTATCTCGGTGACCCGTCGCTGAACCCGTTGTGGGAGTGCCTCGACGCGCGGCACGCCATCGTGTTCGTCCACCCGACCTCACCACCGGACGCGGATTCCGTGGCGCTGGGACGCCCCGCCCCGATGGTCGAGTTCATGTTCGAGACGACGCGCACCATCACCGATCTGATCTTCGCCGACGTCGTCACCCGCTATCCCCGTATCCGCTTCCTGATCCCGCACTGCGGTGCCGCCCTGCCGCTGCTGGCGGAGCGCATCGAGATGTTCCGCAGCCTGTGGCCCGCATCCGACGGCGGTGCACCAGGACTGCTGAGCACCGATGCCCACTTGCGCCGCATGTGGTTCGACACCGCCGGCAAACCCATGCCGACCCAGGCCGCCGTCCTGCGCAACGTCGTCGGAGCCGACCGCATCCTCTACGGCAGTGACTCCTGCTGGACGCCGGCGTTCGCGGTGGGCCAGCAGATCGCCGCCCTGGACGCCGACCCCGAGATGGACTGGCGGGCAGTAACTTCGGCCAACGCGCAGCGCTTCCTCGGGCATCGGCCATGACGGCACGTCCTACGACACGTTCTGTGCCGACCGCGGGATCATCGACCGACTCGGCCGCAGCACCAGTACCAGCACACCGGCAATGACGATGCCGACCAGGTTGACCAGCAGCTGAAGCGCCGACCGGCCGGCGACCGACCAGTCCCCCAGCACCGCGGCCACCACCGCGAAACCCGCTGCGGGCACCGTGGTGACCGAGATGAACACCCCGATCAGCGCACCGGATTTGGCGGACACCAGGGACAGCATGCCGGCCGCACCGGCCAGCAGCGCGACGACCAGCGACACCGGCCCGACCTGGTAGATGAAGTCGACTTCGCGGACATTGGCGACGGTGTCCAGCGTGATCCAGCCGATGGCTTCGGCGCCGAGCGTCGCCACGGCCGTGACGCCCATCGCCACCGGAAAACCAACGATTAGGGCAAGCACAGCCCGCAGCGCCAGCCCGCCGCGTCGTCGAACCAGCGCCACCGACAAAGCGGCCAGTGGTCCGAATTCCGGGCCGACGACCATGGCACCCACCACCGTGACCGACGAATCCGTTGCCACCCCCACGGCGGCGAGCAGACACGCCAGGATAAGGAAGAGCAGGAACGTCATCGTCAGCGCGGAGTCGTCCCGGGTGCGCGCGATCAGTTCGTCCCACACCAGCGCGTCGGCGGCGTCGCCCTCGGCCTCATCTTCGGCACGATGGGCTTGGGTGGACAGCACGGTGTCCAGCGCGTGCAGCGTGATGGCGCCCTGATGCTGGACGTCGAGCTCTTTGAGCCGGCGTATCACGTCGTTCACCGACTCGCGGGCGATATCGGCGGTGATCTCGTCGCCGGCCGGCGCCAGCGCCGCACCGGGGAACAGCAGTAGATTGCCCACGCCCGCCTCGCCGCGCAGCACGTCCAGGATCGGCTCACGCAGATGCTCCGGTGCGATGACACGCAGGTGCAGCACAGCGCGAGCCTATCCTCCGCAGCCGACGGTGTGGCCGGTTGTGCACCGCGTTCCCCGACCAGCTAGAGATAGAGGGGTGAATGACAGCACACCGACGCCGGCGCGCTGGCTGCGCAGCATCTTCACCGGGTGGCGGATGCCGACCTCACGTCCGGTGGACACCGAGGGCGAGGGCGCCGAAAGCCTGATCGGTTTCGTCCTTGCCGCCGCGGTGGTCGGCGCCTTGACCGGGCTGGCTGCCGCCAGTTTCCGGGTCGCGCTGACCTACCTGTCGGAATGGCGCACAGCGGTCAGCGGGTGGGCGCACGGCAGCGCGTGGGGGTTTTTCGTCGTCGTGCTCGGCTGCGCGGCTGCGGTCACGGCGGCGGCGGCCCTGGTGCGCCGGCTCGAACCGCAGGCCGAAGGGAGCGGGATCCCGCACGTCGAGGCCGTCGTGGCGGGTCGGGCCGAGCCGGGCCGGTTTCGGATTTTGCCGATCAAGTATGTCGGTGGCTTGTTGTCGATGGGCGGCGGCCTGGCGCTCGGCCGGGAAGGCCCGTCGGTTCAGATGGGCGGCTCGATCGCCGTCATTGTCGCGTCAGTGACGCGTCGCCCGATGTCCGATCTTCGGGTCCTCGCGGCCGGTGGTGCCGCCGCCGGGTTGGCGACGGCGTTCAACGCCCCGATCGCCGGTGGTGTGTTCGTGTTGGAAGAACTCGTCAAGCGATTCGATCCGCGCACCACCATCGCCACCTTGATCGCGTCGGCGTCGGGCTTCGCCGCGGCATACCCATTCGTGCACTCTGGCAGCGACTTTCGGATGCCGGAGCTGCAGAACCCACAGATGAGCAACGCCGGCTGGGTGTTGGCCGTCGGGGTGACCGCCGGCCTGCTCGGTGTCCTGTACAACAAGGCACTGATGTTCGGGCTGCACGTTGCCGACACCAGCCGATGGCCGGCCGAAGCGCGGGCCGCCGCGATCGGTGCCGCGGTGGGGGTTCTGGTCTGGTGCGCTCCCGACCTTGCCGGTGGCGGCGACAACCTCACCCAGGACGCCCTTTTGGGGCACGGCGCGGCCGGGGCCGTCGTCGGGATATTGGCATTGCGCTTTGTCCTCGGCGCCGTGTCCTATGCCGCGGGCACCCCGGGCGGTCTGTTCGCCCCGATGCTCGTACTCGGCGCCTACACCGGACTGCTGATCGGGCTGGTTGCCGGGCACCTCGATGCGACCCCTCCCGAATCTGCGGCGCTTGCCCTGATCGGTATGGCCGCCTTCTTCAGCGCGACCGTGCAGGCGCCCGTCACGGGCCTGATTCTCGCCACCGAACTCACCGGAACGACCAACCAACTTCCGCCCATGCTGGGTGCCTGCGCGAGCGCGCTCCTGGTGGCCGTCGCGCTGCGTTCGCGTCCGATCTATGACCTGCTCACCGACCGGGCCGCCGCCTTGGCGGTGGCCCGTGGGAAGCCCAGCTAGCCAGGGACGTCAAAAATCACCATCGGCAGCGGGTTCACCGCCGGCAGCGGTGAACGCGGTCAACGCGTCCACCAGACCGTGTCGCTGCCGAACCGGCATCGCCTGCACCACGCGGGCTATCTCGTTGCGGCGCCGCATGGTCACGGTGCGCACCGTCTTGCGCCCACGAGCGCTCAGCTCCACAACCAATTCACGACGAGAGTGTGGGTGCGGGCGTCGCTCCAACAACCCGGCCGTCACCAGACGTTCGACCATTCTGCCGATCGTGGACGGTTGCACGTCGAGCAGTCCGGCCAGGGTCGACAGATTTGACGGGCCGCGCGTCGACAAGATGACGAGCACCCGAAACTGCGAAATGGTGATCGACTCGTCGACCTCGGCAATCGAGCGGGCCGAAATCGCCACCAGCAGACGGGAAGCCGTAATGAGCGCATCGGTGATGTCGTCAACCGACGTTTCGGCGGACTCGTCGACGATCGTCCTGCCCTTTGCGCTCACTCCACCCCTCCCCCGCGCCACAGTACCGGAGGAACGCCCCCGCGTCGGCGCAGCACTCAACGTTGCATACTGCAACTATTGCACTACGATCGGGTTGGCCATCACTCGTTACAGAAGGGACACGGACGTGACGATCGTCGAACACGTCCACCCCCGATCTGGGTTGAGCAGATTGCCGTTCACCCGATGTGCCCCCGAGGGCCGCGGGTGATTGCTCGACGTATCGGGGTGCTCCTGTCATCCCTGACTGCGGTCCTGTTGAGCGGATGCGCGGCGACGCCGCCGGACCGGCAGGAACAGGTCGCGAAGTTGGCCGACGAGATCGGCCACCTGCCCGGCGTGATCGCGGTCAGCAGTAAGGCCACCAACCTTCCCAACCAGGGCCGGGTGAACTTCACGATTGACGCCGAGACCACTGTCGACATCGGTGCCGACGAACTCGCTGCCATCGCGACACGCTATCTGCGCGGGCTGCGCGAAGTCGACTTCAGCGGGTACCGCACGGAATTCGATGCCCACCACGGCTGGAATGTGTTCGCGATCGACGGAGGGCGCCTGCCAATCGTCAACGACGACGAAATCGTCGCCCAGGCAAGGGATTGGGCACGGCTGCGCCACGACTTTCCGACGGCGACGGTGACCTTGCGGGCAAACATCGCCCATCCCGGCGGGCGGCACCCCATCCAAGAGTGGGGCCATTTCAACACAGGGTCGATTCAGCTGGCCGAGCGCGCCGATTACCGCGACGCCACCGTTGCGATCACCACGCTGACCGACCGGTATCCGGAGCTGGCAGCGTTGACCTGGACCGTCAGCGCCGGAGTCGACCATCCCGCCGACATCAAATCCACGCACCGCTATCCCAGCAGCGCGGAGCTGGCACTATGGGCACAGGTCAATGCCGACCAAGCGATTCCACACCTGAGCAAGCTGACGATCGGTGGGCGGGTCAGTGCGCCGGTATGGCTGGCCGAGAAGACCGCTTCGCATGACCAGGCTGACGCGGAGCGGCTCGCCCGCCGCCATCTCCCCCTCGTCGCGGCGCTGCCGGGACCGACGCTGTTGACAGCGACCGATCACATCCAGGGCGATATCGACGGAGACGGCCACGCCACCGGCCCGATCGCCATCACCACCGGTGGTTGCACCGACCGCGTCTACCGACCGCCAGCAACCGAACAAGCCCTGATCAACACCTACGAGACATGCAAAAAATACTAAGAGCTGCTGTCCCAGTCGCCCTCGCGGCGATCGCCGCCGCCTGCGCCGGCCAGGCACCCCACGGCGCCCTATCGTCTTCGTCTTCGGCTTCGGCACCGACGACGACGGCACCGGCGGTCCAACAACTCGGCCACGTAGCGCAGAAGCAGATATCGCCATGGACAATCATCGGATTTCTGCGCGGACGAGGGCTACCCGCACCCAACGCCCTGGACGTTACCGACCAAGCGTGCCACAACCCGCAATGTCGACAATCGGTGATCACCGACACGGTTCAGGTCACCTCGTTCGCATCGGCCTCGGCCGCACGAGCGTATGCACACCCGCGCGGTTTACGGGTGGTGGACGACATCGTCGTAACCTTTGCGCCGGTGCTCAATCCTACTGAACGGGAACAACTATGGTCGGCAGTTACGGAGGCAGTGCGATGAAACCGACGATGATGATCGCCGTGACGGCCGTCGCGCTGACATCGTGCGCCAGCCATCAAGCCGCCGGCGCCACACCGGCGCCGCCAGAAGCCGGGGTGCCGCTGAACCAGTTGTCCGCCAACGGCATTGCCGACACCATCAAGCGATCGGGCATGCCGATACCCAACGCCCACGACGTCACGGCGACGACATGCGCACGACTGCAATGCACCGGCGCAGTCGACTCGGACCCCGTCTCGATCGTCACGTTCGCCCAGAGCGGCCCTGCCGAACGCTACGCCGGGGACACCGCCAACAGCTACGTCGTCGAAGACATCGTCCTGGTGTTCGCCCAGGCCACCAACCCCGCAGACCGGGCCGCCTACGAGCACATCGTCGAATGGTCCGCACAGCATTAATCGTTGGTCCATGGTTGCCGACGCCGGTGCGGAGGCGGCGGGCAGGGTGATCACCACGATGGTGACAGAGCCACCACAGACGGCTCACCGTGCAATGTCGACTCGATATCACCCCGCAGCGACGGCCATGGCCATCCGGCAAGCGGCAAACTCGGTGGGCGGCAAGGGTGAACTCAACGCCGTGCACCTTGCGACGGAACTCTTCGGGATAACGCTTGGGCACGGACACGGCTCCTTCGGCGGACATCGTGACCAAGAGTCAAGCAAACCGACTCCATGCAACCCAGGGCACATCAAGGAGTCAACCAAACCGGGATCAGTCCAGCCATCGGCATCCTGGTCGAACGCATGACCCGATTCACGATCCTGGTCCACCTGCCACGCGAGCATGGTTACCGGCACGGACACAGCATCAAGACCGGCCCGGCCCTGGCCGGCTACGGGGCGATCACGATGAAGAACGCACTGGCGGCCACGATGAATACGCTGCCCCAGCAGCTCAAGCGCTCGGTGACCTGGGCCCGGGCCAAAGAACTCTCCGCTCACGCTGCATTCAAAGTCGAGACCGGCATCCCCGTGTTCTTCGCCGATCCGCATTCCCCGTGGCAGCGCGGAACCAACAAGAAGACCAATGGGCTTTTACGGCAGCACTTTTCGAAGGGCACCGACCGGTCATGATGGAACGCCGATGACCTCGAAGCAGTCGCTCACGCACTCAACACCCGACCCCGTAAAACGCTCGGATGGAAGACCCCCGCCGAAGCACTCAACGACCATCTACTATCACTCGAACAGGCCGGTATTGCGACGACCGATTGAATCCGCCCAGTCACTCACGATCCGATGTCGATTCGCGATATCGAAAGCCGGAAGCCAAGGCTTTGTATCTGCTTTCCCTGCTGCATCAAGTTGAGCTTGCTGAAGAAAGGAAGCCAGTCCACACCAGGCTTCGTCGACTTCGCGATCACTCCGTACGACACGGTGTACATCGACCGATCGACGGTCTCTGCGCCCGAAGGAATGAGACTGAGCCACTTATCTCGCTCCGCCGGATCGACTGAACTCTCGATCTCCGCGCGAACCGCGTCGCGGTAGACACCGTCGCTTACGAACGTCGTTGCGCTGACCAAACCCTGGGCGAACAGGTGACTGAGTGTGGACGACCGCGACTTGCGCTTGATGTGAACGAATTCACCACGAATCGAAAGGATATCGCAGAGTTCAATGCCGGACGCGGCGCCACCTGGCGTCTTGATCTTGGCATCTAAGCAGAGCACTTCCGTCGGGGCCTCGCTCTCCATCCGCTTGTTGTACACAGGCTCGGTCTCGCCAGCATTCGACCGCACCAGGGTCACAGCGCTTTCGGGCAGCGCCGCCGCGTACGCGTCAACTTCTTCTGCAAGCGTCTGACTCACTGCGAGCCATCGACCCTCGATGAGCACGTACAACTTATCGCTGACCCGCTGTTCCGAGATCAGGCAGTTATAAAGCGTCCAGCGGCCGTCGTACTCATTGGAACGAAGAAACTTCAGGGATACTCGACGTCCCTTCAGGATGCTGACGGTAATGCTCGACCGACGGTCTCCAAGTGATTTGAGGTATTCGTCCAAATCCAGATCCGGAAAGACTGTTTGGCTGCCCGTGATCCTGAACGACTCGATATCTTCCCACCCGATCGGCTCCGGCATCGCCATGTGCGTCGCACCGGTGTCGCCTGCAGCGAGCTGCTGAGCGAGCAACTCGTCGAGAGTAGCGATCATGGCGACGTCTGCGACCAGCGACAGGTGGTCTATCCAGCCGAAGCTCTCCTTATAGGTGTCCTCGTCGAACGCTTCTAGTAACTCGCCGAGCACCTTCGATATCTCGGAAGCTTTCTTGGTGGTTCCAAAGACAAGAGCATCGGCACCAGAAAGCCGTCTCGATAAGGACGTGTCTCGCGGTTCACCAGTTACCGCTCGGAGGATATCTTTCGAAATGTCTATGCCAAACGTCGGCAGATCGGTGCTCTTGCTTGCCTGTAGCGTCCGGGTCACCACCAAGTCTTCGAACGTTTTAGTGTCCATACTCCGAAGCTGCTGCGAATCAATGCGATTCAACGCCACACGGAGTCCGAATTGCCTTTCGATCTTTGACATGTCAAGAAGGCCACGACCATAACCGAACGTGAGCGCGAAATGCCGGCCATGTGCCTCCACAATCATGACTCCGGATGCCGAGGACGACATTAGATCGGGGAATGAGGGAGCGACCTCCTTCACAAACGAAATCCAAGCGGGCGGACGAGGAGGCTTCGGGAGATAGTAAAGCGCTCCAGTAATGCCGCTAGCGGCATCTAAGGGGACCGCCTTGGGAGACTTACCTTCCGCTATGGCATCGATCGGTTCCGAAATTGGTTGCAGCAGAAAGACAGTAAGTCGTTGGACCTTCATCAGACGGTCACCCCACGCGAGCAACGCATCAACTTACTCACTTAAACACCCCCGACGCCTTACTAATGCAATCACAAGTGCCGGAAAGCCTAGCGCCCGCAGCCGAGTGAATTCGCCACTTCGCTCGCATTCGGCCGCTCGGATTATTCCGGATCGGCCCGGGACGTCGGCACGTCCGCCACGAGCGTTTCCGTCGATTCCCTGCCCATAGCGATGTCCGCCGTCCAGGCGCAGCGCCTCGCCGACGCCCGCAAGGCGCATCACGCACGGCAGGCCGACATTGCCGCCTCATGGGCGTTTCGTAGGCCTGGGTGTCGAAGCTTCAGTCCGGCGACCTGTCGCACACCGAGATGGGGACGCTGGAGTGGTATGTGGCTGCGCCCGGTGGGAGTCTCCGGGTCGTCGCGGAGTTTGACGAAAGGACCGTGGAGTTGACCACTTGAGCTGCGCCACTCCGCTTTTGCGGTGGTGCTGCTATTCAACTTTGGAGCCCGGGCTCCAAACGGCCACCATGACTGTTCCCGATTCGACCTGTGATCGACTTGGCGTCATACGGATTGATTCCTTAACAGCCGAGCCGCGGACGCTATGTTAGGGATCCGACACGAGTAACGGCCTGACCAGGAATTACAGGGTTGCCATTTACCGTGAGTCAGATAAGCTGCAGGTAGTCGAACATGTGTTCGAATCCAAGATGGGGACTGAGATGGCCGATAGATCAGCAATTGAGTGGACCGAAGCAACCTGGAACCCCGTCACCGGATGCGACCGGATTTCCGCCGGCTGTGACCACTGCTACGCCATGACCCTCGCCAAGCGGCTCAAGGCGATGGGGTCTGCGAAATATCAGAATGACGGCGACCCGCGGACGTCCGGGCCCGGGTTCGGCATCACGATCCACCCTGAGGCGCTGGATGAGCCGCACCGATGGCGCCAGCCTCGAGTCGTGTTCGTCAATTCGATGAGCGACCTCTTCCACGCCCGAGTTCCAGTCAGCTTCATCCGCGACGTCTTCGACGTGTGCCGGGACACGCCGCACCACACCTACCAGGTGTTGACTAAGCGCAGTCTCCGGCTTCGCCGGATAGCCGACAAGCTTGACTGGCCGTCGAATCTGTGGATGGGTGTCTCGGTCGAGAACGCAGAGGCGCTCCCGCGCGTCGACCACCTTCGGGAAGTGCCGGCGGCGGTGCGCTTCCTATCCTGTGAGCCGTTGATCGGGCCCCTCGACGGCCTAGAGCTCGGCGGTATTCAGTGGGTCATCGCTGGAGGTGAGTCCGGTCCGAATTACCGGCCGGTCGACGTTAACTGGGTTCGGGGCATCCGCGATATATGCGGCGACGCCGGTGTCGCGTTCTTCTTCAAACAGTGGGGCGGTCGCACGCCGAAGGCGCTCGGCCGAGAGCTCGACGGCGAGCTGTGGAACGAGATGCCAGATCGGATCGCGATCTAGGCGAGGAACTCGATCTCGCAGCGGTCGGGGAACGTTCCGCGTCTGATCCTGTCTCCGTAGACCTCGATCAAGCCGTTCTGCTGCATGGGCCTCAACGTCAGCTTCTTCAGGTGAGCCGGGGCGAATCGCGTTCCGGTCAGCACGAACTCCTGCACTGTCCTGATCGGGACGCGCTGGCCGGCGAACTGCGCCAGCAGTCGCTCTTCAAGATCGAAGGCGAGCGGTCCGTCGAACAGCGGCTCGAGGCCGGCGACCTGGTCAGAGAATTGGCACCCTGACTGTTGGTCGATGGCCCACATCGCAGAGCGCATCACTTCCAGACCTTTGAGGCTTCGGGTGCAGTGATAGAGGAAATAGCTTGTACGACCGTTCTTCTCGATCATCTCGAACTGGCTTACGTAGTCGAACTTGCCGACAGTGCGAAGTTGCCGCTCGTACAGACCGGCTAGGAAGCGTTTACGGTCCGGAGGATTGAGCCCTTCGGCCTGACGATAGTCTGCGCAGCCGAACAATTCCTGCATGTTCTCCTGCTGGTCGGGATGACCGATCCAACGATTGAGGCTGTTGTAGGAGAACAGGATGAAAAGTTCCGATCTCTTGTCGCGTGTCAGGTTTGCGATCAGCTCCAGAGGCACGCCGGACCACCCGAACGGGTCGACGAAAGCGAACGTCGGAACTAGTCGACCATCGCCGCGCCCTTCGATGATTTCGTTTGCAAGCTCGCGGAATTCGAGGTTTCGGAGATAAATGTGAAAGTTTTCCGGTAGGTCCTTGTCGACCTCGTCGGTGCGTGCGTCGAGCTCTGCGTAGCGCTTCTTATCGAACTCGTTGAACAAGAACATCACGGTCGAGTCGCCAAGCATCGTCTCACGCTTGCGGGCGGACTCGATCGCTAGGAGAGGCGAGCCGGGCTGGCCGTCCGCGTAGCCGCCGGGCCCCGCGAAGCCATCAATGAACAGCACCTTCGTGTTCCAGCTGGCGAGGATCGGAAACCACGCGTCCAGGTAGCGGGTTAGGATCTCGTGCTTCGCCTGCGTATGCGGCTCGATTTTCCAGACGGTCGTCCTAGGCACTCCCATCGCTACCCCCGCCATCCTGGCTTTCTTCGTCGCCGGCCTCGTCGACCGTACGAACAACCACACGGCCGCCAGGGCGAAACTTCGACTGGGCCGTCTCACGGCCCTGCGATCGGGGCAGCAGCTCGTCCAGCTTCACAGCCAAGAGTGCGTTGATATCGCGATCATCGACACCCGACTCGCGCAGACGATCAACCTCATCCATGAACTCGCGCAACACCCCTGCCTTGTTGGCGCGGATAAGCATCCACTCACTCAGTCGAGCATCCAGAGCATCGTTCAGTCGATCGATTCCAACCATTCCAACGACTGCCGATTCGACCTCTCGGACGTAGGCGTCTACGTCCGCATCGTTCTTCAGCGCTGCCAATCGTTGGCCATCCCAAACAAGCTCGATGAACGGTCGCTCAGCATCGAAACGCTGTGCAGCAGCTGCTTGCCGTTGACGACGCTCATCTGCCGCACGAATCACAGCCCATTGTTCGGAGGTGCGTTCCGCGGGCGAAGTCCGCTTAGCGAGAAGCAATTCGGCGAGCGGCGAAGTGTCCACTTTGGTCACTGGAATCGCCGCGAGCTCAGCTTCGAAATCACGCGGCTGCCCGCCCCCAAAGAGGTCTCGCTTCGGGTCCAGGCGTTGAGGTGGCTGCCTTACTACGACCGCCGGGTCGCCTCCCGCCAAGATGCTCTTGCACGTTCCCTCTTGCCAACCCAAGCTCTGGTCAAGTTTTCGATAGGACAAGTCCGACACTGGCACCCCGGCTTCGATCTGGGTCATGGTCGTCGTAGATGGCCCATACGCAAGTTGATCTTGACGAAAGCCGAGCTGCACCCAGCGGCGCTCAGTCACCAGACCCGCGAGCCGCAGCAGTGCCTCTTTTCTCGCGCCATCAACCATGAATCCGGCACCTCGGCGGATGGCCGAATCGCCGTTTTGCGGCAGTATTGCTACGCACGGTGAGAAACCCAATCATATGTCGCTCGGTACGTCAAGCAACTATGCGGCAATATTGCTACACCCCGTCCAAGGGTGGGCTTCTATGCCAAGAGCAGATTCACACCGAAGTAGAGGACGGCATCAACGGCAGCGAGAGCCGGCAACGGCCACATTCGACGGCGCCGCGACGCAATCCAGCGGAAGGAAGCCGTTGACTACCGGCGCGTTGTCCACCATGGACTCGCTGTCCCCTCACCGAAAGCGCACTTATTTGTCTTGGCGCCGCTGCGGAGCACTGACGCGTTCCCAACTTGTTCGCACGAAATCGATAGCTTCGCGAATATTCCCAAAAGTGTTCCCGACGGGCATAAAAAGTGTTCCTGACGGGCATAAAAACGACCCCCGGAGAAATCTCCGGGGGTCGTTCCCACTAGTAGCGGGGACAGGATTCGAACCTGCGACCTCTGGGTTATGAGCCCAGCGAGCTACCGAGCTGCTCCACCCCGCGTCGGTGAACACAACGTTACCGAAGGGGTGCGCGCAGCTCCAAATCGTGTGCTCAGAGGTGGTTTTGGGGCTCCGAACGCACCACCTGACCGGTCCGGAACACCCCCGCGGGATCGAACCGATCGGCCAGATCGGCCAGCCATCCCCGAGTCTGCTCGTCGTACACCCGCGCCAGCCGCTGCCGATCGGCCGACGGCGCGAAGTTGGGCAGCTGGCCTCCCGTCGACCACGGCGCCAGCGCCCGCATCAGGGCACGCGCCTGGGCCGGCACCAGCTCGGCGGTCGGGCCGGCCGGCACCCCGATGGTGGTGACCGCGTATGCGGCATTGCGGTGGCAGAACGCACTGCTGTGCTCGGCCTGCCGCGCATACGCACCGCCGAGCAGCCGGACCTCGACGATGGTCTGCACCGAGGCCGATCCGGGTCCGGCCGCGGCCAGCAGGATGTCGATCACCTCGGACGTCAACTCGCGCAGCAATGCCTGGTCCTCGTGCACGGGCATCGGCTCGACCGGGTCGGCATGCACGGCGCCGATCGCCGCGTACGGGAGCACCTCCACGGTGTCGAGCACCGGCGTCGCCGCCGCCCGCAGTGGCTCCAAAAGCGTTGCTCCCTCGGCGAAGTCGTCGAGGGCGGCGTACCGGACGGCGACCGTCAGCCGGCCCGCCAGCGGCTCGGGCACCCCGGGCAGCGGCGGCAACTGCTGCAGCGCGATCGAGGTGTTGACGTTCTCGGGCAACCCGGCGCACCAGCCATACCACGCGCGCAGCACGGCCGGCGCATCCTCCCCATCGAAATACAGGGCACCACCGTAGAATTCGGGGATCGGCAGCAGCTCGATCTCGACAGCAGTGACGACGCCGAGCGTCGCCTTACCGCCGCGCAACCCCCAGAACAGTTCGGCATGCTGATCCGGCGTCACGTGCAGCAGCTCCCCCGCCCCGGTGACGACGTCGAAGGACCGCACGTAATCCGAGGACACCCCGACGCTGCGCGCCAGCGGGCCCACCCCGGCTCCGGTCAGGAACCCGACCACCCCCACGCCGGGGGCCGAGCCGCACAGCGGCGCCAGGCCGTACGGGGCCGCCGCGTCGATCACCTGCTGCCAGGTGGCTCCGGCGGCCACCCGCACGGTGCGCTCGGCGACGTCGACCATGCATTCGGTCATCGCCGAGGTGAGCACCAGGATGGTGTCGTCGTCGACGACGGTGGCTCCGTGCCCGGTCGCCTGCACCGTCACCCGTAACCCGTGCTCGGCGGCGAAGCGCACCGCCTCGGCGACATGATGCGGCGCGGTGGCGAACACCACCGCCGCCGGCTGCACCGTCGCCGCGAGATTCCATGGGCGGCAGCGTTCGTAACCGGGTTCGCCGGGCAGCGCGACGAGTGCGCTGAAGTGGTCGGGCAGGGTCGACAGGGGGTCGCCCAGGGTGTCGGCCAAGGTCATCGGAGTCCTTTCACCATGCGCGTATCACGGCAGAAAGGATCCCCAATGCCACTTGGGAACTTCTTGGAATGCAGTTCACGTGGCCCGCGGTTGTGCGGTTTCCTACGCGCGCGGCGGCGCGTTGCGTAGGAAACCGCACAAACCGGCGGCCGCTACCTACTTGGTGTCGCGGTACTTGTTCATGGCGTCGTCGAGCTTCTGCAGCGCGTTGCCGTAATCCGCGAAGTTGCCGCCGCGCTGCGCCTGCTGCACCGCATCCAGCGCGGCGTTGACGTCCTGCAGCGCCGCGGCTTTGGCGGGTGAGAGCTGCACGGCGCCACCGGGGACGGCCGCCACGGGCACCGGCACCTCGGGTGCCTGGCCCTGCTGCGGCGGAGCGGCCGGGGGCTGCTGACCCGCCGCCGGTGGCTGCGCCGTGGGCGGTTTCGCATCGGCAGGAGCCGGTCCGGTGGCCGTCGCCGCCGCGCCGGGGCCGAAGAGCTCGGTCAGCGCATCGCCGACGGTCGGGCCGTAACCGACCTTGTCGTTGTACATCATCGCCACCCGGATCAGCCGCGGGTACGACGATGCGGCATCACTGGCACCCGGCGAGGCGTACACCGGTGCCACATAGAGCAGCCCACCGTCGCTGACCGGCAGGGTCAGCAGGTTGCCCCAGCGGATCCGGTTCTGGTTGTCCCGGCCGATGACACCGAGGTCCTGGCTGACCGCGGTATCGGTGCTGATCGCGTTGAACGCCAGCTTGGGCCCGTTGACCTGACCGGGAATGGTCAGCACCGTGATCTTGCCGTACGTCGCCGGATCGGAGCTGGCGCTGATGTAGGCGGCCAGGAAGTCCCTTCGGAACCGGTTCATCGCACTGGTCAGCTGGAACGACGACGAATTGTCGTTCTTGGCAATATCTTTGGCGACGATGTAGTACGGCGGTTGATAGCTGCTGGCGGTCGGGTTCGGATCCAGCGGCACATCCCAGAAGTCCGAGGTGGAGAAGAACGTCACCGGATCGTTGACGTGGTAGCGGGCCAGCAACTGGCGCTGCACCTTGAACAGGTCCTCGGGGTAACGCAGGTGGGCCTGCAACTCCGGGGAGATGTCGCTCTTGGGCTTGACGGTGCCCGGGAACACGGCCATCCACGCCTTGAGCACCGGATCGTTCTCGTCCTGCGCGTACAGGGTCACGGTGCCGTCATAGGCGTCGACGGTGGCCTTCACCGAGTTGCGGATGTAGGACACCTGCTTGTCCGGCAGCAACCGGTTCACCGCCACCTCATTGGAGTCGATGGTGGCGCTCGACAGCGACGTCAGCTCCGAATACGGGTAGTTGTCCAGGGTGGTGTAACCGTCGACGATCCACACCAGCCGCTTGTTCACGATCGCCGGGTACACCCCGTTGTCGGTGGTCAGCCACGGCGCCACCGCCTCGACGCGCTGCGCCGGGTCACGGTTGAACAGGATCTTGCTATTGGAGCCGATCACGTTGGAGAACAGGAAGTTCCGTTCGGCGAACTTGGCCGCGAACACGCTGCGGGCCAGCCAGTTGCCGATCGGCACGCCACCGGCACCGGTGTAGGTGTAGTTCTTGGTCTCGGTGTTGGTCTCGTAGTCGTACTCGCGGTCACCACCGTTGCGGCCGACGATCGCGTAATCTCCGGGCGCGCTGGCGATCACCGGACCGAAGTAGATGCGCGGCTGATCCAGCGGCGCGGGCCCGGGCGAGACCACACTGCCGTTGGCGCCGACCACACTGGCCAGGAACTCCGGATAACCACCGTTCTGGTTGGGGTCGTTGGCGATACCGCGCACCGTGTTGGCCGGCGAGGCGATGAAACCGTTGCCATGCGTGTAGACGGTGTGCCGGTTGATCCAGTCGCGCTGGTTGTCGATCAGCCGTTCCGGGTTGAGTTCGCGGGCGGCGACGACGAAGTCACGCAGGTTGCCGTCCGGCCCGACATAGCGGTCCATGGACAGCTGCTCGGGGAAGCTGTAGAAGTTCTTGCCCTGCTGGAACTGGGTGAACGCCGGACTGACGATGGTCGGGTCCAGCAGCCGGATGTTCGACGTGGTGGCGCGGTCGGCGGCGACCTGCTGGGCGGTGGCCTGCGAGTTGCCGCTGTAATCGCGATAGGTGACCGTCGCGTCGGTCAGCCCGTAGGCCTGCCGGGTGGCGGTGATACTGCGGCTGATGTATTCGCTTTCCTTCTGCGCCGCATTGGGTTTGACGCTGAACTGCTCGACGATCATGGGCCAGCCCGCACCGACGATCAACGAGGACAGCAGCAACAGCACCAGGCCGATGGCGGGGATCCGCAGGTCGCGCAGCACCAGTGCGGAGAACACCGCGGCCGCACAGATCAACGCGATGGCGAGCAGGATCAGCTTGGCCGGCAGCACCGCGTTGATATCGGTGTAGCCGGCGCCGGTGAACGGTTTGCCGCCGCGGGTGTTGCTCAGCAGCTCATATCGGTCCAGCCAGTAGGCCGCCGCCTTGAACAACACCAGTGTCCCGGCCAGCGCCACCAGTTGGATGCGCGCGGCCCGGCTGAGTGCTCCGGTGCGCCCGGACAGCCGGATACCCCCGAACAGGTAGTGCCCCACCAGGTTTGCCAGGAAGGCCAAGAAGACGCCGAAGAACAGGAAGCTCAGCACCCACCGGTAGAACGGCAGGTCGAAGGCGTAGAACCCGAGGTCGCGGCCGAACTGCGGATCGGTGATCCCGAAATCGCCGCCGTGTAGGAACAACTGCACCGTGGTCCAGGAGTTCCAGGCGAACGCGCCCGCGGCCAGGCCGATGAGCACCGGGATGCCGATGCCGAACAGCCGCAGCCGGCTCATCACCGTGGTGCGGTACCGCGCGATCGGATCGTTGGGCCCGGCGGTGGGGACGAACACCGGCCGGGTGCGGTAGGCCAGCGCCATACCGGCGAACACCAGGGCACCGATGACCACCGCGGCCACCAGCGCCAGCGAGATCTCGGTGAACAGCCGGGTGGTGAACACCGACCGGTAGCCCAACTCGCCGAACCAAAGCCAGTCGACATAGGTGTCGATCAGCCGTGGCCCCACCAACAGCAGCAAGACGACGACCAGGGCCACCCCGATGAGGATCCGGCTACGTCGTGTCAGCTTCGGCATTCGCGCCGCGGGCCGCATACCCACTCGTCAACTCCAGTCCTGGTCCGTGGCCGCCGACACATCTGGGGCCTCAACTGCACCAACTCTACGCATGGCCCGCCAAGCGCATTCTCAGCATCGGGGTGGTTCGCCGCCGGCGGAAATGGTGTGCAGCGCGTCCACCGCAGTGCTCAGGGTGTCCACCTTGACCAGCTGCAGCCGATCATCGCGGGCCGTCAACGCCTCGGCACAGTTGTCGGCGGGCACCAGGAACACCGTGGCACCGGCATCCTGGGCGGCCATCATCTTGTGGGTGATGCCGCCGATCGGTCCGACCGCACCGTCGGCGCTGATGGTGCCGGTGCCGGCGACGAACTTGCCGCCGTTGAGGTCACCGGTGGTGAGTTTGTCGACGACGGCGAGGCTGAACATCAGCCCGGCCGAGGGGCCGCCGATGTTGGCGAGGTTGAACTCGATGTCGAACGGCGCCCACGGGGCGTCGAGCACGGCGATGCCGAGGAAGCCGTGTGGCCGGTCGGGATTGGAGCCGAGCGTGACGGTGGCCGTACCGGCGGGTTGATTCTTGCGCCGATAATCGATGACCATCTGATCGCCCGGCTTGGTGGCCTTCACGATCGCCTGGAAGGCCGCCATATCGGGCACCGCGACATTGTTGACCATGTCGATGGCGTCACCGGGCTGCAATTTGCCCGCCGACGGGCCGGGATCGGTCACCGACTCCACCGTGACGGCCTTCGGGTATTTCAGGTAGGACAACGCGGCGTACTCGGCGTTGTCCTCCGAGGATTTGAACTCGTTGGTGTTGGCCTTGTCGATCTCGTCCTTGGACTTGTCCGGCGGATACACCAGATCGCGGGGCACCAGCTGATCGCGTCCGGACATCCACAGCGCCAGGGCCTCCCCCAGGGTCAGGCCGTCGCGCTGGGACACCGTGGTCATGTTGAGGTGGCCCGAGGTGGGATGGACGATCGAGCCGGCGGTGCTGTCGGTGCTCTTGATGTCGACGACCTGCTTGCCGTCCACCTCACCGAGGGTGTTGAACGTCGGGCCGGGCCCCAGCGACACGTATGGGACCGTCACCAACGACAGCAGCACACCGAACGCCACGATCGGCACCAGCGCCACCACCAGCGTCATAATCCGCCTGTTCACGCCGCCCACAGTAGAGCGCGTTCACCGACAGCGTGACCCGCGGCCCCACCTGCGCGGCCCGGGGTGAGTACCGTTGAAGTCATGGCTGACCTGCCCTTCGGCTTCTCCAGCGGGGACGACCCCGAGCGTGACAAGCGCAAAGAAAACCCCGGCCCGGGATCGGGCGCGGACCCGTTCGGGCTCGGCGGCGCCGGCTTCGATATGTCCGATCTGGGCCAGATCTTCACCAAGCTCGGCGAAATGTTCAGCGGCGCAGGCAATGTGATGAACACCGGCCAGCAGGCCGGTCCGGTCAACTACGACCTGGCCCGGCAGCTGGCGTCCAGCTCGATCGGATTCGTCGCTCCGGTGTCGGAGAAGACCGGCGCCGCGATCGCCGATGCCGTGCATCTGGCCGAGACGTGGCTCGACGGGGTGACCGCGCTGCCGGCCGGCACCACGAAGGCGGTGGCCTGGACCCCGACCGACTGGATCGACAACACGCTGGGCACCTGGAAGCGGTTGTGCGACCCGGTCGCCGAACAGATCTCCACGGTGTGGGCCTCGGCGCTGCCCGAGGAAGCCAAGACCATGGCGGGTCCGCTGCTGGCGATGATGTCGCAGATGGGTGGGATGGCCTTCGGCAGCCAGCTCGGCCAGGCACTGGGCAAGCTGTCCAAGGAGGTGCTGACCTCCACCGATATCGGTCTGCCCTTGGGGCCCAAGGGCGTGGCGGCCCTGCTGCCCGAAGCCGTCGAGAGTTTGTCGGAGGGGCTGGAGCAGCCGCGCAGCGAGGTGCTGACCTTTCTGGCCGCCCGTGAGGCCGCTCATCACCGGTTGTTCAGCCATGTCCCGTGGTTGTCCAGCCAGCTGCTCAGCGCCGTGGAGGCGTTCGCCAAGGGCATGAAGATCGACATGAGCGGGATCGAGGATCTGGCCAGCGGCATCAATCCGGCCGCGCTGGCCGACCCGGCGGCCGTGGAGCAGCTGCTCAACCAGGGCATCTTCGAACCGAAGGCCACCCCCGAACAGGTTGCCGCGCTGGAGCGGCTGGAAACCCTGCTCGCCCTCATCGAGGGCTGGGTGCAGACCGTGGTGACCGCTGCGCTCGGTGACCGGATTCCCGGAACCGCGGCCCTGTCGGAGATGCTGCGCCGGCGCCGCGCCACCGGCGGCCCGGCCGAGCAGACCTTTGCCACGCTGGTGGGCCTGGAGTTGCGGCCGCGCAAGCTGCGCGAGGCCGCCGCGTTGTGGGAGAAGCTGACCGACGCCGTCGGGGCCGACGCCCGCGACGCGGTCTGGCAGCATCCCGACCTGCTGCCCGGCGCCGACGACCTCGACGAGCCGGCCGCCTTCATCGACCGGGCCATCGGCGGTGACACCTCGGGCATCGACCAGGCGCTGGCCGAGCTCGAAGACGACGGGAAGCCCGGCCCCGACGGGCCTGTGGATAACTGAAACCGGCGCCCGCCCGACCGTGGCAGAGTCGGTGCATGAGGCGCTATCTGCTCGATCCATCGATGCCGGTGCTACTGCGCCCGGATGACACCGTGCAGGTGGGCTGGGACCCGCGCCGCGCCGTGGTGGTGCATCCGCAGGCCGGGGTGAGTGCCGCCGCCGTGGCCGACGTGCTGCGCGGTATGCACACGGCGGTGACCAGGGACGAACTCTCGGCGCGTGCCGCCGCGCTGGGAATGCCGGAGTCTGCCGTGGCCGACCTGCTCGATGCGCTGCGCCGAGCCGGGGTGCTGACCGTCGGGCACTCCGCGGCGCGGTCGGTGACCATCCGCATCCACGGGCGTGGGCCGCTGTCCGACCTGCTGGCCGGGGCGCTGAGATGCTCGGGTAACCGCGTCACCCAGAGCAGCCGACCGCATGCCGTCGTGAGCACCGATCACGCCGACCTGGTGCTGCTCACCGATGCCCTGGTCGTCGATCCGCGGGTGGTGCGCGATCTGCATGCGGCCGAGCTGCCACACCTGCCGGTGCGGGTGCGCGACGGCACGGGGTTGGTCGGGCCGCTGGTGATTCCCGGGGTCACCTCGTGTCTGGCCTGCGCCGACCGGCACCGCCGGGACCGCGACGCCGCCTGGCCGGCGGTCGCCGCCCAGTTGCGGCACACCGTCGGTTCCGCCGATCGCGCCACCCTGATGGGCACCGCCGCGCTGGCGCTCAACCAGGTGGACCGGGTGGTCCGCGCCATGCGCTGCGCCGATTCGGACCCACCGGATGACGCCCCGGAACCGCCGATGACCCTGGACACCACCCTGGAGTTCGACGTCGGTAGCGGATCGGTGCTGGCGCGCCGTTGGTCACGGCATCCGGGTTGTCCCTGCTGACCTATTCAGGTGCGTCGTGGATGATGGATGCGTGGCTGATATCAAGCGTGGGAGCGTTGCCCGCAACGCCAAGCTCGCGACCCTGCCGGTCGGATTCGCCGGCCGGGCAGCGCTCGGGATCGGCAAGCGCCTGACCGGCAAGTCCAAGGACGAGGTCACCGCCGAGTTGATGGACAAGGCGGCCCAGCAGTTGTTCACCGTGCTCGGTGAGCTCAAGGGCGGCGCGATGAAGGTCGGCCAGGCGCTCTCGGTGATGGAAGCCGCCATCCCCGAGCAGTACGGCAAGCCGTACCGGGAAGCGCTGACCAAGCTGCAGCGCGAAGCGCCGCCGTTGCCGGCGGCCAAGGTACACCGCGTCCTCGACGCCCAATTGGGCACCAAGTGGCGGGACCGGTTCGCCTCGTTCGACGACACCCCGGTGGCCTCGGCCAGCATCGGGCAGGTGCACAAGGCGATCTGGTCCGACGGCCGCGAGGTCGCCGTCAAGATCCAGTACCCGGGCGCCGACGAGGCGCTACGCGCCGATCTCAAGACCATCCAGCGGCTCGTCGGGGTGTTCAAGCAGTTGGCACCCGGCGCCGACGTGGAGGGCGTGGTGGACGAGCTGATCCAGCGCGCCGAGGAGGAGTTGGACTACCGGCTCGAAGCCGACAACCAGCGCGCCTTCGCCAAGGCCTACGAGAACGACCCGCATTTCGCGGTGCCGCACATCGTGGCCAGTGCGCCGAAAGTGGTGATCGCCGAATGGATGGACGGCATCCCCATGTCGGTGATCATCCGCGATGGCACACCCGAACAGCGGGACCTGATGGGTACCCGGCTGACCGAACTGACCTTCGGCGCGCCCAAGCGGCTCGGCCTGATGCACGGCGACGCGCATCCCGGGAATTTCATGCTGCTGCCCGACGGCCGGATGGGCGTCATCGACTTCGGCGCAGTGGCACCGCTGCCGGGCGGTTTCCCGGTGGCACTGGGCACCACGATCCGGCTGGCGCGGGACAAGAACTACGACGAGGCGCTGCCGGCCATGGAGGCCGCCGGTTTCATCCAGAAGGGTCAACAAGTCTCGGCCCAGGAGGTCGACGACATGCTGCGCCAGTACGTCCAGCCCATCGAAGTCGACGTCTTCCACTACAACCGCCGCTGGCTGCAGAAGATGGCCGCCGGCCAGATGGACAACTCGGTGGCCCAGATCAAGATGGCCCGCCAACTCGACCTACCGGCGCAGCTGGCCATCCCGCTGCGGGTGATCGCCTCGACGATCGCCATCTGCTGTCAGCTCGATGCCCATGTTCCAGTGAAAGCCATTGCGACAGAACTGGTTCCGGGCTTCGCCGACGACGAGACGGCCTGACGGCCTAGCCGAAGCTAGGCCGCCTGGCCTTCCCTGGTGTCCTTGCGCGGGCGGCCACGCGGACGCTTACGCGCCACGATGGCGCCGCGCTCGATGATCTCGCCGCCCCAGACGCCCCACGGCTCCTGGCGCGCCAAGGCCTCGGACAAGCACAGGCTGCGAATGGGGCAGTCGGCACACAGCGCCTTGGCCTGCTCCAGTTCGACCGGGCTCTCGGCGAACCACAGGTCAGGATTCCCCCCATGGCACGGCACCGCGGGCAGTTCGAGTTCTTGGCATGTCAGTTCCGACATGTCTTTCCCTACTTCCTGGTCGTTGTGTCGGTGTCGGTCTTGATTCGGACCGGTGACCAGGTGTTCGGGGTTCCAGATCGGATTTCCCGAAAACAATGGCCACGGATCCGTTGTGACTTCGGGTCCGTGGCCGTTTCGGCGTTGTGGGGGCCTACCTAGGTGGTGCCCCGTTTCACGGACCTTGATGTCGCGGCGGCGGTGCGGCGCTTGAGCTGCGGGTTGGCGGCAGCGGGCGCCCAACCAGCTCGATGGACGGCCGGCGCAGCGGGCTGCACGGGCAGCAGGGAGCGCACAGACATTCCGTCGACGGCTACGCCGGACATGGCGTGAATGTTGATCATGATGTCGCTCCCCTCCTTTCGCCGAGCCGCACAGATTTGGTGATCTTGAGACTAGAGCGTAACAGCACAAACCCACAAGCGATTTTCTGACCTGCGGTTTTGGCAGGATCTGTGGGTGTCATGACCGATTCTTGACCAGCTCCAACACGTCGGGCCCGTACTGCTCCAGCTTGCGAGCGCCGATACCCGGGATGGACACCAACGCCGACTCGTCGGTCGGCAGGGTCTCGGCGATGGCGATCAGGGTGTTGTCGGTGAACACCACATAGGCCGGTACGTTCAGCTCCTTGGCGGTGCGCAGCCGCCACTCTTTGAGCGCGGCCAGCAACGACTCGTCCAGATCGGACGGGCAACTCTCACAGCGTCGCAGCGTGATCGCCGCCGCGGTGTCGAGCACCTTGTTGCACACCCGGCAGCGCGGCGCCGGACCGCGAGGTCTGCGCGACCGCCCTACCGGGGAGTCGGCCGGGGTCTGCGGCGCCACCCCGTTCAGGAACCGGGACGGCCGGCGCCCCTGCCTGCCGCCCGCGGCCCTGGCCAGCGCCCAACTCAGGTTCAAATGAACTCTGGCCCTGGTAATTCCGACGTACAGCAGGCGGCGCTCCTCTTCCACCGCCTCGCTGTCGGCCCCGTGGGCCAGCGCGTGCGAGATGGGCAGCGTGCCGTCGGTGAGGCCGACCAGGAAGACCGCATCCCATTCCAGGCCCTTGGCCGCGTGCAGCGACGCCAGCGTGACACCCTGCACCACCGGTGGATGACGGGACTCGGCGCGCTGCCGAAGCTCGGCCAACAGCGCCCGCAGATCCAGCGAAGGCCGTTGGGCCACTTCGTCGTCCACCAATTCGGCCAGCGCGGCCAGCGCCTCCCACCGCTCCCTGGCCTTGGTACCGGCCGGGGGTTGCGCGGTCAGCCCGAGCGGCTCCAACAGCGCGCGCACCACCTGCGGCAGCTCGCCCTCGTGCTCGGCGCCGGCGGCACGCTGCATGGCCAACAACGCCTGGCGCACCTCCTGGCGGCTGAAGAACCCTTCCCCGCCGCGCACCTGGAACGCGATGCCGGCCTCGGTGAGCGCCTCCTCGTACACCTCGGACTGCGCGTTGATCCGGTACAGCACCGCGATCTCCGCCGCCGGTGTTCCGGATTCGATCAGGGAGCCGACCCGTTTGGCCACCGCCGCGGCCTCGGCCGCCTCGTCGGAGTGCTCGCTGAATGACGGTTTTGGGCCGGGATCGCGCTGGCCGACCAGGTGCAGCTTGCTGCCGGCCATCCGGCCGCGGGCCGCCGCGATGACCCGGTTGGCCAGGGACACCACCTGCGGGGTGGACCGGTAGTCCCGCTCCAGGCGCACCACCGTGGCCTCCGGGAACCGCCGCGAAAAGTCGAGCAGGAAGCGCGGGGTGGCCCCGGTGAACGAGTAGATGGTCTGGTTGGCGTCGCCGACCACCGTCAGATCGTCGCGTTCGCCGAGCCAGGCGTTGAGCACCCGCTGTTGCAGCGGGGTGACGTCCTGGTACTCGTCGACGACGAAACATCGGTACCGGTCCCGGAATTCGCCGGCCACCGCGGCGTCGTTCTCGATCGCGGCCGCGGTGTGCAGCAGCAGATCGTCGAAGTCCAGCAGCGCGGTGCCGTCCCGGTGGGTCTTGAGGTTTTCGTAGGCGTCGTACACCTTGGCCACCGTGGCGGCGTCGAACGGGATGTCGCGGGCCGCCTTGGCCACCGCATCCGCGTATCCCTCCGGGGTGATCAGTGACGCCTTGGCCCATTCGATCTCCCCGGCCAGGTCCCGCACATCATCGGTACTGGCGTGCAGCGCAGCGCGATTGGCTGCCTGGGCCACCACCGCGAACTTGCTGTCCAGCAGCTGCCAGTCGGTGTTGCCGACGACGCGGGGCCAGAAGTACTGCAACTGCCTGCGGGCGGCGGCGTGAAAGGTGACCGCCTGCACTGCCGACGTGGGCACCCCGGACTGCTCACCGAGGGTGCGCAGCCGACCGCGCATCTCACCGGCCGCCCGCGCGGTGAACGTCACCGCGAGCACCTGGCCCGGCGCGACATGGCCGGCCGCCACCAGGTGCGCGATGCGGCGGGTGATGGTGCGGGTCTTACCGGTACCGGCACCGGCCAGCACACAGACCGGGCCACGGGGCGCCACGACGGCCTCGCGCTGTTCGTCGTCGAGGTCGCCGAGCAGGCTGTCGACGGACGGCATGGCGTCCATCATGGCAGCACGATGTGACAACCACCGCGCACCCACCGGGCATTCGACGGTGGTCGACTACGTTGTAGGGACTATGACTAGCCCTGCGTTGACCATGTACACCACGTCGTGGTGTGGCTACTGCTCCCGCCTGAAGACCGCCCTGAAGGCCGAGGGCATCTCGTGGACGGAGATCGATATCGAGGGCGATCCGGCCGCGGCGGAGTTCGTCGGCTCGGTCAATGGCGGCAACCACGTGGTTCCGACGGTGAAGTTCGCCGACGGCTCCACGCTGACCAACCCGAGCATCAAGCAGGTCAAGGCGAAGCTGGGCTGAGCCGCACCGGGCCGGTCAGTTCGCGAAGGCCCAGGACTCGATGATCTCCCTGGCGATCGAGATGGATCCCGGCAGCAGCAGCCGCGATGAGGAATCGCTGTTCCAGTCACCGTGCTCGAGGGCCTCACGCACCTGAGCCCGGGTGAACCACTCGGCCTCGGCGATCTCACCGTCGTTGAACGCGAACGGCTGCTCCGGGTCACCGATGGCGTGGAACCCGACCATCAGCGAGCGCGGGAACGGCCACGGCTGGCTGCCCAGGTAGTGGATGTCGCTGACGTTCAGCCCGATCTCTTCGGCGATCTCGCGTTGCACACAGGACTCGAAGGACTCCCCCGCCTCCACGAATCCGGCCAGCAGCGAGAACAGCCGCTCCGGCCACAGGGTCTGGCGAGCCAGCACCGCCCGATCGTGGCCGTCGTGCACCAGACAGATGATCGCCGGGTCGATGCGCGGGAATTCCTCGTGGCCGTTGACCGGGTTGATGCGCGCCCAGCCGGCCTTGACGGTCTTGGTCGGTGCACCGTCGACCGGACTGAACCGGGCGGCGTCATGCCAATTCAGCAGCGCCGTCGCGGTGGCGACCAGTTGGGCGCTGGCGTCGTCGAAGATCGGTCCGGCGCGGCGCAGGTCGAGTACCTCGGCCTCGACGGTATCGCCGGGCGGAGCCTCCAGGGCGCCTCGGATCGCCCAGACATGCCGGCCGCCGGCCACGGTGCCGAGGAACACCGCATCGGCGGGCGGGGTGGCGCCGAGCGCGGTCGTCGTGCTCAGCACCACGCTCCCGCCGGAGATCAGCACCTGGTTGCGCCGGTCGACATACAGCACGGCCGCGTCCGGCCAGCCGGCGATCGCGGCGTCGATATCGGTGCGCACCTGATCGTCGCGGTCGGCGCCGATCCGGGACAGCAGGGGGACGTTGCGCAGGGTGAAGCCGCTCATCGGGTTTTTCTGCTCAATCTTTGGATCGGATGTACAGCAATCGGTCGCTGAGTTCGAGCGCGTCCACGCGCTCGTCGTCGACGCGCAGCAGTTCCCCGCCGCGCACCACCCCCAGCACGATATCGGGGAGGTGGCGCGGCGAGCCGCCCTCCTCCTTGGTCTCGACCGGTCGCTCGGCGATGGCGAATCCGGCGTCCGGGGTGAGCAGGTCCTCCATCATCTCGACGACGCTCGGGGTCTGGGTGGCGATGCCCAGCAGCCGACCCGCGGTCTCCGAGGTGACCACGGTGGTGTTCGCGCCGGATTGCCGCAGCAGGTGCTGATTCTCGGCCTCCCGGACCGCGGCGATGATGTTGGCGTTGGGGGCCAATTCGCGGGCGGTGAGGGTGACCAGGACCGCGGTGTCGTCCCGGTTGGCCGCGACGATGATCGACTTCGCGTGTTGGGCGCTGGCAAGCCGGAGCACCTCGGAGTCGGTGGCGCTGCCCCGGACGGTGACCAGCCCCGCGCTCTTGGCGCGTTCCAGGGCGGCCGGGTCGTCGTCGACCACGACGATGTCGGCCGGCGCCACGTCGTCGCCGATCATCGCCGACACCGCGGTCCGGCCCTTCGTCCCGTAGCCGACGACGATGGTGTGGTTGCGCACGGATCTCCTCCAACGCTGGATCTTCAGTGCCTGCCGCGACTGGGTGGTCAGGGTCTCGACCGTGGTGCCGATGAGCACGATCAGGAACGCCACCCGCAGCGGCGTGATCACCAGGACGTTGACCAGGCGAGCTGATTCGGTGTACGGCGTGATGTCGCCGTAGCCGGTGGTGGACAGCGACACGGTCGCGTAATAGATGCAATCCAGCAGTGACAGCGGATCGCTTTCCTCCGGGGTGGCCGCGACATCGCGGTAGCCGTGGCGGTCGATGTAGACGATGAAGACCGCGGCGACCAGCGCGCTCAGCGCCCACAGCACCCGCATGAAGATCTTGCGGCCGGGGCTGACGAACTTCTCCGGGATGTTCAGGATGTCGACCAGGTCGGCGTCCGGGCGCGACGTCAGATTCTGGTCGATCGCCTCCAGGCGCCGGCGCAACCTACCTTTGGCCACGATTCACCGATCGGTGGGAGGTGAGCACGCCACAATGAAACCATGACATCCCCTTCGCCCGTCGTTCAGCAGTCCAATCCGTCCCGCGCCCGCTTCATGGGCGGGTCCCTGGTGGGCATGGGCATCCTGCATTTCGTCGCGCCGAAGCCATTCGACTCCATCGTGCCGGCGGAGCTGCCGGGCAGCGCCCGCTTCTACACCCACGCATCGGGTGTCGCCGAGGTCGCCACCGGTGCGCTGCTGTTGGCCCCCCGGACCCGCAAGCTGGGCGCGCTGGCCGCGATCGCGTTGTATCTCGGGGTGTTTCCGGCCAATGTCAACATGGTGCGGATGTGGTTCAAGGACCCCGCCAAGCCGTTGCCGATGCGGATCGGCGCCATCGCGCGGCTGCCGCTGCAGATCCCGATGATCACCCAGGCCTACAAGATCTATCGCAACTCGTAGTCCGCCTCCGCCAACAACGCCGCCAACTCGTCCGGCCCGGGCAGGTCGTCGGGCCGGACAGTGACCCCGCTGCGCACGTAGTGAAACGCCGCGCGCACCGAATCCAGCGGCCGGTCGGTCATTCCGGCCCAGGCCAGCCGGTACACCGCGAGCTGCACCGCGGCATGCCGGGCAGCCTCCGGGGTAGCGGGCGGGTCGCCGGTCTTCCAGTCGACCACCACCTGCCTGCCGTCACCGTCGTCGAAGACCGCATCCACCCGTCCCCGGACCACCGTCGCGCCGACCATCATCTCGAACGGCACCTCCACGTCGACCGGGGTGCGGGCCGCCCACACCGACGAGGCGAACGCGGCCTGCAGCTCGGCCAGCTCCTCGGCGTGGGCCCGGCCGGCCTCGCCGTCGACCGCACCCGGCAGATCGTCGAGGTCGAAGAGCCGCTCGGCATGGAAGAAGCGCTGTACCCAGTCGTGAAACGCGGTGCCCAACAATGCGTTCGGGTCGGGCCGGACCGGCAGGCGACGGCGCAACCGCTGCATCGCGGCAGCCCGGTCCTTGCCCAGCTCGACCAGCATGCTGACCGACAGCTGGCCGGGCAGCGGCACCGGATCCGGCTCGCCGGCCTTGGCGCGTTCGGCCAGCAGCGCGTCGACGTCGGCCGCCCAGTCCTCCATATCCGCGGCGGACAGATCCGCCGAGGTGTCGGCGCACCGCACCAACTCTGCGCCACGATCCAGCGCGTCGCGCCGTGCGTTCGACGGCCGGGCCGGCCACACCGCCTCGACCACACTGTCCCGCAGCGGGTTCGGATCTCCGTCGGCGGGCGCGGGTGCCCAGTGGTCGATGACACCACACGGCTCGCCGGATTCGGCCGAGGCTTCCACGATGGCCCGCAGTTCCAGCAGGAACTCCGATGGGCCGCGTGGTTTCGACTCGGTGGGACCCCAATGATGGCCCGACACCAGCAGGGTGTGCTCGCACCTGGTCAACGCGACGTAGAGCAGCCGGCGTTCCTCGTCCACGCGCCGTTGGGCCAGATGATCCTTGTGCGCGGCGATCTTGTCCGCCAAGGCCTTTCGGTCGAAGACATCGGAGGTGTCGAGCACGGGCACGCCGTGCCCGGAGTCGGTGGCCCGGTCCCCGCGCAGCAGGGGCGGCAGGTCACCGGCGTCGGTCAGCCAGGTCCGCGCCATCGCGGTGGACGGGAACACCCGCCCACTGAGGTGCGGAACCGCCACCACCTGCCACTCCAACCCCTTGGCCGCGTGCACCGTGAGAATCTGCACCCGATCGGTGGCGACCGTGGTCTCGGCCGGGGCCAACCCGTTCTCGACCGCCGCGGCCACCTCGAGGTAGGCCAGCAGTCCGTCGGCAGTGGCATCGGCCCGGTCGGCGAAATCGGCCACCACGTCGGCGAAGGTGTCCAGATGTTCGGCGCCACCCCACCCGGCGGCCACCGGACGGGCCGCCCTGGCCTCGGCATCGACACCCAGCACGCGCCGGATCTCGGCGACCAGTTCGGGTAGTGGATGGGCCAGATGGGCTCGTAGCGCGGTCAATTCGCGCCCGAGCGCCACGATGCGGACGTAACCTGGCGCCGAGTAGCGTGACTCGGGTCCGGGATCGCAGATGGCATCGGCGAGGCAGGCGGCATCGGCATCCGGCGCGGCCTGTGCGACGATCTGCGCGGTGGTGGCCGCCGCGGCGGGTCCGTCCAGTTCGACCGCCCGCTGCCACAGCGCCGCGATATCGCGCGCACCGAGGCGCCAGCGCGGTCCGGTGAGCACCCGCATCGCCGCGGGCCCACCGGTCGGGTCCGCGATGAGCCGGAGCATGGCCACCACGTCGGCCACCTCCGGAACCGACAGCAGGCCGGCCAAGCCGACGACTTCGACGGGGACGCCACGCGCCGTCAGCGCCTCGGCCATCGGCGCGGCATCGGCGTTGCGGCGCACCAGCACCGCCGTGGTGGGTGGTGTCGGACCGGCCAGATACCGCCGAGCGACCTCGTCGGCCACCCAATGACGTTCGGCGACAACGTCGTTCAGCAATGCGCAGCGGATATCACCGGGCTCGGCACCGGGACGCGGGAGCAGCTCACGCACGCTCACCGACCGGCGGCGCGCCTGCGCGGACACCTCGTTGGCCAGATGCAGCGCCTGCGGCGGATTGCGCCAACTGGTCCGCAATTCCAGGGTGGGTGCCGGTGTGCCGTCGGACAGCGGGAAGTCGGTGGCGAACCGCGGCAGGTTGGTGGCCGACGCCCCGCGCCAGCCGTAGATGGACTGGATCGGATCCCCCACCGCGGTCAGGGCGAGGCCGTCGTCGACCCCGCCGCCGAACAATGCCGACAACGCGATGCGCTGCGCGTGCCCGGTGTCCTGGTACTCGTCCAACAGCACCACCCGAAACCGTTGCCGCAGTTGGTCGCCCACGTGGGGTGCGGCCACCGCCAACCGGGCGGCCGCCGACATCTGGGCACCGAAGTCCATCACCTTGGCCGCCCGCATCCGGCGGTGCAGCTCGTCGATGAGCGGCACCAACCGGGTTCGTTCGGTCTGGGTGTCGAGCAGTTTGAGCAGCCACTGCGCCGGGCCTGTATCCCGTTGGTTGGGGCCGGGCGGCAGGTTCAGGATCAACCGCTCGAGCTCGACATGGGTGTCGGTCAGGGCGGCGGTGTCCACCAGGTGCTCGGACAGCGCACCGGCCAGTCGCAGCACCTGGCCGGTGATGGCGGCCGGGGTCTTGTCGGTCTCGAATACCCGCGGGTGTTCGCACACCACGCGGAAGGCCAACTGCCACAATTCCGTCGCACCGATGAGCCGGGTGTCGGGCTCCACCGGCAGCAGCAAGCCGTGCTCACGCAACAGGGTTCCGGCGAAGGCGTGATAGGTGCTGATGGTGGGCGGGTCGTCGGATCGCAGCTGCGGGCACAGTCCGGCACCGGCGAGCCTGGCCAGCCGCGCCCGCACCCTGCGCAACAGTTGGCCGGCGGCCTTGCGGGTGAACGTCAGCCCGAGCACCTCCGCCGGTGCGGCGTAGCCGTTGGCGACCAGCCACACCACCCGCGCCGCCATCGTCTCGGTCTTACCGGCGCCGGCCCCGGCGATCACCACCAGCGGTCCCGGCGGTGCGGCGATGACCGCCGCCTGCTCATCGGTTGGCGCGAAAAGGCCGAGTGCATCGGCCAGTTCGGCCGGGCTGTACCTGGTGGCGATCACTGGCCCTCCCCCCGCTGATGTGCCGGGCACATCGCGCGCACCGGGCAGTGCCCGCAATTGTCGTTGACCCTGGCGACAAACGTCGGGCCCTGGGTGGCCGCCGCGGCGGCGACCACCTGGTCGCGCCAGCCGGCGGCGGCATCGGAGGTCAGGGCGTCCTGCGTGCGTTCGGTGGCCCCACCGGCGCTGGGCTTGCCGGGATACACCAAGACCCCGCCGCCGGGCTCATCCCCTTGCGGCAGCACGCCTTCGGCGATGGCCAGCTGGTACATCGCCAACTGGGCATGCCGCTGCGCGTCGTCCTTGGTGACCGGGCTCTTACCGGTTTTGACGTCGACGATCACCAGCCGACCGGCGTTGTCGCGTTCCAGGCGGTCGATGCGGCCGCGCACCCGCACGCCGGGCGCCACCATCCCGTCGACGCCGACCTCGGTGCCCACCTCGGTCAGCTGGCGGCGGGTCAGCTCACGCCACTGCGCGAACGTCGCCAGCATGGCCCCGTGCCGGGCCAGTTCGTTGTCGGCATACCACTGGGATTCGTACGGCAACCCGGCCCAGACGTTCTCCAGTTCGGCCAGCAGCTGGCCTTCGGTCCTGGTGGAATCGGCGACCAGGGCGTGCACCAACGTCCCCACCGCCGACCGGACGTCGCGGCTGTCGCTGCCACCGTGGCGTTCCAGCATCCAGCGCAACGGGCAATCCGTCAGGGTCTGCACCGTGGACGGGGACAGTGTGACCACGTGTTCGGCGCCGGACCACAGTGGTTCGCTGGTGGACGGTTCGGTGCACTCGTACCAGGACGCCGGATCCGCGCCCGCCACCCCCGCCTCGGCCAGCCGGGCCAATTGGTGTGCGGCACAGCGACGGACCTCCTCGCTCACCTCGGCCTCGGGGGCACATACCACCGCGCGCAGGCGGCCCACCAGCGCCGCCGGTGCCAGCAACCGCGGCGCGGCGACCGGCGTGCTGTCGGCCTGGCTGTCGTCGGTGGTCAGCTCGGCGAGCTCGGCGCAGAACGGGGAGGGCAGCATGGCATCGTCATCACCGGCACCGCCGTCCACAGCGGTCACCAGCAGCCGGCTGCGGGCCCGGCCCATCGCGGCGATGAGCAGGCGCCGTTCCTCGGCCACCAGCGGGGCCCGCACCGAGACGGGCTGACCGGGCTCGGTCACCCCGTCCAGGATGTCGACCAGATGCTGCGTGCCCAGTACCCCGCCGCGGGGCATGGTGTTGGGCCACAGGCCTTCCTGGACGCCGGCGATCACCACGAAGTCCCACTCGCGGTCCAGCACCGCGTGTGCACTGCACACCGCGACCACCTCACCGCGAGGTGTGCGATCGGCGGTGACCGGCAGGCTCAGCCCGTCGACGTGGTCGAGCAGGCCCCTCAGTGTCGCCCCGGTGGTGCGGGTGACGTACTGCTCGGCCACGTCGAACAGGGCGGTGACGGCGTCCAGGTCGCGCTCGGCGGCCGCCCCGGCGGCGCCACCACGGTCGGCCGCGGCCACCCACCGACGCTGTAATCCGCTGCGCTGCCACGCCTGCCACAGCGTGGAACGCGGGTCCTCCCCCGCGCGGCGGCTGCGCCGCGCGGCCGCCAGCACCGCACCGACCCGCTGCAGGCTGCGGGCGTGCTCGGGGGCCAGACCGTCCGGCACCGCGCGCACCGCGTCGGCGAGCAGGTCCGGGAAGTCGCGCTGGTGGTCTGCCAGCCGGCGCAGCGCCCGGCGCAACTGCCGCAGGGAGACCGGGTCGACCCGACCGATCGGCCCGGTGACCAGATCCAGCGCCACCTCGCCGGTCACCCCGTCCGCGGCGGCCCCGAGCACGGTGAGCAAGGCGTGCACGGCCGGCTGGCGGCCGAGCACCGGCTCGGCGGCCGGCAGATCCACCGGCACACCGGCGCCGGCCAGCGCGCGCCCCAGCGCGGCGCCGGCCCGCGGCACCGACCGGACCACCACCGCCATCTGCGACCACGGCACCCCGTCGACGAGATGGGCGCGGCGCAAGGCGTCGGCGACCACCATCGCCTCGGCATGTGCGGTGGCGGCGATGCGCACCGATACCTTTCCGGGATCACCGGTACCACTGGCGAATTCGCCGAATCCCTCGGCGGCGGGCAGCCGGCGGGCGATACCGGAGACGGCGGCTGCCACCGCCGTCGAGCATCGATGTGAGGTGGTCAGCGTGATGGCCGGGGTGTCGGTGCGCAACAGCGCAGGATCGGCGCCGCGGTATCCGAACACCGACTGGTTGGGATCACCGGCGATCACGGTGAGGCCCGCCCCGGCCGCGAGCACCCGCACCAGCAGCGCGGCCTGCGGATCCAGGTGTTGCGCGTCGTCGACGAGCAACAGCTTGATGCGGGCGCGCTCGGCGGCGAGCAGATCGGCGTCGGTGGCCAGCGCGTCGAGCGCCGCACCGACCAGCTCGGCTGCCCCCAGCGCCGGCACAGTCGCCTGCGGTGCAGCCATTCCGACCGCGGCGCGCAGCAGCATCACCTGCTCGTAGACCTGGGCGAAGCGACCCGCCGCCACCCATTCCGCGCGGCCCGACAACCGGCCGAGGCGTTGCAGCGCCATCGGGTCGACCCCGCGTTCGGCGCAGCGCGCCATCAGATCACGCAGTTCGGAGGCGAAGCCGGCCGTACCCAGGGCGGGATGCAGCGACGCCGGCCAGCTGGCCGCACCGTCTTCGAGGTCGCCGGCGAGCAGTTCCCGGATGATGCCGTCCTGCTCGGCCCCGGTGATCAGTCGCGGCGGTGGATCACCGCCGCGCTGGGCGGCCAGCCGCAGCACGGCGAAGGCGTAGGAGTGCACGGTGCGCACCAGGGGCTGGCGCACCACGCCCGTCCCGCTGCGCAGCAGGGTCGCGGTGATCTGCGCGCGTGCCGCCGCACCCAACCGCGCCGAACCGGTGAGCAGCAGTACCGATTCGGTCGGCACGCCGGCGGCGATGTGCGCGGCGGCGGCGCCGGTGAGCAGGCTGGTCTTGCCGGTGCCCGGGCCACCGAGCACCCGCACCGTGCCACGCAGACCTGGGTCGGCCAGTGCGGCGGGCTCCAGCACAGTGGTCGATGCGGTCATGCCGACATGTCACCACGGGGGTCCGACAAGTACCCTCGCACCGTGCTGCACACCTACCGGTACGGTCCCGACTCCCCCGTCCAGGTGCTGGCCATCCATGGCCTGACCGGACACGGCAGACGGTGGGAGACGCTGGCGTCCGGTCATCTGCCGGACGTAGCGATCCTGGCTCCCGACCTGATCGGGCACGGCCGGTCGACGTGGGCCGCCCCGTGGACCATCGAGGCCAATGTGGCGGCGCTGGCCGAGCTGCTGGACGCGCAGGCGTCCGGACCGGTGCTGGTGGCCGGGCACTCCTTCGGGGGCGCGGTGGCGCTGGCCCTGGCCGCCGCCCGGCCCGATCTGGTCTCCGCACTGGCGCTGCTGGATCCGGCCGTGGCGCTCGACGGTGACTGGATGCGCGATATCGCCGACGCCATGCTGTCGTCCCCCGACTACCCGGACCGCGCCGAGGCCCGGGCCGACAAACTGTCCGGTTCGTGGGGTGAGGTGGCACCTGAGGAACTGGAACGCGAACTCGACGAACACCTGATGGAGCTGCCCAACGGGCGGCTGGGCTGGCGGATCAGCATTCCGGCGGCGATGTCGTACTGGAGTGAGCTGACCCGCCCGATCGCCGTGCCGCCCAACCCGATTCCGGTGACCCTGATCCGCGCGACCCGCACCACACCGCCGTATGTCACCGGCGAGCTGATCGATGCCCTGCGTACGGCGGTGGGCGACCGGTTCACGTCGGTCGATCTGGACTGCGATCACATGGTGGGACAGGCCCGGCCTGCCGAGACCGCGGCCGTCATCCGCGACCTGCTGGGCTGAGATGGCGCGCGTCACCGAGGAGCAGGTCGAGTCGGTGCGCGCGCTGGTGGCCGCGATCCCGGCGGGCCGGGTGAGCACCTACGGGGACATCGCCGAGGAGGCGGGGCTGTCCAGCCCGCGGATCGTGGGTTGGGTGATGCGCACCGACTCGTCGGATCTGCCCTGGCACAGGGTGATTCCTGCCTCCGGGCGACCTGCCGCGCACCTGGCCACCCGACAGTTGGAGCGGCTGCGGGCCGAAGGCGTGCTGGCCGCCGACGGCCGGGTGCCATTGCGCGAATACCGTCACCAGTTCGAATAGAACTCCAGGTGCGCCCGCGCCGCCGACTCCCACGTCATCGACGCGGCGAGCTCTCGTCCCGGCGTCGGGTCGGCCGGATCATCCAGTGCGGCGGCCATTTCCGTGGCGAACTGCGGCATGTCGGCGGCGAACCGCACCGTCTCCGCGAAGACTTCGCGCAGCACCGGCAGGTCCCTGGTGACGACGGGCCGACCCGCGGCCAGTGCCTCCATCGCCGCCAGGCCGAATCCCTCCTTGGTCGACGGGAACGCGAACACAGCGCACCCGGCGACCAGCGCAGGTAACTCGTCGTCGGCCACGGCACCGAGGATGACGGGGTCGACGCCGAGTTCGGCGCACCGAGCCTCGAACGAGGCCCGGTAGTCGCGGTAGTCGAACAGGGTTTCACCACCCGCGATCACCAGCGACAGGTCCGGATGACGTTGCCGCAGAAGGTGGTACGCCGCGACAAGGTCGACGGTACCCTTACGTGGCTCGATACCACCGACGGTCAGCACATACCGCCCCAGCGTGGCCCGCCAGCGGTCCTGGCCGTCCCTGTCGGCGGCGGCGTCGGCGAAGCGTTGTGCATCAACCCCGTTGGGAATCACCGTGGGTTCGAATCCCCAGCCCGCGCGCACCTCGGCGGCGACCGCCGAGGATACGCAGATGCGGCCGTAGGGCTCGACGATCGCCTTCTCGTGGCATTCGGCCAGCACCGGCGTGGTGAACCGGTCGAGATGGTGGATGGTGCGGATGCACCGTCCGACGGCGTTGGCACTGATGCAGTCCTGGGCATGCACGATGTCGTAGTCGTCGGGGGTGAACGCGCGGCGCAGTACCTCGATCGACCGGATGATGCGGTCGGTGACGGTGTCGCCCGGCAGATCGGTGAACTCCACCAACCGCACGGTCACCGCAGGGTCGACGTCCCGGAAGAAGCCCCGGTCGCCGGCCCGCGCCAACGACCACACCGTCACGTCGGCACCCGACCGCGCCAGAGCCTCGGCGAGGTACAGCGTGTGCACCACGCCCCCACGGGGCTTGGTGGAATAGGTGAGCAGCGCGATCCGCACCGTCAACCCCGGACCGATTTGGCGCGATAGGTGTCCGGGCGGAGCTCGGCGAGGTGGTTGAGCACCTTTCTGGCGCGGGCGATCTCGGCCTCGACATCGATCTCCGCCTTGGCCATACCGCCCTTGGAGCGCGTGGTGGCCAGGATGTCCCCGCCCGGCCCGACCACCTTGGCCTGCCCGAGGAAGCGCAGTTTGCCCATCACACCGGTTTGGTTGGAGGACACCAGGACCACCTGGTTCTCCGCGGCGCGAGCACAGTCGTACAGATCGAACAACCGGGACTGACGATCGGCGGGCAACCGGGAGGCGCGGTCGGTGATGCTGGCCGGCCACGCGGACAGTGCGGCGATGATGTGCGCACCGTCGAGGGCCAGCGCCCGCGCTGCCTCGGGAAAGGTCTTGTCGTAGTCGATGAGCATGCCGACCCGGCCGACCGGGGTGTCGAACGCGCCGAACGCGTCACCGGCGAGATAGGTCAGCGCTTCCCCGGCCGGTTGGTGCACCTTGCGGTAGGTGCCCAACACACCGTCCCCGGACACGCAGACTGCCGCGTTGTAGCGGGCGCCGCCGGGCGCCGCCTCGGCGTAGCCGACGCAGACGGTCATGGTCCCCGCCGCGGCGATGACGGCCGCGATCTCCGGGCCGTCGGGATCCAGGGCGGGCGGCGGATCGTCGGGGTCGGGGGCGGCGAAATCACCGATATAGCCGCCGAGGCAGGCGTCGGGCAGCACCAGCAGGTCGACCCCGTCGCGGGCCGCCGACTCGATGATCCCGACGACCTTGGACACCCCGCGGTCCATATCGCGGCCGAAATGGGCGGCGACCGCGCCCAGCGTGACTGGTGCCATGGCTCCCCTCAGGCCGCTCCGAGACCGGTGACCGGCGCGGTGAGCGCCGTCGTCGTCACCCCGTCAGGCCAGCGTAGGCGCACACCGGGCGTCGCGGTGAGCGACCCGCAGACAGCGGTCGAGACGCCCGACGGTGGCCCGGCCGCCGGCCGGCCGCCCGCGGTGAGCATCGCGTAACCGGGGAAGCAGGTCAGCCACGAGCCCATCGCCGCCGTCGCCGGGCGCGGGATGGCCGCGATGTCGAGCTCGGCACCGGTGCCGCCGGCTTCGGCCAGCATGCCCAGGGTGCCGACGACCCCGGCCATGCTGACATCCTTGGCGGCCCGTGGCGCCATCTGCGCCACCAGGCCGGTCATGGCACGCAGCTCGGCGCCGCCGCGACCGCTCGTCGAATCCCATTGCCGGCCCGTGTATCCGGGGCGCCAGTCGCCGGTGAGGTCGGCGGTGAGCGCCACCGGGTCACCGGGCCGCCCACCGCCGCCGGGTACCGGTGCGCCGGTCCGGCCCAGCGCGGTGACGGCCAGCGCCGCCGGGACGCCGAGTTGGGTGTGCCCACCCAGCACCGGTATCTCCCACGCCCGCGAGGCCGCCGCGACACCGCGGATGATCCGATCCAACAAGGCCCGGGTGGGGGCGCCGACCGCATCGAGCAGTCCCAGCGGCAGGGCCCCCATCGCGGTCAGGTCGTTGACGTTCACCAGCACCGAACACCAACCCGCCCACTCGGGGTCGCGCTCGACCATGGACGGGATGATGGCGTCGCACGCGGCGATCAGATCGCTGCCGGGGACCGGCGCCCCGTCGTCCCCGACGAACCCGGCCGGGCCGAGCGCCCCCGCCGTCGCCCGCAGTGGTGCCAGGGCCGGGCCGAGGAAGGTCTTGGTGGCCGCGGTGAGCGCATCGAACGGATTCAGCGGCCAGCGGATCACCGTGTGCGGGCGACCGGCGAACTCGTTGTGCCGCAGGGTCTGCCAGCCGAGCGCGGCGAACATCGGCAGGTACCGCCGCTGCACGGTCGCCTCGAACCGCAGCACGCCTGCCGATTCGGCGTGCGCGCACGCGGCCCTGATCAACGCCGGGCCGATGCCGCCGGGAGCGTCGGGCGCCGCGACCAGCCGGCTGCCGGTCCACCAACCCACGTCGACGGAGCCGACGGGCGCCAGCCGTACGCCGCCGAGGACCGCTCCGTCCGGTGCGGTGGCCACCAGCACCACGGTGCGCGGGTCGTCGTCGATGTCATCGCGGTCCGTGCCGGCGAACAGGCCCTGCTCGCCGACGAAGACGTCGCGGCGTAGCCGACGGTAGGCATCCAGTTCGGTGCCGTCGGCGGGATGGATGAGAACTGCTGCGGTCGGGCGGGTTCCGGCCAAGATGGACAGCTCGGTCATCAGGCCCCCAAGTTCTGCAGGACCGAGCAGGCCCCGCAGGCCGCGCACCCGGCCCGCTGATCGGTTCCGGCCATTCCGGCCATGACCAGCCGGGCGGCCACCTCACGGGATACCTTCTCCACCAGTGCGGCATCCGGTGCGCCGGCGCCGTCCACGTCGACGGCGAGCGACCCTGACTGCGGCCGGTAGGGCACCACGAACGGATAGACCCCCATCTCGATCAATTCGGCTGCCCCGCTGACCAGTTCGTCGGGGTCCTCGCCGAGCCCGACCAGCAGATAGGTCGACACCTGGTTGCGGCCGAAAACCCGCACCGCTTCGCGCCATGCGGCCCGGTAGCTCGCCATCGGCACGGTGGCCTTGCCCGGCATCCAGCGGCGGCGCACATCGTCGTCGAGCGATTCGACGTGGATGCCGATGGCGTCGGCCCCCGCCTCGCGCAACTCGGCCAGCACGCCCAGATCGGCCGGGGGTTCACACTGCACCTGGATGGGCAGGTGCGGCACGGCCGCCTTGACCGCCCGTACACACCGGGCCAGATGCCTGGCGCCGCGGTCGGTCCCGGCCGAGGTTCCGGTGGTCATCACCATCTGGGTGACGCCGTCCAGCCGGACCGCCGCCGCGGCCACCTCGGCCAGCTCGGCGGGGCGTTTGACCGCGGTGGTGGCGCCGGTGCGCAGGGACTCCTCGATGGTGCAGAACCGGCACCGCTGGTCTTCGGCGTAGCGGATGCAGGTCTGCACGACGGTGGTGGCCAGCACGTTGCGGCCGTGCAGCCGAGCCAGCTTCTCGTAGGGCACCCCGTCGGCGGTGTGTAGGTCGTAGAACCGGGGCCGCTCGACGACCTCGACGTCCAGGCCGGTGTCCGCGCCGTCGAGCAGTACCCGGGCACCGTCGAACACGAATGGGCTCTGTGGGTTTCGCGGAATGGCGGCGTTGAGTCCGTCGATGACGAGGTGGCCGTCGGCGCTCGGCCCGGCGCCGGCGGTGCGGCTGACCGGTGGTTGGCCGCGGAAGCCCAGCAGGGCGAGGTCGACACGCGTGGATACTGACATCGGGACTCCCCTAGATGGCGACGGCGTCGGTGTGGAAGGTGCGCCGGCGAACCTTGCCATTGATGGTGTCGGCGACGTGTTTGGCGTCGCGGTCGATGCCCAGGAATCGGCCCGAGCCCCAGGTGTGCATCCACGGTAGGCCGATGAAGCTCAACCCGTCGACGTTGGTGATGCCCCGGGTCTGCATGGGCCGGCCCGCACCGTCGAAGGCGCTCGCCTCGATCCAGCGGTAATCGGGCCGGTAGCCGATGGCCCAGACGATGCTGGTGATACCGGCCTCGGCCAGATCCAGTGTGGTGGTCTCGCTTTCGGGTGACCACACCGGCGAGTACCGTGCTGGCGGTGGCGCGTCGACCCCGCTGGCGTCGATGTAGCGGTCGATATCCGAGCAGATCGAGTTGTACACCGCGTCGGCGTGGTCCAGTGCCCTGGTCAGGGTGGGCTCGAACCTCAGCAGCGTGTCCTTGCCGTCGGCCAGGGCTCCGTACAGCTTCATGCCCTCGGTGGCGAACTGGCGCAGGTCGACATCGCGGCCACCGTCACGCCCGGTGACGTAGTGGTTGGTCTTCTCGATCGCGGCCTTGCCACCCGGATACTGTTGTGCCGGTTTGTCGTACAGGCCCATCTCGGCCAGCCAGGTCATACAGTCCCGGCCACGGTAGAAGCGCGCCACCCGGGGTGCGTTACCGACGGCCAGGTGCACCTGCCGCCCGGCCAGATGCAGGTCCTCGGCGATCTGGGCACCCGATTGTCCGGTGCCGACCACCAGCACCGCACCGTCGGCCAACTGGTCGGCGTTGCGGTAGAGCTCGGAGTGGATCTGGGTGATGTCGGCGTCGAGAGTGGCCGCATAGCTCGGGATCACGGGCAGCGGATAGCCGCCGGTGGCGATGACGGCGTGGTCGCAGCGCAGCGTCTCCTGCCCGTCGAGGGTGAGTTCGAAGCGCCCGTCGGGTCCCTGCGCCAGCCGGGTCACCCGGGTGTGGGTGCGCAGCGGCGGGGTGAACGTGTCCAGCCAGCCGGCCAGCCAGGCCACCACCTCGTCACGGGTCATGAAGCCGTCCGGGTCCGGTCCGTCATAGGCGTAGCCGGGTAGTTTGCAGTGCCAGTTGGGCGTCACCAGAGTGAAGTTGTCCCACCGGGTGTCGGCCCAGGCGTGCACCGGCGTCTGGGCTTCCAGCACGACGTGCTCGATACCCATCCGGCCCAGGTACCAGCTGACCGAGAGCCCGGCCTGCCCGCCGCCGATGATGGCGACCGGGATGTGGTTGGTGGTCATGGCTGCTCCATCTGGGTGACCTGGACGAGTGCCTGTCGCGGGAAGCGGGCGGCGGCGACGGTGATACGTTCGGCGGTGTCGGCGGCCGAGGTGCAGGCGAACCCGAATTTGGCGCGAACCCGCTCGCTGGCCTCGCCGAGTGCGCGGGTCGACCGCTCGACGAAATCGCTTACCGTGTAGTGCGTTCCCGTGCTCAGATAGTCGTGCATGACCAAGCTGGGTGAGTAGCAGCGCTGCGTGCTGCCGTCGGGCCAGCGCACCTCGAAAGTCATCTCAGGCATGAGCGAACTCTTCGGTGAGCGAGCCGTAGACATCGGGCCTGCGGTCGCGCAAGTGGAACATGCCGGCCCGCATGGTGCGGAAGGTGGCGTCGATATCGACCTCGGCAACGGCGAGGCCACTACCGAGAAGCGTTGTCGCCAGGATGTTTCCGCCAGGATCGACGACCTTGGCATTGCCGACGTAGCGCAGGGATCCGAAGGTTCCGCTCTGGTTGGAGGCGATCCAGAAGACCTGGTTGTCCAGGGCGCGCGCGGTGTCGAACAGATTGAACCGGTAGGTCCAGCGGTCGTCCTGCAGATTCTCGGCAGTGGCGGTGCGGGCCGCCGGCCACGCCGACAAGCTGGCGATGATCTGCGCGCCGTCGAGGGCCATCACGCGGGCGGCTTCGGGAAATGCCTTGTCATAACAGATCTGCAGGCCCACGCGGCCGACGGGGGTGTCGAAGACGCGGTAGCCGGACCCCGCCGAATACGACATGCCCTCCCCCAGCGGTTGGTGCACCTTGCGGTAGCTGCCGTAGACGGTGGTGCCGTCCAGCACCGCCGCGGCGTTGTAGCGGGTCTCACCGTCGTCGGCCAGCTCGCAGAATCCGATGGCGATCACCATGTCGCCTACGATCTGTTGCACCCTGGCGATCTCCGGGCCGTCGAGCCGGATGGCCGGTGGCAGTGAGCGTTTGGTGGTCTTCACGGTGTCGCCGTGGTTGCCCAGTGAGGAGAGGTAGCCGCCGATGGCGGCCTCGGGGAACACCAGGAAGTCGACGCCCTTGGCGCGGGCCTCCTCGGTGAGCGCCTCGATGAGCGCGTAGTTCTGTTCCAGATCGCGGGTGAAATTGGCCGAGACCCCGGCAAGTGTGGTCATGATGCGCCCTAGACCATGTATGTCGAGTTGATGATGGCGCCCTTGCGGGCGTAGTAGATGAGCGCGTCCTGCACGTCGAGCGGATGCGCCGGGATGACGCCTTCGATGAGGTCCTCTTCCCGACCGCCGTGCAGGGCCAAGCCGAACCGGCAGGCGAACACGGTGCCGCCCTCGGAGATGAAGGTGGCCAGCGCGTCGTTGATGTTCTGCTCGCCGGGGAAGCCGGAGTCGCCGGTCTTCGGAAACCCTCTGGTGGCAAGGCAATTGATGGCGCCCGGCCCGTAGAAGTAGATGGCCGACTCGAAGCCCTTGCGCAGCGCGCGGGTGGCCTGCAGCACGGCGACGAAGGAGACCGAGGATTCGTGGGCGATTCCGTGCACCAGGGTGAAGTAGCTTTCGCCTTCCTCGGCCTGGTAGTCGGGGAAGATCTTGGTGCCACCGTAGATGTTCGATCCTTTCGGCAGGGACGGATGGGGAATCTCGGCCAACGAGGTGGCGATGTTCTCGGCGATGGATGGATCAAATGCCATGGAGGACTCCAAGTTTGGGGTGGTTTTGGATGTCTCCAATTACAGGCGCCGGCCATTACCGGGTGGTTAGGGATGGAATACATCTGCGTTGCGGGGGGCTCACCGCCGCAATGCGGCCGTAACACGCCGAAATGGGGCGCTCAGGGCACCCTCGGCGATGACGAGCGGGCTAGAGCGCCAGGCGAACCAGCGCCGCGGTACGCGCCAACCCCGGGAAGGCGGCCGCGGTGGCCCGTGGGTGCAGTGCGTGCACCGCGAGGCGGAACATCAACGCGCGCAACACCATCTGCGGCCACTCCGGCAGCGGGCTCCAGCGCTCGAGCAGACCGTCATCGGCGTCACCCCACGCCAGCGCATCGACGACGACGACGCCGGCCGCCCACGCCGCGGGCCGCCAGTACGGGGTGATGTCGGTGATGCCCGGCGCAGCGGCGCCGGCGAAGAGGACGGTGCCGTACAGATCACCGTGTACCAGTTGGCTGGGACTGCGGGTCGGCTTGCGCAGGGTGGCCAGCTGATTGATCAACTCGACCGATTTCTGGCCGTCGGCCGAACCGGGCGAGACGCGCGCGCCGGCCGGCAACGCGTGCAGCGGCCGGTCCTCCCAGGCCGCCCGGTCGGCGGCGATGAACACGTCGACATCCGACCACGGCGCCACCGGGGGCTGGGTGAGGAAGCGGGGCCGCTCCAGGTTCGCCGTGGCCTCGTGCAGCCGCACCGACGCCGACACCACCTCGTCGTGCCGCGGTTCGGGGGTGCCGGCGACGAAGGTGTCGGCGCGCCAGCCGGCGACAACGTAGCGGCCATCGGTGGAACGCACCGGCCGGGCCAGTCGGATCCCGTCGGCGAAGAGGGTCTCGCGCACCTTGGCCGACCACGCGGCGCGCGCATGGTCGGCGACCATGGACAGCACCACCTCGCCACAGCGCCAGCCGCCCTCCCAGCTGGAACCCAGCGGGACCGGACGCACCCCGGCCAGGCCGAATGCCGCCAACACGTGCTCCGGTGGCAGTTCGTCAGTCACGCACGTCAGCCTAAGCGGTGCCTGCGTCACAGAGCGCTCAGTACATCACCATGTCGGGCTCGAGTTGTTTCGCCCACGCCACGATGCCGCCCTGCAGGTGCAGTGCGTCCGCGAACCCGGCCTTCTTGACGGCGGCCAGTGCTTCGGCCGACCGGATGCCGGTTTTGCAGTACAGCACCGGAACCCGGTCCTGCGGCAACTGCGCCAGACCGCTGCCGGCCTCCAGTGCCGATTTCGGGATGAGTTCGGCCCCCTCGATGTGGTTGATCTCCCACTCGACGGGTTCGCGCACGTCGATCAGCGCCACCGGCTTGCCGGAGTCCAGCAGTTCGCGCAGTTCCAGCGGGGTCACCGTGGAGCCGACCGACGCTTCTGCCGCCTCGTCGGTGATGACACCGCAGAAGGCCTCGTAGTCGATCAGTTCGTTGATCTTCTCCCGGGCGGGATCCTTGCGGATCTTGATGGTCCGGTAGCTCATGTCCAGCGCGTCGTACACCATCAGCCGGCCCAGCAGCGTCTCGCCGATGCCGGTGATCAGCTTGATGGCCTCGGTACCCATCACCGAGGCGATGGACGCGCACAGGATGCCCAGCACGCCACCTTCGGCGCAGGACGGCACCATGCCCGGTGGCGGCGGCTCCGGGTACAGGTCGCGGTAGTTGAGGCCCAGATCGTCGGGGGCGTCCTCCCAGAACACCGACACCTGCCCCTCGAACCGGTAGATCGAGCCCCACACGTACGGCTTGTGCGCCAGCACGGCGGCATCGTTGACCAGGTAGCGGGTGGCGAAGTTGTCGGTGCCGTCCAGGATGAGGTCGTACTGGGCGAACAGGTCGACGGCGTTGTCCGGCTCCAGGCGCAGCTCGTGCAGCACCACGTTCACATACGGGTTGACCTCGAGCACCGAGTCGCGCGCGCTCTGTGCCTTGGACCGGCCGATATCGGACTGGCCGTGGATGATCTGTCGCTGCAGGTTCGACTCGTCGACGACGTCGAACTCGACGATGCCGATGGTGCCCACACCGGCGGCAGCCAGATAGAGCAGCGTCGGGGACCCCAGGCCGCCGGCACCGATCACCAGCACCTTGGCGTTCTTGAGGCGTTTCTGCCCGTCCACCCCGAGATCCGGGATGATCAGGTGACGGCTGTACCGAGAGACCTCGTCGCGGGTCAGTTCGGCGGCTGGTTGCACCAGCGGTGGTAACGACGTCACCGTCGTCCTCCTTGAGTCGATCGCAATCCTGGCGTCTATCCCACCAGGCTCACTGCTTCAACGGTAATCCAGGGGTAAACCTTCCCCGGCGCAGCCGTCGTGCGGGCCTCAGGCGATCGGATACGGCCACGGGTTGAACCGGCAGGTGCGGCCGTCGGGTTTCACCGACTCCGGGTCGAACTTGGCGGCGTCGTCGTTGTCGGTGGAGAAGGTCTGCTGCATCATCACCGGCGCCAGCGCGCCGTTCTCCGGGCACGGTTCGTGCTTCGGATAGCCGATCGCGTGACCCACCTCGTGATTGATCACGTACTGGCGATAGGAGCCGATATCGCCCTGGAACGGGACGGCGCCACGGACCCAGCGGGCCTCATTGATGAACACCCGGGGTTGGGTGCCGTCATAGACGGGGTTGTAGCACGACGATTCCAGCGGGATGTCGTAGCCGCAGCCGTCGCGCACCGTCATCGGCGAGGTGAGCGATACCCGGAAATCGGGGGGACCGCCGGCATCGCTGTCGACACGTTCGAACGCGAACTGGGTGTTGTGCGTCCAGCTCTTCGGGTTGGCCAGGGTTTCGCTGACCATCCGCGCGAAGCCGTCGTCACCCCCGAACGACGCGGTGTCGACGCCGTCCTCGACCTCGACGGTGTAGCGGAAGGTCTTGGTGTCCCCGGCGCCGACCTTGGCCGTGGTGCCGGGCACCACATGCCAGGTTCGGGCCCCGGCCTCGGTGAACGGTCCACCGTTGGGCAGGATCCCGGTCGGCAGGTTGACGTCGAACTGGGACAGGCCCTTGGGCGGCGCACCGATGATCGCCGTGCCGGGCGCCTCGATGGTCGGCGGCCCCTGGACCGGGCCTTCGGCGTTCACGGCCTTGGGCGCACTGGTGCCGGTCACGGTCTGGTAGAGCACCACCACGGTCAGGATGGCCAGCACCGGCAGCGCATACGCCCGCCAGCCGTACGTGGACACGAACCGACCGAGCCAGGTCTGCTTGCGAAGGTGCTGACGGTCGTCCCGGTTGGCCCGCGGCCGACCGTGATCCTCGGCCAACGGATCACGCTGGGCGCGCAGCGGCTCCCGCCATTCACTGCGTAGAACGGGAACATTCCCCCGTTCCTGCCCGCCGGGCATACGGTCGCCCCCGCGACGCCCCGGGTCGTAGGTCACCGCACCAGGATTACACACACCGTGACGGGCACCGGTCCGGCACGCCACCGACACAAGTGCCAGCAGCGGCGCCTCGCCCACGGTGCGGTAGTAATGTCGTGACGATCCACACAAGATAGAGGACCTGATGAGCGATCTCGCCAATGCCGCCGATCGAAAAGGCGCCAAGGCGGGCACCGGCGGCACCCGGCGCGGTAACCGGCTGCCCCGTGACGAACGCCGCGGGCAGCTGCTGATCGCCGCCAGTGAGGTTTTCGTCGACCGCGGTTACCACGCCGCAGGCATGGACGAGATCGCCGACCGTGCCGGAGTCAGCAAACCCGTTCTGTACCAACACTTTTCATCCAAGCTGGAGCTGTACCTCGCGGTGCTGCAGCGGCACGTGGACAACCTGGTCTCCGGCGTGCGGCAAGCGCTGCGCACCACCACCGACAACCGGCAGCGGCTGCGCGCCGCGGTGCAGGCCTTCTTCGATTTCGTCGAGCACGACAGCCAGGGCTACCGGCTGATCTTCGAGAACGACTACGTCACCGAGCCGCAGGTGTCGGCGCAGGTGAAGGTCGCCACCGAATCGTGTACCGATGCGGTGTTCGACCTGATCAGCCGGGATTCCGGCCTGGAAGCACATCGAGCCAGGATGATCGCGGTCGGCCTGGTGTCCACCAGCGTCGACTGTGCGCGCTACTGGCTCGACAACGACCGCCCCATCTCGAAAGAGGCGGCCGTGGAGGGCACGGTGCAGTTCGCCTGGGGCGGCCTGTCACACGTGCCGCTCACCCGTTCTTGACGGCCTCGGCTCCCACGGTCCCGAAGCCGACCCGACGCACGTCGGCCGCGCCGATCTCGACGTAGGCGATCTTCGTCGACTGCACCAGGAACCGGCGGCCCTTCTCGTCGGTCAGCGCGAGCACACCGTCGGAACCCAGCGCTTTGGTGATGAGTTCTTCGACCTCGCCGGGGGTCTGCGCGCTGCTGATGACCAGCTCCCGCGGGCTGTCCGTGACCCCGATCTTGATGTCCACGCTGTGGCCTCTTTCGTTGGTGGGCAGTGCTCGCCATCAGGCTAGTGGACGCGGCGCGGGCGGCCGCGTCAGGGCGCTAAGCCGATAGCGAAGTGCACAGCCGATCGGGCCGCGATCCGACGGTCACCACACCGAAGCCGGACCGTGACACGGCGGCTCGCCGCGTCGGCCTCATCTGTCACTGCAGCCCCATTAGCATCGGCCCGGTACGCACCGAAACCACTTGGGAAACGCAATGACCAGGCCTTATTCACGTAACTCCGCGACGCGCGACGCCGGTTACCGGTCGCGCTACCCGTATGCCGACGACAGCTACGACTATCTCGGCCATGACGATGACTTCGACGGTGCCGGTTTGGATGCCGACACCGGCGCCGAGCCCGCATACGAGTACGAATATCCCGCCGATTACCACGACGAGTTGGACCGGCGCTGGATCTGGGTGGCAGGGGTCGCAGGCGCCATCCTGATGGTGGCGGTGATCTGCACCGGCATCATCCTCGGCGGCGGCGACAGCGGTTCGGTGTCGGCCACGCAGGCCTCCACCACCTCCGCCGCGGCGACCACGTCCGCCGCGCCGTCGACGACCGTCGCCCCGGCCCCGCCGCCGGTCACGGCACTGAACCCGGCGCAGAACCCGGAGACCGTCACCACGGTGACGCCCACCCCCTCGGCGACGGTCACCGCGACACCGGTTCCCACCACCGAGGCGCAGGTGCCAGCCGTCGCGCCGCCGGTAGCCGCGCCCGATCCGGCGGCCGCCGCGCGCACCATCACCTACACGGTGACCGGCCAAAAATCACTGCTGGACCTGGTCACCATCATCTACACCGACGGACAGGGCGCCCTGCAGACCGACGTCAACGTCGCGCTGCCGTGGCGCAAATCCATCACCCTGGACCCGGGCGTGCAGTTGAGTTCGGTGACCGCGACCAGCGTGACCAGCCAGCTGAACTGCTCGATCACCGATGCGGCCGGTGCGCCGCTGGTGGCGCAGACCAACAACACGATGATCGCGACCTGCACCCGGTAACTAGGCCAGGCCCAGCTCCTGCATCCGGCTGGCATGGGTGCGCTGCAGACGCTCGAAGAACTCGGCCAGCTGCAGCAGCCCATCGCTGCCGGTGAGCACCAGGTCGACGAGCTCGTCACGATCGGCCAGCACGAACTGGGCCTGGGTGATGGCCTCGCCGAGCAGCCGGCGCGACCACAGCGCCAGACGGTGCCGCTGGCGGTCGCTGGCCGTCACGGCGTCACGCACCTCGGCGACCACGAACTGGGAGTGGCCCGTCTCGGCGAGCACCGACCGGACCACCCCGGCCGCTTCCTCGGGGAGCGCATCGGCGATCTCAAGGTAGAAATCGGCGGCCAGCGCATCACCGATATAGGTCTTGACCAACGCTTCCAGCCAGGTGCTCGGCGTCGTCAGCCGATGGTAATTCTCAAGTGCGGCAGCATATTTCGTCATCGCGGGCACCACGTCGACATTGCGTTCGGCCAGTGCGTCGCGCAGCAGTTCGTAGTGCCGCATCTCGGCCGCGGCCATGCTGGCCATGCTGATCCGACCGGCCAGATTGGGCGCCATCCGAGCCTCTTCGGTCAGCCGGTAGAACGCCGCCACCTCGCCGTAGGCCAGCAGCGCGAACAGTTCGGTGACGCCGGGATGATCGGCACTGACCGCCGGCTTCGGCCCGGTGCCCGGCTGTGCTGAGGACGTCTGTGGCATGGCCCAACTCTAGACGCCGAGCGCCACAGCGACCGAGCAGCACAGAAGCCAGCTATCATGGGTGTAGGCAGTGGCTTTTTGGCGCCACAGCCGAGGAAATGTGCGTGCACGTGGTTCGGCCGGCCCCCTTCAAGACGGGGCAGGGCCCAGCGGGCTGACATCGCCCCAGCCGGGGAGAAGCGGCCCCTTTCTCGTCATCTTCGTGCGCGCGTGACGACATACGCGACGAGGAATGACAACGAAAGGCAGTAAGGCATCGACAATGATGCCGACCACCACCATATGACCGAACTCAACAGCAAAACCGAAACCACCTTCGCCGATCTCGGCGTGCGCGACGAGATCGTGCGCGCCCTCGCCGAGTCCGGCAAAGAACACCCCTTCGCCATCCAGGAACTCACCCTGCCGCTCGCCCTGGCCGGCGACGACCTGATCGGCCAGGCCCGCACCGGTATGGGCAAGACCCTGGCGTTCGGCGTCCCGCTGCTGCACCGGGTCTCCACCGACGAGTCGCGGCCGCTGACCGGCGCCCCCCGCGCCCTGGTCGTGGTGCCCACCCGCGAGCTGTGCCTGCAGGTCTTCGACGACCTGACCAGCGCCGCCAAGCACCTGCGCGCCGGCGACCGCAAGTTCACCGTCACGTCGATCTACGGCGGCCGCCCCTACGAGCCCCAGATCGAGGCGCTGCGCAACGGCGTCGACGTCGTCGTCGGCACCCCGGGACGGTTGCTCGACCTGGCCCAGCAGGGCCACCTGCAGCTGGGTGGACTGTCGGTGCTGGTGCTCGACGAAGCCGACGAGATGCTGGACCTGGGCTTCCTGCCCGATATCGAGCGGATCCTGCGGCTGACCCCCGACAACAGGCAGGCCATGCTGTTCTCGGCCACCATGCCCGACCCGATCATCACGCTGGCCCGCACCTTCATGAACCAGCCGACCCACATCCGGGCCGAGGCGCCGCACTCGGCCGCCACCCACGACACCACCGAGCAGTTCGTCTACCGCGCGCACGCGCTGGACAAGGTGGAGATGGTCAGCCGCATCCTGCAGGCCGACGGCCGCGGCGCGACGATGATCTTCACCCGCACCAAGCGCACCGCGCAGAAGGTCGCCGACGAACTCGGCGAGCGCGGCTTCAAGGTCGGCGCCGTGCACGGCGACCTGGGCCAGATCGCGCGCGAAAAGGCCCTCAAGGCGTTCCGCAACGGCGATGTCGACGTGCTGGTGGCCACCGACGTCGCGGCCCGCGGTATCGATATCGACGACATCACGCACGTCATCAACTACCAGATCCCCGACGACGAACAGGCCTATGTGCACCGCATCGGCCGCACCGGGCGCGCCGGCAAGACCGGCATCGCGGTGACCCTGGTGGACTGGGACGAGCTGCCGCGCTGGTCGATGATCGACAAGGCGCTGGGCCTGGACAATCCGGATCCCACCGAGACGTACTCCAGCTCCGAGCATCTGTACACCGAGCTCAACATCCCGGCCGAGGCCACCGGTTCGATCGCCGCGCCGCGCAAGCCGAAGACCCGCACCGAAGGGGAACGCGCCGAGCGGGCCGAACGACCGGCCCGCACCCGCACCCGCCGGCGCACCCGCGCCGGCCAGCCCGCCACCGGCCATCCCGAACAGGTCACCGACTCCGAGTCCGCCGACCCGGGTGCCGACAGCTCGGCCAGCTCGGACAGCCCGGATGAGGCCGGCACCGCCCCCAAGCGCCGGCGCCGTCGTCGCCCGCGCAAGGCCGCCGCGCCCGCAGCCGGCTAAATGCCCGGTATCCCCCCGGAGCGCCGCACCCGCGGCGACATGGTGGCGGCCGCGGCCATCGCGGTGGTGGTGGCGGTGGTCGCCGCCCTGATCTGGTGGACCAGCGATGCTCGGGCCACCGTCAGCAAGCCCGCCGCCGCTGCCGTACCGGCCCTCAAACCGGCCGCCACGGTCCCCGACACCCTGCACGAACTGTGGTCGGCGCCCAGCGGAAAGACCACCCAGCCCCTGGTGGTGGGCGGCGCCGTCGTCACCGGCGACGGCCGCGAGGTCATCGGGCATGACCCGGCCGGCGGCGCGCCACTGTGGTCGTACACCCGCGATCTCGACCTGTGCGGGGTGACGTGGGTGTACCAGTACGCCGTTGCGGTGTACCCGGACAGCCGGGGCTGCGGCCAGGTCAGCACCATCGACGCCCAGACCGGGCGGCGCGGCCCGACGCGCACCGCGTACGCCGACCCCGAGGTCGCGCTGTCCTCCGACGGCAGCACGGTGCTCTCGGCCGGTGACAGCCGGCTGGAACTGTGGCGCTCGGACATGGTGCGGATGCTCAGCTGGGGGACGCTGGACGCCCGGATCAAACCCGACGTCCCGCAGGATCCGCTGTGCCGACTGGTGTCCGCCGCCGCCAGCTCGTCGCAGGTGTCGGTGTTGGAGGCCTGCCCGAACCAGGCCGATATGCGGCTGACCCTGTTGACGCCGTCGGACGAAGAAGACACCCCGACGACGAAATTCCAGCAGCAACCCGGAGTCTCGGTGGACTCCGACGCACGGGTCGTCGCGGTGACCGACACCACCACCGCCGTCTATGTGCCGACCCCCAAACCGGCGGTCAACATCGTCGACAACACCGGCACGGTGACCGCCAGCACGCTGCTACCCAAGGCGGTCTCGCCGAACGCGGCAATGTCGCATCCCGGTGACCTGATCACCTGGTGGACGGGCGACTCGGTGCTGGTGTTCGACGCCAACCAGCTGCGCTACAAGTACACCGTGGCGCCGTCGGGCAACAATGCGCCGGTGGGACCGGCCACCATCATGGCCGGCTCGCTGCTGGTGCCGGTGACCTCCGGCTACGACGTCTTCAACCCCGAAACCGGGGCCGGTGTGCGCCACATCGACGTCAAACGCCCGCCGTCACAGGATCCGGTGATCCCCGCGGTGGCCGGATCGACGCTGCTGGAGCAGCGCGGCGGCACCGTGGTGGCGCTGGGCTGACTAGAGGTCCGGGGTGAACGTCGGCAGCGCCTTCCCCGATTTCCAGTACCGCAGCAGCGCCCCAGCGAGATCGCGATAGGCGTTGGCACCCTTGTTCTTCCGGCCTTTGAGCACCGAGGCGCCGGAGGCACTGGCCTCCGCGAAACGGACCGTGCGGGGAATCGGCGGCGCGAGCACCGGCAAGTTGTAGCGGTCGACGACGTCGAAGAGCACGTCCCGGCTGTGCGTGGTGCGGGAGTCGTACAAGGTCGGCAGCGCCCCGAGCAGTTTCAGCTCCGGGTTGGTGATCTGCTGGACATCACCGATAGTGCGCAGGAACTGCCCCACGCCGCGGTGCGCGAGCGTCTCACACTGCAACGGCACGATCACCTCGTCGGCGGCGGTCAGCCCGTTGAGGGTCAACACGCCCAGCGACGGCGGGCAGTCGACGATGACGACATCGAACTGGCCGGCCAGTTTCCCGAGCGCTCGTTTGAGTGCGTACTCGCGGCCCGCCCGCATCAGCAGCATCGCCTCCGCGCCGGCCAGGTCGATGTTGGCGGGCAGCACCGTCATGCCCTCAGGAGTGGACAACAGTGCCGTATCGGGCTCCACGTCCCCGAGCAGCACCTCGTGCACAGACACGGCGAGGCCGTCCGGGTCCTGGCCCAGCGAGAACGTCAGACAGCCCTGCGGGTCCAGGTCCACCAGCAACACCCGCTGCTTGTGCTCGACGAAGGCTGCACCCAGCGACGCCACCGTCGTCGTCTTGGCGACCCCACCCTTTTGATTGGCGACCGCTAATACTCGCGTCACACCGCCCATCCAAGCACGCGCGCGGTCCCCTCGGCCTGCCGTGGGGCAGAATCGTGTGGGTGACTGTCCAGCAGCACCGGCTGTTCCTGCTCCGGCACGGCGAGACCGAATGGTCCAAGAGTGGCAAGCACACTGGGCGCACCGATCTGGATCTCACCGATACCGGTAGGTACCAGGCCAAGCTCGCGGCGGAGGCGCTGGGCGACCTGCAGTTGCGCGACCCGCTGGTGGTCAGCAGCCCGCGCCGCCGTGCGCTGCTCACCGCCGAACTGGCCGGGTTGACCGTCGACGAGGTCACGCCCCTGCTGGCCGAATGGGATTACGGCGACTACGAGGGCCTGACCACCCCGGAGATCCGCCAGACCGTGCCGGGCTGGACGGTGTGGACGCATCCGTGCCCGGGTGGCGAGAGCATGGCCGATGTCACCGCGCGCGCCGACGCGGCGGTGGCGCTGGCGCTGGCGAACATGGCCGAGCGTGACGTGGTGTTCGTCGGGCACGGCCACTTCTCCCGGTCGATGCTGACCCGCTGGATCGAGTTGCCGGTGTCCGAGGGCATCCGGTTGTCGATGGCGGCGGCCTCGATCGCGGTATGCGGTTTCGAGCACGGCGTTCGCCAGATCTCCGCACTGGGCCTGACCGGTCACGTCAACCCGTGCCTGCCGGCGTGACGCCGTCGTTCGTGCTGTCCGGGCCGGACGGCACGGTCCTGGCCGACGGCGTGCGCCGGGAGTTCGCCACGATCCCCGCCGCCCAACAGGCTCTGCAGTCCGGTGCCGTGCCGATCGTGGTGGGGGCGTTGCCTTTCGACCTGAGCGCCCGGCCCGCGCTGTTCACCCCCGATCGGGTCGAGTTCGCGCCGTCGCTGCCGGACTGGCCGGTGCTCCCCGCACCGGCGGTGCTGGCCCGCCAGACGCTGCCGGCCGGCTCCGAGCACCGGGCCCGGGTCGCCGAGGCGGTGGCGCGGCTACGGAACTCGGCGCTGGACAAGGTGGTGCTCGCCCGTGCGCTGAAACTGAGCGCCGACACCGCCTGGGATCCGCGCTCGGTACTGCGCCGATTGGCCGCCGCGGATCCGGGCGCCACGGTGTACCTGGCCGACCTGGGCGCGGCCGGCACGTTGGTGGGCGCCAGCCCGGAACTGTTGGTGGCACGCGCGGGCGAGACGGTGATCTGCCGGCCGTTCGCCGGGTCGGCGCCGCGATCGCCGGACCCGCAGGCCGACGCCGCCAACGCCGCCGCGTTGGCGGCCTCCGGCAAGAACCGGCGCGAGCATGCGTTCGTGGTCGACGTCATGCGCGCGGCACTGGAACCGCTGTGCACCGATCTGCAGATCGCCGACGAACCCGAGCTGCACGGCACCGACGCGCTGTGGCACCTGAGCACCCCGATCCGCGGCCGGCTGCGCGACAGTGGGACCAGCGCGTTGGATCTCGCGGTGGCCCTGCACCCGACCCCGGCCGTCGGCGGGGTGCCGGCCGACGCCGCCGCCGCGTTGATCGCCGAGCTCGAGGGCGACCGCGGTTTCTATGCCGGTGCGGTCGGTTGGTGCGACGCCGGCGGTGACGGCCGCTGGGTGGTGTCGATCCGGTGCGCGGTGCTGGGCCCCGACCGGCGGACGGCGCTGGCCCACGCCGGTGGTGGGATCGTCGCCGAATCCGATCCCGATGACGAGGTGGACGAGACCACCACCAAGTTCCGGACGATCCTGACAGGACTGGGAGCAGAAGATGACTGAGTCCATCCGTTGGGCCCGACCGGGCGACGAAGCGGACATCGTGTCGATGATCCGCGAACTCGCCGAGTTCGAGAACGCTCTCGACGAATGCACCGTCACCGAAAGCCATTTGCACCAAGCGCTTTTCGGCCCCGAACCGGTGGCGTACGCACATGTGGTCGAGGTCGACGGGCAGGCGGCGGCGACGGCGGTGTGGTTCCTGAACTTCTCCACCTGGGACGGGGTGACGGGGATCTACCTGGAGGACCTGTTCGTGCGTCCGGCGTTCCGGCGCCGCGGGCTGGCCAGGAAGCTGTTGGCCACCTTGGCCGCCGAGTGTGTTCGCCGCGGCGGAACACGGCTGTCCTGGGCGGTGCTGAACTGGAACGTCAACGCGATCGCGCTGTACGACGCTGTCGGCGGGAAGCCGCAGACCGAGTGGACCACCTACCGGGTGTCCGGGCCGGAGCTGAGCGCGCTGGCGGGCGAGGTCTAATCCTGCCCGGTGGTCCAGTGCACGGCCGACGGAGTGAACAGCATTCCGATCGTGAGCACTGCCAGCACGGCCACCGCAATCCCGTAGCCCGCCTGATGCGAGGTGAACAGGTACCACGCCACCCCGAGCAGCAGCAGGTTGGCGAAGATCCCGATACCGCGGCCCCATCGCCTGCCGGTGATCAGCGCCCATCCGCCGGCGAGCAGACCGCTGCCCATGATGGCGAACCAGCCGGCGGTGCCGTAGGCATTGAAACCCTGGGTGTGTTTGTCGGTGCCGCCGGTGGCCAGCACCGCCAGCACGACGGCCACCACGAGAGCGGCGACGGCCTCGGCGGCCACCAGAAATCCGGCGTAGCGGACGACCGGGGGTTGCAGGCTCATGCGAACTTCGCCGCCAGATGACGCACCGCGTATTCGTAGCCGGCCGGACCCGCCCCGGCGATGACCACCTCGGCGACGGCCGAGACGAACGAATGGTGCCGGAACTGCTCACGGGCATGGATGTTGCTCAGATGCACCTCCACCACCGGCAGGTCGACCGAGGACAGCGCGTCCCGGATGGCAATCGAAGTGTGGCTGTAGGCACCGGGATTGATGATGATGCCGGCGCATTCGCCGCGGGCGGCGTGGATGGCGTCGATCAGCGCGCCTTCGTGATTGCTCTGCACGGCGCGCACGGCCAGACCGAACTGCGCGGCCAGCGCGCTCACCGCGGCCTCGATCTCGGCCAGCGTGGTGGCGCCGTACACCTCGGGCTGGCGGGTGCCCAGCAGATTGAGGTTGGGCCCGTTGACGAGCAGCAGTACGCGTTCGGTCACGACCGTACGGTACCGAGACGCCCGCGCTGCGCGGCAAGGCGCACCGGGGCATTGTCGGTGCCGTAGCCGTCGTAGCCACCGATGCGCTGCACGAATTCCAGGAACACCGTGCCGACGGTGCCGGTGTAGAAGTGGATGAACTCGGCACCGCTGGATGCCCGGTCATAGAGCAGGTTGAGTTCGCGCAGTTCGGCGACGGTGTCCTCGGCCAACCCGAACCGGCCGGACAGATAGTCGTAGTAGTTGTCCGGGATGGCCAGGAACTGCAGGCCGGCCGCGTGCGCGGTGCGAGCCAGCGCGCGGACGTCGGCACAGGCGAAGGCGATGTGTTGGGGCAGGCCGGCGTCGTCCATGATGTGCGGCGCCACGTTCAGCGGCAGCCGGACCGACTTGTCGGCGTTGTGCATGACCTGGCTGCGCACCAGCCCCTTGGGACCGGGTACCTCGGCGGGTTCGCCGGCGCTGAGCCCGAACACACTGGTCAGGAAGAGGACCGCGTCCTCCGCGGTCTGCCAGGGCTGGGTGAGGTTGACGTGGTCGATCACCAGCTGCGGCCCGCCGGCGGGCAGGCCGCCGTCGAATTCGGCGACCCAGGCCGGCTCGGCGGCCGTGTACGACGCCCAGAAGAACTGGGTGCCGTCGGGCGCGACGGTGGCGCCGAACGGTTGCTCGGCGGCGTAGGTGCGCCGATAGGCGGCGGGCGCCATCAGTTCGGCCGCCCGCCGGGACGTGGCCTCGGTATCGGGCACCTGCAGTCCGATCGCCGCGACGTGGGGCACCTGGTCGCGGGCTTGCTGCTCGTTGAGCACCACCCGGACCTCGCCTGCCGACCACAACGAGACCGGTTTGCTGCGATGCCGGCCGCGCGGGGTGAAGCCCAAGCGCTGCAGCAGCACCTCGACCGCACTGGTGTCCTCGGCCTTGATCTCGACGAAGTCGAAGCCGGTCGGTGGTTTCGCATCGGTGAGCGTGTGCGCCACCTGATCGTGCAGCCACACCAGCGAGCGCAACGCATGCACGGCGGTGTGTCCGGGATCGGTCTGGCGGAACGTGTCGTTGAAGACTTCCAGCGACAACGGACCGGTGTAGCCGGCCGCCAGGGTGTGCCGCACGAACGCGGCCAGGTCGAAGGAGCCCTCACCGGGGAACAACCGGTGGTGCCTGCTCCAGGACAGCACGTCCATGCTGAGTGCGGGCGCGTCGGCCAGCTGCAGGTAGAAGATCTTGTCCCCGGGGATCCGTTCGATCTCCGAGGGGTCGTGCCCGCGCGACAGCACGTGGAAACTGTCAAGGCACACACCGACATTCGGGTGTGCGGCCAGTTCGACGACCCGCCAGGCGCGGCGGTAGTCGTCGATGTAGCGCCCCCACGCCAGCGCTTCGAAAGCGATCCGGATGCCGTAGCCGGCCGCCAGCTCACCGATGCGGCGCAGTTGGGCGGCCGATACCTCGTCGGAGTCGATGGTGGCCGTCGCCACGTTGGAGCACACCAGCACCGTGTCGATGCCGAGCCGCTGCGCGGTGGCGAAGGTGGCCGCGGCCCGGCGCAGATTGTCGGCGAACACCGTTTCGTCCACGCCCTCGAGATCGCGCAACGGCTGGTACAGGTCCAGGGACAGGCCGAGCCGGCGGGCCAGCTGGCGGATCTCTTCCGGGGAGTGATCACCGGCGATCAGGTCGGGCTCGAAGATCTCGACGCCGTCGAAGCCGGCCGCCGCGCAGGCATGCAGCTTCTCGACGAGCGAGCCGGACAGCGAGACCGTGGCGATCGACGTCTTCATCATTCCTCCTGTGACGGGGGCCACTCCCATCGTCAATGTACCAAATAGTTAATTGATCCGGAAGCGCAGCGGCGGTACGGGGCACCCCCTCGGTAAGCTCAGCCGTCATGGCCGCCAAGCCCAAAGCCGAACTTCAGCGCGATGCCGAGCGCACCCGCGCCGAACTCCTGGCGGTGGCCACCGAGGTGTTCGCCGAGTCCGGCTACTCCGGCGCGCGGGTGGACGAGATCGCCGAACGCACCAGCACCACCAAGCGGATGATCTACTACTACTTCGGCGGCAAAGAACAGCTCTACCTGGCCGTTCTGGAACACGCCTACCGCGGCATCCGGGAAGCCGAGCAGAAATTGCGGGTCGACCACGCCAACCCCGTGGAGGCCATCCGCCGGCTGGCCGAGGTCACCTTCGACCACCACATCGCCCACGACGCGTTCATCCGGCTGGTGTCGATCGAGAACATCCACCGCGGCGAATTCATCAAACAGCTTGACGACTTGCGCGACCTGTCCCGGCCCGCGACGTCCCTGTTGGACGAGATCCTGCGCGACGGCCGGGCCGCGGGCGCGTTTCGCAACGACGTCGACGCCCTGGACGTGCACCTGGTGATCAGCTCGTACTGCGTGTTCCAGGTCGCCAACCAGTACACCTTCGGCTTCCTCTTCGATACCGATCTGACCGAGACATCGCGCCGCGCTCACCTGCGCCGGATGCTGGGCGATGTCGTGGTCGGCTGGCTGACCAGCGACCCCTGACCGACGAGACGCGCCTCACATCGAACGCTTGACGCGACGCGCACCACAGTGCTCTACTTTGCGTACGTACTAGTTCGTACATTAAGGAGCACGGGCCGATGCGCTCATCGCACCCCTATCTCGTCGGTCTGGTCGGCACCGGTATCGGCCCGTCGCTGACCCCGGCGCTGCACATGGCCGAGGGCCGGGCCCACGGCCTGGACTACGTGTACCGCACCCTGGACCTCGACGCGCTGGGCCTGTCCCCCGCCCGCGTCGGGGAGATTCTGCAGTGGGCGCGGACGCTGGGCTACGACGCGCTGAACATCACCCACCCCTGCAAACAACTCGTCCTGGAGCACCTCGACGACATCGAGGACACCGCCCGGCAGCTCGGTGCGGTGAACACCGTGCTGTTCCGTGACGGAAAAGCCTTCGGGCACAACACCGATATCACCGGTTTCAGCCACGGGTTCGGCGAGGGTCTGCCCGGAGCCGCTATCGGTCGGGTGGTGCTGGTCGGGGCGGGCGGGGCGGGCACCGCGGTGGCCGCCGCGCTGCTGGGCCTCGGCGCCGGCCACCTGACCGTGGTGGACCTCGATCCTGACCGGGCCACCGCACTGGCCGCCGATCTGGCGGCACGGCATCCGCTGGCCCACGTCGACGCGTCGTCGTTCGACAAACTCGCGGTGCTGCTACCCGAGGCCGACGGAGTGGTGCACGCCACGCCCACCGGGATGGCCCAGCACCCGGGTATCGCCTTCGACCCGGCCCTGCTGCATCCGGCGATGTGGGTAGCCGACATCGTCTACCGTCCCCTGGACACCGCGCTGCTGCGCGCGGCCCGCACTGCCGGCTGCCGCACCCTCGACGGCGGGCACATGGCCGTCCACCAGGCGGTCGACGCCTTCGCTTTGATCACCGGGATCAGCCCGGACGCCGACCGGATGTCGGCCCACTTCCGCAAACTCGTCGGTTAAGCCAGCGCAGCCCAACATAATCCGTTCAAAGGAGAACCATGGCCACCACCACGCAACCACCCGAGGCCGCCACGGCGCGCACCCCGCGCCGGGCCGCCCTGGCCAGCTTCATGGGCAGCGCCGTCGAGTACTACGACTTCTTCCTCTTCGGCTCGGCGGCGGCGCTGATCTTCCCGCACGTCTTCTTCCCGTCCGGCGAGGAAGCGGCCCTGGTCATGTCGTTTGCCACCTTCGGTTTCGCCTATGTCGCGCGGCCGGTGGGCGCCCTCATCCTCGGCCACTTCGGTGACCGTATCGGCCGCCAGCGCGTGCTGATGTTCACCCTGGTGCTCATGGGTGTCTCCACCTTCCTGATCGGCTGCCTGCCCAGCTTCGCCACCATCGGCTGGGCCGCCCCGGCGCTCCTGGTGATATGCCGTCTGATGCAAGGCTTTTCGGCCGCCGGCGAGCAGGCCGGTGCCAGCTCGCTGACCCTCGAACACTCCCCCGACCACCAGCGTGCGTACTACACGTCCTGGACGCTGACCGGCACCCAGGGCGGTTTGATCCTGGCCTCACTGGTGCTCATCCCGTTCGTGTCGCTGCCCGACGAGGTGAAGTACACCTGGGCCTGGCGGGTGCCGTTCTGGCTCAGTGCAGTGGTGGTCGTGGTGGCCTACTTCATCCGCCGCCGGCTGCACGAGACACCGCAGTTCACCGAGGCCAAGGCCGCCGGCACCATCGCCCGCATGCCGCTGATCCCGCTGCTGCGCGACCATTGGGCCGACGTGCTGCGGGTCATCTTCTGCGCGTTCATCGCCGCGGTGTCCACCGTCTTCAGCAACCTGGCCATCGCCTACGGCAAGAAGGTCGGCCTGCCTGCCGACGTCACGCTGTGGCTGGTCGTGGTGGCCAATGTGTTCGCCCTGGCCACTCAGCCGCTGTTCGGCAAGCTGGCCGACCGGATCGGCCGCAAGCCGGTATTCGTGTACGGCGCCCTGTCCTCGGCGGTGCTGATGCCCTTCTACATGCTGTCGATGAGCGAGGGCAACCAGCTGCTGACCTTCGCACTCGCGGTGGCCACCTTCTCCTTCGGTTACGCCGCGGCCAATGCGGTGTGGCCGGCGTTCTACGGCGAGATGTTCACGACCACGGTGCGGTTCTCCGGAGTGGCGATCGGCACCCAATTGGGTTTCCTGGTGGCCGGTTTCGCGCCGAGTATCGTCACCGCGCTGGGCGGGGTGCGCGAAGGCGGCTGGGTGGTGATCAGCGTCTTCACCGGCGTGGTCTGTGTGATCGCCGCGGCATCGGCGCTGACCGCGCGGGAAACCCGCGACGTGCCGACCGAACGGCTCGGGAGCACGTCGTGAGTCGGGCCTGACGCACGGTTCCCTTTCGGAAACGTATCGGTGTCGCAAAGCATGATGTACATCGCGCCGCCGGTCACGTTGCATGGACCCATGACGATCAGCGTGGCCGAACGCGCGGAGCTGCGCTCGGCGGTCCGGGACCTGCTGTCCCGGCAGGTGACCGACGGGTTCGACCCGGACCTGTGGCAGAAACTGGCCGCCCAGGGGGTGGCCGGCCTGCTGGTGGACACCGAGTACGGCGGCGTAGGCCTGGGCGTCCCGGAGCTGGAGGCGGTCGCCGAGGAGATCGGCGCCGCCCTGGTCGATGCGCCGTTTCTGGCCAGCGCGGTGCTGACCACCGCACTCGTCACGGCCGCCGGCGGCGAGCAGGACCGCCGCCGTCTGCTGCCTGGCCTGTCCGACGGTTCCGCCATCGGCACCGTCGCGCTGACCGGCGCCACCGGCACCTGGACCCCCACCGGGGTGGCGGTGCGCGCAGACGACCACGACACGTTGCGCGGCACCGCCCACTACGTGCTGCACGGACAGCTCGCCGACGTCGTGCTGGTGGCGGCCAGGGTGGGGCACGACATCGGTGTCTTCGAAGTTGAACCGGAGGCCCCGGGACTGCGGCGGGTGGCCGCGACGGTGTTCGACCCCTCGGTCCCGTTGTCCACCTTCACCTTCGACGGGGTAGCCGCTCGCCGGATCGGGACGGCGGGCTGGGAGGCGGTGCAGTATGCACTGGATCTCGCGGTGATCGCGCTGGCCGGTGAGCAGGCGGGCGGCGCTCGGCGCATTTTCGAGATGACCGTCGACTATCTGAAGACACGGATCCAGTTCGGCAGGCCCATCGGCAGTTTCCAGGCGCTCAAGCACATGGCCGCGGATCTGCTGTTGGAGGTCGAATCGTCCACCTCCGCCGCGCAGCACGCGGCGACCCGGTTCGGCTCGCAGGACGCCGCGGCCGCGGTAGCCCTGGCCGGTTTCACCTGTGCGCAGGCCTATCAGACGACGGCGATGCGGGCCATCCAGATGCACGGCGGCATCGGGTTCACCTGGGAACACCCGGCGCATCGGTTCCTGCGCCGGGCCCGCACCGGCATGCAGTTGTTCGGCAGTCCCGCACAGTTCCGGGAACGCTACCTAGTGGCCAAGGGAGGCTGAGATGGACGACCTGACCGCCGAAGTCCGGGCCTGGCTGGCCGAGCACTGGACCGGACTGCCGAAAACCGTTGACCCGTGGACCAGTTCGCCGGAGAAGATCGCCTGGCTGGAGAAGGTGCTCGACTCCGGTTACGCCGTCCCCACCTACCCCACCGAATGGTTCGGCCGGGCCTACCCGCGCGAATCGGCCGCCGTCATCGAACGGGAATTCCGAGCCGTCAAGGCGCCCGGTGCGCGGCAGGACAAGTACAACATCGCGGCCAACACCATCCTGACGTTCGGCGGCGATTCCCTGAAAGCCGCGCTGCTGCGCGCGTTCCTGACCGAACGCGCGCGTACGTGTCTGCTCTACAGCGAGCCCGGAGCCGGCTCGGATCTGGCGGCGGTGAGCACCACAGCCGTCCGGGACGGCGATGACTGGGTGGTCAACGGTCAGAAGGTGTGGACCTCGGGTGCGCTGACCGCCGAGTTCGGACTGCTGGTCGCGCGCACCGACTGGGATGTACCCAAACACAAGGGAATCAGCTTCTTCGTCATCCCGATGCGCCAGCCGGGCATCGAGGTGCGGCCGCTGGTACAGATCACCGGGGAGTCGCATTTCAACGAGGTGTTCCTCACCGACGCCCGAGTGCCCGACAGCCATCTAGTCGGTGGCGCCGGCAACGGCTGGCGGGTGCTGCAGACGGCGCTGGCCTACGAGCGGTCGATCATGGGTGACACCGGTCGCGGATCGCGGAACCGCACCCGCGCCGACAGCCTGATCGACCTGGCCCGCGACCATGACCGCCTCGACGACCCGGTGATCCGTAGCGAGCTGGCGCAGGTGTTGGCCCTGCGTGAACTCAACGCGCTCAACAACGCCCGCGCGAAAGCCGAAACCGCCCAGGGCACGTCGAGCTCCATCATGTCGCTGGGCAAGCTGGCGATGTCGCGCATCCTGCACTCCGAGGCCGCGCTGAAGACCGAGATCATCGGCGCCGAGGCGCTGCTGGCCGGCCCCGACAACGCCGAAGCCGATGACGTGAACTTCCTGACGCTCAACGCCTTCTTCACCTCGATCGGCGGTGGCACCGACCAGATCCAGCGCAATATCATCGGCGAGCGGGTGCTCGGGCTGCCGAAGGAACCCGAGGTGGACCGCGACATCCCGTTCCGCCAGGCCCGGAGATCCTGATGGGCTACGACCCACCGCTTTCCGGTGTGACGGTGCTCGACCTGACGTCCGGCCCGATGACCGCCGTGAGCCGGCTGCTCGCCGACCTGGGCGCCCGTGTCACCCCGGTGGTGCTGACCGGGGTCACCGAACCGGTCATCGATCCGGCACCGCTGGCAACGGCGATCAACCGCCACGGTTTGACACCCGTGGCGGTGGACCTGGCGGGCTGGCGACTCCTGCTCGCCGACGCCGACATTCTCATCGAGAACACCGCGCCCGGTTCGACAGCCGAAGAGCTGTTGGCCGTCAAGACGATTCGGGCCGAGCACCCGGGCTTGGTCATCCTCTCCATCAGTGATTTCGGCAGGGACAACCGGTTCCGCGGCTGGCAGGCCACCACACCGGTGCTGCACGCCCTGACCAGCGAGCTGTCCCGGTCGGGCATCCCCGGGCGGGCACCACTGGTGCCGCCGGGCAGCCAACTGCCCTACCAGGTCGCCGCGGCACAGGCCGCGGTGCTGACCATGAGTGTGCTGCTCGACCGATTGCGCACCGGCACGGGCGATCTCATCGACTTCTCGGTGCTCGACGGGGCGATGCAAACGCTGGACCCGCCGTTCGGTACGGCCGGTACGGCCTCGGGCGGGGTGCCACTGAATGCGCAGCGCCGCAACTGGAATGCCGAGCAGCTGCGGTACCCGATCATCCCGTGCAAGGACGGCCACATCCGAATCTGCCTGCTGGCCAAACGGCAATGGCACGGCATGTTGACCTGGATGGGTCGGCCCGAGGAATTCATTGATCCTTCTTTCGACAGCCTGCGGGTGCGCCTGGGCTCCCCCGCGTTGCTGGCGGCCATCGGCCGGTTCTGCGCCGACCGGACCCGGGCCGAACTGGAGACCGAGGGCCAGCGGCACGGTGTGCCCACCGCCGCGGTGCTGACGCTGCCGGAGGCGCTTCGCACCGACCACGTCTCCCAACGCGGCGTGTTCCGCGAGGCGGACCTCGGCGACGGACGTCGCGCGCCCATCCCGGTGGGGATCGTCGAGATCGACGGCCACCGGGCCAGCGCGCTGACAGCCCCGGCTTCGTCGACCCAACGGCCTTCTGCTGCACCGATTTTGGGTGCCCGGGCGCGCCGCGACGAGGGCCTTCCGCTGGAGGGGCTGCGAGTGCTGGACCTCGGGGTGATCGTGGTGGGCAGCGATACCGGCCGGCTGTTCGGTGACCTGGGCGCCGATGTGGTGAAGATCGAGAATTCGGCGTTCCCCGACGGTCTGCGGGGCAGCTTGACGTCGGTGAGCCACACCTACGCGGCGGGGCACCGCAACAAGCGGTCCATCGGCATCGATCTTCGTGGCGCCGAGGGCCGTGCGCTGGCCCATCGCCTCGTCGGGATGTCCGATGTGGTGCTGACCAATTTCAAACCCGGTGTGGCGGCGGCGCTCGGCATGGACCATGCCACCTTGTGCGCGATCAATCCCGGCGTCGTGGTGGTGGACAGTTCGGCGTTCGGGCCCACCGGCCCCTGGGCGGCACGGATGGGCTACGGCCCGTTGGTGCGGGCGGCTGCCGGCGTCACCGACCTCTGGGTGTACCCGGACGGGACCGACACGTTCTGCGACACCGTCACCGTGTATCCCGACCATGTCGCAGCCCGCATCGGGGCACTGAGCGCCATGGCCGTGCTGGTGCGACGCGAGCGCACCGGCGCCGGCGGCGCGGTCAGCGTGGCACAGTCGGAGGTGATGCTGAGCCACCTCGCCGCCGAGATCGCCGGGGAGGTGCCGGCCCAGCCGACCGCGTCCTGGGGGCTGTTCCCGGCCGCCGGCGAGGACGCCTGGATCGCGGTGACCGCGCGGGATGCGTACGACGAGTCGGCGCTGCGCGCGGTGATCGGTGACGAGGACCTGGCGGCCTGGACGGCGCGGCACACGCCGGTGGAAGCCATGGAGTTGTTACAGGCCGCAGGCGTTCCCGCGGGCGCGGTGTTCCACGCCGCCGATCTCCCGGACTGGGAGTACTACGTGGCGCGCCGCGCTTTCCGCGAGGAACTGCATCCGCACGGGGCCGAACCGTACATCCTGGAGAACGTGCAGGTGCACGCCGAGCGGGTCGCCGATCCACCGCTGCGTCAAGCCCCGCTGCTGGGTGAGCAGACCCGCGAGATCGCCCGTGAGCTGCTGGGTTTGACCGACGTCGAGATCGACGAACTGATCGCGCGCGGTGTGCTGGAGACGGCCGGGGGCTGAGCACCTCGTACGATGCGGGGATCATGGGTATCGACGTCACCCGGTTGCGGTACTTCGTCGCGGTCGCCGACGAGTTGCACTTCAAACGTGCCGCCGACCGGTTGATGATCACCCCGCCCCCGCTGAGCAAGCAGATCAAACTGCTCGAACGTGAGCTCGGCGGGGCACTGTTCGAGCGCAATTACCACGACGTCCGGCTGACGCCGCTGGGTGCGCAGATGCTCGGACCCGCGCGGGATATCCTGCGTCGGGTCGACGAACTGAAGGCGACGGCGGAGCGCATCACCGGCGCCGCGACTCCGGTGCGTATCGGTGCCACCGCTTACGCGCCATCGGATTTCCTTGCGCTGCTGGAGAGCACCGTCGCCACCCTTGCGGTGCCGACCGAATTCAGCGTGCCGGGCTCGGCGGCCGAGGTGACCGCCAAGTTGATCTCCCGGCATCTGGAGCTGGGCCTGATTCATCTGCCGTCAACGGATCAACGCCTGCGGCACCGCGTCGTCGCGCAGTATCAGGGGGCGATCGCGGTGCGCCACGACGATCCGCTGGCCGCCCATGACGTGGTGTGTATCGAGCAGTTGCGCGACCGCGATGTCGTCATCGACTTCGCGAGGCCCAACCCGGTGGTGCTGGCGGGGCTGACGCGGGGGCTCACCGCCCGCGGCGTGACGCGGATCGTGCGGACCACCGGGCAGCTCGGCGGCGAGCTGGAGATGGCCACCCAGGTGTTCAACCGTCATCTGGTGGCACTGGTGACCTACGCGCCGGCGTCGTTCGTCGGGCGGATCTTCTCGCCACCGGAGTTCAAACTCATTCCGATCGACGAAAGCACCTGGGCGCCAGCAAGAATAGCGTTGGCCTGGCTGGCAGACCGACCGGAGCTGGAGAGTCTGGTGGATCAGATCGCCGACGGGGTGGCGGTGGCGCGTGCCCGGCAGTGACTCCTGCCCCTGCGGATCGGGCACCGACTACGACCTCTGCTGCGGGCCGCTGCACCGCGGTGACCGGACGGCGCCGACGGCCGACGCCCTGATGCGTTCCCGGTTCAGCGCGTACGCGCTCGGATTGGCCGACTACCTGATGTCCAGTTGGGACCGCAGTACCCGGCCCGCCTCCCTCGATCTGGACGAGACGATCACCTGGCGGCGGCTGCAGATCGTCGACACCGAGGCGGGTGGCCCCGACGACACCGCCGGCATCGTGGAGTTCCGCGCCCAGTACGTCGCGCAGGGGCGCAGGCGCATCCTGCACGAGCGCAGTCGCTTCCGGCGCGGCGAGGACGGTGCCTGGCGCTATGTCGACGGGGTGTTCCCGTCGCCGGACGTAGGCTGAGGACCATGCGGATGTTGATGGCGGTCGGTGCGCTGGCCGTGGGCGCCCTCTGCGCGGCCCCGGTCGCACATGCGGACACCGCCGACGGATCGCTGACCGGCGATCAGGTGTTGACCGCCTTCGACGTGCAGAATCCCGCCATCGGCCGGCTGGATCCGGCGCTGCTGAGCGCCATCCAGAACGCCACCACCGCCGCCGCGGCCGACGGCATCACGATGACCATCACCTCCGGCTGGCGCTCCCCCGAGTTTCAGCAGCGGCTGCTCGACGACGCGGTGGCCACCTACGGCAGCGTCGCCGCGGCCCGGCAGTACGTGCAGACGCCCGAGCATTCCAAGCACGTCATCGGCGAGGCGGTCGACGTCGGCGGGACCGGTGCGGACCAGTGGCTGATCGCCAACGGTGCGCGGTTCGGGCTGTGCCGCACGTATGCCAATGAGCTGTGGCATTTCGAGCTGACTGCCGATGCGTACGGGAACTGCCCGGCACTGCTGCCGGACGCTGCGGGCTGAGCAGCGGTTCCCAAAATAGATCAACTGATCTAATCTCAGATCATGCGATCTGGAGAGATGACGTTCGTCCAGTCGGCCCGGCGCGCACAGATCGTCGACGGCGCCATCGAGGTGGTCGCCGAGCTCGGCTGGGCCAAGACCTCGATCCGCAAGATCGCCGACCACGTCGGCCTGGCGATGAGCGCGGTGCTCTACCACTTCGGCAGCAAAGACAAGCTGGTGGAAGCGATCGTCGAGGCGATGTACGCCGCGGCATTCGACGTCGTGATCCCGGCAATCGAGAGGGAGACGACCGCACGCGGGAAACTGGCCACCTATATCCGGTCGAACATTGCCTACTTCGATACGCACCGCACGCATCTGGCCGCGCTGACACAGATCAGCTCCGAGGATCTGCGGCTGAGTGCCGAGACTGCTGAACGCGTCGCCGCGCTCGACCCCGTCGCCATTCTCGCCGCCGGGCAAGCCGATGGCGAATTCGGCGACTTCCCGCTGGAATCCATGGCGATAGCGCTGCGTGGCGCCGTCAACGCGGTCGTCGAGAAGATCCTGCGGCAACCAGAATTCGATGCGCGGTCCTACGGCGAGGATCTGGTGCGGATCTTCGACAACACGGTCTCAGCACCATGAGTCGGATCAGCATCATCGCTGTCGGCAGCCGCGGAGATGTTGCACCACTTGCCGGTTTGGGAGCCGAGCTGAAGCGCCGAGGGCACGACGTCGCCGTGACCGCGTACTCACCGTTCGCATCCATGATCATGAGCTGCGGGTTGACCTTTCGCGAACTACCCGCCGCGCTCGACGACGGCGAGGACCCGACCAAAGGGCTGGCGGCGTTCGCCGCACCGTCGGGGATGCGCACACTCGACGCGGCGATTCTGCGTGTCAACGCTGATCAGGCCACCGATCTGCTGTTGCTCTCGCCGTTCGCCGAAATGGCGGGACATCCCCTCGCCGAGGCGAAAGGGATTCCGGCGCTGGGAGTTCGGATGCAGCCGCTATCGGCGACCGCGGCCCATCCGCCCGCCATCCTCGGTGGCGGCAACCTCGGCGCACGCGGCAACAAATTGGCGGCGGAGTTCGGCGCGGGGTTGTTCGACCTTCTCTACGGGGGCGTCGTGGCGGACCTGCGCCGCAGCGTGGGATTGCCGAAGGTGTCCGCACGTGCGTTACGGCGCCTCCGGACTGGAGCGAATTGGACCGTGCTGCACGGCTATTCAACGTCGGTCGCACCGCGCCCCGCCGACTGGCGGACCGGCCTGGAAGTCACCGGCTATTGGCGGCCTCCGCGCGACCCGTCCTGGACGCCGCCGGACGAGCTCGCCCGATTCCTGGCCGCGGGCCCGCCGCCGGTGTTCGTCGGACTGGGAAGCGTGGTGGTGAGCAAGAAACGCTCCCGGGTGCTCTCGGAGCTCATCGTTCGCGCCGCAGAACTGGCCGGCGTCCGAGTTCTCATACAGGCGGGTTGGGCCGGGCTGCACGCCGCCACAGACGGCGTCCTGACCATCGGCGACGCGCCCCACGATTGGCTGTTCCCGCACATGGCGGCGGTGGCGCATCACTGCGGCGCGGGAACCACCGCAGCGGGGCTGCGCGCCGGAGTACCGACCGTAGCACTCCCCGGTTACGGTGACGGACCGTTCTGGGCCCGGCGGCTACGGGAGATCGGCGCCTGCGCGACTGTCATCCCGCAGCGCCGGCTCACGGCCGAGCGTCTCGCCGACGGTTTCCGCGCTGCTCTGGATCCCGCGCTCAGAGTGACAACGGAGCGAATCGGCGCGCAGATCCGGTCCGAGGACGGCGCTGCGCGGGCGGCGTCGATCATCGAGCGCCACCTGCGATGACCCTCGTCGGTTAGGTGACCTAGCTGCTAGTTGGGCTAAGCGACGAGGATGGCAGCGGACCGGATTTGGCGCGGCGACGTGTCGGCGACCGCGTCTCGGAACTTCGTACCCTCCGTGTTGACGTCGCCCAATGTGTCGACCGGTTTGCCCCACTTCCAACGTGTCTCGGCCAGGGACCCGCGTAGAAGACGAACGCCGCCTGCACCGGATGCTCACCCGACACCCCGATATCACTGTTGCTGCCCCCGCCCCCGTTGGCGAGCGTGACGGAAACATGCCCGTGGTCCTCAAACCGATTGTTCACGGTCATGAGCGCAGTAACGGCACGGCCAGCCTCGTGATGGGTGACCGTCGCGGCCTGATCACCGAGCAGATGTGAAGACACACCACGAGCCTGCCAGGTCGCACGGTCGGCGGGCCAGCAAAGGAACAAACGCTTGCGACTCCCTCCGTTCAGATAGACTTGCGGCTCCCTCCGTTCAGATAGAGTCGGCCTCTCATGGGGAGGTCAAAGGCTCACACAGCATGGACGACGACGCGGAGCGCGGACATCGACCGAGTGTTCGACATTCACCACCGGCTCACTGGACGAGCCGCTGGCAGACGACATGACGCCGAACATCTGCTCGGCGCAATCGTCGCGAGACTCGTCGCCGAATTCCAGGGCTATTGCCGAGACGTGCACGACGAAGCAGTCGATCACGTGGTGGGATGCCTCGGCATAACGGATGCCGGACTTCTGGCGCTCACGCGTACGGCATATATCCGCCGCCGCGACCTGAGCACGGGCAACCCGACGTGGAAAGCCTTAGAGAATGACTTCGGACGCCTCGACATGCGCTTCACTCGCGAGATGGATGCGCGCTTCACCACCGCGCCAGCATTGCGTCGGAAGCTGGACGACCTCATGTTTGCGCGGAACGCGTTCGTACATGCGGAGGAGGCCAAACTACAACGATGTCGTGACCGCAATCACCTTTGGCTACGGCAAATGAGGATCTGGCGCACCGCCCTCAACAGACTGACGGGTAGCATTGATACAGCCGTGGGTGCACACTTGAAGGCATTGACCGGACAAAACCCGTGGTGAAAGGGGTCACAAGGATGGAAATCCACCTAAAACGTGGCGACCGCATCCGCGTCCCTTACGGTGCTGGCGTCTATGACGCCGTAGTCCTCGGTGTGCGCGATGGCCGGGTTCACGTGGAAATCGACCTCGATTCCGATACCCCGGTCGAAACGTTCTATCGAAGCAGCGAGCTAGCCGACGCCTAGAGTTGAGCCAACGGGCAAGGCGGTCTAGGTAATTGCAACGACTCAGACCGCCTTGCCCGCAATCAGCTGGCTACCACTTCGCCGACCGCCTGCCGCTGCCGGCGCGCAGCGACATGGCCGACGCCTTCACCGGGTGCTCGTCGTCTGCTTCCGGCTTCGACTCGTCGTCAGCATCCGCCGTCGATCTACCCCTGTTGGATTCTGACTCGGATTCAGTTGTGGCCCAACCTGATCGAACCCAAAGCGACTCTACCGCGACGGCGCGTCGACCTTCTCACCGCCACCGTAAACCGCCCCGTCATGGACGCACTGCGTGCCGTCGACCACGGTCCCCGTGGTATCCAGTAGCCCGTAATCGGCTCCCTGATGATGCGTCGGATAGCCCGCGCCACCGCATCAGTCGCGTGCAACAGCCGACCAGTCGGCCCGATTCGTTGGGCTCCAACACGTCTACGCTGTCATCGTCAAACATGTCTTCGTCGCCCATCACGCCACCGGCAATCCGGTCAGCTTGCACACCGCAGCAGGACGTTCCACCGCCAGCGCCAACCGTTCCTCACCGACCCATCGGACGAGGTTGCGGGAGAAGACATCGGCGTTGGTACCTGTCCGCAGCGTGAGGCTTTCACGGACGACGACGTAGCCCATCTTGCGGGTGTCCACCAATGCGCCCACCCCGGCTGCGATGGTCATCGTTGGCAACACCTCCACGCCCCAGATCGAACTCGCCGCCCCGACCGTGGGATCGGTCTGCACGATGTAACGGCCCTGCCTGTCCTTCACCCGCTGCAACGCACTCCATGTGTGGGTGCAGCACCAACAGATTCGCATTCGCCGAGGCCGCCCCGGTACGCAGTGCGGCGATACCGAGACTCACCGTGTCCAGTGGTGGTGTTGCTGTCGACCGCCGGGGCGAGGATGCCCAACGTCGACAGCAGACCGGAGAGGTGCCCTGTCGTGCCGTCGCCGTTCAACAGTTCGTTGTTTTCGGCGTCGATGATCTGGCGCTGGATTTCGGCCTGGAAATACTAGGTGAACCCGTCCCAGTCCGAAATGGTCTCCCACGACAGCGCGGCGTGACAGCCGAGAACACGAAGCCCGAATGGCAGCCCATGACGAACCACCACCGTTTTGACGGGTTAAGCGACGGCGATCCGGGCGTCGGTCACCGGGGCGCCGGTCTTGGCGACGATGTCGTCGAAGGACACGCCGGGGGCCAGCTCGACGGCCGCGAATCCGTCGCCGGTCACGTCGAACACCCCGAGATCGGTGATCACCCGGCTCACCACGCCCTTGCCCGTCAATGGCAGGTCACACGACGAAACCAGCTTGGGTGCACCGGATTTGGCGACGTGATCCATCAGCACGATGACCCGCTCCGCTCCGCTGACCAGGTCCATCGCGCCGCCCATACCCTTGACCATCGACCCGGGCACCATCCAGTTGGCCAGATCGCCGTTGGCGGCGACCTGCATGCCGCCGAGCACCGCGACATCGACATGGCCGCCCCGGATCATCGCAAAGCTGGTCGCGGAGTCGAAGAACGAAGCCCCCGGCACCACCGACACCGTCTGCTTACCGGCGTTGATGAGGTCAGGGTCCACCTCGTCGTCATACGGGAACGGGCCGACGCCGAGGATGCCGTTCTCGGCGTGCAGGGTGACCTCCGAGCCTTCGGGCAAGTGGTCGGGAATCAGCGTGGGCAGCCCGATGCCGAGGTTGACGTAGTCACCGTCGCGCAGTTCACGGGCAGCGCGGGCGGCCATCTGATCGCGGTTCCAGCTCATCGGTCGGCTCCTCGGGGGCGGGTGGTGCGCTTTTCGATCTCCTTGTGCGCGGCCTGTTCCGGGGTCAGTTCGACCACGCGCTGCACGAAGATGCCGGGCAGATGGATCTCGTCGGGATGCAGGTCCCCCACCTCGACGACCCGCTCGGCCTCGACCACGGTGATGCGCCCCGACATCGCCGCCGGCGGGTTGAAATTGCGTGCGGCGGCGTGGAACTTGCAGTTACCGGCCCGGTCGACGACGGCCGCACGGACCAGTGCATAGTCGGTGACAATGGACTCCTCGAGCACCATCTCCTTGCCGCCGAAGGTGCGGACCTCCTTGGCCGGTGATGCCAGCGCGACGGATCCGTCGACGTGGTAGCGCCACGGCAGACCACCGTCGGCCACCAGGGTGCCCACCCCGGTGGGGGTGAAGAACGCACCGATACCGCTGCCGCCGGCCCGCATCCGTTCGGCCAGCGTGCCCTGCGGGGTCAGCTCCACCGTCAGTTCGCCGGCCAGGTACTGCCGGGCGAACTCCTTGTTCTCCCCGACGTAGGACGCGATCACCCGGCTGATCCGGTGGGCCTCCAGCAGCAGGCCCAGGCCCGCACCGTCCACCCCGCAGTTGTTGCTGACAATGGTCAGATCGCCGGCACCCTGGTGCAAGAGCGAGTCGATGAGATACCAAGGGATGCCGGCCAATCCGAACCCACCGACGGCCAGGCTGGCGCCGTGCGGGATATCGGCCACCGCGTCGGCGGCCGATCCGACCACCTTGTTCAGGGTCATGAGTGCTCCAAGTGCTCGATGATGGCGGGGGTGATGACGCCGGGCTGTTCGGCGTTGGCCAGGTGCGCGGCCCGATCGACGACGAGCAGGCGGGCCTCGGGCACCGCATCGGCGATGCCGGCCAGCGTGGCGGGCGGGGTCGACGGGTCGTCGCTGCCGGCGATGGCCAGCACCGGTGCCGAGATCGACGGAAGCTGCTCGCGCAGATCGAGTTTCGCGATGGCCTCGCAGCACCCCGCGTATCCCTCCGCGGGAGTGCCGGCGACCATCGCCTCCCAGTACGCCCGGTCGCCGGTATAGCCGCCACTGAACCACCGCGCCACCACGGCGGAAGCGACCGCGGCGGCACCGCCGGCTCGGACGGTGGCCGCCCGGTCGGTCCAGGTCTGCGCCGGCGGCAACTGCGCCGCGGTGCACAACAGGACCATGCGGTCGACGCGGTCGGGGTTACGGGCAGCCAGCCGCATCGCGGTCATCCCACCGAGCGACAGTCCGACCACATGTGCCCGCGCGATGCCGAGCCGGTCCAGCAGGGCCACCAGGTCATCGGTCAGGTCGTCGATCGAGTAGGGGCCGGCGGGCACCGGTGACTGCCCGTGCCCCCGGGTGTCATACCGCACCACGGTGAAATGCCGTTCCAGCTCGGCTACTTGGGCATCCCACATCCGGTGGTCGGATCCCAGCGAGTTGGACAGCAGCACCGCCGGGCCGGAACCGGTCACCACCGCGTGCACGTCGACGGCGCTCACGCGACGGCCTCGAAGACCGCGGCCAGGCCCTGTCCCCCACCGATACACATGGTCTCCAGCACATAGCGCGCATCGCGGCGGCGCGCCTCGTGCGCCGCGGTGGCCAGGATGCGGGCACCGGTCGCACCGATCGGATGCCCCAGCGATATCCCCGAGCCCAGCGGGTTGAGCCGCTCGTCGAGGGCATCGAGCTTCCACTCGGCCAGCACGGCGAGCACCTGGGCGGCGAAGGCTTCGTTGAGTTCGATCAGGTCCATATCGTCGAGGGTGAGACCCGCGCGGTCCAGCGCGTTCGCGGTGGCGGCGACCGGGCCCAGACCCATCGTCGCCGGATCGCAGCCGGTGACCGCCCAGGACCGCAGCGCCAACATCGGTGTCAAGCCATGCTTTTCGGCATCATCGCGGGTGGTCACCACACACATCGCAGCGCCGTCGTTCTGGCCAGAAGCATTACCCGCGGTGACGGTGGCCGCGTCGTCGAGCTTGGCGCGCATCGGGCGCAACGTGGCCAGCTTCTCGACGGTGATGCCCACTCGGGGATGCTCATCGCGATCGACGACGGTTCCGCCGACCTCGATCGGGACGAGTTCCTCGGCGAACAAACCGGATTCGTGCGCGGCAACGGCCCGTTGATGCGAGCGCACGGCCAGCTCGTCCTGCTCGATCCGGCTGATTCCGTATTCGCGACGCAGGTTCTCCGCGGTTTCGATCATCCCGCCAGGCACCGGATGCGAAGCCCCGCCGGCGGTTTCACGGGCCCGATCCAGCCGGTCGGCCAGCATCACGGCGCCCTGGCGCACCCCGGTGCGCAAACCCAGCGCGTAATGCTCGACGTTGGACATCGACTCGGCCCCACCCGCGACCACGACCCGGCCCGCGCCGGTCGCCACCTGACCGGCGGCGTAGAGCACCGCCTGCAGGCCGGAGCCGCAGCGCCGATCGATCTGCAGACCGGGCACCGCGGTGCCCAAGCCGGCATCGAGCGCGGCGATCCGCCCGATCGCCGGGGCCTCGCCGTTGGCGTACCCGTTGCCGAGGACGACGTCGTCGACATCGCCCGCGCCGAGGCCGGTGCGCCGGATCAGCTCGCGCAGCGTCGCGGTGGCCAGGTCGGCGGCGGTCAGCGGGGCCAGCGCACCGCCCATCCGGCCGACCGGCGTCCGGACCGGGTTACAGATCACGACATCCATGGCATCGACGCTAGGCCGACACGGCCATATGCTGAAGTACTTATTTCCGACCTATTGAGAGCTGTAGAGTTTCAATTGTGGAGCTCCGCCACCTGCGCTACTTCCGCGCCGTCGCCGAACACCTGCATTTCGGCCGCGCCGCCGAAAGTCTGCACATCGCGCAGCCGCCGTTGTCGCAGCAGATCCGCCAGCTGGAGAACGAGCTGGGCGTCACCCTGCTGACCCGCACCACCCGCAGCGTCGAGCTCACCCCAGCCGGACGCGCCTACCTGAGCCGAGCGGTGCAAATTCTGGACGCGGTCGACGATGCCGCCCGGCAGGCCCGCCGAATCGAGGCCGGCACCGAGGGCCAGCTGATCATCGGCTGCGTCGGCTCGGCCACCTATTCGCTGCTGCCCCGGCTGGTGCGCGCGCTGAGCGAATCCCTACCCGGGATCGAGGTGCAGGTGCGCGGCGAGATGCTGGCACCGGCCCAACTGGCCGCACTGGCCGTCGGAGATATCGACCTGGCGCTGTTGCGCCCGCCGGTCCTGCAGGACGACATCGTCACCGAGACCATCCGGCGGGACCGCCTGCTGGTAGCGCTGCCGTCGCGGCACCCGCTGGCCGGGCACGCGTCCCTGACCGTCGAACAACTGCGTGATGTGGACTTCATCACCCATGCGGGCCAAGGCCGTTCGGTGATGAGCAACATCGTGTTCGCCGTCTGCGCCGACGCCGGCTTCGTCCCGCGGGTCCAGCACGAGGTGATGGAGACCTCCACCCTGGTGACCCTGGTGGCGGCGGGGCTGGGGGTGGCGATCGTGCCCGCCCCGACCGCGGCACTGGACCTCGCCGGTGTGCACTACGTGCCGCTGACCCCGGAGACCGTCGGCATCGACCTGGTGGCCGCACACCGCGCGCAGCGCCGCTCACCCGTGCTCGACAACGTGCTGGGCATCCTGCGCAGCGAGGCCGGCGCGTAACCCGTCCGGGTTAGGCTCGTACCCCGTGCGTGCCGTGCTGATCGTGAACCCGAACGCTACGTCGACCACCGCGGCCGGCCGTGATCTGTTGGCGCACGCGCTGGAGAGCCGCACCGACCTGACCGTCGTGCACACCAACCACCGCGGCCACGCCGTCGAGATCGGCGAGGAGGCCGCCAAGACGGGTATCGACGTGGTGATCGTGCACGGCGGCGACGGCACCGTGAACGAGGTGGTCAACGGGATCCTGCGACACCGCACACCGCAGGCGCCGGCAGTCGGTGTGGTCCCGGGCGGGTCGGCGAACGTGTTCGCTCGCTCCCTGGGCATCAGCCCGGACCCGATCGAGGCCACCAACCAACTCGTCGACCTGCTCAGCGCACACCGCAACGGTGCCCCCTGGCGACGCATCGGGCTGATGGACTGTGGCGAACGCTGGGGTGTGTTCACTGCCGGGATGGGCGTGGACGGTGCCGTGGTGGCCGCGGTGGAAGCCCAGCGCGCCAAGGGGCGCAAGGTCACCCCGTCGCGTTACATCCGGGTGGCGATCCGCGAAGTGCTCGCCAGCGCCCGCAAGGAACCGACGTTGACGCTGCACCTGCCCGACCGCGAAGCGGTGAGCGGGGTGCATTTCGCCTTCGTCTCCAATTCCAGCCCGTGGACCTACGCCAACACCCGACCGGTGTGGACGAACCCCACCACCACCTTCGACACCGGGCTCGGCGTGTTCGCGACCACGAGCATGAACGTGTGGGCCAATCTGCGCCTGGTGCGGCGCATGATCTCGGCCAAACCGGATATCAAGGCCGGCCATTTGATCCGCGAGGACGACCTGCCGTGGCTGCGCGTGACGAGTGACACACCGGTGGACTGCCAGATCGACGGCGATTACATCGGAAAGCGGGAAACGATGACGTTCACGTCGGTGCCGGACGCTCTGGCGGTCGTCGCGCCGCCACGAAATTTGCCCTGAACAGGGACTTTAGAGAAGCCTCAAAAAATTTTGAGCGTAAGTGAGTTGAGTGTAGTACAAACGGGTGAGGGGTTAGGTAACCCGCCCCGGTAGTGACATTGCCCACGAGTTAACGCGCCGCTATTGACATCTGTTCAGCCTGTGAAAGCATCGGATGCAACAGTGCAGAAACATTTCAAGTGCACGCGTTAACAGCCGAAGAAAAAAGCTCGTGCGCTTTCGCGCGCAAACGGTAAGGAGTTGGACTCATGGATTGGCGCCACAAGGCGGTTTGTCGCGACGAGGATCCGGAACTGTTCTTCCCCGTGGGGAACAGCGGCCCGGCCATCGCGCAGATTGCTGACGCGAAGCTCGTCTGCAACCGCTGCCCGGTGACCACCGAGTGCCTGTCGTGGGCGCTGGAGTCCGGTCAGGACGCGGGCGTATGGGGCGGTATGAGCGAGGACGAGCGCCGCGCGCTCAAGCGTCGCAACGCTCGCACCAAGGCGCGCAGCGGCGTCTGATCGCCGCTCCCGCGCGTATTGCGGCTCCGCCGAATTCGGCGGGGCCGCAATTCTTTTGCTTAGAGTTTGCTGTCAAGGGTGAACCGACTGCGCCGCCCGATCGGCACCCGCAGCACCACATCGGTGCCGCCGGTGGCGACATCGTGCATACCCAGCGAACCGTCCAGTTCCGCCGAAACCAGGGTGCGCACGATCTGCAGCCCCAACCGATCCGACTTTTCCAGACTGAAGCCCTCCGGTAGGCCCTTGCCGTCGTCGTGCACGACGACGTCCAGCCACCGCGAGGACCGCTCCGCGCGGATGGTGACCGCTCCCGACGCCTGACCGTCGAAGGCGTGTTCCAAGGCGTTCTGGACGAGCTCGGTGATCACCATGATCAGCGCGGTGGCCCGGTCGGCGTCCAGCACTCCCAGGTCGCCGTCCCGGGTGATCCGGATGGGGCTGTCGACCGAGGCGACGTCGTTCATGATCGGCACGATGCGGTCCACCACCTCGTCGAGGTTGACCTCCTCGTCCACCGACATGGACAGCGCATCGTGCACCAACGCGATGGAAGCCACCCGGCGCACCGATTCGTTGAGCGCCTCGCGGCCCTCGGCGTTGTTGGTGCGGCGGGCCTGTAACCGCAGCAGCGCGGCCACCGTCTGCAGGTTGTTCTTCACCCGGTGGTGGATCTCGCGGATGGTGGCGTCCTTGGACAGCAGCGCCCGGTCGCGGCGCTTGATCTCGGTGACATCGCGGATCAGCACGGCAGCCCCGGCCGCCTCGCCACCGGCCAGCAGCGGGATGGTGCGCAGCAGCACCGCCGCGCCACCGGCATCCAGTTCCATCCGGGTGCTGGCCCCGCCGGCCACCGAGATCCGGACATGCTTGGCCAGCTCCTGGGCTTCGAACGGGTCGGTCATCAGGGGACGGGTGATGGCGATCAGATTGTGGCCCTCGAGCTCGGCGTTGAGCCCCATCCGGTGATACGCCGACAGCGCGTTAGGACTGGCGAAAGTCACGTCCCCGTTGACGTCGAGGCGGATGAAGCCGTCGCCGACCCGTGGGCTCGATCGCGACATCGCGGCATCACCGACATTGGGGAAGGTGCCCTCGTTGAGCATCCGCAGCAGATCCCGCGCACAGTCCAGGTAGGCCCGTTCCAGGGGGCTGGTCTTGCGCCGGTCGGCCAGCGCCGTCTGATGCGTCAGGACCGCAACCACCTGGCCGCGGTGGCGCACCGGGACTGCCTCGACGTTGAGCCAGTTGCCGTCGCGAGCGTCGGTCTGGCCGGCGTCGCTTTCCCGGCCGATGACCCCGGAGTCGAACGCATCGGCCACGACCGGCATGGCCGGGCCGTCCTGCACGGTGCCGACCGCGTCGGCCAGCAGCACGGTGGGCGCGGTGTTGGGTCGCACCTGGGCGACACACACCAACGTCCCGTCGTCGCGGCGCACCCACATCAGGTAGTCGGCGAAGGACAGGTCCGCGAGCAGCTGCCACTCCCCGACCACCGCGTGCAGATGGTCGACGGCGTTGCCGGGCAGAACGGTGTGCTCGGCAAGCAGATCGCCGAGGGTCGACATGAGCGGCTAGCTGATGACTGCGATGAGGTCGCCGGCCTGGATGACGTCGCCGACGGCCACACTGACCTCGGTGACGGTGCCCGCGACCTCGGCCAACACCGGGATTTCCATCTTCATCGACTCCAGCAGCACCAGGGTGTCGCCTTCGCCGATCTGGTCGCCCTTCTTCACGACGACCTCGAGCACACTGGCCACGATTTCGGCGCGTACATCCTCGGCCATCTTCACCCCACTCCTCCGGCGAGCACTGCTGTTGAGGGTTCTATCGAACCACACCATGCGGTGGACAGAGCACCGCCTGCGCCGTGAGACAATCTAGGCAAGCGTCGACGGTAGTCAATCTGGAAAGAAGGTAAAACCATGGCCAAGCGAGGCCGCAAGAAGCGCGATCGGAAGCACAGCAAGGCCAACCACGGCAAGCGGCCCAACGCCGGCTCGAAGTCTGTGCGCTGACCAGATACGCATGACGAAACCGCCCGGACTCACAAGAGTCCGGGCGGTTTCGTTATGGGGCTGTCGGCTCAGCCCCTGATGATGGTGGTGCGGCTGATCTCCAGCCGCAGCCGGGCACGCAGGGTGTCGGGGGCCTTCTCGCCGCCGCATTTGGCGGCGATCATCTTCTTGACCCGCTCCTCGACGCCGTAATGACGCAGGCAGGTCGGGCATTCGTCGAGGTGATGGCGCAGCTTGTCCCTGGTCTCCGGGGTGCATTCACCGTCGAGCAGCGTCCACACCTCGGCGATCACCGCGGCGCATTCGGGATGCTCGGGATCGACCGGGCCGACCGGCGGGGTGAACGTGTGTTCTTCGTTGCGGGTGAACTCGTCGCTCATGACGAGACCTCCTCGGTGGCGAGCTGCCCGCCGCGGATGAATCCGCGGTCACGTGCGACATCGGCCAGCAGGTCACGCAGTTGCTTACGGCCTCGGTGCAGTCGAGACATCACCGTCCCGATCGGGGTATCCATGATTTCCGCGATCTCCTTGTACGGGAATCCCTCGACATCGGCGTAGTACACCGCCATTCGGAATTCCTCAGGTAATGCTTGCAGAGCATCCTTGATCTCGCTGTCCGGCAGGGCTTCCAGCGCCTCCACCTCCGCGGACCGCAAACCCGTCGAGCTGTGCTCGGCATTGGCCGCCAGCTGCCAGTCGGTGATCTCCTCGGTCGGATACTCCGACGGCTGGCGCTGCTTCTTGCGGTAGTTGTTGATGTAGGTGTTCGTCAGGATGCGGTAGAGCCACGCCTTCAGATTGGTGCCCTCCCGGAACGAGCGGAACCCGGCATACGCCTTGACCATGGTTTCCTGCACCAGGTCTTCGGCATCGGCGGGGTTACGCGTCATCCGCAGCGCGCCACCGTAGAGCTGGTCCAGCAGCGGGATGGCGTCGCGTTCGAAGCGGGCGGTGAGTTCGGCGTCGGTCTCTTCGGTCGGGGCGGGTGCGGCCTCGTCTATATCGGTCATCGTGACTGGACCCATCCCTTCCCTCTCGGCACTGCCGAACGGCTCCAGCACATCCGCCGGACGTTCCAGGCATGCCGTTGACACTGAGAAACTCCTTCCACGATCCTAGAGGTTGACGCCGACAAATCCCGCCGGCGGCTGGTGCGCCCCGTCGCACCTGCAGTAACGCCGCCCCTGGGTTGGTCATTCCCCGGCACTAGGCTGGCCCGGTGGCACGCGCAGCAACCCCGGCGATCGCAGCACTGATCGACGCCGGCGTCGGGCACGAGATCCTGCGCTACGAGCACGACCCGCGCGCCGACTCGTTCGGGGCAGAGGCCGTCGACCAGCTGGCCGCGGCGCACGGGCTGGACCCGGCGCAGATCTTCAAGACCCTGGTGGTGGCCGCCGGCCGGGACCTCGCGGTGGCGGTGCTGCCGGTGCCGTCGAAACTGTCGCTCAAGGCCGCCGCGGCGGCACTGGGATTTGCCAAGGTCACCATGGCCGATCGGGCCGCGGCCGAACGCTCCACCGGTTACGTGCTGGGCGGCATCTCGCCGCTGGGGCAGCGGCGGACGCTGCCCACCGTGGTCGACGCCTCGGCGCTGGATTGGGGCCGGGTGCTGTGCAGCGCGGGCAAGCGGGGCTGGGACGTGGCGCTGGCCCCGCAGGATCTGGTCGTCGCCACCAACGCCGTGATCGCCGACATCCGCGCGGCATAGGGTGCACCCATGACTGAAGCGCCGTTATCCGGGAAGACCATGTTCATCTCCGGCGCCAGCCGCGGTATCGGGCTGGCCATCGCCAAACGGGCCGCCGCCGACGGCGCCAATATCGCGCTGCTGGCCAAGACCGCCGAACCGCATCCCAAACTCGAAGGCACCGTCTACACCGCGGCCAAGGAGATCGAAGAGGCCGGCGGACAGGCGCTGCCCATCGTCGGGGACGTCCGCGACGGCGACTCGGTGGCGGCGGCGGTAGCCCAGTCCGTCGAGCGGTTCGGCGGTATCGACCTGTGCGTCAACAACGCCTCGGCGATCAACCTGGGCTCCATCGAGGAGGTACCGCTCAAGCGGTTCGACCTGATGAACGGCATCCAGATCCGCGGCACCTACGCGGTGTCGCAGGCCTGTATCCCGCACATGAAGGGCCGCGCCAACCCGCACATCCTGACCCTGTCGCCACCGCTGCGGCTGGAATCGCAATGGCTCAAGCCGACGGCGTACATGATGGCGAAGTTCGGAATGACCTTGTGCGCCCTGGGCATCGCCGAGGAGATGCGCGACGCGGGGATCGCGTCGAACACGTTGTGGCCGCGCACCCTGGTCGCCACCGCCGCGGTGCAGAATCTGCTCGGCGGCGACGAGGCGATGGCCAAGGCACGCAAACCCGAGGTGTACGCGGATGCGGCGTACGCGGTCTTCACCAAACCCGCCCGCGAATACACCGGGCAGAGCCTGCTGTGTGAGGACGTGCTACTGGACTCCGGCGTCACCGACCTGTCGGTGTATGACTGTGTGCCCGGCTCGGACCTCGGCGTCGACCTGTGGGTGGACAGCCCGAACCCGCCGGGATACCGCGGATGAACGCCAGGGTGTTTGCGGCTGAACAGTTGTCGCGTTTCGAGGTGTACTACGACGATGAGCTCGCCGGCTTCGCCGAATATCTGGATCATGACGGGCAGCGAATCTTCTTCCACACCGAGGTCGGCGAGCAGTTCGGCGGTAAAGGCTTGGCCAGCACGCTGATTCGGCAAGCGTTGCGCGAGACCGCCGACGCGGGACTGCGCATCGTGCCGCTGTGTCCGTTTGTGGAAAGCTTCGTGCGCAAGCATCCCGACGACGACACCTACGCCGCGGCGGTGGACCCGGTGACCGAGGCGGCCGTCGAGCTGGTGCGCAACCGCTGACCCGAAGGGACCCCTGTGGCCGAGCCCCTGGTGCCGCTGACGACGATCACCGCGCAATGGGGCCGGATCGGTTGTCTGGGTTTCGGCGGACCGCCGACCCATATCGCGATGCTGCGCGAACTGTGCGTGCAGCGGCGACGGTGGCTGGACGCCGACGAGTTCGAGGACGCCATCGCGGCCATGAACCTGCTGCCCGGGCCGGCATCGACGCAGCTGGCCATCTACACCGCCTGGCGGTTGCGCGGCGTGCGCGGTGCACTGGTCGGCGGGCTGGCGTTCATCCTGCCGGGTCTGGTCGTCATCCTGGCGCTGGCGGCGTTCTTCCTGTCCGGCGGTGCGCCCGGCTGGGCGCGGGGCGCGGCCGCCGGGGCCGGTGCGGCGGTGGCGGCCGTCGCGCTGCACGCCGCCGTCGGGCTGATCCCGTCCAGCTGGCGACGGGCCGGCGAAACGCCCTGGCCCAGGATCCGCTGGATCGGCTACTTCATCGCAGGCGCGGTGGCCGCGGCCCTGACCGGCCCATGGCTGGTGCTGGTGCTGATCGCCGCCGGGGTGCTGGAGATCGCGGCCCGCATCGCACCGTCGCGGGCCGGGGCGCAGGCCTGGCCGGTGCTGCTGGCCGCGGCGCCGGCGCTGGCCGGGATCCCCGCCCTGGTGTGGACGGCGTTCAAGGTGGGTGCGTTGTCCTACGGCGGCGGGTTCGTCATCATCCCGCTGATGCAGGACGACGCCGTGCACCGGCATCACTGGATGACCGACGCCGAGTTCCTCAACGCGGTGGCCCTGGGCCAGATCACCCCCGGACCGGTGCTGCACACGGTGGCGGTGGTGGGTTACGCGGCCGCGGGCGTCGGCGGTGCCCTGTTGGCGGCTTTGGTCGCGTTCGGCCCGTCGTTCGTCATGGTGATCGGTGGCGGCAGGCATTTCGACGCGCTGCGGGCGAACCGGTACGTGCAGGCCTTTCTGACCGGCGCCGGGCCCGCCGTCATCGGTGCCATCACCGGCTCGGCGGTGCCGTTGGCGCTGGCCGCCCAGCAGCCGTGGCAGTTCGGCGTGCTGGCCCTGGCCGCGGTGGCACTACTGGTGGCCCGCCGCGGTGTGGTCAGCACGCTGATCGGCGCGGCGGCCCTGGGCGTGGCGGCGTATCTGGCCGGATTGCCGGTCGGCTGACCTACGCTGGGGCCGTGCCCAACTCGTCGATCTGGTCCGCGGGACGGTACGAATCCGTCGCCGAACGTATCGCGCCCATTGCGTCCGAGGTGCTCACCGCCGTCGGTGCCCTGGTCGCCCTGCCCGGGCTCGAGGTGGTCGACCTGGCCTGCGGTACCGGCAACGCGGCACTGGCCGCCTCGGCCGCCGGCGCCCGCGTGACCGGCGTTGACCTCACCCCGGAGTTGCTGGCCATCGCCGCCGAGAAGCCCGGTGGTGACGCGGTGCGCTGGGTGGCCGCCGATGCCGCCGCCACCGGCCTGGCCGATGCGAGTTTCGGTGCGGCCGTGTCGAATATGGGCATCATCTTCGTGGAACCCGCCGCGATGGTTGCCGAACTGTCCCGGGTGCTGCGCCCGGGCGGGGTGCTCGGATTCTCCACCTGGGTGCGCGATGCCGACAACCCGTTCTACACACCGATCCTGCAGGTGCTCGGCGCGCCGCCGCCCGCGCCGTACGGTCCCGATCAGTGGGGTGACCCGGATACCGCGCGGTCCCGACTGGCCGCCGGCTTCACCGATGTCACCATCGAAACCGGGTTACACCCTTGGCGTTTCGCGTCGGTGGAGCGGGCGGTGGACTTCATCACGCGGGAATCCCCAATGCACCTCGATGTCCTGGCTCGGCTCGACGACGGGACGCGGGCCGCGCTGGTGGACGCCTTCCGCGTGGCGCTGGGTGCGCATGCCGGCCCGGACGGTGTCGAGTTCGGCGCCCCCTATGCGGTCATTACCGCGCGTCGTCACTCGGCCTGATAGAGGATGCCGCGGCTGATCGCGGCGCGGACCTCCGGCAGCGCGGCCTCGGCGAGTGCGGCGGCGTCGACCCCGTGGTGGGCGGCGAGCAGGTCGATCAACGCACCCAGCGGCACCTCGCCGCGGCAGCCCGCCAGCAGGGCGCGCAGCACCTCGTCGACGCCGATCACCGCGGCCGGCCCGCCGGGGCGGCGCACCGCCGCACCGATCTGCTGCCAGCCGTGCTCCCCGGGTAGGAACTGCTCCTCCAAGAGCACCGGCGCCGTGGACAACCGGGCGGCCAGCAGTGCCTCGTCGGTGGTCCGCCGCAGGAATGCGCGGCGCGCGAAGAACGCGTCGACCTCGGACCCGGTAACCGGCTCGTCGAGGATTTCCTCACACGTCTGTTCCGGGCGTTCCCCGGCGGCGGGCACCCGCAGCGAGATCAATCCCATGCCGATACCCGTGATGCCTTGCTCGGCGAACCAGTCCAGCCACGCACCGCCGCGCCGCGCGGCCTGTTCGGTCGGCTCGCCGGCGTCGGCCAGCCACAGCGCGACGTAGCTGACCGGGTCGGCGAGCTCACGCTGCACCACCCAGGCGTGTAGCCCGGTACCTGCAAGCCAGTCCCGCACCCGGGCGCTCCAATCATCGCCGCGCACGATCCAGTTGGCCATGATGTGCGCGGTACCACCGGGGTTCAGGTGGTCGGCAACCTGTTCGATGATGCTGCGGCACAAGCCATCCCCGGCCACCCCGGAGTCACGGTAGATGTAGTCCATGTCGCCGGCGCCCACCACGAACGGCGGGTTGGAGACGATGAGGTCGAACCGCTCCCCCGCCACCGGCTCGAACAGGCTGCCATGCCGCAGCTCCCACGACATGCCGTTGAGCCGTGCGGTGGCCGCGGCCATCGCCAGCGCGCGTTCGTTGGTGTCGGTGGCCACGATCTGGTCGCAATGGCCGTCCAGGTGCAGGGCCTGCACACCGCAACCGGTCCCGAGGTCCAGGGCGCGGCGCGCCGGCGTGCGGACCACGGCGCGGGCCAGGGAGACCGAGGCGCCGCCGATGCCGAGCACGTGATCACGGTGCAGAGGCCCGGCCCGCAAGGCCGCGTCCTGATCGGAGACCACGAGGAAGTCGCTGTAGGGCCGGATGTCGAGGATTGCGCGCACGGTCTCACCGGTGTCCACCAGCACGCCCTCCGCCGTCAGCGCGGCCAGCCCGGCTGTCGGGAACGCCTCGGCGACGCGCTGTGGGCTCTCGTCGGCGCCGAGCAGGAACAACCGCACCAGAGTGGCCAGCGGTCCGCCCGCGGCGTCGCAGGCGCGCAGGGCCGGCCACCACACGCCCCGGCCGAGGGCGGCGTGGGCATCGGCGCCGAGCAGTTCGGCCACCCCGTCGACGGTGTAGCCGGCCGCGCGCAGGTCCGCGCCGAGGGCGTCGACGACGTCGTGGTTCAAAACAGACCCGGCTCAGGCTGGGCGGCCTCGATCAACTCGGGACCGTTGTTGCGGGTGCTGTTCACCAGCCGGGACACCTCGCGGATCTGGATACGATCCAGGTCGCCGTGCCCGCGGAGCAACCCCTCGTCGATCGGCGCGTCGGGGTCCATCCAACGGTCCCAGTCGGCCGCGCTGATGGTCAGCGGCATCCGGTCGTGGATATCGGCGAGTTGGGCAGCGGCGGCGGTGGTGATGATGGTGCAGCTGAGCAGCGGCGGGCTGTCCCGGGCAGCATCCTTGGGCCGCCAGGTGGACCACAGCCCCGCCATGAACAGCGGTTCGCCGTCGCCGGCGTACATGTAGAACGGCGTCTTGGTGGCCTTCTTACCGTCGGCGGCCGGGTTGGGCCGCCATTCGTACCAGCCGTCCATCGGCACCAGGCAGCGCTTGTTCTTGGCCGATCCACGGAACGCCGGCGACGTGGTCAGGGTCTCGGCGCGGGCGTTGATGAGCAGCGGGCCCTTGGTGTCCGGCCCACCCTCGGCGGTGGTCTTGGCCCACGCCGGGATCAGCCCCCATCGCATCGAACGGATCCGCCGGGTGGACTCGTCCTCCGGTTGCGTGTGTCGTTTGACCACGGTGCTGATGGTCGTGGTGGGTGCGACGTTGTAGTTGGGGGCGTGGTTGGGACCAGCTTCTTTGGCCGTCTGGGCGGTCTCGTCGAGCGCCTTGATTTTCTCGGCCAGCAACGCCGGGTCGGTGGTCACTGCAAATCGCCCACACATACCAGGCAGGATAGAGGTCGTGACTGACTGGCCGGCACCGTCGACATCCGAACCCGTGAACGCCACCGTGACCGTGCCGGGGTCCAAATCGTTGACCAATCGGGCGCTGATCCTGGCCGCGCTGGCCGCGTCCGGGGGCGAGTCGACCGTGAGCGGCGCGCTGCGCAGCCGGGACACCGACCTGATGATCGGTGCGCTGCAGGCGCTCGGACTGACCGTCACCGGGGACACCGACCTGACCATCGGAGGGTCCATCGCCCCAGCACCCGGAACCCGGATCGACTGCGGGCTGGCCGGCACGGTACTGCGCTTCGTCCCCGCGGTGGCCGCCCTTGGCGCCGAGACGGTGACCTTCGACGGCGACGAGCAGGCGCGTGCCCGGCCCATCGCCCCGCTGCTGAACGGGTTGCGGGACGTCGGGGTGCGCATCGACGGTGACGGCCTGCCGTTCCAGGTGCGCGGACACGGCGGCGCCGACGGCGGTGAGGTGCATATCGATGCCTCCGGGTCGTCCCAGTTCGTCTCCGGGCTGCTGTTGGCCGGTGCGACCTTCCGCGAGGGGTTGACCGTGGTGCACACCGGCACCTCGGTGCCCTCGGCCCCACATATCGGGATGACGGTGACGATGCTGCGCGATGCCGGTGTGGCGGTGGATGATTCGCAGCCCAACCGGTGGCGGGTCGAGCCGGGGACGGTGGCCGCGCGGCACTGGGACATCGAGCCCGACCTGTCCAACTCGGTGCCGTTCCTGGCGGCGGCAGCAGTCACCGGCGGGACCGTGCGCATCGACCACTGGCCGGCGGTGAGTATCCAGCCGGCCGACGTCATCCTCGGCCTATTGTCCCAGCTGGGAGTCGTTGCCGTGCAGAAGGATTCATATCTTGAGGTGCAGGGCGCACCATCCTACGGTGGCATCGACGTGGACCTGCACGATGTCGGTGAATTGGCCCCGTCCATCGCCGCCCTCGCCGCGCTCGCTTCCGAGGGCTCGGTCTCGACCCTGCGCGGTATCGCACATCTGCGGGGGCATGAAACCGACCGGCTGGCCGCGCTGAGCGCCGAGATCAATGGCCTCGGCGGGCAATGCGCCGAGACGCCCGACGGTCTGGTCATCACGGCTGTGCCGCTGCACGGGGGCACCTGGCATTCTTACGCCGACCACCGGATGGCCACCGCGGGGGCGATCATCGGCTTGCGGGTGCCCGGCGTCACGGTGGAAGACATCGGCACGACGGCCAAGACGCTGCCGGACTTTCCCGGCATGTGGACCGAAATGCTGTTGGACGACCGGGGGTAGCGGATTGAGAGCGGCCGACTACGACGAGTCCGATGTCCGGGTACGCCCGGGCAAGGGTTCACGGCCGCGCACCAAGAACCGCCCCGACCATGCCGATGCCGCCGAGGCGATGGTCGTCACGGTGGACCGCGGCCGCTGGGGGTGCGCCCTCGACGGCGACCCGGATCGCCATGTGACCGCGATGCGGGCCAGGGAACTGGGCCGCACGCCGATCGTGGTCGGCGACGAGGTCGGCATCGTCGGCGACCTGTCCGGGCGGGCGGACACGCTGGCACGCATCGTGCGGCGCGCCGAGCGCCGAACGGTGTTGCGCCGCACGGCCGATGACACCGACCCCACCGAACGGGTGGTCGTGGCCAACGCCGATCAGCTGCTCATCGTGGTGGCGCTGGCCGACCCGCCGCCACGTACCGGGTTCGTCGAGCGGGCCCTGATCGCCGCCTATGCGGGTGGACTGGAACCGATCCTGTGTCTCACCAAATCCGATCTCGCGCCGGCCGAACCGTTCGCCGCACAGTTCACCGATCTGGATCTGACGGTGGTGACCGCCGGGCGCGACGACCCGCTGGACGTGGTGGCGCCGATGCTGACCGGCAAGGTGACGGTGCTGCTGGGGCATTCCGGTGTCGGGAAGTCGACGTTGGTGAATCGCCTTGTACCCGAAGCTGATCGGGCAACCGGTGAGGTGACCGGAGTTGGCAAGGGCCGGCACACCTCGACGCAGTCGATAGCCCTGCCGCTGCGAGGGTCCGGCTGGGTGATCGACACCCCGGGTGTGCGGTCGTTCGGGCTGGCGCATATCGCCCCCGACGACGTGGTGCAGGCGTTCTCGGATCTGGCCGAGGCGGTACTGGACTGCCCACGGGGTTGTGGCCATATGGGTCCGCCCGCCGATCCGGAATGCGCCTTGGACGAGCTGACCGGCGCCGCGGCGGCGCGGGTGAGCGCGGCGCGGCGACTGCTGGCGACGCTCAATGAGCCCGCCTACTGAGGCTGCGGGCCTGGTGGTCATCGGCGGCCGGCCGGATCGTCCGCGAAATAGAGAATCCCGCCCTTCGCGCGTGAAGGGCGGGATTCACTATTGGTCCAGACGTCCTAAGCGGCGCGCTTGTCCCGGCGCCACCCTCGCACCGTCGCGATGGCGGTCTTGAGCCCGCGACGCCGTCCGGTGGCGGGATCTTCGACCCCGAAACCTTCCAGCTCGTCGAACATCCGCTCACTGCGGGTCTCCGGCGCGTTGTCGGCGGTGTCGCGCAGATACTTGTTCGGCAGCGACAGCTTCGCGATGGTCCGCCAGGTCTTGGCGTACTGCACCAGGAACGAACCGGTGGTGTAGGGCAGGTCGTACTTCTCGCAGACCGCCTGCACCCGCAGCGACACCTCATAGAGCCGGTTGCTCGGCAGATCCGGGTAGATGTGGTGCTCGATCTGATGGCACAGGTTGCCGCTCATGAAGCGCAGCACCGGACCGTTCTTGAAGTTGGCGCTGCCCAGCATCTGGCGCAGGTACCACTCACCGCGGGTCTCCCCGATCATGTCGGTCTTGGTGAACTTCTCCGCACCGTCCGGGAAGTGGCCGCAGAAGATCACGGCGTTGGCCCAGACGTTACGGATCACGTTGGCCCAGAAGTTGGCTCGCGCGGTCGACTTGTAGGTCGCAGCCGGCGACAACGACGTCAACGCCGGGTAGGCCACATAGTCCTTGAACAGCTGCTGCGCGGACTTGGTGCCGAATTCCTTGAGCCGCATCATGGTGGCCTTGCGGTCGTCACGGCCCTTGGCGATCTTGCCGAGTTCCAGGTGCTGCAGTCCGACGCCCCACTCGAACAACATCGAAAGAGCGGTGTTGTAGAGGAGATTGAAGGCGTTGAACGGCTTCCAGCGCTGGTCTCGGGTGACGCGCAGGAGACCGTAGCCCACATCGTCATCCATGCCCAGGATGTTGGTGTACTTGTGGTGCATGAAGTTGTGGGTGAAGCGCCAGTGCTTGGAGGCGCTGTTCATGTCCCACTCCCACGTCGAGGAGTGAATCTCGGGATCGTTCATCCAATCCCACTGGCCGTGCATGACGTTGTGGCCGATCTCCATGTTCTCGATGATCTTGGCCACGCCCAGGGTCGCTGTCCCGGCCCACCAGGCCGAGCGCCGCGAACTCGCGGCCAGCATCAGCCGGCCCGTCACCTCGAGGGCGCGTTGGGCGGCAATGGTGCGGCGGATATAGCGCGCGTCGCGCTCGCCGCGGGAGTCCTCGATATCCTGCCGGATGGTGTCGAGCTCGACAGCAAGGCTCTCGATATCAGCTTCGGTCAAGTGCGCGAACGCCGGCACATCGGTAATAGCCACTGGTCAACCCTCCTTTCCGTTTCCTACTCTAGCGTAACCTACGCTACCGTAGGTTAGCTCCGGGTAAACAGTTATGCGTCCAGCACACAATCGCCGGACGCCGCCGAGACACACGTCTGCACGCGCGTCCCCGGCTCGTGTTCGACGCCCGTGCGCAGGTCGCGCACGTGGCCGTCCAACAGACTCACGACACAGGACTGGCAAATGCCCATTCGGCAGCCGAACGGCATCCGCACCCCGGCACCCTCGCCGGCCTCCATCAACGATGTCGCGGCGTCGGCCTGCACGGTCTTACCGCTGCGCTCGAAGGTCACCGCACCGCCGGTTCCGTGCGGCGCGGCCCGCGATACCGCGAACCGTTCCAGATGCAGCTTCTCGCCCAATCCGGCTGCGGTCCAAATCCGTTCGGCATCGTCGAGCATGCCCTCCGGGCCGCATGCCCACACCTGACGGTCGCGCCAGTCGGGCACCACCTCGGCCAACCGGAGCAGATCCAGCCGCCCCTGCGTCCGAGTGGTGCGCACGATCAGCTGGTAGCTCGGATACGTCTCGTGCAGGGCGGCCAATTCGGTCGCGAACAGCACGTCGGCCTCGGTGGGGGCCGAATGCACGTGGACGATATCGGTGATCTGGTCGTGCCGGGCCAGCGTGCGCAGCATCGACATGACCGGGGTGATCCCGGAGCCTGCGGTCAGGAACAGCACCTGGGCCGGCGCCGGATCGGGCATCACGAAATTGCCCTGCGGTGCGGCCAGTCGGACGATGGTGCCCGGCTTGACGCCCTCCACCAGGTGGGTGGACAGGAACCCCTCGGGCATGGCCTTGACGGTGATGCTGATGGTGGCACGCCGCCCACTGCCGGTCACCGCCGGCGAGGTCAGCGAGTAGGACCGCCAGCGCCAGCGTCCGTCGATCGGCAGCCCGATGCCGATGTACTGGCCGGGCTCGTAGTCGAAGGTGAAGCCCCACCCCGGCTTGATCACCAAGGTCGCCGAATCCGATGTCTCGCGCCGGACCTCGACGACCTTGCCGCGCAACTCGCGCGCCGACCACAGCGGGTTGGCCAGTTTCAGATAATCATCGGGCAGCAACGGAGTGGTGATCCGCTGCGCGATGGCGCGCAGCGTCTTCCAGTGCGCCGGCCCCGGAATCGAGGGGCGGACCGTATCGGCAACATTGGCCGTGTTCTTGACGGTGCTCTTCGCCACGAAACCTACGGTACCGTAACCTACGGTGCCGTATCTAGTACTCGGCGGTAACTTATTCCTGTGAATGACCCGACAGCGTCACAGCAGTTCGAGTAGGAACGGCAGCTCCTGGGGCGCGTACCAGGCCAAATCGTGGTCCTGCGCATCCCCGACGGTGAGCTCGGCATCCTCGTCGCCGAGGTCAGCGGCGTCGATCACCTCGACGGCCGCCAGTACCGCCTCCTCCGCTGCCGCGTTGTCGACGTAGACGGCCACGATGTGGTCGTAACCGATCGGGCCCGCCAGCCGCACCACGGCGTCGTCCAGGTCGGGCCGCACCGCGACATCCTCGGCGTCGGCCACCACCACGACGCGGCGCGGCGGCAGGTCACCGAGGCCACCGCCCAGCAATCTCAGCGACGCCAGCGCCGCCTCCCCCAGCGCCACCTCGGCCAGCTCCTCGTCATCCCCGTGCGCGTATGCCTCACGCAGGGCCGGGGTGACCGCGAACGCCGTTCCGCTGCGGGCGTGGATGACCCGATCGGCGATCAACTGTTGCAGCATCGCCAGCGTGGCCGGTACATACACGCGCATCAACGGGCCGCCTCCAACAACTCGTCCAAGGATTCTCGCAACAACGACGGAAACACGTCCACGTCACTCATGGCGTCGCGGTCGGCGTTGATGCCGAAGTACAGCATGCCGTTGTAGGACGTCACGCCGATCGCCAGCACCTGATTGGTCAGCAGCGGGGGCACCGCATACGTCTCCAAAAGTTTGGTGCCCGCGATGTACATCTGCTTCTGGGCACCCGGCACGTTGGTGATGAGCAGGTTGAACTGGCGCGCGGAGAAGCTGGTGGCCACGCGGATACCCATGGCGTGCAAGGTGGGCGGCGCGAACCCGGACAGCGTCACGATGGTGCGCGCGTCGACCAGGCTGACCGCGGTGGAATGCGACTCGGTGGCATGGGCGATCTGGGACAGCCGGACCACCGCGTTGCCCTCCCCGATCGGCAGGTCGACCAGGAACGGGGACACCTCGCTGATGGCCTGGCCAGGTCCCGTCGAATCGATCTCGGCGTCCGGGTAGACCGAATTCGGCGCCATCGCGCGCACCGTCGAGGTGGCCGTCACCGGCTCGCCCCGGGACAGCAACCAGTTCCGCAAGGCGCCGGCGACCACCGCGAGCACCACATCGTTGACATCGCACTCGTAGCGCGCCCGCAGCGCCCGGTAGTCGTCGAGCTGGTGCCCGGCGACGGTGAAGCGGCGGTTGCGCGAGACGGTGGTGTTCAGCGGACTGCTCGGCGCGGTGCCCCGGGCCACTGTCTTGGCGACCTCGGCGACGCGGCGGCCGGCGTCGACGAGCGCGCCGGCGTTGGTGGCCATCTCGGTGACCGTCGCCCGCAGCGCGGCCAGCTGGGCGGTGGGTCGGGCAATCCACTCACCCAGCGCCCCCAACAGCAGCGCGGTGTCGCTCGGTTCGCGGGCCGGGATCCAGATGTCCTCGCCGAATTCGGGCGGCTTCTGAGTGCGGTCGGCGATCACATGACCGATCTCCACCGCGGACATCCCGTTGACCAGGGCCTGATGGGACTTGGTGTAGATGGCGATCCGATTGTTGGTCAGTCCCTCGACGATGTACATCTCCCACAGGGGCCTGGTCTTGTCCAGCGGCCGCGACCCCAGCCGGGCAACCAGGTCGTGCAGTTGGGCGTCGCTGCCCGGGGACGGCAGCGCCGAACGCCGGATGTGATAGGTGATGTCGAAGTCGCGGTCGTCGATCCACACCGGCCGGGCCAGGCCGAAACTGACCTCGCGCACCTTCTGCCGGTAGCGCGGGATCTGCGGCAGCCGGCGCTCCACGGTTTCCAGCACCGACTCGTAGCTCAGCCCGGCACGCGGTTTGCGCACGATGGACAGCGATCCCACGTACATCGGGGTGGCCGTGTTCTCCAGGTGGAAGAACGCCGCATCCGATGCCGACAACCTGGTCACCATCGCGGCGTGGCCCCTCCCTGGTCCGGTCACGTGGGCGTCCACGCGATCGCACGAATGACCGTCAACTTAGCGGCAATCCCCCTGGGGGCGCATCACAGGTGCGTACGGGCCCCACACGACCGTGCGATCATCGATATGGCTGAGCCTCTCCAGCAATGTCCTGTCCGTGCCGTTTGGCTGGAATCGCCTTGGAGAGACTCACTGTGACCACCCTTCCGCACCCCGCCGCCGAACCGCGCCCGTCGTGTGTGACGAGGCCGATCATCGACTGCGAGCCGCCGCCGGTCGGGCCGGTCGCCTACCCGCCCCCGGCCCTGGTGCTGCGCAGAAGATCCACCCCGCATGGGAGGTTCGCCCCGTGCAGAGAGCAGCGAGCCGAGCCGGTGCCGGCACCGGTGGGGGCATTCGCCGACGCGGCGCTACGCCGCGTGCTCGAGGTGATCGATCGACGGCGCCCGGCCGCCCAATTGCGCGGGTTGCTGGCGCCGGCGCTGCTGGACGCGACGGTGGCGCTGGCCCGAACACCCCACACCGACGGCACCGCGGTGCTGCGCCGGGTGGGACTGCGCCGCGCGGCCGAATGCGGTCCCGAGGGCGTCGAGGCCGCCGAGGTGTTCGCCAGCTACACCCGCGGGACGCGGGTGCGAGCCATCGCGGCACGCATCGAACTGGTCGCCGGTCGCTGGCAGGTGGTGGCGCTGCAGGTGGGCTAGCGCCGCTTGGACTGGCGGGCCTGCTGACGGGCCGCCTCCCGGCGCTCCTTACGGCTGCCCGGCTCGGGTGCGGCATGGCGGCCACCCGATGACCGTTGCACCTCGGCGGAGCCATCCTCGGCCGGCCCGGAGTACGTCAGCGCCGGGGCCCGGTCACCATCCTGGATGCCCTTGGCCTGTACCCCTGCCGGGCGCTCCTGGGTGGCCACCTGCCCCTGCTCCTGCGCCGCGGCGGCCGCGAACTCCGCGAGCCCCTGTGCCATCGGCGCGGCCTGGGGAGCCGGCGCGGGCGGCGCCGCCTCGACAGCCACGTTGAACAGGAATCCGACCGACTCTTCCTTCAGCCCGTCCAGCATGGCGACGAACATGTCGTAACCCTCGCGCTGGTACTCCACCAACGGGTCACGCTGAGCCATCGCGCGCAGGCCGATGCCCTCCTTGAGGTAGTCCATCTCGTAGAGGTGCTCGCGCCACTTACGGTCGATCACGTTGAGCAGCACGTTGCGCTCCAGCTGCCGCATCGCGCCTTCACCGCCGATGGCGTCGATCTGCTTCTCGCGCTCGGCGTAAGCCCGCTCGGCATCCTCGATCAACGCACCCAGCAGTTCGTCGCGGGTCAGCTCGCCGGGCTCGCCGACGGCATCGGAATCCAGCAGGTCGTGATGATCGATACCCACCGGGTAGAGGGTCTTGAGCGCCTCCCACAGCTTCTCCAGATCCCAGTCCTCGGCGTAGCCCTCGCCGGTGGCGCCGTCGACATAGGCGGTGATGACATCCACCATCATGTCGTGGGCCTGCTTCTGCAGGTTCTCGCCCTCCAGGATCATCCGGCGTTCTTTGTAGATGACCTTGCGCTGCTGGTTCATCACCTCGTCGTACTTGAGGACGTTCTTGCGGACCTCGAAGTTCTGCTGCTCGACCTGGGTCTGTGCGCTCTTGATGGCCCGGGTCACCATCTTCGCCTCGATGGGAACGTCGTCGGGCAGGTTCAACCGGGTCAGCAGGGTTTCCAGGGTGGCCCCGTTGAACCGGCGCATGAGTTCGTCGCCGAGTGACAGGTAGAACCGCGACTCGCCCGGGTCACCCTGCCGGCCGGAGCGGCCACGCAGCTGGTTGTCGATACGCCGCGACTCGTGCCGCTCGGTGCCCAGCACGTACAGACCGCCGACCGCGATCACTTCTTCGGCCTCGGCCTTGGCCTCGGTCTTGATCGCCTTGACGGTGGCATCCCACGCGGCGTTGTAGTCCTCCGGCGTCTCGACCGGGTCCAGGCCCTGATCGCGCAGCCGCTTGTCGGCCAGGAACTCGACGTTGCCGCCGAGCACGATGTCGGTACCACGCCCGGCCATGTTGGTGGCCACCGTGATGGCTCCCCGGCGGCCGGCCTCGGCGATGATGTTCGCCTCCTGCTCGTGGTACTTGGCGTTGAGCACGTTGTGCGGGATGCGCCGCTTGGTGAACTGCCGCGACAGGTATTCGGAACGCTCGACCGACGTGGTGCCGATCAGGACCGGCTGGCCCTTCTCGTAGCGTTCGACGACGTCGTCGACCACCGCGATGTACTTGGCCTCTTCGGTCTTGTAGATCAGGTCGGAGGCGTCCACCCGGACCATCGGCCGGTTGGTCGGGATGGCCACCACACCCAGGCCGTAGATCTCGTGCAACTCGGCCGCCTCTGTCTCGGCGGTACCGGTCATGCCGGAGAGCTTGTCGTAGAGCCGGAAGTAGTTCTGCAGGGTGATGGTGGCCAAGGTCTGGTTCTCGGCCTTGATCTCCACATGCTCCTTGGCCTCGATCGCCTGGTGCATGCCCTCGTTGTAGCGGCGGCCGATCAGCACACGGCCGGTGAACTCGTCGACGATGAGCACCTCGCCGTTGCGGACGATGTACTCCTTGTCGCGCTCGAACAGCTCCTTGGCCTTGAGCGCGTTGTTCAGGTAGCTGACCAGCGGCGAGTTGGCGGCCTCGTACAGGTTGTCGATGCCCAGCTGGTCCTCGACGAACTCGACGCCGATCTCGTGCACACCGATGGTGCGCTTCTTGAGGTCCACCTCGTAGTGGACGTCCTTCTTCATCAGCGGGGCCAGTCGGGCGAACTCGGCATACCAGTGCGACGCACCGTCGGCCGGCCCGGAGATGATCAGCGGGGTCCTGGCCTCGTCGATGAGGATCGAGTCGACCTCGTCGACGATGGCGAAGTTGTGGCCGCGCTGCACCATCTCGGCGACCGAATGCGCCATGTTGTCGCGCAGGTAGTCGAAGCCGAACTCGTTGTTGGTGCCGTAGGTGATGTCGGCCGCGTACGCCGTCCGCCGTTCGTCGGGGGTCAGGCCGGACAGGATGACCCCGACATCCAGCCCCAGGAAACGGTGCACGCGGCCCATCTGCTCGGCATCGCGTTTGGCCAGGTAGTCGTTGACGGTGACGATGTGCACACCCTTGCCGCCCAGCGCGTTCAGGTAGGCGGGCAGGATGGCGGTGAGGGTCTTGCCCTCACCGGTCTTCATCTCGGCGACGTTGCCGAAGTGCAGTGCCGCACCGCCCATCACCTGGACGTCGAAGTGGCGCTGGCCCAGCACCCGCCAGGCCGCCTCGCGGGCGACGGCAAACGCCTCGGGCAGCAGATCGTCGAGCTCGGTTCCGTCGGCGACCCGCTTGCGGAACTCGTCGGTTTTGGCACGGAGTTCGGCGTCGGTCAGCTTCTCCACGTCATCGGACAAGGTGTTCACATAGTCAGCGACCTTTTTCAGGCGCTTGACCATGCGGCCTTCACCGAGACGGAGCAACTTTTCCAGCACGCTATTTCCTCTTCGGGTGGATTGACATCTCAGCTGTTGACTGCGGTCCATCGTAGGTGACCGCCGTCAGCTGCCCCGCGAGATGCAACCCGAAAGACGCAACGAGCCCCCGGCTGCGCGCCGGGGGCTCGTGCTCGGGCCAGCTGCTCAGGCCAGCCTGATGAGGCCGTAGTCATAGGCGTGCCGGCGATAGACCACCGACGGCCGGTCGGATTCCTTGTCGTGGAACAGGAAGAAATCGTGACCGACGAGCTCCATCTCGTAGAGCGCGTCGTCGACGGTCATCGGGGTGGCCTGGTGCTCCTTGGTGCGCACGATCCGGCCGGGTTCATGATCGTCGACGGCCGCCTCGCTGGGTGCCGGCTCGGGCGCGCTGGGCAGCTCCTGTTGCGGGAGCACCGCGGTGGCCTCGTGCAGCGAGACGGGCCTCTTGTCGCCGTAGTGGATCTTGCGCCGGTCCTTGCTGCGACGTAACCGATTCTCGAGTTTGCAGACCGCGGATTCCAGCGCGGCGTAGAAGCTGTCCGCACAGGCCTCGCCCCGCACGACGGGGCCACGGCCCCGCGCGGTGATCTCCACGTGCTGACAATTCTTGCGCTGGCGCCGGTTCTTCTCGTGGTCGAGTTCGACATCGAACAGGTAGATGGTCTTGTCGAAGCGCTCCAACCGAGCCAGCTTCTCGGAGACGTATATCCGGAAGTGGTCGGGAACCTCGACGTTACGGCCCTTGACGACGACGTCGGCGTTGGTGACCGGTGGCGCGTCATCTTCGTCGATAACCATGGTGTTGCGATCGGTTTGCACGGATTGGGTTGACATACTTGACAACTCGTTTCTCCTGCGGTGTCGCACGCGCACGGCGTGCCCGGACTCTCAAAGAAACGCGTCGACGGAGCAGTGCAGAAGCGGCGCCCGCCGGCGCAAGGTGTCGACTACTCACCTCCTACCGCTTCTTGGCAGCCGCTCGGTTTCATGGGCGCCCGTGAGGGGTGCCGCCGTGAAACCTTCACGGGTGGTTGGCCCCAACGTAGTCCGTGTTCACCTGACTGTGCCACTAATTTCGCAGACCTGTTTTGAGTTCTTCATCTCGCGGCAATCGACGCCCCCGTCATCGCCGGTCGTCACGCGTTGGCGATTGCCAGCACGGCCTGCACCGACACGCCGCAGGCCTGCAGCGCGGCCACCGAAGCACAGGCGGTGGCCCCGGTGGTCACCACATCGTCGAGCAGGATGACGGGCACCGTCGGCGCGTCGTGCACCCGGACCCGGCCGGCTAGATTGCGCTGCCGGTCCGCACTCGACAGGCCCACCGAGTCCCTGGCGAAGCCCGTCAGCCGCAGCGACCGCGTCACGGTGACCCCGGGCAGCCCACCGGTCGCCGCCCGGGCCACCCGGCCGACCGGGTCACCCCCGCGTCGACGCGCGGCGGTCCACCGGGTGGGTGCCGGTACGACGGTCACGGGCGTGTCCAGCAGCCCCCAGGTCAGCAGCTGCGTCAGTCCGGTGTGCACCGCCAGCGCCAACGGCGCGATCAGGTCGGCACGGCCGTGTTCCTTGACCGCGACGATGGCCCGTCTGCGCGAGGCCGCGTAGCGCCCCAGCGACAGCACCGGCACACCCGGATCGAGCCGGGGTGTCACGATGCGCGGTTCGGCGGCCTTGGCCCGCAGCTCGGAATCGCATACCGCGCACCAGCGCGTACCGGGCGCGGCGCAACCACCGCATTCCACGGGCAGCACCAGGTCGAGCAGCATGGGTTCAGTGTGACCCTGGCCTCCGACAGGTGACCGCGGTCGTCAGCCGGGCAGCACGGGCACGGCACCGGGGACCATCAGCGGGCGCACCTCCGACCAGTTGAGGTCGTTCTCGGCCGCCGAGCCCGACAGCTGCAGCACCCCGCGCTGGTCGGCGACGTACACCGTGGACGGGTTGGCCGCCACGGTGGTCACCGGCGCGACCAGGTTCTGCGCCGGCCCGTCGGAGTTCACGCCGTCGAGGTTCACATAGGACACCGGATGGGCCGTATCGGTGCGGGTGACCACGATGTCGTCACCGGTGCGCCAGGACAACGACACCGCGGTGTCGCCCAGCCCGAAGCCCAGCCGGCGGGGATAGGTCAGGGCGTACTGCCCACCGGGGGTCTGTTCGACCCCGGCCAGGATCACCTGGCCGTTGATCACCATGGCCGCGCGGGTGCCGTCGCGGGACAGCTGCAGTTCGGAGATGGGCCCGGAGAACTTCGTCGCGACCGCCGTCGAGTCCACGGGGATGCGGGCAGGCTGACCCGAGGCCGCCTCCTGCAGGACACGCACCACGTTGTTGCCATCGACGACGATCCAGATGGCGTCGTCGAGCGACCAGGTGGGGCGGGTCAGGGTGCGGCCGTCGATGGCCTGGCCGGTGTTGCCGCCGAGCGGCCCGATCCACAGCGACGAGGACATGTCGGGGGCGCCGGGCCGCAACACCACCACGGTCGCGGCTTCCTGGCCGCTGCGTGACAGCGCGGCCGACACCTGTCCGGGCGTCTGGCCGAAGGCACCCGGTACCCGGGGCGCGTTCTGGCCGTCCAGGGACACCATCGACCCGCCGATCAGGGCGTGCAGGCCGGCGGCCGCTCCGTCGGAAGCGCCGGGGTCGCTGGCCGCCACGTCGGCGGTGTCCCAACCGTCGGCGAACCGGTCGTCGAGGGCCGCACCGTCGGCGTTGATCACGTACGGACCGTTGATCCCGGCCCGGTTCAGCGTCCAGATGATCTGTGCGGCAAGGAGTTGCCTGGTGTGCGGATCCGTGGTGGACAGGTTTTCCATGTCGATCCGGGCGCCGCCGTAACCACGCCCCACCCCCGTCTTGCCGCCGTCGGCACGCGTCACCGGGCCGCGCAGGCGCAGCGGGGCGGCCAGCAGGTTGCGTACCGTGCGGGCCATCTCCGGGCGCGGGCCGGTGATCAGTTTGGTGACCAGTTCGGTGGCCAGCTGGTCGGGGTCGGCGACCGCGACATAGCGCGGGTCGGGCACCACCGTCTTGCCGGTGGGATCCGAGAAGTACAGCGTGCTGCGCTTGTAGGTCTGTTGGAACTGCTGCCAGTCCAGGAACACCCCGTTGGGCAGCTTGTCGATTCGCCAGCCGCCCGGGGTCTTCACCAGTTCGATGGGTCCAGGGTCGGGCAGCGCGCCCTCGGCGGTCTCGAACACCCCGATATCGGACAGCGAACCGAGGATGTCGGCCCGCATATTCACCGAAACACGGTCGGGGCCACGGGTTTCGACGAAGACCACGCGGTCGATCAGCAGGGCGCTGCCGGCGTCGTCCCAACCGCGCGACGCCGATTCGGTGAGGAACTGCCGGGCCGCCAGGTGCCGGTTCGCGGGATCGGCGGTGGCTTTGAGGAATTCACGCAACAGGACATCGGGGTCCATGCCCGGGGTCGGGGTGGGCAGGCTGGGTGGTGCGGCCCGCTCGACGGTGCCGATCGCTTGCGGGGACGACGAGCTCGGCACACCGGCACAGCCGGACACGGCCAGCGCCGCGGCACACAGCACGGCCAGTAGTCGGCGCGTCACACGCCCTCCCCCGCCGGTTCGCGTTCCCGGCGCGGTGCGCCCGCTTGGTCGACGGGTTTGAGGGGCAACGGGCTGGTGGTGACCTTGTGGCCGCGGACCAGCGGCAGGGTGAGCCGGAAGCAGGCACCCTTGCCGGGTTCGCCCCACGCCTCCAGCCGGCCCTGGTGCAGCCGGGCGTCCTCGATGCTGATGGCCAGGCCCAAACCCGTTCCGCCGGAGCGTCGTACCCGCGAAGGGTCCGAGCGCCAGAACCGGCTGAAGACAAGCTTCTCCTCACCGGGGCGTAGGCCCACACCGAAGTCGCGGACGGTGACGGCGACGGTATCCTCGTCGGCGGCCATCCGGATGTGTACCGGTTTACGCTCAGCATGGTCGATGGCATTGGCGATCAGATTGCGCAGAATGCGTTCCACCCGGCGGGGATCCACCTCGGCGATCACCCCGGTCAACGGCATGTCGACGTCCAACTCGACGGCGGCGTCGGCGGCCAGATGCCCGACGTTGTCGAGTGCGCTCTGCACCACCGAGCGCAGATCCACCGCCTCCACCGCCAATTCGGCGACACCGGCGTCGTGCCGGGAGATCTCCAGCAGGTCGGCCAGCAGGGTCTCGAACCGGTCCAATTCGTTGACCATCAGCTCGGTCGAGCGGCGCAGCGCAGGGTCCAGGTCCTCGCTGTGGTCGTAGATCAGGTCGGCGGCCATCCGCACCGTCGTCAGCGGCGTGCGCAGCTCATGGCTGACGTCGGAGGTGAAGCGGCGCTGCAGATTACCGAACTCCTCGAGGTTGGTGATCTGGCGCTGCAGGCTTTCGGCCATATCGTTGAACGACACTGCCAGCCGCGCCATGTCGTCCTCGCCGCGCACCGGCATACGTTCGGACAGATGGCCTTCGGCGAACCGCTCGGCGATCCGCGATGCCGAGCGCACCGGCAGCACGATCTGGCGGGCCACCAGCAGCGCGATGGCCGCCAGCAGACCGAGCAGCACGATGCCACCGGTGGCCATGGTGCCACGCACCAGCGCGATCGTGGATTCCTCATTCGTCAGCGGAAAGATCAGGTACAGCTCAAGATTGGGGACCGACGACGAGGTGGGGCTGCCGACGATGAGCGCAGGCCCGGAGAAGCCGTCGGTGTGCGCAGTGGCGTACTGATAGCTGACCTGGCCGGCCTTGACGAAATCGCGCAGTTCCTTGGGGATCTGCTGCACCGGACCGGCTGCGGTGGCCGCGCGCGGCCCGTCGCCGGGCACCACGAGCACCGCATCGAAGGCACCGGCCAGCCCGGCACCGGTGTCGACCTTGCGGTCGATCAGGGTGTTACGCGCCAGCTGCAGGCTGGAGTCGAGTGAACGCGTCTCCTCACCGCCGACGATGCCGCTGACGGTGTTGCGGGCCCGTTCGATCTGCTCGGTGGCGGCCCGCACCTTGACTTCCAGGATGCGGTCGGTGATCTGGCTGGTGAGTACGAAACCGAGCACCATGATGACGGCAAGGGACAACCCCAGGGTCAGGCTCACCACGCGCAATTGCAGGGAGCGTCGCCACGCGAAACCGATTGCCCTGCCGAGGGCACCCAGCCCGCGTACCACCGGACCGGAGCCGCGGAAGCGGCTGCGGACTCGACGCCGCGAGCCGAAGATCACTGGAACTGCCGACCGATCACGACGTCGGCGAGCCGACCGATCACGGCGGTCCGGCCTTGTATCCCACTCCTCGAACGGTCAGCACCACCTGCGGGTTCTCCGGGTCGGTCTCGACCTTGGCCCGCAACCGCTGGACATGCACGTTCACCAAACGGGTGTCGGCGGGGTGACGGTATCCCCACACCTGTTCGAGCAGCACATCACGAGTAAACACCTGCCGCGGTTTGCGTGCCAACGCCACCAGCAGGTCGAACTCCAGGGGCGTCAGCGAAATCTGTTCCCCGGCACGGGTCACCTTGTGCGCGGGCACATCGATGTCGATATCGGCGATGGACAGCATCTCGGCGGGCTCGTCGTCGTTGCGACGCAGCCGGGCCCGGACGCGAGCCACCAACTCCTTTGGCTTGAACGGCTTCATCACATAGTCGTCGGCACCGGACTCCAGACCCAGCACCACGTCGACGGTGTCGGTCTTGGCCGTCAGCATGACGATGGGCACGCCCGAGTCGGCGCGCAACACCCGGCACACGTCGATACCGTTCATGCCGGGCAGCATCAGGTCGAGTAGCACCAGATCGGGGCGCAGCTCTCGCACCGCGGTGAGCGCCTGGGTGCCGTCACCGATGACGGCGGTGTCGAAACCCTCCCCACGCAGCACGATGGTGAGCATCTCGGCCAGGGAGGGGTCGTCGTCCACGACCAGGATCCGTTGCCTCATGGGACACCATGGTGTCACCAAACCGTGACAAACCGCCGGTGCCACACCGCGACGGATGTGGACCTAAACCAGAAGCGTGTCCGCCAGCTCCGCGGGAACCACGTCCGGGGCGACCGCCACCCACCGGCCGGCCCAGTCGGCGGCGGCCAATGCGCGGTACACCGCACCGGTGCGGCGCTGCAGCCCGCCATCGCGTTCGTAGGCATCACGGGCCCGGTCGGACTCTTGCGCGGCGCGGGACACGGCCCGCTGCTCGGCCAGCTCCACCGGAACGTCGAGCAGCACCTGCCAGTCGGGGCCGGGCAGTTCGAACCGGCCGAATTCGAGGTCGTGCACCCACCGCACCACGTCGCCGTCGGCATCTTGATGCAACCGCGCGGCACTGTAGGCGGCATTGGACGCGACGTAACGATCCAGGATGAGGACGTCGTGTGTGTCGACGCGGCGCAGGATCTCGTCGCGGGCTCCGGCGCGGTCGAGTGCGAACAGCGTCGCCATCGCATACACCGAATCGGCCAGATCGCCGTGGCCGCCGTGCAGCGCCTCGGCCGCCAGGTCGGCGTGCACCGATTCGCCGTAGCGGGGGAAGGCCAGCGTGGTCACCGATTTGCCGCGGGCCTCGAACCCGGCCCGCAGGCCTTCGGTCAGGGTGCGTTTGCCCGCGCCGTCCAGGCCTTCGATGACGATCAGCACCGGGCGAGCGTAACTGGTGCATGTGGTCCCCCTTTGCGGCTAATAAGCTGCAAAGGGAGCGGACCGTCGAGGGACACGGGGGTGAGATGGAACGTCCGGTCGAGGTCGTCGTGTCCGACCTGCACCTGGCGTCGAGCCGGCTGCGCGATGCGGGGCAACGGCTGCAGGACGGTCTGTCCAGCGTCGACCTGGAAACCCGCGAGCTGCTCGGGTCGGGCTGGAAGGGTGGCGCAGCGTCTGCATTCTCGGGCGCGTGGGATCAGTGGCACAACGGCGCCGGTCAGGTGATTCGCGGTGTGCAGACCATGTCCGAGCTGCTGCGCGTTGCCGCCGATCAGTACGCCCGCGCCGACGAGCAGGGTGCGGACGCGATCGCGTCGGCATCCCCGGAGCAGAGCACCGGGTCGGCACCGGCTGCTGCCGGTGGGGAGGCGCCGGTGACCGGGGACACCATGTCCACCGGGGCGGGGCCGTCGGGAGGGCCGGTGGGATCGCGGGGTCCAGCGGCTGCGGCAGGTTCGGCGTCGGGTGCGGTGGCGTCGGCAGCCTCCGATGCGGTGTCGCAGGTGGGGCAGGTCGGCGGCCAGGTGTCATCCGGACTGGCCCAGGCCGCCCAAGCGGCGGCCGGGATGGCGCAACAGGTCGGCCAGGCCGTCGAGCAGATTGTCGAGCAGGCCGTGCAGCAATCGGCCGAGGCGGAGAAACGCGGCGAGCAGGCACCCGTCGAACCGCCGCCTTCCGATGCGCAGCCACCGACCGGTGAGGTGCCGCGATGACGCAGCTGGTGGTCGATTTCGGCAAGTTGCAGGCGGCGATCGAGCACATGCAGGCGTTCGAACGTGAGGTCACCGAGTCCCTGGAGGACATCGACCACACCATGGCGGCGCTCCGGGCGTCCTGGCATGGCGAGGGGTCGGATTCCCAAGCCCAGGCTCAGCAGCAGTGGGAGGACGGCGCCGAGCAGATGAAGTCGGCGCTGAAGCAGTTGCGATCGATCGCCCAGGCCGCGCAGAAGAACTACTCGGAAGCCGTGACCAGAAACGGCGCGATGTGGGGGTAGTCGCCTCGGCGCACGGCCGGATCGAGGTGGATCCGGACGTCCTGATCAACGCGGGCAAGCGCGTCGAATCGCTGGGCTCGCAGCTGGCGATGCTGTCCGACTCACTGGGTGCGGCGCTGGGCGGTGGCATCGCCTCTGGTGCGGATAGCGCGGGCCTGAGCTTCGGACTGCAGTACGGCCGAATCGCTGACGATTTCGCGAAAACACTGGCCATGGCGGCGAATTCGTATCTGGGCGTCGGCCGCATGCTCCAGGCAACCGGCTACAACTATCGTAATGCCGACGCGGCATCGACCATCGGAGGCCAGGGCGCGAGCGGCGGTGTCGGGCCGGCGCCTGCCGAGAAGGTAGCCGCCGATCTGCCCACGGGACCTAACGGGGTCATGGTTCCGCCGCCCAGCAAGTGGTACCTGGTCGAGCCCCTGCTACAGGTCCTGCCTGGGCTCGGATTGATCGCCGGCACGGCGATGAGCTGGCCGTCCGGAAACGCCGCGATGATGAATGTGCTTGCAGCGCAATGGCGGAATTTCAGCACCGGGTTCGCCATCTTCCAGTCGGAGCTCAATGCCCTCAAGCCGGCCGTCGCGGCGCAGCACATTCCCGAAGGCGACAAGATCTCCGAGGCGTTCGACAACCTGGGCACGGCCATGTCGCACCTCACGGACACGGCCACGACAACTGCCCAGAAGATCTCGGATTTCGCCAAGGAGGTGCAACAGGTCCAAGATGCCATCCGCCGACTGCTGGACCGGCTGTCGCTGTCGGGACTGTGGGACACGGTGACCGACTTCTTCACCGGCGATGGCATGAAGGTGCTCCGCGAGGTCGCCCGCGACGTCAGTACCGTGCTGGGCAACTTCCAGCGCCAGGTCGAGGGAATTGTCGGCCTGCTCAACGAACTCAAGAATGTGATCAGCGACGCCGCGGACGCTTTCCAGAAGTGGATCCGGCCCGTTCTCGTCGCTCAATTCGGCGACGACGTCGGCAATTTCCTGGCCGACGCCGTCACCCTCTATACCGACTTCGAGGTGGGTCTGGCCAACGGTCTGATCAACACCGTGTCCGGTGTCGTGTCAATGGCCGATCCGGCGACGTGGAAGGGCATGGCCGAAAAGGCTTGGGAAGTGGCGAACGATCCCAGCAAAGCACCCGGCGTGCTGGCCGAAATGGGCAAGCAGTTCATCGCGCTGGACCAATGGAAGGGTGACCACCCCGGCCGGGGCGCCGGTGAGGCGGCGTTCAATATCGGGTCGTTGTTCGTGCCGGGCGGGGCGCTCTCGAAGACCGGCAGCGTGGCCAAGAGCCTGAACATGACTCGTCGGGTGCTGGAAGAGGGCCGTCTGCCCAAGCTCGGCGAGATCGGTGAGTGGAGCCGCGGCGCGCCGAAGTTCGACGGGGTGGGAGATCTTCCAGGCGGACAAGGGGTCCCCGATGTGCCGGAGGTCAGGCCCGGCGCGGTGCCCGATTCGCTGGTCGGGCCGACCGCCCCACACGGTATCGACGCGCCGACCACGCCGCGCGGACTGGACAGCCCGCACGGACCGGCCGGGCCACCCGACCCGCCGGGACCGCAGAGCACGCCCGGCGGCACCCATCAAGGAGGTGGTGCCAACCCGCCACCGGATCCACCGGGACGTTCGGTTCCGCCGTCTCCCGCAGATTCCGGACCAGGCCGAGTGGACGGGTCGGCACCGCAACCACCGGGCCCCCCGTCACATACACCGGGACCGACGTCGCATACGCCGGAGCAGTCACCGAGCGCGCCGGAAGCGTCGCCGCGCGCTCCCGAGGCGTCACCACCGGCGGCCTCGCCCCCGCATGAAACACACAGTCCGGCAGGGACTCCCGAGACGCCACGCGCACCAGAGCCGGGTTCACATGCGCCCGAGGCGGGTTCACATGCACCGGAAGCGGGTTCGCGCACCACCGAGATCAGGGAAACCTCCACGCCTGGCGGCAATGAGCCGCCGACGGCGAGCCATCCTCCGGTGGAGCACCAGCCGACCGTCGACCAGCCCCGTGTGCACGAGCCGGCCGCACATCAGCCGTCCACGCACGAATCCGTCGACACAAGTCCGGCGTCGACGCCCACCGGACAACACCCCACTGCGCCGACGCCCATGGTCGGCGGTATGCCGATGGGTCCGCACGTCGCCGGCCCCATGCACGCCGCAGGCGATCACTCCCCCGCCGCCCGCACGCCGGCTCCGGACGCGTCCACGCGCACACCGGAGGCTCGGTCGCCAGAAGGTCGGTCACCGGACACCCGCTCCCCGCAGACGAATTCACCATCCCCGACTGGCGCGGGACCGTCGGCCGAGCGTTCACCGTCGGCGCCGGTGAAGGCGAGCGCGACCCCGCCCGAATCGGCGCCCGCGCGCGAACAGCTACGCCCCACGCAGGATGCTCCCGCAGCCCGAGCCGAAGACCATTCCGCACCTCATCGGGATGAAACACCGACTACCGCAGAGCATCATCCCACTGAACCCGCCGGCTCCAGCCATGACCCGGGTGCCGGCACCGGGCCCGAACATGCGGATCATTCCGGGCCGGTGGGCAATCCGGCGAACGATCGGATCTACGGTCCGGGCCAGCTCGACCATGTCGAGGATCCCGCGTACCAGCGGGCGGTGGAGGACGCCCTGCGCGACCCGCAGGGAAACTACGTTCGGCATGCCGATCCCCGGACGAACGACTACGGCAACTTGATCAATGATGGTGGGCCGACCGTCGACGGCCGCTCGAACAATTGTCTCGACTGTTCACTTTCGGCGCTGTCATCGTTCCGCGGGGAGCCGACCGTCTCCGCGCCTCGGTATCTGGACGAATTGCCGGACGGGACCATCGACAGGGAATCCGGCGAGCGCAACGGCTTGAATCGCGCCCAAAATTGGCTCGGCGATGGGCTATTGGAGTTTCCCGACCACGGGCTCTCCGACCAGTTCGATCTGCTCCACCGGTACATCAACCAACTCGGCCCCGGATCTGCCGCGCTGGTGGTCAACGGCTGGCACGCCCGCGACTTGATCACCGGCGAATACCTTTTCGACGCCCACGGAATGCCCATCACCAGCGGGTCACATGCGACGGTCATCGTGCATCCCGAAGGCGGCGGAGGCCCGGTGTGGTGGGATCCGCAGCAAGGATTGACCTCGGACCGTCCCCCTGCCTGGATGGTCGAGCAGTCAACTTACCTTCACTTCACGCCGATCGAACCCAGTCAAGGAGTGCACCATGCCGGAATTGGACACCAGGGAACAGGTGCTGGCGTATCTGGCCGAGATGGCTCCGAGCCAGACCTATCACGTGCAACCGTTTCGGTACGGATGGATGGCGACGAAAGTGCTTTCCCCGGAGCAGATGGCGGCGGGCCAGGCAGTGGGACTGGCGAGGCTGGTGATCGATTCGGAGACGGGGATCGTGTATCAGTACCCGAGCTGGTCGGAGACGATGGTGGCCGAGGCGTACACGACGTTCAAGGAGACGGGACTCAACCGGGCCGGGAATCAGATCTATCCACACCAGTGGGAGATCAGGATTCGACGTACGCAGGAGGACACAACGACGATCGCATATCGGTTGACGGCGGCGTCTCTGAGCAATCCCCCCGAGCCGACGCAGGATCACCCGCTGACAATCGAGAAGCACACGGGTCTGTGCGACCCGAGGGATCCGCTGTCGAAAGTGGCGGCGTCACACGCGAGGTGGGTGAGCCGTCAGAATCAGGGCGTGTGGCCGGAGACGGATACCACGTACCGGTAGGCGAGCACAACGATGGCGGAGCTGGACACCAGGGAGCAGGCATTGGCGTATCTGGCGCTGATGTCACCAACCGAGACATTCCAAGTGCGCCCAATCCAGAAGGGTTGGGTGGTGACCAAAGTGCTTTCTCCGGAACAGATGGCCTCGGGTCAAGCAGTCGGCTTGGCCCGGCTGGTGATCGATTCGGAGACGGGGATCATCTATCAGTACCCGAGCTGGTCGGAGACGATGGTGGCCGAGGCGTACACGACGTTCAAGGAGACGGGGTTCAACCGGGGCGGGAGCCGGATCTACCCGCATCAGTCACGGATCATGATCTGGCGGGTACGGGAGGACGCGCAGACCATCGACTATCAGATGACGGTGGAGTCGCTGACCGATCCCCCGGCACCCACCCAGCAGAATCTCCTGGCCATCGAGAAGCAGACTCTGGCTCACGAGCCGAGAGGGTGGCCGGCGAGCGTGGCGACGTCGCACGCGGAGTGGCTGAGCCGACAGAACCACGGGGTGTGGCCGGAGGTGGCGACAACCGAGGTGTAGGAGGCGGAAGGGCTGGCCTGGCCGCGGACATCCCGCATCAATTGGACGAAGGGCGCCACGAACCACCACTGCCACACCCCGCGGGCGATCATTCTGAGCAGCCGTCAGGTCACGAACGCGACTATGACTTGACTGGGCATACCATCCCGACTGATCAATTGGTCCATCCCGCAGCTGGATTACTGGACGAAGGGTTACTCGATGCTGCAGCAGCTAACCCAACTCGCGTAAACGATGCGCTTTCCCCGGGCGCGCCGAGTTCACACCCGGAGGTGAGAGCGTTGGTTCCAAATGACTACGACCCGAAGGGCGGGTTGTCGGAAGAAGACTGGAATCGCGAGTATTGGCCAAGTGGCAATCGCGATCGGCATGGCAACCCCGACCTGACATGGCCAGACCCTCAACATCACCCGCAGGGTTTCAGCACGCCGGAAGCACGGACACCAGCAGTTCTGCAACCAGGGGAGATGTTCGACCGGTTCGGTCCAGGATTCGGCCAATTTGGATCGCCCGTCGGCACGGAGTTCCCATTGCGGGCTCTTCCGCCTCACAGCCTCGACGCGGGGTACCATCGGTATGAAGTGATACGGCCAATACCCTTGTGGGAAGGCCCAATTGCTCCCGCTATGGGCCAGCCTGGCGGCGGCGTCCAGTACTACTTCACTCGTCCCATCGTGGATCTTCTTAATGCTGGCTACTTGCGAGAGGTTGCCCTGTGAATCTGACTGAACTAGCCAAGGTGTTGTCGTCAATCGGCATTGCGCCGGACGTCTTGGCGCTTGGCGGCCACGCCGATTACTCATTCTGTGTCGAGCAATCCAGCGACGGCGCATGGGAGGTCTACTGGTATGAGCGAGGCAACAAGAACAATTTGGTACGTCTGACGACAGAGTCCGACGCCTGCTTCCAGCTGTTGGGGCGACTTGCATACAGTCAGCTACTGGCCGGCGTCATTGGCCCTCGCTGAGTACTTTCGGCAGGCGACGGGTGGCCCCGATTGCCACCTGCTTCCAACTTGACCGGGACATCCCCGAAACCCCCTTGCCCCCACCCTCCCCGTCGCGGACGCTTGACCCATGTACGTCCCCGCCCACTTCGCCGCCGACGACGCCTCGGTCGATGACCTGCTCACCCACCACGGGGCGGCCGACCTGATCACCGCCACACCCGAAGGCCTGGTCGCCACCATGCTGCCCTTCGTCTACGACGCCGAGCAGCGCACGTTGCAGGGCCACGTGGCCCGCAACAACCCGCAGTGGCAACAGCCCGTCCTCGGTGAGGCGCTGGTGATCGTCCGCGGCCCTGACTCCTACATCTCCCCCAGCTGGTATGCGTCGAAAGCCGAGCACGGCCGTGTCGTGCCCACTTGGAACTACCTGACCGCCCACGTGTACGGCACCGTCACCGTGCACGACGACCCAGCCTGGCTGGACAGCCTGCTGCGCCGGCTCACCGACAAGCACGAAGCCAACCGACCCCAGCCGTGGAGCGTCGATGACGCCCCGCCGAAGTACCTCGCCGGCCAACTGCGCGCCATCGTGGGCATCGAGATCGCCATCACCCGGATCGAGGCCAAGTTCAAACTCAGCCAGAACCGGCCCGCCGCCGATATCGACGGAGTCATCAACGGGCTCAAGGACTCCGACGATGACGCCGGCGCCGAAGCGGTGCAGCGGTTCCGGCCATCACCACCGGCGCGAACGTGAACTTGAACGCGAAAACTGCGAACGACATGACGCGCAAGCGCACGTTCGGGCTCAGCCGGCCGGGATGATCGGCAGCGTGATCGACGACGGATGAGCGGGATCGTGCAGGATGGTCTGCACGGCGGGCAGCGTCCTGGTGTCCTGGCCGAACGGCGCCCCGGTGTTGGGATTCGGCGCGAACTGCGGGTAATCACTGCTGGAAATCTCCAGCCGCACCCGCTCCCCCGCCCGAAATTCGTAACTGGTCGGCCAGATTTCAATCCGCAACTCATACGGCCGGCCCGGCTCGATCGGCGTCGGCTGCGATAGCGAGTCCCGGAACGCGGTCCGCAGAATCCCGTTGTTCAGGTTCACCGCCTGCCCGTCGGGCTTCACCACGACGAGCTTGGCGGTAAAATCCGTATCCACCGCGGACGACGACGCCCACAGCGTCACCGTCGCGGGCCCGGTAATCTCGGTGTCCTGGGACAGCGGCGCCGAGTCGTACACCAACACATCCGAGCGCTGTTCCACCGGCGTCTGATCATAGGGACCCTGCGGCCCTGACAGCGCACCGCAGCAGGAATGGCCACCCAGGCTTGGCGCCGGATACGCCGGGTCATAGGTGTAGGTGTCGGGCCCCTGCGCCGCCGGAAGCACCGGCTGCAACGACCCCGTGCGCTCGGCCAGCCCGCCGTTGCCCGACAGGTACCAATTCACCCATTGCGTCTGCGGCAGTGGCCAACCCGAGGCATGGCGCCACGTGTTGGCGCCCATCACGAAATAGTCGACGCGGGGCGTCCCGCCGATGCCGTTGTCGACGCCCTTGAGGAAATGGTCGTACCACTGGAGCATCAGGTCGTTGATCGGGCTGTTGCCGACCGGGCCGATATCGGACAGCATCGGCGCCGGACGCGAGTCGGGCCGGCCCCAGGCCACATGATCCCACGGCCCGATCACCAGTCGCTGGTTGGCGCGTGCGGCATCGCTACCGCCGTGGGCCGTCATCCCGGCGAAGTTCTGCACTCCGCCGGCCAGGAACGCGTCATACCAGCCCTCGAAATGCAGCACCGGAATCCGCACGGACGGGTACCGGTCCCGGATGCTGACGGCCCGCCAGAAGTCGTCGCGGGTGCTGTGCCGAATCCAGTCGAAGTACCACGGCGCGACAGCCGGGTTGTTCGGCTGCATCGGCGGAAGATCCTTGAAGGGGCGGAAATTCAGCCACCGTGTCGGGTCGGCCGCCGCCGCTTGCAGACGCGCCAGTGCTTCTTGATCGTTGCGGTTGCGGGCAGCAGTGCTGGCGATGGAGTCGATGGCCCACGGCTGCACGAACGCCAACCGGAACTCCCCGCCCTCATAGGTCCAACCGTCGTAGTAATCCGATCCGGTGTTGGCCGGGACGATGGTGACCAGGTGTGGCGGCGCGGTGACCGCGGCGAGCCACTGGGTGGCCCCGACATAGGACGAGCCGTACATGCCCACCTTGCCGTCTGAGCCGGGCAGGGCGGCGGCCCACTCCACCGAGTCGTACCCGTCGTTCATGTCGTTGGTGAACTCGCTGAAGGTGCCGCCGGAGCTGCCCTGGCCGCGGACATCCTGGACCACCACCAGATAACAATGCGAGGCAAACCAATCCGGTGACTGATACCGCGACGGCTCCACCTGCGCCCCCGATTTTCCGTACTGGGTCCGCATCAGGATCACCGGGACGGGACCGGTGTTCCTGGGCCGGTAGACGTCGGCGCGCAACACCACCCCGTCGCGCATGGTGGCAGGCACGTCACGCTCGGTGTCGACGGCACACGGCCCCCGGCCGGCCGCCGCGGGAAACGGAGCGGAAGCCGGGTTGCGGCCCGGCCCGCAGCCGGTGACCAGCAGGAGAATGGTCACAAGCATCGCCGCGGCTCGCACAGACGCAGCCTACTGGCCGACCAGCCAGCCCAACACCGTCAAGCCGATCACGCCCAGCAACAGCACAGGCCCCAGCACTCCCGCCACGCTCGCCGCACCGATCAGCGCGGTGCCGATTCCGATGGCCATCGCGACCATGAGGAAGGCCAGCCGGATCACCAGCAGGAAGCGTTGCCGCAGCACCGTGCGCAACGTCGGGCGCGGCACACTGCGCACCACCCAGACGACGACCGCACCCAAACCGGCACTCAGCACCACGGCGAATACCCTTGGCAGCACCGTCGAATGGTGCAGGTCGTGCGTGCCGCCCATGGCGATCAGCGCGACCGCAAGAAAGACCACCGAAGCCGTCGCCAGCCTGAGCACCCTGATCAGCACCGCACCGATGTTCTTCCGCGCCAACGGACCCAGCTCCGGATCGAGCCGGCCCGCTCCCAGGAAGCCGCGCACCGCCGTCGTCAGCGAGCCCCAGCGCAGCCTGCTGACCGCCAGATTGTGTACGGCCGAGGCGTTATCGGGTTCCAGCCGCAGCGCTTCGTGATAGTCAGCCTCGGCGGCGGACCTGTTCCACATCAACCGGGAAATGTCACCGCGCAGCACGCGAACGTCCGCGGAGGCGGGGTTCAGCCGCACCGCCTCGTTGATCACCAAGAAGGCATCATGATCGAATCCGGCCAGGTGCAGTAGATGGGCGTAGATGTAATGCGCCCGATAGTCGTCAGGGTGCTCGGTCACCGTCCGCCATGCCATCCACCTGGCCTCGTGGTACCGGCCGAGGCCGTGGAGGGCGAGCGCGTAGACCCGTTTGGCGTACGCGTTCGTCGGCGCCACTCCCAGCGCCGAGTACGCCGCCGACGCGGCCCCTGCATAGTCCTTGAGTCCCAACCGCGCCTGGGCGTAGCGGGCCAGCAGGACGGTATTCCCCGGATCGCCAGCCAGTGCGGATTGCAACACCTCGGCCGCACGCTGGTAGTTCCCGGTATCGAGATACGCCGCGGCGACATCACCGGCATCGGCGGCCAAGGACATCACCGAACCCTGTGGCGCCGCAGATACTTGGCCAATGCGTCGTAGGTTCCGTCCCGGTTGCTGAACTCGACCACATTGCGCGCCGTGTCGAACCACGGCCCCGTCGACGGCCTGATCTGCGTCAGTGCCGTGTCGACATCGGACATGCGGACCGGCCGAATCTGCCCGCTGCTCAGGGAATCCGCCATCGCCAGTTGAGTGGCGGAGTCGCAGATGTGCGCCAGGTCGGCGCCGGAGAAGCCGTCGGTGCGCTTGGCCACCTCGGCCAGATTGATGCCCTCGACCGGTCGGTCCTGCAGATGCAGCTTCATGATGGCTGCCCTGGCCTCGGCGTCGGGCAGCGGGACGAAGATCATCCGGTCGAATCGCCCCGGCCGGCGCAGCGCCGGGTCGACATCCCACGGCGCATTCGTCGCTCCGAGCACGTACACACCATCGTTGACAGATGTGGCCGAATCAAGTTCCTCCAGAAGCGCATTGACGACGGTGCGCAACCCCGCAGAGCCGCTCAACGCCGAGCGGCGATGCCCCAGCGCGTCGACCTCGTCGAAGAACAGCACGCACGGAGCATTGCGGCGGGCACTGTCGAAGATCGCGCGGATGCTGTTCTCGCTCTCGCCCAGCCAGCGCGAGAGCACGTCGGCGATGCCGACCTGATAGAAGTTTGCCCCCAGCTCACCCGAAACAGCCTTCGCCACAAACGTTTTGCCACACCCGGGGGGACCGTAGAGCAGAAGCCCACCGCGGGCCGACACCTTGAACGTCTTCATCAGATCCGGATTGCGGATGGGCCCCAGCAACGAAAGTTCGAGCTGCTTCTTCACATCGGCCATACCGGCGATATCGGTCAGCCGCGTCACCGGCCGCTGCACGGCGTCGAAATCATTCTCGTCGACCACTGTGGCTGGATCGTCGACGAAGGCCGGTTTGACGATATCGGCGACCTGATCCTCGGCAGCCCCCCAGTCGAACTCCGGCGAGGAATCGCCTTGACTGGTGGGCGAGCCCGCCAGCCCGGACGTACACCGCTGCAACAACGACAGGGCAGCCGCATGCGTCGCGTCCTGCGCCAGTACCGCGCTGCAATGGGCCAACGCCTCGGCGAAGCGTTCACGCTGCACCAGCAGGGTCGCCAGGTGTACCCGCAATTCGATCAGTTCCGGACTACGCTCCACCGCCGCAGCCAGTTCCCGGATGACCGCGTCCTCAGCCATTCGCCCCCCTCGATCGCTGAGCAGAATTCTACGCAGCGCGGGGACGGGCTAATCCAGGCTCGTGGCCTGCAACACCAAGGTGGCGTGGCCGCGGTCCAAGAACGCGTAGGTGCTCGTCGCCGGCGGAGTCGAAAAACCGTTGTCGAGCCGCTCCCCGGTGAGAAACGGGCCTTGGGGCACTTCGGCACTGAGTTCGTCGCGCACCCGGGGCTTGCGGCCCGTGTCGGTGGGCTGGAAGAGCTTCATCATGGCTTCGGTCACCTCCGGCGACAGCTTCACCACGGCATCGGTCCACCGCACCCCGGCGGTGGGGGCACCGGCATCGCCCGTCCATTGCACCCACGAGACGGCTTCGGGCGCCCCGATGGTGGGAAACACCGCAACCAGGGCGGGAATGTCGTGGCGCACCGGCACCGGCGGCTCAGGTGGCGGCTGGGGTTCGTCGTTGCGGTGCGAACAGCCGATCGCCGCGACGGCACACATGGCCGTCGCGGCGATCGTCCGCGTGAATCTCTTGGGCACCAGGCTCAGTAGCGGTAGTGCTCCGGCTTGTACGGCCCCTCGACGTCGACGCCGATGTACTCGGCCTGGTCCTTGGTGAGCTTGGTCAGCGTGCCACCGAGAGCCTCGACGTGGATGCGGGCCACCTTCTCGTCCAGGTGCTTGGCCAGCCGGTAGACCTCGTTGTCGTACTCGTCGTTCTTGGTCCACAGCTCGATCTGGGCGATCACCTGGTTGGAGAAGCTGTTACTCATCACGAACGACGGGTGGCCGGTCGCGTTGCCCAGGTTCAGCAGCCGGCCCTCGGACAGCACGATGATCGACTTGCCGTCCTCGCCGAAGACCCACTCGTCAACCTGCGGCTTGATGTTGATCCGCGTGGCGCCGGAGCGCTCCAGGGCGGCCATGTCGATCTCGTTGTCGAAGTGGCCGATGTTGCCCAGGATGGCCTTGTCCTTCATCGCCTTCATGTGCTCGAGGGTGATGATGTCCTTGTTGCCGGTCGAGGTGACGACGATGTCGGCGTCACCGATCGCGTCCTCGACGGTCACCACGTCGAAGCCGTCCATCAGCGCCTGCAGCGCGTTGATCGGGTCGATCTCGGTGACCTGCACGCGGGCACCCTGGCCGGCCAGCGACTCCGCGCAACCCTTGCCGACATCGCCGTAGCCGCAGATCAGCACCTTCTTGCCGCCGATCAGCACGTCGGTGCCGCGGTTGATGCCGTCGATCAGCGAGTGCCGGGTGCCGTACTTGTTGTCGAACTTGCTCTTGGTGACCGAGTCGTTGACGTTGATGGCCGGGAACGCGAGCTCACCGGCGGCGGCGAACTGGTAGAGGCGCAGCACACCGGTGGTGGTCTCCTCGGTGACGCCCTTGACGGACTCGGCGATCTTGGTCCACTTGGTCTTGTCCTTCTCGAAGCCCTTGCGGACCAGCTCGAGGAAGACCTTCCACTCGGCCGAGTCGTCGTCCTCGGCGGGCGGGACCACGCCGGCCTTCTCGTACTGCGCACCGCGCAGCACCAGCATGGTGGCGTCGCCACCGTCGTCGAGGATCATGTTGGCGGGCTCGCCTTCCCAGGTGAGCATCTGCTCGGCCGCCCACCAGTACTCCTCCAGCGTTTCGCCCTTCCAGGCGAACACCGGGGTGCCCTTGGGCTCCTCCGGGGTGCCGTGCGGACCGACCACCACAGCCGCGGCGGCGTGGTCCTGGGTGGAGAAGATGTTGCAGCTGGCCCAGCGGACCTGCGCGCCGAGCGCGGTGAGCGTCTCGATCAGCACCGCGGTCTGCACCGTCATGTGCAGCGAACCCGAGATCCGCGCGCCCTTGAGCGGCTGGACGTCGTGGTATTCGCGGCGCAGCGCCATCAGGCCCGGCATCTCGTGCTCGGCCAGGCGGATTTCCTTGCGGCCGAAGTCGGCCAGCGACAGATCGGCGACCTTGTAGTCGATGCCGTTGCGGACATCAACCTTCAGCTCAGACATGTAAGAGCCCCTCTTTTTTTGAACCGTCAATGACTGTCGGCGGCACAGCTGTGCCCCGAAGACACCTCTAGCCTGCGGGCTCGCGGGACAGGCGCTCGGCGCTCTGACAGCTAAGGGGTGTCGATTACACCGTATCGTTCGGCGAACGGTGACATGAGCCGGGCCAGGTCACGGGCCACATCGTGGTCGGCTTCCGGCGGCATGGACACATAACTCATGGCCAGTCGGACGATGGCGCGGGCCAGCACCCCGGCGTCCTCGTCGCTGGAGCGGATCCAGCTGGTCTGGAAGGTTTCCTGCAGCCGCGTCGAGCAGCGGGTGATGATGGGCCCGCTGCCGATGGTGATGATCTGCAGCAGGTCAGGCTTGGCGGCGCCGGTCAGCAGCGAGATGACCAGTGGGTCGGACGCCGAGTCCACGAAAAAGGCCCGGAAGCCCTCCAGGAACGCCTCGTACACCTGGCCGACGTTGTGGTTGATGGCGTGCGCGACGGCATCGACCAGTCGGTCGGCCAGCCGCAGCGCATAGCCTTCGGCCAACCCCTGCCGGGATCCGAATTCGTTGTAGATGGTCTGCCGGCTGATCCCGGCGGCCCGCGCCACATCGGTGAGGGTGATCGAGGACCAGTCCCGCACCAGCAGCAGCTCGCGCATGCCGTCCAGGATCGAGTCCCGCAGCAGCACCCGCGATGCCTCGGCGTACGGCACGCGCGGCACCGTGCGTCGAGGCATCGAGGTGTTCATAGGGCCGAGGTTATCGCCTAACCCCACCCAATCGGCGGTCAAGTCATTTCCCCGTCGCTTCGCTCGCCCCGGTCATTTCCCCGTCGCTTCGCTCGCCCCGGTCACTTCCCCGTCGCTTCGCTCGCCCCGGTTACCGGGCCACCTCAACCATGTCGAAGTCCGATTTCGCCGCGCCGCAGTCCGGGCAGCTCCAATCGTCGGGGATATCGTCCCACCGGGTGCCGGGGGCGATGCCGTCCTCGGGCCAGCCCTTGGCCTCGTCGTACTCGAATCCGCACTGCACGCAGACGTAGAGCTTGTAGTCACTCATGCTTTCGCACCGATCTCTTCGAAGTCGACCTTCTCGCGCACCGCGCAGTCCGGGCAGGTCCAGTCGTCGGGCACCGCGCCCCATGCCGTTCCGGCCGGAAAGCCTTCGCGCGGAGCACCTTTGGCTTCGTCGTAGACATAGTCGCAGCCGGGACACTTGAAGGCGCTCACGCTCAAGCCCTCCGCTCTTCGCGCGAGCGCTCATCGCCAGCCCCGTACTTGGCCAGCACCTTGTCCCGCATCCGCGGATGGATGTTGGCGCGGGTGATATCGCCGTCATAGTGGGCCAGCACCCGGTGGTCCATCACCTTGCGCCACAGCGGCGGGAAGTAGGTCAGCCCGATCATCGAGGCATATCCGCTGGGCAGGTTGGGCGCACCGTCCATGCTGCGCAGGGTTTGGTAGCGCCGCGTCGGGTTGGCGTGATGATCACTGTGCCGCTGCAGGTGGTAGAGGAACAAGTTGGTGACGATGTGATCGGAGTTCCAGCTGTGCACCGGCGCGCACCGCTCGTACCGGCCGGACTCCAGCTTCTGCCGCAGCAGCCCGTAATGCTCCAGGTAGTTGACGGTTTCCAGCAGGGCGAAACCGTAGATCGCCGAGATCAGGATGTACGGGATCAGACCGAGACCGAAGATCGCGAGCAGGGCGCCGTAGAACACCACCGACATCGCCCAGGCATTCAACACGTCGTTGGACGGGCGCCACTTCGACTTTCCGGCCCGCTCCAGCCGCTTGGCCTCCAGCTCCCAGGACGACTTCAGGCTGCCCCATACGCTGCGCGGCAGGAACTCCCAGAACGTCTCGCCGAAGCGCGCCGACGCGGGATCCTCCGGGGTGGCGACGCGGACGTGGTGCCCGCGGTTGTGCTCGATGTAGAAGTGGCCGTAGCAGGTCTGGGCCAGGGTGATCTTGGACAACCAGCGTTCCAGCGCATCCTTCTTGTGCCCCATCTCGTGGGCGGTGTTGATACCGACACCGCCGAGCACCCCGACCGAGAGGGCCAGGCCGATCTTGGCCGGCCAGCCCAGCCCGCCGTCGAACCCGAGCCAACTCAGGTCGGATGCGGTGAACAGGTAGGCACCCATGATGACGCTGGCGTACTGGAACGGGATGTAGATGTAGGTGCAGTAGCGGTAGTACTTGTCGTTCTCCAGCCGCTCCATCACCTCATCGGGCGGGTTCTGGCCATCCGGCCCGAAGAACCGGTCCAGGATGGGCAGCAGCACGTACACCAGCAGCGGCCCGATCCAGAACGGGGCCTGGGCCGCGGCCGACCAGCCGGCGTGGTTGAACGCCCACACCACCGGCAGCATCACGAACAGGGCCGTTGGCGCGATCAGGCCCAGCAGCCAGAGGTAACGCTTGCGGTCCCGCCAGTCGGCAGCCGGCACCGGCTGGGTTTGAAGATCGGTTTGCGACGTCATCGTCAGTCAACTCCTCCTGTGAGTGGCATCACCATTGAAGTTGACTATAGACCGCCATTTGTCCGGCGTCTAGACAAACAACCGTCTTTTGTAAAACGACCGGTCAGGCTCCCAAGTCGCGGGCGAAGCCGTCCGGAATGACCAGGTCGGACGGCCGGAGATCCTGCACCGAGGCCAAACCGAGCCCCAGCAAGGCCGAATCGATACCGCCGCGCAGGATGTCCAGCACGTTCTCCACACCCTCCTGACCACCGGCGGCCAAGCCCCACAGGTAGGCCCGGCCGAGCATCACGGCACGCGCACCGAGGGCCACCGCCTTCACCACGTCGCTGCCGCGCCGGATGCCGCCGTCCAGCACGACGTCGATATCGGAGCCGACGGCCGACGCGATGGCGGGCAGCGCCCTGATCGAGGCGGGCGTGCCGTCCAGGTTGTTGCCGCCGTGATTGGACACCGAGATGGCGGTGACACCCGCATCGACGGCCCGCTTGGCATCGTCGACGCGCATGACGCCCTTGAGCATGAACGGGCCACCCCAGCGCTCCCGCAGCCAGGCGATATCCGCCCAGGTAGGTAGCGGCGTCTGCATCCACTCGCCGTAGGCGCCGAAGAAGGTGGGCGCCGGAGTTCCGGGTTCGGCGAGATTGGGTGCGGTCAGATCCGGCACCCGGCCGGTGCGGGCGAAGTCGAGCAGCCAGCGCGGCCGCCGCAACCCTTCCGGCGCGAACCGGGCCATGGCCTTGAGGTCCATGCGTTCCGGAATCTTGGGGCTACCCCAGTCGCGCCCGTGCGAGAAGGACCAGTCGGTGGTGAGGATCAAGCCGACGGCGCCGGCCGCCCGTGCCCGTTCCATCCGGGCCTCCAGCTGGTCGCGGGTCCCGGTCCAGTACATCTGGAAAAAGGTCTGCGGGTTGGCCGCGGTCACCTCTTCGATGGCCTTGCTGGCGAACGACGACAGGCTCATCGCGGTCCCCCGAGCCGCGGCAGCGCGGGCAACCGCCACCTCGCCGTCGGGGTGCACGGCCTGCACCCCGGTCGGCGAGATGAACACCGGCAACGAAATCGACTGACCCATCACGGTTGTGGCGAGATCACGCTTGCTGGACAGACCAGCAACGTGCGGTGCGAAGCCGAGCTCGCCGAACGCCGCGGTGTTGTCGGCGACGGTGCTGCCCTTCTCCGATCCGGCCAACAGCGCGCTGTACACACTCTTCGGCAGCCGTTTCGCGGCGCGGCGTTGCGCCTCGGCCACGGTCTCGAACCATGCCATCGTTTCGCTCCTTACAACAATTCACTGACGGGGTTGACATCGCACACCCGCCTGGGCTTTTTGAGCACCGTCAGCGGCAGCGAGCGGGAATGGTCGACGGCCGGGCGCGGGATGGACCGCTCGGCACTCAGCGCCGATTCGCCGTAGCCCTGCACACATTCGGGATCCGGGCCGTCCATCGGCAGGCCGGTGAAGAACTTGGCGGCCATGCAGCCGCCGCGGCAGCTGTCGAAGTGCGCACAGGATGCGCACGCGCCGCCGGTGGTCGGGTTACGCAGTTCGGCAAACAGTGGCGCGTTCCGCCAGACGTCCTGGAACCCGTTGCTGGTCAATACGTTTCCGGCCAGGAACTTCTCGTGGATGGCGAACGGGCAGGCATACACATCGCCGACCGGATCGATCAGGCACACCACCCGGCCGGCACCACACAGGTTCAGCCCGGGCAGGGCGCTGCCGTACGCCGACAGATGGAAAAACGAATCCCCGGTAAGAACACCGTCACCGCGGGCGACCAGCCAGTCGTAGAGCCGGCGCTGTTGCGCCGGGGTGGGGTGCAACTCGTCCCAGACATCGGCGCCGCGACCCGAGGGCCGCAGCCGGGTGATCCGCAACGTCGCTCCGAAACGATCCGCCAGCGCCTTGAACTCATCGAGCTGCTCCACATTGTGCCGGGTGACGACGACGGAAATCTTGGCATCCTTGAAGCCCGCATCCTGGAGGTTCGTCAAGGCCCGCACCGCCATGTCGAACGATCCGGGGCCGCGCACCGCATCGTTGATCTCGGCGGTGGCGCCGTCCAGCGAGATCTGCACGTCGACGTAATCACTGGCGGCCAGCTTGGCGGCGACGGCGGGCGTGATGCGTACCCCGTTGGTCGAGAACTTCACGCCCACATGGTGTTCGGTGGCGTAGTCCACCAGCTCCCAGAAATCCGAGCGCACCGTCGGCTCACCGCCACCGATGTTCACGTAGAACACCTGCATGCGTTCCAGCTCGTCGATGATGTCCTTGCACTGCCGTGTGCTCAGCTCACGCGGGTCGCGCTTACCCGACGCCGACAGGCAGTGCACGCAGGACAGGTTGCACGCGTAGGTCAGCTCCCAGGTCAGGCAGATCGGGGCGTCCAAGCCCAGCTCGAACTGGTCACTGAGGGTGACCGCCGGCGAAATCGTCGTCATGACCGCACCAGCATCTGGGAGTGCGCTAGCGCGGCAAGGGCTTTGGTGTAAGGCTCGCTGTCCCGCACCCCCGCCGCTTCCAGGGCGGCCGCGGCACTGGGATGCCGAGGCAGTGACTGCACAACCTCGACCACCGTGGTGTTCTTCAGGAAGGACAGCTTGCGGGTGCCGAAGTGGTACAGCAGCGCGCCGAACGGCTCGGGCCGAACGGCGACCTGCGGGTGCAGTCGCCAGGCGCCGTTCGGATCGAACGGCATGTCAGTACACCCCGCACATGCCGTCGATGAGGACCTCCTCGACGAGGGTCTCCTCGACCAGCGGCGTTGTCGTCGCGGTGTTCTCGGTGGCGTCATGAGTGGGCATCGGTTCCTCCAGGACTGTGATGGACACCACTCACGCTAAGTCACACCGATGTCAGGCAACACTGGCCGGACGGGCAGTTGGCCACCCACCCGGTCAGGTGCAGATCGCACCCAGTTGGTGCGGGCGGATTCACCTGTGCCGCCAATACCGTTGTCCACCATGACCGTTGCTCTCCTGGATCCCGCCGAGGTCGATCCCCTTGCGCCGACGGCCGTCGGCGTGTGGCACGGTGACGGGGTGCGGGTCCTGCGGCGCCCTCCGCACGACGACCGGAGCGGCGCCCGGTTCACCGCCTCTCGCGACGGTGCCGTGCTGACGGTCCAGCACGACCTCACACCTGACGAGCTGAACGACGAACTCGCGGTGCTGCTGACCGCGCAGCTGGGGGCGTGGCTGCGCGGCCGCCCGGAGTTCGAGCAGGTGTTCACCGGAGTGGTGCGGTCGACGGTCGACGGCGGCATGGCGGCGTGGTTGCGGTTCTACCGCAACTCCATTGCGGCGCTGGAGGACGGCAGCGCGGCGTTCGCCCCCATCCACGAACGGGCCGCCCAGCTGGTCGCCGGGCCCCGGTTGATCGACCTGGGGTCCTGCTTCGGCTTCTTCCCACTGCGCATGCAGCGCAGCGGTTTCGACGTGCTGGCCACCGACCTGAGCGGGCCGACGATGGATCTGCTGGACGCGGTGAGCCGACGGCTGCGGCGCCCGGTGCGCACCCTACGCTGCGACGCCGGCCGGATCCCCCTACCCGACCGTACGGCCGACACCGTCACCGCTGTGCACCTGCTCGAGCATCTGGATGAGCCGGCCGGTGACCGGGTGCTCGCCGAAGCCGTGCGGTTGGCCCGGCACCGGGTGGTGGTCGCGGTACCGTTCGAGGAGCAGCCGCAAGCCTGCTATGGCCATATCCGCCGATTCGATATCGCCACATTGCGAACACTCGGTGAATGGCTCTGTGCCGCAGACCCATCCATGCACGTGACCGTGTTCGAACACCACGGCGGCTGGCTGGTGCTCGACCGGCGGTAGCGGCTAGCGCACCGGGATCGTGAACGTGAAGGTGCTCCCATGCCCGGTCCCGGTGCTGGCGGCGACGATCCGGCCGCCGTGGGCCTCGACGAACGCCTTCGCGATCGCCAGGCCGATACCGGCACCGCCGTGCCCACGGTCGCGCGCGGTGTCCACACGATAGAAGCGTTCGAACACCCGGCCGAGGTGTTCGGGCGGGATGCCATCCCCGTTGTCGCACACCGAGATCTCGACGGCAGCACCGGCCAACCGCGCACCGATCCTGACCCGGTCCCCACCGTGGGTGTGCCGAAGGGCATTGTTGAGCAGGTTGGTCAGTACCTGCCCGATGCGTTCCGGGTCCCCCACCGCCGCCGGCAGACCGGGGTCGATGTCGTGGGCCAAGTCAACACCTTTGGCGCGGTACTGCGGTTCGAACGAGGCCACCGCGTTCGTGATCAACTCACCGACCTCGACCGGGCGCACATCGATCGCATCCGAACGCTGCTCAGCGCTGAACAGCGCGCCGACATCGGCGCTGAACCGGGTGAGTCGGCGGGTCTGATCCCGCAACACGCCGATCGTCTCCGCGTCCAGAGTCTGTACGCCGTCCTCCAACGCCTCGAAATAGGCTTCCAGGACCGCCACCGGGGTGCGGATCTCGTGCGCCAGGTCCGCCAGCATCTGCCGCCGGCTCCGGTCGACGTCGCCGAGGCGCTGCGCCATCGAGGTGAACGCCGCGGCGATCTCGTCGAACTCCTTGCCCAGCCCGGTGGGTGACACCCGGACGTCGTAACGCCCGTCGGCGATTGCCGTTGCCGCGCTGGCCAGTTCGGAGGCCGATCGGTACACCCGTCGACTCAGATACCAGCTGAGCACCAGTGCAGTCACCGCCGACACCGCGAGCGCGGTGCCCACCGACATCGTCGTCGCGCGCGCGAACGCCCGCTGATAGGGATGGTCGGTCGCATTGCCGGGCTGCACGGCGGCGTCCATCAGCCGCTGGAACATCGGTGGGCCCACCAGCATCGCGACCACGATGGTGGTGGCGATACTGGCCACGACGACAACGGAGTTGGCCGCGAGCAACCGGGTGCGGATGCCGAACCGCGCGTCGGCGCCGGCCACCACTACCCTCGGCCCATGCGGTAGCCGACGCCGCGCACGGTGGTGACGTAACGAGGCTGCGCGGGATCATCACCGAGCTTGCGGCGCAGATGCCCGATATGCACGTCGACGATGTTGTCGTTGCCCACCCAGTTGTCCCCCCATACGGCCTCGATCAGCTGCCGGCGTCCCAGCACCTGGCCGGGCCGCGCCGACAGCGCGACGAGGATATCGAATTCGGTTCTGGTCAGCGGGATTTCCTGCTCCCCCAGGTGCACCTCACGGGATCCGACGTCAACCCGCAACGCGCCGATCGACCGCGGCGGATGTGGGGCACCGGCACCGGGTTCGCGGGTGTCGCGGCGCGGTCGACGCAGCATCGCGTGGATTCGGGCCACCAATTCGCGCGGACTGAACGGCTTGGTCACGTAGTCGTCGGCACCGACCGACAGCCCGACCACCGTGTCCACCTCGGTGTCCCTGGCGGTGAGCATCACCAGATAGGCATCCGAGAACATCCGCAGCTGGCGACACACCTCGAAGCCGTCCATCCCAGGGAGCCCGACGTCGAGCACCACCACGTCGGGGTCCACGGTGCGAGCCTGCGCCAGCCCGGCGGGCCCGTCGTGCGCGGTGTGCACCTCGAACCCGTTCTTGACGAGGTAACTGGCCACCACCGTCGTCAACGGCACCTCGTCGTCGACGATCAAGGCGCGCAGCGTCGGCACGCCCGCAGTATCCGGCATTTCTCCATGATGCCCCGGCCGGTGCCACCGGCCAGGACCTACATCAAATCTTCAGAATTCGACCATCCGATCATCGCCAACGCTCGGCAAGGTCGAGGCATGAACATTTCCGCGCTCATCACCACCACCACCCGCACCCTGGCCTGCGTGTTGGGCGCCGGGGCCGGCATTGCCATTGCCCTGGCACCCGTCGCCGCCGCCGACACCGACCCGCTGGTGCCCTACGGAACCAACCCCCAGGTGCCCTATGTCCTCGGTCTGCACGGCTCCAACCATGACGAGCTGGACACCACCAACGGCCGGCTCGACCTACCTTTCTGAGCACATCGGAAGACGAGTACCCAAGGAGAAGGCAAGCTGGACAGCATGACCCAGGACAACCAACGGGGCTTCGGCCTCAATCGTCGTGACGCCCTGGTCGGGCTGGCCGCCGTCACGGGTGTGGTGGCGGTCGGCGCCGGCGGGGTTGCGGTCGCCTCGGACTGGCTGGGCCCGCCCCGGCTGACGGCTGCGCGGTTGACCGACCGGTTCGAGCAGCTCTACGGCCGCCACGACGGCTTCCGCCGCAACCACGCCAAGGGGGTCGCCGCCACCGGCACCTTCACCAGCACCGGTGCGGCAACGGAAGTCTCGAAGGCGTCCGTCTTCGGCCGCGGCACCGTACCGGTGATGGCCCGCTTCTCGCTGTCGGGCACCCTGCCCGACCAGAAGGACCAGCCCGCCACCGTGCGCGGGTTGGGGGTGCTGTTCCAGACCTCGGACGGCCAGCAGTGGCGTACCGCGATGGTCAACATCCCGGTGTTCCCGGACAGCACCCCGCAAGGTTTCTACGACCGGATGCTGGCGTCCAAGCCGGATCCCAAGACCGGCAAACCCGATCCCGCGGCGATGTCGGCGTTCCTGGCCGCCCATCCGGAGACCGCGGCGGCCATGAAGGTGATCAAGACCGCGCCACCGAGTGCCGGTTTCGCCGACAGCACGTTCTGGGGACTGAACGCATTCCTGGCCACCGCCGAGAACGGACACACCACCCCCGTCCGGTGGTCCCTGATCCCGGTGCAACAAGCAACCACCCAAGCGCAGGGCGACGATTCCCTGTTCGATGCCCTCATCGAGCAGGTGCAGCGCGGCCCGGTCTCCTGGCGGCTGGTCCTGACGTTGGGCCAGCCCGGTGATCCCACCCATGACGCCACCCTCGGGTGGCCCGCCGACCGCCCGACGGTGGAGGCGGGTGTGCTCACCATCGACCGGCTGGCCACCGAGGCCCCCGGAAATGCCAGGGACATCAATTTCGATCCGCTGGTGCTGCCCGACGGGCTGGCCGCATCCGATGATCCGCTGCCCAGGGCACGCTCGGCGGTGTACGCCCAGTCGTTCAACCGTCGGGCCCGAGAACCCAAGTCGCCCAGCGAAGTCAACGTCGAACAGGTGGTCCGCGGTGAGCACTGACACCCAGGTGAGATTCACTCTGCTATCCCGGCTGCTGCACTGGTCGATGGCGGTCATGGTGATCGGCCAGTTCTTCCTCGGCGTCACCATGGTCGCCGCCCTCACGTACTACCCGCTGCTCTTGGCGATCCACCGGCCGCTCGGGATCCTGATCCTGGTGTTCGCGGTGGTCCGCCTGATCAATCGGCTCACGCACCGGCCGCCGCCGTTCCTGGCGACCATGGGTAAGGCCGAACGCAAGATGGCGACGTATTCGGAGTATCTGCTCTACGCGCTGTTGCTGGCCCAACCGCTGGTCGGCTGGGCCATGCTGTCTGCCGCGGATTCGCCCGTCACGCTGTTCGCCGGGCTGCACCTGCCGGGCATTGCACCGCACGGAATCGCGTTGTACGCGGCGCTGCGCACCACCCACACCGTGCTCGCCTACCTGTTGTTCGCCGCGTTCACCGCCCACATCTGCGCCGTCACCTTCCACACCGTGGGGTTGCGCGACGGGCTGCTGAAACGGATGGCGATATGGCCGAGCAGGTCTCGATGAGCGCCTTCGAGGTCACCCTGGAACCGGAACGTGTTCAGCTGGAGGCTTTCATCGAGGACTACCGGGCGGCGATCGAACGGACGCTGGACGGCCTGACCGAGGAACAGGCGCGCCGGCGGCTCGTCCCGTCGGCCACCACCTTGCTGGGCCTGCTCACGCACGTGACCTGGATGCAGCGGGTGTGGTTCGAACACTGTGTCGGCGGTACCGACCGCAGCGCATTCGGGGCACAAAGCGTAGACGAGTCCTTCGAGCTCGACGACGAGGACACCATCGCCACGGTCCTGGCGGCGCATCAAAAGGCCTGTGCGACAGCACGAACCATCGCGGCCGGGCTGTCCCTGGATACCGTCGCAAGCGGCCACGCCGCGGGCCCGCGCACCCTGCGCTGGGTGTACCTGCAGGTGCTGCGCGAGCTGGCCCAGCATTGCGGGCACGCCGACATCCTGCGCGAGCAGATCCTCGCCGGCTAGATCAGGCCCCGCTTGCTGGCCGCGTACACCGCCTCGGCCCGACGGCTGACCTGCAGCTTGCGCATGATGTTGCTGACGTGGAACTTCGCGGTGGTCGCCGAGACGAACAGCTTCTCACCGATTTTGTTGTTGGACAGGCCCGTTGCGAGCAAGCGCAGCACTTCGATCTCCCGGTCGGTGAGCTGCTCGCGGGGTTCGGTGCGGCCGTTCAGCGAGCGCACCACCGCCGCGGCGCTGCGCGAGTCGAACGCGCTCTCCCCCGCCGAGATCGCCCGGATGGCGCGGACCAGTTCGGTGGTGTCGACGTCCTTGACGACGTAACCGCGGGCGCCGGCGTGCACGGCCCGCACCACCAGGCCCTCGTCGAGGAACGTGGTGAGCACCAGCAGACCGATCTGCGGATGCGCGGCGGACAGCGTGGCGCACAAGGACAATCCCTCGAAGTCGGACCCGGCCGACAGTTTCAGGTCGAGCAGCACGACGTCGGGACGTACCGCCGCGACCATCGCCGCCGCCTCGTTCTCGCTGGATGCCTCACCGACCACCACCAGGTCGTCCTCGCGTTCCAATACCGACCTCAGCCCCTGCCGCAGAATCGGATGGTCATCGACGAGCGCCAGCCGGATGGCCTTGGTCTGGGTGTGCACCGTCATGAGGGGAACCCCTTCCTGGGTATGGTTGCAACGACGCGGACCCCGCCGATGCGGGAGCGCTGCACCGCGAAGGTGCCCCCGTGTTCACGGCAGCGGGCCAGCATGTTGGCCAGGCCGCGGTGATGTCCGTCGACGTCGGTGGCCTCGGCCATCCGCAACATCAGGCGCAGCTTGTCCGGGTCGCCGGTACCGTCGTCGGCGACCGACAGGGTCACCGCGGCCGGCCGGTACCGCAACCGCACGATCGCCCGGGTCGCGTTGCCGTGCATGGCGGTGTTGAACAGCGCCTCGCCCGCCACCCGCAGCAGCGCATGCTCGACGTCACCGGGCAACTCGGCCACGGCGCCTTCCACTTTCAGGCAGACCCGCAGATCCTCGGGCATGTGCACGGTGGCCAGCTGCTCCATCAGTTCGGGCAGCGTAGACCGGCCGGCGTCGCCGGGCTGGTTGAGGGTGTAGATGGCCGAGCGCAGCTGCTCGGTGGCCGACCGGGTGAGTGTCTTGGCCGTGTGCAGCCGGTCCAGGAGGTCGGAGGATCCGGCCAGATTACCGGCGCGGGCGTGTATCTCGCTGCGGCACACCTCGATCTGCATGCCGGCCGACAGCACCGTCTGGGCGACGCTGTCGTGTAGTTCGCGGGCGATCCGGTGTCGCTCCGAATCGAGGACTTGATGCTGCTGGGCCGCACCGAGTTCCCGCTGGGTGGCCAGCAGCTCGGCATTACGCGCCTCGGACTGCGCCAACAGCGTCTGGGCGCGCTGGAACAGCTCGCAGTTGTGCAACGCCACGGCGGTCTGGCTGGACAGGATCCGCATGACGGTCTCGTCGGTGCCGTCCAGCATGCGGTCGCTCGGCGTCCAGGCCGCGAACGCGCCGATCACCCCGCCGTCGAGCTCGATCGGCACGTGCGCGTGGTGCGGTTCGATGACCGGCAACCGGAACTGGGCGAGCTGGCCGCGCAGGATGTCGTTGAGCCGATTGAGCACGGCGTCGGGCAGGTGCGGGACGGGATGTTTTGCGCCGGACAGCCCTTCGAACGAGTAGGCGTATCCGTCGGCATCCAGGATGAGGTGGCGCGGGCGAGCCTCCGGCAGTGCGCCGTCGGCGAGCGCGATGAGCACCCACTGGGCGCCGAGATGGGTGCGGGCCGCCTCGGCCACGGCCCGCACCAGGTTCTCCGGCCCGTTGACCGTCTGCACCAGTGCGCGCGAGATGGCATCCAGCGCGGCGATGACCCGTTCCGTCCGCAGTGCCGCCACTCGGAACTCCGGATAGAACGTGCCCTTGCCGGAGCGCACCCCGGTGAGCCGCTCCAGGTCCGGTGCCGGGCGCCGCAGCGAACCGGAACTCACAACGCGGCCCGGAACAGTGCCCGCAACTGTGCCTCGTCGGCGGCTCGCGGATTGGTGGTGATACATGCGTCGGCCATGGCATTGTGCGCCAACACCGGCACGTCCTCCTCGCGCACCCCGAGTTCGCCCAGCCCGCGGGGCACCCCCACCTGCCGCGCCAGATCCTGCAGCCGGTCGGCCAGCGCCAGTGCCGATTCCAACTGCGGCGCCCGCTGGTCGGCGATACCGAGGCACGCGGCGATGGCGGCAAACGGCGCCGGGTCGGCTTCGGCGTTGAACCGCACCACATGCGGCAGCAGCACGCCGTTGATGACGCCGTGGGGAAGGTCGAGCAGCCCGCCGACCTGATGGCTCATCGCGTGCGCGGCCCCCAGAATGGCGTTGGTGAACGCCAAACCGGCCTCCAGCGCCGCCTGCGCCATCAATACCCGGGCCGACATGTCCTGCGGCCGTTCGATGGTGGTGACCAGGTTCTCGGTCACCATCACCACCGACCGCAAGGCGTGGTGATCGGTGAGCTGGTTGTGCCCGAGGGATACGAAGGCCTCGATACCGTGCGTGAGCGCATCCAAACCGGTTGCGGCATTGAGCCATTCGGGCATGGTGGTGAGCAGCCGAGGATCGATGACGGTGATATCGGGAACCAGGGACCGGCCCAGGATGGTGATCTTGGTGTTGCGGGTGGTGTCGGTGACGATGCAGAACTGCGACACGTCAGCCCCGGTGCCCGAGGTCGACGGCAACACCACCAGCGGCGGTATCGGCATGGTCGCCTTGTCGACGCCCGCATAGTCCAGGATGTCGCCGCCGTTGGCCGACAGGATGGCGATGCCCTTGGCCGCGTCGATCACCGAACCGCCACCGAGGGCGATCAGCACATCGCACCCGTGCGATCGATAGAACTGGTGGCCCGCGGTGATCTCGTGGTCCTTCGGGTTGGGTGTCAGCGCACTCCACACCTTGACCGCCACACCCTGGTCCCGCAGATGCCGGACCAGCTCGTCGACCCAGCCCGCTTCGATGAGCCCCGGATCGGTGACCAGCAGCGGCCGCAGCCCGCCGAGGCGCAGGGCGGCGTGGGCGGCCTCGGCCATCGAGTCCAGCCCGAACACGATCTCCGGCGCATGGAACTTCAGCAGTCGGCTCGGCATTCCGTCGCCCCGGGCCGTCGGCACCGAGAGCGCAACACCCGTCGCTGCGCCCGCCCTCGGCGGTGCCCCCCGCGTTTGCGCTATCACCTCGCCGGCTCCCTGCTATGTGATCCACGTAACACACCCACCCTACGTCGGCGACTGAGGATGACCAACGTGCAGGTGGACAGGGCGGCACCTACCCGATCGGGTAGGTGGATGGGATCAAGGACGCCGGGGCGAGCGAAGCGACGGGGATCAAGGACGCCGGGGCGAGCGAAGCGACGGGGATCAAGGACGCCGGGGCGAGCGAAGCGACGGGGATTAAGACAGCGCGTGCGCCAGTTCGCCGGCGCGCGCCAACAGCGCGTCGGCGTCACCGGCCACCACCACCTTGTCGCACACCTGGGCGTAGTCCGGCATCGCGCAGGTGGCCTGCCGCCAGTAGCGGTGCGGTTCGGGAGTGACCCAGGCCAGCCGGTGCACCCGCCGGCGCAGCGCCCGCAGCCGCTCCACGCCGGGCGGTAACCCGCCGCTGCGGCCGTCGCCGACGATCAGCACCGCGGTGCGGGAGTCCAGCGCATCGGCCTGACCGCGCAGCATCTCCCCGAACACCTGCCCGTAATCGCTGCTGGCATGGAGGTCCAGCTGGCCCTCGGCCAGCACGGCGGCCAGCGCGTCGTCGCCTCCGGCGCGCAGCAGGATCTCGGTGACATCGACGGGCCGGTCGACGAAGGCCATCACCCGGCAGCGGTGGGCCCGGCGGTGCAGGGCCTGGGCCAGCCGCAGGGTGAACGCCGTCACCGGACGCACCGACAGCGACACGTCGGCGATGACCAGCAGCCTGATCCGGTCCGGTAGCGGCGTGCGCGTGACCAGATGGAACGGCACCCCGTCGGTACGCAGCGCGGCCCGGCTGGTGCGGCGCATGTCCAGCCGGCCCCTGCCATGTTCGCGCGGGCGTGGACGCGGCGCCCCCCGCATCCGGCGCAACACCTCATGGCAGGCCAGGTCGATATCGGCGGCCACCCCGGTGTCGGCGGCCGTGTCCGGCGTATCCGCGGCGGCGGTGAGCCCGCTGCGCTCGGCCAGCGCCGCGACGAACCCCTCGACGGCCTGGGTCAGCTGGCTCAACTGTTCGGCCGTCAACGGCTCACCGGCCTCGCCGCCGTAGGTGCGGCTCGGGTCGTAGGCGTCCAGCCAGGCCAGGATGGCATCCGGATCGTCGAAGCTCAGGGACCCGGCCACCACCGGGGCGACCGAGTCCGCGAGGTCACCGGCCATCGCCGCAGCGGCCCGATCCACTTCCACGGTGTAGCGCATGCCGCGCCTGCCCTCATCGGCTTCCGCCGACACGGTCAGTTGGTCGTCGGCCCCCGTCACGCTGTAGTCGTCGTCGTCCTTGTGCGGGTTGAAACCCTGGTCGGCCTCCGGCGTGTCGAAGTGCTCCCCCACCTCGGCGGCCCGCTCGTTGTACTCGGCGTACCGGCCCACCTCGGCATCCTCGTCGATGTCGAGGTGGTCGGGCAGGCCCGAGCCGGTGTGCGCACGGCTCGGGCCCGCCTCACGTTCCTGGTGTTCCTGCGACACCGCGCCGAACATGGCGTCGAACGCACGGTCGAAACCTCGTTGCTCGCGACCGTATTTCGCGCAGGTGGCACGCAGCGCCGCCCGCAGCGCCACCGGGTCGGCTGCGCCGAGCAGGCCCAGCACCCGGCGCACCTCGATCACCTCGGCCGGTGAGGTGGCCACCCCGGCTCGGCGCAGTAGCTGACCGAACGCCGCGGCGACGGCGTCCAGCAGCTGCGACGGTGTCATCGCCGGCCGCCCCGCCCGCGGAAGGCCGCGGTGGTGGTGTTCGCCGGCCGCGAGGCCACTGTCACCCGCTCTGCCGGTCCGGCCGGTTCCGGATCATCGGGTGCAGACGTCAAGTGCCGCAAAGCGATATCGCGGTCACTGCTGAACTTCACCAGCGCCGACAGCAGCACGCCGTCATCGGTGGCGCCCAGGATGGCCGCCGCCCGGGCCGCGTCGATCACCTCGGAGATCGACGGGCTCTTGCGCAGCGGCAACTCGCGCAGGGTGCGCGCCAGCTCCACCACACCGGCCACCACCGCCGGCTCGACGTGCGGGGCACGCACCCCGACGATCGCCCGTTCCCGTTGCGGGGTGGGGAAATCCAGGTGATAGTGCAGGCAGCGACGTTTCAGGGCGGCGGACAGCTCCCTGGTGTCATTGGAGGTCAGCACCACCCACGGCACCGAGCGCGCGACGAAGGTCCCGATCTCCGGGATGGTGACCTGCCGTTCGGCCAGTACCTCGAGCAGCAGGGCTTCCATCGCCTCCTCGGTGCGGTCGACTTCGTCGACGAGCAGCACCACCGGCTGCTCGGAAAGCACCGACTCCAGCAGCGGCCGCACCGAGAGGAACGCCTCCGAGTAGAGCCCGAAGTCGCGCTCGGCCAGGTATCGCGACGCCTCCTCGATATCGTCGATACCGTTGGTGGCGGCGGTGATCCGGTCACGCAGCAGCTGAACGTGCAGCAACTGCTTGGCGTAGTCCCACTCGTAGAGCACGCGGTTGTCGTCCAGGCCCTCGTAGCACTGCAGCCGGATCAACCGTCTGCCACCGGCCGCGGCCAAAGCCTTGGCCAGTTCGGTCTTGCCCACCCCGGCCGGTCCCTCCAGCAGCAACGGCCGGTCCAGCGCGGTCGCCAGGTGCACGACCGTGGCCAGGTCGTCGTCGGCGATGTAGTCCTGTTCGCGCAGTGCGGCGGAAAGGTCGGCGGCGTTGCCGAAGGTGACGGGGTCGTCCAGCCTGCGGACCGTCTCAGCGGTCATCTCGATCTCCTGTTGTGTCGACGGGCCCGTTCAGCGGCCACGACGGCCGCCGAACGGGTCCGCATCACCGGCTAGTAGGACTCGTTGATGGCGTGTCCCACAACGGGAATCATCGAGTCGACGGTGACCTCGCGGGGATTGCCCGGCGTGCACCAGTCGTCCTGGATGTGCTCGGAGATCGCCAGCACCGTCTTGTCGTCGCCCTTGATCACATCACCCCGGCCCGCGTATTTCCCGGTGTTCATCCGGTTCTTCGCATACGAGTCGGTGCGCACCTGCGAGAAGTTGTCCGGGATGCCGACGTCCTGGGCCAGCCGGATGGCGGCTTCGACCGCGGCGTCGGCGGCCTGCACGGTGGTCATGTTCCTGGTGTCCACGCCCATGGCCGTGGCCAGCTGCGCGTACCGCTCGTAGCGCGAGGGCAGGTTGTATTCCCACACCCGAGGCAACGCGATGGCGTTGTTCAGTCCGTGGTGGCTGTCGAAGAACGCCGAGACGGCATGGCTGATCGAGTGCACGATGCCCAGGCCTCCGGAGTTAAACGCCTGCCCGGCGATGTACTGCGCGTTCATCATGCCCTCACGGGCCTTGAGGTTGCGCGGTTCGAACACGGCCTCACGGAGGTTCTTGGCCACCAATTCCACCGAGTACAAGGCGTTTCCGAGCGACGGAGCGAAATCCAACCGGGACACGTACGGCTCGCTGCCGTGGGCCAGCACGTCGAATCCGCAGTAGGCGGTGAAATGCTGCGGGCAGGTGTAGTACAGCAGCGGGTCGTCGATCGCCAGGGTGACGATGGTCGCCTCGTCGAAACCCACCCACTTGTGCGGGTGCTCCATGTCGGAGGTGTCGGTGATGACGTAGGCCCAGGATGTCTCCGAACCCGTTCCGGCCGTGGTGGATACCGCGATGTGCGGCGGGTTCTGCTTGTTGGTGGACTTGGCGAAGCCCTCGAACTCGTTGATGTTGCGGCCGTCATGGGCGATGACCACGCGGGCCCCCTTGGCGGCGTCATGGCTGGAGCCACCGCCGATGGAGATGATGCTGTCGCATTTCTCCTGCTGGTACAGCGCGGCGGCCTCCATGACGTTGTAGTCCTTGGGGTTGGACTCCACCTTGTCGTAGAGCACCACCTCGACGCCCTGGTATTCGATCTTGCCGGTGAGCTCCTCGATGATGCCCGAGCCGCGCAGGCCGGTGGTCATCAGCAAGGTGCGCTTGAAGCCGAGGTTCTTGGCCTCGACACCGATGATGTCGTGCGCGCCGACACCGAGCAGCGCGCGGGGGAACGGATGGAATTCCTTGATCGGGAAGTCCCAAATCTGGTTCAGCTCAATGGCCATCAGCGTGCTCTTCCGTGGTCGATGAATGCTTGCATCGACCACCGTGAGCCCTTGTGGCGCCAGTCACAATGGGTTCGGCGATCTACCGACCGACCGGGTGCCCGAAACCGTCCACTCGGGTAGGTGGCGGCCGGCCGGCACCCTGACCGATTCAGCAGGTAACCGGGCTGTAAGAATCTCCGGTCAGAAGTTGACGGTGACCCGGAACAGTTTCGACGCCTCGCCGGCGCGCAGCCGGATGGGGCCGTCGTCGGCGGCCACCCACGCCGCGGCGCCGCGCGCCAAGGTCACCGTCTCCGATTTCGCGAACACCTCCACCGAGCCCTGGGTGCACAGCAGGATCTGCGGGCCGTCGTGTTCGGCGGGCGCATCGACCTCGTGACCGAGGCGCTCGCCCTCGATCGACAGCACCGACACCGCGAACTCCGGCGCCGGGGTGTCATACACCCATTCCAGACCGTCCCCGACGGGACGCGGGACGATCTTGGCGTCGCCCGTCGGCGTGAAATCCAGTACCCGCAGCAGCTCCGGCACATCGACGTGCTTGGGGGTGAGACCGCCGCGTAACACGTTGTCGGAGTTGGCCATCACCTCGAAACCGACACCGTGCAGATAGGCGTGCAGATTCCCGGCCGACAGGTAGACCGCCTCGCCGGCCTGCAGCGTGATCCGGTTGAGCAGCATCGCCGCCAGCACACCGGCATCTCCTGGATAGCGCTCCCCGAGTTCCAGCAAGGTCTTGGCCTCGGCCTGGAAATCCGTCTCCCCCGAGCGCAGGTAACCGACCGCCCCGTCGAGCACCGCGGGCACCAGGACGTCCAGATCGGGCTGCGGTGCGGTGATCCAGGTGGTGAACAGCGCCCGCAGGCCGTCGGCGTCGGGCTGGTCCTTGAGCAGGGTGATGTACGGGTCCAGGTCGGCGGCCGGGTTGGCCTGGGCCAGCGCGCGCATGAACTCGACGGTGCGTGCCGCCGAGCGGAACCCGGTGAGCGCCTCGAACGGCCCCAGCGCGACGATCAGTTCCGGCTTGTGGCTGCGATCCCGATAGTTCCGGTTGGGCGCCGAAACCGGAATGCCAAGCCGCTCTTCCCGTTCGAAGCCCTGCTCGGCCTGCCGGGCGCTCGGGTGCGCCTGAAGTGACAGTGGCTCGTCGGCGGCCAGCACCTTGGCCAAGAACGGCAACGCGGTGCCGAACCTGGCCCTGATCGGTTGGCCGAGTTGGCCCTCGGGGTCGGCGTCGATCATCTCCAGCAGCGAGCGCACACCGTCGGCCGTCTCGCACTGCGCCGGATCCCCCGGGTGCGCACCCAGCCACAGCTCCGCCTCGGGATGCACTGTGGGACTTGGCCGTCCGGTGAATTCGGCGATGGCAGTCCGCGACCCCCAGGCATACTTGCGCACCGCGCCGTGCAGCAGATTCACGATCTCACCCTCGTGCCAGTCTCAGGTATACGGCCGTCATCTCCAGCCGCACGGCCAGCATGGCCAGTTGTTGTTCGGGGCGTCCGGCCGCTCGCGGCGTCGCTATGTCAGGAACGTCATCGGCGCTGAGCACCATGATGTCGGCCAGGCTCTCGGTTCGCGCCACCACCGCAGGCCGGTGTTCGTCGGAAGTCAGCACCACCACGCGGACCCGAGCCGGCAGCGGCCCGTCGATCTCTTCGTCGTGGAACAGGGCCGTCTCGTAATCGGCTGGCCCGGAGTTCAATTCACCCGCTGCGACCAACACGTCGGCAAGATTGGCGGCGGCGGCCACCTGATGGCCGATCCGCAGCAGCACCGCGGCGGCATGCTGGGCCAGCGCGACGGATGCGGTCGTGTCACCGGTGAACACCACGTCACGGCCCGACACCTGTTCGGCGATCGTCTTGGCCGGATTGGTGAACAGTTCGCGGGAAGCGCTGTTGCGCAACGCCTCGGCATCCAACTCGTCGGCCAGTGCGCCGATATCGACCCGCATGCCCGCATCGAGAGCGGCGAAGACCGCCGCACCGGCGGCCAGGTAACGGCACAGCCCGAACTCCTCGGGCACCGGTAACCGCGGCGGCAACAGTGCCGCACGACCGGCGGTGACATCGCGCAGCGGCCCCTCGTGCGGCGCGACGACGATCACCCTGGCACCCCGGCGCACGCCGGTGGCGGCCGCGGCCACCAGGACCGGGTCGCCGGCGTCCGCCCCCGCCACCACCAACACGTCAAGTGCGCCGATCCACGGCGGCACCTCGGCGGCCGGCACCATCGGCACCGATGTCGACGCCCCCAGTGCCGCCGACAGCAACAACCCCGCCGTCTGGGCCGGACCGCCGGTGGCGACCCAGATCAGGGTGCGGGGCGGCAGATCGGAACGCACCGGGTCCAGAGCACCCTCGTCGACGGCGGCCGCCACCGCCCGCACCTGGGCCCCGGCCATCGCAGCGGCACGCAACAAACCATCCCGATCGGCGGCGAGCAAGCCCTCGACGTCGTCCAGATCGATCGTGGCGGCCCGTGAGGTCACGGGACCGACTCGCTTGCCCCGGCAATGAGTTCGCCCACCTGGTGCACGATCTCGTCGACCTCTTCGCCGGTGCGGGCCTCCACGTTGAGCCGCAGCAGCGGCTCGGTGTTGGAGCTGCGCAGGTTGAACCACCGACCGTCACCGAGATCGACGGTCACCCCGTCGAGGTGGTCGAGGGACTGGATCCGGGTGCCGAAGGCGGTGAGCACCGAGTCGACCACCACAGGCGCGTCGGCGACGGTGAAGTTGATCTCGCCGGAGGCCTCGTAGCGGTGGTAGTCGGCCATCAGCTCCGACAGCGGTCGCTGCTGCTCCCCCAGGGCGGCCAGTACGTGCAGGGCCGCCAACATGCCGGAGTCGGCACCCCAGAAGTCGCGGAAATAGTAATGCGCGGAATGCTCACCGCCGAAGATGGCGCCGCTGTCGGCCATCAGCGCCTTGATATAGGAGTGGCCCACCCGGGAGCGCACCGCGGTGCCACCGCGCTCGACGATCAGTTCCGGCACGGCGCGCGAGGTGATCAGGTTGTAGATGATCGTGGCCCCGATCTCGCGTCCCAATTCCCGGCCGGCCACCAGCGCGGTGACCGCCGACGGCGAAACCGGGATGCCCTTCTCGTCGACGACGAAACAACGGTCGGCGTCCCCGTCGAAGGCCAATCCGATATCGGCCCCGGTGGCGATGACGTGCGCCTGCAGATCGACCAGATTGGCCGGATCCAGCGGGTTGGCTTCGTGGTTGGGGAAGGTGCCGTCGAGTTCGAAGTACAACGGCAGCACGGTGAGTCCGGGTATCGCCCCCAGTACCGCGGGCGTGGTGTGCCCACCCATCCCGTTGCCTGCGTCGACCGCCACCCGCAGCGGGCGCAGATCGGTCAGGTCGACCAGCGAACGCAGGAAGGCGCCGTAGTCGGCGAGCACGTCACGGTCCTGCACCCGACCGGGCGCACCGTCGTACGCCGGCACACCGTCGATGACCTCTTGGGCGATCGTCGCCAAACCGGTCTCGCGACCGACGGGCTTGGCCCCCGCCCGGCACAGCTTGATGCCGTTGTAGGCGGCCGGGTTGTGGCTGGCGGTGAACATCGCACCCGGGCAGTCCAGCAATCCCGAGGCGAAGTACAGCTGGTCGGTCGAGGCCAGGCCGATCCGCACCACGTCCAGCCCCTGCGCGGTGACGCCCTCGGCAAACGCCTCGGACAACGCGGGTGAGCTGCTGCGCATGTCGTGCCCGATGACCACCTGGGTCGCGGGCTCCTCGCGCACCAGCCGGGCGAAGGCGGCTCCGACATCGCGCACGAACGCCTCGTCGATCTGCTCTCCGACCAGGCCGCGTACGTCGTAGGCCTTGATCACAGCATTCACGGCGGCGGCGGGCCGAGGCATGGCTGTCCTCGCTCTCTGGATCGACCGGGGTGGGGAATGGTGACTTGGCAGCCAGCCTAGTGGCTCCGGTATTCCACCGCCGCAGGTCCCGCCGGTGCGCTATTCGGCGCCGGTCTCCGGCGGGTCGGGCAGCACCCGGAGGTGGCCGCGGCGGCGTCCGTTGGTCTCCGGGCGGCGGATCGGCGGCGCGATCAACGCGCCCCCGGGAACACCTGTCGACGGGTCGGAGAAGCCCGCGGTCACGCCGTTCACCATCGAGGGCAGGCCGTCGTGGCGTTCCCGCACGGCGTCGGCGAGCGCGACCAGATCGTCCTCATCGGGGTGCGCGGGCAACGGCCCGGCATGGCGCACCAACTCCCAGCCGCGCGGCGCGGTGATCCGTCCGGCGTGGACGACGCACAGATCCCACGAGTGCGGCTCGGACACGGTCGCCAGGGGTCCGACGACGGCTGTCGAGTCCGAATAGACGAAGGTCAGCGTCGCCACGGCGTAGTGCGGGCACCCGGGCCGGCAGCAGCGACGGGGAACATTCACGCTGCGAAGATTATCGTGCGGAAACGTCGCGGGCACCCGGACACGCGCAGTGCGACGAGCGCCGATCTCCAACCGTTACCATCTCATGCGTGGCGCAGCGCAACCATCGCGGATCACGCCGCGGCCGCGATATGCGCGGGCCGCTGCTGCCGCCGACCGTGCCGGGCTGGCGCAGCCGGGCCGAACGTTTCGACATGGCGGTGCTGGAAGCCTACGAACCGATCGAGCGGCGCTGGCATGACCGGGTGGCCACCCTCGACGTCGCGGTCGACGAGATCCCGCGGATCGCGCCCAAGGATCCCGACAGCGTGCAGTGGCCGCCGGAGGTGGTCGCCGACGGTCCGATCGCCCTGGCCCGGCTGATCCCGGCCGGCGTCGATGTCCGCGGGAACTCCACCCGGGCACGAATTGTGTTGTTCCGCAAGCCGATCGAACGCCGAGCCAAGGACACCGACGATCTGTCGGATCTCCTGCACGAGGTACTGGTGGCTCAGGTGGCCACCTATCTGGGCGTCGAACCGTCGGTCATCGACCCATCGATCGACGACGACTAGCCACCCATACAGACCCACCTACGCAGAACGGCTCAGCCGGGAGGCCGAGCCGTTCTTGCGTCAGATGATGCCGCGCTTGAGGCGGCGTCTCTCCCTCTCGGACAACCCACCCCAGATGCCGAATCGCTCATCGTTGGCCAGCGCGTACTCCAGGCAGCGATCACGAACCTCGCATCCCTGGCAGATGCGCTTGGCCTCGCGAGTGGAGCCGCCCTTTTCGGGGAAGAAGGCCTCAGGGTCGGTCTGCGCACACAGGGCGCGCTCCTGCCACTGATCGTCGTCTTCGTCGGCCGCCACCGCGTCGAAGTCCATCCGTTCCGGCACCAAACTCAATTGCGGGCGTCCGGTCACCTCGAACGGCACCGAACCGGTAGTGGTGTGCGGTTCGTTGTCCACTGAACCGAGCTGCCGGTCGTCGAACCGGAGCACGCGGTCGAAATTGACCTGCTCAAAAGACATGTTCCGCCTCCTCACCTGATTAATAGTCCCCATATTGGAGCCCTACGGAGCTCCACTCCCGCCATCACTATTGTGGTGTAAGGCCATCCCCGATACGCTCACTGTCGAACACCTTCGAACATGTGATCGAATCTTGGTCTGCGACACCGAAACCGGGGCTGCAACCGCGAAATGACACTGATGTGATTAGACACTTGTTAGCTGCCAGGGTCAAGCGGTGGAAGGCATTTTCATACCATCTCGTGACATAGATCCGGCGTGTCCCTGCACCGGCGTGTTCGCCACATCCGCCGCGATGTCGGCCACACCGGCGCGCTGGCCTAGGGTCTGAAGCGTGAAAGTCACCGTTTTGGTCGGCGGCGTGGGTGGCGCCCGGTTCCTGCTCGGCGTGCAGCATCTGTTGGGGCTGGGGCAGTTTGCCAGCCACGACAGCCCGGCTGCGGCCGAAGGTCAGACGCCCGAGCATGAACTGACCGCCGTGGTCAACGTCGGCGACGACGCCTGGATGTTCGGCGTACGTATTTGCCCGGACCTGGACACCTGCATGTACACCCTGGGCGGCGGAATCGATCCCGAACGCGGCTGGGGTCACCGCGACGAAACCTGGCACGCCAAGGAGGAACTCGCCGCCTACGGCGTGCAGCCGGACTGGTTCGGCCTCGGCGACCGCGATCTGGCCACCCATCTGGTGCGCACCCAGATGCTGCGCGCCGGCTATCCGCTGTCCCAGGTGACCGAGGCGCTGTGCGACCGGTGGCAGCCCGGCGCACGGCTGCTGCCCGTCACCGATGACCGCAGCGAAACGCATGTCGTGGTCACCGATCCCGACGGCGAACGCCGGGCGATCCACTTCCAGGAGTGGTGGGTGCGCTACCGCGCGCAGATCGCGACGCACAGCTTCGCCTTCGTGGGGTCCGACAAGGCCACCGCCGCACCGGGTGTGCTCGAGGCCATCGCCGGCGCCGATGTCGTGCTGCTGGCGCCGTCCAACCCGGTGGTGAGCATCGGGACCATCCTGGCCGTCCCCGGCATCCGGGGCGCACTGCGCTCCACCGCGGCCCCGGTGATCGGGTACTCCCCCATCGTGGCCGGAAAGCCGTTGCGCGGGATGGCCGACGAATGCCTGCGGGTGATCGGCGTCGAATCCTCGTCGCAGGGTGTCGGTGCGCACTTCGGCGCCCGCAGCGGCACCGGCATCCTGGACGGCTGGCTGATCGACCGGGGCGACACCGCCGACATCGAGGGCGTGCGGGTGCAGCAGGCGCCACTGTTGATGACCGATCCGGCCGCCACCGCCGAGATGGTGCGCGCCGGTATCCGGTTGGCAGGCTTGACACTGTGACATCGGCGCACACCGACCATGGCACCGACCACGGCAGCTCGGCGGGAATCGAGATCATTCCCGTCCACGGCCTCGGCGAGTTCCGGCCCGGCGACGACGTGGCGGCGGCCATCGCCGCCGCCGCCGACTGGCTGCGCGACGACGATGTCGTCGTGGTCACCAGCAAGGTGCTGTCCAAGGCCGAGGGGCGGATCGTCGCCGCACCGTCGGACCCCGAGCAACGGGACGCGCTGCGCCGCAAACTCATCGACGACGAGGCCGTCCGCGTGCTCGCTCGCAAGGGCCGCACGTTGATCACCGAGAACGCCTTCGGGCTGATCCAGGCCGCGGCCGGCGTGGACGGCTCCAACGTCGACGCCGCCGAACTGGCGCTGTTGCCGGTGGACCCGGACCGCAGCGCGGCCGCCGTGCGGGACGGCCTGGCCCAGCGGCTCGGGGTCCGGGTCGGCGTCGTGGTCACCGACACCATGGGCCGCGCCTGGCGCAACGGCCAGACCGATGTCGCCATCGGCGCGGCCGGTCTGCGAGTACTGCACGGATACGGCGGCTCGCACGACGGTTTCGGCAACGAACTGATCGTCACCGAGATCGCGGTCGCCGACGAACTGGCCGCCGCCGCGGATCTGGTGAAGGGCAAGCTCACCGGTGTCCCGGTGGCCGTGGTGCGCGGCCTGACCCTGTACGACGACGGCTCCGGCGGCCGCACCCTGGTGCGCAACGGCGAGGACGACCTGTTCTGGCTGGGTACCGCCGAGGCAATCGCGTTGGGCCGCAGCCAGGCCCAGCTGCTGCGCCGCTCCATCCGCCGATTCGCGCCCGACCCCGTCGACCCCGCCCTGATCGAGGCGGCAGTGGCCGAGGCGCTGACGGCGCCCGCGCCGCATCACACCCGTCCCGTACGGTTCGTCTGGCTGCGCGAACCGGCCATCCGCACAAGACTTCTGGATGCGATGAAGCGGCGCTGGGAATCCGATCTCAGCGGTGACGGGCGCTCCCCCGATGACGTCGCCCGGCGGGTGGGCCGGGGCCAGATCCTCTACGACGCCCCCGAAGTCGTCATCCCGTTCATGGTTCCCGACGGTGCGCACAGCTATCCGGACCCGGCCCGCACGGCCGCCGAACACACCATGTTCACCGTGGCCGCCGGCGCCGCGGTGCAGGGACTGCTGGTGGCCCTGGCCACCCGGGAGGTGGGCAGCTGCTGGATCGGGTCGACGATCTTCGCCGCCGACACCGTCCGCCGGGAGCTCGAGTTACCCCAGGACTGGGAGCCGTTGGGCGCCATCGCGATCGGCCATCCACTCGAACCGCCCGCGCCGCGGGAGCCGGCGGGCACCGACGGTCTGCTGCTGATCAGATGACCCTGCACGCCTCCGTCGTCGACACCTTGACCCGCTGGGATGCACCCGATTCCGAGCAGGACGCCCTGCGGCACGCGGTGCTGGCCTTCGTGCTGGGCCGCCCGGACGCCTGCCGGCGAGCCTGCGAACCCGGCCACATCACGGCGTCGGCCTTGGTGCTCGACGACTCCGGCACCCAGGCACTGCTGACCCTGCACCCGCGGATCGGGCGCTGGCTGCAACTGGGTGGGCACTGCGAGGACGAGGACGTCGACATCACCGCCGCCGCGCTGCGCGAGGCGACAGAGGAATCCGGGATCGTCGGGCTGCGCCTGGATGCCGGGCTGGCACGCGTGCACGTGCACCCGCTGACCTGCTCGCTCGGCCTGCCCACCCGGCATCTGGATCTGCAGTTCGTCGTTCGCGCGCCGGCCGGCGCCGATATCGTGCGCAGCGACGAATCACTCGATCTGCGGTGGTGGCCGCTGGACGCGCTGCCCGAGGGTGACCCGGCCCTGGCCGCACTCGGTGCCGCGGCGCGGCAACGTCAGACGTCGGTGGAGTAACGGATCCCGCCGTCGGGAATGGTCACCCCGGGCCACACCCGGGCGCCGCGCAGCAGTTCGCACCGCGCGCCGATATCGGCGCCGTCACCGATCACGCCGTCGCGGATGAGCGCGCGGGGTCCGATCCTGGCGCCGAATCCGATGATGGACCGTTCGATCACCGCACCCGCGGCCACCCGCACGCCGTCGAAGATCACCGCACCGTCCAGCCGCGCTCCCGCGCCGATCTCGGCACCGCGACCCACCACGGTGCCGCCGATCAGCAGCGCGCCAGGGGCGACCGCGGCGCCGTCGTGCACCAACCGCTCCCCGGCCTGACCGTTGAGCGCCGGCGACGGTGCGATCCCACGCACCAGGTCGGCCGAACCGCGCACGAAATCATCGGGCGTGCCCATATCCCGCCAGTACGAGTTGTCGACATAACCGCACACCTTGCGGCCCTGCGTCAGCAGCGCGGGAAACACCTCACGCTCCACCGACAAGGCCCGACCCTTGGGCAGCTCGTCGATGAGCTCGCGCCGGAAGACGTAGCAGCCCGCATTGATCTGGTCGGTCGGCGGATCCTCGGTCTTCTCCAGGAAGGCGGTGACCCGCCCGGCGGCGTCGGTGGGCACACAGCCGAACGCCCTGGGATCACTGACCCGGACCAGATGCAAGGTGACATCGGCCTGGTGCTCCTCATGGCAGGCCAGCAACGCCCCCAGGTCGGCCCCGGACAGCACGTCACCGTTGAAGACCAGCACGGTGTCGTGCCGCAGTTTCGAGGCGACGTTGGCGATACCGCCCCCGGTGCCCAGCGCCTGCTCCTCCACGACGTACTCGATGTGCAGGCCCAACTTGGAACCGTCGCCGAACTCCGCCTCGAACACCTCGGCCTTATACGACGTACCCAGCACGACATGCTCGATCCCGGCCGCGGCGATGCGGGAGAGCATGTGGGTCAGAAACGGCAGCCCGGCCGTCGGCAACATCGGCTTGGGCGCCGACAGGGTCAGCGGGCGCAACCGGGTGCCCTGCCCACCGACCAGGATGACGGCATCGACTTTCGCCGGATCGACCATGCCTAGAGCCGTCCTTTCGCCTGTCTGCGCCGGGAATGTCCGACGACGAGTCCAGCCCGGGCAGCCAGGGCCCCCCGAATAGTCCACCGCAACGGTGCCCGCCACCAGCCGGGATGCCGATCGGCGAGGAAAGTGTAGGTGCTGCGATGATGCGCGGCCAAGTTCTTCGCGGGATCACGGCCGGCCGCGTGGCCCTTGTCGTGCACGATCTCGGCCGACGGTACGTAGACGTTCTGCCACCCGGCGGCGGTCAGCCGGTCCCCCAGGTCGACATCCTCCATATACATGAAGTAGCGCTCGTCGAATCCGCCGATCTGGTCGAACGCCGCCCGCCGCAGCAACAGACACGACCCCGACAGCCAGCCCACCGGGCGCTCGCTCGGCGCGAGCCGTTCCTGCCGGTAGGCGGCCGTCCACGGATTGTTCTTCCACACCGGGCCGATCACCGCGTGCATACCGCCGCGGATCAAGCTGGGCTGATGCCGCGCCGACGGGTACACCGTGCCGTCCGGATCCCGGATCAGCGGCCCCAGCGAGCCGGCGGCCGGCCACCGCTGCGCGGCGGCCAACAGCTCGTCGATGCTGTCCGGGCCCCACTGGACGTCGGGATTGGCCACCACCAGCCAGTCACCGTCGGTGACGAACTCGGCCACCGCGCGGTTGACCGCGGTGCCGTACCCCAGATTCGAGCCCGTGTGGAACAACCGCACATTGGGGTAGCGCTGCACCGCTTCTTCGGGGCTGCCGTCGGTGGAGCCGTTGTCGGCCATCACCACCGTCACCGGCCGCTCGGTGGCATGCGCAAGCGAAGCCAGGAAACGGTCCAGATGCGGGCCCGGTGAGTACGTCACCGTCACGATGAAGAGGTGGTCACTCACGGTCGTAGAGGGTAGCGGCGTGCCACGCTGTGTCCTGCACCTCACCGGCACCGCGTCCGAAACGCCTAACGGGCAAGCACTCCGGCCGTGAACTTCGGCTGCCAATCCGAGGTCAGCAGCGCGCCGTAGTTGGCCTCCCGGTCATTGCGGTTTCCGGTGTCCAGATCGCGCACCGCGTGGATGAAGGCCGGACCGGTCCAGCCCACCGCGGCGGCCGCGGCCAGCACGTCGGTGATCTGCTTGGCCTGCTCCTGCTGGCTGACACCGTCACCGGGGATGTCGCTGGTCGACGCGCCCATCTCGGTCAGCCAGATCTTCTTGCCACCGTCGCCGTGGGCATTCATCACATCGCGCATGCGCAGCACATCCGACCAACCGTGGTTGCTGTCGGCGGCCAGACCACCGGGGAATACATAGGGGTGCGCGGCGGCAGCATCGAAGGAGCCACCGGCACCGGCGTCGTAGAGCTGCTGCAGGAATCCGGGCGGCGAGTCCGGCCCGTCCAGCGGGCTCAGCCCGGCCGCGATCACGGTGGCCCCCGGCTGCACCGACTTGATGGCGCCGTACGCCGACTTCAGCATGTCCGCGTACCGGCCCGCCTTGTTGTCGGCGAAGCCCATGAACAGCGGCAGATTCGGCTCGTTCCAGATCTCCCACGCGTTGATCCGGCCGGCGTAACGCTTCGCCGCCGCCGCGGCAAAGGCCCCGTAATCAGCCGGGTTTCGCGGCGGTGACGACGGGAACAGCAGCTGTGCGCCCTCCAGCCGCGCCCACAGCGGCGTGTTGGAGATGATGCCGAGCACCCGCAGCTTGTGCGCGCCGGCCGAGTTCACCAAATTGTCGAGGTAACCCCAGTTGTACTGGCCCTTGCTGCCCTCGATGACACCCCAGTCGACCGGCACGCGAATCCAGGAGGCCGTGGTCTTGGCGACCGCGTCGATCTCGCGGCTGGCATCACCAGGGTTGCCGGTGGCCCAGGTGTAGCCCTGGGCGAATCCGTAGCCGTCGGCCGGCGCTACCACCGCAGCCTGCGCCGTCACCGGTGACACCGCCCCCATCGAGATGACCAGCACGACCAACATCACGAACCGGCCGAGAACCCTGCGCAGCGGCGTCTTCATGCCCGCCAATGTACCGGACCTGCGCAGATGGCCGGCACCTGCGGATCTGCTGAGCGCCGGGCCTGCGCGATGCGCGCTGGCACGCCGGGTGCGCGCTCCCGCAACTTCGGCGGTAGCGCCAGTAGCCTGAGCCAATGCAGAAACCGGCCCGGGAGGCAGAGCACGCGTGAAGGTGACCCGGACCATCGCCGTCATCGCTGCTGCCGCCATCGTGGTGTGCACCGGTGTGGCCTGGAGCACCGTGCGCTCGTTCGAGGACGGCATCAACCACGTCAACTCGGCGGCGCTGGGCGGCGGCGGTGACGACGGCGCGATCGACATCCTGTTGGTCGGCCTGGACAGCCGCACCGACGCGCACGGCAATCCCCTGTCGCCCGAGGAACTGGCCACGTTGCGCGCCGGTGACGACGTGTCGACCAACACCGACACCATTATCCTGGTCCGCATCCCCAACAACGGGCGCTCGGCGACGGCCATCTCGATCCCCCGCGATTCCTATGTCGATGCCCCGGGGCTGGGCAAGATGAAGATCAACGGTGTCTTCGGCGAGGTAAAGCTCGACAAGATGAAGCAGCTGGTCGAGGTGCAGGGCGAGGACCCCGCCACGGCCGAACCCAAGGCGACCGAGGCCGGGCGGGAAGCGCTGATCAAGACCGTCGCCAAGCTCACCGGCGTGACCGTCGACCATTACGCCGAGATCGGGCTGCTCGGCTTCTCGCTCATCACCGATGCCCTCGGCGGCGTGAACGTGTGCCTGAAAAATCCGGTGTACGAACCTCTTTCGGGCGCCGACTTCCCGGCCGGCTGGCAGAAGCTGAACGGTCCGCAGGCGCTGAGTTTCGTCAGGCAACGCCACGACCTGCCCCGCGGCGACCTGGATCGAGTGACCCGCCAGCAGTCGGTGATGGCCTCGCTGGCGCACGAGGTCATCTCGGGCAAGACACTGTCCAGCCCATCCACCCTCAATCGGCTGCAGGATGCGGTTCAGCGTTCGGTGGTGCTCTCCGACGGCTGGGACATCATGGATTTCATCCAACAGCTGCAGAAGCTGGCCGCCGGATCGGTGGCTTTCGCGACCATCCCGATCCTGCAGGAGGACGGCTGGAGCGACGACGGTATGCAGAGCGTCGTGCGGGTAGACCCGGTTCAGGTGCACGACTGGGTGGAGAGCCTGCTCAGCGACCAGGCCGCCGGCAAGACCGAGCAGCTCAGTTATTCGCCGGAGAAGACCACCGCCGACGTGGTCAACGACACCGATATCAACGGGTTGGCGGGGTCGGTGCAGCAGGTCTTGACCAGCAAGGGTTTCACCGCAGGTGCGGTGGGCAACAACGAGGGCGAACACGTCGCCAACAGCCAGGTGCAGGCAGCGAAAACCGATGACCTTGGCGCGCAAGCAATTTCGAAGGAGCTCGGCAACCTTCCGGTGGTCGAGGATGCCACGCTGGCACCGGGGACGGTGCGCGTGGTGCTGTCCTCCGATTACACCGGGCCGGGCTCGGGCCTGGACGGCCCCACCGGGCTGTCGGGCGACTCCGCGGTCATCGAGCAGAGCGCGGGCGGTTCCGGTGACACGGCCGAGCCGCCCCCGCCGCCGTCGCCCATCCTCACCGCGGGGTCAGACGACCCGGCGTGCGTGAACTGAAGATGGCCACGATCAGCGCGGCACTGCTGGATCCGCTGTTGCGCCGCGACCCCGTCGGGCCGCGCATCACCTACTACGACGACGCCAGCGGTGAGCGCATCGAACTGTCGACGGTGACGCTGGCCAACTGGGCAGCCAAGACCGCCAACCTGCTGCGCGACGAACTCGGCGCCGGACCGGGCAGCCGGGTGGCGGTGCTGCTGCCCGCCCATTGGCAGACCGCCGCGGTGCTGCTGGGTATCTGGTGGATCGGCGCGGAAGCGGTGTTCGGACCGGAAGCAGCGGACGCGGATATCGCGCTGTGCACCGCGGACCGGCTCGATGACGCCGATGCCGCCGCGGCGGCCGGTGAGGTGGTGGTGCTGTCCCTGGACCCGTTCGGGAAACCGGCGCCCGGCCTGCCGGTCGGGATCACCGACTACGCCACCGCGGTGCGGGTGCACGGCGACCAGATCATCCCCGAACGCGCACCGGGCCCCGCCCTGAACGGCCGGACCGTCAGTCAGGTGCTGGCCGCAGCGACGGACGCGGCGGGCGCGCGCGGCCTGTCCGACACCGACCGCGTCATGTCGACGGCGGGCTGGCATACCACCGAGGATCTGATCACCGAGTTGCTCGCGGTGTTCGCGGCGGGCGCCTCTCTGGTGCTCGTGGCAAACCCGGATGCCGGTGCGATGGAGCGCAGGCGCGGGACCGAGAAGGTCACCAAGGGCTGAGCGGGGCGGCACCGCTCGCGTTAAATATCCTTTTCCGTCAATAATGTCATGCTATGGGCCAGACGGGCCCCTCATGAGTACCCTGTGACAGGTGGGAAGCATCGCGATGAGATTCGCTGCATATCGGCACTTCGGCCATCGCCGTGTGCAGGGCTATACGGAGTCCTCGGCCATCGGGTTGCTACAGGCCGTCGACGAGTTGCAGCGGGCCGCCGGTATCCGCGGGCCGATCGCCGAGATCGGCGTCCATCACGGCCAGCTCTTCATCGCCATGAAGTTGCTTCAGCAAGCGGGTGAGCACGCCATCGCGATCGACCTTTTCGAGAACCAGGCCGCGAACATCGACAAGTCCGGCGAAGGCAACCGCAGCGAATTCCTGCGCAACCTGGACCGCTGGGCCGACCGCACCGACCTGGTCGTGCACCAAGGCGATTCCACCCAGATCGTGCCCGGCGACATCCCCGCTCTGTCCGGCGTGCGGCTGTTCTCGGTCGACGGCGGCCACACCGAGGAGATCGTGCTCAGCGATATGCGGCTGGCCGAGAAGAGCCTGATCGACGGCGGCGTCGTGATCGCCGACGACGTCTTCAACCAGCAGTGGCCCGGCGTGTGCGTCGGCACCGTGCACTACCTCGAGCAGGGCGGCGCGCTGGTGCCCTTCTACATCGGCTACAACAAGGTGCTGTTCACCCAGCCCGAGCACGCCGACCGGTACCGCACGGCGCTGGACCGGGCGTACGCCGACCGCACCATGACGGCGGTGTTCGAGTCGGTGTTCGTCAACCATCCGGTCAGCGTGCTGGTGCCGGTGCCCGTCCATCCGGTGCACATCGCCCGGCGCAGCGAAACCGCACGCGCCGCCTACCGCAAGGTCGCGTCACTCTGGAAGTGACGCGACCCGGCGATCGTCTTCGGCTCAGCGCAGCAGCTGACGCGACATCACCAGACGCTGAATCTGGTTGGTGCCCTCGTAGATCTGGGTGATCTTGGCATCGCGCATGAAGCGTTCCACCGGGAAGTCCACGGTGTAGCCGTACCCACCGAACAACTGCACGGCGTTGGTGGTGACCTCCATGGCCACATCCGAGGCGAAGCACTTCGACGCCGAGGCCAGGAACTGCAGGTTGGGCTCGCCCCGCTCGGCGCGGGCGGCCGCGGTGTAGACCATCAGCCGGGCGGCCTCGATCTTCATCGCCATATCGGCCAGCATGAACTGGGTGTTCTGGAAATCGGCGATGGATTTGCCGAACTGCTTGCGCTCCTTGGTGTAGGCGATCGCCGCGTCCAGCGCCCCCTGCGCGATGCCGACGGCCTGCGCACCGATGGTCGGGCGGGTGTGGTCCAGGGTGGCCAGCGCGGTCTTGAAACCGGTGCCGGGCTCGCCGATGATCCGGTCGCCCGGGATGCGGCAGTTCTCGAAGTACAACTCGGTGGTCGGCGAACCCTTGATACCCATCTTGTGTTCCTTGGGGCCGGCCGAGAAACCCTCGTCGTCCTTGTGCACGATGAACGCCGAGATACCATTGGCACCCTTGTCCGGGTCGGTCACCGCCATGACGGTGTACCAGGTGGACTTGCCGCCGTTGGAGATCCAGCATTTGGTGCCGTTGAGGATCCAGTCGTCACCGTCGGCCACGGCCTTGGTGCGCATGGCACCGGCGTCGCTACCGGCTTCGCGCTCACTGAGCGCATAGGAGGCGGTGGCCTCACCGGCCGCGATGGAGGGCAGCACCTTCTGCTTGAGTTCCTCGGAGCCGCGCATCAGCAGGCCGGTGGTGCCGAGCTTGTTGCAGATCGGGATCAGCGAGGACGAGGCGCACACCCGCGCCACCTCTTCGATGACGATGCACGCGGCGACGGCGTCGGCGCCCTGACCGCCGTACTGCTCCGGGATGAAGACAGCGGAGAAGCCCGAGCCGTCCAGCGCGGCAAGGGCCTCGTCGGTGTAACGCGCCTGGGCGTCCACCTCGGCGGCGTACGGCGCGATCTCCTTCTCACACAGGGCGCGCAGCACGGTGCGCAACTCATTGTGCTCGTCGGACAGCTGGAACAGGTCAAAGGACGGGTTGGCAACCATCGGATCTCCTCGCTACTCGCCAGTAACCATAGCCGGTTAATCCCGATTCACTCAATCGCCGAGCAGTCGGCTGCGCAACGCCGCGTCTTTCTCCAGCACCATCTGCTCCAGACCCGCTTGGAAGGCCTCCATTCGGGAGCGCAGCGCGGCATCACTCGCGCCGAGAATCCGTACCGCGAGCAGGCCCGCGTTGCGCGCCCCGCCGATCGACACCGTCGCGACCGGCACGCCGGCCGGCATCTGCACGATCGACAACAGCGAGTCCAGCCCGTCCAGGCGCGCCAGCGGCACCGGCACACCGATCACCGGCAGCGCGGTGGCCGCCGCAACCATGCCCGGCAGGTGCGCGGCCCCGCCGGCGCCGGCGATGATCACCTCGATACCCCGGCCCGCCGCGGTCTGGGCGTAGTCCAGCATCCGGCCCGGGGTGCGATGTGCGGACACCACCCCGATCTCGAACGGGATATCGAACTCGGCCAGTGCGGTGACGGCGGCCTCCATCACCGACCAGTCGCTGTCGCTGCCCATGATGACCCCGACGCGGGGGCTCAACTTCTCGGTCATGGATCTAGTGTCCGTCCCATCCGTCGGTCCACTCGGCGTGCGACAACCAGTGCGCCGCCCGCTGCGCTCGTTCCCTCAGTGCCGCAACGTATTCCGGGTCATCGCTGGACCCCTCTCCCCCGCTGCCGACGATATTGACGTGCCCGATCTTGCGGCCCGGCCGCTCCCCCTTGCCGTACAGGTGCACCTTGGCGTCGGGCATCCGGCCCATCAGGTGGTGCACCCGTTCGTCCATCGACATCTGCGGGGTCTGCGCCGCACCGAGCACATTGCCCATCACCGTCACCGGGGCCAGCGCTGCGGTGTCACCGAGCGGGTAGTCCAGCACCGCGCGCAGATGCTGTTCGAACTGACTGGTGCGGGCACCGTCCATGGTCCAGTGCCCGGAATTGTGCGGGCGCATCGCCAATTCGTTGACCAGGATCGCGCCGTCGGTGGTCTCGAACAGCTCCACGGCCAGCACCCCGACCACCCCGAGCTCGTCGGCCAACCGCAGGCCCAGGGCCTCGGCCTCGGCAGCCACCTGTGCCGGCAAGCCCGGCGCCGGCGCGATGACCTCCACGCAGATTCCGTCGCGCTGCACGGTCTGCACCACCGGCCACGCCGCGCCCTGCCCGAACGGCGAGCGCGCCACCAGGGCCGACAGCTCCCGACGCATGGCGACGCGCTCCTCCAAGAGCACCTCGACACCGTCGGCCAGATATCCGGCGACCGCCTCCCTGGCGTGGGCCAGGTCGCGGGCCAGCACCACACCGCGGCCGTCGTACCCGCCGCGGATGGTCTTGATCACCACCGGGCCACCGATCCGGGCGGCGAACGCGTCGACATCGTCCACGCTTGCCACCGCCGAATAGCGCGGGATCGGCGCACCGAGCGCCTCCAGCCTGCGCCGCATCACCAGCTTGTCCTGGGCGTGGATCAGCGCCTCCGGCGGCGGTGCGACGGTGACCCCTTCGGCGACCAGTTGCTCCAGATGCGCGGTCGGCACGTGTTCGTGGTCGAAGGTCAGGGCATCGGCTCCGGCGGCGGCCCGGCGCAGCGCCTCCAGATCGGTGTGCGCGCCGAGCACCACGTCCGGACTGACCTGCGCGGCCGGCTCGTCAGCGGCCGCGGCCAGTACCCGCAGGGTCTGACCGAGGGCGATGGCCGCTTGGTGGGTCATCCTGGCCAGCTGCCCGCCCCCGATCATGGCGACGACGGGGGCGGCTGAGCTCTTGGGGGTACGTGGCACGGCACCATGTTTTCACGACGCGGGGAGGGCTCACACACCCACCGCGACCTGCGCAGGTTCACGTTGGCCAGTGAGTTTCCGTAGAGTGTCTCTTCGTGTCCTTTGCTGATGCCACGATCGCGCGGCTGCCCCGCCCGATCCGGCCGTTCGCCGAGCGGCACCATGAACTGATCAAATTCGCGCTGGTCGGTGCCACCACCTTCGTCATCGACTCGGCGATCTTCTACACCCTCAAGCTCACCGTGCTGGAACCCAAGCCGGTGACCGCCAAGATCATCGCCGGCATCGTGGCGGTGATCGCCTCCTACATCCTCAACCGGGAGTGGAGCTTCAAGGACCGCGGCGGCCGCGAACGCCACCACGAGGCGCTGCTGTTCTTCGTGGTCAGCGGCGTCGGGGTGCTGCTGAGCATGGCCCCGCTGTGGGTGTCCAGCTACATGCTGGGGCTGCGCGTGCCCGAGGTGTCGCTGACCGTCGAGAACATCGCCGACTTCGTCTCGGCCTACGTGATCGGCAACCTGCTGCAGATGGCGTTCCGGTTCTGGGCGTTCCGCCGTTTCGTCTTCCCCGACGAGTTCGCACGCAACCCCGACAAGGCACTGGAATCCACGCTCACCGCCGGCGGTATCGCCGAGGCGTTCGAGGACCATCACGAGCAGGCCAGCGGCACCGTCACCCCGCTGCGACGGTCACGCCGCAGCGCTCAACTGGGCGATTCCTCCGACCCCAGGGTGTCGAAGACCTCGTGATAGAGCAGGGAGTGCACCTGCTCCACCCGCGGAATGTCGTGGAATTCCAGGGGATCCTGCGCCGCTGACTCGATGACCAGCGTTCCGGTGCGCAGCACCCGGTCCAGCAGACCGTGCCGGAATTCCACACTGTTGATCCGGGCCAGCGGGATATCGATGCCACTGCGGGTCAGCAGGCCGTGACGGAACATCACCCGGCGGTCGGTGATGACGAAATGCGTTGTCCACCAATTCAGGAACGGCCACACCGTCAGCCAGCCCACCAGGATCAGCCAGATCACGCCGATGACCGCGAACAGGATCCGTTTGGCGTTGCCGTCCCAGTCGGTCTGGTTCACCCAACCCGCGCCGAACGCCGCCAGCGCGGTGGCGAGCAGCAGCACCAGCGCGGCGCCGATCAACCGCTTCCAGTGCGGATGCCGGTGCAGCACCACGCGCTCGTCCTTGGCCAGCACGTTCTCCGGGTAGCCCACGGTGTGACTTTACTCAACCACCGCGTCGCCCGCGGGCCGCAAATGCACAATATCGGCCGCTGAGACCACTTCACCGCCGCGCTCGGTGCCGATCCGTAGCCGGCCCTGCCCGTCGATGGCCTCGGCCGTGCCGACGATGTCCCGGCCACCCGGCAGCTGGGCACGCACCCGGGCCCCCAAGGTCGCACTGCGGGCGCGGTAGTCGTCGAGCAGCGCGTCGGTGTCACCGGCCCGCCATTGCCCGACCCGCTCCCCCAGCCGCGCCAACAACGTCCGAACGATATCGGTGCGATCGGCCTGGACCCCGAGCTGATACACCGAGGTGGCCTGCGGCTGCCCGATCTCCTCGGGCCGGACGGCGACATTGAGCCCGATCCCCAGCACGATGACGGGTTTCGGGGCGGCCACCTCGGCCAGGATCCCGGCGATCTTGGCGGTGCCGACGAGCACATCGTTGGGCCATTTGAGCCCGGCGCGGATGCCCGACGCGGACAAGGTGTCGACGACCGCGACGCCGGCCAGCAGCGGGACAAGACCCCAGTGCTGCTCGTCGACGCCGTCGGTGGCGACGCCCACCGACATGATGATCTGCCCGTGCCGCACGCCCGCCCACGACCGTCCGCCGCGTCCGCGACCGGCGGTCTGATGCTCGGCCAGCAGCACCACCCCGGCGATGTCGTCACCGCCGCGGGACCGCGCGATGAGGTCGGCATTGGTCGATCCGGTGACCTCGACGATGTCCAGGCGACGCCACGGTCCCGCCGCGGTATCGAGTGCGGCGCCCAGCGCCGCGGCGTCCAAGGCCCGCGGTTCAGCAGTCATTGCGCACCGGCTGGTCGGCGAATCGTTTTGCCATCCAATCCAATTGGGACGCCAAGTCGACATCCCCGTGTCCCTTACCCGGTTCGAACTGCACCGTCACCGTTCCTCCCATGGCGCATGCCTTCGCGATCGCTGCGGCCGTCCAGGCCGAGTCGACCAGCGTATCGGCGCCGCCGTACCAGACCGACAGCGGCGCCGACAGCGGACGTTGCGGCAGCGCCCAGTCGCGCAGCAGCTGACGCAGCCGGTCGGCCGCGGCCGCATTGCGGGGCGCGACGAACTCGGGGCGCAACTGCGCGCCGGCGTCACCGCGCTGATAGATCTCCGGCGCCTGGCAGGCCGTGAGCACCTGCCAGTACTTGGTGGCCGCACCGGACCGGTAGTCGTCGCGGTTGAGATCGGGATGCCTGCGGGCCAAGGACTCCACGATGACCGGCATGGCCAGCAGCTGATCGGAGGTCAGGGTATGCGCCAGCGCCTTGTCCACGAAGCCCGAGACGTCGGCGGCCGGTGACGCGGCCACCGCGCCCATCAGCTTGAGGTCGGTGCCGTACCGGCCGGCCTGCTCGTCGGCGGCCCAGGTCGCCGCGCCGCCCTGGGAGTGGCCGAACGCCATCCAGACCGCCGACACGTCGGCGAAGGTGTGCCGCAGCGCGCGCACGCTGTCGATGATGTTCAGTCCGGCGGTGCGGGCATCGAGGTACGGGTGGTTTCCCTTGGTGCCCAAGCCTTCGTAGTCGGCGACCGCGACGGCGAAACCGCGGCCGGTGAACGCCGTGACGAACGGCAGCAGCCCCATCATGTTGTCGGACAACGACGGTGCGCAGGGCCCGTCGATGCCGAGCGTTCCGTGCCCGACGGCGACCACCCGCCAGCCGCCCGGCGGCGGGGTTCCGGTCGGGACGAACACCGACCCGGACACCACGGTCTGCTCGCCGGTGTCTCCGTTGGTGGACCGGTACAGTACCCGCGCGGCCCGCAGCCCCCGCGCCTCGATCCTGCGGGTCACCCCGGGCATCGTGGTGGCCGACACGAGCGTGCCGGGCCCGGATCCGCTCATATCGGCGGTCTGCACCGGGACGGGGGCGCCACCGGAGGAGGGGAAGAGATTGAGATAGGCCAGCCCGACCGGCACCGCGAACGGCAGGAGCGCCACGGCCACCGCAATTTCGGCGACGACGACGGCGGTCAGCGCGAGCGCGACGAGCGTGCGCTTGATGCGGCGCGACCGAGTCGGTGCCCGCGGGTCGGATGGCATCTCAGATGGGGTTTCGGATACGGACCGCGGCACGAATCCACGCTACCGAAGCCGTGGTCGATGACCGGTCGGTCCCGGTCAGTACGCGCCGACCCCGCCCAGCACGGTCCGCACGGTTTTGAAGGCGATGACGAGGTCACCACTGATGGACCAGTTCTCCACGTAGGACAGGTCCAGGCGGACCGAGTCGTCCCAGGACAGGTCCGACCGGCCGCTCACCTGCCAGAGCCCGGTGATACCTGGCAGCACCAGCAACCGTCGGCGCACCTGATGGGTGTAGGAGTCGGCCTCACTCGGCAGCGGCGGGCGCGGGCCCACCACGCTCATCTCCTTCTTCAGCACGTTGATGAACTGCGGCAGCTCGTCGACGCTGTAGCGGCGCAGGATCCGGCCGATCGGGGTGACCCGCGGGTCCTGCCGGATCTTGAACAGCACGCCGCCGTCCATCTCGTTCTTGTCGGCCAGGCCGGCCACCATCTGGTCGGCATCCTGGACCATGGTGCGCAGCTTGATCATCCGGAACGGCTTGCCGTCCAGGCCGATCCGCTCGGAGAGGTAGAACACCGGTCCACGGCTGGTGAGTTTGATGGCCAGCGCGCTGGCGAGCAGCAGCGGGAAGGCCATCAGCAGCACGGTCACCGCCACGCACACGTCGAATGCCCGCTTCTGCAGCTTCTTCGTGCCGCTGTACTGCGGCTTCTCCACGTGGATGAGCGGCAGGCCGGCCACCGGACGCATGGTCAGGCGGGGACCAGCGACGTCGACCATGCCCGGTGAGACGACGAGGTCCACGCCGAGGCGGTCCAGTTCCCAGGACAGCTCGCGCACGCCTTCGGGGCCGAGGTGTTCGGTCGCGGTCAGCGCGACGGTGTCGGCGCCGACCCGGGCAATGGCCTCCTCGACCTGACCTTCGTCACCGAGCACGGGCAGCGCGCCCACGCCGGGCACCTCGAGGGTGCCGCCGCCGGGCCGGCCGGTCAGGCAGACGCCGACCACCGAGTAGCCGTACCACCAGGTCCGGTCCAGCGACTGGACCAGGCTCTTGACCGCCACCGGGTTGCCGACGGCCAGCACCGAGGTGACGCAGCGTCCGCGGCGGCGGTAGAAGTTCAGCACGCGACGGCAGCCGCTGCGCCCGAGCATCAGGAACACCAGTCCGAGCGGGAAGGCCAACGCCAGATAACCGCGCGCGTACTCCGGCCGGAAGATCATCAGGGTGACCGCGACGACGCCGATCGTGGACAGGGTGGCCGAGAGGACGCGACGGTATTCCTCCATGCCGGCGCCGACCACTCGTGGCGACCGGGACCGGTACGCCGTCAGCAAACCGAGCCACATAAATCCGAAGATGACCGACAGCAGGCCGAAGTACTTGGTGAGCGGGTCGAAATCGGTAACTGGCCGGCCGAGCCGGACCATCTGGGCGCACGCCATCGCCGCACCGACCACGAAGACATCGGTGATGGTCAGGGCAAGAACGTAACGACGCTGCCAATGCAACCCACCGACATGGGCAACCGCAGGTTCGGCACGTTGCAGGGCGGCTGGCGCTGCCGTCTCTCTCACAAGAGTCACCTGGTGGTCCACCTTCTTTGCTGCGCCAGTCGAACATTGTTGCTCGCGGGCTATAGCGGCCCGCTTAAACTATCGCTTTCTTTTGCGTAAGTTGCAATATCCGGCGCCTGTTTTTCCCTGTGTGAGCGATGTCGCACCCACCGGTTCCCGACCGTTGCCCGTCGTCCCGAACGACTTTGCGCGGTGGCCAACCAAGGGGTTGGTCCGCCGCCGCGCGGACAGTGCGATCTAACCACGAAACACGACTGCGGGCCGGGTAAACCAACCACAATATTTACGTTGCCGTCGAAACCTGTCAACTATGGTGACGACCTTTGCGTTGTACCAACTCATGTTGATATCGCAAACGCGACACCGGCCGCGCCGCCACGATGCAGCTAACGGGCCGCCAACGGGGCACCTTGCGGCCACCTAATAGGCACTGACCTGCGGTTCAGCACAGCCTGCGGTTCAGCACAGCCGGCGGTTGGCTCGGGCACAGCCGCCGCCGGCTCAGGCACAGCCGCCGCCGGCGGGGGTTCCGTGCATCCGGTCGAGCAGCCAGCCGAACTGCTCGCCGACATCCAGGTCGCCATGACCGTGCTCGGGCTGGAACTGGGAGATCAGCTGCGTGCCCATGGCACAGGCGGCCTCGATCGCGTGGGCGGTCCACGCCGGGTCGATGTACTCGTCCTCGCCGCCGTAGGTCACCGACAGCGGCCCGCTGGACCGCTGCTGGGGCAACGCCCACGCGCGCAGGTGTGCACGCAGCCGGTCGGCCGCCGCCGCGTCGTGCGGGGCGACGTCGCCTGGCTTGATCTTGTCGATGACGTCCGCGCGGTCGCGCACCGCATCACCGGCGCATGCGATCAGCACATCCCACTTCTCGGCGACGATGCCGCGCCGGTAGTCGTCGCGGTTGATCGCCGGATCCAGCCGCGCGATCGACTCGATGACCAGGGCCAGGGCCGCCGACTGTTCCTTGGTCAGGGTGCCCTCGACGGCCTTGTCGACCAGGCCGGCCACGTCGGCGGCCGGCGCCAGCGCGACCGTCGCGATGAGATTCAGGTCGGGGGCGTAGCTGCCGGCCAGCTCACTGGCGGCCCACACCGCCCCACCACCCTGCGAACCGCCCCAGGCCGCCCATCGGTCGGACACGTTCGGGAAGGTCTTGCGCAGGGCCCGCACCGAATCGATGATGTTGCGGCCCGCCGTCATCGAATCCAGGTACGGGTGCACACCCGGCGCACCCAGCCCCTGGAAGTCCGCCAGCGTCACCGCGTAGCCGGTGGCGATGAACTTGTCGACCACCTCGGCCATGCTCAGCAGCGAGGCCGACAGCGACGGTGCGCAGGGCTCGTCGATACCGACGGTGCCGTGACCGAGCGCGATGACCGGCCAGCCGCCGGCCGGCGCGTCACCCGGCGGCACGAAGACCGACGCCGACACCTGGGTGGGCGCGCCGGTGTCGCCCTCGGTGGAGTGGTAGATCACCCGGGCCGCGTTGATCGCCGCGCCCTGGGCCCGTTTGTTGAACTCGGGCATGGTGCTCGCACTCACCAGCGCACCGGGATCCTGTCCACCCAGCTGGGCGCCCGCCACGGGCTGCGCCCCCGTTTCGGCGCCCTGCCCCGTCGGCTTGGCATCCTCGCGTCGGGTCACCAGCACGATGCCGATCACGACAACCAGCACGACGGCCAGGGCCGACCCGCCCCACCACAGCTTGTGTCGCATCAACTCTTCCGGAATCGCTTGACCAGCCCCAGCCCGGGTTTCTCGACCAGGTAGTAGGTGGCGGTGGCCAACACGATCGTCACCGCCGCCACGACGGCGATATTGCGGAACATACCGGCCCAGGTGTCGCCGGCAGCCAGGCCGTAACGGCCCAGCAGCAACAGGATCGGGTAATGCCACAGATACACCGACAGCGAGATGACGCCGACGAAGTGGAACGGTTTGTAATCCAGGAACCTGGCGAGTTTGGAATCCCCGCCCCACGCCAGCGGCAGCACGATCAGGATGATGAAAATGGCTGAGACAAAACCGATTCCGGCCGTGGCGAAGGCACTGCCCGTCACGGTGATCGCCAGCGCGGCCACCATCGCGACGAGCAGCCCCGGGATCGAGTACACCCAGATCCGCTTGGCGGCGCGAGGGCCGATGACCCCCTGCTCGATCGCGACGAACAAGATGGCGGCGAACATGCCGTACGCGAAGAGGTCGGCATTGGTCAGGAAGCTGCGCATGAACACCGCGGCCCAGTTCGGCCCCCAGTTCTGCATGGCCACGCTGGTCTCCCCGGTGGCCCGGAAAACCAGCGGCGCGAACAACCGGCCGACGACGCCGAGCACCAGCAGGATGGCCGGGGCCAGGCAGGCCAGCGCCAACGGCGCGACAGCGGTGCGCTTGCGCAGCCCGAACAACAGCATGCCCAGCAGCGGCAGTGACACGTAGAACGCGATCTCCAGCGTCAACGACCAGGACGGGCTGATGCCCGTCTGCACGTACTCCGGGACGTAGGTCTGGGTGAGGGTGAGATTGGCCAGCAGCTCCCAGGGATCGGTGATCATGCCGGTGCCCTGGTCGGTGCCCAGCTGCTGGGTCGCGGAGTTCTGTATGTAGGCCACCTGCAGCACGAAGTTGCAGATCAAGAAGATGACCAGATAGCCGGGGAACACCCGGAACACGCGGTGCAGCGCGTACTGGCGGGTGTCGGGCATGGTGGCCTTGTCGGCCGGCTTGGCGAGCTTGCGGATATAGGGCAGGAACAGCAGGAATCCGCTGAGGACGAAGAACAGGATGAGCGCCAGCCCGAGGATGTCCAACTTCGCCTTGTGGTGCACGATCGGCGAATACGCGATCCCGACGTGACCCGCGACGACGGCCAGGCAGCCCAGTCCCCGCACCCCGTCGAGACCGATGATGCGCCGATGCGTCGGCGACGTCGCCAGCACCTGCGATTCGATGGCGGGCTCGACCGGCGAGGCGTCCTCGCGGGCGGCGTTGGTATCAGTCATGGCGTTCTCCGGGTCGTCGCGTCCGGGTCTCAGGTGGTCTTCAGTATCGACGGACCACCTTCGACGGTGCACGTGTTGTCGGCCGGGACATCGGCGAACCGCTTCTGCACCCAGTCCAGCGCCACGATCGGATCGAAATCACCGTGATGGCGCCCGGCCGCGATGAACGAGGCCAAGGTGTCCCCGAGATCGCAGGCCCGCTTGACGGCGTCCTCAGTCCACTGCACCGGAATCGTCTCGTCGGCGTCACCATGCACGATCAGCATCGGAGCGCTGGCCTGGAACCGCGGCAGCCCGCTCATCCGGTTCAGGTAACCGCGTAACTCGTCGGTGGCCTGCGGGGTGGCCGGCCGCAGGTCGTCGGGCTGCACCTGGTTGGCGATCTCCAGGCGCTTCTGCGCGTCGGCGTCCGAACAACCGGTCAGCAGGTCCCAGTTGTCCTTGACCAGACCCCTGCGGTAGTCGTCCAGGTTGAGGGTGGGCACCTGGTTCTTGAGCGCGCGCAGGAACAACGCCAGTGCGACAGCCTGCTGCGGTGTCAGCTTGCCGTCGGCGGCGACGTCGGCCAGACCCGTCACATCGGCCGCCGGGGACACACTCACCGAACCGACCAGGCGGGTGTCACCGGCTCCGTAGGTGTTGATCAATTCGTTTGCCGCCCAAGAGGCTTGGCCGCCCTGGGAGACGCCGAAGGCCACCCATTTGCCGGAGGTGTCGGGCACCAGCTTACGGACCGCCCGCGCGGCGTCGATCATGTTGTGGCCCACGGTCGCGGCGTCCAGATACGGGTGATAGGTGCCGTCGGTACCCAGGCCCTGGTAGTCGGGCACCACCATGACGTAGCCCAGCTGGATGAGCGCTCGGACCGCATCGGAGAACCCGAACAGGGTCGGCGACAACGAGGGAGCACAGTCGTGCTCGACGCCGGTGGTGCCGTGCCCGAAGACGATGACCGGCCAGCCGCCGTCCGGCGGTGTGCCGTTGGGCGCGAAGACGCTGCCGGAGACCACCTGCGGGCTGCCGTCGATACCCGAGGTGGAGGTGTAGGTGAACCGTGCCGCGACCGACGAGACCCGCAGCATGCGCCGGTCGATGGTGTCGAATTTGGTGGCGCTGATCAGCGTGCCAGGGCCGGACCCCGAATAATCTCCCGGCAGCTGGATCGACGGCTCCCCCGAGCCCGCGGGCGGCGACGCCGGCTTGGCCTGCGAGCAGCCCGCGATGAGGCCGGAGGCCAACGCCACCGAAGCCAGTACCGCCACCGCGGACTTCCAACGTCGCATCCGCAACTCTCTCCTACGCGTTACCGGACATCGCCTGTTTGGCGATGTGATCGAGCTGTGCCGGGGTCAGCACCGTGTCCCGGGTGATCCCCACCGCCAGCACCAGGATCAGGCTCAGCGCGAAACCCACCCCGGCGCCCACCGCGACACCCTTGAGCATCGGCGCGGGCACCCTGGTGGCCGTCGTCGCGGCATCCACCGGCACCAGTTCGGCGACCGGGCCGGTGTACTGGATCGGGTCGGTGGGCTGGGACTGGGTCCATTCCAGCTCCCGCGAGATGGCCATCAGGTTGGCCGACACCGCATTGACCAAGCCGACGGCCCGGCGCGGATCCGGATCGGTGACCGTGACCCGCAGCAGGGCCGAGTTGGGCCGGCCGAACCGGTTCACCCCGCCGGGCTCCCAGGTGGCCGAGGTCTCGGCGACCAGTTGTTCCGGCGTCATCCCCAGGCCCGGAATCTGATCGATGGTGCGCCGGGCCACCAGGTCGGACTTCGCCAGCCCCACATAGGTGGCAATACGGGCGTTGGCGCCCATCCCGCCGGCGTACGCCGCGAACGTGGCCGGGTCTCCGGCCACCTGCGCCATCAGCAATGACGACGCCTCGTAGTCGCGGTCGCGCAGCAGCTGTTGCGCCCCGTAGGCGGCACCTGCCGAGGCCAGCGTGGCGAGCAGGATGACCAGCCAGCCGCCGGCCAGGATCGACAGGTAGTCGCGGAACCGCGGGACCTCGGCCGGGGCTCTCAACTTCGGCCCGCGCAATCATCCGGCGGCGGGGCGATACCGGCCAGCCGGTCCATCAGCCAGGGCAGCGTGTACCCGCTGTCCAGATCGGCGTGCCCCTTCCCGGGGTTCTTCCTGATCTCCATCGGGCTGCCCATCGCACAGGCCCGGTCCAAGGCCCGTTCGAACCACTTCTCGTTGACCAAGGTGTCCTGGGTGCCGTAGCCGACGATGATCGGCGACTCGATGCGCGCTTGCGGCACCGCCAACTCCTGCAGCCGGTCCCGCAGCCACACCACGTCCTCATAGGTGGCCGGTTTCAGATCGGCGTTGGTCATCAATGCCCGCACGCGCGCGATGTCGTCGAAGTTCGGTGGGATGCAGTCCAGCAGCTCGTCCCAGTTCTGTGCGGTCGCACCACGCCGGTAGGCGTCCAGGTCCATCTCCGGGTGGAACCACTTGAGCGACTGCAGCGCGAACACCATGGTGATCCGCTGATCCGGGGTGAGCGTCTCGTTCCAGGCCGCGTCGGCCAGGCCGGACATATCCGCGGCAGGGGCCATCGACACCGTGCCGAGCAGGTCCAGCCCCTTGCCGTAGCTGGGCGCCTGCTCGGCGGCCGCCCAGACCGCCAGGCCACCGGCGGAGTGCCCGTAGCCCAGCCACTTGTCGCTGAGGTCCGCGCCGACCCGGCGGGCCGCGCGCACCGAGTCGATCACGTTGAAACCGTAGGTCTTCGCGTCCAGGAACGGATGCTGGAAGCCCTCGACCCCGGCGCCCTGGAAATCGGTGACGGCGACCGCGAATCCGGCCTGGACGAACACCGACATGGTCCACTGATTCAGCGGCAGACTGCCGTACAGGCTGCTGGCGCACTTGTTGAGCACACCCTTGGTGCCCTGACCGAAGGCCAGGATGGGCCAGCCGCCCTTGGGCGGGTTGCCCGGCGGGATCGCCACCGCACCGGACACCTGGGTCGGCGACCCGTCGACCCCGGATGTGGACCGGTACACGACCCGCATGTAGGTGGCGTCGTCCTGGTCGAGCAGGTCGGCACCCTTGAGCGGCTCCACCGAGATCAGCGACCCGGGCCCGTCATCGGTCATATCGGGCGGGGACAGGCGCGGCTTGCCGTTGAACGGCGGAGTCAGCGTCTTGATCGCCGGTGTCTCGTCCGGCGGCGGGGGCGCGGCGGCCGGCGCGCACGCCGACACCAGGAACGCCACCGACGCGGCGGCCGCCAGCAAGGCAGTCGTCCGCGATACCAGCCTGGACACCGACTTAACCTGTGGTCTGCGATTTGGCGAGGTGGCGTGCGCCGTCCTCGTCAGGACCGTCCTGTGACGCACCCTGGTCACCGGCGGCGTTCTGCTGCTTGCGATGCCCGGACAGCTCCCGGCGATGGCCCGGTTCACAGGTCGCCACCACACCGAGCACTCCGGCGTGGGCGGTGTCGAGCACCTTGAGGGCTTTGCGCAGCGCCGAGGATTTGGTGTGGCCGATCCGGCCGAGCACCAGGGCCCCGTCGCCGAGGGCCGCGGCCACCGCGCCGTCGGCGTACTTGGTCAGCGGCGGGGTGTCGATGATCACGTAGTCGAAATGCCTGCGCAGCACCTCGAGCACCCGCGGCACCGCGTCGTCACCCCAGAGCTCACCGCGCACCGTCGGCACCGGTCCGGCCGCGAGCAGCGAGAAACCGTGATCGGGGACGTCGATGACGGTCTCGGAGATGTCGTGCTGGCCGGCAACCAGGGTGGTGAAGCCGCTGGCTCCGGCGCGGGTGATGTCCTCGGGCGGCAGTTTCAGCAGCGCCGGCAGCGACGGGTTCACCAGGTCCCCGTCGACCAGCAGCACCGAGTGTCCCGCCTCGGCGAACGCCGCGGCCAGGTCGACCGCGGTGGAGGACCGGCCGTCCTGCGGGGACGGGCTGGTGACGGCGATGACCTTGGGCTGCTGTCCACCCGCGGTGCGGGCGAACTGAACGTTGGTACGCAGTTCCCGCAACCGTTCGACGGCGGGCCCGCCCGCGGCGATATCGACGACACCGTCGCGGCTGTCGTCCTCGATCAGGGTGCCGAGCAGGGCGACACCGGAGACTTCCTCGACGCGTTCGCGGCGGCGCAGCTTGGTGTCCGAGGCCCCGATGGCCAGCGCGATGAGCACCCCGACCAGCAAACCTCCCACGGCACCGGCCGCGATCCGGGTGGCCAGGCCCATCGACGGCACCAGGGTGCCGTAGCTGGCCTCGTCGACGATCACCGCGCCGGCCGCGGCCTCGCCGCCGCGCCGTGAGGTCTCCAGCTCGGCGGTCACCTTGACCAGCTGATCGGCGACGGCGTTGGCGTACCGCTGCGCGGCGGCCGGGTCGGCGTCCTTGACCGTGACGTCGAGCAGCACCGTCTGCGGCATGGGCACCGCGGTGATCTTGGCGCGCAGCTCGTCGGTCGTGATGGGCGCCTTCAGCTGGTCGACGGCGCGGACGGCGACCTGCTCACTGGTGGCCAGGCCGGCATAGGAGAAGACGCGTTCTTGCGAAAACAAGTTGTTCTGATAGGCATCCCCGACCGAGGTGCCACTCTGGGTCGTCACGAACAGTCGGACGGTCGATGCGTACTGCGGTGTGGCAAACAAGGTGGTCAGGTACCCGACCACGGCTCCGATTGCCAGCGCCCCCACAACCACCCACCACAGCCTGCGGAAAATGCGCAGGTAATCACCGATGGCCAAGAAGCACTCCCATTCGCTCTCAGTCGAGACAACAGTGCAACGATAGCGTCCACGACAAGGTTGCACACCAGATGCCGGCCGCACCCTGGTGGCACGTCCAGCGAAACCAATGCAAGGATAGTTAAATGCGTGGCGGGTGCAACAATGCAGTAGACATCATTGCCGGATGAGGGCGGGTCCGAAATGAATCTGGGCGCGATATCCCGGCGCGATGTGCTCGTCGGCGCCGTAATCATTGTGTTGGCAGCGGCGGTCGGTGCCGCCGCCGCGGTCGGCGGGAAAATCGCGATCTTGGGCGTCGCCGCGCTGCTGGCGGTCGCCGTCGGTGTCTACATCGGGCTGCGCCACCCCCTGTGGTTGTACTGGGGCATGGCGATTGCCATCGGCGCGCTGCCGTTCGGTTACTTCCCCGGTGTGCACGTGCCGCTGTACCTTCCGTTCGCCGCAGGGGCGTTGCTGGCCGCGTGGGTTCACCCCACCGCGACCAAGCGGTGGCCGACACTGGCCAAGGCGGTCCTGGTTCTGGTGATCGTCTCCGGCATCGCGATGGTGTGCACCTACACCTCGATCGTGAATGTCATGGACTACACGAAATGGGCCATCGCCACGTCGGCGTTCTTCGCGCTGCTCGCCCTGCCTGCCGAACATCTCGCCAAATTCGGCCGCATCTTCGTCTATGCCGCGACATTCAACGCCGCTTTCGGTATCGCGTCGGTGGCATTGGGCTCCAATCAGATGCTGCTGCAGCCATTTCGGCTATTCGGTTACGCCGTGGCCAACACCGAGCGTTTCTATTTCACCGGTGGTGTCTCGAATCTGCCGCGCACCGACCGGTTCGCCGTCGGCGCCGGCAGTCAGAGCTTCACCCGTCTGGGCGGCCTGTGGCTGGATCCCAACGCCGCGGGCATCGGTCTGGTGATCGCCTTCGTCATCGCGACGATCCTGCTGGTGGGCTGGCAGCGGGCGGTGGCGGTGACCATCCTCGGCCTGGCCATCGCCCTGACCCTGAGCCGGTCGGCGATCGTGACCACCCTGGTCGGCGTGGCCCTGGTGTTCCTGTTCCACAAGATGCGCTCGCGGGACCGTCAGCTGTTGGTGGGTGCACTCATCGTGGCCTTCACGACGGCCATGCTGGTGCCGTCGGTACGCACCCGACTTTTGGGCACTTTGGGCTCCAATGACGCCGGCGCCAGTGACCGCGTCGACTCGATCCGTGAATTCCCCGGCCGAATGAGTGGACATTGGTTGTTCGGCTGGGGTTGGTCGCAGCGCGAATTCAAAGACGGCGCCTACGCATTTATCCAGAATTTCGTCTCGAATGCTCCGCTGATCGCCATCCACCGCGCCGGCATCTTTGTCGGCATCGCGTTCATCACGGTGGTCATCATCGGCTGCGTGATCGGATTCCGGCTGCTGCGAGCAAACTGGTTACCCGGCGCCCTGTATGGCGGTGTCTTTATCGCTTTCTCGGTTGTCGCGCTGAATCTGGATCACCCCGTGGTGGTCATCCCGCAGATCGTGTTCCTGTACACGATCTTCCTGACTTTCCTGGCCTACGCCGACGAACTCCGGCAAACGGCGCAAGTGGTCCAAACCGCCCCGGCCGCGGTGCAGATCCCGGCCGCCGCGACCCCGGCGCGGGCTCCGGGTTAGCCGCGGATCAGCCGGCCTGTGCCGGTATCGCCCCCGACAACAATCCCTCGACAGCCCGGTGCGGGCGGCGCTGCTCCCAATATTGACGGTTCAGCCGGTAAAGCCGGTCGCCGGCGTCCGCGGCGGCATCGGCGTCGAGGAGGTAGCGCCGGCATTCGGCGATGAACGCCTCGTCGTCGTCGTACACCCGCAGATCCAGCAGCGACCCGAGTGATCCGACCGCGGGGGTGCTGCCGACGACCGGTAGTCCCATCCTGGCGGCGTCCAGGATCTTGACGCGCACGCCGCCCCCGGTCCTGATCGGGGCGATCAGCGACCGGCAGGTGGCCAGGAACGCCGGCAGGTCGTCCACGAATCCCAGATCGCGAACTCCGCTGGGGTAGTGCGGATCCGGCGCCTTGGAGTGTTTCGCGCCGATCACGCACAGCTCGGCGCCGGGGATGCCCGCGCAGATCCGCGGCCACAGCCGCAGGGCTTCCAGGAACGCCTCCTGGTTCGGCGGCCAATCCCGGGTACCCATCAGGACCAGCCGGGGCGGGGTGTCGGCGACCGCAACCTGAGCCAGCGGGGGCAGCGTCAGATCCAGCCAGCGGGCGTCGGATACCCCGTGGCCGCGGTAGAACTCGGCCTCGTCGGCGTCGAAGGTGCCGACCGCGTCGGCGGCGCGCGCGACCCGAAGCTCGTCGCGCAGCAGCTGCCCGACCTGCAGCCGGCCCAGCAGGCCACGGCTGGCCCGCCACACCAGCGACTCGCTGACATGAGTGTTGACCACGAACCGGGCCGAACCGGAATGCCGGCTGCGCAAGAAGGATTCGGCCATGTAGCTGTGCTCGGCGACGAAGATGCCCGCCGTCGAAGCGTCGATGGCACGGACCAACTCGTCGTTGTCGAACCGGACGTGGGCCAGGCTGCGCCGGGTGCGGGCGGCGTCGATCAGCAGCCGCACGGGCCGCACCCCGGACTTGGGCACCCGGGTCAGCGGCAGGCCGCCGGCGACGATATCGGTGTCCAGCCGGCCCGGCGGCTGGTGCGACAAGCAGATCGCCGACACCGCATAGGAATCCGCCGCCAGCCCCATCACCAGCCGGGACAGCTCGACGTCACCGCCGTGCTCGACCGAAGGATCCTTGGACAGCAGGAAGGTGACTTCGGCGTCGGGTCTGGTTCTGGGGTTGGTCACCGATCCACTTTCCGGTAGAGCACGCGGGCGTAGATGGCCAGCAGGATGGCGTCGGTGATGACGGTGGCGATGGCCGCGCCCACCGCGCCCGCACCGACCAGCAGCGCGACCAAACCCAACTTCACCGGGACCAAGCCGAGGTTGGCGGCCAGCCGGATCCCGTCGCGGCGCTGGTTGTAGAGCACCGCCTGGAACACCGAGCTGATGGTGCGCATGGCGCAGAACAGCGACATCACCAGCATCGCCACCGCCAGTTGTTCGGGCGCCGGCGAGATCAGCAGCCCGATACCGGCCAGCAGGATCAACAACCCCGCCACCGCACCGAGAATCAGCGTGCTCTTCAGCGGCGGCCCGGCCGACAGGTCGCCCTCCCCCGCCCGCAGCGTGTGGTTGTAGGACATCCCGAAGGACTGTCCGACGGCGACCACGGCAATGGTGGCGGTGGTGGTGATGGCGTAGTAGCCGACGATGGTGTCGTTGGTGAGCCAGCCGAGCAACAGCACGTCACCCTGCAGATAGGCGGCCAGGCCCAGGGTTTCACCCACCAGGATGGCGATCAGCTTGGGCGAGCCCGGCAGTCCCGGGCGGTGCCGCGGCACGACGAACGCGATGCCCACCGCGGCGACGGCATACGGCGAGACCAACCACAGGCTGGCCGCCTGCAGCGTCGGCTCGTCGGCGATGAACAGGTAGCCGGCGGCCATCACCACACTGGCCACCTGACGGAAGGTGTCGATCTGTGCGACACGTTGCGGCTGGCCGTCCCTGGCGGCCTGGCTCTGCCACGATTTCAGCGCGATCTCGCCGCCGGCCACGAACAACCCGAACCAGGCGATGTAGTTGACCTGGATCAGCGCGGCGCCGACCACCATCAGCGCGACGCCGAGCAGGTAGCGGGTGGTGCGTTCGGCGAGGAAGCGTTCCTGCGACTCACGCACCGACCGCACCGCGAACGGATTGTCCAGCGGCGGCCCGATCAGGGAGAAACAGGCATAGGCCATGCCGTAGCGGCCGTAGTCGGCGACGCCGAGGTGGCCGATCAGCAGGACGGTCCACAGCAGCCCGACACCGCGGCCGCCGTACAGCCAGAACACTGCCCACAGGGTCTGGATCAGGTGCCGCGAGGTCGGAGCGTGCTCCTGCGGCCCGGGCGCGACCTGCTCGGGTGCCGGCTCAGGCATCTTCCGGCTGCCCGGCCAGGGTGCGTGACCACAGGTCCACGAAGGCCTCGGCGGTGCGCGCGGCCGACCGGGCGTGCCGGGCATGGTCGGCGTTGCGGCCCAGCTCGGTGAGCCGATCGCGGTCGTTCAGCAGCGCGGTGATCTCGCGGGCCAGACCGGCGGCCACCTCCCCCTCCACGGGTGGCACGGTGACCACCCCGTCGGCGGTGCCGAGTTCGGCCAGCGAGCCGTAACCGGTGCACACCACCGGTGTGCTGTAGGCCATGGAGTGGGCGACCACCCCGGAAGCCGGGTAGGTCTCGGCGTAGAAGTGCCGCTTGCCGTACGGCAGCGCAATGGCCCGCACCGACGCGAAGAAGGCGTCCTCGGCGGCGCCGTCGACCCCGCCGAGGATCTCGATACCGTCGGCACGCGGCAGCGACTCGGTCCCGCGGCCGGCCACCCGGATCAGGATGTCGTCGGGCAGCTCCGCGCGGATACGGGCGATCTCCTCGAATCCCTTTCCGCGGTAGACGAATCCGAAGAATCCGACCGCCTTGGGACGGTCCTGTGCCGGCGTGATGGCCGGCCGGTCTCGCACCAGGTGCGGGATGAACGCGGTGCTGGTGCGCGGATAGGTGCGCTCGATGGACTGCCGGCCGGTCTCGGTGAGCGCGATCAGGGTCCGCTCGCCGTGCACCGCGCCCTCGATGGCACGCGACACCGGCCGCAGCGGGTAGTGGATGCCGTGGGTCAGCAGCCGGGATTTGGCGATGAAACGGGTGCGGCCGAGAAACCACAGACCCTGCGGCGGGTCGTGCACGGTCGCTGTCACCGGCACACCGTCGATACCCGCCACCGACCAGAACGTCGGCAGCACCCCGGTGGACAGTTCGGCGTGCACCAGGGTCCGGCCCGGCGGCCCCTCGGCGATCAGCCGGCGCACCTGCGCACGGTGCCGGCGTAGGTCGGCCAGGCTGTCACCACCCGGCCCCAGGGTCCGGTGCTCGGCGATCTCCCCGAAATGCGGTCGCAGCGCGGTGACCAGGTCCTCGGCATAGTCGCCCACCGCCGTCTGGCCCTCGGCCGGTGCGATGAAGACGAGCCGGTGATCGGCGAACGCGGCCATCAGTAGAACAGCGGCCGGTGCTTGTTTTCGTACTTCAGGGCGTCCGCGTCGCGTTTCCCGATGACCTTGGCCGGGACGCCGCCGACGATCTCCAACTCACCGACGTCCTTGTTGACCAACGCGTGGGCGGCCACCACGGCGCCGCGGCCGATGAGCGACGGCAGCACCATGGCCCGGGACGCGATCCACACGTAGTCGCAGACGACGGTGGGGATCGGCACCGGCAGGAAGTCGGGGTGGTTGATGTCGTGCCCGCCGCCGATGAAGTGCACGTCGCTGGCGACGGTGACGTTGTTGCCGATGTAGAGCCCGGCACGCGAATCCAGCAGGCAGCGGAACCCGATCGCCACGCCGTCGCCGATGGTGAGGAACTCGATATCCAGCACGGTGGTGCCGCGCAGGATGGACGAGTTCTTGCCGATCTTGGCGCCCATCAGACGCAGATAGCCCTGCCGGATGGTGTGCGACGGGATGAAGGTGATGAAGCTGTTGAAGATCAACTCGCCCAGCCGGTTCCGGATCTTGCGGCCGCGGGTCATGCCCTGCATCTTGTAGTCGACGACCCGGCCCTCGTCGTTGAGCACCCAGACGGGATCGGGCGGGGTCCGTAAGCCGGGGGCCGCCGCATGCTTACGGGCGACATCGGCGGGATCGGCCGACGCGGGTTCACGGGTCATGGGCGGTTAACTCCTTCGGGGATTTGCGTCACAACCATAGCCATCCGGGCGGCAGCGCCGCCCGTCGAGTCGTTACAGCTTGCTCACCGATCGACATCCCGGCCGGCGCCGTGGCGTTGCCCGGCCAGTTCGTCGACCGCGGCGTAGAGCGCTTCGGCGTAGCGCGCTTCGGTGAACCGGTCGGCATGGGCGCGCAGCGTGTCCGGATCGAAGTCGGTGGCCTCGAATCGGTCCAGCGCGCCGGCGATCGCGTCGGGTTCGGGCCGGTCGAAGTACACCCCGGTGGTGCCCTCGATGACGGTGTCCAGGAAGCCGCCCCAGCGCAGCACGATGCTGGGCCGGCCACACACCGCCGCCTCGATGGGGGTCAGGCCGAAGTCCTCGTAACTGGCCGCGATCAGCGCATTGCACGAGCGGTACAGCCAGGCCATCTGGGCGTCGGTCAGCGCGGACAGCATCGCCACATTCGGCGTCTTGATCCGTTCGAGGTGCGCGGCCTCCGGACCGTGCCCCACCACCACGAGGCGGCGTTGCGACCCCGCGAACGCCCGGATCACGGCCTCGACGTTCTTGTACGGCAGCAGCCGGGACACGCACAGATAGAAGGAGTCGCCGTCCGCGCCGGCCCAGTCCGCCACCTCGGCGACCGGCTCCACCGTGGAGGTCTGCTTGATGGCCACCGGGGACGGCAGCACATCGGCACTGATGCCGTAGGCATCCTTGATCCGGTCCCGGATGGTGGTCGAGACGGCCAGGTAGCGATCCACGGTTCGGGCGGCGCGGCGGTCCCACGACCGCAGATACGGGGCGCCGGTCTTGAGCACCGCGCGCTTGAGCCGGTCCCCGTCGGGCTTGAAGTAGTACTCGGCCGCGTACAGCCAGTGCGCCGGCGTGTGGCAGTGCACCAGCTTTCGCCCGTTGGTGCGGAAACCGTGCGCCCAGCCGCTGCTGCTGGTGACCACGACATCGGCGTCGACGAACATCGACGACGCCGCTACCGGCAGCACCGGCAGGGAGAGCCGGTGGTTGCGACGGAACAGCGGTATGCGGTTGACGCCGGACACCCGCACGTCGCGATCGGCGAATTCGGGATAGGTGTGCTCCGGGTCGTACAGCAACGTGTAGATCGGCGCGTCCGGGAACGCCCGGCTCATGGAGAGGACGACCTTCTCGGCGCCGCCGCGCTGGGTCAGGTAGTCGTGCGCGATCGCCACCTTGGGCCCGTCGACGCCGTCGAACCTGCGCCTCACCTCAGCCATCGGTTCCACGAGCAATCCTGCCTGCCATTGGCTGGTGCATATGTCCTCAACACTGGATCGGCGATACCCACGGCGCACCGGCTCCGGCCGGCCCGCACGAGCCTGTCGAGCGGTATGTTACCAATCCCGTTAATATTCGACAGCAAAGCCGACCGGCCGAAGGTTCGATCGCCGCCCAGCGGTTTCACCGGCACTGTCCTCCGTCATCGGCATCGGATCGGTTACTTACGACGTTGCTGATAGTTGATCACGCAAACCCCCTGCCCGCTCGGGATGGCCCGACCGGCTGCACGCACTCAGAGGTGGCGCTGCCGGCCGTGGGCGGCGAATTCGGCGTCCAGGGACTGCTTGTCTGCCGCGTCGAGCAGCCGGTACTGCAGCCCCGCCCCGGCGCGTCCCGCCCACCGGTACACCGTCTCTTCCGTGCGCCAACGTTGTTGTTGCAGTTCGCGTTTGAGCACCTTGTTGGAACCGGTGACGGGCAGTTCGACGGACACCCGCAGCAGGCGCGGCACCGCCTTGGACCCCAGATCCCCTTGTCCGCAGAGGAATTCGGCGAACGCGGCGACGTCGAACCGGCCGGGATCGGCCACCTCGATCGCCGCCATCACCTGATCACCCGAACGCGGATCGGGTACCGCATAGACTCCGGCGGCCACCACCGCCGGATACCGGCGCAGCACGTGTTCGATGGTCAACGCCGAGATGTTCTCACCGTCGACCCTGATCCAGTCCCCGCGCCGCCCCGCGAAATAGAGGAACCCCGCCGCGTCGACATACCCCAGGTCCCCGGTCCAGTACCAGCCGTTGCGGATGCGTTCGGCGTCGGCGTCGTCATTGCGGTAGTAACCCTCGAAGCTGCGGGTACCGAACTTGTCGACGATCTCGCCGACGGCGTCATCCGGATTGAGCACCCGCCCGCGGTCGTCCAAAACCGCTGGGGCGCAATCCTCGTATGTCTGCGGGTCGACGATCGCCACGCCCGCGTGAGCCGGCCGGCCGAGCGCTCCGGGCGGCGCGTCGGGCGCCAGGACGACCGCGCCGCCACCCTCGCTGGAGCCGTACCCCTCGAACAACTGCGCACCGAACCGACGCCGGAACTCGGCCTGGTCGGCGGGCGACGCCTCGGTCCCGAAACCGCGCTGCAGCGGATTGTCGGCGTCGTCGGGCCGCTCGGGGGTGGCCATCAGGTAGCCCAGCGCCTTGCCGACGTAAGTGAAGAACGTCGCCCCGAAATACCGCACGTCGGAAAGAAACCCCGACGCCGAGAACGCGGGCGTCAGGCACACCGTGGCGCCGACCGCCAACGCCGGCGCCCACAGCGCCATGATGGCGTTGCCGTGGAACAGCGGCATACAGCAGTAGTCGACGTCGTCGCGGTGGTGCCCGAACTTCTGCACGGCGGCGTAGCCGATCCGGGCCAGCCGGCCCTGGCTGCATTTCACGGCCTTGGCGGCGCCGGTGGTGCCGGAGGTGAACAGCAACAGCAACAGGCTGTCGGCAGCCACGCCCGGCGCGGCGGCCGGTGGCACCCGATGGGTGTCGACGAGGGCGGCGTACTCGGCGGTGTCGACCATCAGGATCCGGTCCGGCTCCAGCCCGAGGTCCAGTCCGCGCAGCCGGTCGGCCCCCGCGCGGTCGGTGACGATCAGCCTGCAGTCGGCGTGCCGGATCTCGGCGGCCAGTTCGCGATCACCGCGGGTCGGGTTGATCCCCACCACGGTGGCCCCGGCCAGCGCGGCACCACCGAGCCAGAACACGAAATCCGGGACGTTGGCCAACAACACCCCGATGTGGAACGGCTCCGCGCGGCGCAACGACTGTGCCAGCGCGCCGCGCGCCGCGGACTCGGCGACCACCTCATCCCAGGACCAGTCCCGCTCTCTGGTGCGCAGGCCGAGCCGGTGGTCACCGACGCGGTCGAGCAGCATGGCGGCGATGGAGTCACGGACGACGGGCGGCACCGACACAGCTTCACCGCCGAGGGCGACACAGTGACAAAAGTCGCACCTCTCTTATGCAGTTCTTAGAAGTGCCGCTAGCATCGTGTCCCATGACGAGCGTTACTGAACCGGCGGCAGATCACGTAGTCGATATCCACACCACCGCCGGCAAGCTGGCCGACCTGCGCAAGCGCGCCGAGGAGGCGCAGCACCCCGTCGGGGAGGCGGCAGTCGAGAAGGTGCACGCCAAGGGCAAGCTGACCGCGCGTGAGCGCGTGCTGGCGCTGCTCGACGAGGGCTCGTTCGTCGAACTCGACGCCCTGGCCAAGCACCGCAGCACCAACTTCGGTCTGGAGCACAACCGCCCCGTCGGGGACGGCGTGGTCACCGGCTACGGCACCATCGACGGCCGCGACGTGTGCATCTTCAGCCAGGACGCCACCGTCTTCGGCGGCAGCCTCGGCGAGGTCTACGGCGAGAAGATCGTCAAGGTTCAGGAGTTGGCCATCAAGACCGGCCGCCCGCTCATCGGCATCAACGACGGCGCCGGCGCCCGCATCCAGGAGGGCGTGGTCTCGCTCGGCCTGTACAGCCGGATCTTCCGCAACAACATCCTGGCCTCCGGCGTCATCCCGCAGATCTCGCTGATCATGGGTGCGGCGGCCGGCGGGCACGTCTACTCCCCCGCGCTGACCGACTTCATCGTCATGGTCGACCAGACCAGCCAGATGTTCATCACCGGTCCGGATGTCATCAAGACCGTCACCGGCGAGAACGTCACCATGGAGGAACTGGGTGGCGCGCACACCCACATGGCCAAGTCGGGCACCGCCCACTATGTCGCCTCCGGTGAGCAGGACGCCTTCGACTACGTGCGGGACCTGCTGAGCTACCTGCCGTCGAACAACTACGCCGACCCGCCGCGGTTCGCAGCACCGCCGCACCCGGGCGCCATCGAGGACAACCTCACCGACGAAGACCTCGAGCTCGACACCCTGATCCCGGATTCGCCCAACCAGCCGTACGACATGCACGAGGTCATCTCGCGCATCCTCGACGACGACGAGTTCCTCGAGGTGCAGGCGGGTTACGCCGGCAACATCATCATCGGCTACGGCCGGGTCGACGGCCGCACCGTCGGCATCGTGGCCAACCAGCCCACCCAGTTCGCCGGCTGCCTGGACATCAACGCCTCGGAGAAGGCGGCGCGCTTCATCCGCACCTGCGACTGCTTCAACATCCCGATCGTGTTGCTGGTCGACGTGCCCGGCTTCCTGCCCGGCACCGACCAGGAGTACAACGGCATCATCCGGCGCGGCGCCAAGCTGCTCTACGCCTACGGTGAGGCGACGGTCGCCAAGGTCACCGTGATCACCCGCAAGTCCTACGGCGGCGCGTACTGCGTGATGGGCTCCAAGGACATGGGCGCTGATGTGGTGGTGGCCTGGCCGACGGCTCAGATCGCCGTCATGGGTGCCTCCGGCGCGGTCGGCTTCGTGTACCGCCAGCAGCTCAAGGACGCCGCCGCCAAGGGCGAGGATGTCGACGCGCTGCGGCTGGAACTGCAGCAGGACTACGAGGACACCCTGGTGAACCCGTACGTCGCCGCCGAGCGCGGTTACGTCGACGCGGTGATCCCGCCGTCGCACACCCGCGGTTACGTGGCCACCGCGCTGCGGTTGCTGGAGCGCAAGATCAGCTCGGTTCCGCCGAAGAAGCACGGGAACATTCCACTGTGAGCGGGGCGAACGATTCAACGTCTGTGAGCGGGGCGAACGATTCAGCAGGTGTGAGCGGGGCTGAGGAGTCAACGACGGTGTCCGAGAACGAAACCGCGACACACGAACCGCACATCCAGGTGGTCAAGGGCAACCCGACCGCCGAGGAACTGGCTGCCTTGATCGGCGTGCTGTCCGCGGCCGGCGGTGGCCCGGTCGACACCACGCCGCCGGCGCGGGACCTGTGGGGTCACCCGGTGGACAAGCTGCGCTACCAGGTGCACAGCTGGCAGCGGGTCACGCTGCTGGAACGCACCCACATGAGGCACTGAACGCTTGACCCGGTTGGTGCTGGGCTCCGCCTCGGCGGGCCGGCTGTCGGTGCTGCGCCGGGCCGGGGTGGACCCACTGGTGGTGGTCTCCGACGTCGACGAGGACGCCGTCATCGCGTCGCTGCCGGGGGCTGCCCCGGCCGAGGTCGTGCTCGCGCTCTCGGCCGCCAAGGCCGACCGGGTCGCCGGATTGCTGCCGGCCGGTATCGACGCGGATTGCGTTGTCATCGGCTGTGATTCGATGCTCGAGGTGGCCGGCCGGCTGTGCGGCAAACCGGGCAGTGTCGACGCCGCCAGGGCGCAGTGGCAATCCATGGCCGGGCACCCCGGCGTGCTGCACACCGGACACACCGTGCTGTGGCTACGCGACGGCGCCGTCGTCGGACGCGCGGCCCAGACAGCGCACACCACCGTGCATTTCGCCGAACCGGCCGTATCCGACCTGGAGGCGTACCTGGCCAGTGGCGAACCGCTCTGGGTGGCAGGCGCATTCACCCTTGACGGACTCGGCGGCTGGTTCGTCGACCGCATCGACGGCGACCCGTCCAACGTGATCGGACTGAGCCTGCCCTTGCTGCGCAGCTTGCTGGACAGTCTCGGTATCAGTATCGCCGCGTTGTGGAGCGCCAACCCGGCATCACCCGGGTGATCCGCCGGCTCGCGAATATCATTGCGCCGGCCTCACTTTGAATGTGACGCTGCCGTTCACCACCGAAGCGACCGCCAGTACGTAATTCCGGGGCTGCCCGCCGGTCACCGCGACGCACGCCATGGTGGCATCGACAGCGATCCGCAGATCCCCGAGACAGCTGGCCGAATCCGCATTCTGACCGGACTGCCGCAGCTGGGCCAGCAACGCGCCTTCGGCGACGGCCTTGGGCAGCACCTGGCCCGATTCCGGGACGAGGCGGTACTCCATCGACAAGCCCTGCACCCGCGTGACCGCGACCGCCTGGCGCGTGGCGACACCGCCGACGGTGACCGTGCAGTATGCGGTCGCCCCGACCGTGCCGGCCAGACCCGACTCACAACTCACCGCCTCTGGTGCCGTAGTGGTCGACCGCCCCACCATGTCGGCGACGGCGACCTGCAACTGTCCGGTGGTCACCGACGGCGTCATCGCGTAGGAGATCTGTGCTCCGTCGACCGCCGTCACCGAGATGATCGGCTCGAAACTGTTCACCGGGGTCACGGTGACATCGCAGCGGGCGGTCTGCCCGACCCGGCCGAGGAGATCCTGTCGGCAGTCCACCCGTTGCGGTGTCACGCCGGCGGCGGTGAGCTGATCGGTCACCATCTTCTGCAGCGCCGCCGCACTCACCCTCGGGCCATCAGGTGCCCCCGCGGTGCCGCTCGTCGCCGGCGCAGCGGGCGCCGCGGTCGGGCCGGGATGTCCCGCGATGGTGGTGGCACAGCCGGTGACTGCCGCACCTCCCGTCGCCACCATCACCGCGATGGCGATGCCCCGAGCTACGCTTTGCTGAAATTGAGCTGGGAACATTATGCGAATTTGCTGTTAGCGCACCTGGATGGCACGTGGTGTCGATTTAGCCGCACGTGGTGCGGAGATTCCGCCTTTTGGAAGATCACCTGGCGATTTGCTCACACTTATTACTCCCACGTCAATAATTTTCCCAATTGGCGCATCTGTGAGCCCGGACTCTGATAGGAAATTGACGTTGACGCAGACGACTCCGGGGCGCGATGATCTCCGCCCGCGGCGTGTCGGCACCAGGCCCAGATGGAGGAACGCATGTCGGGTGCGCACCGGTCCAACTCACGGTCCACACGCCACGGTCGCGGGAAGGGCGCGCACCGCGCCGCGCCCACGCCGTCCCGCCAGCCCTACCACTGGCTCGGTGTCGGTGCCGTGACCTTAGGGTTGGGTGCGGCCATGGCCAGTGCGACCGGCACGGCCAATGCCACACCCGGGTCGGACACAACGACACCGACGAGCGGTTCCACCGCCGCCACCGGCGCGGCGGGCACGACGTCGGCGACGGGGCACGCGGGTCACAAGAAGCCGACGAAGTCCGCCACCACCCCGCCGTCGAGCAGTGGCACGACGACCACCCCCGACGCCGGCACCGCGACGACGACAACCCCCGTCCCCGACACGACGCCCCAGAGCCCAGTACCGAACAAGAAGACGAAGGCCGGCACCACGGCGAAGGCCAAGACCGTCCCCAGCACCTCGCCGGACGGCACGACCTCGACGACTGTGGCGACTGTGGCGACTGTGGCGGATAAGACAACTGAGGCAACCAAGACCCCCGCCGTCGCGACCACGGCCGCCGCAACAACCACAGCCACGACAGTCGCCCCCAAAGCGCTGGCGGCGACCACCACGACGCCCGTAGCCGCCGCTACCGCCACCGAGGCCGCGGCCCCCCACGCGACCAGCACCAACTCGTTCATCGCGTCCATCCAGACCGCGCTGATCAGCTACTTCACCGCACCGTCCACCATCGCCGCGCTAAGCGCCAACGGCCTCTCCGGCCCCCTCGCACCGACGGACTTCGTCAGTGCCCTCATCTACGGCTTCTACCGCGGCGCAGAGCAATTCGCGGGACTGGTCCCCAAGACGGGAACCCCCACCACCACGTCCGATCCCGCGACCGGCACCGTCACCGGCAGCCTGAACGTCACCGAACCGGCGGGCGCGCAGCTGACCTATGCGGTGTACACCAATCCGCTGTTCGGCTCGGTCAACGTCGACGCCAGCGGCACCTATACCTACAAGTCGAACGTCTTCGGCAGCGCGCTGGCCGCCCTCGGCCTCAATCCCTCCGACACGTTCACCGTCACCGCGAGCGACGGGGTGGCCGCCACCAACGAAACTGTCACCGTGCCGGTGCTTTCCGCCAACAACACGCCGAGCACCCCGGTGGCGAGCAACGTCCACGAGAACGTCGCCACCGGCGTGGTGACGGGCATCCTGAGCGCCACCAGCCCGGACAACACGACGGTCAGCTATCGCCTGCTCACCGGCCCTCTCGGCGGCACCCTCACCCTCGACAGCAGCACCGGCGAATTCACCTACACCCCAACCACACTCGCGCGCCTGACCGCCAACCTCGGTGTCGTCACCACCGACACCTTCACCGTCACCGCCGGCAACGCATCGGGTCAGGCAAGCGCGCCAGGATTCATCACGGTGCCGGTATCGCCGGCCAGCAACGACACCCCGACGTCCCCGGCGGCGACCAACGTCAGCGCCAACACCATCACCGGCACGGTCACCGGCACCATCTCCGCCAGCGACCCCGGCGGATCGGCACTCACCTACACCGCCACCGCACCCCTGTCCGGCACCCTGACCCTCAACGGCTCGACCGGCGTATTCACCTACACCCCAACCACACTGGCGCGCCTGACCGCCAACCTCGGCGTCATCACCACCGATGTCTTCACCGTCACCGCCGACAACGGCACCTACACCAGCACCGCACTCATCACCGTGCCCATCGAACCGGCTGCCAACGACATCCCCACCGTCCCGGTGGCATCGGGTATCAGCCTGAACTCGACCACCGGAGTGGTCACCGGGACGTTGACCTCGACCAGCCCCGACGGCACCGCGGTGACCTATTCCGCGATCGGGCTGCCCACGCAGGGCAGCATCACGATCAACGGGAACACCTTTACCTATGTGCCCACCTCATTGGCCCAGTTCGAATCACAGATCGCGCAGCTCACAACGGGTCACCCCGCCACCGACACGTTCGGGGTCACCGCCAGCAACGGCAGTTTCACCAGCGGCCTGGCCACCGTCACGGTCACGATCAGCCCGGTAGCCGACACCCCGACCAATCCGACGGTGAGCAATATCAGCGAGAACACCGTCACCGGCGTGGTCACCGGCACGCTGACCGCGACCGACCCCGGCAACCTGCCGTTGTCCTACACCGTGAGCTCCAAGCCCCTCGGCGGCTCGGTGACCATCACCGGCACCACCTTCACCTACACCCCGACCACGGCGAACCGCATCAACGCCAATCTGGGCGTCATCACCACCGACACCTTCACCGTGACCGCCACCAACGGCTACTACACCGGCGGCTCCACCTTCGTCACGGTGCCGGTGTCGCCCGCATCCAACGACACCCCGGCCAAACCCACCTCGACGGTCAGCGAGAACCTCATCACCGGCGTGGTGACCGGCACGGTCACGTCCACCAGTCCCGACGGCGGCGCGGTGACCTACTCGGTGGGCACCCCGACATTGCTCACCGGATCGGTCACCATCGACCCCAGCACCGGCGCCTACACCTACACCCCGAGCGCGTCGGCCCGCCAGAATGCCAATCTCGGTGTCATCACCAAAGACACCGTCACGGTCACCGCGACCAACGCGCTGGGCATCAGCTCCAGCAGCACGCTCACGGTGCCGATCTCACCGGCCACCAACGACACCCCGACCAAGCCGACGACCTCCGCCCAGGTGCAGAACAAGACCACCGGTGTGGTGACCGGCACGGTCACGTCCACCAGCCCCGACGGTGGCGCGGTGACCTACTCGGCGAGCATCCCGACATTGCTCACCGGATCGGTCACCATCAACGCCACCACCGGCGCCTACACCTACACCCCGACGGCGCTCGCGATGAGCAACGCCACCCTGCTGGGCCCCTACTCCGATACGTTCACCGTCACCAGCAGTAACGGCCTGTCGACGAACAACGCCACCGTCACCGTGCCGATCCTGGCCAAGAGCCTGCTCTGACCGCGGACGGTCTGGGTACGCTCATGGCGTGCCTCTTGCTGCCGATCCCGATCCCGCTCTCGCCGCGTACGCCCATCCCGAACGCCTGGTCACCGCCGACTGGCTGTCGGCCAACCTGGGCCGTCCCGGCCTGGCCATCGTCGAATCCGACGAGGACGTATTGCTCTACGACACCGGCCACATCCCCGGGGCGGTGAAGATCGACTGGCACACCGACCTCAACGACGCGACCGTTCGCGACTACATCGACGGCGCCCAGTTCGCCGAATTGATGAACCGCAAGGGCATCAGCCGGGACGACACCGTGGTGATCTACGGCGACAAGAGCAACTGGTGGGCGGCCTACGCGCTGTGGGTATTCACCCTGTTCGGCCACCCCGATGTGCGGTTGCTCGACGGTGGCCGCGACCTGTGGGTGTCGCACGGCCGGGAGACCACGCTGGACGTACCCACCCGGCAGAGCACCGGCTACCCCGTCGTCGAACGTGACGACGCCCCCATTCGGGCGTACCGCGACGACGTGCTGGCCGCGCTGGGCAGCCAGCCGCTGATCGATGTCCGGTCACCACAGGAGTACACCGGCGAGCGCACCCACATGCCCGATTACCCGGAGGAGGGCGCGCTGCGCGGCGGCCACATCCCCACCGCGGTGTCGATCCCGTGGGCCAAGGCCGCCGACGAGAGCGGCCGGTTCCGCAGCCGGGCCGACTTGGACAAGCTCTACGGACACCTGGGCGCCGATCAGAAGACGATCGTGTACTGCCGGATCGGGGAGCGCTCCAGCCACACCTGGTTCGTGCTGACCCATCTGCTCGGCCTGCCCGGCGTGCGCAACTACGACGGCTCCTGGACGGAATGGGGTAACGCAGTGCGTGTCCCGGTGGTCACCGGAGAAGAGCCGGGCACCGTATGACCACCCCCTCGGGGATGCCGGCCGCGCTCGCGGAGGTGGTCGCCGAGTTCGGTGAAGTCACCGGCCAGGACAAGTTGGCGCTGCTGCTGGAGTTCGCCAACGAGCTGCCGCCGCTGCCGGCACATCTGGAAGAGGCGGCCATGGAACCCGTCCCGGAGTGCCAGTCGCCGCTGTTCCTGGAGGTCGACGCGACCGATCGCGACCACGTGCACCTGTACTTCAGCGCCCCGGCCGAGGCCCCGACCACCCGCGGTTTCGCGGCGATCCTGGCGGCCGGGCTGGACGGCCAGTCCGCGGCCGACATCCTGGCCGTACCCGACGATTTCTACGCCGATCTCGGACTGGCAAAGCTGATCAGCCCGCTGCGGCTGCGCGGCATGTCGGCGATGTTGGCCCGGATCAAGCGCCGGCTGGGCACGAGCTAAGTAGCACGTCCGTCAACCCGGCGGCCCCACCGCGCCCGATCCACGGCTCGCTATGGGCAACATCACTGATCAGAGCTGCCAGGAAAGCGGCCAACACCGGCGCTTTGTCTATGCACATGCAACAATGGCGGGCGGGGGGAAACCCGGTGCGGCGTTCGCGCTCACCAGTCGCGGCGACGAGCCCGGCAAACACAGTGCAAGCGATACGAAAGGGTTCCGCCTCGATGAACCGTCAGCGCAGGGATGTCATCCTCTACGAGCTGAACGAGGTGCCGTGGGATGTCATCGACATTTACGTCAAACATCGTCCGCAGTCCAATGTCGCTGCGCTGCTGCGCGAAGGCCAGTCCCTGACGACGGTGCACGAGGACCGGGAAGACCTGCAGGGCCTGCAACCGTGGCGCACCTGGCCCACCCTGCACACGTCGACCTACGACCACAATTCGTTCGATCTCGGTCAGGACCCGACCACCTTCCGCGGTGACCCGATCTGGGATGTGGCGGAAAGCGCCGGTCTCTCGGTCGGCCTGTTCGGGCCCATGCAGAGCTGGCCGGCCCGCCAGTTCCGGCACGGCGGCTTCTATGTGCCGGACACCTTCAGCCAGGACGCCAAGACGTATCCGGCCGCGCTGGAGCGCTTCCAGGCCTTCAACCTCGCGATGACCGGTGCGAACGGCTTCTCTCCCGACGCCCTGCTCAACCCGAAGACGCTTGCTGCGACCGCGGTCGACCTGGTTCGGCTGGGTCTGACGCCGCGCTCGGTGGCCACCCTGGGCACGCATCTGGTCAAGGAGCGCACTGACCCGCGCTACAAGGCGTTCCGGTCGGCCATGCAGGCCCCCCTGAGCTTCGACATGTACTGGAAGTTGCAGCGCAAGCACAAGCCCCGACTCAGTGCGTTCTTCACCAACCACGTCGCCGGCATGATGCACCGGTTCTGGGGCGACGGGATGCCCGGCTACACCGAGAAGTACGAATACTCCGCCGACGAGGTGTACGGCAGTTTCATCGTGGCGGCGATGGACATCACCGACCGCCAGTTGGGCCGGATCCGCAAGTACCTGGCCAAGAATCCGCAGGCGATGCTCGTCGTCGCGGCCAGCATGGGCCAGGGGCCGGTCGAGGTAGTCAAGGTCGACGACAACCGTTTCGTGCTCGAGGACCACACCGCGTTGCTCGCGAAGCTCAAGGTGGCCCCGGCCGAACTGGGTCTGGCGATGTACCCGATGGTCTCGCTGGTTTTCGACACCGAAGAGCAGGCGCAAGCCGCCACCGCACCGCTGACATCGGTGACGGTTCCCGGCAAGGGGCCGCTGTTCGCCCGCGTGCGGGTGGAAGGCAAGACCGTCACCTTCGGCATCGACTATTCGCAGGGCAGTGACGCCACCACGCTGGAGTTCCAGCCGCTCGGCTCCGAACCGATCACCGGCAGCCCGGCCGATATCGGGCTGGAGGTCCAGTACCGCATCGGCGGGGTGAACACCGGCTACCACATCGAGGAGGGCATCCTGCTCGCCGCCGGTGCCGGTGTCCCGGCGGATCCGTCCCGCAAAGAGGTCGACGTGCTGGACGTGACGCCGTCCCTGTTGGCCAATGTGCTCGGTGTCGAACCCGCACCGTCGATGCAGGGCATCCCGACATTGTTCGCCTGACGTTTGCCTGAACCACCACGTTCACCGAACGCCGGACCGGCGGCGCCCCACCCGGGCGCCGCCGGTCCGGCGTTTCCGGGCGCCGGGCCGCCGCGCCCCGCCGGCGTACTCGCCAGTAGTTACATGTGTTTACCGAAATCGCAACGGTGACTTGACAATTTTGGGGTCCCGACTCGCCACCCCCGGAATTGGACACATACACTTCGCCCGATAGATTGTTTAAGACGTTTCTTAGAGATACCTGCCATCAGGAGGCGCAGTGCCCAGTCACGCCAGCTCGAAGATCTCCAAGGTGCTCGTAGCCAACCGCGGCGAGATCGCTGTCCGTGTGATCCGTGCCGCCAAGGACGCCGGGCTCGCGAGCGTGGCCGTTTACGCCGAGCCGGACGCCGACGCCCCGCACGTGCGGCTCGCCGACGAGGCGTTCGCGCTCGGCGGCCAGACCTCGGCCGAGTCCTATCTGGTGTTCGAGAAGCTGCTCGACGCCGCCGAGAAGTCCGGCGCCAACGCCATCCACCCCGGCTACGGGTTCCTCAGCGAGAACGCCGACTTCGCCCAGGCCGTGCTCGACGCGGGCCTGATCTGGATCGGCCCCAGCCCGCAGTCCATCCGCGACCTCGGCGACAAGGTCACCGCGCGCCACATCGCCGCGCGGGCCCAAGCCCCGCTGGTGCCGGGCACCCCTGATCCAGTCAAGAACGCCGACGAGGTCGTCGCATTCGCCAAGGAGTACGGCGTGCCGGTGGCCATCAAGGCGGCCTTCGGTGGCGGTGGGCGCGGCATGAAGGTGGCCCGCACCATCGAGGAGATCCCCGAGCTGTTCGACTCGGCCACCCGTGAGGCCATCGCCGCCTTCGGCCGCGGCGAATGCTTCGTCGAGCGCTACCTGGACAAGCCGCGCCACGTCGAGGCGCAGGTCATCGCCGACACCCACGGCAACGTCGTCGTCGCAGGCACCCGCGACTGCTCGCTGCAGCGCCGCTTCCAGAAGCTGGTGGAAGAGGCACCGGCACCCTTCCTGACCGACGCGCAGCGTAAGGAGATCCACGAGTCCGCCAAGCGCATCTGCAAGGAAGCCGGTTACTACGGCGCGGGCACCGTGGAATACCTCGTCGGCCAGGACGGCCTGATCTCCTTCCTCGAGGTCAACACCCGCCTGCAGGTGGAGCACCCGGTCACCGAGGAGACCTCCGGCATCGACCTGGTGCTGCAGCAGTTCAAGATCGCCAACGGCGAGGCCCTCGACATCACCGAGGACCCGACCCCGCGCGGGCACTCCTTCGAGTTCCGCATCAACGGCGAGGATGCCGGCCGCGGCTTCCTGCCCGCCCCCGGCCCGGTCACCAAGTTCGAACCGCCCACCGGCCCCGGTGTCCGCATGGACTCCGGCGTGGAGAGCGGCTCGGTCATCGGTGGCCAGTTCGACTCGATGCTGGCCAAGCTGATCGTCACCGGCGCCACCCGGGAAGAGGCCCTGGCCCGGTCGCGCCGCGCGCTGGCCGAATTCAACGTGGAAGGCCTGGCCACCGTCATCCCGTTCCACCGTGCCGTGACGGCCGACCCGGCGTTCATCGGTGACGGCGAGAAGTTCGACGTGCACACCCGGTGGATCGAGACGGAGTGGAACAACACCGTCGAACCGTTCACCGGTGGTGAACCGCTGGACGACGAGGACAACCTGCCGCGCCAGAAGGTGGTCGTCGAGGTCGGCGGCCGTCGCCTGGAGGTCTCGCTGCCCGGTGACCTGGCCCTCGGGGGTGGCGGCGGTGCCGCGGCCGGTGCCGGGGTCATTCGCAAGAAGCCCAAGCCGCGCAAGCGTGGTGCCTCCGGCGCCGCCGCCGCGTCCGGCGACTCGGTCACCGCGCCGATGCAGGGCACCGTGGTGAAGGTGGCCGTCGAAGAGGGCCAGACCGTCGCCGCCGGTGACCTGGTCGTGGTGCTGGAGGCCATGAAGATGGAAAACCCTGTCACCGCGCACAAGGACGGCGTCATCACCGGGCTGGCCGTCGAGGCCGGCGCCGCCATCACCCAGGGCACCGTGATCGCCGAGATCAAGTAACTTTTCACGTCGAGTGGCCACTTATGGCACGGATTCTCCCGAATCCTGTGCAATAGGTGGCCTTTCGGCATTCTGGGAGGGCTGATGGAACCCGTAGAGATCAACAACGGCCAGTGGTACCTGCGCGGGTTGCGCTGCGACGACCGCATCGATGACCGGCCCGCGCTGGCCGACCTCGGCGAGACCGATCTGGATTATGTGCACGACGCCGAGGACGGCTGGGCCGACGACACCCGCTACACCTGGGCGGTCTGCGAGCCCACCACCGGTGAACTGCTGGCCGAGGTCGCCCTCGACCCCGTCACCGGATACCTGAGCAGCCGCGGCCGGCCCGGCTTCGAGGACGCCGCCGCGATCTCGGAGGACACCGTGCGGCGTTACGCGCAGTCCGTGCTCGGCCTGGACGTGCACACGTGAGCAAGGTCGTCACCGTCACCGGCGCCGCCGGCCAGATCGGCTATGCGGCCCTGTTCCGCATCGGGGCGGGAGCACTGCTCGGCCGGGACGTGCCGATCACGCTGCGCCTGCTGGAACTGCCCGCGGCGATCAAGGCCGCCGAGGGTGTGGTGATGGAACTGGTGGACAGCGCCTTCGACCTGCTGGTCGACATCGAGATCTACGACGACCCGGTCCGCGCCTTCGACGGCGTCGACGTGGCCCTGCTGGTGGGCGCCAAGCCGCGCAGCAAGGGCATGGAGCGCGCCGACCTGCTGGCCGCCAACGCCGCGATCTTCGCCGAGGCCGGCACGGCCCTGAACGCCGGCGCCGGCAGCGACGTGCGGATCGTCGTGGTCGGCAACCCGGCGAACACCAACGCCCTGGTGGCCTCGGCCCACGCCCCGGATATCCCCGCCGACCGGTTCACCGCGCTGACCCGGCTGGACCACAACCGGGCGGTCGCCGCGCTGGCCGCCCATGCCGGGGTGCACGTCGGTGACGTGTCCAGGGTGACGGTGTGGGGCAACCATTCGCCGACGATGTACCCGGATATCTTCCATGCCACGGCGGGCGGGCGCCCCTGCGCCGAGTTCGCAGCCGATACCGATTGGCTGACAAACGATTTCATCCCGACGGTGGCCAGCCGCGGCACCGCGATCATCGAGGCCCGCGGCACCTCGTCGGCGGCGTCGGCGGCCAATGCCGCCATCGACCACATCCGCGACTGGGTGGACGGCACCGACCCGGCGGACTGGACGTCGGTGGCATTGCCCTCCCCCGGTGTGTACGGCATTCCCGAAACGGTGGTGGCCTCGCTGCCCGTGCGCGCGGTCGACGGCGCCTGGGAGGTCGTCGAGGGATTGGACGTCAACGAGTTCTCCCGGGCCCGTATCGACGCCTCGGTGGCCGAGCTGCTCGACGAGCGGGCCGCTGTCGAGCGGCTGGGCTTGCTCTAACGCTCATCGACATCACGCCCGGTGGCCAGGTCGCCACATTCGACCTCGACCACATCGGCGCGCCCCCGCAGGAAGGGGGCCGCCCCGGTGTCCCCGTGCAGCGCGCTCAGCAGCGCCGGCCAGAACCGTCGCGCGATCACCACCGGATGCCCGGGCCGGCCGGCATACACGGCGCGGGCCAGCCCGGTCACCGACGCCGCCGCCAGCACCCGCCGTACCGCGTCCGCGCCGACGTCCGGGGTGTCCACCAGGCTGATGACGGCCAGGTCGGCGTCGATCGCCACGATCCCCGCCCGCAGTGACGCCGACAGCCCCTGGGCCCAGTCCTCGGCCTGCACGGCACGGGCCGGCGCGGGCACCTCGACCTGCGCCGACCCGAGCACCACCACGACATCCCCACAACCGCCGCCGTCCAGCGCCGCGACCGCCGAGAACAGCCAGTCACCTTGGCGGGCAAGCACTTTGGGCATCCCGTAGCGCGTTCCCGCCCCGGCGGCCAGCACCACCCCCGCGACTTTGTGCCCACTCGACATGCGAACAGTGTGAACGTGAACGATTCTTGAACGATGACGGCCCCGCCTGAGTCGCTCAACCCGGCACCGACCAAACGCACGCACCCGGTCGACGAGGTGCTGCCCGTCGGCAAGCTGGCCACCTACGGCTTCCAGCATGTGGTGGCGTTCTACGCCGGCGCCGTCCTGGTACCGATCATCATCGCCGGTGCGATCAACCTGCCGCAGGCCGACCTGGTCAAGCTGATCACCGCCGACCTGTTCACCTGCGGCATCGCCTCGATCATCCAGGCCGTCGGGTTCTGGAAGATCGGGGTCCGGCTGCCGCTGCTGCAAGGCGTCACCTTCGCCGGGGTGTCCCCCATCATCGCCATCGGGCTGGCCCACGGCGGCGGAGCGCCCAGTCTGCTCTACGTCTACGGCGCGGTGATCGTCGCCGGGGTGTTCACCTTCCTCATCGCACCGGTGTTCATCAAACTGTTGAAGTTCTTCCCGCCGGTGGTCACCGGCACGCTGATCACCATCATCGGACTGTGTCTGGTGCCGGTGGGGGCACTGGACGCCGTGACCAACCCGCACACCCACGAAACCGACCCGACGAATATCCGCTGGTTCCTGTACGCGCTGGGCACCATCGCCATCATCGTCGCGATCCAGCGCCTGTTCCGCGGTTTCATGGCCACCATCGCCGTGCTGCTCGGCCTGGTGATCGGATGCGCGGTGGCCTTTGCGTTGGGCGACATGAACTTCGACAAGGTCGGCCAGGCCGCCGCCGTCGGTTTCACTCCCCCGTTCCTGTTCGGTATGCCCAAGTTCGATTTCGTGGCCTGCCTGACCATGATCATCGTGCTGCTCATCACGGCGGTGGAGTCGACGGGCTCGACCATCGCGACCGGTGAGATCGTCGGCAAACGGATCAAGGCCGCCGATATCGGCAACGTGCTGCGCGCCGACGGGTTGGCCACCACCATCGGCGGCATCTTCAACTCGTTCCCGTACACGGCGTTCTCCGAGAACGTCGGGCTGGTCCGGCTGACCGGCGTCAAGAGCCGCTGGGTGGTGGCCGCCGCCGGGGTGATCATGATCCTGCTCGGCTTCCTGCCCAAGGTCGCCGCGGTGGTGGCCTCGATTCCCAACCCGGTGCTCGGCGGCGCGGCGCTGACCCTGTTCGCAACGGTGGCCGTGGTCGGCATCCAGACCTTGGGCAAGGTCGATTTCACCGATCACCGCAATCTGATCATCGTGACCACCAGCCTGGCCCTGGCGTTGTGGGTGACCGCCTATCCCGATATCGCCAAGGCCATGCCGACCGGGCTGAATCTCATCTTCGGCAGCGGTATCAGCATCGGGGCGGTGGCCGCCATCGTGCTCAATATCGTGTTCTTCCATACCGGTTCGCGGGGCCCGCGGGTCGCCGGTGGTGGGTCGATCACCCTGGCCGAGGTGAACACCATGACCGCCGAACGCTTCACCGAGGTGTTCGGCCATGTGGTGCAGGATGTGCCGTGGGCGGTCGAGCGCGCCTACGCGCAGCGGCCCTTCGGCGACACCAAGGCGCTGCGCGAGGCGTTCCAGGACGCCGTGCTGACCGGGTCGTCCGAGCAGCAACTGGAGCTGCTCAACGCCTTCAACGATCTGGGGGCCGAGGACGAGACCGGGCACGCGCTGGCCGTCGACCACGTGGCGTTGTCCAACCTGGACGAGTCCGACCACAATGACGTGGTGGAGTTGGCAACCGCGTACCGCGAGCACTTCGGTTTCCCGTTGATCATCTGCGCCAGGGAGACCGAGCATTTCGACCGGGTGCTGCGCAACGGCTGGTCCCGGATGGACAACTCCGACTCCGCCGAGAAGGCCTTCGCGTTGATCGAGGTGGCCAAGATCGCCAACTACCGGTTCACCGATCTGGTGGCCGATGCCAACCCCATTGCCGCCGCCCGGTTCAGCCGCCTCAACGAACTGTCGTGAAAGCGATCGGTCTGGCCGGCTTCAACGCACTCACCGACCGGCAACGCATGCACGCGCTGTTCGAGGTGTGCAGCTCGCCCATCTGGGCCCGCCGGGTGCTCGCCGGTGCGCCGTTCCCGGATACCCAGGCCCTGCTCGACCGCGCCGACCGAGTACTCGCCGAGCTGCCCGACACCGAGATCGACGCGGCCCTGGACGGGCACCCCCGGATCGGCGGCAAGGTGGACAACGCCGCCTCGGCTCGTGAGCAGGCCGGCGTGGCCTCGGCCGACGACGAGGTGAAAGTGGCGCTGGCGCAGGGTAATCGCGCCTACGAGGACAAGTTCGGTTACGTCTATCTGGTGTGTGCCAGCGGACGGCAGGCGCAGGAGTTGCTCGACATCCTGACCGAGCGGCTGGACAACGATCCCGACACCGAGCGCCGGGTGATGCGCAGTGAGCTGGCCAAGATCAACCGACTGCGCCTGGAGCGTCTCTTGAGCGATCCGGCATGACCGCGTCAGGATCGTGGGCATGACACACCTGAGCACTCATGTCCTGGACGCCGTGGCGGGCACGCCCGCGGGCGGGATCACCGTCACGCTCACCGATGCCACCGGCACGGTGCTGGCGACCGCCCACACCGACGACGACGGCCGCATCGCACCACTGGCCGAGGGCTTGGCGCCCGGGATATACCGGCTGACCTTCGACACCGGGTCCTACTTCACCGCCACGCCGACCTTCTACCCGGAGGTCATCATCACCTTCGAGGTGGCCGACGGTGTCGAGAAATACCATGTCCCGCTGCTTCTTTCACCGTTCGCGTACTCCACCTACCGAGGAAGTTGACCATGTCGCAGATCATCCTGGGCAAGAACCAGTACGGCAAGGCCGAGAACCGGGTGGTGCGGATCTATCGGGACAAGCCGCGCCACGAGATCCGCGATATCAACGTATCGACTTGCCTGCGTGGCGATTTCGCCGCGGCGCACCTGGCCGGTGATCAGTCCGATGTGCTGCCCACCGACACGCAGAAACAGACCGCCTACGCTTACGCCAAGGAGAAAGGCATCGACTCTGTCGAGGACTACGGCCTGGCCCTGGCACGGCATTTCGTGCACGACGTGGCCCCGGTGCAGGCGGCCCGGATCGAGATCGAGGAGTACGCCTGGGAACGCGCGGTGGTCGGCGGTACCGAGCACGACCACACCTGGATCCGGAAGGGACAGGAGGTCCGGACGGCCGCCGTCACCGTCGACGGGTCCGGCGAGTACGTCGTGGGCGGGCTCAAGGATCTGGTCATCCTGAAGTCGACGGGGTCGGAGTTCGCCGGCTTTCTCACCGATCCCTACACCGTCCTGGAACCCACCCACGACCGGGTGATGGCCACCTCGCTGGTGGCTCAGTGGCGCTTCACCCGCACCGACGTCGACTGGGAGATGGTGTACGGCCAGGTGAAAGCGGCTCTGGTCGAACAGTTCGCGGTGGTGCAGTCGCTGGCCCTGCAGCAGACGCTGTTCCAGATGGGGCGGGCGGTGCTGGAGAACCACGCCGACATCGCCGAGGTGCGGCTGTCCGCCCCCAACAAGCATCACTTCGTCTACGACCTGTCCCCGTTCGGCCTGGAGAACAACAACGAGGTGTTCCATGCCGACGACCGGCCCTACGGACTGATCCAGGCCACCGTGACCCGTGACGACGCCGCGCCCGCCGGCCCGGCCTGGGACGTGCAGCAGGGCTGGCTGGTCTGAGCTGGGGTGGTTGGCTGCCCGGTGTTTGACCGACCGGCGCCTCGGGCACCCTGACCGCATGGCCGCACAGGAACAGGAATACGGCACACTGCCACCCGACGAGGCAACCGACTCCGACGAGGTCCGCAACGCCGACGGTGACGAGGTTGTCGACCCGCCCGAGGACTGGCAGGGGTCGGACAAGTTCGGCATGTCCAGCGAGGAGGCCGTCGAGGGGGAATCCCTGGACGACAAACTGGCCGCCGAGGTGCCCGACGTCCGGCCGGAGCAACCGGCGCGGGACCCCGACGCCGAGGAGCGGGTGGAGGTCAAGCAGCCCGAGGACGGCACGCCCGAGGACGGGACGTCGTTCTTCCCAGTGGTGCGGTAGGCACGCGAGAACGGCACCCGAGCGAGAGGCAGAAGCTATGCCCAAGACCACGAAGAGCGGCAAGGCCCGCCGCGACGAACTGCCCAGCACGCTGCAGAAGTCCGACGCCAAGGCGCAGCGCACCTTCGCCAAGGCGCACGACGCGGCGGCGCAGGAGTACGGCGAGGGTGAACGCGCCCACCGGGTGGCGTACTCGGCGCTCAAACACAGCTACGAAAAGGTGGGCGATCATTGGGAGGCCAAGGACGCGCCGGGCCCCTCCGATGACCGGGCTCGCAGCGGCGGCCCCCATGCCCGTGGCGAGACCGCCGAGGGCGTCAACGCCAACGCCACCAAGAAGCACCTCATGGACATCGCGCGCCGGCTCGACATCCCCGGCCGATCGACGATGGCCAAGGACGAACTGGTCGAGGCCATCAAGAAGGCCAACCGGCACGAAACCCGCAGCGGCAGGTCCTGATCGCGTCGACGGCGCACAGAACCCGGCCTGAGCATCAACATTGTTCTCTGTCAACGTGTTCCGGTCGCGCACCTGCTGACGAGGCGACGGTGACGACGCACGCGCGGCCTCCGGCAGCGTGAAGACAAGCCCGATTGCCACGGATTCCGCAGGTTGAGCGGCTCCGGACGGCAGCGGTAGGCCGATTCGATTGTTCCGCCGCGACAGGTGGCGTAGTGTCAGACGAAGGTTGAGTTCACAGCCTCATGCGAGCGTCATTGACGTGGGGGACAACTAGCAAGGTCCTGCACCCTTAGGGCCCTTCGACCGGTCTTGAACTACTTGACGTGACCACAGTACGAATCCCGTATTCCGACTGATGGAGTCACAAATGCACAACCTCACCGTTCCTCAATCCAGGCGTAACGCCGCCTCGAATATCACCGAATGCGACATGGCGGCCTACTGCACCAAATGGCTTGCCCCGTCCACCGCCGTGCTGTCGGTGTTCGGCGAAATCGATGCGGCCAATGGCCGCGAATTCTCCGACTATGTCGTCCTGCATCTTCCGCACGTGCGTGAGATGGTCCTCGACCTCACGGGGGTGGCGTTCTTCGGCACCGCCGCGTTCTCCGCGGTGCGCACCATGGGTGCCCGCGCGACCGAACAGGGCATCGATTGGACGTTGGTTCCCAGCCACGCGGTCGGCCGCCTGCTGCGGATCTGCGATCCCGACGGAGTGCTGCCCGTCGAAGAATCCGTAACGGCGGCGTTGCTGAGGCTGCAACGCGATCCGTCGGCGCTACTTCAGATCGTCGCGAAGGCGCGCTAGGGATTTCGCCAGCAGACGCGATACATGCATCTGGGACACCCCGACGCGCTCGGCAATCTGGGTCTGGGTCATGTTCTCGAAGAACCTCAGCACCAGCACGGTGCGTTCCCGCTCGGGCAGGGCGTCCAGCAGGGGTCGTAACGACTCCCTGTTCTCGACCTGCTCGAGCGCGAGGTCGTCGCTGCCCAGGGTGTCACCGATGGACGGTGCCTCGTCGTCGCCGCCAGACCCGCTGTCGATTGACAGGGTGTTGTACGAACTGCCGGCGACCAGCGCCTCGACCACTTCTTCCCGATCGATCTCGAGCTCGGCGGCCAATTCGGTGGCGTTCGGGGCACGACCCAGCCGTTGGGCCATGTCGGCGGTGACGCTGCCGATCCGGACGTGGAGTTCTTTGAGCCGCCGCGGGACCTTCACCGACCAGCCGTTGTCGCGGAAGTGTCGGCGCACCTCGCCCATCACGGTGGGAACCGCGAACGACGCGAAATCCGATCCGGCCGTGTCGTCGAAGCGGTTGACGGCATTCACCAGGCCCATCCGGGCCACCTGGACCAAGTCCTCGTGGGATTCACCGCGACCACCGAAGCGGCGCGCGATGTGGTCGGCCAGCGGTAGACAGCGCTCGACGATCCGTTCACGTTGCCGTGCGAACTGAGTGGAGTCCTCAGGAAGCGCGCGGAGTTCACGGAACATGTCGATGACGTCCGTGTATTCCGAGGTCACTGCAGCAGGCCCACTCGCTTCGCGGTCAACGAGATCCCGACCAGCCGGCCGGCGCCGACATGTTGACCGTCCGCGAAGGTCCGAACATCGGACACCAGCGAACGCAGCACGTGCCAGCTGAAGCTGTCCGGGGTGACGATGGCGTCGTCACCCTGGCAGGTTGTCGACGCGTGGACCTGCAGGGCGTCGTCGCCGGGGTCGATCTGGACCGTCAGCACGGAGTCCGGCGCGGCCGAGCGGATCAACCGCGTGCACGCCTCGTCGACGGCCAGTCGCAGGTCGGCGACGGAATCGATGTCGAGATCCTCGAAGGTGGCGGCCGCTGCGACCAGCGTGCGCAGCACAGCCAGGTTCTCCAGCCGCGCGGCCACCCGAAGCTCGACAGAACGGTCGCCGGAGGCCGGCACGCCGTCGTCGCCGTTAATCCCAGTCATCAGACCTCCCGGGGTATCTGCACGGAGGCTACCCCACGTCGTTTCGGTATCAATCGATTGCACTGGGCCACCCGACACGCGTGTGTTCCGAAAGCCCGGCGGGTACTCGGCTGGCATGTCCAAGATCGAGCCCCAGGCGCGTCGCCGCATCCTCGTGGCGGTGGCCATCGCGGTGTGCGTCCTGCTCTTGATCGTTGCGGGCGTCTACGCCGCCACGTTCATCATCCTGGGCCCCATGATGGCCTGACCATGCCATGGCCGTGTCATACCCTGCTGCTGCCAGGCTTCAAACGCGGTTGCCCGATTTGACCTGGGGCGCCCCGGTCGGTTAGGGCCCGCGGTGCGCGCTACCCGGTCTCCCCGGCGGTCGTGAAGCGTGGGGTTCGATTCCGGCGCCGCGGGTATCCGGCCCGAATGGACCGCGAACAGTTCCCTGATGCGGTGCCGGAGGCCGATGCGGTCGAACAGCTCCGCGATGTCACCGAACCGGTGCCCGACGAAGAGAACCCGGTAACCGACCCCGCCGGACCTCCACTGGAGGCCTCCGGTGCGGACTGGCAAGAGCAGCACGAGGTCGTCGACACCGCTGACGACGACTTCGACCGGGACAGCTGAGGCCGAACCGGACATGGCACGCAACGGAAAACGACTGCGCGCCATCCGCAAGTGGACGCTTGCTGTGCTGTGCACGGTGGCCCTCGCGCTGCTGCTGACGCAGTGCCCGGCCAACCGCGACGGCGCTCCCGGCCAGTTGGCCAAGGCCACGCAGGAGAGCACCGCGGCCGCCCGCAGCGGTGCTCTCGCACTGGATTTGTTCCACCGCGGTCGGTCCACCGCACAACTGGCCGCCGTGCAGCTCTCCGATGCGCGCGACGCCGCTGATGAAGAAGCTTTTCGCGGTCGCACTCGGCATCCTGACCGCCATCGGAGGTTTCCTCGATATCGGAGACCTGGTCACCAATGCCGTTGTCGGGTCCCGCTTCGGGCTGACGTTGGCGTGGGTGGTGGTGGTCGGTGTGGTGGGCATTTGCCTGTTCGCCCAGATGGCCGGGCGGGTGGCTGCGGTGAGTGGTCGAGCGACCTTCGAGCTGATCCGGGAACGTCTGGGCCCGCGCACCGCGGCGGCCAACCTGGGTGCCTCCTTCTTGATCAACCTGATGACGCTGACCGCCGAGATCGGTGGTATCGCGCTGGCTCTGCATTTGGCCAACGACGTCGGCCGCATGCTGTGGATTCCGTTGGCCGCCTTCGGGGTCTGGATCGTGGTGTGGCGGGTGAAGTTCAGCGTCATGGAGAACCTCACCGGGCTCACCGGGCTGTGCCTCATCGTCTTCGCCGTGGCCGTATTCGCCCTGATGCCCGACTGGTCGGCGCTCGGGCATGCCGTGACCCATCCGGTCATTCCCCAGTCCGAATCAGCGGCCACCTATTGGTATTACGCCGTCGCTCTGTTCGGCGCGGCGATGACACCGTACGAGGTGTTCTTCTTCTCCTCCGGTGCGGTCGAAGAGCACTGGACAACAAAGGATCTCGGTGCATCCCGGCTCAACGTGATGATCGGGTTCCCGCTCGGCGGGGTGCTGTCCGTGGCCATCGCCGCGGGTGCCACCATCGTGCTGCTACCCGCCGGGATCGAGGTGACCTCGCTCTCGCAGGTGGTGATGCCGGTGGTCGCCGCCGGCGGCAAACTGGCGTTGGCCTTCGCCATCATCGGCATCGTGGCGGCAACGTTCGGCGCAGCGCTGGAGACGACGCTGTCCAGCGGCTACATCCTGGCGCAGTTCCTGGGCTGGCGGTGGGGCAAATTCCGCAAGCCCGCCGACGCCGCGCGCTTCCACACCGTGATGCTGATCTCGATCGTGCTCGGTGTTGCCGTCCTGTACACCGGCGGGGATCCGGTTCTGGTGACCGAATATTCGGTGGTGTTCTCCGCGATCGCGCTGCCGCTGACCTATCTGCCGATTCTCATCGTGGCCAACGACCGCGACTATATGGGTGACCACGTCAACGGAAGGGTGACCAACGTGCTGGCCTCGATATACCTGGTGATCATCGTGGTCGCGTCGCTGACCGCGATTCCGCTGATGATCGTGACGGGAGCCGGGCAGTGACGGCCGCGCAGCGGATCCTGGACGCCCGACTGCACCTGTTGGACCGCCAACTCGTCGACGACGACGGTGATCCGGTGGGCATCCTCGACGATCTGGAACTCGACGGTGTGGAAGTGGACCGCGAGATCCCGAGCGGGGCAGCGGCGCCGACGGTCACCGGCATCCTGTCCGGTCAGGCGCTGGGCACCAGGATCTTCGGCGGTGGCCCGCCCCGGTCCCGGCTGCGGGAGATCCCGTGGGACACGGTGGTCCGGGTAGGCGTCACCGTGCAACTGGCGCCCACGGACGTCGTCGCCGACGCGCACTGGGTCGAACAGTGGCTGCGCGAGCACATCGTCTGCCATATCCCGGGAGGCCGGCATGCAGCTGAGTAGGCTCCTCGGCATGGCCGTCGTCGACGCCGACGATCATCCGGTGGGCACGGTCATCGACATCCGGCTGGCGGTGCCAGGGGGCGGCGGCTGCCCCGAGGTACTCGGCCTGGTCGTCAGCCCGCGCACCACCTCGTCCTATCTGGGGTACGAACGCACCGGCATGAACGCGCCGGTGCTGATCGCCGCGCTGGCCCGGTGGCGGCATCGCGGCACCTTCGTGGCTCGCTGGGCCGATATCGCGCGGGTCGGTTCGGAGCACATCACCTTACGACCCGGTTACACCCGGGCGACGGCGGCGCTGTCATGAGGATGTTTCGGCGCCGCTGATGTCGGGAATCCCGCACCACATGTTGCTGCGCAGAGTCGCCCGTCCCTTGCTGTCCGTCGCTTTCATCGGACAGGGCGTCGAGACCCTCCTCGACACCAAGTCCGCATCCGATGTCGTACGCCCGACCCTGGAGGGCCTGCAGACACTGCCCGACCCGGTCGGTACGAAGGTGCCGTCGGATGCGGTGACCGTGGCCAGGGTCAACGCCGGCGTGCAGATCGGCGCCGGGTTACTGCTGGCCACCGGCCGCATTCCGCGCGTCGCCTCGGCGCTGCTGGCCGTGACCGTGATCCCCGGCAATCTGGGCGATCACATGTTCTGGAACGAATCCGATCCGGAACGCAAGGCCGCTAAACGCCGGGGCTTCCTCACCGATCTGAGCCTCATCGGGGGCCTGGTGCTGGCCTCCGCCGATACCGCGGGCAAGCCCTCGCTGGGCTGGCGTGGTCGGCGCGCCGCGCGGCTGGCCGCGGGTGCGGTCACGGCCGCCCTACCCCTCGGTGACAGCGGTCCGGACGTCGAGATTGCCGACATCGCCGACAAGATCGGACACGGCTTACAGGTCGGCGCCGAGCGCGGCCGCGACTTGGCCGCCACCGCCATCGAACGCGGTGCCCCGATCGCCGAGAAAGCCCGCCGCCGAGGTACCGAGCTCGCCGAAACCGCCATCGAACGCGGTGCCCCGATCGCCGAGAAAGCCCGCCGCCGGGGCGCCGAGCTCGCCGAAACCGCCATCGAGCAGGGCAGCGATCAGCTGAGCACGGGCTGGCACCGGCTGCGCCAGCAGATCTGATCATGGGCGAGATCACACGTGGCGTGCCCGCACCGGCAGGCCCCCTGTCCGGCGCGGTGATCGACCGACTGAAAACTGGTGCTGCTCTTGATGATTCATTGGGTGCCGCAGTCGCCGAAGCAGACCCGTACGGCCTGGACCTCCACGTGGCGCTACAGCTGTGTTACGAGTTGTTCTACCGCGGATTCACCGGCGTGGACGCACGGTGGGAATGGGATCCGGCGCTGATCGAACTGCGCGGCCGGTTGGAAGCCGCATTCCTGGCCGACATCCGGCGCGATCTCGGGGAGCTGAGCGGGCTGGACGCGGCCGGCGAAATGGACCGGCTGTCGATCGAGCCCGTCGACGGCAGCGGCCCGTCCCATTTCCTGCTGGCCGAGGGTAGCTGGGAGCAGATGCGCGAGTACTTCGTGCACCGGTCCATCTACCACCTCAAAGAGGCCGACCCGCACGCCTGGGTGATCCCGCGCCTGGTCGGTCAGGCCAAGGCATCGTTCGTGGCCGTCGAATTCGACGAATTCGGCGGTGGCCGGGGGCCGCAGGTCCATCAGCGGCTGTTCGCCGACCTGATGACGGCCGCCGGGCTGGACGACGGCTATCTGGCCTACCTGGAGGCGGTGCCCGCCGAGACCCTGGCCGTGGTGAACCTGATGTCGATGTTCGGCCTGCACCGACGCTGGCGCGGCGCGACGGTCGGACACTTCGCGGCCACCGAAATCACCTCGTCCCCGGGGTCGCAGCGGCTGGCCGATGCGCTGGAGCGCATGGGCGCACCGACGCCGTGCACGCGGTTCTATCTGGAGCACGTGGAAGCCGACGCCGTGCACGAGCAGGTGGTGCGCACCGATGTGGTGGGCGACCTGCTGGCTCGCGAACCCGGACTGGAGCCCGACGTGGTGTTCGGCATCCGGGCCTTCGAACTCGTCGAGGACCGACTGGCCAACCACCTGATGAAATGCTGGCGCGACGAGCGCAGCTCACTCCTGCTGCCGCTCAGCTGAATTCGGGGCCGCTTTCCGCTGCTTCTTCCGGTGGCTGGTATCGCACAACGGGTAGCTGCGGGACCGCCGGCACGCGCAGATGGCGACCTTGAACCGGTCGGATTCCACCACCGCGCCGTCGGGCATCTCGATGGCAACCGGCCCTTCGATGATCACCGGGCCACCAGGGATGACCTGTACCACGCGCCGGTCGGTCATCCGAGTTCGGCCCGCAGTGCGGCCAGCAACGGCTCGGCGGCCTCGGCCAAGAATTGGTCCTGCGCCTGACCGCCGATTTGGACCAGGGCGATATCGGTGAACCCGGCGTCGCGGTAGGGCCGCACCGCCTCCACGATCGCATCGAGATCGGGGCCGCACGGGATGCTCTCGGCCACGTCCTCGGGGCGGACGTACTTGCTGGCGGCGGCGAATCCCGCCGTTGTCGGCAGGTCGGCGTTGACCGACCAGCCACCGCTGAACCAGCGGAACTGCTCGTGCGCCCGCTGTATTGCCTTGTCCCGGTCAGGATCCCAGCACACCGGCAGTTGGCCGACCACTCGGCCGTCGGGTAGACCCACCGCCCGACGGCGACGTCGCCACGTCTCGACGACATCGCCGTCGGGTGCGGTGTCGACGAGATGGTCGGCGAAATCGGCCAGCTTCTCGACCGATTTCACCCCGGTCATCGACACCGCCAGGGCCACCGGCACATCCGGGATGTCCCACAGCCGGGCCGAGTCGACTTCGAAGAACTCGCCCCGAAAGTCGACCAACTCGCCGCTGAACAGTTCCCGGATGATCTTGATGGCCTCGGCGAGCATGTCGATACGCCGGCTGACCGTGGGCCAATCCTTGCCCACGACATGCTCGTTCAGGTTCTCGCCGCTGCCCAGGCCCAGGGTGAACCGGCCGTCGGCGAGGATCTGCAGGGTCGCGGCTTGTTGCGCGACGACGGCGGGGTGGTACCGCATGGTGGGGCAGGTGACATAGGAAAAGAGTTCCACTCGTTCGGTCACATGGGCCACCGCGCCCAGCACCGTCCACGCGTGCGGCGCATGGCCTTGGGCGGCCAGCCATGGCGAGAAGTGGTCACTGCACACCTCGAAGTCGAAACCGGCCGCTTCAGCGGCCGCCGCGTTGCGCACCAATTCTTTCGGCCCGCTCTGTTCGGTCATCAAGGTGTAGCCAAAGCCGGTCATGCTCCCCAGGTACCCGAGCATGACCGGGGACAAACGTGCGCCCGGTCAGGGTGGTGGCCGATGGCGCAACACCAGCGGCAGCACCAACCAAAGCCCGATCAGCACCAGCGCGGTGACACCACCGGCGAGGATGCCGGCCCGGGGACCCACCACCACGTCGAAGATGAGCACCGACACGCCGGCCAACGCGAGCGCCAGCAGGAACAGGCCGTAGTACGCCAGCCGGTGGGCGCCGGCCACGATCACGTCGAGCCGGTGCTGGCGGAACATCATGCGATGCATGCCGATGGGTGCCACCAGCAGGATCGTGGCGCCGAGCGAGCAACCCACGGTAGCCAGGTAGACCGCCCGCATCGCGGCGTCCAACCGGTCGAACCGATTCTGGAACGGCAGCGTCAGCAGCAGGCCGGTGAGCAGTTGCACGCCCGTCTCGACGACCCGGACTTCCTGCAGCAGGCTGGCCCAATTGCGGTCGAGCCGCTGGGCTGCCGTCTCTCCCCTGGCCGCGGTGTTCCACCGTTGATCACGTTCGGGATGGTCGACGTCAGTGCCCATGACCAGTGCCCATGACCGATCGCGGGCTAGTACCAGTAGCGGCGACCACCGACCGGCCGACCGACCGATCCGAGCAGCCAGAAGACGGCGCCGACGACGAGCAGGATGACGCCGATCACCCACAACACATAGACGTTGAGGATGAGTCCGAGGATGAGCAGGATCGCTCCGAGAACCACCATGATTACCTCATTTCACGCGATGACAGCCGGCATGGCGCTGGGCTCGGGAAGCCGGCAGTCGACCACCTTGGGATTCACGCCGGCGTAGTTCAACGGGCCGGCCAGCACGGTGAGCCCGATCTGACCCGCTGTGGCGCAGTTTGTCTGGCCGGTGTGGAAGTAGTCGCGTTGCCAGGCTGCCAACACCCCGATCAACAGCCAGACCAACACGATCGTGCCGGCTAATCCCCGGAACATGGAAGCCTCCATCGGTCGAATCCAGTGGCAGCCGGGTACCCGATCCCCTCCTCGGCGAAACCACGCCCGAGCGCGGGATACGAGACGGGATACGGGAAACGCCGCCAGGTGTTTGCGGGCCGCCAGGGACGGGAAACCTTTGATCGGGCGCGGCAATGTCGCCGCGTGGTACCCGAAGTAGTACACACCAATCCACTTCGGTAAGCGGAAAGGTAATCATGACTGACAAGAAGACCGGACCCGAAGAAGCCGTCAGCGGTGTCGTCGAGGACGCCAAGGGCAAGGTCAAGGAAGCCGTCGGCACGGTGACCGGCCGCCACGACCTCACCGAAGAAGGTAAAGCCCAGCAGGACAAGGCCGATGCGCAGCGCGACGCGGCGAAGAAGGAGGCCGAAGCCGACGCCGCCCGCGGCGGCGCGCAGGCCGCCGAGGAACGCCAGCGGGCGCAACAGCACTGACCCGCGAGGGGACTCACCCAGCCCAGCAGATCACCGATCTGCTGGGCTGAGTGCGTTCAGCTGTTCGGGTGTTGCCGCGGCGCCTCGGGATGCGCTGCATACCAACGGTCTTCGATGCGACGCACGCGGACGTGTTCCAGCGCCAGCCATAGCGCACCCACCAGTAGCCCGGCGCCGGACAGCGTGGCCACCGTCAAGCCGATGTCGAAATGCTTTGTGGCGAACGCCGCGAGGCTCGCCACGAACAGCACCAACGCGACTCCGATCAGGATGAGCGCCGGCATGATCAGATTGTCTTTCATGGACTCACCGGCATGCGGGCGTGTCGTACGAGTGTGATCGACTGGGTCTTTCGGGCCCTTCATGGCAACCCTCCTCTTCCCTGCCCTCCCGGCCACACCGGGCCGGCGAGGAGCTGTTATCCAGGGTAGATCGCCGGTGTCCGGGACGGAAGTGCGCCGCTCAGGCGTAGCGGGGGTAGCCGCCCGTGCGCAGCGACTCGGCCAGGTTTGCCGCGTTGCGCGCCGCCGTGACCGTCGTCGACGACACCGCCTCGGGCACCTGGTCCAGTTCCAGGTAGTCGGTGCTGCCCATGGCCTGCCCGTTCCAGTAGGTGCAGCCCTGCGCCGGGACGGAGAAGCCGATGTCGTTGAGCCCCTGGAACAGATCGGCGACGGTCTTGTGCGCGCCGTCCTCGTTGCCGACCACGGCCACGATGGCCACCTTGTCCACCAGGACGGGCCTGCCCAGTTGGTCGGTGGTGGACAATTCGGCGTCCAGCCGCTCCAGCACTCGTTGGGCGATGCTCGACGGGTGGCCCAGCCACACCGGCGTCGAGAGCACCAGGATATCGGCGGCCAGCACCTTCTCCCGGATCTGCGGCCACTCGTCGCCGTCGCCCATATCGGCTTGCACGCCCGGGGGGGACGGCGTGGTCGGCGCACCGCACCGTCTCGGTGGTGACACCCATCGTGCGCAGTGCCGAGCAGACCTGGTCGGCCATCAGTTCACTGCTGGAGGGCGCCGGGCTGGGCTTGAGGCTGCACACCAGGGCCAGGGCGGACAGCGGCGACACGGCGGTCATGAGCCGAGCACCGGGCCGGCCAGCACGGGCAGGCCCATGGTCAGCGTCAGCAGCATCAACAACATCAGGAACCAACCGGCCCCCTGCCAGGCCCACCAGGTGTGCCGCTGCTTCCAGGCTCGGTAGGTGCGCACGAAGGCGTAGAGCCCACCGATCAGCAGGATGAGCGGTGCGCCGAAGGCCAGTGCCAGCCGCTGCGGCGGCCCGCACGCCGCCGAGTCCGCGATGGCCCCGTGGCAGGAGCCGACCAGCAGGGCCGCCACCACCAGGAAGGTCACCCCGGCGACCGCGGTGACGAGGCCGAACCGCACCGCCGAACCGATACCGCTGTTGTCGTACATGGTTGCCCTCATCACCGCCGGGTTCCCGCGAACCCGACCGGTAAACGCACCGTCCACGCTACGCCGGGCCGGCGCCCTCGGCGATCCGCTTGATGGCCGCCAGCCGCTCGTCCCACCGCCGGCCGATACGGTCCAGTTCGGCCCCCAAGGCGCTGAGTCTGGCCCCCAGCGCGCGATAACGGATCTCCCGCCCGACCGGCACGGCTTCCACCAGCCCCGCGTCGGCCAGCACCGCCAGATGCTTGGCTATCGCCTGCCTGCTGACCGGCATCCGGGCCGCCAGGGCACTGGCCGACAGCTCCTGTGCGCCCAGTTCGGTGAGGATCTGCCAGCGGGTTTCGTCGGCCAGCACGGCCAGCACCCCCGGGACCGCCGTCACGGCCGGCGCTGCACGAATTCGACGAGCTCGCCGAGTTCGGCGGTCCAGCCGCCCGTGTTATCTGCGTGTGCGGCCTGTGGATCCTGCAGTTCCTCGAAGCCGGTCTCCGACAGGTCCAGTCGGGTGCCGCCGTCGATCTCGGTGAGCTCGAACCGGACCACGGTGGAATTGCCCGGCACCGGGTCGACATCGGCGGTGTGCGCCCAGCGATACACCAAAACCCTTGGCGCTTCGATGTGTTCGACCACCACCCGATGCTTGCCGTGCTGCTCCCAGCCGAAAAAGCCGGCGCCGCCGGGAACCGCGTCGAATTCGCAGGTGTCGCCGAACCATTGGGCGATCAGGTCGGCCTGGGTGATCGCCGACCATACCCGGTCGATGGGGGCGTCGATGTCGATGCTGCGGGTGATCGCCAGGGCGTCCATAGGGGTCTCCTGAAGGTGTTTCGGAACCGATGTGCAACTCCACAGTTGCACATCGCGCGTGCAACTGCAACCCAAGGGTTGCAGCCATTGGGCATGCGGTTCCGGCGCTGCTTGATTACCGTCGACAGGTGGATCTCAACGACGTCGAGGTGATCGACGCCCCGCGCCACCGCGATGAGCTGTGGCCACTCGGCCCAGGCGACGCCGTGCTGGCAGGCGGCACCTGGCTGTTTTCCGAACCTCAGCCGCACCTGACCCGGTTGGTGGACCTGGCCGGCCTGGGCTGGCCGTCGGTCATCCGCACCGCCGACGGCGTCGAGCTCGCGGCCACCTGCACCATCGCCGAGGTGTCCCGGTTGTCCGGTGAGCTCGGCGTCCCGTTGTTGCACCAATGTTGTGCGGCCCTGCTGGCGTCGTTCAAGATCTGGCACACCGCCACCGTCGGCGGCAACCTCTGCCTGGCTTTCCCGGCCGGTGCGATGATCTCGATGGTGTCCGCACTCGCCGGCACGGTGACGGTGTGGCGCCCTGACGGCACCGAATACCGCTGTCCGATCGACGAATTCGTCATCGGCGAGTCGACCACCGTGCTGGCCCCCGGTGACATCGTGCGTTCGGTGTTCCTCCCGGCGCGCACCTTGGCCGCCCGCACCGCCTTTCGCAAGCTGGCGCCCGCCCCGCTGGGCCGGTCGGCGGTGGTGGTCATCGGCCGCCGCGACACCGACGGCCGGTTCGGGTTGTCCGTGACGGCCGCGACCGTGCGGCCGTATACGTTCACCTTCGCCGCGGTGCCCGGTCCGGACCAGGTGGCGACCGCCCACGCGCAGATACCCGACTCCGCCTGGACCGACGACGCCCACGGCGACCCCGACTGGCGTCGGGCGATGACGCTGGTGCTCGCCCGGCAGGTCGCGGCGGAACTCGCATGATCATCAATGGCGAACCCGCCCAGGACCTTCCGCGGCCCGGCCAGTGCCTGCGCACCTACCTGCGCGAGCAGGGCCACTTCGAGGTCAAGAAGGGGTGCGACGCGGGTGATTGCGGCGCCTGCTCGGTGCTGGTCGACGACACCGCGGTGCATTCGTGCGTGTACCCGGCGTTCCGCGCGGCCGGGCGTTCGGTGACCACGGTTGCCGGCCTGGGCACCCCCGACGACCTGCATCCGGTGCAGCGCGCGTTCGCCGACGCGGCCGGCTTCCAGTGCGGCTTCTGCACGGCCGGAATGGTCACCACCGCATCGGCGCTGACCGCCGAGCAACGAGCGGACCTGCCCCAGCACCTCAAGGGAAACCTGTGCCGGTGCACCGGTTACCGCGCCATCACCGACGCGCTGGCCGGCACCGTCAACACCGGCGATGCGTCCCCCGGCGCACCCGCCGCGCGCCGGGTGGTGACCGGCACCGAGCAGTACACCATGGACCACGCCCCGCAGGGGTTGCTCCACCTCGCGGTGGTGCGCAGTCCCGTCGCTCATGCGCGCATCGTGTCCATCGACACCGCGGCGGCGCAGCGGGTCCCGGGCGTGCAGCTGATCCTCACCCACCTCGACAGTCCCCCCGTGCCGTTCTCCACGGCACGGCACGAGGAGCGCACCGACGATCCCGACGACACCTACGTGCTCGACCGAACGGTCCGCTTCGTCGGGCAGCGGGTGGCCGCCGTGATCGCCGACAGCCTCGCCGCCGCCGAGCAGGCGTGCCGGGCCATCGCGGTCGAATACGCCGAACTTCCTGCGGTGTTCGACCCCGAGCAGGCCCGCCGGCCCGGCGCCCCGGCGATCCACGGCGACAAGGACGCCGCGGCCCGCATCGCCGATCCGCAGCGCAATATCGTGGCCGAACTGCACGGCGGGGTAGGCGATGTCGCCGCAGGTATCGCCGCGGCCGAGAATGCCGGCGGTGCGGTGGTGCGCGGGCGGTGGTCCACCCAGCGCGTCCAGCACAGCCACCTGGAAACCCACGGCTGCACCGGCTGGATCGACGCGGACGGCCGGGTGGTGATTCGCACCAGCTCCCAGGTGCCGTTCCTGGTCCGCGACGAGCTGTGTCACATCTTCGGGCTGGAGCAGGCCCGGGTCCGGGTGTTCACCGCCCGCGTGGGTGGTGGTTTCGGCGGCAAGCAGGAGTTGCTCACCGAGGACCTGGTGACGTTGGCGGTGCTGCGCCTGGGCCGGCCCGTGCGTTACGAGTTCAGCCGCACCGACGAGTTCATCGCCGCCCCGTGCCGGCATCCCTTCCGCGTGGCGGCGACCGCCGCGGCCGGCGCGGACGGTGTGCTCACCGCGTTGGCCGTCGACGTGCTGGTCGACGCCGGCGCCTATGGCAATCACAGCCCCGGAGTGATGTTTCACGGCTGCGGTGAATCGATGGCCGTGTACCGCTGCCCGAACAAACGGGTGGACGCCCAAGCCGTGTACACCAATAACCTTCCCTCCGGGGCGTTCCGCGGCTACGGCCTGGGTCAGGTGATCTTCGCCGTGGAATCCGCGCTCGACGAGTTGGCGGAGCGGTTGGGCATCGACCCCTTCGATCTGCGCCGGCGCAATGTGGTGGTGCCCGGTGATGCCTTCGTCGATGCGCACGTGGCCGACGACGACCTCACCTTCGGCAGTTACGGGCTGGACCAATGTCTGGATCTGGTGCAGGCCGCGCTCACCCGGGGCAACGGCGCCGCGCCGCCGGACGGACCGCAGTGGTCCGTCGGCGAGGGTATGGCGGTGGCGATGATCGCGACGATCCCGCCGCGGGGCCATTACTCGCAAGCGTCGGTCGAGTTGGACGCCGACGGGATGTACACGGTGTCGGTGGGCACCGCGGAGTTCGGCAACGGCACCTCGACGGTGCACCTGGCGTTGGCGGCCGAGGCGCTGGGTGTACCGATGAACCGATTGCGGTTACGCCAGTCCGACACCGACGTCACCGCCTACGACACCGGGGCGTTCGGGTCGGCGGGCACCGTGGTCGCCGGGCTGGCGGTGCAGTCCGCCTGCCGCGATCTCCGCCAGCTGCGCGACTCCGGGGTCACGCACCGTCCGTTGATCGGCCACGGCCGTCACGAGGGCACCCCTCGGTCGGTGGCCTTCAACGTGCACGGGTTCCGGGTGGCGGTGAATGTCGAGACCGGTGAGGTGCGCATCCTGCAGTCGGTGCAGGCCGCCGACGCCGGGGTGGTGATGAATCCCGAGCAGTGCCGTGGCCAGGTGGAGGGCGGGGTGGCCCAGGCCATCGGCACCGCCCTGTTCGAGGAGATCCGGCTGGACGGGCGCGGCGAGGTCACCACCAAAGTCCTACGCAACTACCACATTCCGCAACTTGCCGATCTGCCCGTGACCGAGGTGCATTTCGCCGATACCTTCGACAAGCTCGGGCCGCTTGGCGCCAAGTCGATGAGCGAGTCGCCGTACAACCCGGTCGCCCCGGCGCTGGCCAACGCGATCGCGCGGGCGTGCGGGGCGCGGATGTATCGGCTGCCGATGACACCGGCCCGGGTGTGGCGAACGCTGAACGGGGATGTCGGCCCCGCGTCCTAGGATGCGCCCGTGCGTATGCGACTGCTCCTGGTGATCGGGCTTGCCGCCGGTGTGGCGGCCTATGCCTACGGGCAGCGGTGGCAGGTCGCGCTGGTGTGCGCGGTCGCCGTACCGGCGGTGCTGCGCATCGGCCCGCACTTCCTCGCCGGGCTGCGCACACCCTCACCGCGGGAGGATACGGTCGGGGCGATGTCGGGCACCGAGTTCGAGGATCACGTCGCCCGCATCGCACGGTCCTGCGGCGTCCCGGTGATCATGACCGCCCTGACCGGCGACTGGGGCGTCGACCTGATCGTCGGGCGCCGGCCGAATCGGCTTGCCATCCAATGCAAACGCCAGGCCCGGCCGGTGGGCACCGGCGCCGTCCAGGAGGTGGTGGCCGGCGCCCCCATGCAGGACTGCACCCGCACCATGGTGGTGACCAATCACGAGTTCACCCCGGCCGCACGCAAACTCGCCGAATTGCACGGGTGCACCCTGGTCGGCGGCGCCGAGCTGCCCCGGCTGCGGTCCACCATCCGGGCGCTACTGGCGCAGGGCTGACCGCACCGGCTCCGGCCCGATATAGCGCGCCCGCGGCCGAATGATCTTGCGGGACTGGGCCTGCTCCAGGATGTGTGCAGACCAGCCGACCACCCGGCTCACCGCGAAAGTGGGGGTGAACATCGCGCGCGGCACCCCGCACTGCTCCATCACCACGCCGGCGTAGAACTCGACATTGGCGCGCAACTCCCGGCCGTGGCGCCGCTGCGCGAGCACGTCGGTCACGTCCCGCTCCACCCGCACGGCCCGCTCGGCGAGCTCACCACCCAGGCCCATGGCGATCGACTTCAACAGCTCGGCGCGCGGATCGGCGGTGCGGTACACCGCATGACCGAACCCCATGATGCGGTCGCCGCGATCAAGGGCGGCATGCGCCCACGCCGAGGCGTTGGCGGGGTCTCCGATCGCGTCGAGGGCGTCCAGCGCGCGGTCCGGTGCGCCGCCGTGCAGCGGACCCGAGAAGGCGCCAAGGGCGGCGCAGATCGCGGATGCCACATCGGCTCCGGTCGAGGCCACCACCCGCGCGGTGAACGTCGAGGCGTTGAAGCCGTGGTCGATGGTGGCGATCAAGTACTGCTCGATGGCGCGGGCGTGCTCGGCGGCCGGCTGCCGGCCGGTCAGCAGGTAGAGCCAATGCGCTGCGGCGGGCAGGCTGGGGTCCGGTGGCACCGGGTCGAGGCCCTGCCCGATCCGGTACAGGGCGGCCAGCACCGTCGGGGTGATCGACGCCAGCAACAGCGCGTCGCGGCGCCTGGCGTCCTCGTCGAGATCCCATACCGGTTCCAGACCGAGGGCCGTGGCCACTGCCGAGAGCACCGTACGCAGCGCGGCCAGCGGATGGTCCGTCGCGCCGCCGAGTGCGACCATCCGCAGGATCGGGGCGACATCGGCCGGGATGGCGCGCAGCGTGGCGGTGTGCGCGGCGAACGCGGCCGCCTCGGTGGGTGACGGCAACCGGCCGTGCACGAACAGGAACCACACCTCCTCGAAGCTGCGGGTGGCGGCCAGCTCGACGGCCGGGTATTGGCCGTAGTGATAGAAACCTTCGTCCCCGCGGACATCGCCGATCGCGGTGTCCGCCGCCACGATGTTGGCCAGCCCAGGGGCGGCCTCGATGAGCGTTTCGACCATCGGGTAGTCCTCCTTCTACTCAAGCGGTACAACCACATTCGGTTTAATGTTGACTGCAGTCAATGTTGACTCGATCAATATGAGGGGATGTCGCGATGGCAGCGCACCGGCGACACACGCGGCGCTGGCCTGCCGCGATCGACCACGACGGGCACGATTACCTGAGCACCGCACAGGTGGCCAAGGTGCTCGGGATCAAACGCGAATCGGTGTACGCCTATGTCAGCCGTGGCCGATTACACAGCGTGCGCATCGCCGGGGTGCGCGGCAGCGTGTTCGCCGTCGACGAGGTCGAAGCGTTGGCCGGTGCCGGTGCGCGGACCCGCCCGCCGGCCGGGGTGGTGGAGCGGATACGCACCCAGCTCACCTCACTGTCCGGCGACGAGCTCTGTTACCGCGGCATCCCGGCCCGCGAACTGGTGAGCCGGGATTTCCTCGACGTAGCACGGTTGTTGTGGGGGCACGACGTACCGGCACAGCGGTCACCGCTGGACGAGAGCGCGGCCACCCACCTGCGGGCGGCCCTGCCGGATACCGCCGGGCTGCTGGACGTGGTGCGCATTGCGGTCGACCTCGCCGGCGCGGCAGATCCGCTGCGCCATCAGCGCACCGGTGCGGTGGTGGCCACCAAGGCGATGCAGATCCTGGAAGCGGTGTCGGCTGCGCTGCCCGCCGTGGGTGGCGATGCCGCACCGGGCTCAGCGGGTTCCTACGCACAACGGCTGTGGCCCAAGCTCTCGCCGCTGGCCGCGACGCCCGCCAGGGTGGGCGTGCTGAACGCCGCCCTGGTGCTGCTGGCCGACCACGACCTGGCAGCCAGCACCGTTGCCGCCCGTGTCGCCGCCAGTGCACGCGCGGGCGTGTACTCGGTTGTCGCCGCGGGGCTGGCCGCGCTGGACGCGCCCATGCATGGTGGTGCGGCCACCGCCGCCTACCGCTATCTGCGTGCTGCGCTGGCCGATCCGGTCACCGCGGTGGCCACAAGCCTGCGCGCCGGGGAGCGCATTCCGGGCACCGGACACCGCATCTACCGCGAGCATGATCCACGCGCGCTGGCCTTACTGGAGCTGCTGGCGCGTGCCGGCGGCGGCGCCCGGGTTCACGCCGCCGTCGAAACCATCATTTCGGCAAGCGATTTCGTCAACTCCGATCTGGCGTTGGCGGCCATGGCATTGCAATTCCGGATGCCCGCCGACGCGCCGGAGACCGTCTTCGGCATCGCCAGGATGGCGGGCTGGGTGGCGCACGCGCTGGAAGAGTACGACGAACCGATGCTGCGGTTCCGCCCCGAGGGAGTGTATGTGGGCAAGCGCTCGAACTAGTTCGCCCGCAACACGTCCCGCACCGCGGCTCGCACCTCTTTCATGGCGGCGTCCAGCTCGGCTGTCGTCACCGTCAGAGCCGGCCGGAACCGCACCGAATCCACCCCGCTGGGCAGCATGATGACGTGCCGGTCCCACAGCGTGCGGATCAAATCGTCACGCAGCGCCGTCGTGGGCATGCTGAAGGCACACATCAGGCCCCGACCCCGCGGATCGAGCACTGCATCCGGGAATTCGCTTGCCAACGACCGCAATTGGTCCAGCAGGTAGGCACCGAGCACACGGGCATTGTCGACCAGTCCGTCGGCCTCGATCACCTCGAGGATGCGCCGGGACCGCACCATATCGGTGAGGTTGCCACCCCAGGTGGAGTTGATCCGCGAGCTGACGGTGAACACGTTGTCGGGCACCTCGGCGACACGGCCACCGGCCATCACCCCGCACACCTGCGTCTTCTTGCCGAATGCCACCACATCGGGACGCACCCCCAACTGCTGGTACGCCCATGCGGTACCGGTCATCCCGCACCCGGTCTGCACCTCGTCGAAGATCAGCAAGGCGTCGAACTCGTCGCACAGTTCGCGCATCGCCGCGAAGAACTCGGGACGCAGGTGTCGGTCGCCGCCCTCCCCCTGGATCGGCTCGGCGATGAAGCAGGCGATGTCGTCGGGGTAGCGCTCGAATGCCGCGCGCGCCTGTCGCAGCGATTCGGCCTCCAGTTCCACCGGGTCGGCACCCGGCCGCAGATACGGTGCGTCGATCCGCGGCCAATCGAACTTGGGGAACCGGGCCACCTTGTTGGGATCGGTGTTGGTCAGCGACATGGTGTATCCGCTGCGGCCGTGGAAGGCGCCGCGCAGATGCAACACGCGGGTGCCCGGGGCGGATTTGCCCAACGCCTCGTTGTGCCGGCTCTTCCAGTCGAAGGCGACCTTCAGCGCGTTCTCCACCGCCAACGCTCCCCCGTCGATGAAGAACAGGTGCGGCAGCGCGGGGTCGCCGAGCACCCGTGCGAACGTGTCGACGAACCGGGCCATGGGCACGCTGTAGATGTCGGAGTTGCTCGGCTTGTTCACCGCGACGGCGCCCAGTTCGGCGCGCGCCTCGGCACTGGTCAGCGCGGGATGGTTCATGCCCAGCGCCGAGGAGGCGAAGAAGGTGAACATGTCCAGGTACCGCGCACCGCTGCGCGCGTCGACCAGATAGGAACCACCGGACCGCTCGGTGTCGAGCACGAAGTCGAACCCGTCGGCCAGGATGCTGCGACTCAAGACAGCGGGCACCTCGCCGGCGGATACGGAGACGTCACGGTCGGGCAGAACAGCAGTCATGCCCGCGATACTAACGCAATATTTACGGTTAGGTGTATCGACAACAGGAATATCTACGGTAGATATTCGCGTCCTTCGTAAAAAGTCTGTAAGATGACCGTGCTGCGTGTGCGTACGTTGGCGGCTGTCCGGATCTGCTGCAACAGGTCTTCCAGACCCCGCGGTGACCCCACCCGCACGAGCAGGATGTAGCTCTCCTCGCCCGCGACCGAGTGGCACGACACCACTTCGGGAATGTGCTCCAGGCGGGCGGGCGCATCATCGGGTTGAGACGGATCGAGAGGGGTGATGGCCACGAACGCCGATAGCAAGTTGCCGACCGCTTCGGGGTCGACGCGCGCCGCGTACCCGGTGACCACGCCACGCGATTCCAGCCGCCGCACCCGAGCCTGCACCGCCGACACCGACAAGCCCGCCGTCGCCGCCAGATGCGCGAGGGTGGCCCGGCCGTCGGTGAGAAGTTCGCGCACCAGCGCCCGGTCGATATCGTCGAGGTGGTCGGCATCGGACATGGCCGGACTGTATCGCAGGGGGACGCGCGCATGATCCGTGCTGCGCAGCTGCGCGCCGCCTTCGCCGCGGCACTGTCGGCCATGTACGGCACCGAGGTGCCCGCCTATACCACCCTGGTTCAGGTCAGCACCGAGGTGAACCGGGACTGTGCCGGCGGCGCGGACAGCGATCGGCTCGGTTCGCTGGAGCGCGTCACCGCCGAGCGACACGGCGCCATCCGGGTCGGCAATGCCGCCGAGATGGCCGATGTCGCAGACCTTTTCGCGGCCTTCGGGATGTATCCGGTCGGCTTCTACGACTTGCGCGACGCCGCATCGCCGGTGCCGGTGGTCTCCACCGCATTCCGGCCGATCGAGGCAGAAGAGTTGGAGTTCAACCCGTTCCGGGTGTTCACCTCGATGCTGGCCACCGCCGATGCCCGGTTCTTCGACGCCGATCTGCGGCCCAGGGTGGACCGGTTCGTGGCGCAGCGGCAGCTGTTCGATCCCGCGTTGATCGCCGACGCCCGCCGCATCGCCGACGCCGGTGGGGCGCGCCCGGACGAGGCGGACGACTTCGTGGCCCGCGCCACCGCCGCCTTCGCCCTGTCGCGGACACCTATCGACAAGGCCTGGTACGACGAACTGAGCGCGGTGTCGGCGGTGGCCGCCGATATCGCCGGTGTCGGCACCACCCATATCAATCACCTGACCCCGCGGGTGCTGGACATCGACGAGCTCTACCGGCGGATGACGGCGCGCGGGATCACGATGATCGACGCCATCCAGGGCCCGCCGCGTACCGATGGGCCCGCGGTGTTGCTGCGGCAGACGTCTTTTCGGGCGCTCGCCGAGCCGCGCCGGTTCCGCGGAGCCGGCGGTGCCGAGTTCGACGGTGCGCTGCGGGTGCGTTTCGGCGAGGTCGAGGCCCGCGGAGTCGCGCTCACCCCGCTCGGCCGGCAGCGCTACGACGCCGCTATGGCCGACCCGGCTCGCTGGAGCGACTACTTCCCCGCCACCGACGCCGAGATGGCCGCGGCCAGCCTGGCCTACTACGTCGGTGGCGACCCGGCCAAACCCGTTGTCTACGAGGATTTCCTCCCCGCATCGGCGGCCGGCATCTTCCGGTCCAACCTGGATCGCGACGCCAGCGTCGCCGATACCGCCGAGACCGCTGACACGCCCCACTACAGCCTCGACCGGCTGGCCGGCGCCATCGGCCACCACATCCACGATCCTTACGATCTCTACCAGAAGGCGGCATCATGACCACCATGCAATCCACCCTGCCCACCGCCGGTGAACTGCGCGACCGGGTGCGCTTGGCGCTGCAGGCCATCGGCGCCGACCTCACCGTGGCGCAGGCGGGCCTGCCCGCCAGCACCCCCATCACCGGGGAGGTGCTGTTCACCATCGCCGAGACCTCGGTCGCCGACGCCGATGCCGCCATCGCCCAAGCCGCCGAGGCCTTCACCACCTGGCGCACCACCCCGGCCCCGGTACGCGGTCAGGTGGTGGCGCGACTCGGCGAACTGCTCGTCGAACACAAGGCCGACCTGGCCACCCTGGTCACCGTCGAGGCCGGCAAGATCACCTCCGAAGCCCTCGGCGAGGTGCAGGAGATGATCGACATCTGCCAGTTCGCCGTAGGGTTGTCCCGGCAGCTGTACGGCAAGACCATCGCCTCCGAGCGTCCCGGCCACCGGTTGATGGAGACCTGGCATCCGCTCGGCGTGGTCGGCGTGATCACCGCCTTCAACTTTCCGGTGGCGGTGTGGGCATGGAACACCGCCGTCGCGCTGGTGTGCGGCGACACGGTGGTGTGGAAACCGTCCGAACTCACCCCGCTGACGGCGCTGGCGTGTCAGGCGCTGGTCGAGCGCGCCGCGGCCGAGGTCGGCGCACCGCAGCAGATCTGCCGATTGATCCAGGGCGGCAGGGAGATCGGCGAGCTGCTGGTCGACGATCCGCGGGTCGCGCTGGTGAGCGCCACCGGGTCGGTGCGAATGGGTCGCGAGGTCGGCCCCCGGGTGGCGCAGCGGTTCGGCAAGGTACTGCTGGAACTGGGCGGCAACAACGCCGCGATCATCACCCCGTCGGCCGATCTCGATCTGGCGTTGCGCGGCATCGTGTTCTCCGCGGCGGGCACCGCCGGACAGCGCTGCACCACCCTGCGCCGGGTGATCGCGCACCGGTCGGTGGCCGATGAGTTGGTCGACCGGATCACCTCGGCGTACCGCAGCCTGCCGGTGGGCAACCCGGCCGCCGACGGCACCCTGGTCGGCCCGCTGGTGCACGAGCGCGCCTACCGGGACATGGTGGCCGCGCTGGAGCAGGCCCGCGCCGACGGGGGTGAGGTGGTCGGCGGCGAGCGCGTCGATCTCGGGGAGGGCTCCTACTACGTTCGGCCCGCGGTGGTGCGGATGCCCGCCCAGACCTCGGTGGTGCACGACGAGACCTTCGCCCCCATCCTCTACGTGCTGACCTACGACACCCTCGACGAGGCGATCGAACTCAACAACGCGGTACCGCAAGGCCTTTCTTCGGCCATCTTCACCACCGACATCCGTGAAGCAGAACGGTTCATGGCGGCAGACGGCTCGGACTGCGGGATCGCCAACGTCAACATCGGTACCTCAGGTGCCGAGATCGGCGGCGCGTTCGGCGGTGAGAAGCAGACCGGGGGCGGCCGCGAGTCGGGGTCGGATTCGTGGAAGGCCTATATGCGCCGGGCGACCAACACCGTCAACTACTCCTCCGAGCTGCCGCTCGCCCAGGGCGTCCAGTTCGGCTGAGTTGCGGTTTGTAAAATTCGTGGCGTGAGCGAGCAGGTCGAACACAGAGAATTTCAGGCCGAGGCACGTCAGCTTCTGCAGTTGATGGTGCACTCCATCTACTCCAACAAGGACTCGTTCCTGCGGGAGCTGATCTCCAATGCCTCCGATGCGCTGGACAAGCTCCGACTGGCGGCCTACCAGGACAAGGATCTGGACGTCGACACGTCGGATCTGCACATCGACATCGATCCCGATGCCTCGACACGGACACTGACGATCCGCGACAACGGGATCGGCATGTCCCGTGACGAGGTGGTCGACCTGATCGGCACGCTGGCCAAGTCCGGAACCGGTGAGCTGCGCCGCAAGCTGAGTGAGGCCCAGCAGGCCGGTGATGCGACCGACCTCATCGGCCAGTTCGGCATCGGGTTCTACTCGACGTTCATGGTCGCCGACTCCGTCGTGCTGCTGACCCGAAAGGCCGGCGAAAACACCGCCACCCGTTGGGAGTCCAGCGGTGACGGCACCTACACCATCGCCACCGTCGACGACGCGCCCCAGGGCACGTCGGTCACCTTGCACCTGAAGCCGGAGGACGCCGACGACGAACTGCACGACTACACCGCACCGTGGAAGATCCGCCAGCTGGTCAAGAAGTACTCCGACTTCATCTCCTGGCCGATCCGGATGGAGGTCGAGAAGACGGTTCCTGCCACCGGGGAGGGCGCCGGGCAGGACGGCGAGGACGGCGAGGACGGCGAGGACGGCACCGAGCCGACCGTGACCGTCGAAACCGAGACGATCAACTCCCGGACCGCGCTGTGGGCCAAGCCCAAGAGCGAGGTCTCCGATGAGGAGTACCACGAGTTCTACCGGCACATCGCGCACGCGTGGGATGAGCCGCTCGATGTCATCACGATGAAGGCCGAGGGCACCTTCGAATACCAGGCGCTGCTGTTCATCCCCTCGCAGGCGCCGTTCGATCTGTTCAACCGCGACGCGCGCACCGGTGTACAGCTCTACGTCAAGCGCGTCTTCATCATGGGCGACTGCGACGAGCTGATGCCCGAATACCTGCGGTTCGTCAAGGGTGTCGTCGACGCGCAGGACATGTCGCTCAACGTGTCCCGTGAAATCCTGCAGCAGGACCGCCAGATCAAGGTGATCCGACGCAGCCTGACCAAGAAGGTGCTGGCGGCGATCAAGGACCTCCAGACCAACCGTCCCGAGGATTACACGACCTTCTGGACGCAATTCGGCCGGGCCTTCAAGGAGGGCCTGCTCTCCGACACCGACAACCGCGACACGGTGCTGGCGTTGTCGTCGTTCGCCTCCACGTTCTCCGAGGATGTTCCGACCACCCTGGCCGGCTACGTCTCGCGGATGAGGGAAGACCAGGACCAGATCTTCTACGCCACCGGCGAATCGCGCCAATTGCTGGAGCGCTCACCACATCTGGAGGCATTCCGAGCCAAAGGCTACGAGGTGCTGCTGCTCACCGACCCGGTCGACGAGGTGTGGGTCGAGACGGTCCCCGAGTTCGAAGGCAAGAAGCTGCAGTCGGTGGCCAAGGGCGAAGTCGACCTTGGCGCCAAGGACGACTCGGCTTCGGACTCCGAGCGCGCGGACTTCGCCGATCTGTTGGCGTGGCTGCAGCAGACGCTCGACGAGCACGTCAAGGAGGTGCGACTGTCGACGCGGCTGACATCCTCGCCGGCCTGCCTGATCACCGACACGTTCGGCATCACCCCGCAGTTGGCGCGCATGTACCGCGCGTCGGGTCAGGACGTGCCCGTCGGCAAGCGCATCCTGGAGCTCAACCCCGATCACGCACTGGTTACCGGGCTGCGGGACGCCTTGGCGGCGGGGACGGAAGGGCTCAGCGATACCGCTGAATTGCTCTACGGCACAGCACTCCTCGCTGAAGGTGGCTCGCTCGACGATCCGGCACGCTTCGCGAACATCCTCGCCGACCGGTTGGCCAACACCTTCTAGGCGAACTTCTGGTCACTGGCCGCGGGCGCGGGGTCACTGTGGAGTTGTCAAGGTGCGTCCGACGCGGTCATGCGGCGGCCGGCAGATCGGTCATGGTCCGTCGGGCGTGCGAGGGCAGGTGCGCGGGTTCGGAGCGTGCCGGGTCGTGGGGCGGAATGAACCAGGGGTGGCGATCGTGGCCGAGATAGACCTGCCAACCGCTGTGGTGAATCAAGGTGTGGTGGCACCGGCACAGCAGGATCCCGTTGTCCAGACTGGTTGTTCCTCCTTGGCTCCAGTGCTGAATATGGTGGGCGTCGCACCAGGACACCGGTCGTCCGCAGCCGGGGAACGCGCAACCACCATCGCGGACGGCCAGCCCTTTGCGAAGCGCGGGAGTGAACAGCCGCTCACTGCGCCCCACGTCCAGCGGCACACCGGCGCCGTCGACGGTCACCGAGGTCCGGGTGCAGTCGCAGGAGATCAGCTCCGCGGTCACGGGGCTGACCGGGCCACCGAATCCGAGATCGTCCACCCGGTCACCCAGCGACGGCGCCGCCTGCGAGGCGGCCGAACGGATCAGGGTGACGTGCGGCAGTACGCCACCGGACATCGGGCGCGCCGAGTGCGACAGATAGGTGCGCAGCAACTGCCCGAATGCGTCAGCACGCCGCCTATCCACCGGGCGGGGATCCGGGGATCCGTCCGGCAGCGGCACCGGCCGGCACAGCGGATCCAGCGCGGCGCACAGTTCCTCGCCCGTGAGGATATCGAGGTCGAGTGTGGCGCTCACCCGGCCGTCGTCGTTGTGCGCCAACGTCATCTCGTTGAGGTCGGCGTTCTCAGCGACCGGTACCGCGCCCTGCTCGGCGGGAAGTGCCGCGGCCCGATCGATGGCGATGGCACGGGCCTTCTTCGCCACGTCTGCGGGGGTGGCCTGAACCATCAGCTTCCGCACAACCCCCGCACGATCCTCCTCCGACAGCGGGGTCCGCTTGTCGATGTGGACGATCCCGCGCCCCACGGCGTCGGCGAACTCGATACCGATCCCGCCGAGGCGCTGGGCCGCGGTGAGGGCGGGCAGGGTGTGCGCTGCGCGGCCGACCCGTCCGGCGCGTTGTGCTGCGGCAGGGGCCATGCCGAGGGCGGTCAGCAGATCAGTCGCCGAACGCAGGTGCCGTCGCGCCGGGATTCGGAGCCGCTCGGCCGCTGCGGTGGCGGACGAGATGACATGGTCGAGCAGGTTGCGGGCGGCGACCGCTGCCGCCAACACCGTCAGTAGCGGCTCGTCATCAACCACGCTCCGGGGACAGTGCAAAAGATGGAACAACGTGCGCTGAGCCTCGTCGTCCGGGATGGGGGTCATCGCAAGATCGTCGATCAACGCATCCACAAAAGTGTCGACATCGGCAGCGTCCATGCCGGGAACCTCTCGAATACCTATAGACAGGAGGACATTTCAGGTATCAGCTAGGCACATTGGTTCGAACAATCCTCGAAAAGGACCGTCGTACCCTCGGCGACCGTCAGTCGCGGCAAAGCCCGTGAGTGGCGATCACGGGCAACCATGTTTCGAACGTATGTTCTACCGTACGCCTATCGGTGATCGGGCGCAAGGGCGCCGCCGCACGCCTGTCCGGCCCAGAACCGGGTGCACCGGAACACCCGTTCGTACGGTAGACAGATCCCATGCGGATCGAGGGCAGCGTGGCCGTCATCACCGGAGCCGGCTCGGGTATCGGACGGGCACTGGCGGAGGCGTTGGCCGGGGCCGGGGCGTCGGTGGTGGCCGGTGATGTCGACGGTGACGCCGTTGCCGCGACCGCCGACGCGATCGGTGCCGGGGCCGTGGGGGTGCGGGCCGACGCCGCATCGGTCGAAGGCATCGCAGCGCTGGTCGACACCGCGCGGGCGTCCTTCGGGCCCGTCGACATCTACGTCGCCAACGCCGGCATCATCGGCGCGCCCGGACTGGGCAGCGACAGCGACTGGGACCGCATCCTGTCGGTGAACCTGCGCGCGCATATCCGCGCCGCCGACGCCCTCGTCCCCGAGTGGTTGCAGCGCGGCAGTGGGCATTTCGTCAGCATCGCCTCGGCCGCTGGTCTGCTCACCCAGGTCGGCGCGGCCGGGTATGCCGTCAGCAAGCACGCCGCCGTCGGCTTCGCCGAGTGGCTGGCCATCACCTACGGCGACAACGGGATCGGTGTCACCTGCGTATGCCCGATGGGTGTCGCCACACCCCTGCTCGACGACATCACCGACTCCGCCGATGCGGCCACCAGGGTCGCCGGTGCCGCGGTCACCACCGCTGGTGAGGTGCTCAGCGCCGATCAGGTGGCCGCCGCGACGCTGGCCGGAGTGCGCGACGACCGGTTCCTGGTGCTGCCGCACCCGGCGGTGCTGGACATTTACCGCGGCAAAGGCGCCGACTATGAGCGCTGGATCGCCGGGATGCGCCGGTATCAGCGCTCGCTGGGTGGGTGACGCGGGCGTCGGTGTTGAACACGTGCCCATTACGATTCCCGCATGGGTGCCTCACGGCGACGCCTGTCCCCCGACGACCGGAGGACCGAGTTACTGGCCCTCGGCGCCGAGGTGTTCGGGCAGCGGCCCTATGACGAGGTCCGCATCGACGAGATCGCCGAACGCGCCGGGATCTCCCGTGCGCTGATGTACCACTACTTCCCGGACAAACGCGCCTTCTTCGCCGCGGTGGTCCGCAATGAGGGCGAGCGCCTGTTCGAGGCCACCAACAAGGCACCGGAACCCGGTCAGAGTCTGTTCGACCAACTGCGCGCCGGGGTGCTGGCCTACCTTCGGTACGACGAGGAGCATCCACACGGTGCCTGGGCGGCGTACATGGGGATGGGCCGGGCCGACCCGGTGCTGCGCGGCATCGACGAACTGGACAACGACCGCCAAGCCGACCGCATCATCGCCGCCATCACCGACGCGGGCGGCGCTGCGCCCAGCCCGGAACTCGCCCGCAACCTGCGCGTCACGGTGTATGGCTGGTTGGCGTTCACCTTCGAGTTCTGCCGCCAGCGGGTGCTCGACCCGACGCTGGGCGGCGAGTTCGTCGCAGACACCTGTGCGCACGCCCTGTTGGACGCCCTCGGCCGGGTACCGGGCATCCCCGCCGCACTGGTCGCCGCCGTTCAACCCGACGCCCGCTGACCAGCGATTTCGCCGCCGGTCGCCGACTTGTCGGACCCTCCCTGCACTATGGACCAATGGCGACCCCCGATCCACTCGGCCGGTTCAGCGAGCTGACCCGGCAGTGGTTCACGGGCACCTTTCCCGCCCCCACCGCCGCACAGGCCCAGGCCTGGGCAGCCATCGCCGATGGCAAGCACACGCTGGTCATCGCGCCTACCGGGTCGGGCAAGACGCTGGCCGCATTCCTGTGGGCCATCGACGGGCTGGCCCGCGGCACGCGGAGCCGCGGCACGAAGGTGCTCTACGTGTCACCACTGAAGGCGCTGGCCGTGGACGTCGAGCGCAACCTGCGCACCCCGCTCACCGGGATTGCGCGGGTGGCCGAACGTCTCGGTGAGCCGGCCCCGGACATCACCGTCGGCGTGCGGTCCGGTGACACCACACCGCAGCAGCGTCGCGCGCTCGTCACCACACCGCCCGACGTGCTCATCACCACCCCCGAGTCGCTGTTCTTGATGCTGACGTCGTCGGCCCGCGACACGCTGGCCACGGTGCACACCGTGATCGTCGACGAGGTGCACGCCGTCGCGGGCACCAAACGCGGGGCGCACCTTGCGCTTTCGCTGGAAAGACTGGACGCCCTGCTCGACGCGCCGGCCCAGCGCATCGGCCTGTCGGCGACGGTGCGTCCGCCGGAGGAGGTGGCGCGTTTCCTGGCCGGCGCCGCTCCGACGACCATCGTCGCCCCGCCCGCCGACAAGACCTTCGATCTCAAGGTTCAGGTGCCGGTGCCGGATATGGCGAATCTGGCCGACAACTCGATCTGGCCGGATGTCGAGGAACGCATCGTCGACCTGATCGAAGCGCACCGGTCCTCGATCGTGTTCGCCAACTCCCGGCGCCTCGCCGAGCGGCTCACCTCACGGCTCAACGAGATCCATGCCGAGCGCAGCGGGATCGAGCTGCCCGAGTCGCATAATCCGAAGGTGGGCGGTGGGGCGCCCGCCCAGCTGATGGCCAGCGGCCAGAGCCACGGCGCGCCCACGCTGCTCGCGCGCGCCCACCACGGTTCGGTGAGCAAGGAGCAGCGAGCCGCGGTGGAGGACGACCTGAAGAGCGGGCGCCTGCGAGCCGTCGTCGCCACCTCCAGCCTGGAGTTGGGTATCGACATGGGCGCGGTCGATCTGGTGATCCAGGTTTCGGCGCCGCCGTCGGTGGCCAGCGGGCTCCAGCGCATCGGCCGGGCCGGCCATCAGGTCGGCGAGATCTCGCAGGGTGTGCTGTTCCCCAATCACCGCACCGACCTGATCGACTGCGCGGTCACGGTGCACCGCATGCAGGCCGGCGAGATCGAAACCATGGCGGTGCCTGCCAATCCGCTCGACATCCTGGCCCAACACACGGTGGCCGCGGCCGCGCTGGAGCCCCTTGACGCGGAGGCCTGGTTCGACACCGTCCGGCGCAGCGCGCCGTTCGCGACGCTACCGCGCAGCGCGTTCGAGGCGACATTGGACCTGCTGTCCGGTAAATACCCCTCCACCGAATTCGCCGAGCTGCGTCCCCGCCTGGTGTACGACCGAGATCACGGCAGCCTGACCGCGCGACCCGGAGCGCAACGGTTGGCCGTCACCTCCGGCGGGTCGATACCCGACCGCGGCATGTTCACCGTCTATCTCGCCACCGAAAAGCCCTCTCGGGTAGGCGAACTCGATGAAGAGATGGTCTACGAGTCGCGTCCCGGTGATGTGATCTCCCTTGGCGCGACCAGCTGGCGGATCACCGAGATCACCCACGACCGGGTGATGGTGTTGCCGGCCCCCGGGCAGCCCGCGCGGTTGCCGTTCTGGCGTGGGGACAGCGTGGGTCGCCCCGCCGAACTGGGTGCTGCGGTGGGCAGGTTCACCGGCGAGCTCGCCGCCCTGGGTCGCGACGACTTCGAGATGCGATGCCGAGAAACAGGTTTCGACGATTACGCGACCGACAACCTGTGGCAGCTGCTCGACGAGCAGCGCCAGGCCACCGGGGTGGTGCCCACCGACGCCACCCTGGTGGTGGAGCGCTTCCACGATGAACTGGGTGACTGGCGGATCATCCTGCACTCGCCGTACGGGCTGCGGGTGCACGGACCGCTGGCGCTGGCGGTGTCACGCCGGCTGCACGAGCGGTACGGCATCGACGAGAAACCCACCGCATCCGACGACGGCATCATCGTGCGACTCCCCGATACCGACGAAAAGCCGCCCGGGCCGGATATCTTCGTGTTCGACGCCGACGAGATCGAGCCGATCGTGACCGCCGAGGTGGGTGGGTCGGCACTGTTCGCCTCCCGTTTCCGGGAGTGCGCGGCGCGGGCGCTGCTCCTGCCGCGGCGCCACCCCGGTAAACGCTCACCGCTGTGGCATCAACGTCAGCGTGCCGCGCAACTGCTCGATATCGCACGCAAGTACCCGGACTTCCCCATCGTTCTCGAGACCGTGCGGGAATGCCTGCAGGACGTCTACGACGTGCCGGCGTTGACCGGTCTGATGAGTCGGATCGCCCAGCGCCGAGTGCGGCTGGTGGACGTGGAAACCACCACCCCGTCACCGTTCGCCGCGTCGGTGCTCTTCGGCTATGTGGGTGCCTTCATGTACGAAGGCGACAGCCCCCTGGCCGAGCGCCGGGCGGCGGCACTGTCCCTGGACAGCGTGCTGCTGGCCGAACTGCTGGGCCGGGTGGAGCTGCGCGATCTGCTCGATCCCGAGGTGACCGCGGCCACCACCCGCCAGTTGCAGCATCTCGATCCCGAACGGCACGCCCGCGATGCCGAAGGCATCGCCGACCTACTGCGACTGCTCGGCCCGTTGACCGAGGAGGAACTGAAGGCCCGGTGCGTGGCCGATGACATCGGTGGCTGGTTGGAGGGGCTGCGCACCGCACGGCGGGCGCTGACGGTGTCGTTCGCCGGGGCGACCTGGTGGGCGTCCATCGAGGACATCGGCCTGCTGCGCGACGGTGTCGGGGTGGCGGTGCCGGTCGGGGTGCCTGCGACGTTCCTGGAGAGCGTGGACGACCCGCTGGGTGAGCTGCTCGGCCGCTACGCGCGCACCCGAGGGCCGTTCAGCACCGACGAGGCGGCGGCCCGGTTCGGCCTCGGGTTGCGGGTTACCGCCGACGTGCTGGGCCGGTTGGCCGCCGACGGCAAACTGGTGCGCGGTGAGTTCAGCGACGCCCCGTCGGCGGCCGTCGCCACGGCGCGCGAACAGTGGTGTGATGCAACGGTTCTTAAGATCCTGCGGCGCCGCTCGTTGGCCGCGCTGCGGGCCGCGGTGGAGCCGGTCAGCCCGGCAGCCTACGGCCGATTCCTGCCCGCCTGGCAGCATGTCTCGTCCGCACACAACCGCGGGATCGACGGGCTGGCCACGGTCATCGAGCAGCTGGCCGGGGTGGCACTGCCGGCCTCGGCGGTCGAATCGCTCGTCCTGCCCCAACGGGTGGCCGATTACCAACCCGCCATGCTCGACGAACTGCTCGCCTCCGGTGAGGTCACCTGGTCCGGCGCCGGGCAGATCGGTGCCGCGGACGGGTGGGTGGCGTTTCACCTCGCCGAGTCGGCGCCGTTGACGTTGGCCGCTCCGGCGGAGATCGAGCTCACCGACGTGCATCGCGGCATCCTGGACACCCTGTCGGTCGGCGGTGCCTACTTCTTCCGGCAGCTGGCCGAGCCGGGCAAGGACGACGCCTTCACCGCCGCACTGTGGGAACTGATCTGGGCGGGCTGGGTCACCGGCGACACCTTCGCGCCGGTGCGTGCGGTGCTGCACGGGTCACGCCGGGCTCCCGCGCACCGGCAACGCAAGAGCCCGCCCCGGCTGAGCCGCTACCGCGTCGCGCACCCCACCTCGCGCGCCGATCCGAAGGTCTCCGGCCGCTGGTCGGCGCTACCGGCGCCGGAGCTGGATTCCACTGTGCGCAGCCACTTCCAGGCCGAGCTGCTGCTCAACCGGCACGGCGTGCTGACCCGCGGGGCCACGGAGGGCTTCCCCGGCGGATTCGCGATGCTGTACAAGGTGCTCACCGCCTTCGAGGACGCGGGGCGGTGCCAGCGCGGCTATTTCATCGAATCACTCGGTGGCGCGCAGTTCGCCGCCGCCTCGACCGTGGACCGGCTGCGCAGTTATCTGGACGGGGTGGACCCGGAACGACCCGAATGGCACGCCGTCGTCCTGGCGGCGACGGATCCGGCCAATCCCTACGGCGCCGCGCTGCCCTGGCCGGCGTGCGGCGACTTCCGCCCGGGCCGCAAGGCCGGTGCGCTGGTGGTGCTGGTGGACGGCCGGCTGGTGTGGTTCCTGGAGCGCGGCGGGCGCTCGCTGCTGAGCTTCGGGGCCGAGGCGGGCGCGCAACACGCGGCGGCCGGTGCGCTGGCCGGGCTGGTGCACGAGCGCCGCCTTCCGTCGTTGGTGGTGGAGCGGGTCAACGGGGTGTCGGTGCACGACCCGGGGGCCGACGAGGCACGCGGAGCCGCGCAGGAGGCGCTGACCGAGGCCGGTTTCACCAGGACCCCGCGCGGCCTGCGCCTGCGCTGAACCCCCAGTAATGTCAAATTTGACAAAACATGCTCTCGCGGGGGTCATACTGACGGCATGGTCTCGCTCGCCGTTCACCTGCTGCTCGGATTCGCCGTCTTCGCGTGGATCGTCCGCGCCAACCGTGACATCTTCGCCCACCCCGCGACCGGCCCGCAGGTATCGGTGTTGGAGGCGGCGTACTACGTCGTCGGCATCGCCGCCACCGTCCTGGGCTACTACTTCAACGCCCGTTTCGTCGCCGAATACGCCACCCCGTCGAGCAACCCGTTCTGGGGCCCGGGCAGTTGGCAACAGTTCATCGCGCTCGGTTACACCAACCCCGCGGCCAGTTCGGCCAGCCAGGACTACACCATCATCAACGTCATCCTGCTGCCGCTGTTCACCGTCGTCGACGGGTACCGGCGCGGAATCAGGCGGCCGTGGTTGTTCTTCGTATCCAGCCTGTTCACCAGTTGCGCATTCGCCTACGCGTTCTATTTCGCGGTGCTGGACCGTCAGCACCGCCATCAGAAGACCCGCGCCGAGGTTGCGGTGTAATGGGGGTATGCCCGAAGGTGACACCGTCTTCCACACTGCCTCCAAGCTGAGGCAGGCACTGGCAGGAAAGACGTTGACCCGCTGCGATATCCGGGTACCGCGTTATGCCACGGTGGACCTGTCCGGCCAGGTGGTCGAGGAGGTGGTCAGCCGGGGCAAGCACTTGTTCATCCGGGTCGGCCCCGAGGACGGTGGGGCCAGCATCCACTCGCACCTGAAGATGGAGGGTAGCTGGCGGATCGGTCCCGCCGGGGTGGCGCCACACCGCATCCGCGCCGTCCTCGGCACAGCCGACAGCCTGGCCACCGGTATCGATCTGGGCATCCTGGAGGTCCTGGAGCGGGCCCGCGATCAGGAGGTGGTCGCCCACCTCGGCCCGGACCTGCTCGGCCCGGACTGGGATCCGCGACTGGCCGCGAGCAACCTGACCGCCGATCCCGGCCGCCCGCTGGCACCGACCCTGCTGGATCAGCGGGTGATGGCCGGGGTCGGCAATGTGTACGCCAACGAGCTGTGCTTCGTCTTCGGCCGCAGGCCCACCGCCCGGGTGGACAGTGTCGAGGATCCTCTGCGGTTGGCACAGCGCGCTCGGGACATGTTGTGGCTCAACCGTTCCCGCTGGAATCGCTGCACCACCGGCGATACCCGGCGTGGCCGGCAGCTGTGGGTGTACGGCCGGGCCGGCGAACCGTGTCGCCGCTGCGGTACCACCATCGAGGTGGACGACAGCGGCGACCGGATCAGCTATTGGTGCCCGAATTGCCAGACGGCGTAATCACTTCCACGGCAACGCCAGCCGGCAGATCTTCTTGACCACCGAGAAGAACTGGGTGGGCAGCGGTCCGCTGTTGTAGGGCAGGCCGTAGCGCCCGCAGATCTCCTTGACCTCGCCGGAGATCTCGGCGTAGCGGTGCGCGGGGATATCCGGAAACAGGTGGTGTTCGATCTGGAACGACAGGTTGCCGCTGAAGATGTGAAACCACTTGCCGCCAGCCAGGTTCGCCGAGCCCAGCAACTGCCGGTAGTACCACTGGCCACGGGTCTCGTCACGGGTCTCCTCCACGGTGAACTCGTGGGTGCCCTCGGGGAAGTGCCCGCAGAAGATGATGGTGTAGGACCACACGTTGCGCATCAGATTGGCGGTCATGTTGCCCGCGAAGACGAAGGGCGCGAACGGGCCGGCCAACAGCGGGAAGGCGACATAGTCCTTGATGGTCTGCTTCTTGACCTTGGCCCACATCTCGGCGAGCATGTCCTTCTTGTCCCGCAGCTTGATCTCGCCGGCGCGGATGCGCTCGGTCTCCAGCTCGTGCAGCGCGACGCCGTACTGGAAGAACACCATCAGCAGGAACGCGTAGAGCGGGTTGCCCAGGTAGTAGGGATGCCACTTCTGGTCTTCGCTCATCCGCAGCACGCCGTAGCCGATGTCGCGATCCAGGTCCACGATGTTGGTGTAGGTGTGGTGCATGTAGTTGTGCGAGTGCCGCCACTGATTGGACGGGCAGGCCGAATCCCACTCGAAGTTCTGGCCGCGCAACGCCGGATCGCCCATCCAGTCGTACTGGCCGTGCATGACGTTGTGGCCGATTTCCATGTTGTCCAGGATCTTCGACAGGCCCAGCAGCACCGTCCCGATCGGCCAGGCCGGCGGCAGGAACAGCAGGGCGCGCCCGCCGACCTCCAGGCTGCGCTGCCATTTGATGATCTTGCGGATGTAGTCGGCGTCGCGTTCGCCGAGATCGGCCAGCTGGCGCTCGCGAATGGCGTCGAGTTCGGCGCCGAACGCCTCGAACTGTTCGGGGGTGAGCGTGTACTTCGCCGACGTCGCGGCGGCGGGCGCCGGGGCCGGCGCGGCAGAGGTACGGGGCAATTCGAGCGTAGTCATGATTTGCCTTTCGTGTCCGGGGTCAACAGGTCGTCTACAGGTCGATCGCGACATCACCGACGGGAGCGGTGATGCAGATCCGGATGTCTTCGCAGGCATCGGTGGACACCGAGCCGTTGAGCAGATTGCGCACCGCGCCTTGGGTTTTGGTTCTGGTGCAGCTGAAGCAGATGCCCATCCGGCAGCCACTCTCGGGTTTCAGGCCGGCCGCCTCGGCCTGCTCCAGCAACGTCTTTCCGCTGTCGGTGACCTCGACACCGCTGCCGGTGAAGGTGACCGTGCCGCCGCTGGAATCCGCCGGGGCGGCGAAGACGGGCGGAACGAAGCTCTCCGAGAGCGCCTGCGGGCACAACGTCCGCACCGCGTCGACCAGCGCGGGTGGGCCGCACACGTACACCGCCTCGGGGTCGGCCATGGCGGCCGACAGGTGATGCGGGGCGAAGTACCCGTCCAGGTCTGCGCCGCGATCGTCGCGGGTGTAGCCGTGCAGCACCTTCACCCCGGGCAGGGCGTCGAGTTCGTCACGGTAGCAAGCCTCCTCGGCCGACCGGGCGTAGTGGACGAACGCGATCTCCCCGGTGAATCCTTCGGCGAGCAACGTCCGCAGCATCGATATCACCGGGGTGATCCCACTGCCGCCGGAGACGAATAGGATGCGCCGGGGCCGCTCGTCGGGCATGGAGAAGTCGCCGCCGACGGAGTCCAGACCGACGGTCATGCCCGGCTTGGCGTTCTCGTAGAGATAGGTGGAGACAAGACCGCCGTCGTGCAGACCGACGGTCAACTCGATCAGCCGGCTGCCTTCGGCGTTGGCCGGCGAATAGGGCCGGGTATGGCGACGGCCGTCGATCTCGACGGACAGGTTGATGTGCTGGCCGGCACGGAATCCGGCGAAGGCGGCGTTCGGTTCCAGCGTCAGTGTGACACTGCGGGCGCTTTGGCGGCGGACCGCCACCACCTTGGCGCGCGCGGCGCCCTTGATCCACACCGGATCGACGATCTCGGTGTAGCGATCGACGCCGTGCGGTCCCGTGAGCAGATCCAGGAGCGGCGACCGGAGCACCCGGTCGCGCAGCTTGTGCGTCAACGTTTCGGTGAACATATGTACACTGTGAATCGACGCAAAGCGCATGGTCAAGGAAAACAAGCAGGTTGTGACGGGCATAACACGGTGAACATACGTACTCTGAATTCACAAACACTTGACACCGGAACGTCGGCCGAATCGGAGGAGTATCCGGTTGTAGGCTCGATGGTTGTGGATAGCGAGTCTCCGAAGTCCCGCGCCGGGCGGTCCGCGCGCTCGGGTCGGTCGCGGTCGCGAGACACCCTGTCCCGAGAGGAACGCAAAGAGGTCACGCGCCGGGCGATCGTCGCCGCCGCACTGGAGCTGCTCGAGGAGGGCAGCTTCACCGGGCTGAGCCTGCGCGAGGTGACCCGCAAGGCGGGAATCGTGCCGGCAGCCTTCTACCGGCATTTCGATTCGATGGAATCACTCGGCCTGGTGCTGATCGACGAGTCCTTCCGATCGCTGCGCGACATGCTGCGCGGCGCGCGCGCCGGAAAGCTCGACCCCAACCACGTCATCGAATCCTCCGCCGAGATCCTGATCGCGAGCATCAGCGAGCGCCGCGAGCACTGGCGCTTCATCACCCGCGAACGGGCCAGCGGCGTTGCCGTGCTGCGCTACGCCATTCGCACCGAAATCCGGCTGCTCACTTCCGAACTCGCCATCGACCTGGCCCGGTTTCCCGGTCTGAAGAATTGGAGCAGCGAGGATCTCAACATCCTGGCCAACCTGTTCGTCAACGCCATGATCTCGATCGCGGAAACCACCGAGGACGCCGCCGACCCCGCCGCCCTGGAGGAGATCAAGCGCATAGCCGTCAAACAGATGCGGATGATCGCCGTCGGGGTGCGGGGCTGGCGCAGCGCGGACTGACCCCGGTGCGGCCGCGGTGGATCAGCGGGGGGTGCCGCCCCCGTCGACGATCACGACCTGCCCGGTGATGTAGCTACCGGCCGGCGAGCACAACAGCAGTGCGGCACCGACCATCTCGTCGGGTGACGCCAGCCGACGCATCAAGGTGTTCGACGCCATCGCCTCGATCACCTCGGTCGGATTGTTGCGCACCATGTCGGTGTCGACCGGCCCCGGCGCGATCGCGTTGACCCGGATGCCCAGCGGCGCGAACTCCGCCGCCATGGATCGGGTCACCGACATCAGGGCAGCCTTGCCGGAGGCATAGATGGACAACGACGGCGCGAAGTTGAACGCGCCCACCGACACCATGTTCAGCACCGCCGCCGCGGGGCTCTGCTTCAGGTGCGGCAGTGCGTGCTGCACCAGGAATACCGGGCCCTGCAGATTGACCGCGTACGACTTGTCCCACGCCTCGACCGTCATGGACCCGAGGGGCTGCGCCAGGGCGTTGGCGGCGTTGTTCACCACCACGTCGATCCCGCCGAACTCGGCAACGGTGCGGTCCACCAGCGCCGCGAGGTCGTCGACGTTGCCGAGATGCGCAGGCACCCCGATCGCGGCCGCCCCCAGGCTGCGCAGCCGCTGCGCGGCAGCCGCACACGCGTCGGGCTTGCGGCTGGCCACCACCACTCGGGCCCCGGCCAAGGCGAAACCCTCGGCCAGCGCGAGGCCGATCCCGCGGGTGCCGCCGGTGACCACGACGGTCCTTCCGGACATGTCGAAAAGCGTGTCGAACCGGGCGCGATCCATGGCCGTCAGTAGACCAGATCGGACCAGGTCATCGGAGCCGGATCGAGCCAGATCCGGCGGTGTGGCAAATGTCTTGGTTTAGCGCGAGGCGGGTACTTACGTGCATACTCAGCAATGAACATCGATCAGCCACGATGAAGGCGGTCACACCGCTCGCTCGCGACCAACGACGGCCCGGGCAAGTATTTGACGAGCTCGACAGCTATTGTTAGGCGCGTACGAGGGGATCATTCGAGCCTTGCGGATTAGCGCGCCCCCGCAACGACGGAGGTGAAGATGCAGGTTGCTGGACGCCAGTTGGGAAAAATTGCGAGCTCGTTGTTGCAACGCCGACATTACGTCGCTGCCCGCAACATGGTGCGGCTTTACGACCATCCGGTCCGGATGTTCACCCGTTATCTGGCCGGCACCGGCGAGTACCCGTACACCGTCCGCGTTCGCACCCCACAGTCCTGGCTGGCGCTGGGCCTGAATTCCGGGCACGACGTGCTCACGGTCAACGAGATCTTCTGCCGCGACGACTACCACGCCGACAGCACGGACGAGGTGATCGTCGACTTCGGTTCCAATATCGGCATCTCGGCCGCTTACTTCCTCACCCGCACCCCGGCCGCCTTCGCCTACCTCTTCGAGCCGCTGCCGTCCAACGTGGCCAAGCTCAAGGAGAATCTGCACCCCTTCGAGGGGCGGTACGAACTGCGTGAGGTCGCGGTGGGTGTGAGCGACGGCGAGGTGGAGTTCGGCTGGGAGGACAGCGGCCGGTATGGCGGGGTGAACGCGCACCTGGACCACACCCTCACCGTGACATGCGTCAACTCGCAGACCGTGCTGAAGGAAGTCATCGGCAAGCACGGGCGCATCGACATTCTGAAGATCGATATCGAGGGCCTCGAAGCGCAGGTCATCGACAACATCCCGGCGTCGCTGGCGCGCAATATCAACAAGCTTTATGTCGAGTACGTTTTCGATCACAATCCATTGGCCGAGACGCACACGCTGCGCCACTACGGCGGTATTGCGCAATTCATTCGCAAGACGAACTAAATTGCCGTAGAACACGCAATTCCGCTCCCCTAGCGAATGATTTATCGATTACGTCAATAAAGCGTCCGGTGGCTGACGAATTCACGGTCCACGCCGCTGACGGGGTCCCGGAACGCCAGCCGCTGGGCCAGCAGCCGCAGCGGTCGACTGAAGTCCCCCGGTGCGATATCGATCACATCGGGGTAGAGCGGATCGTTGTCGATGGGGATTCCGATCGACGCCAGGTGCACGCGCAGTTGATGGGTGCGACCGGTGCGCGGGGACAACCGATAGTGCTGGTTACCGAGGGCTTCGACATAGGTTTCGGCGTTGGGCTCCCCAGGCATCTCGAACGCTTGTAACCGGCTGCGCTCTTTGACGATCCGGCTGCGCAGCACCGTGGGCAATTCGACGGTCGGCGTGCCGGCGGCCCGCGCCAGATATGTCTTGTGCACCACACCCGCGGCGAACATCGTCTGATACGCACCACGGACCGCGCGGCGCGCGGTGAACAACAACACCCCGGCCGTCAGCCGGTCCAGCCGGTGCGCGGGACTCAGCTCCGGCAGGTCCAACTCGCGGCGCAGCCGCACCAGGGCAGTCTGGACGACGTGCGCGCCGCGCGGCATGGTCGCCAGGAAATGCGGTTTGTCGACCACCACGATGTCGTCGTCGCGGTACAGGATGGGCATCGCGAAGGGCACCGGCACCTCGTCGGGCAACTCGCGATACAGGAAGACGTGGGCGCCGGCGGGCAGCACCGTGGATCCGTCGGCGACGGTGCCGTCGGCGCAGAACACCTCGCCGGCAAGCACCTTGGCGCCGGCACCGAACCGCCGCTGCAGCTCGTCGTGTAGGTTGCCGCCCTGCACCCGCAGTCGGGACGGGCCGATACCGTCGTAACCCGGCCGACCCGGCACGGTCAATTCAGCGGTACCGGTTCCAGGATCTCGGCCCTGGCCTCGGGCGCCGCGGCGCGCAGTGCGTCGGCGGACGTGTCGTCGGGCTGGGTCTGGGACTGCACTTCGGCCTCCACCCGCGCCAGGTAGGTCTGCACCTCCCGCTCCACGTCGGCCGCGCTCCAACCCAGAACGGGCGCAACGACTTCGGCGACTTCCGCCGCACAGTCCACCCCGCGATGCGGATACTCGATCGAGATGCGCATGCGCCGGGCCAGGATGTCCTCAAGATGCAGCGCACCTTCCGCGGCTGCGGCGTACACCGCCTCGACCTTGAGGTAGACCGGCGCGGCGGTGATCGGCTCCAGCAGGTCGGGCTGCCCCTCCGCCATGGCCAGCACCTCACCGATCAGTGACCCGTACCGGTCCAGCAGATGCCGCACCCGGTACGGATGCAAGTCGTAGTGCCTGCCGACATGCTCGGTCTGATTCACCAGTGCGAAGTAGCCGTCGGCCCCCACCAGGGGCACCTTCTCGGTGATCGACGGCGCCACCCGGGTCGGCACGAATTCGGCTGCGGCATCGATCGCGTCGGCGCCCATCACCCGGTAGGTGGTGTACTTACCGCCGGCGATGGACACCAATCCCGGCGAAGGAACCGCCACCGCGTGCTCACGGGACAGTTTGGAGGTCTCCTCGCTCTCGCCCGCCAGCAGCGGCCGCAAGCCTGCATACACCCCGTCGATATCGTCGTGCGTCAGCGGCGTGGCCAGCACCGTGTTGACGTGCCCCAGGATGTAGTCGATGTCCGCCTTGGTCGCGGCGGGATGCGCGAGATCCAGATTCCAGTCGGTGTCGGTGGTGCCGATGATCCAGTGCGTGCCCCACGGGATGACGAACAGCACCGACTTCTCGGTGCGCAGGATGATCGCCACCTCGCTGACGATGCGGTCCCGCGGCACGACGATGTGCACCCCCTTGGAGGCCCGCACCCGGAACCGGCCGCGCTCCTTGGCCAGTGCCTGGATCTCGTCGGTCCACACGCCGGTGGCGTTGACCACCACGTGCCCGCGCACCTCGGTCACCGCCCCGTTCTCGGAGTCGCGCACCTTCACTCCGGTGACCCGGTCGCCCTCGCGCAGCAGCGCCACCACCTGCGTCGAGGTCCGCACCACCGCGCCATAGTGGGCTGCCGTGCGGGCCACCGTCATGGTGTGCCGGGCGTCGTCGACGACGGTGTCGTAGTAGCGGATACCGCCGATGAGCGAACTGCGCTTGAGCCCGGGAGCCAGCCGCAACGCGCCGGCCTTAAGCAGATGCTTCTGCGCCGGAACGGATTTCGCGCCGCCCAGCTGGTCGTAGAGGAAGATGCCTGCGGCGATATAGGGCCGCTCCCACAACCGTTTGGTCAGCGGGAACAGGAAGGGCAAGGGCTTCACCAGGTGTGGGGCCAGCGTCGTCAGCGACAGTTCGCGCTCGTGCAGCGCCTCCCGAACCAGACCGAACTCCAGCTGCTCCAGGTAGCGCAGGCCACCGTGGAACATCTTGGAACTGCGGCTCGACGTCCCGGACGCGAAATCGCGGGCCTCGACCAGGGCGACCCGGAGTCCGCGGGTCGCCGCGTCCAGCGCCGCCCCGGAGCCGACGACGCCGCCACCGATGACCACGACGTCGAACTGTTCACTGCCCAGCCGCTGCCAGGCCGTCGCCCGCTGGTCGGGCCCGAGCTGAGCTTGACCATTGCCTGAGATCGGGTCAGTCACATGTGCGAGCCTACGTTGCCGCACCCGGCGACGCCCCGCGCCGCGGAGGTGAACTCGCCTTTAGTCCAGGTCGCTAGTCGAGATCGTCATGGGCCATCAGCCGGCGCGCCGCTTCCACGATGGACCCCGACAGCGACGGATACACCGACAACGTCTGGGCCAGATCGCCCACCGAGATCCGGTTCTGCACCGCCAGCGCGATCGGCAGGATCAACTCCGACGCGATGGGGGCGACCACCACACCGCCGATGACCACGCCGGTTGCCGGTCGGCAGAAGATCTTCACGAAACCGCGGCGCAGCAACGACATCTTGGCGCGGGCGTTGGTGGTCAGCGGCAGCATCAACGTGCGCGCGGGCACGGTGCCGTCGTCGATCTTGGTCTGCGGTACCCCGACCGCGGCGATCTCGGGCCGGGTGAAAGTGGCCGACGCCACGGTACGCAACCGGATGGGGTTCACCCCCTCGCCGAGGGCGTGATACATCGCGATGCGGCCCTGCATGGCGGCCACCGAGGCCAGCGGCAGCAGGCCGGTGCAGTCCCCGGCGGCGTAGATGCCCGGCGCCGTGGTGCGTGACACGCGATCCACGGTCAGATAGTTCCCCGGCCCGAGTTCGATACCGGCGTTCTGCAGGCCGAGGCCGCCGGTGTTGGGCACCGACCCGACGGTCATCAGGGCGTGGCTGCCCTCGACGGTGCGGCCGTCGGCCAGGGTGACCTTGATCCCGGAGTCGGTGCGGGTCACCGATTCGGCGCGGCCGTTCTTGACCAGCGACACCCCGCGCTCGGAGAACGCCTCTTCCAGCACCGCGGCGGCATCGGAATCCTCGTGCGGCAGGATCTGGTCGCGGCTGGCCACCACGGTGACCTTGACGCCGAGCTCGGTGTAGGCGCTGCAGAATTCGGCGCCGGTGACCCCCGACCCGACGATCACCAGATGTTCGGGCAGCTCGGTCAGGTCGTAGAGCTGGCGCCAGTTCAGGATGCGCTCGCCGTCGGGGACCGCACCGGGCAGCACCCGCGGGGTGGCGCCGGTGGCGATGAGCACCACGTCGGCCTTGAGCACGCCGACCTTGCCGTCTGGCGTGGACACCTTGACGCGGTGGTGCGCCATGCCGGGCACGCTGTCGACGAGTTCGCCGCGACCCTTGACCACGTTGACGCCGGCGTTCAGCAGGGTCGCGCCGATATCGGCGGATTGCGACCTGGCCAGCGTCTTGACCCGGTTGTGGATCTGCTCCAGCGAAATCTTGGCGTCCTCGATGGCAATGTCGAAGCCGAGCCCGTTGGCGCGGCGCAACTCGGTGCGGACGCCGGTCGAGGCGATGAACGTCTTGGACGGCACGCAGTCGAACAGCACGCAGGCGCCGCCGATACCGTCGCTGTCGACGACGGTGACCTGCGCGACGGCGGGGCCACGGGATGCGGCGACCAGGGCGGCTTCATAGCCGGCGGGTCCGCCGCCGATGATCACGATGCGGGTGGGCACGCCCTTAACGTAGTGGGTGACTGCGGCCGAGCCCACACGTGCCGATCCCCCGGGTCGCTTCGCTCCCGCCCGCTGAACCGCCTAAAGTTGGCCCGTGCCGCTCTACGCCGCTTACGGGTCGAATATGCATCCGGACCAGATGCTGCAGCGCGCCCCGCATTCGCCGGTCGCTGGTACCGGCTGGCTGCACGGGTGGCGCCTGACCTTCGGCGGCGAAGACATCGGCTGGGAGGGCGCGCTGGCGACCCTGGTCGAGGATCCCGACGAAAAGGTCTTCGTCGTGCTCTACGACATGACCAAAGAAGACGAAGAAAACCTGGACCGCTGGGAAGGCTCCGAGCTCGGCTTCCACAAGAAGATCCGCTGCCGGGTGGACCGGCTGTCCTCGGACACCACCACCGATCCGGTGCTGGCCTGGCTCTACGTGGTCGACGCCTGGGAGGGCGGCCTGCCGTCGGCGCGCTACCTCGGGGTGATGGCCGACGCCGCCGAGATCGCCGGCGCGCCCGCCGAGTACGTCCATGACCTGCGCACCCGCCCCGCCGCCAACGTCGGCCCCGGCACGTAACGCTTTCTTCGGCGAGCGGCCATGTCTGCACACCGACACGCCGCAATGAGTGGCATTTTGCGGACGCTCACGCCGCCCGTCGCAGCAGTTGACGTTCGATCCGTGCGACAAGCTCCACCGGTTGGCGCCGGACATCCTCGGCCAACATGGGTATGACGGTCCACCCGATATCCTGCAGCGCCGCCTGCCTGCGCCGGTCGCGGCGCATCGCGTCGGGTCCGCTGTGGGCCGCCTCGCCGTCGTACTCGGCGGCTACGCCCGCGAATGGCCAGGCGAAATCCAGCCGGCGCAACTCCCGATTTCCGTCGACAACCTCGTACTGCAGCACCGGTGCCGGCAGCCCGCCCTCGCGCATCACCAACCGGGCCTCGCTCTCCATCGGCGACTCGGCCAGTGGGTCGGCGAACTCGATGAGGTCACGGACAGCGACGATGCCGCGCCGCCCCCACTGCTCGCGCGCGGCCCGACGCAACCCAGCCCGGTCGCAACTGCCGCTGCGCAGGGCCGCGTCCAACGTCGCGAGGGCACGGGGCCGGCGCAGCGCGCGGGCGACCTCCACCGCCGTCCAATTCGGTGCCGTGGTCAGGCGTTCGGCGACCATGCGCAACGGGGCATCGTCGCGGCGGTGCACCACCAAGCCGTCCGCGGATCGCAGGTGGGTACCCGGCGGGCTGAGCACATGCAGCTCCGCCGGGTCCTCGGTGTCAAACCCGTAGACCGCCGCCGCGGTGGCCAGGCACACCGGAACCCTTCTGCCGCAGAGCAAGTCGAGCCCGCGCAGGCGCAGCGCGTCGTCCGGTTCACCCAGGCAGTAGATGCCCTGCCAAATACGTTCCAGCGCACCGGAATTGACCGAGGCCTCGAAGGCCCTCCGCGGCATGTAGGTCAGGATCTGCGCACTCGTGGCGAGGCCGCCCTGAGCCCGGAAGAGTTCGATGAGCTCGTCGACCATGGCACCGATGGTCGGCGACGACAACCGGGCACAACAGCCCCGCGCGAAGATCTGTGGATAACCCGGCCGGCGAGTGTCCCCAAAATGCCAACCATTGCGGCGTGTCGGTGTGCAGACACGGCCGCTCGCCAGAGAAACGTCAGGGAGCGGAGTGCTCGACGAGGTTGGACATGACCTGGACGCCGACGGCCAGCGCACGCTCGTCCAGGTCGAAGGTGGGCTGGTGCAGGTCCAACTGCGGGCCGCGACCGGACCACACACCCAGGCGCGCCATCGCGCCGGGCACCTCCTCCAGATACCAGGAGAAGTCCTCACCGCCGCCGGACTGATGGGTGTCGGCCAACGCGTCGGGCCCCAGCGCCTCGATGGCATGGGTGAGGATGCGGGTGGCGGTCTCCTCGTTGACCACCGGCGGCACACCACGGCGGTAGTTCACCGCGTGCTCCACCTTCAGCGGCGCCAGCAACGACGAAACCGTCTCCCTGACAAGGGATTCCAACGTCAGCCAGGTCTCCCGGCTGGCGGTGCGGATGGTGCCGGCCAGCGTGCCGGTCTGCGGAATGGCGTTGGCCGCCACCCCGGCGTTGACGGCACCCCACACCATCACGGTGCTCAGCCGGGGGTCGATCCGACGTGACAGCACGCCCGGCACGCCGGTGATCAGAGTGCCCAGCGCGTACACCAGGTCCCCGGTCAGATGCGGTCGCGAGGTGTGCCCGCCCGGTGAGTGCAGGGTGATCTCGATCGAGTCGGCCGCCGAGGTGATGGGCCCGGGCCGGGTGGCCACCTTGCCGACCTCCAGGCGCGGATCGCAGTGCAACGCAAAGATCCGCGTCACCCCGGCCACCGCCCCGGCCGCTACCGCGTCGATCGCGCCACCGGGCATCAGTTCCTCGGCGGGCTGGAAGATCAGCCGGACCCCGACCGGCAATTCCGGGGCGGACGCCAGCGCGAGCGCCGCGCCGAGCAGCACCGCGGTGTGCGCGTCGTGCCCGCAGGCGTGCGCCACCCCGGGCACCGTCGACGCGAACGGCAGACCGGTGCGCTCGGCCATCGGCAGCGCGTCCATATCGGCGCGCAGCGCCACCCGAGGCCCGTCGTCGGGGCCGAAATCACAGGTCAGCCCGGTGCCGCCGGGCAACACCTTCGGGTTCAGCCCGGCATCGGCCAGCAGGTTGGCGACGAACTCAGTGGTGGCGAACTCCTGCCTGCCCAGTTCCGGATGGGTGTGGATGTGCCGTCGCCAGGCCACCAGGTCGTCATGGTGGGCGGCAATCCAGGCCGCGGTGTGTGCGCGCAGACTCATCTCTTCTCCCGTCGCTGCGCTCGCCCCGAAGAGTTCTCCCGTCGCTGCGCTCGCCCCGAAGAAAGCTCTCCCCGTCGCCGTTCGTGTGCCGTCAGCACCCGGTCGCGTTCGGCCGGGCTCTGCGCCAACGCGACGACGGTGCGGGCCAACATGATGGCGCCCTCGGTGACGGCCTTGTCCGCCGACGGGCCGGCCGCGGCGACCGTGAACTCCGGCTGGTGGATCGACGCGCCGCCGGCGTCCACGCCGACGACCGGATGGATGCCGGGCATCACCTGCGTGACATTGCCCATATCGGTGCTGCCCAGCGGGAGGGCCGTCTCCAGTTCCTTGGCCACCGGCGTCCGGCCGAACCGCAGCATCTCGGCCCGGAACACCTCGGACAGGAACGTATCGGGCGCCAGCGCGTCGTAGGCGGGCGCGGTCTCGGCGACGGTGTGCGTACAGCCGGTGGCCACCGCCCCGGCGCTGAAACAGCCCGCCATCCGCTGCTCCAGTTCGCGCAGTGACTCCATGGTGGTCGCGCGCATGGTGTAGCGCAGCTCGGTGTGCGCCGGGATGACATTGCTGGCTTGGCCGCCCTCGGTGACCAGACCGTGCACCATCTGGCCGGGTGCGAGCTGCTGGCGCAGCAAGCCGATGGCCACCTGCGTGACGGTCAGGGCGTCGGCGGCATTGATGCCCAGATGCGGCGCGACGGCGGCGTGCGATTCCCGGCCGGTGTACCCGACGGCCACCTCGGACAGGGCCAGCGAACGTGCCGCGGCGATATCGATCGGGCCGGGGTGCAGCATCACCGTCGCGGCGATGTCGTCGAATGTTCCGGCCTTGAGCAACAAGGCTTTCCCGCCGCCCGTCTCCTCGGCCGGGGTGCCCAGCAGCACGACGGTCAAGCCCAACTCGTCGGCCACCTCGGCCAGCGCCAGCGCGGTGCCCACGGCGGACGCGGCGATGATGTTGTGTCCGCAGGCATGCCCGATGCCGGGCAGCGCGTCGTACTCGGCACAGATCCCGACCACCAGCGGACCGCTGCCGTACTCGGCCCGGAAGGCGGTCGGCAGTCCGCCGACCGCGGCGGTCATCGCGAAACCGCGCTCGGCCACCAGCGCCTGGGCCTTGGCGCAGCTGCGGTGTTCCTCGAACGCCAGCTCGGGTTCGGCGTGGATCGCGTGGGACAGTTCGATGAGGTCCCCGCCGTGCCGGTGGACGGCATCCTCGACGCTCGACAACGCGGTGACCGTGGGCATCCTGGCAGTATCTCATTCGTGACTGATCCACAGCTGACGGCCGATACCGCAGCGCAGGCGATCCGGGAACGCACCGGGGTCGACGCCCACGACGTCGCTGTCGTGCTGGGGTCGGGCTGGGCGCCCGCCGTCGAGCAACTCGGGTCGCCGAGCGCCACCATCCCGATGGCCGAACTGCCCGGGTTCACCCCGCCGACCGCGGCCGGACACGGTGGTCAGGTGTTGTCCGTTCCGGTCGGCGCCCGCCACGCGCTGGTGCTGGTCGGCCGGATCCATGCCTACGAGGGGCACGATCTGCGCCATGTCGTGCACCCGGTGCGCACGGCCTGCGCTGCGGGGGCGCGCACCGTGGTGCTGACCAATGCCGCAGGCGGGCTGCGCGCCGAGTACCGGGTGGGCGAACCGGTACTGATCAGCGATCACCTCAACCTGACGGCGCGCTCCCCGCTGGTGGGCGCGCAGTTCGTCGACCTGGTCGACGCGTACGCGCCGCGGCTGCGTGCCCTGGCCCGGGAGATCGATCCGACGCTGACCGAGGGTGTCTATGCCGGGCTGCCCGGCCCGCATTACGAGACGCCGGCCGAGATCAGGATGTTGCGCACCCTGGGCGCGGACCTGGTGGGCATGTCGACGGTGCACGAGACGATCGCCGCGCGGGCAGCCGGAGCGCAGGTGCTGGGCGTGTCGCTGGTGACGAATCTGGCCGCGGGCATGACGGGCCAGCCGCTGTCGCACGCCGAGGTGCTGGAGGCCGGCCGTCAGTCCGCCACGCGGATGGGCACCCTGCTGGCCGCGGTCATCGCTCGCCTCTGACCTCCGAGCCGGGCCATCCCCCGCGCCAGCAGGGGCGCGATGAACAGCATGATCAGGATGCGCACCACCTGTGCGGCGATGATGAAGGTGACGTTGGAGCCGGTCTCGACGGCGGTGGCCAGGACCGCATAGACCCCGCCCGGGCTGGTGGCCAGGTACCCCTCCAGCGGGGTGAGGCCGGCGAAGTGGGCCAGCGCGACGCCCAGACCGGCGGTGGCGACGCCGAGCACCACGATCAGTGCCAGCGCGGTGGGCAGGATGCGGGCGACGGCACGCAGCGATTCCCGCGTGAAGGCCAGGCCGGCCTGCCAGCCGATCACCAGGTAGCCGGCCTGAACCAGCACGGCGGGCACACTCAGTCCGAACGACATGCCGGTCAATTGCAGCACCACCGTCAGCGCCAGCGGCCCGAGCAACCCGGCCCCCGGCAACCGGATCAACCTGCCGGCGTTGGACCCGACAAGCACCAGCCCGACCAGCATGACGATACTGAGATACCAAGGTGCCGTGGCACTTTCGCGTACGGCAGCGAGGTGACCATGGCTCTTGTCGGCATGGTAGACCAGGGTGACGACCACCGGCATGGACGCGGTGACCAGCGCGACCCGCAGGTACTGCACCACCGAGACCACGCGTTCGTCGCCGCCGAGCTCGCGGGCGATGGCCACCAGACCCGACGCTCCCCCGGCCACCAGGGCCAACGATCCGGTGAGTGGGCTGACATCACGGTGCAGTCCGAGCAGCGCCCCGGCGAGCACCGACAGCAGCAGGGTGGCCACCGCGACACCGAGCACCGGCAGCCAGTTCGGGCCGAGAGCGGCGACGGCGTTCTGCGACACCATGGTGCCGATGTACACCCCGAGCACACCCTGGGCGGCGACCCCGGCGCGGCGCGGCACGCCTCCCGGTGCCTGGCCGGCCAGCGCCAGGGCGATACCGACCACCAGCGCGGCAAACAGGGCCGCCGAAGGCACACCGGCCACGGTGAGCGGCACCGTGACGGCCACACTGACCGTCAGTAACAGCACCCACTTCGCGAACCGCTTCATATCTATATCAAGTATGAACTTGTCTTTGTCGACATTCAACCTGTGTGACTCAGGTCAAATACCAAGGTTATCCTTGTTATATGGCTAGTAAGGACACCTCGGCCGCCACCGAACTGCGGGAATCGATGATGGCGGTCACCCGCCAGATGCGCCGCCACCGCCCCGACCACGGCCTCACCCTGAGCCAACTGGAACTGCTCGGCGAGGTGAGCCGCGCCGGTTCCACCACGCCGGCCGAACTGGGCGCCCGGCTGCATGTGCGGGTGCAGTCACTGACCGACGGCATCAACGACCTGGTCGGTCGCGGGCTCGCCGCGCGCCGGCCCGATCAGCACGACCGCCGGCGTCAGCTCATCGAACTCACCCCCACCGGCCTGGCGCTGCTGGAAGCCGACCGCGCCGAGCGCGATGCGTGGCTGCACACCACCATGCGCGACACCCTGAACGAGCTGGAATTCGACCTGCTCATGCTGGTGGCCCCCGTGCTGCGCAAGCTGGCCGACGCGGACTCCGCGGCAGCGGGCACAATCAGCGCATGACTGGCGAGCGCCCGGCAGCACCGGCCCTGACCTTCGGCACCGCCGGCCTGCGTGGCCCGATGCGCGAGGGTGCCGATGCCATGAACGTCGGCACGGTGACCCGGGCAACCTGGGCGTTGGCGCGGGTTCTCACCGACCGTTGCTTGGGCGGGTCGACGGTGGTGGTCGGCCGCGACGCCCGCCACCACTCCGACGAGTTCGCCGTTGCGACCGCCGAAGTGCTTGCCGCCCAGGGTTTTTCCGTCGTCATGCTGCCGCAGCCCGCACCGACCCCGGTGACGGCGTTCGCGGTGCGACGCCTCGGCGCCGCGGCGGGTGTGCAGATCACCGCATCGCACAACCCGCCGAACGACAACGGCTACAAGGTGTATCTCGACGGCGGCATGCAGATCATCTCGCCGACGGACCGGGAGATCGAGACCGCGATGGCCCGCGCCCCGCAGGACATCGCCCGCCGATCCGTCGAGCCGCACGGCACCGAGGTGTTCACCGCGTACCTGGAGCGGGCCGCCGCGGTGCGGCGCGGGTCCGGCACCGCCCGGGTGGCGCTGACCCCCATGCACGGCGTGGGCGGCGAATTCGCCCTGGATGCCTTGGCGTTGGCCGGCTTCGACGATGTGCATGTGGTCGAGTCGCAGTTCGCCCCCGACCCGGACTTCCCCACCGTCGCGTTCCCCAACCCGGAGGAGCCGGGCGCCGCGGACCTGCTGTTGACCCTGTCCGCCGACATCGGCGCCGACGTCGCCATCGCGCTGGACCCCGACGCCGACCGGTGCGCCGTCGGCGTGCCGGGACCCGCCGGTTGGCGCATGCTCACCGGCAACGAAACCGGTTGGCTGCTGGGCGAATACCTGCTGTCCAGGCTCGCCGACCCGGCGAGCGCGCTGGTCGCCAGCACGGTGGTGTCCTCGCGCATGCTGGCCTCGATCGCCGCGCACCACGGCGCGCAGCACGCCGAGACCCTGACCGGGTTCAAATGGCTGGCGCGGGCCACCGCACCCGGCACCACCCTGGTCTACGCCTACGAGGAGGCGATCGGGCACTGCGTGGACCCGGAGGCGGTGCGCGACAAGGACGGCATCAGCGCCGCGGTCCTGGTGTGCGATCTGGTGTCCACGTTGGCCACCGAGGGCCGCACCCTGCTCGACGCGCTCGACGACCTGGCCCGTCGCCACGGTGTGCACGAGACGGCCGCGGTGACCCGCCGCGTCGACGATGCGCCCGAGGCAATGGCGGCGCTGCGCGCGAATCCCCCTGCCGCGCTTGCCGGTATCCCGGTGACCGTCGAGGATCTCGGGCAGCGGCGCGGCCAGCAGCGCACCGATGCGCTGGTGTTCAGCGGCGCCGGGATCCGGGTGGTGATCCGCCCGTCGGGCACCGAACCGAAGCTGAAGTCCTATATCGAAGTGCGGTGCGCGCCGACCGACGATCTGGCTGCGGCCCGTACCGCAGCCGCCGCGCTGCGCGGCGAACTGGTGGCCGCCGCGCAGGCCTGGTGAGAAGTCAGCGCGGACCGAACTGTCGATCGCCGGCGTCCCCGAGACCCGGCACGATATAGGCGATCTCGTTGAGCCCCTCATCGATGGTGGCGGTCACCAGCCGGATCTCGGGGGCGGTGCGCTCCAGTGCCGCAATGCCTTCGGGAGCACACACCACGCAGATGGCGGTGATGTCGGTGGCGCCGCGCTGCTGGAGCAGGGTCAGGGTGTGCGCCATGGAGCCGCCGGTGGCCAACATCGGGTCCAGCACGAACACCGCCCGGGTGCTCAGATCCTCGGGCAGCGACGCCAGATACGGCGTCGGCTGATGTGTGCGCTCGTCGCGGGCGACGCCGACGAACCCCACCTGCGCCTCCGGGATCAAGGCGTGGGCCTGGTCCACCATGCCCAAGCCGGCCCGCAGCACGGGCACCAACAGCGGCGGGTTGGCCAATCGGGAGCCCGCCGTCTCGGCCATCGGGGTGCGCACCGTGATCTCTTCGGCGGGGGCGTCCCTGGTCGCCTCGTACACCAACATCAGGGTGAGGTCGCGTAGCGCGGACCGGAATCCCGCGTTGTCGGTGCGTTCGTCGCGCAGCGTGGTGAGCCGCGCGGCGGCAAGGGGGTGATCGACGACCCGGACATCCATGGGCCGAAAGACTAGCCGGACACCGATCGGGCGGCGCGGTACTCGGCCAAGTGCCGGATTCGGGTGGAACCGCTGCCGCCCGGCGTGCGTCATAACCCACATGCACGCCGACACCGCCGCCATCGACCGCACCGGCTTCGCCCTGGGCGGCATCGCCGCCGAACTGAGTGCGCTGGCCACCACCCTGCCCGCCGCCGCCGACTCGGCTCCCGCGCTGTTCGGGCCGGTCGCCGACGCCCTTGTCGCTGCCCTGCGCGCGGCGGTGGCCGACACCACCCGGGCGGTCACCGAACTCGGGACCCAGCTCGGCCTCGCCGAACAGACCGCCGGGCGTATCGCGGTGTCCTATCGGGACGCCGAACATCATGTGGGGCAATCGCTCTCAGCCTTCGGCGGCTGAGCGTGTCCAGCGCGCTGGTCGCCGGGCTGGCCGCACCCCTGCACCACCTGGCCGCACAGATCGGGCCCGGCTGGGCGGCGGCGGAGCATCCGTCGGCGCTGCTCGACGACGCCAGAGACCGGCTCGATGCGCTGGCCACCGGCACCTCCCGCGCCTGGGACGACGCCGCGTGGTCCGGGGAAGCCGGCGCCGCGGCGGCGCGGTCCACCGACGAGATCGCCGCAGCCGTGCGCACGCTGGCCGAACGGGTCGGGCTGCTCGCCGAGCGGGTCGGCGCGGCCGCGGACGCGATTGCCCGGGCCCGCGCCCGGCTGCAGGACATCATCGCCGATTTCGAAGCCTGCGCCGCCGAGCTGGAACCGCAGCTGGACGACCCCGGCGTGGCCGAGGAACTGACCGCGCAGGCTCGGCATGCCCAACGGCGGGCCACCGATGTGGTCGACGGTCTGCGCGCCGAGCTGGACGGTCACGCGGCCACCATCGGGGCCGCGCCCCGCCCGACGGTGCCGACCGCACCGGCCGGCCTGGCCCCGGCCGGTTTCCCGGGGCTGGCACCGGGAGCCGGGGCGCTCGCGCCCGGAGCGATGGGGGCGCTCACGCCGATGGGGGCCGGGTTGGCGCCGGCGCTGTCCGGGGCGCTGGAGCGGGCCACGCCGACCGACCGGCGGCGCGGCGCCGTCCTGGGCGATCCGGCCGCCTTCGGGTCCGGGGTGGCCGTCCGGCTGCCCGACGGCAGCACCGCCACCGCGCCGAATGCCATCGCGGCCAGCGCCGTGCGGCACGCACTGACCCAGTTGGGCGTGCCGTACGACTGGGGTGGCACCACCCCCGGCGTCGGCCTGGACTGCAGCGGGCTGACGCAGTGGGCCTACCGGGAGGCGGGCTTGGAGATCCCGCGGCTGGCCCAGGAGCAGGACATCGGGGCCGCCGTCGACGCCGGATCACTGCGCCCCGGCGACCTGGCGGTGTGGGACGGCCACGTCGCCATGATCGTCGGCAACGGCACGATGATCGAGGCGGGCGATCCGGTGCAACTCTCGGCCATCCGCACCACCAACGCCGGGCAGGGCTTTCAGGGCTTCTGGCGTCCGACGGCGTGAACTACGGGTGTGGCCCCCGAGCGGTCAGCCTGCATCGTTACGCTGTGCGCCATGGCGGCTGACATCGTGCCGGTCCGGCTCGGACTGACCAATGGCGACCTGTACACCCTGTGGGCACCCCGCTGGCGCGACGCCGGCGACGAATGGGAGGCCTTCCTCGGCAAGGACGAGGACCTGTTCGCGTTCGAGTCGGTGGCCGACCTGACGGCGTTCGTGCGGACCAACGCCGACAACGACCTCACCGACCACCCGGCCTGGGAGAAGCTCACCCAGGCCAATGCGCATCGGCTCGATCCCGACGACGCCCACCTCTACGACCTCGTCGAGGTGCCCGCCCTGGTGGCGGACAAGCCCTCCGAGGACTCCGTCGACGCCGTGCGCCGCGCGCTGGTGATCGTCTCGGCCATCGGGTCGGTATGCGACCTGCCGGTGATCACCAAACTGTTCAACGGCAACCCCGTGCTGGGCACCATCGGCGGCGGACTGGAGGCCTTCGCCGGCCGCGCCGGCCGCAAGCGCTGGGCCGAGATCGAGGCGGTGATCGGTCGCTCCTGGGACTCGGTCATCGACGTCATCGACGAACTGGTCAGCACGCCGGAGGTCAGCGCCGCCGACTCCGCCAAGGCCCAGCAGGAGCTCGACGAGCCGGCACCCGAGCCCGACGAGGACGATCTCGCCGCCGCCGACGACGACGAGGTGGTCATCGAGGGTGAGGTGGACACCGACGAGGAGAGCGAAGCGCTGGAGGCCGAGGCCCAGCGCCAGGTGCTCGGCGGTGACGAGGACTTCTGGACCCAGGTCGGCATCGACCCGGTGCGCATCATGACCAGCGGCGGCACCCTGTACACGCTGCGCTGCTACGTCGGCGACGACCCGAAGTTCCTCGGCCGCAACGGCCGCATCAGCGTGTTCAGCTCCGAACGGGCGCTGGCCCGCTATCTGGCCGACGAGCACGAGAGCGACCTGTCCGGCTACAGCGCCTATGAGATCATCAGGACCGCGGCCACCGACGGATCCCTGCGGGTGGACGTCACCGATGACAACATCTACGTGCTGTCCGGCCTGGCCGACGACATCGCCGACGGCCCGGACGCCGTTGACCGTGACCAGCTGGAGCTGGCCGTCGAATTCCTCAGGGATGTCGGCGATTACGCCGAGGACACCATCGTCGCCAAGGCGCTGGAGCGCACCCAGCCGCTCGGTGCGCTGGTCTCCTACCTGATCGAGCCGGACAGTGCGGCCAAACCGGCCGCGCCGTACGCCAAGGCCGTGGAGCAGTGGGAAGAGCTGGAGAGCTTCGTCGAATCGCGGTTGCGCCACGAGTGATCACCGATGATTTCGGCGGTGGCGGCCGGTCCATACCGGTATGACCACCACGGACGGACTCATCTGCCGCTCACTCGACGTTCCCGGCGCCCGCCTGCACTACGAGGTACGCGGGTCCGGGCCGCTGCTGCTGGTGATCGGTTCGCCGATGACCGCCACGGAGTTCCTGCCGCTGGCGCACGCCATGGCCGCCGACCACACCGTCGTCACCTACGATCCGCGGGGCCTGGGCCACAGCACGATCCATGACCCCGACCAGGACGCGACACCGGACCTGCGTGCCGACGACGTGGCCGCCATCCTCGACGCGCTGGGCGCCGACTCCGCCGACGTGTTCGGATCCAGCGGCGGCGCGGTGACCGGGCTGGCGCTGGCCACACGCCACCCCGGCCGGGTGCGCACCCTGGTCGCCCACGAGCCCCCGCTGCTGGAGCTGCTGCCCGACGCCGACCAGCACCGCGCGGCCACCGAGGAGATCATCGCGACGTTCCACCGGGACGGGGTCGAGGCGGCGTGGATGGCGTTCATGGCCAACGCCGGCTTCGACCTGGGCGACCCGCATGCCGGCCCTCCCCCAGGCCCGGAGCCGACGCCCGAGGAACTGGCCGAGCAGCTCGCCGACTCCGCCCGGTTCTTCGACCACGAACTGCGGGAGACCACCCGGTACCTGCCCGATATCGCCGCGCTGACCGCGGGGCCGGCGCGGATCGTCGTCGCGCTGGGCGCGCAGTCCGGCCACCTGCTCACCGCCGCCACCACCCGGGCGCTGGCGGCGCTGCTGCACCGCGAGCCGGTCATCTTCCCCGGCGATCACGGTGGATTCCTCGGCGCGCCAGGCGAGTTCGCGGCAACCTTGCGGACCGTCCTCAGCCGATGAGCACCGCATAGCGCGGTTTGATCACCCCGTCGATGAGGGCCAGCCGCTCGTCGAACGGCAGGAACGAGGATTTCATCGCGTTGATGGTGAAGCGTTCCAGGTCGCTCCAGCCGTAGCCGAAGGCCTCGACCAGCCGCAGCATCTCCTGACTCATGGTGGTGTCGCTCATCAGCCGGTTGTCGGTGTTGACGGTGACCCGGAACCGGGTGCGGGCCAGCAGGTCGAACGGATGCTCGGCGATGCTGGCCACCGCCCCGGTCTGGACGTTGGAGCTGGGGCACAGTTCCAGCGGAATGCGCTTGTCCCGCAGGATGGCCGCCAGCCGGCCCAGCCGCACCGCGCCGTCGGGGCCGACCGTGATGTCGTCGACGATGCGCACCCCGTGGCCCAGCCGGTCGGCACCGCAGAAGGCGATGGCCTCGTGGATGGACGGCAGGCCGAAGGCCTCACCGGCGTGAATGGTGAAGCGCGCGTTGTTGCTTCGCATGTACTCGAACGCATCCAGGTGCCGGCTGGGCGGATAACCGGCCTCGGCGCCGGCGATGTCGAAGCCGACCACGCCCTGGTCGCGGAACCGGATGGCCAGCTCGGCGATCTCCCGGGACCGTGCGGCGTGCCGCATGGCGGTGACCAGGCAGCGCACCACGATGGTGCGGCCGGCCGCCGCGGCGGCCTTCTCGCCGTCGGCGAAGCCGCCGAGCACCGCGTCGACGACGGCGTCCAGCGACAGTCCGCGATCGATGTGCAGTTCGGGGGCGAACCGGACCTCGGCGTACACCACGTTGTCCTCGGCGAGGTCCTCGACGGCCTCGTAGGCCACCCGGTGCAGGGCCTCGGGGGTCTGCATCACGCCGACGGTGTGCGCGAACGGTTCCAGGTAGCGCACCAGCGACCCGCTGTGGGCGGCGGTACGGAAGAACGTCGCGAGCTCGTCGACCTCGGTGGCCGGTAGCTCGTCGTACCCGAATTGATCGGCCAGCTCGAGCACCGTGGCCGGGCGTAACCCGCCGTCGAGGTGGTCGTGCAGCAGCGCTTTGGGGGCTTGGGTGATCAGGTCGAGGGTCAGCGGCGTACTCATCTGTCCATCTTGCTCGCCCGCGGCGGCGCAGGCGCGCGGATCTCCCGGGCCGTCATCACGTGTTCGCCTACCCGATACGGTCGATGACGACGGGGCCGAGCTCGGCAACGGTGCCGCCGACGCTCCACCCGCCGTCGAGTTCGGCCAACGCCGCCGGTAGCCGCTCGGGCGTTTCGGTGTAGAGGGTGAACACCGTTTCGCCGGCGGACACGGGCTCACCGGGCCTGCGATGGATCCGGACACCGGCTCCGAGCTGGACCGGCTGCCCAGGTGCGGCGCGGCCCGCCCCGAGCCGCCACGCGGCCATCGCCACCGCCATGGCATCGATATCGCCCATCACCCCGGCGCTGGATGCGGTGACCGTTTCGGTGTGCGTACCGAGCGGCAGCGGTTGGCTCAGGTCACCGCCCTGGGCGGCGACGAGCCGGCGGAACCGGTCCATCGCCGTGCCGTCGCGCAGGGTCTGGGCCGGGTCCACCCGATCGATCCCGGCGGCGTCGAGCATCTCGGCTGCCAGCGCCAGGGTCAGCTCGACCACGTCGGGCGGGCCGCCGCCGGCCAGCACCTCCAACGACTCGGCGACCTCCAGCGCGTTGCCGACGGTGCGGCCCAGTGGACGGTTCATGTCGGTGAGCAACGCCCGGGTCGGGACGCCGTAGGAATTGCCGAGCGCCACCATGGTGGCCGCCAGCTCGCGGGACTCGGCTTCGGTCTTGAGGAACGCGCCGCGGCCCACCTTGACGTCCAGGACCAGGGCTTGCGCTCCTTCGGCCAGTTTCTTGCTCATCACCGAACTGGCGATCAGCGGCAGCGATTCGGTGGTGGCGGTGACATCGCGCAGGGCATAGATCTTGCGATCGGCCGGGGCGAGATCGCCCGCGGCGAAGATGGCCGCTCCGACATCGCAAAGCTGTTGGCGGATGCGCTCTTTGGACAGCTCGGGGGTGAATCCGGCGATGGCCTCCAGTTTGTCCAGGGTGCCCCCGGTGTGTCCGAGGCCGCGGCCCGCGGCCTGCGGAACCGCTGCGCCACAAGCCAGTACCACCGGTACCAGGGGGATGGTGATCTTGTCACCGACCCCGCCGGTGGAGTGCTTGTCGACCAGGGGCAGCCCCAGATCGGTGAAGTCGAACCGCTCACCGGAGGCCACCATCGCGGCGGTCCAGCGGGTGATCTCGCCGGGGGTCATGCCGCGCAGGAAGATCGCCATCAGCAGGGCCGACATCTGTTCGTCCGCGACACGACCGTGGGTGTAGCCGTCGATCACCCAGTCGATGGCCTCGTCGGTGAGGACGCCGCCGTCGCGTTTGGTCCGGATGACGGACGGAGCATCGAGATGCGACCCGTGATGATGTGCATCGAGATGCGACCCGTGCTGAGGCGCATCGGCAGGCGTACCCGGGCTCATGCGCGCTCCAGATCGGCAGGCCCGAAGGCGTCGGGCAGCAGGTCGGCCAGCCGGCGCGGACCGTCGGGATGGTCGATCAGCAGATCGGGTCCGCCGTGCTCGTAGAGCACCTGCCGGCACCGTCCGCACGGCATCAACGGGGCGCCGTCGGCGGCCACGCAACTGAGCGCGACGAGGCGCCCGCCACCGCCGGAAAACAGGACGCAGACCACAGCACACTCGGCACAGAGACCTAGGCCATATGAGACATTCTCCACATTGCATCCGCGGATGATCTTGCCGTCGTCGACCAAGGCGGCCGCTCCGACCGGAAAACCCGAATACGGCGCATAGGCCCCGCGCGAAGCTTCGATTGCGTTGTCTCGCAACAATTTCCAGTCGATTTCCAGGCTCATGACACCCTCCGCGCAGGATGATCTGAATGCATTCCGAAGGATCGACATCCGAAGGCTACAACCAATGTAGGTCACCCTAACTTTGTGGTAGAACGGCCTCTTTCGGCTCCACGCTAGTTCTAAGTCGGTTCCATTTGGGATTAGAGTCGCCCCGAGGTTTGGGGACGAATTACAGCCTTGTCCCCGGACGTCCACCGATGGCGTTGGAGGACACCCCTATGAGCACAGCTACGGCTGCGGATTCCGATACACCGGCACCGCGATCAAAACCGGGCCGCCGTCGCACCCTGTACCGCGGCGATCCAGGCATGTGGTCCTGGGTTCTGCACCGCATCACGGGTGCCACCATTTTCTTCTTCCTGTTCGTCCATGTGCTCGACACCGCGCTGGTGCGGGTGAGCCCGCAGGCCTACAACGAAGTCATCGAGACGTACAAGACGCCCATCGTCGGTCTCATGGAGGTCGGTTTGGTCGCGGCGGTGCTGTACCACGCGCTCAACGGCATCCGTGTGATCCTCATCGACTTCTGGCAGCACGGCCCGCGCTACCAGCGCCTGATGCTGTGGGTGATTGCCGGAATCTGGTTGGCCGTGATGATCCCCTCGCTGGGAGTCCTCGGCATGCACATGGCGGAGCGTTTTCTATGAGCGGCGAAAATCCATACGACCACCTGAGCGAGCGCGGCGGACCGGCCCCGGTCATGCAGCGCAGCTACGACCGGCCCGCCGGGCTGGACAACCCGCGCTCCCCGCGGCGCCCGGGCGGCATGCCCAACTTCGAGAAGTACGCCTGGCTGTTCATGCGCTTCTCGGGCATCGTCCTGGTGTTCCTGGCGCTGGGCCACCTGTTCATCATGCTGATGTGGCAGAACGGCGTGTACCGGATCGATTTCAACTACGTCGCGCAACGCTGGGCCTCGCCGTTCTGGCAGACCTGGGACCTGCTGCTGCTGTGGCTGGCCCAACTGCACGGCGGCAACGGGATGCGCACCATCATCGCCGATTACGCCCGCAAGGATTCGACCAAGTTCTGGCTGAACACCCTGCTGGCCCTGTCGATGTTGTTCACCCTGGTACTGGGTACCTACGTGCTACTGACGTTCGACGCGAACATCTCTTGAGCTGGAGTTGTAGGAAATGATTGTTGAACACCGCTACGACGTCGTGATCGTCGGTGCCGGCGGCGCCGGAATGCGCGCCGCGGTGGAGGCCGGCCCCCGGGCCCGCACCGCCGTGCTGACCAAGCTGTACCCGACCCGCAGCCACACCGGCGCCGCCCAGGGCGGTATGTGCGCCGCCCTGGCCAATGTCGAAGAGGACAACTGGGAGTGGCACACCTTCGACACCGTCAAGGGTGGGGACTACCTCGCCGACCAGGACGCCGTCGAGATCATGTGCAAGGAGGCCATCGACGCCGTCTATGACCTCGAGAAGATGGGGATGCCGTTCAACCGCACCCCTGAAGGCCGCATCGACCAGCGCCGGTTCGGCGGGCACACCCGCGACCACGGCAAGGCCCCGGTACGCCGCGCCTGTTACGCCGCCGACCGCACCGGGCACATGATCCTGCAGACGCTGTACCAAAACTGCGTCAAGCACGACGTCGAATTCTTCAACGAGTTCTACGCACTGGACATCGCGCTCACCGAGACCCCCGGCGGCCCCGTCGCCACCGGTGTCATCGCCTACGAGTTGGCCACCGGTGACATCCACGTCTTCCACGCCAAGGCGATCGTCTTCGCCACCGGCGGATCGGGCCGGATGTACAAGACCACCTCCAATGCGCACACGCTGACCGGTGACGGCCTGGGCATCATCTTCCGCAAGGGACTTCCCTTGGAGGACATGGAGTTCCACCAGTTCCACCCGACAGGCCTGGCCGGCCTGGGCATCCTGATCTCCGAGGCCGTGCGCGGCGAGGGCGGCCGGCTGCTCAACGGTGAGGGCGAACGCTTCATGGAGCGCTACGCCCCGACCATCGTCGACCTGGCGCCGCGCGATATCGTCGCCCGCTCGATGGTGCTCGAGGTGCTCGAAGGCCGCGGCGCCGGACCGAACAAGGACTACGTCTACATCGACGTACGCCACCTCGGCGAGGACGTGCTGGAGGCCAAGCTCCCCGACATCACCGAGTTCGCCCGCACCTACCTCGGCGTGGACCCGGTGACCGAGCTGGTGCCGGTGTACCCGACCTGCCACTACGTCATGGGCGGGATCCCGACCAACGTGCACGGCCAAGTGCTGCGCGACAACAACACGATCGTGCCGGGTCTGTACGCGGCCGGCGAATGCGCGTGTGTGTCGGTGCACGGCTCCAACCGGTTGGGCACCAATTCGCTGCTGGACATCAACGTGTTCGGCCGGCGCGCCGGGATCGCGGCTGCCGAGTACGCCAACAACCACAACCACGTGGACATGCCGGAGAACCCGGCCGACATGGTGGTCGGCTGGGTCGGTGACATCCTCTCCGAGCACGGCAATGAGCGCGTCGCCGATATCCGCACGGCGCTGCAGCAGTCCATGGACAACAACGCCGCGGTGTTCCGCACCGAGGAGACGCTGAAGCAGGCGCTCACCGACATCCACGCGCTCAAGGAGCGTTACTCGCGGATCACGGTGCAGGACAAGGGCAAGCGCTACAACAGCGATCTGCTGGAGGCCATCGAGCTGGGCTTCCTGCTGGAGCTGGCGGAGGTCACCGTCGTCGGCGCGCTGAACCGCAAGGAATCCCGTGGCGGGCACGCGCGTGAGGACTACCCCAACCGCGACGACACCAACTACATGCGGCACACCATGGCCTACAAAGAAGGCACCGAGCTGCTGTCCGATATCCGGCTGGACTACAAGCCCGTGGTCCAGACCCGGTACGAGCCGATGGAACGGAAGTACTGATCATGAGTGCACCCGTAATCGACAAGCCGCAAGCCGGTGGCCCCGAGCTGCCGCCCGTGCCCGATGGCGCGGTGATGGTGACGCTGAAGATCGCGCGGTTCAACCCGGACAACCCCGATGCCGCCGGCTTCCAGAGCTTCCGCGTGCCCTGCCTGCCGTCGGACCGGCTGCTCAACCTGCTGCACTACGTCAAGTGGTACCTGGACGGGACGCTGACCTTCCGCCGGTCCTGCGCGCACGGCGTGTGCGGTTCGGACGCCATGCGGATCAACGGTGTGAACCGGTTGGCGTGCAAGGTGCTGATGCGTGACCTGCTGCCCAAGAAGCCGGGCAAGCAGCTGACCATCACCATCGAGCCGATCCGCGGACTGCCGGTGGAGAAGGACCTCGTCGTCGACATGGAGCCGTTCTTCGACGCGTTCCGGGCCGTAAAGCCGTTCCTGATCACCAGTGGCAACCCGCCCACCCGGGAACGGATCCAGAGCCAGACCGACCGCGCCCGCTACGACGACACCACCAAGTGCATCCTGTGCGCGTGCTGCACCACGAGTTGCCCGGTGTTCTGGAACGAGGGCAGCTACTTCGGCCCGGCCGCCATCGTCAACGCGCACCGGTTCATCTTCGACAGCCGCGACGAGGGTGCCGCCGAGCGCCTGGACATCCTCAACGACGTCGACGGGGTGTGGCGCTGCCGCACCACCTTCAACTGCACCGATGCCTGCCCGCGTGGCATCCAGGTGACCCAGGCGATCCAAGAGGTCAAGCGCGCCTTGATGTTCGCGCGGTAGTTCTTCTCTCTGCAGCCCAATGTGAGCTTGGGTGCGAGATCCGGTCCGGATCTCGCACCCAAGCTCACGTTCGTTTCCGGGCCTATCCCTTGCGGATCAGCTTCTTGTTGACGAATTCGTCGATGCCGTAGCGGCCGAGTTCGCGGCCGAAGCCGGATCGCTTGACCCCGCCGAAAGGCAGCTCGACCCCGTCGGCGCCGACGACGTTGACGAACACCATGCCGGCGTCGATCTTGTCGGCCACCCGGCTCGCCTGCTCGTCGTCGGTGGTGAACACGTACGAGCCCAGCCCGAACGGCGTGTCGTTAGCCAGTTCGACGGCCTCGTCCTCGGATGCGGCCTTGTAGACGATGGCGACCGGCCCGAACAGCTCCTCGCGGAAATCGGTTGGCACATCGGTCAACACGCCGGGCGGGAAGTGCGCGCCCTTGCGCTCGCCCTCGGTGGTCAACCTCGCCCCACCGGCCACCGCACGGTCGACCTGCTCGGCGAGCCGCTGCGCGGCGGCCTCCGACGACAGCGGGGCCAGCCCGTCGCGCTGCTCCAGCACCTTGGCGGTGAACTTGTCCAGGAACTCGTCGTACACCTGCTCGGCGACGATGAACCGCTTGGCGGCGTTGCAGGCCTGTCCGGTGTTCTCGAACCGCCCGGCCACCGCCGCCTCGACGGTGGCGTCCATATCGTCGGAGGACAGCACGATGAAGGGATCGGACCCGCCGAGCTCGAGCACCACCTTCTTCAGGTTGCGGCCGGCGATCTCGGCGACCGCCGCCCCCGCCCGCTCCGAACCCGTCAGCGAAACCCCTTGCACGCGTGGGTCGGCGATGATGTCGGCGACCTGCTCGTTGGTTGCGTAGATGTTGACGTAGGCGCCCTCGGGGTAGCCGGCGTCGTCGAAGATCTGCTGGATGGCCGCCGCCGACTCCGGGCACTGCGGGGCGTGCTTGAGCAGGATGGTGTTGCCCAGCGTCAGGTTGGGGCCGGCGAATCGCGCCACCTGGTAGTACGGATAGTTCCACGGCATGATGCCCAGCAACACACCCACCGGGCCGCGCCGGATCAGCGCCGACCCCTCGCCATCGAGCAGCTCGATGGGTTCGTCGGCGAGGAACTTGGCGGCGTTGTCGGCGTAGAACTCGTAGATGGCGGCACTGAATTCGACCTCACCGGTGGCCTGGTCCAGCGGCTTGCCCATCTCGCGCACGATGATGGCGGCGAGCTCGTCGCGACGCTCGTTGTGCAACGCGGCGACCTTGCGGATCAACGCGACGCGGTCTTCCAGCGTTGAGTTCTTGGACCAATCCCGGTAGGCGCCGGCCGCCGCGGACAGCGCCTGCTCGATCTGAGCGTCGGTCGCCGTGGGGTACTCACGGAGCACCTCACCGGATGCGGGATCGACCACTGCGTACTGCGCCATGAAAAATCACTCCTGGTTCTGTTCGTTGGATGAGCTGTCTTCTGCATACGTGCCCGCGCGCTCCGCCGCCACCGGATCGCCGAATTTCAGCGCCACGAATCCCACGATCCCGAGTACGAGAACCGTGACGAACGCGTCGGCAAACACGTTCGTCGGCGCCGGGGCACCGGGAAGATGTTGTCGTAGAACGCATCTGCCAGCACCGGTGCACCAAGGATTCCGCACATCATGGTGAGCGCACCGAGCCGGCGGATGAACAGCAGGGCGGTCATTGCCCGCCCGCCAGCGAGGGCACCAGCAGGGTGCGCAGCGCGCCGCCGGCGGCCAGATCGTCCAGCGCGTCCTGCGCCGCCTCCAAGGGGCGGCGCCCGGATACCAGCGAATCCAGCTCGAGCTCACCGTCCATGTACAGGTCGACCAGGGCCGGGATATCGCGCTGCGGGTCGACCGAACCGTAGTTGGACCCGAGGATGCGCTGGTTGGCCTCGGCGAGTACCAGCGGGTCGAACCGTGCCGTCGACCCGGTCGGCGGCAGTCCGACGATGACGGCGGCACCGCCGAGCCCGAGCGCGGAGATGGCCTGTTCGGTGGTGACGATCTTGCCGATGGCGTCGAAGATGTAGTCGAGGCCTTCTGGGACAAGAGCTTTCAAAGCCTCGACGGCGTCGGTGGCCGACGAGTCGACGGTGTCGGTGGCGCCGAGCCGGCGCGCGTGGTCCAACTTGGCCGCGTCGATGTCGACGGCGACGATACGGCCGGCCTTGGCCAGCCGCGCGCCCTGGATACAGGACAGCCCGACTCCGCCACAGCCGATGACGGCCACCGTGGCACCTTCCTCGACGCCGGCGGTGTTGCGCACCGCGCCGACGCCGGTGGCCACCGCACAGCCGACCAGGGCGACCACGTCCAGCGGCGCGTCCCGGCGGATCCGCACCGCCCCGGAGGCCGGGACCACCACCCGCTCGGCGAACGACGACACACCCAGATAGTGATGCAGCGGCGCCCCGTCGCTGCTCCAGCGGCTGGTGCCGTCGAACAACACGCCGCCGGCAGCGACGACGTTCGCGGCCACCTCGCACTGCCACGGCCTGCCGAGTTCGCACTGCCGGCAGCCGCCGCAGCCCGGCACCCAGGACAGCACCACATGATCGCCGACCTCCAGCCCGTCGACGCCCGGGCCGAGCGCGGTCACCACCCCGGAGCCCTCGTGGCCCAAGACGACCGGGGCGGGCACGTCCCACTCCCCCTTGACCACATGTAGGTCGGAATGGCAGACGCCGGCGCCGGCGATGGCCACCTCCACCTCGCCGGGTCCGGGCGCGGCCAGCTGCACCTGCACGGTGCGCACCGGCGTGCCCGGCTCGATGAACACCGCTGCCCGCACGGTGTGCGCGTCACGATCGCCGGTCTGACTCATGGCCCATCCCGCCTGTTTAATGACACAAAACTTTGGTCGAAGTTATATCCCGCTAAACTTCGGCCTGCAAGGCGTGTCACACCACCATCGCGAATGAGACGGTCGCCGCTCGCGGACCCGCGACCGCCGGGAGAGCCCATGCCACGAAGCCACACCGCCGGCGCGGGTCGCACCTCCGACGTCGACTCCAAGATGACCCGGCTGGGACCGAAGTTGCGGGCGGTGCGACAGGAACGCGGCCTCACCCTGGATGCGCTCGCCTCCGAAGCGGAGCTGACCAAGGGCTTCCTCAGCCTGGTCGAACGCGGCCAGACAGCGGTGTCCGTGCCGAACCTGCTGCGGATCTGCGCCATCCTCGGGGTCTCGGTCGGTGCGCTGTTCGACTTCCCCGATTCGGCGATGGTGCGCAGCGGTCAGGGCGCGCCGCTGGAGATGGGCGGCAGCGGCATCCGCGAGTACCTGCTGACCCCGGCCACCGAGCGGCACGTCCAGGTGATGCGCACCGTGCTGCAACCGGGCGGCGGATCCGGCGGCGCCTACACCCTGGATTCCAAGACCATCGTCGCCGTCGTGGTCCGCGGCCGGCTGCGGCTGACGGTCGACGGCCAGGACATGACGCTCGGCGCCGGCGACTGCTACACGTTTTCGGCCCAGTCCCCGCACGCCTGGGAGAACGCCGACTCCGGCGAGAGCGAGGTGATCTGGTCGATCGCGCCGCCGCTACCGACCGGGTCACCGGGGCGCAGCTAGGGCCGTCGCACCCGCCTGTCATATCCGCCTGTCACAAAGGGCGGGGCTGCCTCGTCTGAGGTGATATGACGACGAGAATCGCTCCACTGCCCCCGAAGAAGGCCGGCCCCCTGACGCGGATGATGTACCGCTACGCCAAGCGGCGGTTCGGCACGGTGCCCGAACCGTTCACCGTCGCCGCCCACCACCCGCGCCTGCTGGTCGCCAATGCCGTGCACGAAGCGCTGCTGCAACGCGGATCCACCACGCTGCCGGCCAATGTCCGCGAACTCGCGGTGTTCTGGACCGCGCGGACGATCGGCTGCTCGTGGTGTGTGGATTTCGGGTCGATGTTGATGCGGCTGGAGAACCTCGACACGGACCGGCTCACGTTCATCGAGGACTACGCGACGTCATCGGCCTTCGACGACGACGAGCGCGCCGCCATCGCCTACGCGGACGCCATGACCACCGACCCGCATCGGGTCACCGACGAGCAGGTGGCCGAGCTGCGGGCGCGGTTCGGCGATGCCGGCGTGGTCGAGTTGACCTACCAGATCGCCGTGGAGAACATGCGGGCCCGGATGTACTCGGCCCTGGGTATCACCGAGCAGGGTTTCAGCTCCGGCGACGCATGCCGGGTGCCGTGGCTCGACTCCCCGACGCCGCCCGAGTGACGTTGGCCCGCAACGGCGATGCGGTGAACTTGTCCGGGTTGGCGATATCCCATACCGCGCAGACCAATTCGTCGCGCACGGTCATCACCGTCACCCGCGGCGCCAGCTCCGGGTACCCGTCAGCTGCCGGTAACCCCGGCGTGTAACTGCCGAGTTCGCCGTTGACCAGTGCCAGCTGGGTGGCCGAAAGCCAGTTCGGCCCATAACGTTTGGCCAGCCCGAAGAGGAAACGGGCCACCTTGTCCTGGCCCACGATGACCCGGGCGGCGGTCGGGGCACGCCGGTTGGCGTCACCGGTGAAGGTGACCTCGGGATGTAGCAGCGCGACGACGGCGGCCATATCGCCGTCTGCCATCGCCGCCATCAGCTTGCCGACGATCTCGGGGTGCGCCGGGTCCCGCGGCGGGGTCGATGGGGCGGCGCGGCGCGCCCGGGACGCCAGCTGCCTGGCCGCGGCGGTGCTGATGCCGAGGATGTCGGCGATCTCGTCGAACGGCACGGCAAATCCGTCGTGCAAGACGAACGCAACCCGCTGGTCGGGGGTCAACCGCTCCAGCACCACCATGGCCGCGAAGCGCGCGTCGTCGGCCGTTATCACGGCGGCCAGCGGGTCGCCAGGCCCGTCCGAACCGGCCCCGAAACCGGTCACGACGGGCTCGGGCAGCCACTCACCGACATAGGCCTCCCGCCGGTGCGCGGCCGAGCGCAACCGATCCAGGGCGAGCCGGCTGACCACCGTGGTCAGCCACGCGCGCAGATCGTCGATCTCGGTGCCCGTCCGGTGGCAGCGCAGCCAGGAGTCCTGCACGATGTCCTCGGCGTCCGCATAGGTGCCGGTGAGCCGGTAGGCGACGGCCAACAGATGCGGACGCAGCGCCTCGAATTCGTCGGCCCGCGCCGCGGTGGTCACCCGGACAACCCTAGCCCCCGGCCCGTCACCGTAGACATGCTGCGAAAACTAATTTCGTTGTTGACAAGCGCTAAAACGACTGAAACCGTATCCTTCGTTTGAAAATCATAGGTAATCAGCAGGGAGAAGCGATGAGCAAGGGCGAACTCACCCTGGAACCCGGCGGCGGCGCCGTCGAGAGCAAGGGCCTCAAGGGCGGCGCGCTGGGCCTGCTGTCCAGCATCGTCGTCGGGATGGCCTCGACCGCCCCGGCCTACAGCCTGGCGGCCACGTTGGGGCTCATCATCGCCAGCGGCGGTGCCCTGCTGTCCGGCGTGAAAGCGCCTGCCATCGTGCTCATCTCGTTCATCCCGATGTACCTCATCGCGGTGGCCTACCAGGAACTGAACAAGGCCGAACCGGACTGCGGCACCACCTTCACCTGGGCCTCACGCGCATTCGGTCCGGTGGTGGGCTGGCTCGGCGGCTGGGGCATCATCGCCGCCGACGTCATCGTGATGGCCAACCTGGCCCAGATCGCCGGCTCGTACTCGTTCACCTTCGCCGGTGATCTCGGCTGGCAGTCGGCCGCGACACTGGCCGGCAGCACGTTGTGGTCCACGGTGGCGGGTGTCATCTGGATCGCGGTGATGACCTACATCTGCTACCGCGGCATCGAGGTCTCGGCCCGGCTGCAGTACGCCCTGCTCGGTATCGAGGTGGTGGTGCTGATCGCGCTCTCGGTGGTGGCTCTGGTCAAGGTGTACACCCACAACGCCGAGGACTACTCGCTGATCCCGTCGCTGTCCTGGTTCTGGCCCGGCGGACTGGATTTCGGCACCGTGATCGCCCCCGCGGTGCTGACCACCATCTTCATCTACTGGGGCTGGGACACCGCGGTGGCGTGCAACGAGGAATCCGACGATCCCGGACGTACCCCGGGCCGGGCCGCGGTCATCTCCACCTTCCTGCTGCTGGCCACCTACGCCTTGGTGAGCGTCGCGGCGGTGGCCTTCGCCGGGGTCGGCACGGACGGCATCGGTCTCGGCAATCCGGAGAACTCCGCCGACGTATTCGCCGCGATCGGTCCGGACCTGTTCGGGGACAGTGTCCTCGGCCATGTCGGCATGCTGCTGCTCTCGGCCTCGATCCTGACCTCGGCGTCGGCATCCACGCAGACCACCATCCTGCCGACCGCGCGCACCACCTTGTCGATGGGCGTGTACAAGGCGCTGCCCGGTTCGTTCGCCAAGATCCACCGCACCTACCTGACCCCCACCACCTCGACGATCGCGATGGGCGTCGTCAGTGCCGTCTTCTACGTACTGTTCACGGTGATCAGCACCAACCTGCTGACGGCGCTGATCGGCTCGGTGGGCCTGATGATCGCGTTCTACTACGGCCTGACCGGCTTCGCCTGCGTCTGGTTCTACCGGAAGACGTTGACCCGCAACGTGCGTGACCTGATGATGCGCGGTGTCGTCCCGCTGCTCGGCGGCATCATCCTGCTGGTGGTGTTCGTCTACGGCCTGATCCAGTACGCCAAGCCGGACTGGCTGACCGACGACGACGGAAACAACGTCACCATCTTCGGGTTCGGTGCCGTGGCCGTGGTCGGCATCGGTGCACTGGTGCTGGGGCTGGTCCTGATGCTGGTGTGGCGGGTCATGGCGCCCGGCTTCTTCAAGGGCATCACGCTGCCGCGCCGCAGCCACGACCTGGTGCTGGAGACCGTCGGTGACCAGGCCGCCGTCGAAGCCCGCTTCGGACTGCCCGACTCGGGCGACATGCCCACCGTCATCGCCCCGGATCTGTCCAATCTGCCGCCCGGGGAGCGGGCCATCAACCCGGAGACGGGCGAGGAATTCAGCAAATACTGAGCCGTTCTGTCCACACGGCGCGTCACACGATCGACGGACAGACAGCACGCGAAATTTGACGTTATCGTCATGCCCGATCTCTGTCTCTCAGCGACTGAACAGGTGGCGCATGTCCCGACCGACCAAATCGTCATGGCTGGTGGACGGATCGAGACATATGGGTCGGGTGGGCGCCGTGGCCGTCGCCGTGGGTATCGGCAGCGCACTCACCTTTCCGCAGGTCGCATGGGCCGACGACGGCGCATCCGGCGGCTCGTCGTCCACCGGCGGTGCCGGCGCGGGTGACTCCACCGGCGGTGCCGGTACAGGTGACTCCACCGGCTCCGGGGGTGCAGCTCATTCGTCACCGTCGACGGGGGCAACGACGGGCACCGAAGCGGGCGGGGTGACCGGCTCGTCCACGTCGCAGAACCCGAACGGTGGCGAAGCACCCAAGGGTGCCAAGGACTCCGAGGACCAGATCAGCGAACCGGCCGATCATCGCCCCGCCCGGCATACCCGCCGGGACAGCAAGCGCACCGCCGCGCGAGTCGGCACGGCCAAGACCGCAACGGTGCGCGACGCGCCGGCCCCTGCCGCGGCGACCGAGTCGCGGACCGCCGACACCCCGACCGACAAGCCGTCCACGGCACCGGTTGCGGCCCCGACCGCCGCGGCGGCCCCGGTCGGTGTGGCGGGCGCGGTCACGGCCACCACCACCGCGGTGGCGCCCACCCAGACCACAGCCGCCCCCGGCATCCGAACGCTGATCCTCGGCGTGCTCGGGGTGTTCGGCTTCAGCCCCAACCCGGTGCCCGGCCATACCAACAACCCACTGTTGGAGGCGGTCTGGGCGGGCTACCGGCGCATCGAGACGCTCTTCGATCACACGGGCGACAAGGCCTCGACCGTCACCGCGGCGGTGCACACCAGCCTGTCCACCGCCACAAAGCCCGATATCGCCGGTGACCCGGTCGTCGTCGTCGGCACGCAGAAGCAAGCACCGACCTCGCCGGCAGCATCGGCGACCGATCTTCCGTCGGTGACCGCGGCCATCACCGAGGTCAGACCGGCGCCGAGCCGGCCGTCGTCACCGCTGCGGACGTTCGTGCTCAACGCGCTGGGGGCGTTCGGGTTCAACCCCGCGCCGGGGCACGCCAATAACCCGATATTGCAATCGATCTGGAACGGCTACCGCAAGCTGGAGGCGATGTTCGACAACACCGCGCCGGATATCGACGCGGTCCGGGTCCTGGACACCCGCTGGACCGACGACGGGTACGTCGCCGTCGATCTCGCCGTCGATGTCAGCGACTACGACGGGGACCCGGTCACCACCAGCACCATCACCGGCGTGGCATTCACCAAGAACCTCGACGGGACGTTCACCTATCTGGCCACCCCCGGGTACAGCGGCACCGACACCGTGTACATCGGGGCCACCGATAGCGGCAACCACGTCCACCAGACCGGCAACCACACCCGGCTCGCGGCCGTCGCGATCACGGTGACGGCGGTGCCGGCGCTCAGCGCTTCGTGAAAATCGTTCGGTGCCAGGCCTTGTCGGCCACGCCGGTGATATCGCTCATCACGTGTTTGATGGTCAGGTATTCCTCGAACGAGTAGTCGCTCATATCCTTGCCGAACCCGGACGCCCCGACACCGCCGTGCGGCATCTCCGAGATGATCGGGATGTGATCGTTGATCCACACACAGCCGGCGTTGATCTCGCGGGACGCGCGCTGCGCGCGGTAGACGTCGCGGGTCCAGGCCGAGGCCGCCAACCCGTAGTCGGTGTCGTTGGCCTGCCGCAGGGCGTCATCGTCGTCGGTGAAGGCGCGCACCGTGAGCACCGGACCGAAGATCTCGTCCCGGTAAATCTCGGAATCCTCTGCGACATCGGCGATCAGCGTCGGCCGGTAGAACGACCCCGGGAGGTCCGGGATGACTCCGCCGGTGACGATGCGTCCGCCTTGGCCGGGGGCGCGGGAGACCATGCCGGCCACCTTGTCGCGGTGCGCGGTGGTGATCAGCGGACCCAGATCGGTGTCGGGATCGTGCGGATCCCCGACCACGATCTTGCTCATCACCTCACCCACCCCGGCGACGAAATCGTCGTAGAGGTCGCGCGCAACGATCGCGCGGGTGGCCGCCGTACAGTCCTGACCGGAGTTGATCAGCGCGCCGGCGACCGCACCCTGGATGGCCGCGTCCAGATCGGCGTCGTCGAACACCACGAACGGCGCCTTGCCACCGAGTTCCAACTGGGTGCGGTGGCCGTGCAGGGCCGCGGCCGCCATCACCTTGCGGCCCACCGCCGTCGACCCGGTGAAGGTCACGACGTCGACGTCGCGGTGCCCGGCCAACGCGGTGCCGACATCGGCTCCCGAACCGGTGACGACGTTGAGCACACCGGCGGGTAGCCCCGCCTCGGCGGCGATGCGCGCCAGCGTGAGTGTGGTCAGCGGAGTGATCTCCGCGGGTTTGATGACGACGGCGCAGCCGGCGGCCAGTGCGGGAATGACCTTCCACACCGCCATCTGCAGCGGGTAGTTCCACGGGGTGATGGTGGCGACCACGCCGACGGCCTCACGCCGGATACTGGAGGTGTGGTCGGCCGAATACTCGGCGGTGGCCTTGCCTTCCAAATGTCTTGCCGCACCAGCGAAGAAAGCCACGTTGTCGACGCTGCCGGGGACGTCGAACTCGGTGGCCAGCCGCACCGGCTTACCGCACTGGGCCACCTCCTCGGCGATGAAGGTGGCGGCGTTGGCCTCCATCAGTTCGGCGAGCTTGGCCAGCACGCCGGCCCGCTCCACCGGGGCGGCCTTGGCCCAGCCGGGTTGCGCGGCGCGGGCGGCGGCGACGGCGGCATCCACATCGGCCGGGGTGGCCAGCGCATAGCTCGCCACCACCTCACCGGTGGCCGGGCTGATCACCGAGAAGGGCTGCCCGCCCGTCCGCACCGCCGCACCGTTGATCCAGCTACCAGCGACAACAGGGGTTTGGGTGGTGGTCACGAGGTCACACGCTACCCGAGGACCGCTGCGCATTCCACCGGTCTGAGACATCTCAAACGCGCGATTTCATGGAAATGGTTGCCCCAAACTACGGATTCCGTGCACAATCGTCAGCATGTCGAACCCAGATTCACAGCCCGGCGCGTCTGCCGTCTCCCTGCGAATCAGCCAGTCCCGTCCTGGGGCGGCCTTTCAACTCGACGAGTTGTCCAAATCGATCATCGAGAAGTTGCAGCAGGACGGCAGGCGGTCCTACGCCGGGATCGGCAAGGCCGTCGGCCTGTCCGAAGCCGCCGTGCGCCAACGCGTCCAGCGCATGGTCGACGCGGGTGTCATGCAGATCGTCGCGGTCACCGACCCGATGCAACTGGGCTTCGCCCGCCAGGCCATGATCGGCATCCGCTGCACCGGCGACACCACCAAGGTCGCCGACAAGATCGCCGCCATCGAATCGGTGGACTACGTGGTGCTCACCGCGGGCACCTTCGACGCCATCGCCGAAGTCGTCTGCGAGGACGACGACGACCTACTCGACCTACTCAACACCAAGATCCGTGCCGTGCCAGGGGTGATATCAACCGAGACTCTCGTCTATCTCAAACTTGTCAAACAGCAATACAATTGGGGCACGCGATGACAACTACTGATGTAGCACAATCTATTTCGACAGATCTGGCCGCCAAGGCCAAACGGCACCTGTGGGGCCACTTCGCCCGGCACGGCGCCGACATCAACCCGCCGATCATCACCCGCGGCGAGGGCGTCAACATCTTCGACGACCAGGGCCGCAGCTATATCGACGGACTCTCGGGCTTGTTCGTGGTGCAGGTCGGGCACGGCCGCGAGGAACTGGCCGCCGCGGCGGCCCGCCAAGCCGAGCAACTGGCCTTCTTCCCGCTGTGGTCCTACGCCACGCCGACGGCCGTCGAGCTGGCCGAGCGGATCGCCAACTACGCGCCGGGTGACCTGAACCGCGTCTTCTTTACCACCGGTGGCGGCGAAGCGGTGGAGAGCGCCTGGAAACTGGCCAAGCAGTACTTCAAGCTGACCGGAAAACCCGGTAAGCACAAGGTGGTTTCGCGTTCGATCGCCTACCACGGCACCCCGCAGGGCGCGCTGGCCATCACCGGCATCCCGGCCTTCAAGGCGCCGTTCGAGCCGCTCACGCCCGGTGGTTTCCGGGCGCCGAACACCAACTTCTACCGGGCGCCGGAGGCCTACGCGCACGACGAGAAGGCGTTCGGACGCTACTGCGCCGACCGCATCGCCGAGGCCATCGAGTTCGAGGGCCCGGACACCGTCGCGGCGGTGTTCCTGGAACCGGTGCAGAACGCCGGTGGTTGCTTCCCGCCGCCGCCGGGATACTTCGAGCGGGTTCGCGAGATCTGCGACGAGTACGACGTGCTGCTGGTTTCCGACGAGGTGATCTGCGCCTACGGCCGCATCGGTTCCATGTTCGCCTGCGACGATTTCGGCTACGTCCCCGATATCATCACCAGCGCAAAGGGTTTGACCTCGGGCTACTCCCCGATCGGTGCGATGATCGCCAGCGATCGGCTGTTCGAGCCGTTCAACGACGGCAAGACGGTGTTCGGGCACGGCTACACCTTCGGCGGGCACCCGGTGTCGTCGGCGGTGGCGCTGGCCAACCTGGACATCTTCGAACGCGAGGGCATCAACGCCCACGTCAAGGAGCAGGCACCGGTGTTCAAGGCCACCCTGGAGAAGCTCTACGACCTGCCGATCGTCGGCGACGTCCGCGGTGAGGGCTTCTTCTACGGCATCGAACTGGTCAAGGACAAGACCACCAAGGAGACCTTCGACGACGAAGAGTCCGAGCGGCTGCTGCGCGGTTTCCTCACCCCCGCGCTGTGGGAAGCCGGTCTGTACTGCCGCGCCGACGACCGTGGCGACCCGGTGGTGCAGCTCGCTCCTCCGCTGATCAGCGGGCAGAAGGAGTTCGACGCGATCTACGACATCCTGCACGGGGTGCTCAGCGAGGCCGGACGCCGCCTCTAGATCAGAGCTTCACACGACGGCCGGGCGGGAAACCGCCCGGCCGTCGTCGTCGGCGGGCTACCGTCGCTTTCGTGCCTGCCCCGTCCGCCAAACCCGCCATCAACCCCGTCCGCTGGCAGCCGCCGCCGGTGGATCCGCTGCCGGAGTTCCCGTTCCCCGACCTGACCCTGGTGCCGATGCCCGGGCACGGGCCCGAAGATGTGGTCACCGATGCCGCGGGCTCGTTGTGGACCGGGTTGGTGGACGGCCGGATCGTCCGCCTGACCCCCGACGGCGATGCGACCGTGGTCGCCGACACCGGCGGGCGCCCGCTCGGGCTGCACGTCGCCCGCGACGGTCGGGTGCTGATCTGCGACAGTTATCGCGGCCTGCTGGCGCTGGACCCGGGCAACGGCGAGTTGACCACCCTCACCCGGACCGTCCCCGTCGAGGGCGTCGGCTCGCAAGGCTCCGCGCCGCACGGGCGCCCCTTGCGGTTCTGTTTCAACGTCACCGAAACACCGGACGGCACAATCTATTTCACGGAGTCGACCAGCGACTTCCACTACGAATGGTTCAAGGCGGCCATCTTCGAGGCCCGTGGCACCGGTGGGCTGTACCGGCTGGAGGCCGACGGCTCGGTCAGCACCCTGGTCAGCGGACTGTATTTCGCGAACGGGCTGACGGTGACCGGCGACGGGTCGGCGCTGGTCTTCGCCGAGACCCAGGGCCGGCGGCTGTCCAAATACTGGCTGACCGGACCGCGGGCCGGCACCGTCACCCCGCTGGTGCAGCATCTGCCCGGCATGCCGGACAACATCTGTACCGGCAGTGACGGCCGGATCTGGGTCGCGTTGGTCTGCCCGGTCAACAAACCGGCCGACTGGCTGGCCCCGCGTCCGCCCGCGCTGCGCAAGCTGATGTGGAAACTGCCCGCCGCACTGCAACCCGACATGCCCTCCGAGGTGTGGGCGGTGGCGTTCGACCCCGACTCCGGGCGGGCGGTCGGGGGCCTGCACGGCAAACACCCCCACTTCGGTCAGGTGACCGGGCTCGTCGAGCGGGACGGCCGGCTCTGGATGAGCACGATCGGCTCCGGCGCGCTGGCCCATTGCGCCCTCCCAGGAGGATCACCTTCGTAACACAAACCCCACCTGTCACAGCGCGGCTCCCGCGGATCGGCAGTATGGTCACCTAATCTGCTGAGACGATGGCGACCAAGAAAACTCCGCTCCACCGCGCTACGGCCCTGGCCGCGGCGCTTTTCCTGGCCGCGGGACCGGCCATGGCGCACGCCGACCCGGCCCCACCGGATCCATGCCCGTTCCGCGTGACCACCCCACCCGCGGTGGACTCATCCGAGGTGCCCAAGGCAGGTGACCCGCCGGCGCCTCTGCCGGTGCCGGCGACCCCGGTGGGCGGGGACGCCATGGGCAACTGCGGCGTCGTCGTCGCCCCGGACACCCCGCCACTGCCCAACGACATCTCGGCCGAGGCCTGGGTGGTGGCCGACCTGGACAGCGGCGACGTCATCGCCGCCAAGGACCCGCACGGCAGACACCGGCCGGCCAGCATCATCAAGGTCTTGATCGCCATGCAGGCGATCGACGAACTGCCGCTGAACCGGCAGGTGATCGGCACGTCCGACGATGCGGCCGCCGAGGGCACCCGGGTCGGTGTCGACCAGGGGGGCCACTACACCGTCAACGATCTGCTGCACGGCCTGCTGATGCATTCCGGCAACGATGCCGCGCACGCCCTGGCCGTCCAGGTCGGTGGCATGGACACCGCGCTGCAGAAGATCAACACGCTGGCCAACAAACTCGGCGGCCGCGACACCCGTGCCGCGACACCGTCCGGTCTGGACGGCCCCGGCATGAGCACCTCGGCCTACGACATCGCGCTGTTCTACCGCTACGCGTTCGGCAACGACACCTTCACCCGCATCGTCGGGACCGAGAAGTACCCGTTCCCCGGGTATCCGGCCCGGCCCGGTGAGGACAACGACCATCCCGGCTACGACCTGGAGAACGACGTCAAGCTGCTCTACAACTATCCGGGCGCGTTGGGCGGTAAGACCGGTTACACCGACGACGCCGGCCAGACCTTCGTCGGTGCCGCCGAACGCGACGGCCGCCGGCTGGTGGCGGTGCTGCTGCGCGGCACCCGCGAGCCCATCGCGCCGTGGGAGCAGGCCGCGCACCTGCTCGACTACGGCTTCGCCACCGCGCCGGGCACCAAGGTGGGCAAGCTGATCGAGCCCGACCCGTCCCTGCTGCCCAAGCAGAAGCCGGACGCTCCGGATCCCACCGCGGTCGCGGCCACCGCGCTGCCGCCCGCCGACGCCGTACCGGTGCGGGTGGGCGTCGGTGTGGTCGGGGCGATCATCGTGTTCGCCCTGATCATGGCCGCCCGGTCGATGAACCGGCGGCCTCAGGCCTGAGCCAACCGGGCCAGCACCTCGGCAGCGGCCAGCTGCTCGCGCACCTCCCCCACGCCCTGACCCGCATTGACCGCCGAGCCGCGCAGCACCCGCTCGGGCATCGTCGCGGGCCACCGGTATCCGGCGGCGATGTCGAATTCACGGGTGAGTTCGGTCTCGGTGCCGGCCAGCAATTCCGCGCGGGCCGCCGCCGGCGTCAGCGCCTCGTGGCTCACTGCGAACGCGGTGCCCACCCAGGCGCCGGCCGCACCGGCCGCGAGCACCGCGGCGACCGCCCGCGACGAGCTGATACCACCGGCCGCGAGCACCGGAACATCCACCGCCTCAAGGACTTCGGCGAGCAGCGGCAGCGTCGCCAGCACCGGCTCGCCGTGCCCGCCGCCCTCGGCGCCGCGGGCAACCACGACATCCACCCCGGCGGCCGCCGCGCGCCGCGCGTCACCCGGGCGTGCCACCTGGGTGCACACCCGGACACCGGCGGCGTGCGCATCGGCCACCCAGGACCAGTCGGCGCCGAAACTCACCGACAGCAGGGCCGGCCGGGCGGCCACCGCAATGTCGAACAGTTCGGGCCGATCGGTCATCACCCAATGCACCAGCCCGATCCCGAACGGCCGCGCCGAGCCACCCCAGCGCTGGTGTTCGGCGAGCTCTCGGCGCAGCGCGTCGGGTGTGGCCGCGCTGCCCATGCCGATCATGCCCAACCCGCCGGCCCGCGACACCGCGGCGGCCAGCCGACCGCCGGCCACACCGCCCATCGGCGCGTTCACGATGGGCACCTCGATGCCCATCTCCCGGGACCAGGCATCGCGGGGCTGAGCGTGGCGGGCCACTAGCGTCGACGTAGCCGCGAGATACCGAGGGTGCCGAGCGCTCCGGCCGCGAACGCGGCCACGGCGGCGGGGACGCCGATACCCTCGCGCACCTGGACCCGTGGCGTGATCGCCACCGGTCCCGGCGGTTCCACCGGGACCAGCAGCATGCTCTCCTTGGAGGTGGCCGCCCACGCGGTCGCAAACAGCACCAGCCGGGCGGTGACGTAGGCGAACACCATCAGGCCCAGCACCGGGCCGAAGGTGGCGCCGGCCGGGCCGTGCAGCACCGAGGACAGGTACAGCGAGCCAACCAGTTTGAAGATCTCGAAGCCGACCGCCGCGAGCAGCCCGCCCTGGACCGAACTGCCGAAGGCCACCGGCTCCCGGGGCAACCGGGCGATCATCCAGGTGAACAGCAGCCACGACACCAGCGCCGACATCAGCCACGACACGATGCCCAGCAGCCCGCCGAGCGTCGTGATCTCGTGCAGGCCCAGCCAGTCCAGCACCCGGGTCATCACCGATTTGTTGGCCAGCGCGGTCAGCCCGATCGTGAGCACCATGGCCACGAACACCGACAGCAGGGCGACCAGGTCGGACAGCTTGGTGCGCAGGAAGCCATCCTTCTCGCCGCGCTGTTCCCACATCTGGCTCAGCGCCTCCCGCAGGTTGGACATCCAGCCCAGGCCCGCCCATGCCGCGGTCGCCAGACCGATCAGACCGACGGTGCCGCGCGAGGCGATGGCCGAGTCCATGAGCTGCACCAGCTGGCTGCCGAAGTCCCCCGACACCGTTTCCCGGATTCGCTGCTCGAGCTGGTCCATCAGCTGCGGCTGGCTGGCCAGAATGAAACCGCCCGCGGCGAAACCGACCATCAGCAGCGGGAACAACGCGAACACCGTGAAATAGGTGATGCCGGCGGCGTAGAAGTCACCCTTACAGTCGTTGTAGCGCTCCTGCGCCCGCATCACCCGGTCGAACCAGGGGTAGCGCGTGCGCAGTCGATCCAGTACACCGGGTTTGTCGTCCGGCTCGGCCATGCGGTCTCTCCCGGGTGTCAGCGCGTCGGCGGCAAGAATCCCACCTTGTCATATACCCGCTGCAGCGTCTTTGTAGCCACGTCCGCGGCCCGCTCGGCGCCCGCGGCGAGCACCGCGGTGAGTTCGGCGGGATCGGCCAACAATTCGTCGACCCGGTTCTTGATCGGGGTGACGAATTCGACGACGGCTTCGGCGGTCTCGGTCTTCAGGTCGCCGTAGCCGCGGCCGGCGTAGCCCTCGACCAGCTTGTCGATATCGGTCCCGGTGACCGCCGACTGGATGGTCAGCAAATTCGACACCCCGGGCTTGTTCTCCGGATCGAAGCGGACCTCGGCGTCGTTGTCGGTGACCGCGGAGCTGATCTTCTTGGCCGTCTTCTTCGGATCGTCGAGCAGGCTGATCAGGCCCTTGTCGGTGGCCGCCGACTTGCTCATCTTGGCCGTCGGATCCTGCAGGTCGTAGATCTTGGCTGTCGCCTTGGGGATCATCGCCTCGGGCACGACGAATGTGCCGGGGAACCGCGCGTTGATGCGTTCGGCGAGGTCACGGGCCAGTTCAAGGTGCTGGCGCTGATCCTCACCGACGGGCACCAGGCCGGTGTCGTAGAGCAGGATGTCGGCAGCCATCAGCACCGGGTAGGTGAACAAACCCACGGTGGTCGAGTCGGTCCCCTGCTTCTGCGACTTGTCCTTGAACTGCGTCATCCGCGAGGCCTGACCGAACCCGGTGAAGCAGCCCAGCACCCACGCCAGCTCGGCATGGGCGGGCACCTGGCTCTGCACGAACACCGTGGCCTTCGCGGGATCCACCCCGAGGGCCAGGTATTGGGCCGCGGTGACCAACGTGCGCTTGCGCAGCACCTCGGGTTCCTGCGCGACGGTGATGGCGTGCAGGTCGACGACGCAGAAGTAGGCGTCATAGTCGTGCTGCAGGCTCACCCACTGGTTGACCGCCCCGAGCGCGTTACCGAGATGCAGGGAGTCGGACGTGGGCTGCGCGCCGGAAAACACGACGGGCTTGGCTGGAGTGCTCATGATCCCTCGATTTTTGCACTGCTGTCATCCGAATTCCCCGCGGGTCAGTTGCCGCAGCACCCGCAGGAACGTGCGCCGGTCGGCCGGATCCAGTTCGCCGAGCCACCGGTCCTCCCCTCGCTGGATCTCGGCCTGGGCGGCGTCCTTCACCCGCCTGCCGTCGGAAGTGATGGCCAGCAGCCGCACCCGGCGGTCGTCGGGGTCGGGGTGGCGTTCGATGTAACCGGCCTGCTGCAGCTCGTCGAGGGTGGGGATGATCCGAGATTTGTCGGCGCCGATCGCCTCGGCCAGCGCGGCCTGGGTGCGCATCGGCGAGCCGTCCAGTGCGGTCAGCACGACATAGCCCCACATGGTCAGACCGTGCTTGCGCAGCACCGGCTCCTCGGCGGCAACCGTGTCGCGCAGCAGCGGGGCCAGCATCGCCGCGAGGTCGGGGCGCCGGGCAGCCATCGGAACATGGTAGGCGTTGCCATATCGTATGCATGCGCATACGATATGCGTATGCATACGATTGACGACCTCGCCCCGCCCATCGCACCGCCGTCCTGGCCACCATCCCCGTCGTCGCGACGGTCAGCGCCGAGGACTTGCACCGCCCCACCCCGTGCGCCGGTTGGGACCTGACCGATCTGCTCGCCCACATGACCGCGCAGCATCGCGGTTTCGCGGCAGCGGCCCGCGGCAACGGCGCCGACGCGGCGGTCTGGGACGCCACTACGGTTCGCGACGCGGTGACGCGCGCACCCGGCGACACCTACGCCGCGGCCGCCCACGATGCCCTGGCGGCATTCGCCGCCCCCGATGCCGCGGAAACATCTTTCGCACTAACAGAATTCGGGCCGGGAGCGGTGTTTCCCGCAGCGGTGGCCATCGGCTTCCACCTCGTCGACTACGTGGTACACGGCTGGGATGTGGCAGCCACTCTCGGCCAGGCCTATCAACTGCCCGCCGATGTGCTCGACGCGGTCCGGCCGCTGGCGCTCATGGTGCCCGACGGCGACTACCGCAGCACCCCCGGCGCGCCGTTCGGACCGGCGGTAGCCGCAGCGGCAACGGGCGTTCTCGATCAGGTGCTCGCCCATCTGGGCCGCGATCCGCACTGGAGACCGATGCGTGTGCCTGCAACACCCTGAATTACCTTGCGCGTCATCGCCCTTTCGCAATACCGCGCAGGAGGTCGATACCCGGGATAGCATCCCAGCCGTGCGAATCAGCCTGATGTGCTGCGTCTTTCTGGCGCTGAGCCTGCTTGCGCCCGTTCCCGCGGCGGCCGCGCCGCAGCCGGGACGGGTGGTGGTCATCGTTTCCGGTGGGGCTGCGGTCAGTCCGTTCACCGAACCCGGAAACGCGTGCCGCTCCGGCCTGGCCGCCGGCAACACCGACACCGCGCTGCGGCAGATGCTGTTGGATGCCGGCCATGTCGTGTACACCTCGCCCGCGATGGCGGGGCGCGGCGTCGTGGTCGACCAGGGCGGCTTCGGCGCCTTCGGCGACTGCCCAACGACCTTGCCCGACAACATGACCGTCGATTCCACCGCCTCGATCGACCTCGCGGGCGAACACCTTGCCCGCTTCCTTACCTATCTGCACGACACCCGCGCGGTCAGCACGGTCGACATCATCGGCCACTCGATGGGCGGGTTGTACTCCCGCGCGGCGATCCGCGTGTTGCAAACGCTGCACTCGCCGATCCGGATCCGTTCACTGACGACACTCGGCACCCCATGGCAGGGTTCCTTCCTGTCCGACTACGCCAACGGCATCACCCCGCTCTCGGACTGTCTCGGCGACGCGTTCTGCGAGCAGAACATGCGTGCCTTCGGTGACGAGGTGACCCGGTTGATGAGCGGATCGGGTCGTGAAGTCAACCAGGGTTACCTGATGGGTTCCGGTGGCTGGAACGAATTCCAGGCCGGCGTGCTCGATACCGTCCCGGTGACCCTCATCGCGGGCGATCGGTTCGACGTACCGGGATCGGCGAATCCGACGGTATGGCCGAACGACGGGTTGGTCAGTCGGCGTAGCGCACTCGCCACCGACATCGACGAACGCGTCCTGCCCCGCCGCCGCTGCGCGGTATTCGATGACACGCACAGCATCTACGTCTCCGACGCTGCCGGTCTCCCCTGGGACGCCGCGCTCACCTGGGATCCGCGGGTCTTCGAGGTGGTCCGTGCCGCATTGACCGAGGACCCGGCCCTGGTTCCCAACCGGCAGGGATGCTGAACCGGTCCTCAGGAGAATTCGACGGTCACCGGCGCGTGATCTGACCACCGCAGCGCGTACAACTCGGCCCGCTCCACCCGAGCCGACACCGCACGCTCGGCCAGGCCGGCGTTGGCCAGGTGATAGTCGATACGCCAGCCGGCGTCGTTGTCGAATGCCTTGCCGCGCCACGACCACCAGCTGTACGGGCCGGCGACGTCGGGATGAAGCCGGCGCACCACGTCCACCCAGCCGGTGGCCATCAGGTCGGTGAGCCACTGCCGTTCGCTGGGCAGGAACCCCGACTTCTTGACGTTGTTCTTCCAGGCCTTGATGTCGTTCTCGGTGTGCGCGATGTTCCAGTCGCCGCACAGCACGGTGTCCCGGTTGCCTGCCAAGAGGTGCGCCATCCTGGCCTCGATGGTGGCCATGAACCGTTCCTTCTCCAGTTGCCGTTCCGTCTCGGCCTCGCCGGTGGGCAGGTAGACGCTGGCGACGGTGGCGCCCTCGGTGTCGACCTCGATATAGCGGCCGTGGGTGGCGAACTCCTCGGATTCCAGGACCCGGACCGCGCTGAACGGGGTGCGCGAGAGCACGGCAACACCGTTGCGGCCCTTGACATGTGGCTCCGCCGAGGCCAGGTGCCAATCATCGGCCAAGGCGGGAGCCAGGGCGTCGCGCAGCTGCTCGTCATCGGCCCGGGTCTCCTGCAGGCAGACGATGTCGGCGCGGGACTCCTTCAGCCAGGGCAGCAATCCCAGGTTTTCGTCGGAACGCTGTTTGACGGCCGCGCGGATGCCGTTGACATTGACGGTGGTGACGATCACGCCAGCACCCTAGTGCAGCCCACCGACAGAGAATCCTTGCGGTACCGCCGGTACCGACATACTGTCGGGCCGTATGACCGAACGTGCGCCGATCCATCTCGGGACGGGTGAACCGATCCTGATGTTGCACCCGTTCCTGTGCTCGCAGAATGTGTGGCGGACGGTGGCACCCCAGCTGGCCCAGACCGGCCGCTTCGAGGTGCTGGCCCCCACCATGATCGGCCACCACGGCGGACCGCGCGCGCCCGGCTGGCTGCTCGACACCGCCACCCTGGTCGACGATGTCGAACGTCGAATGGACGAAATAGGCTGGGACACAGCACATATCGTCGGCAACTCATTGGGCGGCTGGGTGGCCTTCGAACTGGAACGCCGGGGCCGGGCGCGCACCCTGACCGGTATCGCGCCCGCCGGCGGCTGGGGGCAGCATTCGCTCACCAAATACGAGACCGTGCTGAAATTCGTGCTCGGTGCGCCCGCGTTGCTGGCCGCCCGGCTGATCGGCCCGCGGATCCTGGATGTGCCGTTCGGTACCCGGATCGCCACTCTGGCGGTCAGCGGACCCGCCGACGGCCCCAGCCGTACCGACCTGGAATTGCTGGTGCAGGACGCCACCCACTGCACCGCATACCTGCAGTTGTTGGTCAAAACACTACGGCTGCCCGGCCTGCTGGAACTCGCCGACGTCGGCGTGCCCACCCATTTGGTGCTGTGCGAGAAGGACCGGGTGTTCCCGACCCCACGCGGCACCCGCTACTTCGTCGACCACCTGCCGCCCGACACGCAGGTCACCCGGCTGCCCGGGGTAGGGCATGTCCCGATGCTCGAAGCACCCGGTCGGGTCGCCCAGCTGATCAGCGAGTTCGTCGATGCCTACGCCGAGCCCCAGCGCGCGACGCCGCCCGCCGGGTGACACCGAGACTACGGTTCATCGCGCGAATTCACGGAAATCGCGCCACAAACCGTAGTCTCGGCGCCGGTCAGCTGGTGGAGGACTCCAGCGCGGTGTTAAACGTCTTGCTCGGACGCATCACCGCCGCCGTCTTCTCCGGATCCGGGTAGTAGTAGCCGCCGATGTCGGCATGCCCACCCTGCACCGCGTTGAGCTCGTCGACGATCGCGGCCTCGCTGTCGGCCAGCGTCTTGGCCAGCGGCGCGAAGTGCTCGGCCAGCTCCTTGTCCTCGGTCTGCTCGGCCAGCGCCTGCGCCCAGTACAGCGACAGGTAGAACTGGCTGCCCCGGTTGTCCAGCTCGCCGGCCTTGCGCGACGGAGACTTGTTCTCGTCCAACAGCTTTCCGACGGCGGTGTCCAGCGTGTCGGCCAGCACCTTGGCCTTCGCGTTGCCGGTCTTGTTGCCCAGATCCTCCAGGCTGGCGCCGATGGCCAGGAACTCGCCGAGAGAATCCCAGCGCAGGTGGTTCTCCTCGACGAGCTGGCTGACGTGCTTGGGCGCGGAGCCACCGGCACCGGTCTCGTACAGTCCGCCACCGGCCATCAGCGGCACGATCGAGAGCATCTTCGCACTCGTGCCCAACTCCAGGATCGGGAACAGGTCGGTGAGGTAGTCGCGCAAGATGTTGCCGGTCGCAGCGATGGTGTCCTTGCCGCGGATGACGCGCTCCAGCGTGTACCGCATGGCCCAGACCTGCGGGAGGATCGTGATGTCCAGCCCCTCGGTGTCCTCTTCCTTGAGGTAGGCCTTCACCTTCTTGCGCAGTTCGTTCTCGTGCGGGCGCTCGTCGTCGAGCCAGAAGACCGTCGTCATACCGGACAACCGGGCCCGGTTGACGGCCAGCTTGACCCAGTCCCGGATCGGGGCGTCCTTGACGATCGGCATCCGCCAGATGTCGCCGGCTTCGACGTTCTGGCTCAGCAGCACCTCACCGGTGTCGTTGTCCACGATGTCGGCGACGCCGTCCTCGGGGATCTCGAAGGTCTTGTCGTGGCTGCCGTACTCCTCGGCCTTCTGCGCCATCAAACCGACGTTGGGGACGGTGCCCATGGTGGTCGGGTCGAACTGGCCGTGGGTCTTACAGAAGTTGATCATCTCCTGGTACATGCGGGAGAACGTCGACTCCGGGTTGACGGCCTTAGTGTCCTTGGTGCGACCGTCGGCGCCGTACATCTTGCCGCCGAGGCGGATCATCGCCGGCATCGAGGCGTCGACGATGACGTCGGACGGGGAGTGGAAGTTCGAGATGCCCTTGGCCGAGTCGACCATCGCCAGCTCCGGCCGGTGCTCGTGGCACCGGTGCAGGTCCTCGATGATCTCTTCGCGCTGCGAGGCGGGCAGCGACTCGATCTTGTCGTAGAGGTCGGACAGCCCGTTGTTGACGTTGACGCCCAGCTCGTCGAACAGCTTGCCGTGCTTGGCGAACGCGTCCTTGTAGAAGACCTTGACCGCGTGGCCGAACACGATCGGGTGGCTCACCTTCATCATGGTCGCCTTGACGTGCAGCGAGAACATGACGCCCGTCTTGTAGGCATCCTCGATCTGCTCTTCGTAAAAGTCGATCAGCGCCTTCTTGCTCATGTACATGCTGTCGATCACGTCGCCGTTGTCGAGCTTGACCTCGGGCTTGAGCACGATCGTCTCGCCGCCCTTGGTCTTCAGTTCCATGCGGACGTTGCGGGCCTTGTCCAGCGTCATCGACTTCTCGCCGTGGTAGAAGTCGCCGGTCTTCATGGTCGCGACGTGCGTGCGGGAGGCCTGCGACCACTCGCCCATGCTGTGCGGATGCTTGCGGGCGTACTCCTTGACAGCCTTGGGGGCGCGGCGATCGGAGTTGCCTTCGCGCAGCACCGGGTTCACGGCGCTGCCCAGGATCTTGCCGTAGCGGACCTTGATCGCTTTTTCTTCGTCGGTCTTGGGTTCACCCGGGTAGTCCGGGAGGTCGTAGCCCTTGGCCTTGAGCTCCTTGATCGCGGCCAGCAGCTGCGGCACCGAGGCGCTGATGTTCGGCAGCTTGATGATGTTGGCCGACGGATCCTGGGTCAGCTTGCCGAGCTGAGCGAGGTTGTCGGGCACCTTCTGCTCATCGGTCAGGTAGTCGCCGAACTCAGCGAGGATACGGGCGGCCACCGAGATGTCACTGGTCTTGACGTCGATACCGGCGGCGGCGGCGAAAGTTCGGATCACCGGCAGGAAGGCGTAGGTGGCAAGCAGCGGGGCTTCGTCGGTCAGCGTGTAGATGATGGTCGGCTGCTGGGCGCTCATGGTTGTTCTTACGGCCTCACTGTCGGTGTCAGATATGCGGCGTGCGACACGGGCCCAAAAGCGACGTACCCCTTGGTGGTGGGTGCCTTTTCCCTTGGCGTGTCACTGTCTGCTGAGGCTTCCGGGTTCCGGCAGCTCTCGAGCGCCACACTACAAGGGCCCCGTACCGCGTGACGGGCCAACCTTGACTACTGACCAGTAGCTTTTGTGCCGGCGCGGCCGATGTGCGCGGTGAACCCGCTGGCCGTCGGTCGACGTGGTGAGCTAGGCTTCGTATCGGTCATGAGTGCCAGCAACAAGCCCCGGCTTGCTGGCCGGCAACCCTCCAACCGCGGTGGGGTGCTCCGGGTGAGGACCAGGTTGTGTAGCCGACAGGCGGCTACCGGCAAGCGCGGGTCCGTGCTGACGGACGGACCCCCAGACACGGATGGAGGTTCGTTTTCCCATGAGCACGCCAGAAGACAAGCTCGCAAGCTGGTCGTTCGAGACCAAGCAGGTGCACGCCGGCCAGGCCCCCGACGCCGCCACCAACGCGCGCGCCCTGCCGATCTACCAGACCACGTCCTACACCTTCGACAGCACCGATCACGCCGCCGCGCTGTTCGGGCTGGCCGAGCCGGGCAACATCTACACCCGCATCGGCAACCCCACCACCGATGTCATCGAGCAGCGGGTTGCGGCGCTGGAAGGCGGTGTCGCAGCGCTGTTCGTGTCCTCCGGGCAGGCCGCCGAGACGTTCGCCATCCTGAACCTCGCCGCGGCCGGTGACCACATCGTCTCGAGCCCGCGGCTCTACGGCGGCACCTACAACCTGTTCCATTACTCGCTGCCCAAGCTCGGCATCGAGGTCAGCTTCGTCGACAACCCCGACGACCCGGAGTCCTGGCGCGCGGCGGTACGGCCCAACACCAAGGCGTTCTTCGCCGAGACCATCTCCAACCCACAGATCGACGTGCTCGAAATTCCCGTCGTCGCCGCCGTGGCGCACGACAGCGGCGTGCCGCTGATCGTCGACAACACCATCGCCACCCCGTACCTGATCCAGCCGATCGCGCACGGCGCCGACATCGTCGTGCACTCGGCCACCAAGTACCTGGGCGGACACGGATCGGCGATCGCCGGTGTGATCGTCGACGGCGGCACCTTCGACTGGACGAACGGTCGGTTCCCCGGCTTCACCGAGCCGGACCCCAGCTATCACGGTGTGGTGTTCGCCGACCTGGGCGCGCCCGCGTACGCGCTGAAGGCGCGCGTGCAGTTGCTGCGCGATCTGGGCAGTGCACTCTCGCCGTTCAACGCTTTCCTCATCGCGCAGGGATTGGAAACGCTGAGCCTGCGTGTTGAACGTCACGTGTCCAACGCGCAGCGGGTCGCCGAGTATCTGGCCGGGCATCCCGATGTCCTCTCGGTGAACTACGCGGGCCTGCCCACCTCGCCGTGGTACGAGGTGGGTCGCCGGATCGCCCCCAAGGGCACCGGCGCGGTGCTGGCTTTCGAGCTGGCCGGCGGCATCGCCGCAGGCAAGGCGTTCGTCGACGCGTTGACCCTGCACAGCCACGTCGCCAATATCGGCGACGTGCGCTCGCTGGTGATCCATCCCGCGTCCACGACCCATCAGCAGCTGAGCCCGCAGGAGCAGCTGACCACGGGCGTCACCCCGGGCCTGGTGCGATTGGCCGTCGGTATCGAGGGCATCGACGACATCCTGGCCGATCTGGAGCAGGGCTTCGCGGCGGCCCGGCAGGTGTCGTCCGACACGGCGGCGGCAGTGTGACCGTGTCAGATACCCGCCCCGCCGTGTCCCTGCCCGCCGAAGGCGAGACCGCCCTCGTCGACATCGGTTCGCTACCGCTGGAGAGCGGCGCGGTGCTCGACGATGTCACCATCGCCGTCCAGCGCTGGGGGCAGCTGTCCCCCGAGCGCGACAACGTCGTGATGGTGCTGCACGCGCTGACCGGTGATTCGCACGTCACCGGTCCGGCCGGTCCCGGCCATCCCACCCCCGGCTGGTGGGACGGTGTGGCCGGGCCGGGCGCCCCGATCGACACCGACCGCTGGTGCGCCATCTCGACCAATGTGCTGGGTGGGTGCCGCGGCTCGACCGGGCCCAGCTCGCTGGCCAGGGACGGCCGCCCCTGGGGATCCCGGTTCCCCGCCATCACGATCCGCGACCAGGTGAACGCCGATCTGGCCACGCTCGCCGCCCTCGGCATCACCCGGGTGGCAGCGGTGATCGGCGGTTCGATGGGCGGAGCCCGGGCCCTGGAATGGATCATCGGCCACCCGGACACCGTGCGCACCGCACTGGTGCTCGCCGTCGGCGCGCGCGCCACCGCCGATCAGATCGGTACGCAGAGCAGCCAGGTGGCCGCCATCAAGGCCGACCCGAACTGGCAGGGCGGCGACTATCACGGCACCGGGCGGCTGCCCAACGCCGGGATGGAGATCGCCCGGCGGTTCGCCCATCTGACGTATCGCGGTGAGGCCGAACTGGATTCGCGATTCGGCAACGATCTGCAAGGCGACCTCCAAGGTGACGACGACGCCCGCTTCGCGATCGAGAGCTACCTGGAGTACCAGGGCGCCAAGCTGGTGTCGCGGTTCGACGCGGGCACCTATGTGGCGCTGACGGATGCGCTGTCCAGCCATGACGTCGGCCGCGGCCGGGGCGGGGTGGCCGCGGCGCTGGAGTCCTGCCAGGTGCCGACGATCGTCGGGGGGATCACCTCGGATCGGCTGTATCCCATTCGCCTGCAACAGGAATTGGCCGACCTGCTCCCGGGGTGCTCGGGGCTCAACGTCGTCGACTCGATCTACGGCCACGACGGCTTCCTGGTCGAGACCGACGCGGTGGGCGCCCTCGTCCGGCAGACGCTGAAGCTCGCATCGCAGTGAGCGAGTCGACCCGGCCCCGGTCGCTGTCATTCGGGGAGGAAGCCGCCGCTTACGAGCGCGGCCGGCCGTCCTACCCGCCGGAAGCGATCGACTGGCTGCTCCCGCCCGGTGCACGCACCGTGCTCGATCTGGGCGCCGGCACCGGCAAGCTGACCATCAGGCTGGCCGAACGCGGACTCGACGTCATCGCCGTCGACCCGATCCCGGAGATGCTGGAGGTACTGTCCGCCTCGCTGCCCGACACACCGGCGCTGCTGGGCACGGCCGAGGAGATCCCGCTACCCGACGACAGCGTGGATTCGGTATTGGTGGCCCAGGCCTGGCATTGGTTCGACGCCGACCGCGCGGTGGCCGAGATCGCCAGGGTGCTGCGTCCCGGCGGCCGGCTCGGGCTGGTGTGGAACACCCGCGACGAACGGATGGGGTGGGTCAAAGACCTCGGCCGCATCATCGGCCACGAGGATCACGCCCTGGAGCAGAAGGTGACCCTGCCCGAACCGTTCGCCGCGGTCGAGCGCGCCCATTTCGAATGGACGAGTTATCTCACCCCGCAGGCGCTGGTCGACCTGGTGGCCTCGCGCAGTTACTGCATCACCTCACCGGCCGAGGTCCGCACCCGCACGCTCGACGAGGTCCGCGAGTTGTTGAGAACCCATCCGGCACTGGTGAATACGACCGGACTGGCGTTGCCCTACGTGACGGTCGGGATCCGGGCAACGCTGGGCTGACCGCACCAGCGGGCCACCGCGGCCCGCCCCGTCGTCGACGTGGGTGAGCCGTGAACGAGGGCCGAACAGGGGTCAGGAGGTACCCAGCGGGTCGATGGTCCAGGCGATGTACAGCACGATCGCGCTGACCGTGGCGGTGGTGGCGACGTCGATCACCTTGGACCGCACCACCAACAATCCGGCCCGGTCCTCGGTCAGTGCCAGCCGCAGGGCGGCGGCCACGCCGACACCGATCGCGATGACCAGCGCGCCCCGGCGCCAGTACCCGGCTACCACCAGCACGAAGGCCACGACGAAGATGACCCCGACGGTCAGGATGGGCCACTGACCGCCGAAGACCTTGCGGGCGAACTCCTTGAGCGTCATGGCGTTCGGCTCAGGACTGCTCGGCGCGCTCGACCACATTGGTCAGCAGGAACGCCCGGGTCAGCGGTCCGACACCGCCCGGGTTGGGGGACACGTGGCCCGCCACATCCCACACGTCCGGGGCCACGTCACCGGTCAGCTTGCCCTCCACCCGGCTCACCCCGACATCCACCACTGCGGCACCGGGTTTCACCATGTCCGCGGTGACCATGTACGGCACCCCGACCGCGGCGACGATGATGTCGGCCTGCCGGGTCAGCTCCCCCAGATCACGAGTCCCGGTGTGACACAACGTCACCGTCGCGTTCTCCGACCGGCGCGTCAGCAACAGACCCAGCGGACGGCCCACCGTCACCCCGCGCCCGATCACCACCACATGCGCGCCGGCGATCGGCACGTCGAAGCGGCGCAGCAGGTGCACGATGCCGCGCGGCGTGCACGGCAACGGGGCTTCTTTGCCGAGCACCAGCCGGCCCAGGTTGGTGGGGTGCAGACCGTCGGCGTCCTTGTCCGGATCGACGCGCTCCAGCGCGGCGTTCTCGTCCAGGTGCTTGGGCAGCGGCAGCTGCACGATGTAGCCGGTGCACTCGGGGTTGGCGTTGAGCTCGTCGATGGTCTCGTCGAGCGTGGCCTGGCTGATGTCGGCGGGCAGATCCCGGCGGATCGAGTTGATGCCGACCTTGGCGCAGTCGGCGTGCTTGCCGCGCACATAGGCCTGCGAACCGGGGTCGTCGCCGACCAGGATCGTGCCGAGTCCGGGCGTCCGGCCCGCATCGGTCAGTTTCGCGACGCGCTGCTTGAGATCGACGAAGATCTCGTCGCGCGTGGCCTTGCCGTCCAACGTAATCGCACCCACGGGTGCCATTGTGTCAGGAGCCGTGGCAGGCTCCGACTATGAACAGTCCGCAGAATGTGTCCACCGACGTGTTCGGCGCCGCCAAGCTCGGTCCGGTGACCCTGCGCAACCGCATCATCAAGGCCGCCACCTTCGAAGCGTCCACCCCGAATGCGCTGGTCACCGACGACCTGATCAACTACCACCGGCTGCCCGCGGCCGGTGGTGTCGGGATGACCACCGTCGCCTACTGCGCGGTGTCCCCCGGCGGCCGCACCGACGGCTGGCAGCTGTGGATGCGCCCCGAGGCGTTGCCCGGGCTGCGCCGGCTCACCGAGGCCATCCACGCCGAGGGGGCGGCGATCAGTGCCCAGATCGGCCATGCCGGCCCGGTGGCCAACGCCCGCACCAACAAGGCGCAGGCACTGGCCCCCGGCCGGTTCTTCAACCCGCTGTCCATGCGCTTCGCCAAAAAGGCCACCAAAGACGACATCCGCGACGTGCTGGCCGCGCACGCCGATGCCGCGCGCCTGGCCATCGACGCCGGGTTCGACGCCGTCGAGGTGCACCTTGGCCACAACTACCTGGCCAGTGCGTTCCTCTCCCCACTGCTCAACCGCCGCACGGATGAGTTCGGTGGCGCACTGGAGAATCGGGCCAAGGTGGCCCGCGCGGTGGTGCGCGCGGTGCGCGACGCCGTCGACAAGCACGGCGGCAAGCAGATCGCCGTCACCGCGAAGCTGAACATGAGCGACGGGGTGCGCGGCGGGATCACCAACACCGAAGCCCTCCAGACCGCCAAGTGGCTCGAAGAAGACGGCGGTCTGGACGCCATCGAACTGACCGCGGGCAGCTCGCTGGTGAACCCGATGTACCTGTTCCGCGGCGACGCGCCGATCAAGGAGTTCGCCGGCGCCTTCAAACCGCCCATCCGCTGGGGCATGCGGATGACGGGCAAGAATTTTCTGCGGCAGTACCCGTACCGGGAGGCCTACCTGCTGCGCGAGGCCCGGCTGTTCCGCGCCGAGCTGACGATGCCGCTGATCCTGCTCGGCGGCATCACCAATCGCGAGACCATGGACCTGGCGATGGCCGAGGGTTTCGACTTCGTCGCGATGGGCCGGGCCCTGCTGGCCGAGCCCGGTCTGATCAACCGGATCAAGGCCGATCGGGACACCAGGTCGGTGTGCACGCACTGCAACCTGTGCATGCCGACGATCTACACCCACACGCACTGCGTGCTCACCGGCGCACCGGACACGCTGGTGCACTGACATCCGACCACGGTGGGGTGTATGCGGCCTGCACTCGGCGGGTAACGCAATGGTGTACCACCCCGTGTCTGCGGCCGGCTACCGATAGAGTTGACACCGATGAGCCGACCCGCAGCGCCCGCCCTGTCCGTTCGCTACGACGGGTCCGCACGGACCTTCTCCGCTGGCAACGATGTCGTCGTCGGTCGCGATCTGCGCGCCGATGTTCGCATCGCCCACCCGTTGATCTCGCGCGCACACCTGGTGCTGCGCTTCGACCAGGGGCGATGGATCGCCATCGACAACGGCTCGCTCAACGGGATGTACGTCAACGGGCAGCGGGTGCCCACCGTCGACATCGTCGACGGTCAGCGGATCAACATCGGCAACCCGGACGGTCCGCAGCTCACCTTCGAGGTGGGCCGGCACCAGGGCTCGGCGGGCACACCACCGCAGACCACCTCGATACCGGTCACCCAGCGGCAGAGCACGGCGTGGCCGACACAGCCGCCGTCGTCGAGCCCGTGGCCGACGGCCGCGCCGGCCTCGCGGCCGCACCCGCAGTACCCGTCGGGACCGCAGCCCAACCACCCGACCGGCCCGCACTACCCGTCGGCCCCGCAGCCGAGCGCGCCAATGCCGCAGTACCCGTCCGGTGTCCAGCAGAGCGCCCCGCACCCGACCTACCAGCAACCGGCACCCGCCGCGCCGCCCACCACCATCGGGCCCACCGCCGTTTCGCGGTCAAACGACGGCAACATCGGCACGACGATGCTCAAGATCCTGCGGCCGGGTCGCGCCCCCGAGGTGCCCGCCGGCGGGATCAAGATCGGTCGCGCCACCGACAACGACATCGTCATCCCCGATGTGCTGGCCTCGCGGCACCACGCCACCTTGGTGCCCGTCGGTGGGGCCACCGAGATCCGCGACAACCGCAGCATCAACGGCACCTTCGTCAACGGTCAGCGCGTCGACGAGGCGACGCTGCGCGACGGTGACGTCGTCACCATCGGTAACGTCGACCTGGTCTTCGCCGGCGGCACGCTGGCCCGGCGCACCGAGACCGAGGCCGACACCCGCACCGGCGGCCTGGAGGTCCGCGGGCTGACCTGGACCATCGAGGGCAACAAGACCCTGCTGGACAACATCTCGCTGGACGCCCGGCCCGGCACGCTCACCGCGGTGATCGGGCCGTCCGGTGCCGGCAAGTCCACCTTCGCCAAGCAGGTCGCCGGCTACACCCACCCGACCAGCGGCACGATCACGTTCGAGGGTCACGACATCCACGCCGAGTACGCCTCGCTGCGGTCCCGGATCGGCATGGTCCCGCAGGACGACGTGGTGCACGGGCAGCTGACCGTCAAGCAGGCGCTGATGTACGCCGCCGAACTGCGGCTGCCGCCGGATACCACCAAAGAGGACCGCGAACAGGTCGTCATGCAGGTGCTCGAAGAGCTCGAGATGACCAAGCACCTGGAGACCCGCGTCGACAAGCTGTCCGGCGGCCAGCGCAAACGCGCGTCGGTCGCGCTGGAACTGCTGACCGGCCCCTCGCTGCTCATCCTCGACGAGCCGACCTCCGGCCTGGACCCGGCGCTGGACCGCCAGGTGATGACGATGCTGCGCCAGCTGGCCGACGCCGGTCGCGTCGTGCTGGTGGTGACGCACTCGCTGACCTACCTGGACGTCTGCGACCAAGTGCTGCTGCTGGCGCCCGGCGGCAAGACCGCGTTCGCCGGACCGCCGAGCCAGATCGGTCCGCAGCTGGGCACCACCAACTGGGCCGACATCTTCAGCAGCGTGGCCGGTGACCCGGACGCGGCGCACCGCCGGTACCTGGAGCGCAGCGCCCCGACTCCCCCGGCGCCGCCGTCGGAGAAACCCGGTGATCTGGGCAAGCCCGCGAAAACCAGTCTGGTGCGCCAGTTCTCGACGATCGCGCGCAGGCAGTTCCGACTGACCGTCTCCGACCGCGGCTACTTCATCTTCCTGGCGTTGCTGCCGTTCATCATGGGGACGCTGGCCCTGACCGTGCCCGGTGACGTCGGCTTCGGCCTGCCGGTGCCGGCGATCAAGGGCGGTGAGGCACCGAATGAGCCGGGCCAGATCCTGGTGCTGCTCAACGTCGGCGCCATCTTCATGGGCACCGCGCTGACCATCCGCGCCCTGATCGGTGAACGCGCCATCTTCCTGCGCGAGCAGGCCGTCGGATTGTCGACGTCGGCCTACCTGCTGGCCAAGGTGTTCATCTTCACGATCTTTGCGCTGGTGCAGTCGGCCATCGCGGTCACCATCGCCATCCTCGGGAAGGGTTGGGGCGAAGGCGCCGTCGCATCCGGCCTGCTGCTGCCGCGCAGCCTTGAGCTCTACGTCGACGTGGCCGCCACCACGGTGTGCGCGGCGATGGTCGGTCTGGCGCTCTCGGCGCTGGCCAAGTCCAACGAACAGATCATGCCGCTGCTGGTCATCGCGATCATGTCGCAGCTGGTGTTCTCCGGCGGCATGATCCCGGTGACCGGACGCATCGTGCTGGACCAGATGTCCTGGGCAACCCCGGCCCGCTGGGGCTTCGCCGCCACCGCGTCGACCATCGACCTGACCGGGCTGGTGCCGGCACCGCTGTCACCGGATGACTCGCACTGGAAGCACACGGCCGGGACGTGGTGGTTCGACATGGGCATGCTGGTCGCGCTGTCGGTGTTCTACGTCGGCTTCGTGCGCTGGAAGATCCGGCTCAAAGCCGGCTAGTTCTCCGCGATTTGTGGAGCCGCACCCGTAACCATTACGGGTGCGGCTCCACAAATCACTCATTCGCCGTGGATGTCGAGGCCGTGGGCGGCGGCATAGGCCAGGCCCTGCGGGATGTCGATCCGCGCGCCGCGCACCTTCGCCGTCGTCCAGAACGTCGGATCGACACGGGCGCCGCGCAGGTCGGCCTGCTCGAATTTCGCATCCTGCACCCGCACCCCGGTGAGGTCGGCTTGGCGCAGCACCGCCTTGCGCAGATCGGTCCCGACGAGGCTGGCCTCCCGCAGCCGCGACCCGGACAGGTCGATACCGCGCAGGTCGCAGCCGCCCAGGACGGCCAGCGTCAGATCCACCTCCGTCATGACCACCGGCCGCAGCCTGGCCTCGGTGAACACCGAGCCCAGCAGGCTGCAGTTGGTGAAGGTGCTGTGCCACAGCGTGGCCCGACGGAAGGTGCAGTTACGGAAGGCGGAGCCGGCGTGCACGGATTCGGTGAGGTCGACGCCGCTGAAATCGCATTCGTCGAACACCGCGCGCTCGGTGCGGATCCGGCTCAGGTCCTCGCCACGGAAGTCGTGGCCGGTGAACTCGCGGTCCACCCACACCGGCTCCGTCACGACGGCAGCGCGGCCAGCGCGTACTCGGTGACGGCGATCAGTGCGTCGCGCGCCGAATTCCGATCCCTGGCGTCGACCGAGACGATCGGGATGCCCTCGGGGAGCGCCAGCGCCTGCCGGATCGCGGCGGCCGGGTGCCGTGCGGCGCCGTCGAATTCGTTGACGGCGATGATGAACGGCAGCTTGCGCGCCTCGAAGAAGTCCACCGCGGCGAAGCTGTCCTGCAGCCGCCGCACGTCGACCAAGATCACCGCGCCGATCGCGCCGCGTACCAGGTCGTCCCACATGAACCAGAACCGGCGCTGGCCGGGCGTGCCGAACAGGTACAGCACCAGATCCTCGGCCAGGGTGATCCGGCCGAAGTCCATGGCCACCGTCGTGGTGCTCTTGTCCGGTGTCGCCGCCAGCGCATCGACACCGGCGGACGCGGTGGTCACCAGGGCCTCGGTGCGCAGCGGCATGATCTCCGACACCGCGCCGACGAAGGTGGTCTTGCCCGCACCGAAGCCACCGGAGATGACGATCTTGGTGGAGCTCGTTCGGTGCCTAGAGAGCCCGTAGGCCACGCAACGTCCTTCCGATCAGTTCGCGTCGTTCATCGGTCGTGGCGGCGTCGTCGAGTGTCTGGTGCACCGTGAGATACCCCTGGGTGACCAGATCTCCGATCAGCACCCGCGCCACGCCGAGCGGCAACGATAGGCGGGCCGCGATCTCCGCGACCGACGGACCATCCCCGCCGAGTTCCAGTATCCGCGCCCGGACGTCATTCGTCGGCCAGCGCGGCGCCGGGGCGAGATCGCGTGTCCGGATCGGCGCCTCCCACGGCAGGTCGACGGCCGGTTCGGTGCGGCCACCGGTCAGCGTGTAGGGCCGTACCAGACTCGGTTCACCGGCGTCGGCTTCCCAGCTGTCCATCCGGGCTCACGAGTGCTGGCGCGCTCGCCGGGCCGACTGGATGACGGTGCCGACACGTTCGACGAGGATCGCCATCTCGTAGCCGATCTGGCCGATATCGCAGGACCGGGTGGCCAGCGTGGCGAGATGGGAGCCGTCGCCCACCCGCATCAGCAGCAGGTAACCGTTCTCCATCTCCACCACCGACTGCATGACGTGGCCGCCCTCGAACAGCTGCGCGGCGCCGGTCGACAGGCTGGCCAGCCCGGAAGCGACCGCCGCCAACTGGTCGGCCCGTTCGATCGGCATATGCTCGCTGGCCGCCATCAGCAGTCCGTCGGCGGATACCAGGACGGCATGTGACACCCCGGCGACCTCGCGGGCGAACCGGGAGACCAACCAGTCCAGCGACTGCCGCTGCGGTGACCCGCCGGTCGCCGCGCTCTGCCCCGCCGGGTAGCTCATTCGGATCCTCCGGTCTCACGCGCGTGCGTCCGGCCGGCGTGCACACCCCCGAAGTGGTTGCTGATGCTCGCCCGGACCGCGGCCGGGTCCGGCAGCGGACCGGTGTCGAACTCGTCGCCGGCGGGTTCAGATGCTAACGGGTCACTGCCGGCTCCGGGCACCAGCCGGGCGCCCGGCTCGCGGACCGGCAGCCCCTCGGGGGTGTGTTCGGCCACCGGGGCGTCCTCGGCCGCGGCGGCTGCCGACCAGCCGTTGTCCCAGACCGACTTCCAATCGAGGTCGGTGCTGGCGCCCAGATCGGTCGGGTCGACGAGCCATTCGGAGAGCATCTTCTGGTAGATCGCGTCGTCCGACCCGGTCGGGGGCGCGCTGGGCGGCGGCGGTTCGGCAGGAACCTGCGCGCGCGCCGCGAAGAAGGACGAGGTATCGGTGGGCTTCTCAGGGGACTTCTCGGTGGGCCCGGCCGGTGGCTGGCTCGCCGCGTCACCGGCGATCCCACTGGCCCCCGGATGACGTTGCGGCAGAAGCGAACCAGCATCGGCCAACGGCGACACGGCCGGCACGACCGGCGCAGGCTCGACCGGCCGGGTCGCGGCCGGGGACACCACGGCTGTCGGTGGCGCCGGGACGAAATCGGTGAACGGGGCGCCGCCCTCCCCCACCAGCAGGCTCTGCGGGACGTAGACGCCGGCGGTGATCCCCGACGACGGATCACCGGTCACGGTGCTGCGCAGCCGCACCACCAGACCGTGGGTGGCGGCCAGCCGGCCGATGACGAACAGACCCATATGCCGCGCGGTGTACGGGTTGACCTCACCGCCGGACTGCAGCCGGGCGTTGGCCACGCGCAGGTCGGCCTCGGTCATGCCCAGACCCTCGTCGCCGACCTCGATGACCAGCGCGCCGTCGCCGGTGTGCAGCGCCGACACCCGCACATAGGTGGTGGGCGGGGAGTAGCGCAGCGCGTTGTCCAGCAGTTCGGCCAACACGTGCACCAGGTCGGCGGCGACGGCACCGTCGATGTCGGTGTCGGGCAGCGCCGCGGTGGCGACCCGGGTGTAGTCCTCGACCTCGGAGGCAGCGGCGTTGACGGCGGCCGTCAGCGCGACCGGCCCGGACTGTTCGCGGGACAACCGGGTACCGGAGAGCACCAGCAGGTTCGCGCCGTTGCGGCGCATCCGGGCGGCCAGGTGGTCCAGTTGGAACAGGCTCTGCAACCGCTTCGGGTCGGCCTCGTCGCGTTCCAGTTGGTCGATGACGACCAGTTGCTGGTCCACCAGGGATCGGCTGCGCCGGGACAACGTCTCGAACATGTCGGTGACCTGCAGCTGCAGTCGCGCCTGCTCGGCGGCCAACAGGACAGCCTGTTCGTGCAGCTCGTCGACGGCGTGCGCAACCTGGCCGATTTCCTCGGTGGTGGGCACCGGCAGCGGGCGGATCGGACCCGGGTCACCGCCGGCGCGGACCTGCTCCAGTTCGCGGGCCAGATCCTGATGGGCGACCTTGAGCGCGCCGTCGCGCAGCCGCCGCAACGGCCGGACCAGGGATCGCGCAACCAGGGCCACCGCGATCAGCGCGACCAGCATGGCGCCCACGACCACGACCGTGTCCCGGATGGCGGTGCTGCGTTGGCGATCGGCCTGATCGTGCACCGCCGCGGTGATCGATGCTGCGGTGTCGGCAATGACCTTGCCCGCGATCTGGTCGGTGGCCTGGATGGACTGAGCCAGGTCCGGGTTGTTGGGCAGCGGGATGGCCGGATCGGACATCATGCCCATCCGGCGGACCATCTGTTCCTGCAGCTTCTGCGCGTCGGCCGAGCCCACACCGAGCACCTGGCTCATCCCGAACAGGGTCGACGGTTCGGTACCGGCCAGGGTGATCATCGAGGTGCGCAGTTCCGGTTCGGGCAGATCGGCGCCGCGGTTGACCAGCAGCTGCTGCATCATCATCTGGCCGCGCGCGCCGACGGCGCGGGACAGCCCCACGGTCTGCGCACGGATCCGTTCGTCCTCCACCCGCACCGATCCGTTGATCGCGTCCTCGGCGGTCAACAGCAGGGGCGCGTAGGTGGTGATCCGGTCCCGCAGGCCGATGGCGTTCGAGGTGACACCGTCGAGGAGCTGCCGGCCGCCCTGCAGGATCGTCGTGACACCCTTGTCGACATCGGGCACCGCGTCGGTGCCGGCCAGCTTGTCGGCGAGGGTTTTCCGGCTGGCATCGAAGGCGGTGACGGCGGGCTGGACATCGGTGTCGGTGGAGGTGGCCAGCAGCGCGGCGTCCAGCGCGGCCATGTACTTGACGATGGCCGGTACCAGGTCGGCCCGGTCGGCGGCCCGGCGCAGATCGGTGGCGGCGCCGAGCCCGGAATGTATCCGCAGCCCGCCGAGCACCCCGGCGAGCACCAATGGAACCAGGGCGATGGCAAGCACTTTCCAGCCGACGGGCCAGTTGCTCAGCGCCCAGCGCGACGGCCGCTTGACCGCATCAGCGGCGTCTTGCGTTGTGGCGTGCGCGAATTCGTTGCTCATCGTTTCCTGCTGTGTTTGCCCCTACGGGGGCCGGCGTGGCACGCCTGTCGCAATTTGTCGAGTATGACAGCCGCATGCAGCGCTTTCCACAGTTCGCGAGCCTTCGCGCACGGTTCGTGACCGAGATGTTGCCCCGTCGTGTGCGGGGCCGGATGACATCATCGTCGGATGTTTCGTGTGCTGTTCTACTCGCCCCGGATCGCACCCAACACCGGCAACGCCATCCGGATGGTGGCGGCGACGGGATGCGAACTGCACCTGGTCGAGCCGCTGGGCTTCGACCTGTCCGAACCGAAGTTACGCCGGGCCGGCCTGGACTACCACGATCTGGCGTCGGTGACGGTGCACCCCGATCTGGCATCGGCGTGGGCGGCGCTGATGCCGGCGGCGGTGTACGCGTTCACCGCGCACGCCGACCGTTCGTTCGCCGAGGTCGCGTATCAGCCCGGCGATGTGCTGATGTTCGGTCCCGAGCCGACGGGCCTGGACGCCGAAACACTGGGCGACCCCCACATCACCGGCCGGGTGCGCATCCCGATGCTGGCCGGGCGTCGCTCGTTGAATCTCTCCAACGCCGCGGCGGTGGCGGCCTACGAGGCCTGGCGCCAACACGGGTTCATCGGCGCCGTGTGACTCAGTTCGGCTGCGGCAGAACGCCATCGAGCCAATCGAAGATCACCTGATGGGCCCGACCCATGGCGCCCATGTGGCAATGTTCGCCGGCACCCTCGGATTCCCGCAGGGTGACCAGGGTGGCCTTGGCATTGACCAGGGCATCGGCGACGCGTTGCGGTTCGCCCTTGAAAAACTGGTCGTTCTCGGCATCGAGCACGAGGGTCGGCGCGGTGATCCGGTCGGCGATGCCGGCCAGCGTGTAGCGGGCGAACACCCCCGGTAGCTCGGCGGGGCTGGCGACACCCATCACCCACACCCCGTTGCGCAGCGCCCACCGCAGCTGGGTGTTGGCCGCCGTCAGCAAGGTCAGCACCTGATCGGCGGCCCCGGTGTTGCCGTCGGCGATCCACCGGCCGAGGAAGGGCGGCATCAACCGCGCGACGGCGGAGCCGAAGTCGAAGACGCCGTCGTCCAGGATCACCGCCGCAAGCCGACTCTCGAAGGCCGCCGCGCGTGCCGCCAGATAGCCGCCCAGGCTATAGCCGAACAACGCGATGCGGTCGGCGGCGATCTCGGCACGGGTGAGCGCGAAATCGAGCACCGGCGTGATGACGGCCTCCCAGTCGTGCCGGAACACCAGTCCCTGTTCCCGGATCGCGCCGCCCTGGCCGGGACCGTCGAAGGCCAGCACGTTGTAGCCGCGGGCCAGGGCCGCGGCGCCGATCGCGAAGTAGGACTCTTCCAATGTCGAGTCGTATCCGCTGTTGTAGATGACGGTCGGTCGCGGTTGCCCGGAGTCGTCGACCAGGTAGAGGTAGCCGGGCAGCGTCGTGTCCAGGTACGGGATGGTGACCCGCTCGAAGGCGAAGTCGAACAATTCGATCGCCGACAGGAAGCTGTCTTGCGCGGCGCGCGACAGCGCGGTCACCTCGGGATCGTTGGCCGGGTCTTCGCGGCGATAGAACTCGGCGGTCCGGTAGTAGTTCGACGCCCGCAGCAGGGCCTCCCGCGCACTGACCAGATGACCGTTGCCCAGCGATTCGCGCCCTTGGGCCTCGGCGCGTCGGGCGGTGGCCTTCCAGGCATGGTGCCAGGCCACCTCGTCGCCTTCGGGGATGGCGCGGGCCGTGATCAGGATCTCGCCGAGGTCGGCGCCACCGTAGTTGGCGAAGCCGGCGGCACGCAGGGTTTCGAACGAGAACGACTCGTCCTCGAACAGGAATTTCATCACGCCTCCTAAACGAAACGGAACGGTTACGTATCGATAATGGCACCGGATTTGACGGAACGCAACCGTTCCGTTTGGGCTACGGTGTGTTCGTGACCACTCCCCCTCGCCGCCGTACTTCCGGTGGGCCGGTGCTCCAGGACGACGTAACCGCGGCGATCGAAGAGGCGTACTTCGCCGAACTGGCCGAGACCGGGTACGGCCGGCTGTCCATCGACGCCGTGGCCAAACGTGCCGGCGTCGGCAAGGCGGCGGTGTACCGGCGCTGGCGATCCAAGCTGGACATGACGATGGCACTCGTCCCGAAGACGGCCGTCGCCGCCATCGACATACCCGATACCGGCACCCTGCGCGGGGACGTGCTGCAGTACCTGCGCACCGCCCGCGACGCCCTGTCGCATCCGATGGTCCGCCGCATCGGGCCCGACCTGCTGGCCGAGGCCATCCGCAATCCCGAACTGGCCGCGGTGCTCGGCGAGCACGTCCGCGAACCACGCCGCATCAAGGCCGCCGAACTGTTCAACAGGGCCGTCGAACGCGGGCAGCTGCCCGTCGGCACCGATCCCGACCTGGCGTTGGACCTGATGGCCGGGCCGCTGTACTGGCGGCTGGCCGTGATGCAGCTACCCGTCGACGACGATTACTGCGAGAAGCTCACCGACCACATCATCGCCGCGCTGCACTGACGGTCACCAGGTGTCCCAGTGCGCGAATTGCTCGGCGGGCAGCCGCTTGGCCTTCTTGAAATCGGTGCCCTTGGTATAGGCGATCGGGAACAGGCCGGCCTGGGAGTACTTGTCGAACGGGATACCGAGGACCTCGGCCGCCTGCTTCTCCCCGTCGCCCAGCAGATGCAGGGTGGTCCAGGCCGAGCCCAGCCCGCGCGACCGCAGCGCCAGCATGAAGCTCCACACGGCGGGCAGCAGGGAGCCCCAGAAGGAGGCGCTGACCCCGGCGGGTGCACCGTCGGGCCGACCCTCCAGCACCGGGATCAACAGCACCGGCGCTTTCTCCATGTTGTCGTTGAGATAACTCGCCGACGAGCGCACGGCATCGATCTGCTCGTCGCGGGCATCGCCGAAGGAATCTTTCGGCGATGCCAGGTACGGGGTGGCGTTGGTGCGGTAGATATCGGCGATGGCCTTCTTCTTGGCCGGGTCCTCCACGAAAACCCATTGCCAGCCTTGGGAATTCGACCCCGTCGGCGCCTGCAGCGCCAGGTCGAGGCATTCCAGCAGCACCTCACGGGACACCGGTTTGTCGAAATCGAGGCGTTTGCGCACCGAACGGGTGGTGGTCAGAACTTCATCCGCGGACAGGTTCAGTGTCATGTCGCCAGTCATATCGCGAGACTACATTCCGTCCATGACGACAAACCTGACCCAAGACATCACCGAACGCCTGACCTCTGACGACTACGGCTGGCTGACCACCGTCGCACAATCCGGGCAGCCGGTGCCCAAACTGGTGTGGTTCTACTTCGACGGCGCCGACCTCGTCATCTACACCACCCCGTCGGCGGCCAAGGTGCGCCACATCCGTAACCACCCGCAGGTGAGCCTGAACCTGGATTCCGACGGCAACGGCGGCGGCATCATCGTGGTCGGCGGCAGCGCCCGGATCGACGCCGAAGGCGTGGACGGCCGCGACGACGCGCCGTACTGGGCCAAATACGAAAAGGCCGCCGCACAATTCGGGCTGACCGAGGCGATGTCCGGGTACAGCACCCGCATCAAGATCTCGGTCGACAAGGTCTGGACCACCCCGACCGAGGCGTGATACCCGCCGAGCCCCACTCGCTTTCGCAGGTGGGGCTCGCGCTGGGTCCGGTCAGCGGTTCTGCAGGATCGCGACCCGGGCCGGACCGTGGTGGGCATGCCAGCCGGGCGCCATGCTCGGAGCCGGGTGGGCCTTGACCTCGGGGCTGAAGGAGTGGCTGCCATGGTCACCGGGGTTCACCTGAGTGGCCGCGGCGGCGGTGCCGGCCAGGCCGAGGGCTCCGGCGCCGATGATGCCGGCGGCGACGATGGGCAGGACCAGGGTGCGCAAGATCGAGGTCATTTCTGTAATCCTTTGTGTGAGTGAGCTTTTGGTTTCTGTTGTCGGCTTGTTTCGCCGTTGAGAAAAGAATGCCCGAATTCACGCGCGGGATCTGTCCGGTGACCGGTGGATGGCGGGGATGAAGTGCGTGTCCCCCGATTGGGGGAAGGGATAGCCGTTCAACGCGCGAGCGTGCACATGGAGCGCGCTCTCGCGCGAGGCGACGCTCTGGGTGCACGCTCGGCGTCCGATCACCGGAAATCGCGGGACCGCGACGCCACCCGCAGTTGCACCGGGGCCATCCGGTCGGCCACCACCGTGACCGCCCCACTGGCGTTCTGCACGATGCCGCGCACCATCAACGCCGAGGCCGTCTGCGCCAGCTTGCGGTGCCGCGACCACACACCCGGTGAACACAGCACATTGACCATGCCGGTTTCGTCCTCCAGGTTCATGAACGTCACGCCCTGTGCCGTCGCCGGACGCTGCCGATGAGTGACCGCCCCGGCCACCAGAATTCGACTCCCGTCCGGGACTTCGAGCAGTCGGCCCGCGGGAATCACGCCCAGCTCGTCGAAATTCTCGCGGAGGAACTCAGTGGGATAGCGCTGCGGGGAAACCCCGGTGGCCCACACATCGGCCGCGGTGAGCTCGAGTTCGGTCATGCCGGGCAGCGCGGGCACATGCGAGGAGGCTCCCACCCCGGGGAGTCGGTCCGGACGCTGGGTCGCGGCCGCACCCGCCGCCCACAGCGCTTCACGGCGGGTGATCCCGAAACAGCCCAGCGCACCGGCTGTCGCCAGCGCCTCGGTGTGCGGAACCGACAGCTGCACTCGCGCGGTCAGGTCCAGCAGGGAGGCAAACGGCCCGTGTGCCGTTCGCTCGTCGACGATGCGCTGGGCCAGCGCGTCACCGATAGTGCGGACCGCGCCCAGGCCCAGCCGTACGTCCAGCCCCCGGTTCGCGCAGGTGGCGTGCACCAGGCTGGCGTTGATGTCGGGGCCGTGCACCTGCACCCCGTGCCTGCGGGCATCGGCGACCAGCGATTGGGGCGAGTAGAAGCCCATCGGCTGGGCCCGCAGCAGCGCCGCGCAGAACACCGCGGGATGGTGCAGTTTGAACCAGGACGAGTAGAACACCAGCGACGCGAAACTCAGCGAATGACTTTCCGGGAAACCGAAATTCGCGAAAGCCTCCATCTTGTCGTAGATACGGTCGGCGACCGCGCCCGTGATACCGTGCTTTTCGCGCATGCCATCGTAGAACCGGTTGCGCAGCAACCGCATCCGCTCGGTGGACCGCTTGGACCCCATGGCACGGCGTAACTGGTCGGCCTCGGCGGCACTGAAGCCGGCACAGTCGACCGCCAGTTGCATCAGCTGCTCCTGGAACAGCGGCACCCCCAGCGTCTTGCGCAGCGCCGGTTCCATGGACGGATGGTCATAGGTGACCTCCTCCTGGCCGTTGCGGCGCCGGATGTAGGGGTGCACCGACCCGCCCTGGATGGGGCCCGGGCGGATCAGCGCCACCTCGACCACCAGGTCGTAGAACTCACGCGGTTTCAGCCGCGGCAGGGTGGCCATCTGGGCGCGGGACTCCACCTGGAACACCCCGACCGAATCGGCGCGCTGCAGCATCTCGTACACCGCAGGCTCGGACAGGTCCAACTGCGCCAGGTCCACGGCGATGCCCTTGTGTTCGGCCAGCAGGTCGATGGCGTAGTGCAGCGCCGAGAGCATGCCGAGACCCAGCATGTCGAATTTCACCAGACCTATTGCCGCGCAGTCATCTTTGTCCCACTGCAGCACACTGCGGTTCTCCATCCTCGCCCATTCCACCGGGCAGACATCGGCGATCGGCCGGTCGCAGATCACCATGCCCCCGGAATGGATGCCCATGTGCCGGGGCAGGTTGGTGATCTGGGTGGCCAGGTCGACCACCTGCTCGGGGATATCCTCCACGTCGGGCGAGTCGGCCAACCCGTTCCATCGGCTGATCTGCTTACTCCACGCGTCCTGCTGGCCCTGCGAGAAGCCCAGTGCGCGCGCCATGTCCCGGACCGCGCTGCGGCCGCGATAGGTGATGACGTTGGCGACCTGGGCGGCGTAGTCCCGCCCGTAGCGTTCGTAGACGTACTGGATGGCCTTCTCACGCAGGTCCGATTCGATGTCGATGTCGATATCGGGTGGGCCGTCGCGCACCGGAGACAGGAACCGTTCGAACAACAACTCGTTGCGGACCGGGTCGACGTTGGTGACCTTGAGCGCGTAACAGACCGCCGAGTTGGCCGCCGAACCCCTGCCCTGGCACAGGATGTTGTTCTCCCGGCAGAACCGGGTGATGTCGTGCACCACCAGGAAATACCCCGGGAAGTTCAACTGCTCGATGATCCGCAACTCGTGTTCGATCTGCGCGTAGGCCTTGGGCGCGTGCGACGGTGGCCCGTACCGCTCGGCGGCGCCGGCCTCGACGAGGTGGCGCAGCCAGGTGTTCTCGGTATGCCCGGGCGGGACGTCGAACGGCGGCAACCGGGGCGCGATGAGACTGAGCCCGAAGGCACACTGCTCACCGAGATCGGCTGCGGCGGTGACGGCGTCGGTGCCGAACAGCCTGGCCATCTCCTCCCCCGACCGCAGATGTGCGCCACCCAGCGGGGCCAGCCAGCCTTCCGCGGTGTCCAGCGAGTTGCGGGCCCTGATGGCCGCCATCGCCATGGCCAGCCGGCCCCGGGACGGTTCGGCGAAATGCGCGCCGGTGGTGGCCACCACCCCCACCCCGAACCGGGGTGCCAGCTCGGCCAGTGCGGCATTGCGTTCGTGATCGCACGGTTGGCCGTGCTGGGTGAGTTCGATGCTGACCCGGTCGCTGCCGAACCGGTCCACCAGATCGGCAAGCGCCCGCGCCGCGGCCTCTGGACCCCCTTCCGAGAGCGCTTGGCGGACATGGCCTTTGCGGCATCCGGTGAGGATGTGCCAATGGCCGCCCGCGGCCTCGGTGAGCGTGTCGAAATCGTAGCGCGGTTTGCCCTTCTCCCCGCCGGCCAGATGCGCCGCGGCCAGCGCGCGGGACAGCCGCCGGTAACCCTCGGTTCCCCGGGCCAACACCAGCAGATGCGGGCCGGGCGGGTCGGGCTCCTCGGTGCGGGGCACGTTACCCAGCGACAGTTCGGCTCCGAACACCGTGGCCACGTCCAGTTCGCGGGCCGCCTCGGCGAACCGCACCACACCGTAGAGCCCGTCGTGGTCGGTCAGCGCGATGGCGCGCAGATCCAGCCGGGCCGCCTCCTCGACGAGTTCCTCCGGCGTGCTGGCCCCGTCCAGAAAGCTGTACGCCGAGTGCGCGTGCAACTCTGCGTACGGGACGCGCGAACCGCTGCGCTCGATACCCGTCGGCTGATAGGGGCCACGCTTGCGTGACCAGGCCGGACTGTCCCCGCCGTCCGCGGGCGGCGGCTCGATACGGCGGGCCCGGCCGGCCAGCACCCGCTCCATCTCCGACCAGGTCGGCGGTCCGTTGTGCCAGCCCACCCCGGCCAGACTAGTCGAACATGCGTTCGAACACCAGCTCGACCGGCTCCGGTTCAGTCGGTGAACTCCGCGGCCCCGTCGTCGAGGACCACCCGGGCACCCGAACCGTCCGGCGCAGCCGCTTCGGTACGAAACACCGCGCGCCCCTGGTCGGTACGCCAGATGGTGGTCGTCAACGTCTCACCGGGGAACACCGGGGAGCTGAAGCGCGCGGCGACGGCATGAACCTTGGTGGCGTCACCGCCGCCGAGCTCGGCCACCAACGCCCGGCCGGCAACCCCATAGGTGCACAACCCGTGCAGGATCGGCTTGGGGAAGCCGGCCAGCGTCTGCGCGAACCACGGGTCGCTGTGCAGCGGATTGCGGTCGCCGGACAGCCGGTACAGCAGCGCCTGATCCTCGCGGGTCGGCAGCGCCACCGTGGCGTCGGGCGCCCGGTCGGGAAACTCCGGGGCGGGTGGGCGCTGCCCGGGTTGGCCACCGAAGCCACCCTCGCCCCGGATCACCACCGTGGTCAGCGTTTCCACCACGACCGCCCCGCTGTCCGGGTCAGCCCCGTAGCCCTTGAGCATCACCACGGCGTTCTTGCCTTCACCCTTGTCCTGGATGTCGGCGACCTCCGAGTGCACCCGCAGCCGGCCGGCCGGCGGCAACGGCTGGTGCAGCCGGATCTCCTGCGAACCGTGCAACAGCATGCCGAAGTTGAAGGTGCCTATCCGCAAGGCGGCCGCGAACGGCGAGCAGGCGATCACCGCGAAGGTGGGCAGCACCTGTTGCTCGATGTCGTGGCTGTTCTCGGTGGTGAACGCCAGATCGTCGACGCCGGCGCCCACGCCGAGCGCGTACAGCAGCGTCTCGCGGTCGGTCCAGGTGAAATCCTGGGGTTCGGTGGTGGCGCCGACGGCGCCCGGATCGATCGGCATACGGGGCTCCCTTGCTGGTGTGATGCGCTCGGGGCTGACGCTAGCCGATGGCGGCTCGCCTCGACACGCCATCGGCCGGTCACTCGATGTCCGAATGTCCCGCCGGCCGGCCTCGACGCGGTGATCACCGTGCGAGGCAACTTATTTCGAACCGTCGGTCGCAGATCAAACGTCAACCGGAACAAAGGTGCATCGGAACAGTTCGTCGTCCGGCTCTGACGAGGATCGTCGCGGATCGACGCGAAGCAGGCTGCCCGTCATTTGGTCAGCGGTATCCTGCCGCCCAACGCGTCGGCCGCCCTGCGAGCCTCCGCGACGAGGGTCTTTTGAGCGGCGCCGTCGATGGCGTCGGCTGGTCCGGTGAGGCCAATCGCGGCACACAAGGTGCCGTCGGCGGCGCGCACCGGCGCGGCGACCGAAGCGATGCCGATCAGTCGTTCACTGATCGACACCGCGTAGCCGTCAACCCGGACCCGGTCCAGCAATGTGCCGAAATCCTTCTGGCTCAACGTGCTGCCATCGGCATGGTGCAGGTCGACCACACCGTCGAGAGCCCGGCTCACGTCGTCGGGATCCATGTCGGCCAGGAAGATCTTGCCCGCGCCGCCGAGGTGCAGGGGCAGTCGTTCACCGACCGGCAGGACATAACTCAGGGGATGTGCGCTTTCCACACGCGCGACGAGCACGCGGCTGTACTCGACCCTGACGTAGAGCGAAGCGGTGTAGCCGGTGTTGGTCGCCAACTGCTGCAACACCGGCTGCGCCAGCACGCTGAGCGGGTTGCTCACCAGATAGGCGTGGGCGACCGCCAGAGCGGCGGGCCCGGCGGTGTACGCATCGCCGGAGCGGGCGACGTAACCCCGGGCGACCAGCACGTTGACGATGCGTTGAGCCGTCGCGATGTGAAGCCCGCTGGCACGGGCTATCTCGGCCAGCCGCATCGGCTGCTTGGCGGCTTGGAGGACGTCGAGCACGTCGAAGGATCGATCGAGCGACCTCATGTTGCTCGCCGGGGTGGTCACCGTGGCTCCCTTGGCACGTGGCACATCGTAAGCAATTCTGCTCATGCCGCCCCCGGGTCAGGTGACCGCGTGGTGGCCATGACCCCCATCGCGCCCAGGAGCACCGCCGCATTGGCCCAGAAGATTCCGACGACGCCAAAGGGCCCGGCGAGGGCTCCGATCGCCAACGGAACGCAGATCTGGGCGACGCGGTTCGAGGTCAGCCTCATACCAAGGGCGGTGCCGTGTGATTCCGCGCGGGTCAACGACGTCACCCAGGACATGGTCAACGGCTGCGGGATTCCGAGCCCGATGCCCAAGGCGACCATCACCAGAACCGCACCCCCGGTTCCGACAAAAGGGAAGGCAAGCAACCCGGCGAACGCCGCACCGATGGAGGCGGTGATCAGCAGACGCCGGCCGAACCGCCGCACCATGCGGGGCAGTCCGACTCGACTGACGACGGTCACCGCGGCTCGCAGCGCCAGCAGTGCACCGACCACCGTCGCGTCGATCCCCCGGTCCGTCGCCCAGACGGGCACGAATGCGTACATCAGATCCAGACTGACCAAGACCGCCCCTGACACGGTCAGCGACCGCCACATCTGAGGTGCCCTGATCAGATCCGAAACCCGTTCCGGATCGGCGGCGCGGGCAGCGGGTCGTTCGAGTTCTCGGTCGCATCGCCGCAGCGGCAGGTATGCCGGCATCGACGCTGCCAGCAGCGCGGCGCACAGGACGAGTCCCACGGTGGCGTTGGGCGCATCGCGACCATGGAACATCGCCAAGGACGCCACCGCCGTCACCACCGGCGGCCCGATGAGCTGCCCCACCGAGGCGGCGGACGTCAGCGTGCCGAACGCCCGGTCGCTGTCTCCCCCGGCGCTGGCGTGTGCGACGAAGGTCTGCTGGCCGATCATGATCATGATTTGGCCGAGACCGATGACGCCGGCGGCCGCCAACAACAGCCACAGTCCGGGGAGCAAGAAGGCCATGGCCGTCCCGATCGTCGCCGTCACCAATCCGGCGACGGCGACCACCGGACCCCCGGAGCGATCCGACCAACGACCGGTGGGCAACGCGGCAAACAACGCGGGCAGCGCGAACGCGGTTGCCAGCGCGCCGATGACGAGCGCGTCGGCACCGAGCGCAAGGGCGCGGTAGCCGACCATCAGGCGCACCGCTGTCCATGACGCCTGCACCAGCGCGGTCTGGTAACTCAGCGCGAAACGCCAACCGGCCGTTCGCGCGCTCATCGGCTCTCCGTACCTTCGTCACCAACCCTGGATGGCTATCATCCTACGAGAGTTCCTATCGGATAGCCGTGGCGTTACACGGTGAGCCGACCCCGCCGACGAGGGCCAGCGGTTTCACCACCAGCAGGGCGTCCCATTGCCCGTGCCGGCGGCTGTCCTCGACCAACGCAGTCAAGTTCCACAGCTCGCCCAATGGGACACCCAGCTTCGCGATCAGTTCCTGGTGCATCATGCCGAGGTCCTCGGGAGCCGACTCTCGAAACGGGCTCGACGGCAGCACGGGGAGTACTTCGACGGCAAAGGTGTCAGTGGCGAACATCGCTATCTGGTTGTCCCACAACCACTCCAGCAGCGAACGTTGTTGGGCGAATCCCGTCGCTCGGCGCTCGTCCCTGACAGCGCGTCGCTCGTCGTCGGTGGCGTCGAGAAACCACTTCGCCCAGCCCGTGTGAGCCAGAACCAGATCGCCGGGCTCGACGACCACCCCCTGCCGTGCGGCGGCACGGTCCAGAACACCGGCGTCGACGGCCGGTCCGTCACGATGATCAAGCGGTGTCCCCTCCGACGAAAGGAGTGCCTCGACGTCCAGCAGCAGGCCGCGGCCGACGATCGGATCGTCGGCCCATGCCTGCACGCCCAGCTGCGGTGTGCCGGTCACGATCGCGGCGTCAGCGACACCGTCGTAGAAACCGTGTCCGGACGCGCGCCGGTGCCGCAGACCGTCGACGTGACTGCTCGCCTGGAGGAACAGGCCGTCGAGGCTGTCGTCGCGCGACTGTTCGTGCGCGCAGGTGATCGTGTGGGTAGGAGCCGATCGGGAGCGGGACATCGGCGGGTCGAATGCCGTCAGCGGGTAGTCGAGGCTGAACACCGCTCCCCTGCGCACCCGACGTACTGCTGAACGAACATGTTGTGCCGTAGCGAATCCGGCAGTACCGCGGTCCGGATTGTCGAAGATTCCCCAACTGCTCCCCGGCGGCGCACCGTCTCGGCGTTGGAGCAGGTCTGCATACCGGGAGCCGGTATGCAAACCTGAGTCGGGTTTGGCGACGGTCATGCGTGTTCGGGTACAGCCGGAGACGAGTTCTGGTCCATCGCGTCGTCCCCGTCGCCATGCGGGAAGTAGGACAACGCGAAGGCAAGCAGTCCGGCGACACCGGCGGATCCGTAGACCCAGGGGGCGACGTGGTCGGAGACGGCGTCGATGAATGCGCCATTTCCCATCACGATGCCCACGGCCTGCAGGCCGACCACGACCGCACCGCCGATGAGGAAGGCTGCCACGGTGATTCGGAACACGGTCGAAATGACTGTTCTGATCATGATGTGTGTCCGTTCTGTCTAGGCGACGGGGAGGAGGCCGAGGGCGATCAGGACTCCGACGCCCAGGATGGGAATGCAGTAGTACTTGAGCAGCGGCAGGAAGGTCTTCGACGGGTCGACCTGCGCGATGGCCGCGGCGACGTAGATCGGGGCGCCCGAGGGCGGCGAGGCGCCTTCGGTAGAGGCGAACACCAGCACTGCGGTCGCGGCGATCGGGGCCGGAATTCCGACACCGACGAGGGCTGCCACCGCCACCCCGCCGACGGCGGCCATCGTGGCCGACGCGGTGAGGGGGATCGCGATGACGACGATGATGATCCCGACGATGGCCGCCATCAGCCACGCCGGCGCGTGCACACTCTCCAGCACCGTGGTCAATTGTTCGGGCAGTCCGAGGTCGGCCAGCACATTGGATGCGGTGAACGCGGCCACGATCGTGACGCCGATGACGCCGAACTGAGGAGCACTGTCGCCCAACACCTTCCACCAACCTGAGGGATTGCGTGGTAGATGCCGGCGCCCGAGGAACAGCACCAGCGCGATCATCAGCACCGGGATCCACGTGACCAAGCTGATCGCCTTCGACATCACCACGTCGGTGTAAGCCGACAGTTCTGCAGCCAACGGTCCCCTGGTGAGCGCCAGCGGGACGATGATCGGAATGAAGAGCAGCAGCGAATGCCATCCGGTGCGCAGGCTCGTCTTGATGGGCAGCCGGTCCTCGGCGGCGATCGGCTGCAGACCGTGCTTGCGAACCAGGTAGAAATTCATGACCAGGCGGTAGGCCAGGCACCACAGTCCGGCGAGCGCGAGCGGAAGGACGATCTCGTCGGGCTCCATGAGTCCGGTGACGGTGGCTGAACCGACGAGGATGAACATGGTGGCGCTGAACGGGAACGTGACACCCATACCCGCGCAGCCCGCGACGACGGTGGCCGACAGTTCCGGACTGACGCCGGACCGCTTCATCCACGGAACCGTGACCGACCCGACGGCCGCGGTGACCGAGGCGCCGACGTGGGCGACGGCGCCGAACATGCCGCCGGCGACGGTCGACGTGTACACCGGTCCGCCACGCATCCGTCCGAGGAACGAGTTCAGGACGTCGATGAGTCTGTCCAGTACGGGTGTCTTGACCAGGATGAAGCTCATGAAGATGAAGGCCAGGCCCGCGAAGGTGACCTCCTCCTGAATGGCATCGGTGAAGCCGTGCCACACATAGGTGGGGGCATGGACACCGGCGAAGGCTGCCACGGCGACCAGACCGACGATCATCGCCTCGCCGATGTTCCGCTTGAGCACCGCGTTCCACACCACGATCGCCGCGATGAAGGCGACCAGCGCCCAGACGGCGATCACGATGCGCTCCGAGCGGCAATGATGGCCGCGCGGCGTTGGGTTTCGTCGGCCTCTACGGCCCTGCCCCCGGCAAGGCTCGCGAACGCCTCGGCCGCGGGCACGACGATCACACCGTCGTCGTCGGCGACGACCAGATCGCCGGGATTACACACCACGCCTCCGACCGCGACGGGCACGTCCACCTGCCCGGGGCCGTCCTTGTAGGGGCCCGCGGGGCTGACCGCGCGCGCCCACACCCCGAAGCCGATCTCGGCAAGGACGTCGACGTCGCGGACAGCGCCGTCGATCACCATGCCTACGCAACCGCGGGACCGGGCGCGCTCGGCGATCAACTCGCCCATCAGGGCGCGGTTGACGTCACCGTGGCCGTTGATAACGATCACCTCCCCCGGACGTACCTTGGCCAGGGCCTCCTGCAGCGCCTTGTTGTCACCGGCGCGCGTCCACACCGTACGTGCCCGCCCGACCAGACGAGCCCCTTTCCACATGGGGCGAATGCCCGAATCGAGCATGCCCATGCGGCCGCGGGCGTCGCCGATGTTTGCTACCGGCAATCCCTCGAAGGCGGACAGCAGCTCATCGGCGGCGCGGCCGTCGGCGTCGGCCAGACGCTGGTGTACCTGCGCTGCAGCGCGCGCGAGCACCGGAGCGACGCCGGCCTCGTCGAGCAGGTCGACGGCCGCGAAGGCCTCCACCGCGCGGCGCGCGGCGTGCTTGACGGTGCCATCGTGCAGGCGGTCAAGAGCCGCATACCCGTCGACGAGCTCGGCCGCGATCTGGTCGCGCACCCACTGCTGAGCGCCCGTGGCCTCACCGGCCTCGGTGGACTCGACGATCAAGGCGCCGAGCCCTTTCATGAAGCTGCTGCGCAACAGCTTGCGCCGCGAGGCGTCACCCGCTTCGCCGGCGATATCATCCACCCGGGCTCCGACGCCCTGGAAGTATGCCGCGGCCTTCGCCGACCCGGACCCGCTGATCACCAGTGCGGTTTTCGACCCGTGCGCAGGTACCGAGCCCACCACCGCGACGTCGGCGAACAGCACGCCGTCGGAGACGGCGATGGCCTCCGCCGCTGCCGTTTTCACGGCGACCGAAGCGGAGTTCATATCGGCGTAGACCGCGCCCGCCTTGAGGTGGGGCGCCGCGTCGCGTGCCGCCCGCACCGCAACCTTCGAACTGGTGAGGCTCAACACAAGCTCGGCGTCGCGCACGGCGGCGGCGACGTCGTCGAATCTCTCCACGCCGGGCGGAGTGGCGACGTCGGCAGGGTCGAACCCGCTGACCTGCCAGCTGTGGGCGAGGAATCCCGCCGCATACAACGCACCAGCTTCTCCGAGGCCCAGAACTGCCACCCGCATTGTTTCCCTCGATTCTCATTCTATGATAGTCGCTATCACTTGATGTTGTAAGCCTGATCACACCGAAGCGGTTTGTCAACCCACCGGGCCCGCGGGTCGCCCAGCAGCCGGCACGGAGGCGGGCGCGGTTGGCGCACCGGATTCCCAGGACCTCGACATAGGAGACTGTTGGCGCGCCAGGCGACTGTTCTAGCGGGCTTGCAAGCGGCATCCGCGACAGCGCCTCGCGCTTCGCCCTTCCGCCACCGCACTCGCCGACGTCAAGCTGACCGCAGATGATCGGACCGAATTATGCTGGCTTGCAGGAGAACTCGGACTGAAGGCACAGCAGGTGCGGCGTTCGTTTCATCGACCTCGTCGACGCCGCCCCGGTGTGCGATCACGTCATCGATGGCGAGATCGGCCACGGACCGAGTCACGGCGAAGGGGTGCGGTGCGCTCGTCGCAGCCGGTGCGGTGAATCACGGTTGTTGATGTAGATCTCAGATCTGCTGTCATACGGCAGCGAGAGTGACCTGCGACTATCCCGATACGTCTCACACAATGTCATGAGATTCTGTCTCAGAGTCGTGTCATATCCGAGAAGGCCTCATAGCGGGGGCGCGCGATGGGGCGCGTCGACCAGCTTAGTGGGCAGGCTGATCAGCGAGGTCATCGACGAAACGGCAGAACAAGGTGGCGAACATGGCTTGATCCTTCTTCGGCCAATGCCGCAATGCGGTTTCGATGAATTCGGTGCCGGTGGAGTCCATCCGATGACTGGTCTCGCGCCCCAGCGCGGTCGCGCTCAGCAACACGGCCCGGCGATCAGTGGGATCTGTTCTCCGCGTGATCAACTTGCGTCGCTCCAGTCGGCGGATCTGGGGGGTGATGGTCGACTTGTCGACCGCCTGCGCATCGGACAGGTGCGAGGCCCGCACCGGTTGTCTGGCAATGATGGTCCGCAGCAGGTCGACGTCGACGGGCGTCAGGTCGTGCCCGGCATCGCCCAGCAGCTTGGTGCGCGTCTCGGGGCGGCTCATCTGGTGAATCAGCTTCACCATCGCCGGATGGATTCGCTGCGCGGGTGGTTCCTGCTGCGGCATGTCGCCCGTCACTTTCGGCGAGAACTAGTTGGCATGACCAAACTAATACGCATATAGTTTGATTACACCTACTAATTTAGCTCACGATGGAGACAGTGATGAGCAGCGACACCATGAAGGCCATCCGGATCCATCGATACGGGCCACCCGAAAGCCTCGTCTACGAAGACGTTCCCATTCCCCAACCGGGCCCGGGGCAGGTGCTGATCCGCAACGAGGCCGCGGGAATCAACTTCGCCGATATCGAACAACGCAGAAACAACTATCCGTTTCAGCCTCCACTACCCCACCTGCTGGGCGCCGAATTCGCCGGCACCGTGCAAGAGGTCGGTGCGGGCGCCTCGACCGTGGCGAAGGGTGATCGGGTCTTCGGTTTCCTATCGGGAGCCGAACCGGCCGCGTACGCGCAGTACGTCGTCGCGGCAGCAGACGCGGTGTATCCGCTACCGCGCGAGCTCGGGTACGCCGAGAGCACCGCGCTGCTCGTCCAAGGCGTGACCGCCCACCTCTTAATTCGCGACGGCGTGCGGCTCGCACCTGGCGAGACAGTACTGATCCTCGCTGCGGCAGGAGGCTTGGGCTCCATGGCCGTTCAGCTCGCGAAGCTTCGCGGTGCACGCCAGGTGATCGGTGCGGCAAGCACGCCGGCCAAGCGGCAGCTGGTCGTGAACCTCGGTGCCGACGTCTGCATCGACTACACCCGACCGCAGTGGAGCGCCGAGGTGATGGAGGCGACCGACGGCCGCGGCGTAGACGCCGCGTTGGTCAACGTCGGCGGAGAGGCGTTCACCCAGTCGATTGCGTCGCTGGCCCCGTTCGGCCGGCTGAGCGCATACGGCGGCGCCGACAAGACGTCCCCCGTCATCGACTTCGACGCCGAGTTCGCGGCCGGACGGTTGTTCGGCAACCAGACGCTGGGATTCTTCAGCATCTACCCCTACCTCAGCGGTGATCGGCGTGAAATAGCCTCTGTGGTAGCCGAACTCGCCGAATATGTAGTGAACGGTCGGCTCGAGGTTGAACTGGGGGCACAACTGCCGTTGTCGCAGGCGGCCGCGGCGCACCGGCTGATCGAAGACCGCCATTCGACGGGCAAGTGCGTACTGCTGCCCTGGGCCGAGCAGCAGCCATGAGCGTCTACCAATGGCGCGTGTACACCCTGAAAGATGCGCAGTCGCTACGGACCTACCAACACGACGTCTATCCTCGACATCTTGGCACCGTAGGGGAATTCGACATCACCCTGCACGGCATCTGGACCAGCCCGGACGACACCGACCATCGCCTCTACGTCCTCGCGTCCTATCCCGACGGAGCCGATCTCGAGTCCCTCGAGCGGGCCTACCTGCAGAGCCCCGCGTTTCACCAGGATATGGCGGGGATGGATCCGACTTGCATCCTGAACGTGACGGCGACCAGACTTGATCCCAGCACCGGCTCCCCGTTGGACTGACGGTCCACGACACTGCAGTGGAGCGGGGCGACGAACGACTCCCCATGGCTACGTTGGCCCGTAGGCGTTGTCCTCGTAAGCCCCGGTGCGTGACATAGGTGACATCGACATGAAGCTCGCCGCGAGAAATTGACGCCCACGCCCAAAACCCATGGTTGATGTAGATTCTCAGATCCACTGTCATATGAAGGCGTTCTGACCTGCACCGATCCGGACAGTCTCACGACATGTCATACGACATCTGTCTCACAGTCGTGTCATATCCGAGTGAACCATCCTGCGGTGACGAGTTCGCCGAAATGCAGCCCGCGCCCCGACATTCGACTGCCGAGATTGTTTGTCACGTGACAGCCAGCCCGGTTATGCGCTCCGCTCGGGAGTCATGCCGGACCCGACATCTGCCGCAGGTACATGCTGCGTTGGAAACGGATGCCCAATGACCCTGCGGCTCCCCGTTCGCCGACGCGGATTCACCGGCAGGCAGGATTGCCGAACCCCCGCCTTCGGGGCCGGCCAGTGCGATGACGTACCGGCTCCCAAACAAGGGGAGGCCACCCGTGGGCTGTCCCGCCGGCATCTGGCCTGAACCTCGCCGACGCCCTATAAGGACATTTCCAGCCCATAGACAGTCAGCAGGAGTCTCCTATCCCAGAGGATGGCGAGCCAGCCCTTTGTTGTTGACGACGGTCGCGAGAGTTGATGGAACACCACATCGTGGCTACGTGCACCGTCATCCAGGGCCTGCAGGACCCTGATCTGCCGTAGCTCCGTTCGTAGGCCACACCCGCAGCGCGCCGCATGCAAACTCGAATACGGTTCAGTACGGGATCATTCGTCGTCACCGCGACCCTGGGTGGGCGGTATGGCAGGCCCGATCTGGCGGATCTGCGGCAGCGTGGTCACCACGTGCGCAGTCACTCGATCACTGAGACACACGTAGCGGTGCGCCACGTCGCCGGGGAACCGGACGAAGTCTCCCGCCGCCAGATCGACCGGTTCACTGAGCGGACCGGTGCGCAGCCTCCCGGTGATCACGAACAGGTGATGGAGGGTGCCGGGTGGATGCGGTTCGATCACCGCAGGCTCGGCCGCACCGCGCTCCAGTCGCAACACGAGGGTGCGCACGTACCCCGAGCCGTAGATCTCGTCGAGCAGCCGCTCCGACCACTCGGGCCTCCCACTCCACACCCCGTCAGCGCGGCGTTGGACGTACACCGGGGTGCCCCACTCGGTCAGCAGCCGCCGTGCGGGAAGGTCCAGCGCAGCACCCAGTAGCGCCAGCGTTTCCACCGTCGGATTACCCGTGCCCTGTTCGATCTTCGACAAGGTCTGCTTCGCCAATCCGGAACGGCGGGCCAACTCACCCAGCGACATGGCACGCTCGCGGCGAAACCGGCGCACGTTACGGGCGACCAGCTGGTTCACTCCGGACGCACTGTCACTTTTAATAGTCATCTCGTCATTATTGACGAACGACGTCGGGTTTTGCATCATGGTCATCAAGAGTGACGAAGAGGGAACTTGAAGCGACCCTGTCACACACCCAGGAGGCCTCATGACAGCGGTGATCGACTCCGCACGCGACGACAGAGCTGCCATCGACAAGGCATTCAGCCTACTGGTTGCATTCGGAGACCAAGCCAGTACCGGTGTCGGTGTCAGCGAACTCGCTCGCCGCGCGAGTTTGAGTAAGTCGACCGCGTACCGCGTGTTGGGGATGCTGGAGCGCAACGCGGTGGTGGAACGCGTCGGCACCGGTTACCGGCTGGGCTCACGACTCCACGAATTGGGCCTGGCGGTGAACCCCCCGGGCCACGAGCGGGTGCGTGACCAACTGATGCCTTTTCTCACCGAATTGTTCGACACGACCCGCCAGACCGTGCACCTGGCGATGCTGCACGGCACTGAAGTCGTCTACTTGGCCAAACTGTACGGACATCGCAATGCAGTTGCCCCGTCGCGCATCGGTGGACGCCTGCCCGCGCACTGCACCGCGGTCGGCAAAGTCCTGCTGGCCTACAACCCCGCAGCAGTGGACAACATCACCAGCAGGCCGCTGACCGCACTCACCCCCCACTCCATCACCGACCCCGACCAACTGGCCCGCGTCCTCGACCGCGTCCGACTCGACGGCGTGGCAACCGAACACCAGGAAAGCCGCCCCGGACTGGGCTGCATCGCAGCACCGGTATTCGGCCGCAACGGCACACCGATCGCCGCCCTATCGGTATCGGTTCCGCTATCCGCCGACCTTCGCCCCCACGCGCACAACCTACGACGCATCTGCGCATCCGCCTCCCGAATAATGAGCCACTCACACCGCGACGGCTAAATAGGTCCCCGGCACCCGATCGAGGTCGGCGTCCACCTCAGTCACCCACTCCGGTTCCCGGACAAACAAACTCAACTCCTCACGAGGAGTCTCGACATGGCGTCAGCGACAGCCGATTCACAGACGGCCACCCCCAGCAGGCGGAGCGAACCCGCGCACGCCGATAACGCCGTCGGCCGGAATCGCTGTCCCGTGATGGGTCAACGCTGCTCGCCGCCAGCCGGCAGAAGGCGAGGACCCGGCGTGCACGCCGGGTCTTGGCACGGCTATGGGCTCGGCTGGCGCACCGAACGATTCAGGGCATGACCGTTCACCATTCCGTCCCGACAGCAGATCAGGTATGGGCGCAGGTATGGGTACGGGTAGTCAACCGGATGTGCGACCGATCACTGTTCACCACGATGGAGGCATGACCAACAGTGACGTTGACGCCGTAATCGTCGGAGCCGGATTCTCGGGCCTCTACGCGACCCACAAACTCCGCAACGAGTTGAAGCTCTCGGTTCAGGCCTTCGAGGCCGCGCCCGGCGCCGGCGGGGTGTGGCACTGGAACACCTACCCAGGGGCGCGCTGCGACTTCGAAAGCATTTTCTACTCGTATTCGTTCGACGAGGATCTGCAGCGCGAGTGGCGCTGGAGCGAGCGCTTCGCCTCTCAGCCCGAGATCAAGCGATACCTCGAACACGTCGCCGACCGGTTCGACCTTCGACGCAGCTACCGCTTCAACACCCGGGTGACCTCGGTGGTGTGGGACGACGATGCCGAGCTCTGGCACGTCGGCACCGACGACGGGGCTACCACCACCGCACGGTTCTTCATCAACGCCGCAGGTGGATTCGGGGTGACCAAGCCCAACGAATTCCCCGGACAAGACGACTTCGGCGGCACGGTGGTGCACACCAGCAGCTGGCCCCACGAGGGCATCGAGTTGGCCGGCAAACGCGTCGCCGTGATCGGCACGGGGTCTACGGGCATTCAGGTCATTCAGACCATCGCCAAGGAGGTCGGCCAACTGACGGTCTTCCAGCGGACCCCCAACTTCGCGTGTCCGCTGGGCAACAGGCCGTTGTCCGATGACGAATTCGATGCCACGGTGGCCGATTACCCGCGGATTCGCCAGGAGGCACTCGACAGCATTACGGGCGCGGCATATCCGCGCGCGGTCCTCCCAGCTGCGGCCCACACCCCTGACCAACAACGAGCGGTGTACGACGAGTTCTACAACGGTGGCGGTTTCCGCATGCTTGCCTCGACCTACTACGACCTGATCACCAATCCCGAAGCGAATCGGACAGTGGCCGATTACATTCGCGGCCGCATCCGCGAGCGTGTCACCGACCCCGAGGTCGCCGAATTGCTGTGCCCTACCGACCACCCCTACGGGGTCAAGCGAGCGACCTTCGAAACCAACTACTTCGAGGCGTTCAACGAACCCCACGTACGGCTCGTCGATGCGCGCACGACACCCATCGTTCGGATCACGGAAAAGGGCATCGCCACCACCGAGCAGGAATACGAGTTCGACGTCATCATCTTGGCAACCGGTTTCGATGTAGGCGCGGGAGCGCTGAAGCGGATGGGCGTCGTCGGCCGCGACGGCAAGCAACTGACCGATCACTGGGCGCACGGCCAACGGTGCTATCTCGGCACGGCCACCCACGGGTTTCCCAACCTCTTCCACGTCAACGGTCCGCAGGGTCCCGCAGCCCTGTTCAACAATCCCATTGCCATCGAAGTCAGCGTGGACTTCATCGCCGGCCTGATCTCGACGATGGAGCAGCACGGGTACCGAACGGCGGAAGTCACTGACGAGGCCGAGACCCGCTACAACGAGCTGGTCTGTGAAGTCGCCGATGTGACCCTGTTTCCCACCGGGACCACGTGGCTCATGGGTGACAACATCGCAGGCAAGGCACGGACGCCGATCTCACTGTTCACCGGCGCACCGATGTTTCGCGCGATCGTCGAAGAGGTCGTGGCCCGCGACTACAGCGGATTCGCCTTCGACGGTCACGAAAGGCCGGTATCGACTCTGGTGAGTCTCGACGGCAGCGAAGTCTTCCTGCTCGCCGGGATGATGAACATGGGCGTGAAACCCCTCGAGCAGTGTTCTCTGGAGGAAGCCCGTTTCAGCCTTGAGTCCCTCAGGGCCATGCAGCTTCCGTTGCCGACCGGCATCTCCATCACCGAGGCTTCCTACCCCACCGAGGACGGACAGCGCCCGGTGCGGCTGTATCGGCCCGATGGCAACACCTCGCCGCTGCCCGTCATCGTGTTCGTTCACGGCGGTGGATGGATCGGCGGTAGCCTCGACGCGTTCGATGAGCCGTGCGCGGTGCTGGCTAAGCGAGTCGGCGCGGTCGTGGTGTCCCCGGACTATCGGCTGGCGCCCGAACATCCGTTCCCCGCAGCACCGAATGACGTTCTCGCTGCGCTTCGGTGGGCGGGTGAGAATGCGCGTGAGTTCGGCGGGGACCCTGACCGTATTGCCATCGGCGGCGAGAGCGCGGGGGCGAACCTTGCCGCGGTGACCGCACTACGTGCCCGAGACGAGGGTGGCCCCGCGCTGCGGGCGCAGATTCTGGTGGTGCCACCCATAGACCCGCTGGCCGACACCAACTCTCGCAAGCAGTTCGCCGCGGGGCCGATGATCTCGACCGAGCTCGGGCAACGGATGTGGACTCTGTATCTAGGTGATCCCGTGAACGCCACGTCGCCGTGGGCGGCACCGATCCGAGCCGAGGACCTATCGGGCCTGCCGCCCACCCTGATCGTGACCATGGAGATCGACCCGACTCGCGACGAGGCCGAGGACTACGCGGCCGCGTTGCAGGCCGCCGGCGTGCCGACTCAATGCCGACGCCTGGCACGTCTGTTCCATACCACGCTGTCGGTGTCGGGGGCGGTTCCGCGAGCCGCCGAAATCCACGACACCATAGCGCAATTCGTCGGCCCATTGTTGGTCAGGGAAGCCGAGGCCAGTGCCGTCGGCTGAGCCGTCATAAGAGACGACAGTCCGACACCGCATCGGCGGCGAGCACGCCGTCGCCGGCGAAATAGGGGCGATCACAACCTGGTTCGCCCTGCTCACACATGAGACGAACAGAAAGAAGGTGCGCTGACATGAGCGGTACCCTTGAAGGCAAGCGGGCTCTGATCACCGGCGGACACCGTGGGATCGGTCGCGCGATCGCCGAGGCCTTCACCGAAGCCGGTGCGGTCGTCGCGATCGCCGATATACAGGGCGCCGAGGCTGCAGCGAACGAGATCGGCCGTGGCGCAATCGGTGTGGCATGTGACGTGAGTTCAGCCGACAGCGTCGCCGCGGCGGTGCAGTCAACAACTGCGTCCCTCGGCGGACTGGACGTGTTGGTCAACAATGCCGGCGTGGAGACGCTCGCCCCGCTGCACGAGACCAGCGAGGCGGACTTCGACCGGTTGATGTCGATCAACGTGCGCGGACCATGGCTGGTCTACAAGCACGCCGTGCCGGCGCTCATCGACGGCGGCGGTGCCATCATCAACATCGCGTCCATCAGCGGCGTGGTGGCCTTCCCCCTCCTGGGCATCTACTCGGCGACCAAGGCGGCGGTGATCAGGCTCACCGAGTCGATGGCGCTGGAGCTGCGCGACCACGGGGTCCGTGCCAACGCCATCTGTCCGGGCTTCGTCGCCACCGAGATGGTCGCGCGCACCAGTGACGTCTTCGCGGACATCACCGGTATGCCGTTCGAGCAGATGGTGACCCAAGGTCAGGGTGGCATGGCAGCACCGGCCGACATTGCGGGCCTGGCGACCTATCTGGCCTCCGACACCGCATCCTTCGTCAATGGCACGGCCACCGTGGTCGACGGGGGTATGAATCTGCGGCGTGTCTAGCGCCGTCAGCCACAGTCGGTCCATCGGTCACCGGAACCACGCATGCCGGCATACTTGCGACGGGTGTGTGTGATGCTAGCATGCCAGTAGCGACTTTCAGTGAGATATGGGATGCGACTTTGCGACACGCCAGGAAATCAACGGGTTTCGACGAACGACCCGGTGTCGGCAACGGGGTGCTCGAGTCGGTCGTGGTGAGCGCGTGAGCGCGGAACTCCTCCGGGATACGCCCGTCTGGGTGGCGCTGGGCGCGACAGAGCACCGCCTGCACTATGTGACGGTCGGCCCGTGGCGCACCCGCGTGCTCGAAGCCGGCAGCGGCGAAACCCTCGTGCTCATGCCGGGAACCGGCGGACACCTCGAGGCGTATTCCCACAACATCGCCGCCTTCGCCGAGCACTACCACGTCATCGCCTACGACTACCCGGGGCACGGTTACACCACCCTTGCCGACGCGGACCTCGAACTGGACACGTACGTCGAGCATCTCGCTTCACTACTCGACGCCTTCGGGACGACCAAGGCTCATCTCAACGGTGAATCGCTGGGCGGTTGGGTCGCGATCAAGTTTGCGGCAGCCCATCCCGATCGCGTGGGCAAGCTGGTGCTCAACACGCCGGGCGGCACGATGGCTCGACCAGAGGTGATGGAGAAGATCCGAGGGCTGTCCCAGGCTGCCGCCGACGACCCGTCGGAGGAGCGCATTCGCGCCCGGCTGGAGTGGCTCATGGCCGACCCGGCGTCCGTCACCGACGAACTGGTCGCGATTCGTCGGACAATCTACTCGCAGCCGGGGTTCTCGGAATCAATGCGCCACATCCTGTGCCTGCAAGACCCCGATGTGCGACGACGCAACATGGTCACCGATGAAGACTTGAAGGCGGTGCCGAACGGCGCATTGGTGGTGTGGACCAGTGACGACCCTTCCGGCCCGGCAGGAGCCGGTCTTGAGATGGCCGAGAAGATCTCGGGCGGCCAATTCAAACTCATCACCGGTGCTGGGCATTGGCCGCAATGGGAACAGCGGGACAAGTTCAACCGTCTTGTACTGGAATTCCTCACTGCGCCCGGTGAATGAACGTCTGGCCCTTCCAGGGAACAGCGGCTCCCAGTCGTCGACCGGCTTGATCGGCGCATGGCGCATCCGTCTACCTTGCTGCGACACCGAAAACCCCTCGAAGGGAGACTTTTCGGTGTCGCAGCAGGGCGCAGCCTGCCGCGGAGATCAGGCCGGGACAGCCAGATTCGTACTGGCGACGATGCCCATGCCGGTGATCCACTCACTCACCGGCTGATACACGATCTTCTCCAACGGCGTGCCGCCGGTGAATACCGAGGCTATCCATGTGCGGACCTCAGCGCCGCCGGAACCTCCCGCGACGAGGTCGGCCTCACGAAGGCTGGCGAGACGCTCCCAGTCAGAAGCGAACACGTCGAGAAGATCGCGGTCCCAGTCCGGGTCAATGGCTTCCGCGGCCTTCGCGATATTGTCCGTAACCAGTTTTCGCCGCTGCTCTTCGGTGAGGTCCCGCGCCCCGGGTATCAGTGAGGGCGGTGCGTGGGACAGCCCGCCGGAACCGATCACCAAGACGCGTTCGTCAGGCTCTACACGCATGCGCAGCCACTCCCCCACCGCCCGACCCAATGCGGCGACGCGGGCCACTGTGGCGATCGGCCGGTCGACGCAATTGATGACGATGGGGAGTATCGGTACCGAAGACAGGGACCCGAATAAATCCGCCGTGGACTGTCCGAATCCATGGTCGAGCCGCAAAGTGTCGGCAGTGGCGATATCGATGCCGGCCTCGGCCAGATACCTGGCGAGTTCGATCGCCTTCTGCCGCGGGACGGCGTAATCCTCCTGCGGCGTACCCCAGTCACCGTAGCCGGTCGCAGATTCGACGACGGTGAAGCACGGGGCGATGGAGCGAGCGCGCGCATGTGATCCGGGCCGTAATAGACCACGAGCGTCGGGCTGTAGTCGGCCTCCGCCTTGGCGACCCGCGCAAATCCCGCGCGGAACTCGAGGCCTTGCGCGTGGTCGACGTCTTGAGCCATCTGGGGGACTGTGCGACAAGCACAACGTCGCTATTGCAGGTGCGGTTCGCATAGGGGTTCCTACCTTTCGAAGGCGGCTTGCGCAATGATCGAGACCGATCGAAAGCCGCGTGTCACAACGGTTTACGCGTCAGGGTCCTTTGATGGGATCGGTTGATCGGTTACAGGTCGATTCCGGAACGGACGTCCGATCGGAACGGAACGAAGGAAGGAGGAGGGGGAAACGTCGAATCAGTCATTGCACCTGTGAATCGCCTACGTGGTGGTCCGGTGCCGATTCGATCGAACCGGACCGGGGGGAACAGAGCCGAATGGAAACTAGAATGCTAGCATCACAGTATCGCGTTTACCCGGCCCACCACAAGAAGGTCGGCATGCAGTTGAAGCAGTCAAGCGAGGGTCAGGGCTACGCTTTCAGGGGTGGACATGCGTTATGAGGGCGAATCACGGTCGCGCCGGACAGTGTCACGACTGAATGACGCGGTCTACGACCAGCTCAGAGGTCGGCTGATGGAGGGCGATTACCCGGCTGGCCAACGCCTTTCGGCAGAAGCCCTGCGCGTCGAGTTCGGGGTGAGCAAACAACCGGTCATGGAGGCACTGCGCAGACTGGCCGCCGACGGCCTGATCGAAATCCAGCCACAGGTCGGCTCACGGGTGATGGCGTACACCCTGCGGGAAGTCGCTGATTTCTACATGATGTTCGGAGGGTTCGAGGGCACCATCGCCGGCATCGCAGCTCTGCGTCGTACGGAGGAGCAAGTCGCCGAACTCGACGCCATTTCCACGGAGATCGATGCTCTTCGAGAGGAAGCCGATCCCCGGGTGAGATCGCGTGGATATCGCGTGCTGAACCGCAATTTCCACGATGCCATCCATGACATGGCCCACTCGCAAATCGCCGCCGACACCAGCCGCCGGCTGTGGGATCTGTCCGATTTCTTGATCAACACCACAGGGGTACCGCAGCCGCTCAGCTCCGCACTCGACGAGCGCCACGCGGATCACGAACGCATCCGTGCCGCTATCCACGCTGGCGATGCGGAAGGCGCACGTCGCGAAATGGAAGCACACATCGTCGGCACGATCGATGTGATCAATGCGGAGGCCCACGCCGTCAACGGGACCGCGCCGCGCTGACGTTGGGTCGGCGACTGACCGCACGATTCTCGAGGCCGTTCTGGTCGGGTCCGCGAACTCGAATTCTCGCTTTGTCAACGAGCCACTCGCCAGGCACACCTCCGCGCCGCGGGTCCGAATCTGAAGTTTCGCTCGCATTCTCGCTGGCTGCCGTCGTGTCGCATGCTAGCATGCCACTCATTCGACATGGCGTTGGAACTGCCTCGGGAAGGCGCACGATGACGGCAACTGGCATTCCGGTAGTGGAATTCGACTCCACTGATCAAGATCTGGTGCTTCACGACCTCGAACTCTTCGAACGGGTTCGGGCGGCGGGCGGAATCGCCTGGTCCGAGAAGCAAGGGGGGTTGTGGGTCGTTTCCGACTATGCGCTCTGCCGTCAGATCGCGGCAGACCACGAGACGTTTTCGTCTGCGGATGGCGTTCGCTTCCCGCGAGCACTCACGTCGCACATCCTGGCGCTGGAGTACGACCGCCCAACGCACACTCGCCATCGAGCGATTCTCACCGAACTGGTCGGGCCGCGAGTGACGCCTCCCCTTGAACGGATGGTCCGCGAGCACGCCGGCGCTCTGCTCGATCGCCTGTCCGCGGCCGAGATAGCCGATCTAGGCGCGGACTATGCGTATCCCCTCCCGCTGGATGTCATCTTCTCGCTGATCGGCGCACCCGAGTCGATCAAGTCGGAAATGGAGACTTTGAGTGAGTCGCTGTTCCTCTACCGACGCCCGATGCCCGATGGCAGCGATCCCGCAAAGAGACTGCAGGAGATCCTCGACGGTCTCATCGCCGATAGCCAGTCGAAGCCCGACGATTCGTGGATATCGCGTGTGATCGCGCGCGCCAACGACCATGCGGGTGATCTCGACGAAGCCGAGGTGCGTGGCGCATTGACAGCCGTTCTCACCGGCGGACATCACTCGACCGCCCGAGGTCTGGCGTGTCTCATGGCGCAGATCGTCGAAGACCCCGAGCTGCAGCAGCTGCTCCGCGACGAACCCGCGCGAATTCCGGCAATAGTCGAGGAGTCGCTACGGCTGAACACCCCGTTGCGGTGGTTCGCGCGAACAGCTGCCAGGGACACAATCGTCGGAAACATGCAGGTTCGGAAGGGCGAGCGGCTGTACCTGCTCTACGCGGCTGCCAACCTCGATCCTGCCAAGTTCGCCGATCCCAGCCGCATGCACCACGAAGGAAGAAAGGCCAGCGAACACCTGGCCTTCGGCTGGGGCATTCATCGATGTGTGGGAATGCCGTTGGCGCAACTGGAATTACGCGTAGCGGTAGAGGAGTTGTTGGCCGCCACGTCGTGGATCAGCCTCGAAGCCGAAGTGGAATGGCACTCAACGGTCGTGTACACGCGGGTCGCTTTCAAGCCGGACTATTCCGACATGATCGCGAACAGCCCGCTGTTGGCGATGTCCGCGCAGAAGAATTGTCTGGTCGACGGCACCCCGGCAGCCGACATCGCGGCCGAACTCGCCCCACGCGCCGGGGAAACGGTCATCTGTCATCAGCGAGTGGGCGGCTTCCATGCGAGTCAGCTGGATCTCGTACTCCGCCGCGCCGGCGTCGATACCGTCGTGTTCGCGGGCGTGGCCACCAACCTCTCGGTCGAAGGGACCGCACGTGCTGCGTCCGACCACGGATACCGCACGATCGTCGTCACAGACGCCTGTTCGGCCGGCTCGTTGCCGGCTCACGAGGCGTCCGTGGAATCGCTTGCGCTGCTTGCCGAGATCGCAACCACTGACGAGGTGTTGGATTCGCTCGTCCACGGGGTGCGAGTCCGTCGGGAACTCAGGTTGCGCCACAGCGGAGACGTGTGCGTCGCGCGACCTGAGCCTGTCCGCGAGCGGGTTTCGAGAATATCGGGACGGCGACTACACCGCGGCCATTGTTCAGCGGGGGCCTGGACGGAGAGCAACGGTCACTTTCGCATCACGCCTTGAGGAGTCGACGCAGTATCTTGCCAGTCGCCGATTTGGGTATCATCTCAACGAATTCGACGCTACGAATCTTCTTGTACGGGGCGACCCGTTC